>NZ_PPTF01000033.1 GCF_002902845.1 Chromobacterium sinusclupearum
GGCTTTGCGCATTGTGCGCGCAGAATGCGCGAAACCCGCCCCGACAGACACTGCCGGGGCTTTGGCGTTTAGGGGGCTAGTCGTCCCCATCCTGCCGCAGCAAGGCATCGACTTCCTCTTCATTCCACACTCGGATGCCATGTTGGCTCAACAGGCTGGCTGTCACGCCTTGGCCGTCGCGCAAGGTTTTGCCGAAATTGCCATCGTAGATTTGCCGATTGCCACAGGATGGGCTGTTGGCCTTTAGCAGCGCCAGTTTGCAGTCCCCCTGCTGGGCCAGGCGCAAGGTTTGCCAAGCGCCGGTGATGAATGCCAGGCTGACATCCTGCCCGTCTCCGGTTTGGACCGATGCTTGCTGCGTCAGCACATCATTGCCCGAGCCACCGGTGATCTCTGCCGCGGGTCTTGGCGTGGGAAGACCGCCCAAGCACTCCGGACAGGCGGGAATGAGTCCGAATCTATCGTGGATCTTCGTCCAGTCGACATCGCGCATCGGTTTGGACTGGCCGTCATAGCGCACTGGCTGTCCCAGCAGGCAGGCGCTGATCAGGAGTTTGGGTTTTATGGTCACAGTCTGCTCTCCAGAAGTCTGGCCAGCGCTTGGCTGGCGGGGGCGATGCGTTCGTCCGGCACGGCCGCGTAACCGAGCACCAATCCGTTGCGATCGGCTTTGCCCAGGAAGTGGCGAGCCAGCGGCCGCAGCCAGAGCCCTTGCTTGGCCGCGGCATCCTGCAGCTCCCATTCGTCAAAGCCCAAGGGTAGATTGGCCAGCAGATGCATGCCAGCCTCGCCGCCCGATATCGGCAAGGCATCGCCCAGGTAGCGCGCCATGGCGGTTCGCAGCAGATGCTGCCTGTGCGCATACAGTTCGCGCATATTGCGGATGTGTTGGGCAAAGTGGCCGCGCTCGATGAAATCGGCCAGCGCCGCCTGGTGGAGGTAGCCGGTTTCGCCGTGCAGCCGCGCCTGGCAATGGCGGAAGGCCTCAACCAGTTCAGGCGGCAGCACAAGATAGCCCAATTTCAGCGCGGGGAACATCACCTTGCTGAAGGTGCCCAGATAGATGACGCGATTATCCTGATCCAGGCTTTGCAAGGCGGCTAATGGATTGGCGGTATGGCTGAACTCGCCGTCGTAGTCGTCCTCGATGATCCAGCTATCGTGATGCCGCGCCGTCTGCAACAGTTCCAGCCGCCGCGCCAGCCCCATGATGACGCCGGTTGGATACTGGTGCGCCGGCGTGGCGTAGATCAGTTTGGGAGAGGCTGCGCAGGATAGGGGCGCGAGTCCATGCTGATCCACTGGAACTGGGCGGCAAGCCAGCCCAGCTTCCAGCATCGCGGCTTGGGCGCCGGTATAGCCTGGCTCCTCAAGCCAGGCGATGTCGCCGGGATCGGCCAACAGCTTGGCGATGAGCGCCAGTCCGACTTGCGTGCCGCTAGTGACCAGGATCTGCTCTGGGCTGCAACGCACGGATCGGGTCAGGAACAGGTACTCCGCCAGCGCATGGCGCAGCGCCTGCAGGCCGCCTTCGCGCTGATAATGCATCCATTCCAGCGGGGCGGTTCGTTGGCTGCGCGCCAGACACTTTTGCCATTGCTGATGGGGAAAGCGCGCCAGCTCGGGCTGGCCGGGGATGAAGGCACCAAATTTGCTGGCGGGCAGACGGCTGTAAGCTTGCAACTGTACGCCGCGCCGCGATAGCTCTCGTCGCGGCAAGGCGGCGGGAGCGGGCGATGCCGTGGACGCAAACGCCTGGCAGACATAAGTGCCCGAACCATGCCGGCTTTCCAGATACCCTTCGGCAATCAGTTGCTCATATGCGGCAAGCACGGTATTGCGACCTAATGCCAGCGCCTCGGCCAGCTGGCGGCTGGCGGGTACCGCGCTGCCGGGCGCAAGCCGGGTTTGGCGGATCAGCTCTCGCAGGTGTCGATACAGTTGGCGTGACAGGTTTTCCCCCTGGCCGCGCTGCAGCCGGGGTTTGAGGTAAGAACAGAGCCAGTCGCGATTCAAGGTGGTCCCATCAAATTAATGAATGTGGTCCTTCAGATGGTGCTGCTTGTGTCGTAGGATAACAGCATCGTAACGTGCTGGAGCAAGGTGATGATCAGTCAGGAAGCGTTCTATGCCGCCAAGTTGGCGTATGAGATGGATGCCGCCGATGTGGCGCAGGCTTTCGCCCAAGGCGATGACTCGCTGGTATTAGTCGATACCCGCAGTGCGGAAGCGTTTGCCCATGAAACCATTCCCGGAGCGATCAGCCTGCCGCACCGGCTGATGACTGAGGAAAGCACCGCCCATCTTGCGCGCGAGCGCACCTACGTCACTTTTTGCGATGGCATTGGCTGCAACGGCTCCACCAAGGGCGCACTGAAGTTGACCCGGCTTGGTTTCAAGGTCAAGGAGCTGCAGGGCGGCATCGATTGGTGGAAGCGTGATGGCTACGCAACCACGCTGCACGCCGGCTGCGGCAAGGACGTATGCGATGCGTGCTGACTGGGACGCGCTGGCGCAGCCGGCCGAGCAGATTTCGACCGGGCAGTGGGTAGGTTTGCCAGTAGAGGGCTGGACGGGCGCGACATACCCGCCGCGCCAAGTCCTGACCGGGAGGCATGGCCGAGTGGAGCCGCTGGATGCCGAGCGGCATGGCGCCCAGTTGTACGAAGCCTTGCATCAGATGGCGGGCGGGGCCAACTGGACCTACCTTAGCCACGGCCCGTTTCGCAGTCTGGAGGATTGGCAGACTTGGATGCAGGCCCATGCCGGACGGGAGGATCCGCAGTTTTATGCGATCGTCGATGCCAGGGACGATGTGGCTATCGGCTTGTGCAGCTATCTGCGCATTGCGCCTGCCGACGGTTGCATCGAAGTGGGATTTCTCAATTTCTCTCCGCGCCTGCAGCGCAGTCGCTTGGCCACCGAGGCGATGTACCTGATGATGCGCAATGCGTTTGAGCTCGGCTATCGGCGTTACGAGTGGAAATGCGACGCCCAGAACGCTCCGTCGGTGAAGGCCGCGCTGCGGCTGGGTTTCACCTTTGAAGGCTTGTTCCGCCAGGCGCGCACCAATAAGGGACGCAACCGGGATACCGCCTGGTTCTCCATTCTGGACCATGAGTGGCCGCAGCGGCGGCGAGCGCTGGAAGAGTGGTTGGCGGATGCCAATTTCGACGCGCAAGGGCGGCAATTGCGCAGTCTCTCGGAGTTTGCTGCGGAGGCGGCGGCTTGAGCTTGGTCGCGGATACGGGCGCGCTGGCTCAAGCGGCGGCTTTCAATGCCGTGGGGCAGCCTGTCGGTTGCGAGGTAGATCGATGGAGCGGGGCGGCTTGGCCGCCGAGTATTGTCTTGCAGGGCCGCTTCTGCCGCCTGGAGGCCTTGGATGCGGCGCGGCATGGACGGGACTTGTTTATCTGCCTGCATGCCGATGCCAGCCGCGCGAACTGGACGTATCTGAATCAGGGACCGTTCGCGTCCTTCGATGCATGGCAGTCCTGGCTGGCGAGCGCGATCCAGGTCAAGCGTACCTGCTATTACGCGCTGATCGATGCCGATAGCGGCATGGCGCAGGGTATGGCCGCGTATATGAATGCCCAGCCTGAAGACGGCTGCGTCGAAATCGGCGGGGTGCATTTTTCGCCGGCCATGCGCCGCAGCCGGCTGTCGACGGAGGCGATGTATCTGATGCTGAAGCAGGTATTCGAGCTGAATTACCGCCGCTGCGAGTGGCGTTGCGACGCGCATAACGCATCGTCGGCGCGCGCCGCCTTGCGTTTGGGCTTCACGTTCGAGTGCCTGTGGCGGCAACGCCGGGTCAGCAAGGGACGCAATCGCGACGCGGCCTGTTTCTCTATGCTGGATCACGAGTGGTCGGCGAGGCGCCTGGCCTTGGAGAGCTGGTTGCATCCGATCAATTTCGATGCGGCGGGCCGGCAGCGATGCGATCTGGCCCATTTCATGGCGCGGCAGGGCTAATTCGCTCTTTGGACTTCATGCGGGGAGGCTGCGGCGCTACAATGGGTGACTGTAATCCCTTGATAGTGTTGTCTGAATGAAATCTCTGCCGCGCAACGCCCGCATCCGGGGCGAGCCTTTCCTGCCCAGCCGCTTTATTTTCGGCGATGCCGTCGATGACGAGGGCTTGGAGGGGAGCGAATACCTGGTGCATACCGAATCCCCTGCCTTCATTTGCCGGCTTGTAGGCAACGATGATACCGATTTTCCCGGCCGCGAAAGCGAGGGCTTGGCCAGCGCCGTACTGTATGACGAGGCGGAGAAGATCACGGTCTATGTCTGCAATTTGCGGCTGAGGCTGTTCGACTTCAATTTCTATGATGAGGTCGAACCCAATGTCGGCCAGTTGCAGGATATCTGCGATGAGGCGATGCGCGCCTACCAGAAGCTGCAGAAAGCCTATGCCGAGCGCGACGCCGCCGGTCCGCCGCCGCGCGAGATGCGCACGGGGCCGACCAAGCCATTGCCCCCGGCCGAGCGCCAGCAGGCGATCAGCCAGTTGATCGAGCAGGCCCGCCTGGCGGTGGGCAAGCCCATGGGCGGCATGCAACTGGCTGCCGCCGTGCAGATGGCGCTGATGGCCGGCGATCAGGCCGTGTTCACCGAGGCCCAGCTGGCCTTGCTGGCGGAGCCTGACGCGCGGCAATTGCTGATCCAGCGCGCGCGCGATGCGGTGGCCTTCCCCGAAGTGCTGCGCAAGGACGGCTCCGTGGTGTCGTTTGAACTGTGGGCGTTGCCGTTTGCCTTCTCTCGCAGCCAGGGAGGCGTATGGTGGCATTTTCCGCGGCTGGAAGCCTTGGAGGTAGCCCTGGCCGATGCGCTGGAGGTGCCGGAAAAGTCGATTCTGTGGATTTCGCCCACCCTGTTCACCGTGGACATGCTGAATGAGCGTGGTTGCCAGGATCTGGTGCAATTGGCGCCGGTGATGGATGCTGGCTGCGATTTCGCGCCGCTGGACCCGGAATCGTCGCGCGCCACTTATGAGGCGGCGCGCAAGACGAATGATCCGCAGTTGGTGATGGCGTGGATTCCATTCCTTGTAGAGCGCGGCGCGCTGCCGATGGACAAGGCGCGCCGCTTGGCCCGCCGGGCGCTGGATGTGGCCATGCCGCTGGTGCAGCAAGCGGTTGCCGCCGAGATGGAGTATGGCGAGGCGGAACTGTTTGCTCCCTTGCCGTGGTGGGAGGCCTTATCCAGCGGCATGCGCGCCTGGAACCGCAAGCGTCTGGGCGTGACAGCAGCCTTGCTGGCCGCCAGCCAGGGCGGCATCGACAAGCTGGAAGCGGTGGCCGAGTATCAGCCCGAAATCCAGGGCTTTGAAGTGGCCTTGCGGGTGAAGGGGCGCGATGAGGTGGAAGCGCGCGTGCCTTGGCTGGTGGTGCCGGATGTGGCGCCGGACCGCGACGCCGCTTGGCGCGACTTGGCCGATTGTCTGCGCGAGGCCGGCATGCCGTTGTCGCAAAGCGTGGCGCGTTTGCACTGATGGCCACGCCAGCAGCAGAAAAGGGGCCTTGCGGCCCCTTTTTCTATTGCGGCTTGAAACCAAGCGCTGATTTTCCCTGGCACCGCTCTTCGCATTTTGAGCCTTGGGCGGCGCTGCGCTCCTTTGTTGCTGTTGGTGCCCGCTACTTCTGCCAATAGGTTTTGACGTTGACGAATTCGTACAGGCCGAATTCCGACAACTCGCGTCCGTAGCCCGACGCTTTGACGCCGCCAAACGGCAATCTCAGGTCGGAACTAGTGTGGCGGTTGATGAACACGCTGCCGGCTTCAATTTGCCGCGCCAGCGCCCAGGCCCGCTCATTATCGGCGCTGTAGATGCTGGCGCCGAGCCCGAATGGCGTGTCATTGGCCAGTCGGATGGCGTCAGCCTCATCGCTGGCGCGCAGAATGCTGGCGACCGGGCCGAACACCTCCTCGTGATAGACCCGGCAGGCGGTCGTCACGCGATCCAGCACGGTCGCGGGATAGAAAAAGCCGGGCGTCTGCGGCATCTGCCCGCCCAGCCGCAGCTTTGCCCCATTATGGCAGGCATCCAGCACTTGGGCGTGCAAGGCTTCCCGGAGATCGGCGCGAGTCAGCGGCGACAGCGTCGTCGCCGGATCGCGCGGATCGCCGGCGTGCAATTTGGCGGCTTCGGCGCAAAAGGTCTCGACGAAGGCGTCCGCCACTTCCGGCACCACGATCATCCGCTTGGCGGCATTGCAGCTCTGGCCGGCATCGCGAAAACGCGAGTTAGCGGCATCGCGGGCGGCGGCTTCGATATCGGCATCGGCGAGCACGATGAAAGGGTTGCTGCCGCCGAGTTCCAGCACTGTTTTCTTCAGATGCTTGCCGGCCAGCGAGGCGATGATTCTGCCGGTGTGGGTGGAGCCGGTGAAGGCGACGGCATCGCAACGGCGGATGGCGTCCTCCACCAGTTCGGTATCAATCCACGCCATGTCCATCACCGCCAGTCCGGATTGGCGGATGCAGTCCAGCAGAAATTGGCTGCATTGCGGAACCGAGGGCGCCGGCTTGACCAGGCAGGCGTTGCCGGACATCAGCGCGGGAACGGCGAAACGCAGCACTTGCCAGATGGGATAGTTCCACGGCATCACGGCCAGAACTAGCCCGAGCGGCTCGAACGCCACGCCGCTGCGGCTAGCCTGGGTGGGAATCTGCAGCGATTGCAATAGCTCAGGCGCCAATGCCGCGTAGTAACGGATCAATTGCACCGATTTGTCGATTTCGGCCAAACATTCGCCGGTGCGTTTGCCGACTTCCTGGGTGATCAGGTCGGCCAAGGCATCGCGTTGTTGGGCCAGCTGCTCCGCCAAGCGCAGAAGCTGGGCTGCGCGCTGTTCTACCGTCAACGCGGCCCAACTGTCTTGGGCTGCGCTCAATTGTTTCAGCGCCAGGTCAAGCTCGTCGGCGTGCCAAGTGGGGCGGGTGTAGCAGACCTCCCCGGTGGCGGGGTTGCAACTGGTAAAGGCGGTCATGACGAAGTGGCTGGAAAAAAAACAAATGTAACAAATAAAACGCTTTGAGGGCAGTTTTGAAAGTAGGTTTATTTTTAAGATATTGTTTTTATTGAATATTGTTTTATTTGTTATGGGTTTCCTGTCAATGCGGGCCAGTTAGTATATTCATTTCAGTGTAAATGTTTGGAGGCGGATTCTCATTTGCACTAAGCACTGGCCGATTGGCCAGATTTCGTACTTTTGGGCTGGTTTTACATTTCAGCTGCCTGAGCAAGGCTTAATTAGGAGGCTGAAATGAAAGCGTTTTTCCCGTTGGAGCTGGATGGTCTGGTGTTGGATGTCGTTTCCTCACCGTTGGAACAAAAGCAGCTGTGGGCATTCCGACACAGAATCTTCCGGGAGCAACTGGCCTGGGTGCCAGTATGTGAGGATGGCTATGATCGGGATGGCTATGATGATTTCTCCGATAATCTGGCGCTTTATCGGGATGGGCAGGTGGTGGGAGCGATACGTCTGACCGGAGGGCAGAATCCCTTCATGCTGGAAGAGGAATTCTCTGGTTTGTTGGCGTCGGGCGAGAGCATCGGCAAGGGGCGCGAGTACTCGGAAATCACGCGGCTGGCGATTGATCGCCATTCATTGAGTGGCAGGGAGTCGGTGATGGCGGCCCGCATGCTCTATCTGGGCGCCTGGTTGTGGTCGCAGATCCATGGCGTGCGCTGGATGTATTTCGTGGTAGAACCGGTGTTTTATCGACGGCTGGTGATGTTCGGTTTTCCCATCGTTCCTGTGGGAGTGCCGAGACCTTTGGATGGCGGAGTGATGTCGATGGCCGGCCTTCTGGATTGGCGGCAGGCGCGGCCGGAGCTTATTCGCTCACTATGTCCCGGGGTGACAGTGTCAGATGCATGCCAAGAACTATGGCATGAGTACGATTATTCGCATTGAGCTTGCGAATCACGTTGGCAACGTGGAATTTCACGGTGCGTTCACTAATATCTAGGATGGTGGCGATTTCCCAGTTGGTCTTGCCGCGGCTCATCCAGTGGAAGATGTCGTATTCGCGCTGTGAAAGCGGCATGCTGCTGGGGGAGGCCGGCGGCAGATTGGCGATGCGTACCGCAGCTTGATGCAGATGGGGCGTCAGGCAATTGAGCATGGCGACCAGGGCCGCATTCCGCGCCGGTTCGCGTCCGCCAATCGATAAGATGCTGCCCACGTTGTTTCGCTCGGAGGCCGCGCTGAAGGTGACGCCATTGCCCATGCCGTTCAGCGTGGCTTCTGCGACAAACCGTTTTTCATCGACGCCCTTGGCGCGGCTGAAACGTTCCTCCCAGCTGACTGGGCCTTGGCCAAGGTGGATGCGCATGATGGGGTCGTGCTGCGCAAAGTTCTCTTGCGCATATTGCTCCAGCCAGCTTGATGGGTAGCTGACGTTCAGAATTTTTTCCATCCGTTGGATCTGATTCTGGTTGTTGAGCCGGCCCAGAACCAAAATGAGCTTGTCGGAAGGCGCCTGCGCGAGAATGGAGTCAAGAAATGCCTTCAGTTCGCTTTCGGTCTCGATGTGTCCCGCCATGTGGATCCATTCCAACAGCGTCCACTGCTGAGAAGTGGTCAGGCCGGCAGGAAGGGGTCTTGCATTGATGGTTTTCGAGATCGCCATGAACAGGTCTTCCTTGATTTTGTGAGGGCGCACGGTAAATAGTAGCCTACATGCTTTCTGCATGTAAGAACCTTGGCGCAAAAACCATGTGGATTGTTGTTTTTCCGTCCGTCAGTATACCAAATTTGTCCTTCTGCTGATCCTAGGAAAAATACTGATAAATCACAGCTTTGTTTGTCATTGGCAAGACCTTTACAATATGTAACCGCTTTATTGCTGATAAATTCTTGACATTCTCTATTTTTCAGGTGGCAATTTATGCCATGTGGGAAGTTTGAGGGCACCCACAGGCCATCGCTTGCGCTATACAAGCTCGATTGGGAGTCTGGCACGGTTTGTCGCATCAAAGCCTCAGAACGAAGGCATAAATTGTAAGCAAAAGCTAATAAATTCTGGCAAGCAAACGCTTAAAAGCGCATAATTGCTTCGCATAAAAAATAAACATGACTGGCCTCGTCACCTCGGCGATAAGGGCTGGCAGGCAGTTGGGGAAGTGTGGGTTCTGTAGTGAATGAGGCTGGTGACGTGATGACCATTTTTTAGAAGAATCTTCAATATCATGCGGGAGTGGTGTAATCTTTTTTAAGTATTTACATTCAATCCCGTGAACGGCGGTGTTCGCCCCATGGTCCTAGTCGTTCAAGACCCGTGCGCAACATGCCAGTTCAGGAATCGCCTCGCCTATGGATACCTTAAAAGCTCTAATGGTCTTCATGACCACTGCTGAAAACGGCAGTTTTTCGGATGCGGCCCGCAAGCTCGGCGTGTCGCCGGCTGCCATCAGCCAGAGTATCGCCAGACTGGAACAGGAGCTGGAAGTGCGCCTGTTCAACCGCACCACGCGCCAGTTGACGCTGACCGAGGATGGTCGCCGTTTTTACGCGCAGTGTCGTGGTCCGGTCAATAATCTGGATTCTGCCATCAACCAACTGAAGGCGAGCCGCGATGAGCCGGCCGGGCATCTGCGCGTCAGCATGCCCAACTCCTTTGGCCGACGCTTCATTCTGCCCATCATGGGCGAGTTCTGCGAGCGCTATCCCAAGGTTCGCGTTTTCTTCGGCCTGGACGACCACTTCAGCGACCTGATCGAGGACGGCTACGATGTGGGCGTCCGCACCGGCATGATGCCGGACAGCCGGATGGTGGCGCGCAATCTGTCGCAGATGCCGCTGTATGTGGTGGCGTCGCCGGCCTATTGGGATCGTTATGGCAGGCCGACCACACCGGAGGAATTGGGCAATCATGACTGCATCAACTTCCAGTTCCCGACGTCCGGCCGTTTGTTCAAATGGGAGTTCGACCGCAAGGGCGAGCGCATCCCGGTTGAGGTGAACGGCACCTATACCCTGAACGACATGGAGGCGGTGGCCGAGCTGGCCAGGCTGGGCATGGGGGTGGCGCAATTGCCGGGCCACGAGGTGGTGCATATGATCCGCAGCGGCGAACTGGAGCCGGTGCTGACCGACATGGTGTCGCTGGAGCGGTCGATCTACATCTGCTTCCCGCATCGCGACCATATCGCGCCGCGTACCCGCGTATTCGTCGATTTCGTGGTGGAGAAGCTGGCGGATCATCCGGACATCATGGCCGACCTGCCGGGATTGGACCTGAGCGCCAAGCGCAGCGCGGTGCAACAAAGCATAGGCATCGTCTGATCGATTGCGTCTTGCCATGAAAAAGGCCGGCATTGCCGGCTTTTTTCATGCGCTCAAGGGTTCGTCTGTTCCAAACTCTCCCACAACCCTATTGCGGCCGGCCTGCTTGGCGGCATACAGCCGCATGTCGGCGCGATGAATCAGGCTATCCGGGGTGTCGTCTTCCTGCAGCGTGGCGACGCCTATGCTGGCGGTGACGGCGGACACTGGGGCGAAATCGGTTTCCTGCAACAGCCGGCCAATGTCGGCCGCCAGCTGCAACGCGCCCAGTTGCCCGGTTTCCGGGCAGACGACGATGAACTCCTCCCCGCCCCAGCGCGCCACCGTGTCGAGCTGGCGGGCGCGTGTTTGCAGGACTTTGGCAAAGCGATGCAGCACCGCGTCGCCAACCTGGTGGCCATGGTTGTCATTGATGCACTTGAAGTGATCGATATCGATCAAGAGTACGGAAAAGGGGCGGTTGGAGCGGAAGCTGCGTTCGGTTTCGCGCTGCAACATCTGGTTGGCGCGGCGGCGGTTGGCCAGATTGGTGATGTCGTCGCGCTCGGCCTGCCGCCGCAGCACCTTGAGCAGGCCGCGCGCTTCGCGCAGGCGGCGGATGGCGAATACCGTCATCGACACCGCCAGCGAGAAGCCGACCAGCATCACTTCATCCAGCGGGGTATCGGGATGGTTGTGGAACCAATCATCCAGTTTGTCGAAGAGTTCGAAATAAACGAACAGCGCAAAGCACGCCAGGTTGAACGCGGCAATCCAGGCCAGCTCTATCCAAATCCGCCGTTCTTTGTATGGCCAGTATTTCATGATGCCCCATCTTCGGCAGGTCTAGCTTCTTGCTAGCCCATGGCGCGGGGCGGGGCAAGCCGCGGCGCGTCAAGCCGCCATCAGCCGCGACAGCGGCGTTTCGCTCCAGTCTATGCTGTCCAGCAGATTCTTGACGATCAGGCCCAGCTCAGTGTCGCCCTCGATGCGCAGCTTGCGGTTGAAGAACAGCGTGTCCGGGTCTTCCTCGCGAAGCAGCATGCGGGCGAAGTCGGCGCAGTTTGCCACCAGTGTCAGGTCCGCTGGTCCGTTGGCGGCGGAAAACCGGCTGTCGGACGCGGCGAGGGTCAGGGTGAGTCCGGCGTCCTCCAGCCGAATCTCGAAGCGCTTGCCGGCCAGCAGCGCCATGTCGACGGGCAAAACGCCGCGCTTGGCCAACTGGTTCAGCGTGGTAGCCAACAACTGGCTGGGTGGCGTGGCCGGCAGCCGAGACAGCAGGCCGGCCACGGCGGAAGGCAGCGTCAGGTCAGGAATGCGCATGTTGTTTCTCCAATGGGCGGATGCCGGCCTGGCCGCGCCAATAGCCGTCCACCAGTTCGCCGGGCGCTTGGCGGGCCAGTGTCGGCAAGAGGGTGTCGATGGGTTCCGGCTGCCGCAGCAGCTGGGCGAAGGCCCGCACCACCGCGTCGGTGCCTTGCGATTGCGGACTGATGCGGACGCGCCGCACGCCGATCTCGTGCATGTCCCGCAAGTGCGGCAGCAAGGTCTGGCAGCCGTCGGACAGGGTCTGGGTGCCGTTGATGGCGAGGAAGCCCTGACGGTCGCGCGTGCTCAGCGTCAAGCCGTCGGGATGCTCCAGGCAGCGGAACTGGCAGTCGTCCTTGTTCAGGTTGTAGTGGCGGGCGGTGAAGCAGCGCGACGACAGCGCCAGCGGCAGGCGGCCCCAGGCGAAAACCTCGGTCTCCATGCTGAGTTGCTGACGATGCGCCTCCGCCAGCACACCGGCCAGCGTGTCGCGGCTCATCTCCACCGGCGGTAGCCAGCGGTAGGCGCCCAGCATTTCCATCACCGCCAGCGTGTCGGCGTTGTAGATGTTGAGATGCGGGCCGGCGACGAAGGGCAGGCGTTTTTCGCGCGCCAGGCTGGCGGCGCCCAGGTCATTGGCCTCAATCGCTAGCTCGCCGTTATCCACCAGTTTGCGCACGCGCTTGATATCGGATTCGCTCTCGATCAGGGCCTGGCAGCTGAGCACGACTTCGCGGCCGGTGGCGGCCAGGTCGGCGGCCAGCGCAATCCAGTCCTGGCCGCGCATCTGCTGGCGGCGGCCGCAGACCACTTCGCCCAGATAAATGGTGTTGAGCGGCCAGTCGGCGGCCTCGGCGTAGAAACGCAGGATGTCGTCGCGGCTCCAGAAAAACAGCACCGGGCCGAGCGAGAGCTTCGATGGGATGGCGTTCATGCGGGACTCCTCGCGCTTATTTCCACGGGCGGTTGTAGGCGCCCAGCGTTTGCTGGCAGCCTTCCGCCACCTTGTTCAGCGCCTGCTGCCATGCCGCCTGCACCATGAAACGCTGCCGTTCGCGGCCGGCGGCGTCCAGCGCCTGGCGCAGTACGCGGGTGACCTGGGCGACATAGGCCGGGCTGCGCTGGCGGCCCTCCACCTTGATGGCGGCCACGCCTATCTCCAGCAGCTGCGGCAGCATCGGCAGCACGTTCAGGCTGGTGGGCTCTTCCAGCGCGTAATAGGTGTCGTCGTTCACTTCAAAGCGGCCCTTGCACAGCGTGGGGTAGCCCGCGGGTTGGTCCTTGGCGTAGCGGTCGATCAGGATGCCGCCCAGCCGGGCATCGAGGTGGTTCGGTCCCTGCTGCCATTGCACGAACTTGGCCGGCGAACATACGCCATGGCTGTTCGGCGATTCGCCGGTGGCGTAGCTGGACAGCAGGCAACGGCCTTCCACCATCACGCACAGGCTGCCGAAGCCGAAGACCTCTATCTCCACCGGGCTGTGTTCGATCACTTGCCGCACTTGCTCCAGCGTCAGCACGCGCGGCAGCACGGCGCGCTGGATGCCGAACAGCTCATGCGCCAGCCGCAGCGCTTCGCGATTGGTGGCGGAGCCTTGCACCGACAGGTGCAGCCGCAGATCCGGATGGCGGCGGCGGGCGTAGGCCAAAAGGCCCAGGTCGGCCAGGATCACGGCGTCCACGCCCAGGTCGGCGGCTTGGTCCACCGCGCGCTGCCAGCGGGCGATGTCGCCGCCCTGGGCGTAGGTGTTGATGGCCAGCAGGGTCTTGCGGCCGCGGTCTCGCGCGTAGCGGATGCCGATGCGGGCGGTGTGTTCGTCGAAGTTGAGCCCGGCGAAATTGCGGGCGTTGGTGTCGTTCTTCAGGCCGAAATAGACGGTGTCGGCGCCATTGTCGACGGCGGCCTTGAGCGCGGGCAGGCTGCCCGCCGGGCACACCAGTTCCGGCAGATGCTGTCTGGCTGGCATGGAAAGTCACAGATAGGGGAAATGCGGCGACAGTAGCAGATGCCGCCTGGCCAGCCCTTGCTTTGGGTCAAGCGCGGCAGTCACTTGGCCGGCGGCGGGACGACGTTCAGGACGGTGGGCGCGCTCAGGCGCAGCGTGTTCTCATCGCCTTGGCTGTCGGTCCATTGCATATAGACCGTGATGGTGTTGTCTTTTTCTTCGCGCCGGCAGCGGAAGCGGGACAGCGCGCCGTTGCCGCGAAACGCGGCATAGTCGGCTTGGGCGCAATCGACGAGCGCGCCGTTATGCCGCTGCTCCAGCACCGCCTGGGCCAGATTGGTGGCGGTGTTGTAGTCGTTGGCGGCCATCTGGCTGTGCAGCAGCTCGGTTTGCAGCCGCAGCAGGCCGAGCACGCCAACCGCCAGCACCAGCAGGCTGATCATCATTTCCAGCAGGGTAAACCCGGTTTGGCGTCTCATGAGCCGACTCCGCTGTCCATCCAGCTGTAGGGCAGCGCCGTCAGCGTTTTTTTCGCGCCGTTGTTGCTGCCCTGGCCGGGATCGACGCCGGGTTTGAAGCTGTCGGGCAGGCTGCTCAGGTCTATGGTGGTGCTGCCGCCCCAGTTGTGGCGCAGGCTGGCATCGTTGCTCTGTCGGGCCGCGCTGATATAGCCGTGGATGGTGGTGCTGCCGCTGGAGATCAGCATATTGCCGGCCCAGACATTGCCGTATGCCTGGGTGGATGCCCCCAGCGTGATGTTGCCGCCGCGGAATTTTCCGTTGCGGTAGCCGCCGGCCAGCAGCACGGCATGGCCGATGGGGCGGCCCTTGAATATGCCGCCTGGGCAGTAATCGAGCGGATAGCTGTTGGGGAAATCGCTGTTGCGGCAGATGCCGATCTGGCCAGCGTAGTTGACGGCGTAGCTGACGTGCTGGCCGCTGGTGACGATATTGCCGGTGGCGATGAAGGTGTTGTGGTAGACGCCGCTGCCGATTTCCAGGTCGCCGTCGAACCACAGCACGCCGGGGGCCATGGTGGTGCCGTTGATTTTCCAGCGGCCGGGCGCGCTGCCGGCGAAGCAATCGCTGGTGTTGGGATCGTAGCCTTTGCAGATCAGGTAGCTGGGGTTGCCGGCCAGGCAGCGGCCGGAGGCATCCAGCTCGCGGCATAAATGATTGGGTTGCTGGCTGTCGGTGGCGATGCCCAGCCGGTAGCTGCCGTCCGGGATGCCATGTATCTGGCGCACGGTGACCAAGACGCGGCCCTTGTCGTCATATTCGAAGCGGTAGTGGGCTTCATGCCGGAAGTCGTAGGCGTCGATGCGCGGCCGGGTCACTTGCAGCGGCGGCACCGGCTGAAGCTTGAGCTGCAGCTTGGGGTCGACCTGGATGCTGATATCGCGGTTATTGGTGTTGTAACCTAAGCGGCCGGCGATGGCGCCGGATATCGGGGCGCCCCAGCCCTGGATGGTCAGATCGCCCAGCGCCTTCAGGCTGGCCATGCCGCCAAACTGCTGGATGTCTACCTTGCCTTCGGTCTCCAGCGCGCCAAGCGGAGCGCCGCCGGTATTGATGAGGACGTTGCCCTTCACCTGCGCCTGCTTGACGGCGGTTTGGCCGCCTGGGCTGTTCAGGAAATCCGCGTTGCCGTTCACGCGCGCCAATTGCTCGACCATGGCGCTGCCCGTCAGCGTCAGCTTGCCCATGGCCTTCACCGTTTGGTAACGGCCGTTGGACAGCTCAAGATTGCCGTTGGAGTGCAGCGTGTTGATGGTCTGGTTGCCGCGGACGATGATGTCGCCGGTGCTCTGCAGCGTGTCGATGTTGTCCACGCTGCCGTCCAGCGTGACCGTGCCGTCGACGGTCATGTCGACCGGCTTGTCGCTGATCATCTTGATCGCGCCGCTCAGGTTGAGGTCGCCGACAATCGTGAGCGCGCTCCGCGGCGGGTCCTCGTCGGCGCCTTGCATGAAAATCCGCTGCACCCGAACCTGATGCCCGTCGTAAACACCGATGCTCTCCAAGCGCAGCCGGTTGGCGCCAAGGTCGGTCATTTTGAGTTGGTAGTGCGTGCTGCTCGGCAGCGGCAAGCCCTGGCTCAGCGCGCTTTGCCCGGCGAACAGTCCCTCTTCGGCGTAGTTCAAGGCTTGATGGTAGCGCTGCTGGTTTTGCGCGTTGGCATGCGCCAGCACCAGTTGGCGCGAACCGGCCAGCAGCACCAAGCTGGCCAGCGCCAGCAGCGTCAATGCCATGAACAGCGTGGCCAGGCCGCGTTGTTTTGCCTGGCCGCTCATCGGACGCTCACCATCGGCTGATTGCGCAGCGTGACGCTGGTGTGGATGTCCAGCTTCTCCTCGCCGGCGCTGCCGGCAGCGTGCGCCGCCACGTCCAGGGCAATGGCATGGGTGCCATCGGCGGAGAATCGCAGCGAGTCGATGACGCCGATATCGGTCTTGCTCAGATCGTCCCACAGCGCGTCTGCCGCGTTGCAACTCCAGCCTGTCTGATCGATGGTCAGGCGCTGGATGCGGCCATTGCCATTCAGGCGAAAAGCGAAGAAGCGCTTGCCGTCATTGTTTTGCGGCGGCGGCGCGTCGTAGGCGTAGCGCAAACAGCGGCCACCCTGTTCGATGAACAGCTGGCGGTAGGGATTGCTCTGCGCATCGCCGTTGCCGTTCCAGTAGCCGGCGCGGCGCAGCTCCATCGCCATCAGCGACAGCGAGGTGTCCAGCATCGCCCCCAATTGGACTTGGCGGCGGTCATGCGCCTGGCCGCCCAGCAGGTTGACCAGCAGGCTGGACATCGCCAGCAGCAGCAACAGGCCTATGGTCATGCCCACCAGCAGCTCCAGCAGGCTGACGCCGCGCATCGCTTTCATGGACACCGCACGGTCCCGTTTTGGATCAGTCCGGTGGACAGCAGCTGCAGCTCTGCCGGCTGGCAGGCCGCGCGTCGCAGTTGCAGCTTGATTTCGTGCTGCAGCGGGCCGTCGGCGTCTTGCGGCATGCCGCGCAGCGGCGAAAACGCCAGCTGCAGCGGCAGGGCTTTGCCCGGCGCGCTCAGGGCGATGCCGGCATGCTGTGCGCTGCTTATGCAGCGCAAGTCTCGGCTGGTGTCGCAGCCATTGGCGATCTTTTGTTCGGACACCCGCATCAACCAGCCGTCCTTCTGCTGGCTGAACTCCACCCACACCAGCCTCTGGCGGGTGGTGGCAAACTTGCGCGCCAGTTCCAGGCTCTGGTGGATATCGTCCTGCGCGCCCTGCAGTTGCTGCCGGGCGATCCACGGGCCCATGGCCGGCAGCGCCAGCGACAGCAAGACCGCCAGCAGCGTCAGCGTGACGAGCAGCTCGATCAGGGTGACGCCGCGCCAACGGGCTTTCATCGCCGGCCCCAGCAGGGCAAGGGCTCCAGCGTGACGGTGTGCTGCCGCTGGGTCAGCGTGATGGTCCGGCATTCGGCGTCGGCGGACTGGGCGCCGCCGGCAACCGCGATGGCGCGGATAAAGTAACTGGAGGCGGCATCCGCTTTGTTTGGCACGCCGGTTTCCAGCCGGTAATAACCCTGGGCGCTGGTGCCGCCGGCAAATGGCGTTTTCAGCTTCTCAAGGGAATCGGCGTAATTCTGGTTGAAGCCGCGATAGCGCAACTGCGCCTGCTGCAGCTGATGCAGCGCATCCAGCGCGTCGCTGCGGCGGCTACGCTGCATATAGCTTTGGTAGCTGGGGATGGCGAAGCCGAGAATCAGCGCGGCCAGCGTCAGCACGATCAACAGCTCGATCAGCGAGAAGCCGCGCGTCTGTTTCAGCAAGCATGGGGAATGGGTCATCTGGCCACAGGCTCCGACATCAATGGCTTGGGGCAGGCGGGAACATGCGCACAGGCGCGATGGGGCATGGACGGCGCGGCCGCCGTCCCTACCTGTTTCCTAGAAGTTTGAAACCGGACAGTCAAGATCGCCGGAGGCGTTACAGCAGCGGCAGCACCATCTTGGTCTTGGCCACCAGCAGGATGTAGGCGACCACCGCCAACGCGGCGAAGAAGGCCAGACGCCGGCTCTTGGGCGTGGCGCCGCGCAGCGCGATAGTGCCGAGCGCCACATAGGCGACGAGGCCGATGATCTTGGCCAGCAGCCACGGGCTGTGCAGGATGGGCCAGCCGCCCATCACCACCAGCGCAATCGCGCAGCCCAGCAGCAGCGTGTCGATGACATGCGGCGCGATGCGCAGCGGCTTGTTTTGCAGCAGATGGCCGCGGCCTCCCATCACCAGCGCGCCGCGCGCGGCGAACAGCAGGATGGACAGGATGGCGAAGCCCATATGGGCATGCTTGACGATCAGATACGGATACATGGCGGGTACGGGCTGGGAAGGCGCTGCGCGCCGATGCCGGCCATGGTACACGGGGAGGGCGGCGTTTTGTAGCGCGCCATGCGTGGCGCGAGCGCAGAGAGGGGGGGGGCACGGACTGATTCATTTCGCATATGGTATGTCATTGGTATTGGTGGGTGTTGATCAATATCAAACCTGGCGGCGCGCGGCGCCGGTCTTGCGATGCCTGGCGCAATGCTACAATCCGGCCATATCCGCATCCGGACGCGCGCCAACTCCATGCTGTTCCTCTATCAATCCAATCGCCTCGAGCAACTGGGCGAACTGTTCCGCGGCATGACCCAGGCCATGCCGCTGGCCGACCCGTTCGCCGCCGAAACGGTCATCGTGCAAAGCCGCGGCATGGGGCGCTGGATCACCCTGGACCTGGCGCGCCAGGCCGGCGTGGCCGCCAACATCGACTTTGTGCTGCCGGCCGCCTTCGCTTGGCGGCTGATGCAGAAAGTCATGCCGGAACTGCCTAAGAAATCCGCTTTCGTGCCGGAAGTGCTGGCCTGGCGCTTGCTGGCGTTGTTGCCGACGCTGCAGGGCGAGCCGTTCGGCCCGGTGCGGCATTATCTGGAGGGCGGCGAGCGCGCGGCCTTTGAATTGGCCGGCAAGATCGCCGACATCTTCGACCAATACCTGGTGTTCCGTCCGGACTGGATACGCGCTTGGGAAGGCGGCGAGCTGTTGGGCCTGGGCGAGGACGAGGCCTGGCAGGCGGCTTTGTGGCGGCGGCTGGCCGAGAGCGACCCGGGCCGCCATCGGGTGCGCATGCTGGACCAGTTCTTCGCCGAGCTGAAGCCCGGGCATCTGCCGCCGCGCGTCACCTTGTTCGGCATCGCCAGCCTGGCGCCGATGTATCTGGCCCTGGTCAAGCGCTTGTCCGAGCTGACCGATGTCTGCCTGTTCACGCTGAACCCGTGCGAGGCTTACTGGGGCGACATCGTCGACGCCCGGCGCAAGCTGAAGCTGAGGCAGGCCGGCGACCTGTTCGCCACCGAAGGCCATCCGCTGCTGGCGTCCCTGGGCAAGCAGGGGCGCGATTTCTTCGAACTCATCGCCGAGGACGCTGAGCTGGACGCGCGGCCGCTGTTCGCCGCGCCCAAGGGTGCTAGCCTGCTCGCCCGCTTGCAGCGCGACATCCTGCAGCTGAACGATCCGGCGCAAGACCCGCAGCCATTCGACCCGGGCGATGGCTCGGTGGAGGCGCACGCTTGCCACGGACCGATGCGCGAGCTGGAAGTGTTGAAAGACCGGCTGCTGGCGATGTTCGCCGACGATCCCGCGCTCAGCCCGGCCGACGTGGCGGTGCTGACGCCGGACATCAACGCCTATGCGCCGTATATCGACGCGGTGTTCGGCCGCCGCGACGACGCGCCGAACATTCCGTACAGCATCGCCGACCGCCGCGTCGAGCGCGAGCAGCCGCTGTTGTCCACCTTTGCCGCGGTGCTGAAGCTGGCGGATTCGCGCTTCGCCGCCGACGCGGTGCTGGCGCTGCTGGATTGCCCGGCCTTGCTGGCGCGCTTCGATCTGGCCGACGCCGACCTCGGCTTCATCCAGGACTGGGTGCGCGATGCCGGCATCCGCTGGGGGCGCGATGCCGCGCACAAGGCGGCGTTGGGCCTGCCGGCCGAGCCGATGTACACCTGGCGCTGGGGGCTGGACCGTCTGCTGCTGGGCACCGTGCTGCCGCCAGCCTTGGCCGGCGACGAAGCGGGGCTGTTCGCCGGCCTGCTGCCGTACACCGCGGCCCAGGGCCAGCTGGGCGAGACGCTGGCGCGTTTCGCCAATTTCTACGATGCGCTGGATGCGCTGGCGCGCGAGTGGTCCGTTCCCGCCGCGCCGCAGCAATGGGCGCAGCGCTTCCATTGGGCCTGCGACGCGCTGTTTGCGGCGGACGGCGATGACGAAGCCGCGCTGGAACTGCTGCGCGCCGCCTTCGCCGAGTTGGCCGAAGACGCCGATCTGGCCGGTTTCGAGCAGCCGGTAGAGTTGGCGGTGGTCCGCGACTGGCTGCTGCGCCAGCTGTCCTTGTCGTCCGCGCAGGGCTTCCTGTCCGGCGGCGTGACCTTCTGCGCCATGGTGCCGATGCGCTCCATCCCGTTCCAGGTGCTGTGCCTGATCGGCATGAACGACGGCGCCTACCCGCGCGACGAGCGGCCGGTCAGCTTCGATCTGGTGGCGCGCCATCCGCGGCGCGGCGACCGCTCGCGCCGGTTCGATGACCGTTATCTGTTTCTGGAAGCCATCCTGTCGGCGCGCAGCCGCTTGTATCTGTCTTATGTCGGGCAGTCGGCGCGCAGCGGCGAACCGTTGCCGCCGTCGCCCTTGCTGTCCGAGCTGTTCGATACCCTGTCCGCGATGTGCGGCGAGGATATGGCGGCCAAGCTGACTTTGCGCCATCCGCTGCAGCCGTTCGCGCCGCAATCGTTCGATGGCGCCGATGCCCGGCAGGCCAGCTTCGAGCCGGCCTTCGCCGCCGCGCTGGCGGCGCCGCCGACCGAACCCAGGCCATTTGTCGCGGCGATGCCGGATCAGCCGGCGGCGACGCTGGTCAATCTGCACGATTTCATCCGTTTCTGGCAGAACCCGGCCCGCGCCTGGCTGGGGGATCAGCTGGCGATACGCGTAGGGCGCGGCGACGAGGCGCAACCGTCGCGCGAGCCGTTTGCGATGGAGCGCGACGCCAGCCAGACGCTGCGCCGCCAACTGGTGGAGGCCATGCTGCACCGCAAGCCGTCCGTCCCGGTGCGCCAGCGGGTGGCCGCCGCCGGGCTGTTGCCCTGCGGCGAGCTCGGCCAAGCCTGGCTGCAGGAAGAGGGCCGCGCCAGCGTGCGCCTGGCCGGCCGCTTGCCGCGCGCGCTGGCCTGCGAGACGCTGCCGCCGCAGCCGGTGCATCTGGAAATTGCCGGTTTCACGCTGGTGGGCGAGCTGTACGGCTTGCGGCCGGAGGGGCGGCTGAGCTTCATCGTCGGCAAGCTGAACGCCGCGCAGCGCATCGAGCTGTGGCTCAGCCACCTGATCCTGTGCGCGGCCCGGCCGGCCGGCATCGCCTGCCACAGCGCCTGCTACGACGACGCCGGCAGCACGCTGCTGCACGACGAAATCGATGCCGCCGGATTGCTGGCTCCATGGCTGGCGCGCTGGCGGCAGGGCCAGGCTCAGCCTTTGCCATTTTTTGGCCGCACCAGCTGGGCCTATGCCGAAGCGCTGGCCAAGAACCCAGAGAATCAGGAGAAAGCCTTGTCCGCCGCCTGGCAAAAATGGGAGCCGAATTTCATCCTGGGCGATGGCATGGCGCAGAAGGATGAGCCGGCCATCGCGCTGGCCTTCCGCCACCAGTCGCCGCTGGATGACCCGCTGTTCGCCCAATTGGCGCAGACGCTGTTGCTGCCGCTGGCGGAGCGTTTGCAGGGAGGCGAAGCATGAGCGCGCGTCAAGCTCAGGCGCTGGACGCGCTGCATTGCCCCTTGGCGGGCGTCAATCTGATCGAGGCCTCGGCCGGCACCGGCAAGACCTGGACCATCGCGGCCTTGTTCGCCCGGTTGTTGTTGGAGGAGCGCGACGGCGCGCCGCCGCCCACCGTGGACCAACTGCTGGTGGTGACGTATACCAAGGCCGCCACCGCCGAACTGCGCGAGCGGCTGCGCAAGCGGCTGGCCGAGATGCTGGCCGTGCTGGAAGGCAAGGCCGATGGCGACGACTTTCTGCAGGCGCTGGCGGCGCGCTTTCCCGCAGGGCCGGCGCGCGAGCAGGCGCGGCAGCGTTTGATCGCCGCCGTTACCGGCTTCGACGCCGCCGCCATTTACACCATCCACGGGTTCTGCCAACGCGTGCTGACCGATGCCGCCTTCGAGAGCGGCCAGACCTTCCAGGCCGAGCTGGTGGAGGACGACGCGGCGCGGCTGGCGGAAATCGTCGACGATTTCTGGCGCCGCCGCATCATCGCTGAACCGCTGCTGGCCCAGGTGCTGGTGGAGCAGGGCGCCACGCCGGATGCCTGGCTGGCGGAAATCCGCCCGTATCTGTCCAAGCCCTACCTCAAGCTGCGCGCGCCGGATTCGGCCCGTCTGGACACGGCGCGACGGCTGGCGGAGGAACGCTGGCAAGCGCTGGCGGCCGACCCGGCGCGAGTGGAGGAGGGTTTGGCGCTTTTCCTCGCCCACCCCGGCTTCAAGGCCAATATCTACCGTCCCGATACCATGCAGCGCATCGCGGAGACCTTGCGCGGCTGGCTGGCGCTGCCGGACAACCTGCCGGAGCTGGACAGCGACAGCCGCAAGCTGCTGGAAAAGCTGCTGCCGGAATCGCTGGCCAAGGGCATGAAAAAAGGCTGCGAGCCGCCGGCCCATCCGCTGTTCGAGCAGGTCGAGGCCTGGCTGGCCGCCTGGGGGCGGTATATGGAGCAGGTCGCCAACTCGCTGGCCGGACTGAAGCTGGAGCTGATCGCCTGGGCCAACGAGGAATTGGCGAGGCGGCGCGGCGCGGAACGCAGCCGCAGCTTTGACGATCTGCTGACCGATCTGGGCGCGGCGCTGGACCATCCGGAAACCGGCGCGCTGTTGGCGGCCCAGGTGGCCAGCGGCTTTGCCGTGGCGCTGATCGACGAGTTCCAGGATACCGATCCCACCCAATACCGCATCTTCCGCCGCTGTTTCGTCGAGCAAGGGCGTCCGGTGTTTCTGGTGGGCGACCCCAAGCAGGCGATCTATAGCTTCCGCGGCGCGGACATCTTCGCCTATCTCACCGCCCGCCACGACGCCGAGCGCCACTACACGCTGGACACCAACCGCCGCTCCGACGCGCCGCTGGTCGAAACCGTCAACGCGCTGTTCGGCCGCGAGCTGCCTTTCCTGCTCGATGGCATCGCCTATCAGCCGGTGGCGGCGCAGCCGTCCTCGGGCGCGTATCTGGACGTGGACGACGACCGCGCGGCTTTCAATGCGCAGTGGCTGCAAGCCGGCGACAAGGCCTTGAGCAAGGAGGCGGCGGAAGCGGCGGCCGCCGAGACGTGCGCCAATGAGATCGCGCGTTTGCTGTCCTTGGCGCTGGAAGATCGCGCCGCCATCGTCAAGGGCGAGGCGAGGCGGCCCCTGGCGGGCGGCGATATCGCGGTGCTGGTGGCCACCCACAGCCAGGGCGACCGGGTGCGCACCGAGCTGCGCGCCCGCGGCGTGGCCAGCGTGGCGTTGACCCAGGAGAGCGTGTTCGCCAGCCGCGAGGCGGAAGAGCTGCTTGCCCTGTTGTCGGCCTGGGCGGAGCCGGCGCACGAGGGCCGTCTGCGCCGCGCGCTGGCCACCGAGCTGGCCGGCCTCGATGCCGCCGAGATCAAGGCCGAGCTGGAAGACGAGTCGCGCTGGGAGCTGCAGCTGCTCAAGAACGGCGCTGATCATCAGCTGTGGCGCGAGCGCGGCTTCATGGCGGCCTGGCGTCATTATTTCGGCCGCGAGCGGGTGGCGGAGCGGTTGTTGCCGCTGCCGGACGGCGAGCGTCGCTTGACCAATCTGGGCCATCTGGCCGAGCTGCTGCAGCAGGAGAGCGAAAGCCGCCAAGGCATGGCGCCGCTATTGGCCTGGTTCGCCGGGCGGGTGGCCGATCCGCCGCGCGGCGAGGACGCGGTGCTGCGGCTGGAGAGCGACGCGGCGCTGGTGAAGATCGTCACCGTTCACACCTCCAAGGGGCTGCAGTACCCGGTGGTGTTCTGTCCGTTTTTATGGAATGGCGCGCTGGAGCGGCGCGGCGCCAGCTTCTGGAGCTATCACGACGGCGACCAGCCCTGGCTGGCGCCGGAGGTGGCGGCCGACGACGGGGTCAAACAGGCGGCGCGCAGCGAGATGCTGGCGGAGAAGCTGCGCCTGTTGTACGTGGCGTTGACGCGCGCCCAGTATCGGCAATACCTGGCCTGGGGCTGGGTGCGCGAGCTGGAAACCGCCGCGCTGTCGTGGCTGTTGCATGCGCCGGGCGCGCGCAGCCTGGCCGAGTTGGAATCGCAGGCGCTGGACGGCGCCCAGGTGGAGGCGCAGCTGCGGGAGTTTCTGGATGGCCGCGGCGAGGCGGCGCGCTGGCTCGTCGATGAAGGCCGGCAGGCGCTGAACAGCCTGGACGCCGCCGCGCGCCGCTATGCCGCGCGGCCGTTCGAGCGCAAACTGTACTCGCCATGGAAGATCGCCAGCTTTACCTCGCTGACGCACGACGCCGGCAGCCATCTGGCCGAGGCGCCGGATTACGACCGCTTGGCCAGGCCGGCCGAGACCGAGCTGGCTGTGGAGCCGCAGTTCGATCGCTTCCATTTTCCGCGCGGGGCCAAGGCCGGCGTCTGCCTGCATGAGATTTTCGAGCAGATCAGCTTCGGCGCGGCGGAGCCGGACATCCGCGCGGCGACGGAACAGGCGTTGGCGCGGCATGGCTTCGGCCTGGAGTGGCTGGATGCCGGCTGCGATCTGATCCTGGGCACGCTGAACGCGCAGATCGATCCCGGCGCAAGGCTGCGCGACGTCGCGGATGGCAAGCGGCTGATCGAGCTGGAGTTCACGCTGCCGGTGAAGCGGCTGGATGTGAAGGCGCTGATCGCGGTCTTGCAAAAGCCCGAGCACGGGCTGGCCGAGCCGTTGCGGGCGGCCGCCGGCGCGTTGGATTTCGCCACGGTGCAAGGGTTTTTGAAGGGTTTTGTCGATCTGGTGTGCGAGATCGATGGCCGCTACTACCTGGTGGATTACAAATCCAACCATCTGGGGAACGATTACGACGATTATCGCGTCGACAGCCTGCTGCAGGCGGTGGCGCGCGAACAATACTATCTGCAGTACCTGATTTATCTGGTGGCGCTGCGGCGCTACTTCGCCGCGCGCGGCGCGGATTGGGACGGCCGCTTCGGCGGCGTGCGCTACCTGTTCCTGCGCGGCATGGGACCGGCCGGATGCGGCGTGTGGGCCGACTCGCCGTCCATCGCCCTGCTCGACGCGCTGGATGGCCTGCTGAAGGGAGATCGGTAGTTATACGCAGTGATGACTACCATAGACTGCAACTAAGCTAAGCTAGGGGATAAGGATGGAACTTCATGTTTGAATCTGCCGAAATCGGCCACCGCATAGACAAAGACACGTTTCGCAAGATGATGCCCTCGCTGCGCGAGGCATTGCTCGACGTGCAGTACGACCTGAAAGAACAAGCCAATGTCCCGGTGCTGATCCTGATTCACGGTTTCGACGGCGCCGGCCGCGGCGAAACCATGAACCTGATCAACGAGTGGCTGGACCCGCGGCTGATCCATACGGTGGCGTTTGACAGCCCCAACGACGAAGCGCGCGCCCGGCCGTGGATGTGGCGCTACTGGAGCGAGCTGCCGGCCAATGGCCGCATTGGCATGTTCTTCGGCTCGTATTACTCCGATACCTTGTTTGACCGGGTATTCAACCGCAGCGACCGCGACGCGTTCGACCGGCAGATTTTCGACATCCTGCGCTTCGAACGCATGTTGACGCTGGACCGCGCGGTGGTGCTGAAGTTCTGGTTCCATCTGAGCCGCGACAAGCAGAAGCAGCGGCTCAAGCAACTGGAACAGGACCCGGCCACCAGCTGGCGCGTCACCAAGACCGACTGGGAGCACTACGAGCGCTACGACAAGATCCGCAAATACGGCGAACACATGCTGCGCCTGACCAATACCGCCTATGCGCCGTGGATCATCATCGACGGCGAGGACGCCAATTACCGCAGCCTGACTGTCGCCAATACGATACTGGAAGCGATCCGCAAGCGCATCGGCCAGACCGTGCTGACCACGGACCATACCGAAGCCCCGCCGCTGCTGGCGCCGATAGACAACAAGCTGGTGCTGGACACCCTGGTGCTGGATCAGAAGCTGGACAAGGACACGTATCAGAAAAAGCTGGATCAGCTGCAGGGCCGGCTCAGCAAGCTGACGCGCGATCCGCGCTTCGCCCGCCATTCGCTGGTGTTGGCGTTCGAGGGCAACGACGCGGCGGGCAAGGGCGGCAGCATCCGCCGCATCACCCAGGCGCTTGATGCGCGGCGTTACCGGGTGGTGCCGGTGGCGGCGCCGACCGAGGAGGAAAAGCTCAAGCCATGGTTATGGCGTTTCTGGCGCCATGTGCCGGGCAAGGGCCGCATCACCATTTTCGACCGCAGTTGGTACGGACGGGTGCTGGTGGAGCGGGTGGAAGGGTTTGCCGCGGAGGCGGACTGGATGCGCGCCTACTATGAGATCAACGATTTTGAGCACCAGTTGACCGAGAACGGCGCCATCGTGCTGAAGTTCTGGCTGGCGATCAGCAAGGACGAACAGTTGGCCCGGTTCAAGGGGCGCGAGGAAACCGGCTTCAAGCGCTTCAAGATCACCGACGAGGATTGGCGCAACCGCGATAAATGGGATCTGTACCGCCAGGCCGTCAGCGACATGGTGGACCGCACCAGCACCAGCAAGGTGCCGTGGACCCTGGTGGAGGCCAATAACAAGTATTTCGCCCGGATCAAGATTCTGACCACCATCTGCGAAGCATTGGAGGCAAGGTTGAGTGAGTAGAGTGCTCTGGTTTTGCCTGATGGGTCTGTTGAGCCTGCCGGTGTGGGCGCAAGTCATCCTGCGCGCCGGCGTGGCCAACGACAGCAGCGAACCGCTGCGCCAGGCAGGGGATGGCGAGTTGCAGCAGGCTTACCGCGAGGCTGTGGCGCTGATCGCGCGACAGAGCGGCATCCGCTTCCAGCTCGACTACTACCCGACGCAGCGTTTGGAGCAACTGTTTGTGATCGGCCGGCTGGATGTGGAGGTCGGCGTCAACCCGTCCTGGCGCGCGCTGTCGCCGGTGGCGGGCTTCTATACCATGCCGATAGGCGAGGTGGAGTACCAGCTGTGCCTGCCGCCCGGCAAAGGGCATGTCCAGACTGCGCTGGCCGATATGAAAGGCTGGACGGTGGGCACGCTGGCCGGGCAGCAGTACCCCTTGCTGGAGCCTGCATTCCAGGCGCAGCGGCTGAAGCGCGACGTATCGAGCAACGAGGACGAACTGCTCGACAAACTGCGGCTGGGCCAGGTGCAAGCGGCGGCCTTGGAGCGCGGCCGCGCCTTGTACTGGAACCGACGGGCCGAGGGCAGCCTTTGCCAGTTGTCGGAGTCGGCAGGCAGCCTGCCGGTGATGCTGCGCCTGCATCCGCAGTATCGCGAGCTGCTGCCGAGATTCAATCAGGCCATCCAGACGCTCAACAACCAGGGCAAACTCAAGCCTTTATTCATCCTGCGCGGTCCAGTCGTTCCCTGACTGCGGCGGCATGGCCATTCCCGGATTCATGATGAAATCATTGTCACCCCAGTTGCCTGAGCAACTGGCCGCCTTGTTCTCGCGGCTGTTGCCCGATGTAGACGACACCCTGCTGGCCTTGATCGGCGAGTTGAGCCACGCCAATCAGGCCGGCCATGTCTGTCTGCCGCTGGCGCATCGGGCGGAGCTGAAGGCCTTGCGGGCCAGCCCGCTGGTCGGCGCGCCCGGCGCGTATGCGCCGCTGATCCTGGACGATGCGGGGCGGCTGTATTTTGCCCGCCATTGGCATGATGAAGACCGCTTGGCGGCGGCGCTGATCCGTTTGGCCGAGCCTTTGCCGCTGCCGGACGAGGCCAGGCTGTCGGACTTGCTGGCGCGGCTGTTTCCCGATGCCGGCGATGGCCAGCCGGATCGGCAGAAGCTGGCGGCGGCACTGGCGGCGCGGCAGCGGCTGATGGTGATTTCCGGCGGGCCGGGCACCGGCAAGACCACCACCGTGGTGCGGCTGCTGGCCTTGCTGGCGGCCTTGTCGCCGCGGCCGCTGGTGATGGCGATGGCGGCGCCGACCGGCAAGGCGGCGGCGCGGCTGTCCGAATCGGTGCGCGCGGCGCGGGACAGGCTGGACGTGGACGAGGCGGTGAGGCGTCAGCTGCCGGCCAAGGCGGAAACGCTGCACCGTCTGCTGGGCTTGCGTCCCGGCGCGGAGCAGCCGCGCCATCATGGCGGCAATCCCCTACCGCTGGACCTGCTGGTGGTGGACGAGGCGTCGATGATAGACCTGGCGCTGATGGCGCGCACGGTGGAGGCGATGCCTTCGCAGGCCCGGCTGATCCTGCTGGGCGATCGTGACCAGCTGTCGTCGGTGGAGGCCGGCGCGGTGCTGGGCGAGTTGTGCGCCCGCATCGGCTATCGCGAATCCACCCGGCAATGGCTGCGGCGGGTATGCGGCACCGAGCCGGAAAGCGGCGGCGAGGCCGGGGCCTTGACCGACTGCGTCGCCTTGCTCACGCGCAGCCATCGCTTCGGCGCGGAGTCCGGCATCGGCGAGCTGGCCCGCCGGGTCAACGCCGGCGACGGCGCGGCGGCGCTGGATGTGCTGCGCGACGAGGCCTGGGCGGACGTGGCGCTGCGGGACGCGGTGGAGGACGCGGCTTTGCTGGCCAGGCGCGAGGGCTATTGGCGCGCCGTGGCGGCAGGCGAGCCGCCGGAGCGGGTGCAAAGCGCCTTCTCCGCTTTCATGTTGCTGGCGGCGGAACGGCGCCAGGTGGCCGAATGCAATCAGCGCATCGAGCGCAAGCTGGAGCGCGATGGCTTCAAACAGCCGGGCCGCGACTGGTATCCGGGTCGGCCCGTCATGATCAGCGAGAACGATTACGGACTCGGGCTGTTCAACGGCGACATCGGCTTTGCGCTGCAGAGCGAAGCAGGCCTGCGCGTACTGTTTCCGGCGGATGATGGCGGCTGGCGGGCCTTTGCGCCGGCGCGCTTGCCGGCGCACGAAACGGTGTTCGCGATGACGGTTCACAAAAGCCAGGGTTCGGAGTACGACGAAGTGTGGCTGCAGCTGCCGGAGCAGGTGGGGCCATTGTTGAACCGGGCTATGTTGTATACCGCCATCACCCGGGCGCGTTCTCGCTTTGCCGTCGCGGGCAGCGAGGCGGTCTGGCTGGCGGGCGTGGCCTCCGCGCCGCGGCGCGATTCCGGCTTGGCGGACCGTTTGCGCTGAGCCAAATGGATGGAATGCAACACTTCGCGTCATTGTGCGAGGAAGAATAGTCAAGCGCCGGTAGACATCCTAAGATGCAGCCTTCCCGAAAAAATGCAGGGGGAGAGTGTTCATGCAGGTGGATGCCGTTCTGGGCTATCTGGATAAGATCAGCCGATTCGATTCCCAACAGTTCACGCCGCTATTCATCGGCGCCGAACGCATGGGTTGCGTCAACGCGCAATGGAAGGCGCGCTTGCTGCAGCATGAGTCAGCCCTGTTCGAAGAAAACTACCTTGGCGTCTGTTGCCGGCTGGACGGCAGCTACCGCAGCATCAGCCATGCGCTGGCCTTGGCGGCGCGGCGCTGGCAGCAGGCCGGCTGGCTGAACGGCTGGCGCAACGAAAACTTTACCGCCTTCCGTCAGGACGGCACGCCCTTTTTCGAGCTGGAACGCGCCGCCTTCCGGCCGCTGGGTTTGACCAGCCGCGCGGTTCATATCAACGGCCTGTGCCGCATGGCGGACGGAGAAGTTCGGATGTGGGTCGGCCGGCGCAGCCCGCATAAGGCCGTGGACCCGAACCGGATGGACAATCTGGTTGGCGGCGGCGTGGCGGCCGGCGAGACGCTGGAGCTGGCGCTGGAGCGCGAGGGCTGGGAAGAGGCCGGCATCGCGCGCGAGTCGCTGCAAGGACTCAAGCCATCCTCTCTGCTGCTGGCGCAGCGCCCGGTGCAGCGTGGTCTGCATCGCGAATGGCTGTATGCCTACGATTTGTGGCTGCCGCTGGGGCAGCCGCCCTGTTGTCAGGATGGAGAGGTGGCGGAGCACTTGCTGCTGCCGCTGGAGGAGGTGGAGCAGCTGTTGGTGGCTGAGCGCTTCATGATCGATGCCGCCCTGGTCTGCATGGATTGCCTGTGCCGTTTGGGCTATTGGCAGCAGGCCAATCCGGTGGTGGCCGACGCGCTGGCGCGTATTCGGCATGCCATGGGGCAGGATGAGGCGGCGCTGGCCTGAGTCCAGCTTATCGCGCCCCGCTTGCGTGAATGAAAAAGCCCGGCAATGCCGGGTTTATTTTTGAGATGAGTCGATGCGGTATGATTTTTCATCATTTTTATGATGAGTGTTTCAATATTGGAATATTGTGATTTTAAGTGGTTTTGTAAGCGCCATATGATGTTGTGTAAAAGTTCGGGATGGGCTGCGCATTAGGGTGAGCGCTCAGCTTAACTCATGTTAATATTGCCGAGAGGAAATCCAATCAGTATAAAAATTCAATAAACGCCGCTTCGACAGAGATAATAAAAATGTACCGGTTGAAATTGATTTCGCCGCACTTCGGCATCGACGACAAGGGGCCGTTGCATCCGACTCAGGAACAGGCGCGTCAAGCCGCGGAGCTGATGCTGCGTGTGTATAGGGGAAATGTGCGCGCGGAGGTGCATCGCGTGGACGTGAAGACGCGCAAGACCGAAAAGCTGGAAGAGGTCTACATCAAACAGGAGTGGATCGAGTAGCTCCGCGCGGACTGCATTCTTACAACTTTCCCGTTGCATCTTGCCGCAGGATACGCTACCGTCATCGCTCCCTTAAACCCATTGTCCGCGCGCCTCCCCGGCGGCGGAGAGCGGAGCGATCTTTATGTTTGGCTGGTTTGAACGCCGAGTGTCCCCGTATCCGGACACGCCCCCTGCCCAACCTCCTCAGGGCTTTTTTTCCTTTATCTGGTTCTGCACCAAAGGCCTGCGCGGTCTGATCCTGTGCATGACGCTGCTGACTGCCTGCATCGGCGCCTTCGAAGCCCTGCTGTTTTCGATGATGGGCTCGGTGGTTGATTGGCTGGCCAAGACGCCGGCGGATCAACTGTGGCAGCGCGAACGCGGCCATCTGTTTTTGCTCGGCGGCATCCTGCTGGGCAGCGTCGCGTTGGTTGCCATGCAGGCGATGTGCAAATACCAGGGTCTGTTTTCCAATTTTCCGATGCGCTTGCGCTGGAATTTCCACCGCCACTTGCTGGGCCAGAGCCTGAGCTTTTATCAGGATGAATTCGCCGGCCGGGTCTCGGCCAAGGTGATGCAAACCTCGCTGGCGGTGCGCGACACGGTGCTGATCCTCACCGACATCATGGTGTTTGTGGTGATTTACTTTGTCACCATGATCGCGGTGCTGGGGCATTTCGACCTCTACCTGCTGCTGCCTTTCCTGGCTTGGCTCGCGCTGTACGTCGCGACGCTGTGGTTCTTCGTGCCGCGCCTGGGCAAGGCCGCGACTCAGCAGGCAGACGCGCGCAGCCTGATGACCGGCCGCATCACCGACGCCTATACCAATATCGCCACCGTCAAACTGTTTTCGCATGGCCAGCGCGAGGCGCGCTTCGCCAAGGGCGCGATGCAGGAGTTTCTGACCACGGCCTATCGCCAGATGCGTTTGGTCAGCGGCTTCGAGATTGTCAATCAGTTGACCAGCATGCTGCTGGTTGGATTGACCGCAGGATCGGCGCTGTGGCTGTGGAGCCGCGGCGAAGTCAGCTACGGCGCGGTAGCGGCGGCGATTGCGATGGCGCTGCGCCTGAACGGCATTTCTCACTGGATCATGTGGGAAATGTCCAGCCTGTTTGAAAATATCGGCACGGTGCAGGACGGCATCACCACGCTGTCGCGCCGCGTCACGGTGCTGGACAAGCCCGATGCAGCCAAGCTGGAGGTGCCGCGCGGCGAGATCCGCTTCGAGAACGTGGATTTCTCCTATGGCGGCGCCAAGTCGGTGATCGCCAATCTGAACCTGACCATCCGTCCCGGCGAAAAAATTGGCCTGGTCGGCCGCTCCGGCGCCGGCAAGTCCACCATCGTGAACCTGCTGCTGCGCTTCTATGATCTGGACGGCGGCCGCATCCTGATCGATGGCCAGGACATCGCCGGCGTCACGCAGGATAGCCTGCGCGCCAAGGTGGGCATGGTGACGCAGGATACCTCGCTGCTGCACCGCTCGGTGCGGGAGAACCTGCTGTATGGCCGGCCGGATGCCGGCGACGAGGACATGATCGCGGCCGCGCGCAAGGCCGAAGCGGACGAATTCATCCGCACCCTGAGCGACCCGAAGGGCCGCACCGGCTACGATGCCCACGTCGGCGAGCGCGGCGTCAAATTGTCCGGCGGCCAGCGCCAGCGCATCGCCATCGCGCGCGTGATGCTGAAGGACGCGCCTATACTGCTGCTGGACGAGGCGACCAGCGCGCTGGACTCTGAAGTGGAAGCGGCGATCCAGAGCAGTCTGTACCGTCTGATGGAAGGCAAGACAGTGGTGGCGATCGCGCACCGTCTGTCCACCATCGCGGCGATGGACCGGTTGATCGTGCTGGACCGCGGCCAGGTGGTGGAGCAGGGCACCCACCAGCAATTGCTGTCGCATGGCGGCTTGTACGCCAGATTGTGGGCCCATCAGAGCGGAGGCTTCCTCGGCGAGGAAGATGACGACGAAAACGACAGTGTGTCGTTGATGGGATGATCGAGCCAACCCCTGGCCGCGGGCAGGGGGGGCATGCCTAAAGGACAACGCGATGGCCAATGCGGCTTGGGAGGTGCTGGATGTCAGCGTGGAGCATGCGAATCCCTGGTTTCAGGTGTGGCGGCGCCAGGTCCGCTTGCCGGATGGCAGCTTGATTCGCTATTTCTCCGCGCAGTATGACCGCTCCGCAGTGGGCGTCTTGGCTTTGAATGCGGGGAAAGTGCTGCTGGTGCGCCAGTACCGGGTATTGATCGATCGCGAAGTCTGGGCGATTCCCGCCGGCGGCGTGGATGCCGGCGAGGCGTCTCTCGCAGCCGCGGGGCGCGAGCTGCTGGAGGAAACCGGCCATGCCGCGTTGGTGCTGCAGCCATTGATCGCCTTTTATCCGACATATGGCAGCAGCAATCAGCTGTTCGAGATTTTCCTGGCGGAGCAAACGGAACGGCGCTGCGAGCAGATCGACGGCAATGAGGTGTTGGAAACGGGCTGGTTTGATGGGAACGAAGTGATGGAAATGATCGCGCGCCATGAGATTCCGGATAGCCTGTCACTGGTTCCGTTGTTGCTGGCCATGAGGCAGGGCTTGTTTGGCTGAGGCAGAACGGTGGCATCGCATCCGGTGAAATTCGGCGCCGAAATGATCTATATCAAATTTGACGCGCAAAAAAACACTTGGCTGGGCGGTGGGATGTTGCGGGATTGCGGCGGCGGTTGCCGGATGGCATGTTTTTTATAGCCCCGTTCTATTTACGGTAATTCAGAAAAATGGCAGCATAAAAAACAAAAAAGGCCCGCAGCGTGAAGCTACAAGCCCTTGATTTCTTTGGCGCACCCGACAGGGATCGAACCTGTGACCTTCAGCTTCGGAAACTGACACTCTATCCAACTGAGCTACGGGTGCTTTGTGCGATGGCACTCAAGGAAGCATCATACAACAGAAAACTAATCCGAGTCCAGAGTATGGTTTTTTGCCTTGCGCACCTGCATACTTTATAATCGACAGGTTTTAAATGTCATTTTTTCAGGCGAGGCTTGGGATGAGTAATGAGAACGGAATGGCCCCCGATCAGATCGTAAAGGTTCTGGTCAGCGTCGTTGTCTTTCTTGTCGTGGCGATTTGGCTTCTGGCCAAGCTGGCCACCAGTGGATTCAATGTGGATGCCGAGGTGATGACCAAGGAAGCCGTCGCGGCCCGTCTGAAGCCGGTCGGCGAATCCAAGGCCAGCGATGCGCCGCCGGGCATGCGCACCGGCGAGCAGGTATACAAGGCGATCTGCATTTCCTGTCACGGCACGGGTCTGGCCGGCTCGCCCAAATTCGGCGACGCCGGCAGTTGGGCGCCGCGCATCGCCAAGGGGTGGGATACGCTGGTGACCCATGCTTTGCACGGTTTCAACGCGATGCCGGCCAAGGGTGGTTCGCCGGACTTGACCGATGACGAAGTCAAGCGCGCGGTGGCCTATATGGGCAATGCCGGCGGCGCCAAGTTCACCGAACCGCCGGTTGGCGGCGCAGCCGGCGCGGCGGCTGCGGCCGATCCCGCCGTGGTGGGCAAGAAGATCTATGAAAGCGTGTGCGTGGCCTGCCACGCGGCAGGCGTAGCCAACGCGCCGAAATTCGGCGACAAGGCAGCTTGGGCCGAGCGCCTGAAGCCGGGCCTGGATGAAGTGGTGAAGATCGCCACCAAGGGCTTGAACGCCATGCCGCCCAAAGGCGGCTATACCGGCAGCGATGCGGAATTCCGCGCCGCAGTCGAGTATATGGTCAATAATTCAAAATAATTGATAGCAGTAATAAAAGCGCCCCATGGTTCATGCCTGGGGCGTTTTTCATGAATATTGCATTGCGTCAAAAAGTCAATAGATGTGACCGGATAGAAAGGACAGGTGGCAGCGCAGGCCACTTCAGGCATCATGGGTACATCTGATTGACGGGTAGGCCAGTCAAGCTTGCAAGTCAGGTGGGGTTCCCCAGCCTCGCTTCACCCAGAGATGTTCCTCATTCTTCTTTATGGCGCCTCGCGGCGCCATTTTTCTTGCCTGCTCAATTCTGCGGCGGGTCGCCGGACTTGTCCTTGCCGGCCAGCATCGCCGTCAGATTGGCCAACCGCGACTTGCCTTCCGTCTTGCTGACTAGCGGTTCCGCGCCGGGTTTGCCGAAATGGCGCAAGTCGTCGCCGTCTATCTCGCTGATGAAGCGGGACGGCTCGATGAATTGCCATTCGCCGGCGCGGCGGCGTTTGACGCAATAGCTCAGCGTCAGGCTGCGCTGGGCGCGAGTGATGCCGACGTACATCAGCCGCCGCTCTTCCTCCACCATGCCGTTCTCTACTGACTCGCTATGCGGCAGGATGCCTTCCTCGCAACCGACCAGGAATACATGAGGGTATTCCAGGCCCTTGGAGGCGTGCAGGGTGGACATTCTTACCGCGTCGACTTCACCTTCGTCACGGCCTTCCAGCATGGTGATCAACGCGATGGTCTGGGTCAGTTCGATCAGGTTCTTGCCATCGTCGGTGCCCTTGCGCGCCAGCCAGGCCACCATCTCCAGCAGGTTTTTCCACTTGGTCTCGGCAATCTTAGGACTGTCCTCGCTGTCGTACAGCCAGGCTTCGTAACCGATGGCCTGCAGCAGTTCCAGCGCGAGCTTGCCGGCTTCCTCGCGGGTGGCGCGGTATTGCAGTTGGGTGATGAAGTCGCAAAACTGTTCCAGCGGGGCCAGCTGCGCGGCTTGAATCTGCACTCGGAGCCCTCCGTCGTGGGCGGCGGCGAACAGGCTCTTGCCATATTGGCCGGACCAGGCGCCCAGTTTCTCCAGCGTGCCCGCCCCTACGCCGCGCTTGGGGGTGGTGATGGCGCGGATGAAGGCTGGGTCGTCGTCCGGGTTGGTGATCAGGCGCATATACGCCAACAGGTCCTTGATCTCCGGTTTGTCGAAGAAGCTTTGGCCGCCGGCCATCTGGTACGGAATGCGCTGATTGCGCAGCGCCTGCTCGAAAATCCGCGCCTGATAATTGCCGCGGTACAGGATGGCGTAGTCCTTGAAGTCGGTGCGGTGCTCGAACTTGTGCGCCAGCAGCTTCTGCACCACGGTCTCCGCCTCGTGTTCCTCGTCCTTGCACTGCACCACGTGTATCGGTTCGCCCAAGCCCAGTTCGCTCCACAGCTGCTTCTCGAACAATTTCGGATTGTTGGAGATCACGCTGTTGGCGGCGCGCAGGATGCGGGCCGTGGAGCGGTAGTTCTGCTCCAGCTTGATCACCTTGAGCTGAGGGAAGTCCTGCTGCAACAGGCGCAGGTTTTCCATATTGGCGCCGCGCCAGGCGTAGATGGACTGATCGTCGTCGCCGACTGCGGTAAACAGGCCGCGCACGCCGGTCAGCAGTTTCACCAGCTGGTATTGGCAGGTGTTGGTGTCCTGGTATTCGTCGATCAGCAGGTAGCGCAGCTTGCCCTGCCATTTGAGCAGCACTTCCGGATGTTCGCGGAACAGTTGCACCGGCAGGCGGATCAGATCGTCGAAGTCCATCGCCTGATAGGCCGTCAGCGTGTCCTGATAGGCGATATAGGTTTTGGCGCAGATGCTTTCCCACTGATCCTGCGCGGCCAGCAGCATGTCGTCCGGCGTTTTCAGGTCGTTCTTCCATAGCGAGATCTGGCTCTGCACTTTGCGGATCTCGTCTTTGGACGTGGTGTTCAAGATGTCGGCGATGATCTTGCCGGCATCGTAGGAGTCCAGAATGGAGAATTGCGGTTTATAACCGAGATGTGGCGCTTCCTGTCTGAGAATGTGCATCCCCAAAGAGTGGAAGGTGGAGACGGTGATGCCGCGGATCTCGGCCGAGGTCATCAGCTTGCCCACGCGCTCCAGCATCTCGCGCGCGGCCTTGTTGGTGAAGGTGATGGCGGCGATGTGCCGCGCCGGGATGCCGCCCTGCCGCACCAGATGCGCGATCTTGTAGGTGATGACCCGGGTCTTGCCGGAGCCCGCGCCCGCCAGCACCAGCAGCGGGCCGTCTAGGTAATGAATGGCCGCGCGTTGCGGCGGGTTGAGCAGGGGAGCGGACATGGCGGTATGGCCCGGACGGGCGTAGCAATTCGGTAATCGAGGCCGTGCATTGTAGCATGGGGTATCATGGCTTAAACGCGGATGGGATCGTCCTCGATCCGCTTCACAAGGAAATAATAATGGCCATCTATGCAATCGGCGATATCCAGGGTTGCTTCGCTCCTTTTCAGAAGCTGCTGCGCCTGATCGATTTCAATCCTGGCAAAGACACCTTGTGGCTGACCGGCGACTTGGTCAATCGCGGCCCGCAGTCGCTGGACGTGCTGCGCTGGGTATTCCGCCATCAGGATCACGTGGAGATGGTGCTGGGCAATCATGATCTGCATCTGCTGGCGGTGTCGGAGGGGTTCGGCAAGCTGCATCGCGACGACACCATCGAGGACATTCTAAACGCCGCTGACGGCAAGGTCCTGCTGGACTGGCTGCGCTGCCAGCCGCTGATGCTGGAGGGGCATGGCTACGCCATGGTGCACGCGGGCTTGCTGCCGGAGTGGACCATTTCCAAGGCGCTGCGCTTGGCCGAGGAAGTGGAGTTCGGCCTGGCCAGCAATCGATATCGGGAATTCCTGGGCCGCCTGTACGGCAACAAGCCGACGCGCTGGAGCGACGACCTGAAAGGCGTGGACCGGCTGCGCATCATCGTCAACGTGATGACCCGCATGCGCTTCCTGACCCGCGACGGCGAGATCGATCTGAGTTACAAGGGCGAGTTGGACGGCGCGCCGGCCAATCTGGTGCCGTGGTTCGAGGCGCCGGGCCGCCGCCATGGCGGCACGCCCATCGTGTGCGGGCACTGGTCGGCGCTGGGCTTGCATCTGGACGAGGATATTCTGGCGATAGACTCCGGTTGCCTGTGGGGCGGCAGCCTGTCCGCGCTGCGGTTGGACGACCGCCAGCTGTTTTCCCTGCCGTGCGAGGCGTATCGAGAAGTCGCGCTGGCAGCGGGTAAATAGGGCTGGCTCAGGCGCCGGTTTCGCTGGTGGCCTGGCTAGCCGCCGCGGCCGGGGCCTCCAGCGCCAAACGCAAGCCGCGCGCCACCTCTGCGCGGGCGGCCTCGGCCAGCAGAAAGCGGTTGTCCAGGCCGGCATCGCCGGCCTTCAACGGCTTGCCGTAGCAGATTTCGACCTCGATTTCGGGGACGGACAGCACCTTTCCCATGCTTTGCAGCAGCGAAATCTCATCGATATAGGCCGCCTCCAGCAGCAGGCTGCCATCCGGGCGCTGGTAGCGCAGCGAGACCGGCTGCACCGTGCCGCCCGCCAGCAGGGCCGCCTCGAACAAGGAGGCCTTGAACGGCAACAGGCCGCTGCCATCCGAGGTGGTGGCTTCCGGGAATACGGCCATGCAGCCGCCGTTCTGCATCGCCTCGGCCAGAATCTGATTGACGCGGGAGGCGTCGCGGCGGTTGCCGCGATCAATGAACAGCGTGCCGGCGACATAGGCCAGCCAGCCGATCAGCGGCCAATCGCGAATCTCACGTTTGGCGACAAAGCGCGATACGGTGCAGCTGTTCAGCGCGATGATGTCCAGCCAGGACACGTGATTGGCCACCAGCAGCGTATTGGGCGGGTAAAAACCGGGATTGATGCCCTGAACCTTGATGCTGACGCCGAGTATCTTCAGCGCGTGCTGCGCCCAGCGGCGAGTGACGACCGCGCGCTCGGCCTGCGCCAGCCGGGAATAGCGGGTCGCAATGATGAACACGCCTACGGCAAGATGGCCAAGCAGGCGCAATACGCGGCCGCAGCGAGTGGCGACTGAGGTGGTAGCGGATGACTTCAAGGTTTTTTTAAGATTTCGAGTCTGAATGATGACAGGCCGCCACTCTATCACGGCTGGCACAGCGGGCAATAGTAAGAGCTGCGCTGGCCTTGGCGGATATGACGGATGGGGGTGCCGCAACGGCGGCACGGCGCCTCCTGGCGGTCGTACACCATATAGTTTTGCTGGAAGTAGCCGGGCTTGCCCTCGCTGTCGACGAAATCGCGCAAGGTGCTGCCGCCGGCATCGATTGCCCGCCGCAGCACGGCGCGGATTTCTGCTGCCAGCAGGTCGCATTCGGCGCGCTTGAGCGAGTTGGCAGGACGCGTCGGGGCGATGCCGGCGTAAAACAGCGACTCATTGGCGTAGATATTGCCGACGCCGACCACCACGTGGTTGTCCATGATGGCCAGCTTGATGGCGCTGCTGCGGCGCCGGATGGCCTTGAACAGCACCGCGCCGTCGAAGGCGTCCGACAAGGGCTCCGGCCCCAGGTCTTTCAATAGCGGGTGCAGCTCGATCGGCCCGACATGCCACAGCATGGCGCCGAAGCGCCGCGGATCGCGGTAGCGCAGCAGCTGGCCGTCCAGCAACAGGTCCACGTGGTCGTGCTTTTGCGCCGGCGCGCCGGACGCCATCACCCGCAGGCTGCCGGACATGCCCAGGTGAATCAGCAAGGTGCCGCTTTGGCATTCCAGCAGCAGGTATTTGGCGCGTCTGCGCACCGCGAGCACGGTCTCGCCGGCGAGGCGCTCGGCAAGATCGGGCGGCACCGGCCAGCGCAGCGAGGGGTTGCGCACGACCGCGCCGCGCAAGGTGCGGCCGGCGAGATGCGGCTCGACGCCGCGGCGGGTGGTTTCGACTTCTGGCAGTTCGGGCATGGTCTTCAATGCGAATCGGTAAATGGTGCAAACATAAAAACCGGACATGCTATTCTACGCGTTCAACAGGCTTTGAGCAGGCACCTTAGACTCCATGCGAATGAAACCGCTGAAACGAACCCTTCCATTGCTGCTGGCGCTGCTGCTGGCGGCATGCGCCAGCGTCAAGCCACCCGCGCCGTCGGTACCTCCAGTGCAGCAGAACGCCGCCGGCGATGACAACGCCAGCCAGGATGATGCCGCCAAGTCGGCGGATGCCGCGCTGCCCAAAGTGGAGCTGACGCCGGAAATCTTTTATGGCGTATTGGCCGGAGAGATCGCCGCCCAGCGCGGCGCCGCCGGTTCGGCTGGGCTGACTTATCTCGATCTTGCCCGTCAGACGCGCGACCCCAGGCTGGCGCAGCGCGCCGCCGAGTTCTGCCTGCTGTCCGGCCAGTTGAAAGAGGCGGCCGCGGCCTTGCGCTTGTGGATAGAACTCGATCCCGACTCTCTGCCGGCGCGCGAGCAGTTGTTCGTCACGTTGATGCGCAGCGGCGACCTGGCCGAGAGCAAGCCGCTGGCAGAGGAGCTGCTGCGGCGCGAACCTGCGCGCGCGCCGGCCATCTTCGTGCAATTGGCCAGGCTGAGCACGCGGCCGGACGGCGGCTCGGCCCGCGCCTATCAGATGGTCAGCGAACTGGCCGCCCAGTATCCGAACCTGCCGGAAGCGCGCTTCGCCGTGCTGGCCGCGGCGGCGGATAACGGCGACAAGGCCGCGGTGGACCGGGAGTTCGACCGCCTGGCCCAGATCGCCCCACAGTGGGATTTGCCGGTTGCCTGGCAGGTGGACCGTTTGCGGCGGCAGGATATGAATCAGGCGGCAGCGTTTTTGCAGCGCGAACTGGCGCGTCGGCCGCAGGCCAGCCTGGAACTGCAGATGGCTTATCCGCGGCTGCTGGTTGGCGCCAAGCGCTTTGTCGAGGCGCGAGCGGCGTTTGAAGCGCTATTGAAAGATTATCCGGATAATCCGGACCTGTTGTACGCCACCGGTCTGCTGGCCTATCAGATGCGCGATCTGAAAACCGCGTCGGATCGCCTGGAGCGGGCGCTGGCGCAGCGCCACCCTGAACCGGATTTTGTCCGTTTCACCCTGGGCCAGATCGCCGAAGACGACCACGACGCGGCGCGCGCCGCCAACTGGTATCGCCAGGTCGGGCCTGGCCAGCAGTATCTGCCGGCGCAGTCGCGGCTGGCGCTGCTGGAGGCCGGCGAGGGCCAGCTCGACGAAGCCTTGGGCCGCTTGGGCCTGCTGGGCAGCACGGATCAGGAAAAAGTGTCGGTGGTGCTGTTGCAGTCGCAGCTGGCGCGCGACGCCAAGCAGCCACAACGCGCGTATGAGCTATTGACCCAGGCGCTGCGCCGCCAACCGCGTTCCATCGAGCTGCTGTACGAGCGTTCGCTGGTGTCGGACATGCTGGGCAATGCCGGCAACGCCGAGCGCGATCTGCGTCTGATTCTCAAGGACAAGCCGGGCGATACCCAGGCGCTGAACGCGCTGGGTTACACGCTGGCCAATCGTACCACCCGCTACCATGAGGCCTATGGCTATATCGACAAGGCCCTGAAGGCGGAGCCGGACAATCCGGTGATCCAGGACAGCATGGGTTGGGTGTTGTACAAGCAAGGCAAGCTGGATGCGGCGCGCAAATATCTGGAAAAGGCCTACCACGCCATGCCCGATCCCGAGGTGGCGGCTCATCTGGGCGAGGTGCTGTGGCGTCAGGGCCGGCGCGACGAGGCGCAGCAGCTATGGGAGAAGGAACTGGCGGCGCATCCGGACCATGAAGTGATCACCGAGACCATGCGGCGGCTGGGGGCCAAGCGATGAAATGGCTGGCCTGCGCGCTGCTGGCCGTGCTGCTGACAGCCTGCGCCAGCCGCGAAGTGCCGTTCCGCGCCGCCCCGTCAGCGTCCGCCGCCATCGATACGCCGTTCAGCGTCAGCGGCCGGCTGTCTGCCAATCTGGACGGCAAGGGCCATGTCGCCAATTTCGACTGGCAGCATCAGCCGCCGCGCGACGAGGTGGCGATCAACTCGCCGCTGGGCAATACCGTAGCCAAGGTGCTGCGCGACGGCGATGGCGTGGTTCTGTTGGCGGACGGCAAGCGCTGGCAGGCCGACGACGTGGAGAGCCTGACCCGGCAAGTGATGGGCTGGCCGCTGCCGCTGTCCAATCTGGTATGGTGGATACGCGGCCTGCCGGCGCCGAACTTGCCCAGCCGTCTCGACGCCGACGGCAGCCTGGAGCAGCAGGGCTGGCGCATCCAATTCGTGCGCGACGCCGACGTCGATAGCCAGCACCCCAAGCGGGTGGAAATGCAGCGCGATGGCCTGACCGTCAAAGTGGTGGTGCAGAGCTGGCAGTGAGTGGTCCTGTTGCCCATCCGCAAAATACCCATTCAGATACAGATTCAAGACCGATATGCAGCATGCGTTTTACTCTTTCCCGGCCCCGGCCAAGCTGAATTTATTGTTGCACGTGGTGGGCAAGCGGCCGGACGGCTACCACCTGTTGGAAACGGTGTTCCGTTTCATCGATTTTGGCGACACCTTGCATCTGGCGGTGCGCGACGATGGCGAGATCGAGCTGTTGACGCCGACTGACGGCGTGCCGCCAGAGCAGGACCTGACGGTGCGCGCGGCCAGATTGTTGCAGCAAGAAAGCGGTTGCGCCCTGGGCGCCAGCATCAAGCTGGAAAAACGCACGCCCATGGGCGGCGGCCTGGGCGGCGGCAGTTCCGACGCCGCCACGGTATTGATCGCCTTGAATCGGCTGTGGCGCTTGAATTGGCCTCGCGAGCGGCTGCAGCAGCTCGGCTTGCAACTGGGCGCGGACGTGCCGGTTTTCATCTTCGGCCGCAGCGCGCTGGCGACCGGCGTCGGTGAGGTCCTGGAGCCGGTTTCTTTGAAGCCGGCCTGGTATTTGGTAATTCACCCACAGGTACATGTGCCCACCGCCGCGATATTCCGAAATTTTTCGCAGGGCATGTTGACAGGGCTTGGTCGCCTCGGCATAATGCGAAGCCTCGAAACAACGCAGCAACGCAGAAACGATCTGCAAGACGTTGTAACGAGAATGTTTCCAGCGGTGAATGAAGTACTGAGCGAACTGAAAAAATATGGTTCGCCGCTGATGACCGGCTCCGGAGCCTGCGTGTTCCTGGAGTTTCAGTCGAAAGACGAAGCCGATAAAGTTTACCGAGTGTTGTCGGAAAAATATCAGGGATTTGTTGCTGAAGGACTTGATGTCCATCCCCTGTTCGACAGCGCTGAATAAGGTTACTGGGGAGTCGCCAAGTGGTAAGGCACCGGATTTTGATTCCGGCATTCGTAGGTTCGATCCCTACCTCCCCAGCCAGGACTTTCTCCAAATAAGAGAGAGCATGAAAAAAGCGTGTAAGAATGCCTTACACGCTTTTTCTTTATCCAGCTAAGGCAAAGCGAATCATGGCGGCATACGACAGTTTGATGGTATTTACCGGTACGGCTAATCCGGAACTTGCTCAGAACGTAGTCAAACATTTGGATATCTCGTTGGGACGCGCCGATGTCGGCAAGTTCAGCGACGGCGAGGTGGCGGTGGAATTGCTGGAAAACGTGCGCGGCCGCGACGTTTTCATTCTGCAATCCACCTGCGCCCCGACCAACGACAATCTGATGGAAATCCTGACGATGGCCGACGCGCTCAAGCGCGCCTCCGCCGGCCGGATCACCGCGGCGATTCCTTACTTCGGCTACGCCCGCCAGGATCGCCGTCCGCGTTCCGCCCGGGTGCCGATCTCGGCCAAGCTGGTGGCCAATATGCTGACCAGCGCCGGCATCGACCGCGTGCTGACTGTCGATTTGCATGCCGACCAGATTCAAGGCTTCTTCGACATCCCGGTGGACAATGTTTACGCCACCCCGGTGTTGCTGAAGGACATCCGCGCCCAGCGCTTCGACGACCTGATCGTAGTCAGCCCGGACGTGGGCGGCGTGGTCCGCGCCCGCGCAGTGGCCAAGGCCCTGAACACCGATCTGGCGATCATCGACAAGCGTCGCCCGAAAGCCAATGTGGCCGAAGTGATGAACATCATCGGCGACGTATCCGGCCGCACCTGTCTGATCGTCGACGACATGATCGACACCGCCAACACGCTGTGCAAGGCCGCCAGCGCGTTGAAAGAGCGCGGCGCCGAGCGCGTGCTGGCCTATGCGACCCACCCGATCTTCTCAGGTCAGGCGGTGGATCGCATCAAGAATTCCGACATCGATATGGTGGTGGTGACCGACACCATCCCGTTGACCGCTGCGGCCAAGGCCTGCCCGAATATCCGGGTGGCCTCCATCGCCGGCTTGCTGGCCGAGACGCTGCGCCGCATCAACAACGAAGAATCGGTGTCCTACCTCTTCAATGAGGAACTGGTTGCGACGGGCGCTTGCCTGCCGTAAACATCGGGCCTGCTGGTCGCGGCGGGCCGGGTGCTTTTAATCTGAAACTGGAGTTTTGACATGTCTTACGAACTGATTGCTGCCAAGCGTGCTGATCTGGGTACGGGTGCGAGCCGCCGCCTGCGTCACGCTGGCAAACTGCCGGCCGTGGTATACGGCGCTGGCAAGGAAGCCGTTTCCCTGGAACTGGACCACAACACCATCTACCACGCCGTCAAGCACGAAGATTTCCACACCTCCGTGCTGGATCTGGTGATCGATGGCCAGAAGGAACAGGTTAAGGTTGCCGCGTTCCAAATGCACCCGTACAAACAGCAAGTGCTGCACATCGATTTCGCTCGTGTGTAATCCCTGCTGCCGTGCCGCCTGGCGGTAACGGTGAAGAGCCCGTTGTGCGCCCATGTGGCGGGCAGCGGGCTTTTTAATTTGGAATGACGACATGTCCGGCATCCGCCTGATTGTTGGCCTGGGCAATCCGGGCCCCGAATACGAAAAGACGCGCCACAACGCCGGCTTCTGGCTGGTGGACGAGCTGTGCTGGCAGTTCAAGGGCAACTGGCGCAGCGAAGGCAAGTTTCATGGCGACGTCGCCAGAATCCAAGTCGAAGGCCAGGACGTCTGGCTGTTGAAGCCGATGACGTATATGAATCTGTCCGGCCAGGCCGTGCTGGCGCTGGCGCATTTTTACAAGATACTGCCGGACGAGATTCTGGTGGTCCACGATGAGCTGGATCTTGCGCCTGGCGTCGCCCGCTTCAAGCAGGGCGGCGGCCATGGCGGCCACAACGGCTTGAAGGACATCGCGGCGCGGCTGAGCTCGCCGGCTTTTTGGCGCTTGCGGCTCGGCATTGGCCACCCCGGCGACAAGAAAGAAGTGGCCAACTTCGTGTTGAAGAAGCCGCGCGCCGAGGAGCAGCAGGCGCTGGACGAGGCCATCCTGGCCGCCTTGCGCGAGCTGCCGCGCGCCATCGCCGGCAAGATGGCCGAGGCGATGAAGACGCTGCACACCGAAGCGAAGTGATTGCGGGCTGGCGGTCCGCTGGACCGCCGCCATAATGGATTGAAATAGAAATTCTAGGAAGACAGCCATGAGTCTGAAATGCGGTATCGTCGGTTTGCCCAATGTCGGCAAGTCCACCCTGTTCAACGCGCTGACCAAGGCCGGCATTGAAGCCGCCAATTACCCGTTCTGCACCATCGAGCCTAATGTCGGCATCGTAGAAGTGCCGGATCATCGTCTGGCCGAACTGGCCAAGATCATCAATCCGCAGAAAATCCAGCCGGCCATCGTCGAGTTTGTCGACATCGCCGGCCTGGTGGCGGGCGCCTCCAAGGGCGAAGGCCTGGGCAACCAGTTCCTGGCCAACATTCGCGAGACCGACGCCATCGTCAACGTGGTGCGCTGTTTTGACGACGACAATATCGTGCACGTCGCCGGCAAGGTGGACCCGATCGCCGACATCGAGACCATTCTGACCGAGCTGGCGCTGGCCGACCTGTCCGCCGTGGAAAAAGCCATCACCCGCGAGGGCAAGAAAGCCAAGTCTGGCGACAAGGATGCCCGCGCGCTGATCGCGGTGCTGGACAAGCTGGTGCCGCACCTGAACGAAGGCAAGCCGGCGCGTTCGCTGGGCCTGTCCGATGAAGAGAAGGCGCTGATCAAGCCGCTGTGCCTGCTGACCATCAAGCCAGCCATGTATGTGGCCAACGTGGCGGAAGACGGTTTCAGCAATAACCCGCTGCTGGCCAAAGTGGAAGAATACGCGGCCAAAGAAGGCGCGCCGGTGGTGGCGCTATGCGCGGCGATCGAATCTGAAATCGCTGAGCTGGAAGATGCCGACAAGGCTGAATTTCTGGAAACGCTGGGTCTGGAAGAGCCGGGCTTGGACAGGCTGATCCGCGCCGGCTACAAGCTGTTGGGCCTGCAGACTTACTTCACTGCTGGCGTCAAGGAAGTCCGCGCCTGGACCATCCATATCGGCGACACCGCGCCGCAAGCGGCCGGCGTCATCCACACTGATTTCGAACGCGGCTTCATCCGCGCTCAGACCATCGCCTACGCAGACTTCATCGCTTACGGCGGCGAAGCCAAGGCCAAAGAGGCTGGCAAGATGCGGGCGGAAGGCAAGGAATACGTCGTGCAGGATGGCGATGTGATGAACTTCCTGTTCAATGTCTAAACATCGTTGTAAGATTTAATTGAAATAGCCGCATGGGAATGCGGCTATTTTGCAAATCCTGCCAGCCAAATGGGCTGGGTCAGTTTTAATATCAAAGTAGCATCAGATAGCAATATAAAGGTTCACCTAAAGTAAGGTAGTTGCTTGAAAACGATCGGATTCGCTTGGGGAAAATATTTTGCAAGATCGTGAAGATGAATTGGATCTGGCTCAGATTTGGGCATTTGTCTGTATCTGGTATCGCTGGTTGTTGTGCGGAGTGTTGGTTTTTGCCGTAGCGGCTGGCTTGATCGCCTGGAAGATGCCAAATCAATACGATAGCAAAACGCTGCTGTCGATTCCGGCGCCGGTAGGCGCGCAAGGCGGCATCGCCATTGCACAGGGCGCGACGACGTTGGATGGCCTGGTGGATCGTTTCGATCTGCAAAAGCGTTATCGAGTTGAGGGCGATAGGGAAGCCAAGCTTGAATTGTTGAATCGGGTGAAAGCGTCAGCCACTAAAGATGGTTTGCTGGAGTTGAGCGTGCGGGATCAGGATCCGGAGCAGGCCGCAAGCATTGCCGGCGCGCTGGCAGCCATAGTGCGGCAGCAGATTCTGGATAGCCATGCGACCGAGCAAAGCAAGCGTTTGTTCGTGTTGCGCGGGCGCTTGGACATCGCGCGCAAGGAGCTGGACAACGATGCGGGCGCCATTGAGAAAATGGGTTTGCGTAATCGCCTCAGTCTGGATGGCAACGCCGAACAAATCCTGATCGGTTTCGCTTCGCTCGATGCACAATACGCGCTGGGCGAAAAAGAAGGCCTGATGGGCAATTTGCTGCAATTGCGGGCCGAGTTGGAAAAAGGCAACTCCAGCCTGTATAAGCTGCCGGGCGAGCAGTTGAAATTGCTGCGTGATTTCTACTTCAACCGTGCTTTGGCCGATGAATTGCAACGACAGGTTCGAGTGGCGGAGTTGCAGGCCGCGCAGGATGTACAGGTAGTGCTGCCTGCGGTGACGCCGTTGGAGAAGGCGAGTCCCAGGGGGGGGCTGATAGTTGTGCTAAGCGCCTTGGCGGGCTTGTTCCTAACTACCTGCCTTTGCCTGCTCCTGCAATGGCGGCGTCAGCGGCAAGCGGAGCTTGCCAAGGCCTGAGGCTCAAGATTGCAATAGAACCCACTGCATGCAGTGGGTTTTTCTTTTGAGGGCGTAGGCTTGCTGTAAGTCAGAGAAGTCTGATATTCTTCATGTTAATGTTTTTAACATTCTAAATAAAAAATTGTTATATGAATATTCGACTGCCTCTTACTGCTTTACTTGTCCTGCTTGCCATGCCTGCCGCGATGGCGGCAGGTCTGCTGGATGCCGTCAAACAGCGCGGCACATTGAAGATCGCATTGGAGGGGACTTATCCGCCGTTCAACTTCAAGGACGCCAAGCAGCAGTTGACCGGCTTCGACGTTGAAATCGCCAGCGAGATCGCCCGTCGCATGAAGGTCAAACCGGAATTCACTGCGGCTGAGTGGAGCGGCTTGCTGGCTGGCCTGCAGAGCGGCAAGTTCGACATCGTGGTCAACCAGGTTGGGCTGACGCCGCAGCGCAAGGCCGTGTTCGATTTCAGCCAGCCGTATACCTATTCCAGCGCGCAGCTGATCGTGCGCAAGAACGAAACGCGAAACTTCAAGAGCTTGGCCGATTTGAACGGCAAGAAGCTGGGTGTAGGCCAGGGCAGCAACTATGCGGATATGGCCAAGGCGGTGGCGGGCGTGCAGGTGAAGACGTATCCGGGCGCGCCGGAATACTTGCAGGATCTGGCTACCGGCCGTTTGGACGCGGCGCTGAACGACAGCCTGTTGATTCCGTTTGCCATCAAGCAGGCTAAACTGCCGCTGAAGGCCGGCGCCCCGGTTGGCGAGGTGGCGACGATGGCGATTCCGTTCGCCAAAGGCAATCCGCAATTCAAGGCGGCGATCGATCAGGCGCTGAGCGGCATGAAGGCAGATGGCACGTTCAAGAAAATCTCGCTCAAATGGTTCGGCATCGATGTTTCTAAGGCGCCGGCAGTAGCCAAGCAGTAATTCCGTAGCGGAATCAGGATGGATGAGACGCCCCTGCGCAGCGGGGGCGTCGCCTTTATGGAGGGGATGGCATGAGCGATTGGATGGCTCTGTTCGAGGCGGCGCTGCCGGTGATGCTTAAGGGCGCTTGGCATACGGTGCTGTTCGCAGTGGTGGCGATGGCGCTGGGGCTGGCGCTGGGTTTCATGGTGGCGATGGTGCGGGTAGCCAGGGTGCCGCTGCTGGCGCAGCTGGCGGCGTTTTACGTCAGCGCGATGCGCGGCACGCCGCTCTTGGTGCAGATCTTCGTCATCTACTATGGCTTGCCCGGCGTGGGCTTGGAGCTGGACCCGGTGCCGGCCGGCGTGCTGGCGCTGACGCTGAACGTGGCGGCTTATCTGTCGGAAAGTTTGCGCGGCGGCATCGCCGGGGTAGCCAAGGGCCAGTGGGAGGCGGCGTTTTCGCTAGGCTTCACCTGGTGGCAGACCATGCGCCACATCATCGCGCCGCAGGCTCTGCGCTTGTCAGTGCCCAGCTTGTCCAATAGCCTGATCTCGCTGATCAAGGATACTTCGCTGGTATCGGTGATCACGGTGACCGAACTGATGCTGGCCACCAAGGAAGTCATTGCCCAAACCTTTCAGCCGCTGCCGCTTTACCTCGCCGCCGCGGCCATCTACTGGGCGCTGAGCGCGCTGTTCGAGCGCTTGCAGCGCCATGTGGAGAACCGGCTCAATCTGGCGCACCAGCGCTGAGGCCGTGGAGCATCAAGAAAAAAGCCCCGAGATTCGGGGCTAATGTGATGGTCAGCCCGACTCAACCGCCCTGCTGGCGTAGCTAGCAGGGCGGTTTCCCTTTCTGCGCAGGAGGTTCTCA
>NZ_PPTF01000034.1 GCF_002902845.1 Chromobacterium sinusclupearum
CGATCTGGCGGGCGGCCACGTCCAAGCCACCATCAATCTCAGCGCCGCCAATCTCAGCGCCGGCGGCAGCGCCCTGGTCACCATCAGCGACGGCAGCGCCAACAGCACCGTCACCGTGCATAGCAATGGCGCCGTCACCAGCAGCAGCGTGGCGGTTTCCGGCCACTACGCCAATGGGGTGTTGACCCTCAGCCTGCCGGAACCGGCCAATGGCCAGGCGGTCAGCGTGTCGGCCACCCAGACCAATGCCTTGGGCAATGTCTCCTCCGCCGGCAGCGCCAGCGGCAC
>NZ_PPTF01000035.1 GCF_002902845.1 Chromobacterium sinusclupearum
GTGGCCGAGCCTGAGTCCGAAGCCGTGGTGGTGACGCCGGCGCTTGAGGTTGAAGCGCAAGCGGCTGAGCCGGTTGAGCCGGTTGCCGAGGCGGCTCCTGCGGTAGTGGTGGAGCAAGCTGTAGCCGTGGCGGCTCCGGTGGAGGCGCTTGTCGAAGCGCAGCCGTCCATCGAGCAGGCTCCGCAGGCGGTTGAGACCGTTGTCGAGGCCAAGCCGCTGGATCTGGGCGGGCTGGTCATGGTTTCGACCAAGCCGGCGCAACTGCAGCCGCAAGCGGTAGAAGAGCCGCTGCTGCCGCAAGGCCCGCGCCGCCGCGACGTGGTGGGCCAAGCGCAAGCCGACGTTGAGCAGCCGGTGCAGTTGATGCAGGTAGAAACCCGCCAGGGTTGATCCTGCTGGGCGGGGAGGGCGCAAGTCTTCCCCGCTCAGATTTCTGATGTGTTGACGAGGAATGGGATGTAGGTTATCATCCTTTTCTCTAATGTTCCCTGATAGCTCAGTCGGTAGAGCGACGGACTGTTAATCCGCAGGTCGCAGGTTCGAGCCCTGCTCGGGGAGCCAGAATTTAAAAGCCCGCATCAACCGATGCGGGCTTTTTGCTTTGCTTCATCCATCTGGCTGATCCCGGCGCGGTTGGCGCTCTGTTTCATGGAAATGGAACAAAACAGTCATATTCAAGACTAATCTTCCAATCTCAATACTTTCCTGGCCGAGACGCGTTCCGGCCAGTTCGGTGACCGATGGCATTTCTCGAATCCTTTAATCAATCGCTGTTCCTGCTGATCAACGCCACGCCTGCGAGCGCGCCGTTTTCCATCAAGCTGGCCACCTTCATCGCCCGTGATGTGATGCGCCTGCTGCCAGTGCTGCTGTTCGCATTGTGGCTATGGGGGCGCCCTGCGCTGCGCGACACCATACTGAAAGCCCTGCTGTTTACCGGCGTCGCCTTGCTGGGCAATTGGATGATCGGGCTGATCTGGCCACATCCGCGGCCCTTCGCCATGCCTATCGGCTATACCTTTCTGGTGCATGACGCCACGCCATCGTTTCCCAGCAACCACGGCACGATTTTCGCGATGATGGCGCTGTGCTGGTGGTTCAGCCCGGCGCGCGGCTGGGGCTGGCTGTTGGCGGTTGCCGGTACGGCCGTGGCTTGGTCCAGAGTGTTTCTTGGCGTGCATTTCCCCTTGGACATGCTGGGGGCCTTGCTGGTGTCTATCGCTTGGTATGGAGCGCTGTCGCCTGCGTGGGCGCGATATGGCGACGCCTTGACCGGGATGGCCGAGCTTCTATACCGGCGCTTGCTGGCCAAGCCCATCGCACAGGGGCTGATCCGGCACTGAGCGTGGCTGCCGCCTTTATTTGATCTGAATGCTGCTCTGGTTTGGATAGCCTATTTTTTAAGCACACGCGATAGCCGCTTGGTGGTAAAGTAAACAAAAGTTATTTGTTTATATCAATTGCAGTGGTGTCGGGAATGAGCATGTCTGAACGCGAAATGAGCTTGTGGCCGGAATTCGTCAAGGCCCTGAAACAGGAAGTGGTGCCGGCCTTGGGCTGTACCGAGCCGATCTCGCTGGCGCTGGCCGCCGCGCTGGCCGCGCGGGAGCTGGGCAAAACGCCGCAGCGCATCGACGCCTGGGTGTCGGCCAACCTGATGAAGAACGGCATGGGCGTGACCGTGCCGGGCACCGGCACGGTAGGTTTGCCCATTGCCGCCGCCGTTGGCGCGCTGGGCGGCGACCCGGACGCCAAGCTGGAAGTGCTGAAAAACCTGACTGTGGAGCAGGTGGCCGCCGGCAAGCAGATGCTGGCCGAGGGCAAGGTCAAGCTGGGCGTAGCGGCGGTGCCGAATATTCTGTACGCCGAAGCCTGCGTCTGGCATGGCGACGCATGCGCCCGCGTGGCCATCGCCGACGCCCATACCAATGTGATCCGGATAGAGCGCAACGGCGAGGTCTTGCTCAAGCGCGAGGCGGCCGACGCCAAGCCGGTGGAAAGCTACGAGCTGGGCGACGCCACCGCGCGCGACGTCTACGACTTCGCCACCCGCGCGCCGCTGGAGATGATCGAATTCATCTACGACGCCGCGGTGCTGAACAGCGCCTTGGCCGACGAGGGCATGAGCGGCAAGTACGGCCTGCACATCGGCGCCACGCTGCAGCGGCAGATTGAGGCGGGTTTACTGTCCGAAGGCCTGCTGTCGCGCATCCTCACCCGCACCACCGCCGCGTCCGACGCGCGCATGGGCGGCGCCACGCTGCCGGCGATGAGCAATTCCGGCTCCGGCAACCAGGGCATCGCCGCGACCATGCCGGTGGTGGTGGTGGCCGAGCACGTCAAGGCCGACCGCGAGACCCTGATCCGCGCGTTGGCCTTGTCGCACCTGATCGCCGTCTACATCCACACCCGCTTGCCCAAGCTGTCCGCGCTATGCGCCGTCACCACCGCGTCCATGGGCGCGGCGGCCGGCATGGCGCAGCTGCTGAACGGCGGCTATCCGGCGGTCAGCATGGCGATTTCCAGCATGATAGGCGATTTGGCCGGCATGATCTGCGACGGCGCGTCCAATAGCTGCGCGATGAAAGTGTCCACCTCGGCCGGTTCCGGCTTCAAGGCGGTATTGATGGCGCTGGATGGCACCCGCGTCACCGGCAACGAAGGCATCGTCGCCCACGACGTGGACGTGTCCATCGCCAACCTGGGCAAGCTAGCCACGCAGGGCATGGCGCAGACCGATACCCAGATCCTGCAGATCATGATGGATAAGCGCTGAGTCAGCCCATCGCGTCACGAAACAGGCCCGGCTTTGCCGGGCCTGTTTGTTTAAGTGCCGAGGCCTAATCCTGCGTCGCCGGACTCAGCGCCTGGCGCACGCTGGCTTCGTTCAGCGCCGGCGCGCACAGTTCGATGAAGCGGTAGGCGTAGCTGCGCAAATAATGGCCGCGGCGGATGGCGATGCGGCTGGTTTGCTGGCCGAACAGCGGCGCGCCTTCCACCACCTTGACGCTGGTATCGCGGCGCGGGTCCACCGCCATGGAGGCGACGATGCCGACGCCCAGCTCCAGTTCGACATAGGTCTTGATCACGTCGGCGTCCAGCGCCGACATCACGATGTCCGGCGCCAGGCCGGCTTCGGCGAAGGCATTGTCTATCCTGGCGCGGCCGGTGAAGCCGTTGTGGTAGGTGACGATGGGGTGCTCGGCCAGCGCCTCCAGCGTCAGCGGCGCGTCATGCAGCGGATGATCGGGCGGCGCGATCACGCAGTGATGCCAGCTGTAGTAGGGGAAAGACACCAGTTCGGGCACCTCATGCACGGCCTCGGTGGCGATGCCGATATCGGCCTCGCCTTCCAGCAGCAGCTTGACCAGCTCGGCAGGGCTGGCCTGATGCAGCACCAGATGCACGCGCGGGAAGGCGCGCTTGAACGCGGTGACCACCTGCGGCAGCGCGTAGCGCGCCTGGGTGTGAGTGGTGGCGATGGTCAGCTGGCCCTCTTCGCGCAGGCTGAACTGCTGCGCCAGGCGCTTGATGTTGCCGGCGTCCAGCAGCATGCGCTCGACGATGGTCAGCAGCTCCTTGCCCGGATCGGTCAGGCCGAGGAAGCGCTTGCCCTTGCGGATGAACAGCTCCACGCCCAGTTCGTCCTCCAGGTCCTTGATGTGCTTGCTGACGCCGGATTGCGAGGTGTACAGCGCGTTGGCCACTTCGGTCAGGTTGAAGCCCTGACGCACCGTTTCACGGATGATGCGCAGTTGCTGGAAGTTCATGCCTCGGCTCCTTGCGCGGCGGCAAAGACGTGGGCGGCGCGCGCCTGCAGCCGCACCGGCTGGCCGGCGGCCAGCGTTTGCAGCAGCGGGGCGTCGGCCGGCAGTTCGGCGTCGAAGGTCTGGCCGGCCAGTTCGTCGCGTCCTTCCAGCTCGACGCGGGCCAGGCCGCCCAGCGTCAGCACGCGCTGCACGCGCGCCGGCAGGCCCGGCCCATGATCCGGGACGATGGCCAGTTCGTGCGGCCGGATGAAGGCTTCCACCGGCTGGCCGTGCGGTTGTTGATGGTCGGCGTCCAGCATCTGCCCGCCCACCGCGATGGCGCCGGGGCCGCTGATGCCGCGGATGCGGTTGGCGCTGCCGAGGAAACCATAGACGAAGGCGCTGGCCGGCTGGCTGTATACCTCGGTCGGCGAGCCTATCTGCTCCACTTGGCCGTGGTTCATCAGCACCACCCGGTCCGCCACTTCCAACGCTTCTTCCTGATCGTGGGTGACGAACAGCGAGGTGATGTGCAATTCATCGTGCAGCTTGCGCAGCCAGCGGCGCAGCTCCTTGCGCACCTTGGCGTCCAGCGCGCCGAACGGCTCGTCCAGCAGCAGCACGCGCGGCTGCACCGCCAGCGCGCGGGCCAGGGCGATGCGCTGGCGTTGGCCGCCGGACAGCTGGGCGGGGAAGCGGTCGGCCAGCCAGTTCAGCTGCACCAGGTCCAGCAGCTCATGGACGCGGCGGGCGATCTCGGTTTCGGACGGCCTTTCGCGCCGCGGCTTCATGCGCAGGCCGAAGGCCACGTTGTCGAACACGCTCATATGGCGGAACAAGGCGTAGTGCTGGAACACGAAACCGACCTGTCGTTCGCGCACATGGGTGGCGGAGGCGTCTTCGCCATCCAGCAGCACGCGGCCGCGATCAGCCTGCTCCAGGCCGGCGATGATGCGCAAGAGCGTGGTCTTGCCGCAGCCGGACGGCCCCAGCAGCGCCACTAGCTCGCCGCTGGGGAAGTTCAGGCTGACGTCGTTCAGGGCGACGAAGTCGCCAAAAGCCTTGCGGATGTTTTCTACTTGTATGCTCATCTCAGTTTTCCTTGGCGCCGCGCCATTCCACCCAGCTCTTCAGCGCCAGCGTGACCAGGGCCAGCAAGGCCAGCAGGGACGCCACGGCGAAGGCCGCAGCGAAATTGTACTCGTTGTAGAGGATTTCCACGTGCAAGGGCAGGGTATTGGTCTCGCCGCGGATATGGCCGGACACCACGGACACCGCCCCGAACTCGCCCATTGCCCGCGCATTGCTGAGGATGACGCCGTACAACAGCGCCCAGCGCACATTGGGCAGGGTGACGTGCCACAGCACCTGCCAGCCGCGCGCGCCCAGCACCACGGCCGCTTCCTCTTCCTCGCGGCCCTGCGCCTCCAGCAGCGGGATCAGCTCGCGGGCGACGAAGGGCACGGTGACGAATAGCGTGGCCAGCACGATGCCGGGCACCGAGAAAATGATCTTGAAGCCATGCTCGGCCAACCATGGCCCCAGCCAGCCCTGCTGGCCGAACACCAGCACGAAGATCAGGCCGGCGACGACCGGCGACACCGAAAACGGCAAATCGATCAGCGTGATCAGCAGCTGTTTGCCGCGAAAATCGAAGCGGGTGACCGCCCAAGCCGCGGCGACGCCGAATACCAGATTCAGCGGGACGGAAATCACGGCGGCCAGCAGGGTCAGCCGCACGGCGGACAGCGCGTCCGGCTCGGCCAGCGCGGACAGATAGGTCTCCCAGCCTTTGGCCAAGGCCTCCGCGAACACCACGATCAGCGGCAGCAGCAGGAATATCGCGAAGAAGCTCAGCGACAGCGTCAGGATCAGCCATTTCACCGTGCCCGATTCGCGGGTGGCGGCGCGGGTTTCCAGCAGCGCGGCCTTATCCGCGCCGGCATGCGCTTGGGACAGTACGGCTGCCATCAGCGGCCTCCCGCGCGGCCATGATGGCGCGCGCTCCAGTATTGCAGGCCGTTGATCGCCAGCAGCAGCAGGAAAGACGCCGCCAGCATCACGCTGGCGATGGCGGTGGCGCCGGCGTAATCAAACTGCTCAAGCTTGCTGATGATCATCAGCGGCGTGATTTCCGACACCATGGGCACATTGCCGGCGATGAAGATCACCGAGCCGTATTCGCCCACGGCGCGGGCGAAGGCCAGCGCGAAGCCGGTGAGCAGGGCCGGCTGCAGCGTGGGGAGGATCACGTGGCGAAAGGTCTGCCAGCGGCGCGCCCCCAGGCAGGCGGCGGCTTCTTCCAGCTCGGTTTCCAGGTCTTCCAGCACCGGCTGCACCGTGCGCACCACGAAAGGCAGGCCGATGAAGACCAAGGCCACCAGCACGCCGAGCGGGCCGAAGGCCACCTTGACGCCCAGCGGCTCCAGATACCGGCCCAGCCAGCCGTTGCCGGCGTACAGCGCGGTCAGGGCGATGCCGGCCACCGCCGTCGGCAGCGCGAACGGCAGGTCCACCAGCGCGTCGATCAGCCGCTTGCCTGGGAAGCGGTAGCGCACCAGCGACCACGCCAGCAACAGGCCGAACACGCTGTTGATGGCGGCGGCCGCCAGCGCCATGCCGAAGCTGAGCCGGTAGGACGCGAGCACCCGCGGCGAGGCGGCGGCCTGCCAGAAGCTTTCCAGCGGCTGGCCGGCGGCGCGCAGCGCCACGGCGCTGAGCGGAATCAGCACCAGCAGCGACAGATAGCTGACGGCGAAACCCAGCGACAGGCTGAAGCCGGGCAACACGCGGGGAGGATGGGATGGAGGAGCGAGTGTCGCGGACATCGTGGATTCCAATTCATATAACCGAATAAACGATATCTGCGCGGCTGTTATTCTGAAAGTAAGTATTTCTTCAATGCTTATTCGATATTATGCAAAGTGGGCGACGGACGAAACAAAACAGCCCGGCGGAGGGGGCGGTTGGAGAGTGTTGGACGTCCAGGTGTTTGTTTACGATCTGACTGGTTTTGAATCCGCTGCGCGGATGATGGTTTTGATTGCCGGGGCTGCCCGGAGGGCAGGGAGGGGATATTTGCTTGGCCAAATATCCCCTCCACCCCTAAAGGCCACCCTCAAGCCTGGCCTTCGGCTTCCCGCCGGGTCCCGTCAGGCCCGAGGCGCGGCTGAACTCGCCCCGAGCTAACGTCGCGGGGCTCAAACATGCAGCCGCTTAAGACCTCGGGCCTGCCACCCGTCGGCAGGCTAGAAGGGACCCGGGCGCGTCGGATGCGTGGCTGCTTCTCTCAAGCCCGGAAGTTACTGTCATGCCTCAGCGCGCGACGATCTGGTCGAACACGCCGCCGTCGGCAAAGTGCGTTTTCTGCGCCTTCTGCCAACCGCCGAATACTTGATCGATGGTGAACAGCTTGACCTTGCTGAACTGGCCGGCGTACTTGGCCGCCACCTGCGGATCGCGCGGACGGTAGTAATGCTTGGCGGCCAGGCCCTGGCCCTCTGGCGTGTACAGATATTGCAGATAGGCCTCGGCCACTTTGCGGGTGCCGCGCTTGTCCACCACCTTGTCCACCACGCTGACCGGCGGCTCCGCCAGAATGGAGACCGACGGCGTGACGATGTCGAACTTGTCCGGCCCCAGCTCCTTGGTGGCCAGGTAGGCCTCGTTTTCCCAGGACAGCAGCACGTCGCCGATGCCGCGCTGGGTAAAGGTGATCAAGGAGCCGCGGGCGCCGGAGTCCAGCACCTTCACATTGCCGTACAGTTTTTTCACGAAGTCGCGCGCCTTGGCGTCGTTGCCGCCGGGTTGTTGCAGCGCGTAACCCCAGGCCGCCAGGTAGTTCCAGCGCGCGCCGCCGCCGGTCTTGGGATTCGGCGTCACCACCTCCACGCCGGGTTTGACCAGGTCATTCCAGTCCTTGATGCGCTTGGGATTGCCCTTGCGCACCAGGAACACGATGGTGGACGAGTAGGGCGAGGCATTGTGGGGCAGGCGCTGCTGCCAGTTGGGCGCGATAGACTTGGCCTGGCTGGAGATTTCATCGATGTCGTAGGCCAGCGCCAGCGTCACCACGTCGGCATCCAGGCCGTCTATCACCGAGCGCGCCTGCTTGCCGGAGCCGCCGTGGGATTGTTTGACGGTGACGGTTTCGCCGGTCTTGGCTTTCCAGTATTTGGCGAAGGAGGCGTTGAATTCTTGGTACAGCTCGCGCGTCGGGTCGTAGGAGACGTTGAGCAGGGTGACGTCGGCAAAGGCTGAGGCGCTGCCGGCAAACAGCAGGGCGAGGGCGAGGCGGTGCAGCGGACGCATGATGTTTCCCATGGTGTTTTCGAATGACGGCATCCACTGTAGGCGGCGCGGACTCGAGGCGGGAAGCAAGAAAATATGCAATCGATATGCAAAAGATTGCAAAAGCCGGCATTTCGTAAAAACCGATAGGCTTATCGGCAAATCGTATATTACGTTGTCACATCCGGGGCTATAGTGGCGCCAAATCCACTTCCTGGTCACGGTCATGAAACGATTCAAGCCTGCCAAGTCGCCGCCAGCCGGTTTCACGCCCGCCATGCTGGCGGCCTGTCAGCAACTGCTGCAGCAGGAGGGCGTGCAGGCGCGTTTGCAGTGGAACGAGCAGGAGGTATTCGCCAGCTTCGACGGCTGGTGGCTGTGCAGCGGCTTCATTCCGCAAACCCGCTTGCGAGACGGGCGCTGCCAGCTGCTGCAATACGCGGCGCGGCTGCGCATTTTCGGCCAGTTCGGGCAGACGCTGCCGGCCAACTGGCTGTTTGCCATGAACTACGGCGAGGCCAAGGCCGTAGCCTTGCTCAAGTTGATCCGCGTGCTGCATGTGATTAACCACCTGGGACGCAATGGCCGCCACCTGCCCTTGCGCATCGACGTGGACCCGCGCATCTGCCACGCCTATAGCGACCGCATTGTCGATTTCACCGCCCGGCTGCTGGACGTTTTGGAGTTCCCGGCCAGTCAGGCGCCGATGCTGCTGTTCCTGGACGAACGCACCGCGGAGCTGGGCCTGGGCCTGGTGCGGCGCTACCGGCAGCATAGCCACCGGCTGGGCCTGGGCGACTTCGGCGCCGGCAGCCAGGACCTGCTGCGGCTGTGGCGGCTGGAGCCCGACATGCTGGCCCTGGCGCCCAGCTTCATGGGCCGCGCCATCATGTACCCGAAAGTGCGCGACCAATTGCTGGCGCTGATGCCGCAACTGGCGGAGCAGGGCTTTGCGCTGGCGGTGGAAGAGATTGTTTGCGACAACATGCTGGAGCTGGCGCTGAAGATGGGGGCGGACTACTGTTCCGGCCCGTTGCTGTCGGAACGGTTGAAGCGCCAACGGTCGGCGCGCGAAGTGGATTTGTCCAACATTGCCTGTTAGGATATTTGCATTTTTATGCGGCGCTTGATGCCTATCCTGGGGAAACAATGAAACATCTCTGCTTGTCTGTTATCTGCGCTTTGGCGCTGTCCGCCTGCGTGATCGGCAATACCGATGGTTACCGCGACGCGGCGCAATTGCAACGCATGACTGATCAGGCCGTGAAAACCTGCGGCCAAGGCAAGGTCAAATCGGTGAGCTACAGCAGCTTCACCTGCGTGGCGGGCGACGCGGCGGAGAAGTAAATGCCGACGCAGGACGAGAATGAACAAACCATGCGGCCTATGTCGGCTGTCGAAGCCAGCCCGCTGTACCAGCTGATTGATGCCGCGCCCGATGTGGAAACCTACCGCCGCCTGCGCGCCGAATCCGGCCTCAGCCCAAAAACCGAAGAGGCCGCCCGCCGCGGCTTGGCCGGCACGCTGTTCGCCGTACAGGTATGCTGCGGCGGCGAAACCGTCGGCATGGGCCGGGTGATAGGCGATGGCGGCTGTTTCTATCAAGTGGTGGACATTGCCGTGCTGCCGGCGCACCAGGGCAAGGGCCTGGGCAAGCGCATCATGGCGGCCATTTCCGGCTATATCGAGCGCGAGGCGCCGGCTAGCGCTTACATCAGCCTGATCGCCGACGGCGATGCCAAACATTTGTACGCGCAGTTCGGCTTCAAGCCGACCGCGCCGAGGTCGGAAGGCATGGCGCTGTTCAAGGGCGCAGTCCCGCAGCCTTAGCTGATCGCGATCCGCCTGATCGAATTCAGACACGGTTGCAGTAGCAAAAGGAGCCGGCCGTCATGGCCGGCTCCAAGTCAGACTCGACTACTGGACAGATGCCCGGCCATCAGCGGCCACACCCAGTCCGCCGCATCCAGGCTCCAGCCGCCGTCCTTGGCCGCCTCGTCGAGCCGGCGGATCGCCAGAATATCGCCCAGGTCCGGCAATCGGGCGAAGGCTTCCGCCTCGTCCTGGCGCATCGGCCCGCCCTGGTAGCCCAGCGTGGCGGTACTGGCTGGCGACAGCGCCGTCAGATAGGCCGGGTCGATGGCGCACAGGTAGCGTTTGGCCTCGACATGCATGCCCACCAGCCGGGACAGTCGGGGCGAGAAACCCAGCGACAGCAGATAGTCCTGCGCCAGCTTGTCGTGGGCCATCACGCCGTAGTCGCCCATGGCCTCGGCGCCGTCGTGTTCCAGCAGGTGGCCGACGTCGTGCAGGAAGGCCGCCAGCACCATTTCGTCGTCGTGGCCCCAGTCGCGCGCCAGCGTGGCGGCCTGGATGGCGTGGTCGAATTGCGAGACAGCCTCGCCGTAATGGCGGGCGCCGTGTTCGCGGTACAGCTGCTGCAAAACAGCGATGGCGTCGAGCATCAGAACACCCTCCTGCCGCCGTTCCAGACTTGCCGCACCAGCGGCACGTCGCCGCGCACGGTCATCGCCACCAGGTCGGCGCGTTGGCCGACGGCGATGTCGCCGCGATCGTTCAAACCTACCGAGCGCGCCGGGTTGAGGCTGACGGCGGCAATGGCGCGCGGCAGGCTCCAGCTGGCCTGCGAGTGCAGCAGCCAGGCGGCGTGCAGCAGGCTGGCCGGCACGTAGTCGGACGACAGGATGTCCAGCAGGCCGGCCCGCGCCAGCTCCAGCGCCGCCACATTGCCGGAGTGGGAGCCGCCGCGCACCACATTGGGCGCGCCCATCACCGTTTGCAGGCCGTGCGCGCGGGCGGCTTGGGCCGCTTCCAATGTGGTGGGAAATTCCGAGATCGCCACGCCGTCGCGCAGCGCTTCGTCTATGTGGGCGGCGTCGGTGTCGTCATGGCTGGCCAGCGCGATGCCGCGCGCCTGAGCCATTTCCACCACCGCCTGCTTGTGGCGGCCGGCGAATTCAGCCTGCTTGGCCTTGCGTTCCGCCACGGCCGCGAGGAAGGTCTCCTCGTTCCAGCCTACCTTTTTCTTGCCATAGTATTTTTTGTATTGCTCCAGATCGCGGTACTGGCGCTGGCCCGGCGTATGGTCCATCACCGATACCAGCTTTACCGCCGGGTGGGCGATCAGCGGCGTCAACTCGTCCAGCAATTGCGGGAAGGCCAATTCGCAGCGCAGGTGGAAGAAGTGCTCCGCGCGCAGCGCGCCTTCGTCCATGCCTTGGTTGATGGCGGCGAAGGCGCTGTGCAGCGTGTCCAGCCGCACGCTTTCGCCTTCCAGATCGCCCACCGCCAGCGCGTCCAGCACCGTGGTGATGCCGGCGGCCACGCATTGGGCGTCGTGGGTGATCACCGCCGGCAGAATCGGCCACAGCACGCCGTTGCGCGGCATCAGGTGTTTTTCCAGATTGTCGGTGTGGATCTCCACCAGGCCCGGCAGCAGCAAGGCGCCGGCCAGGTCTTCGCCATCCGGCAGCGGCTGTTCGTGGATGGCGGCGATCCGGCCGTCTTCAATTTCCAGCGCGCCGTTGTCGATGACGCGGTCGGCCAGCACGATGCGGGCATGGTTCAGAATCTGTCTCATGCTGCGGTTTCCGTGTGTTGCGCCAGGGGAACCTGGAAAATGCGGGTGGCGATGGCGTCGCGCGTCGGCGCGTCGTGGAAGATGCCGATCAAGGCCGCGCCGCGGGCAAGGGCTTCGCGCATCAATTGTATGACCACGTCGCGGTTGGCGGCGTCGAGGGATGCAGTTGGCTCGTCCAGCAGCAGGATGGGCCGCGGCGCGATCATGCCGCGCGCGATGTTGACGCGCTGCTGCTCGCCGCCGGAGAAGGTGGCCGGCGGCAGGCTCCACAGCCGCTCGGCGATGTTCAGCCGCGCCAGCCACTCGCCGGCCGCCAGCCGGGCTTCGGCGTCAGTCGAGCCCCATTCGCGCAGCGGCTCGGCGACGATGTCCAGCGCCGACACCCGCGGGATCACCCGCAGGAACTGGCTGACATAGCCCAGGGTGTGGCGGCGCACGGCGGCGATCTCATGCGGCAGCGCGCGGGCCATGTCCACCCATGCGCCCTGGTGGAACACGCCGATGCGGCCGCTCTCCACCAGATAGTTGGCGTACAGCGCCTTCAAGAGCGTGCTCTTGCCGGCGCCGGACGGGCCGGCAAGCGCCACGCATTCGCCGGCTGCCGCCTGCAGCGAAACGTCGCTCAGCACCGGCAGCCGCAGCCCGCCCTGCTGGTGCAGGGTGAAGGTCTTGCTCAGATTTTGCGCGTCTATCAATAGATTCATGATTTCAGGCCTGCAGGATGGAAGACACCAGAAGCTGGCTGTACGGGTGTTGCGGGTCGTCGAGAATCTGGTCGGTGAGGCCAGCCTCCACCACGCGGCCCTTCTGCATCACCAGAGTGCGCTGCGCCAGCAGCCGCGCCACGCTCAGATCGTGGGTCACCATGATGACGGCGATGCCGGCGTCGCGCACCAGGCGGCGGGTCAGGTCGAGGAAGCGCGCCTGAACCGACACGTCCAGGCCGCCGGTCGGTTCGTCCATGAACACCAGCCGCGGCTGCGTGACCAGATTGCGGGCGATCTGCAGCCGCTGCTGCATGCCGCCGGAAAAGGCGGACGGCTTGTCGTCCAGCCGCGCGCGGTCTATCTCCACTTTTTCCAACCAGTCGCCGGCGGTCTGTCGCAGCAGGCCGTAGTGGCGCTGGCCCAGCGCCATCAGCCTCTCGCTGACGTTGGCGCCGGCGGAGACGCCCATGCGCAGGCCGTCGCGGGCGTGCTGGGTGACGAAGCCCCATTCGCTACGCGCCAGGCGGCGGCGCTCGGCCTCGGGCAGGCAGGTCAGCTCGTGCTGCATGCCTGCGCGGTCGGCGAAGCGCACGCTGCCGGCGTCCGCGGCCAGGCGGCCGGCCAGGGTGGACAAGAGCGTGGATTTGCCGGAGCCGGATTCGCCGACGATGCACAGCACCTCGCCCGGGTACAGCTCGAAATTGACGTCGAAACAGCCCTGGCCGTTGCCGTAGTCCTTGCTCAGTCCGCTTACGGTGAGGATGGGCGCCATCATGCTTGTTTCTCCCGCTGGCAGTAATCAGTGTCGGAACAAACGAACATCCGGCTGCCGGCGTCGTCGGTGACGATTTCGTCCAGGTAGCTCGTGCGCGAGCCGCACAGCGCGCAGCCTTGCTCCCAGGTTTGGGCCGTAAATGGGTGATCGTCGAAGGCCAGGCTTTCCACCTTGGTGTAAGGCGGAATCGCGTACAGGCGCTTCTCGCGGCCAGCGCCGAACAGCAGCAAGGCCGGGCTCATGTCCAGCTTGGGGTTGTCGAACTTCGGGATCGGCGACGGCGAGGTCAAATACCTGTCGTTGACCATCACCGGGTAGTCGTAGCTGGTGGCGATGTGGCCGAAGCGGGCGATGTCCTCGTACAGCTTGACGTGCATCAGCCCGTATTCCTGATGCGCGTGCAGTTTGCGCGTCTCCACTTCGCTGGCCTCCAGCGTGCGCAACGGCTCCGGCTCCGGCACCTGGAAGATCATGATCTGGCCGGGTTTCAGCGGCGTTTCCGGGATGCGGTGGCGGGTCTGGATCAGCGTCGCGTCGGCGGTGCGGGTGGTGGTGGCCACGCCGGCCACGCGGCCGAAGAAGCGGCGGATGTTGACGGCGTTGGTGGTGTCGTCGGCGCCCTGGTCGATGACCTTCAGCACGTCGTCGCGGCCGATCACGCTGGCCGTCACCTGGATGCCGCCTGTGCCCCAGCCGTAGGGCAGCGGCATTTCGCGGCTGCCGAACGGCACCTGGTAGCCGGGAATCGCCACCGCTTTGAGCAAGCCGCGGCGCAGCATGCGCTTGGTGTTTTCATCGAGGAAACCGAAGTTGTAGCGATCATCAGTCATGGCGGGTCTCCTGGTCCGCGGCGGCGCGCAACTGGCGGATCAGCGCCAGCTCGGCCTGGAAGTCCACGTAATGCGGCAGCTTGAGATGCTGGACGAAGCCGGAGGCTTCGACATTGTCGCTGTGATACAGCACGAACTCCGGCTGCTGCGCCGGCGCGTGGGCGGCTTCGCCCAATTCTTCGGCGCGCAGGCTGCGGTCCACCAGCGCCATCGCCATCGCCTTGCGCTCGGCCTCGCCGAAGCTCAGGCCGTAGCCGCGGGTGAATTGCGGCGGCGCGCTCTTGCTGCCGGCAAACTGGTTGATCATCTGGCATTCGGTCAGCGTGATCTCGCCGATGTCGATCTCGAAGCCCAGCTCCTCCGGGCAAACCATCACGCTGACTTCGCCCATGCGTATCTCGCCGGCGAACGGGTGGCTTTCGGCGTAGCCGCGCTGGGTGGAGTAGGCGAGGCTCAGCAGCCAGCCTTCGTCGCCGCGCGCCAGGTTTTGCAGCCGCGCCGGGCGGCCGGCCGGGAACATCAGCGGCTCGCGCGTCAGGTCCACCGGCTCCGGATCGCCGTCGGGCGGCAGGTCGGCTTCGATCAAGCCTTCACGGTCCAGCAGCTGCAGCACGCCAGGCAACGCGTCCGGCAGCGGTGCGGCGGCCTGTTCCAGTTCGATTTTTTGCGAGGTTTCCATCAGGCCGAAGTCCAGCAGGCGCTGGGTGTAGTCGGCGGTGGGGCCGAGAATCTGGCCGCCCGGCACGTCCTTGAAGGTACCGGACACGCGGCGGCGCACCCGCATGGCGGCGGTGTTGAGCGGCAGCGTCTGGCCGAAGCGCGGCAGCGTGGTGCGGAAGGCGCGCAGCAGGAACACGGCTTCTATGCTGTCGCCGCTGGCCTGTTTCAGCGCCAGCGCGGCCAGTTCCTCGTCGTACAGCGAGCCTTCCTGCATCACGCGGGCCACGGCCAGGCGCATTTGCTGGCGGATTTGGGCGATGCTCAACTCCGGCACGGCCTCGTCGCCGCGGCGCGCGGCAGCCAGCAAGTCCCAGGAGCGGGCGATGGCGGTTTCCCCGCCTTTGACGGCTACATACATTTCAACCCTCCCGGATGCGGGCGCTGCGCGGCAGCCCGGCGACGTGGGTGTCGGAAATCAGCATGGCGTCCACGCCCAGCGGGAAGCGGGCATGGTTGCGTTGCCATTCGGTCCAGAAGCCGGATGGCAAACCGGCGGCGCCGAAACGGCGCGGAGCGGCGAAGCCGGGGCCGCTGCCTTCCACCTGATCCTCAGCGAAGCTGGCCACCTCGATCAGCAGCGTGGCGGAGCGGTCCGGGTATTCGGCGCTGCCGGCCTTCAGGCTGGCCAGATCCGGCAAGGGCATGCCCTGGGCGATGACGATGAAGTCGGCTTCTTCCGGCAAGTCGGTCAGCCGCATGCCGGTATGGAAGCGCAGGCTGTCCACCGAGGCGGACGGCAATGCAGGCAGCCAGACGCGCACGTCCTGATCGGCCAGGGTGTAGAGCAGGGCGGCGGTGGCGGCTTTCAGGCCGGGCAGGGCTGGCGGCAGAGCCGGAAGGGCCTGCGGCAGCAAGGGCTCTGCCATGGTGGACAGAACCGCGCGGAAAGTTTGCTGGGCTTGATCCACCGGATGGACAAAGGCGCTATGCATGGTCATTCTCCTCGCACCATGGTGAAAAATTCCACCTTGCTGGCGGCGGCTTCGCGCGAGCGTTCGGCGCGGCGCTCGGACAGCTCCGCGGCCAGCGGCGTAATCCATTGCTCCATCAGCTGGCTATGGCGCGCCGGGTCTTGCAGCAGCGCGTCGGCCTGGGCGATCAGCTCGGCATGGCGGCCGTCGCCGCCGCGCACCCAGCCGTGGCCGACGTGGTCGCCTATCTGGCAACTGGCGCGGCTGACGCTGATTTCGCCCAGATTGAAGCGGGCGCCGCTGCCGCCGCTGCGGCCTTGCAGCATCATCAGGCCGGATTCGGCGCGGCGCAGCCAGCGCGGCGCGGCGGGCAGCGCCGGGGGCAACAATTCCAGCAGCCGCTCGATTGGGCTGTTGGCCAGCACGGCGAGCCAGCGCTGTCGGGTGGAGGTGTCCATCATCTGCCTCATGGTTCAAGAAAAATTCATATAAACGTATAGACGTATCCATGATAATGGCAGCGTGGAATGGATTAACAGCATGCGGCGATGAAGTTTTTGTGACGTTTTAAAGGCGGATGCAGACGATTGCTTTAGCGCTGCTGTGATCAACATGTTTTTTGAATCCGCTGCGCGGATGATGCTTTTCATAGCCGGGGCTGCCCGGCTGGCAGGGAGGGGATATTTGTGTGGCCAAATATCCCCTCCACCCCTAAAAGCCACCCTGCAAGCCTGGCCTGCGGCTTCCCGCCGGGACCCGTCAGGCCCGAGGCGCGGCTGAACTCGCGATTTGCTAACGTCAAATCGCTCAAACAGGCAGCCGCTTAAAACCTCGGGCCTGCCACCCGACGGCAGGCTTGAAGGGGCCTGGGCGCGTCGGCCCCATGTTTGCTATTTGCAGATCCAGGCGAAAACGTCGTTTAAGAAACGCTAAGGGATAGGAAGGATAGGAATGATAGAAAGAGGTTCCGGCGTCGCCGTGTGGCGACAGATAGAAGAAACGCTGGCGGCGGACATCGCCGGCGGCGTGTTGCAGGCTGGCCAGCAACTGCCCACCGAGCTGCAACTGGCGGAACGATTCGCCGTCAACCGCCACACCATACGCCGCGCGGTGGCCACGCTGGTGGAGCGCGGCCTGCTGCGGGTGGAGCAGGGGCGCGGCACTTTTGTCCAGGACAATGCGATTGACTACGCCATCAGCAAGCGTACGCGTTTTTCGCAGAATATGGCGCGGCAGAATCTCAACTCCGACATCGACATCCTGAACAGCGACACGGTGCCCGCCAATGCCGAGCTGGCCGAGCTGCTGCAGGTGGCGGTCGGCGACACGCTGTACCGCATCAAAACCCTAAGCCGGGTGGAAGAGCGGGTGGTGGACTACGCGACCATGTTCTTCCCAGCCGCGCGCTTGACCGGCTTGCCGGAGGCCTACCAGCGTCATCGCTCGGTGACGCGCGCGCTGGAAGCCTGCGGCGTGCCGGACTATACCCGCCGTTTTACCCGCGTCACCGCGCGCTTGCCGGATGCCGAGGTGGTGGATTATCTGGGCATCCCGAAGAACCGCCCTGTGCTGCACGTCAAATCGCTGAACGTCGACCCGGCCGGCGTGCCGGTGCAATACGGCATTACCTGTTTCAACGGCGACCTGGTGCAACTGGTGATGGAGCAAGAATGACGCGCTACGCCGTGTATTACGCGCCCAAACCCGGCAGCCCATTATGGCGCGCCGGTTGCCAGTGGCTGGGCGGCGACGCCGCCAGCGGCAAGGCGCTGACGCAGCCTGAGATCGCCGGCATCGATGCCGGCGTTTTGGCGACGCTGACCCGGGGTGCCGCCCGCTATGGCTGGCACGCCACCTTGAAAGCGCCGTTTCCGCTGCGGAGCGATGTCCAGGCAGACACGCTGCTGCGCCATGCGGCCGAGCTGGCCGTTGCGTTCCGGCCGTTTGCGTTGAATCTGCAAGTGGATTGGCTGGATAGCTTCCTGGCGCTGCGGCCTGCGGAAGCCGCGCCTGAGCTGGACGAGCTGGCGGCGGCCTGCGCCGTGGCGTTGGAACCCTTGGCGGACCGCGGCGCGCCGCTCAAGCCGCGCGCGGGCCTGGACCCGCGGCAGCAAGCGCTGTATCGGCGCTGGGGCTATCCCTATGTGTTCGAACAATTCCGCTTCCACATGACGCTATCGGACACGCTGCCCAAGGAATCGCCGCAGGCCAAGGTCTTGGAGCAGGGAGCGCGCCGCCATTTCGCCGGCGTTTTGAACGCGCACACGGTCGATGGCATCGCCGTATTTGTTGAGCGCGAGCAGGGCGGCCCCTTTCATTATCTGGCTTACTGCGGTTTTGACGGCGAGGTGACGCGTTATGGCGATTGAGCCGGGGACGCTGTGGTATGTGATCGGCCCGTCCGGTGCCGGCAAGGACAGTCTGCTGGCTTATGCGCGACGGCATCTGCCGCCAGGCGCGGGCGTGATGTTCGCCCACCGCTACATCACCCGGCCGGCCGATGCCGGCGGCGAGAACCATGTGGCGCTGAGCGCGGAGGAATTTGCTGCGCGCGAGGCGAGTGGCTGTTTCGCCTTGTGCTGGCGGCGGCACGGCCTGGCTTATGGACTGGGCGTGGAGGTGGCGATGTGGCTGGCCCAGGGCTTGGATGTCGTGGTCAACGGTTCGCGTTCGATGCTGCCGCTGGCGGCGCAGCGTTTCCCTGCCTTGCGTCCGCTATGGATCACCGCCAGCCCGGAAGTGTTGGCGGCGCGCTTGGCGGGGCGCGGCCGGGAGTCTGCCGAGGAAATCGCCCGCCGGCTGGTGGAGGCGGGCAGCTTCGCGCCGCCTCCCGGGTGCGAGGTGCTGTGGAACGACGGCGAGTTGGCCGAGGCCGGCGCGCGTTTGCTGGCCTTGCTGGCGCGCCAGCCGGCCTGATCAGTTGTCCACCACGAAGCGCCGCATCTGCGTTTGCAGCGTGGCGCTGACTTCCTGCAGCCGGCCGCTGCTGAGACTGGCATCCTGGCTGGCTTTGAGGCTTTCGTCCGCGGAGCGGGCGATTTTCGACACGCTGCCGGCGATGGCCTGGCTTTCCCGCACTTGTTCCTCGATATCGACTGCCAGCCGGTCCAGCTCGCCCACCGTGGCGGTGGCGCCGAGTTTCAACTCGGTCAACGGTTGGACGATCTCGCTGATCAGCGCCACGCCGCGCGCCATCTCGCGGTGCCCTTGTTGGATGCGCGCCATCGCCTCGGACGTCTGGCTGTCCATCGCGGCGATCACATGATTGATTTCACGCGTGGCCTGGGCGGTGCGCCCGGCCAGATTGCGCACCTCGTCCGCCACCACGGCGAAGCCGCGGCCCATTTCGCCGGCGCGGGCGGCCTCGATGGCGGCGTTCAGCGCCAGCATATTGGTTTGCTCGGCGATGTCGGTCACCGACTCAATCATGTCGTGCATGGAATTGGCGCGTTGTCGCAGCGCATCCACCGACTCGGCGCTGCCCTGGATTTGTTCGGCGATCAGGCTGATCTCGCGCGAGGCGGTTTCGATCAGGCTTTGCCCGCGGTCCGCCAGTTCGGCGGCGTTTCTGGCCTGGCGTCTGGCTTGATCGGCGGTGGCGGCGGCGCGGTCGAGTTTGGCGGCGAAGTCGCCGACCACGCCGTTGATCTGATGGATTTCCGCTTGCTGGCGTTCGACCCCGCCGGCCACTTCCGCGGCGCTGCCGCGGGTGGAGGAGGCGGTATCCGCCACCACGTCTGCCGAGGCGCGCAGCTCGCGCACCAGGGTGGCCAGTTCCGCCTGCATGCGGCTCATCCGCCGCAGCATTTGCGCCGTTTCGTCGTTGCCGGCAGCATGGACTTCGCTGCGCAGATCGCCCTGCGCCATCAAGCCCAATACCGCCACGCTATGCTCCAGCGGCCGGGTAATGCTGCGGGTGACGCTCCAGGCGAGCAGCAATCCAGCCAGCGCGGCCGCGACGCAGCAGCCTAGCAGCAAGCCGCGGGTGGCGCCCATCAGCGACAGCACGTCGGCCATTTCCGCATTCATGTGGCTTTGTTGGACTGCCGCCAGATCCGCGGTGGCGCTGAGCAGCGCCTGCAGCGCAGGCCGTGTCTGGCTGCCGTATTGCTTGGCCAGGGCTGACGGGTCGTTGGCCTCGACCAGGTCCACGGTGTCGCCGAAGGCCTTGGCGTAGGCGGCGCGCAGATCGGCCAGCTTTTGCAGCGCGCCAGCCTGCTCCGCGCTCCATGGCAGCGCCTTGAGCCTTTGCAGCGCGTCGTTGCTCTTGCGGTTGGCCTCGTCCATCGCCGCGTACAGCGGCACGCGCTGCGGCTGATCCGGGGTGGACACGATCTGCAACAGCAGCAGGGCGGCGCTTTGCGAATAGCGGTCCAGGTCCGCCGCCGCCTGCTGTTTGCTGGCGTCTTCGCTGACGATGACGCGGGTAGCCTGTTCGATTCGGGCCAGTCCGCTCCACACGCTGGCGGCAATCGCCAGCAAAAAGGCCAGCAGCACCATGAAGGAGACGGCGAGCCGGGGACCTACCTTGATTGTTTGCAGTAACCTCATCGGGGCGCTCTCGCAGATTGGAAAACTGTAATGGTTGGTCGGGACCGCATCGAAAATATGATGATGGGCAGGCGCCGGCTACACGCGTATGGTTTCGCTGCCGCTGCGGCCGGTTTTCTTCACCCGGTACATGGCCTGGTCCGCCGCCTGCAGCAGCCGGTCCGGCGTGCTCAAGCCGCTGCCGATGGCGATGCCGATGGAGATGCCCAGCGTACAATCGGCTCCGCCGACCGGGAACGGCGCGGCGAAGGCTTCCAGGCACTTTGCCGCCACGGTGCGGGCTATGTCTTCGGCATTATCGTCCAGATCGCTCAACAGCAGCACAAACTCGTCGCCGCCGATGCGTGCCAGCGTATCGGTCTGTCGCACAATCGCCGACAGCCGTTGCGCCACCAGCCACAGCACCTTGTCCCCAGCCTTGTGGCCATGCTTGTCGTTGATGGTTTTGAAGCCGTCCAAATCCATGAACAGCAGGGCCAGAGCATTGCCCTTGCGCTTGGCCTGGGCCTGTGCCACTTGCAGGCGGTCGGTCAGCAGCGCGCGATTGGGCAGTCCGGTCAAGGGATCGTGGTGGGCTAGTCTGGCCAGCTCGAGCTGATGCCGGTCCAGTTTGTGCAGCAGGCGGTTGAAAGCGGCGATCAGGTGGCCCACTTCGTCGTTTCGGTGGATAGGCAGCGGTTCCAGGGGCAGTTCGCCGCGAGTCATCTGGTCGGCGTGGCGGGCGGTTACGAACAGCGGACGCAGCACGATGTACATGCCGCAGCACGTTACCATGGTGAATATGCCCAGCGCGAGCAAGGTATTGCGCAGCGTGAATTGCTTGACCCTATCCACGGTGGCGAAGGCTTCTTTGCTGGGAATCCGCGCCACGACGAACCAGCCGGCGCTGGGCACCGAGGCGACGCCGCAGACTTCCTCCACGCCCTTGGCGTTGATGGTGATGCCGGTGCCGCGCCAGCCGGCCATGGCCTTGTCGTGCAGCGGGTTGACGCCGGGCGGCGGAAGCGGTTTCAGTATCATGTCCGGTTCCGAGGCGGCGACGAATAGACCGTCGCGCGGGGAAATCAGCAGGAAGCTGTCTTGATGGTTGCCGATGCGGCTATGCTGCATCAGATCCAGAAAATCCGGCGCGCCCAGCGCGGTGATCCCTACCAACACACCCTGAACGCGGCCATCGGTCCCCCTGATGGGGGCGCTCATCGGCAGAACCGGCACCTTGGTTACGCGGCCGATCGCCGCCTTGCCGATATAGGGCCGTCCGGACAGCGCGGCGTGGAAGTAATCTCGATCGGCAAACGAGATTTGCCGGCGGCCCTGCGTAGGCGGGTAGTCCGCGATCACCATGCCATCCAGTCCCAGCACCAGCATGCCGATGGAGAACATCGGCTGATAGTCGTAATGCTCCCGCAGCCATTGTTCCAAGCGAGGGGGATCCTCCAGCAAGGGTCGGGGCAAGTCGCGGGCCAGCCGGTTCAGCAGCATTTCGCGCTGCACGACCTTTTCGTCGATGTCATGGGCGACGTAGTTGGCCAGCGCCAGTTGCTGCGCTTCCATCACCTTGCTGAGGTCTTCGCGCAGGAAAGCGCTCAACGCATAGTAGCGCGTCAGCGACCCGGTGAGGACGATCAACAGGGCAAGCGCGAGCAGCCGGGTGACGATGCTGTCGAAAAGGTGGCGAATAGTCATCGGAACCTATCGGACGCCGGGTGTCTCACGTTAGCCAACCCCGCGAGCGCCGCGCCGTCATCCCAGATTCAAGGCGTTGGGCGCGCTGCGTTGCACGAGCCATTGCTCCACCTCCTGGCAGTTTGCCTCCAATTGCAGTATCAGTCTGGGCACCGCCTCGGCGCGCAGAGCGCTGGCCGCCTGTTCCATGTGTTCTGCGGTTGCGGCGATATCTCGGGCGCCGATCTGCTTTGCCGCCGCGGAGAGATCGCGGGCGGCGGCGGCGATGAGCGGCATATTGTCGCTGATGATGGCATCGCGGATGCGGGAGAGATGGCGTTTGGCCTGTCTCAGGAAGTCGGCTAGCAGATCATTTTCCATTTTGGGATTGCCCCCGCTCTGTTTGCTGAGCGCCAAGAGATTGAGCGGGGCATTGGCGTCCAGTTTGGCAGGCGTCTGCTGTATTGCGTCCGATGCCATGGACGGCGGTTTTTTCAGCCAGTTTTCCAGCATGCTGGCCAAAGTATCTAGCGCAAGCGGTTTGACCAGACAGTCGTCCATGCCGGAGTCGCGGGCCTTTTGCAATTCTTCGGGCGTGGTGCCGGCAGTGCAGGCGATGATGATGGTGCGCCGGCGCGAGGGATGCTCGGTTTCGTAGCTGCGGATCAGCCGCGCCAATTCATAGCCGCTGATATTCGGCATCAGACAATCGGTCAATACCAAGTGGTATTCGCTGTGCCGCCATTTTTCGAAGGCTTGCTGCCCGTCCTCGGCCGTGTCGGGGCGGTAACCGAGTTTTTCCAGCTGGCGTATCGCCAGCTTCAGATTGGTGGGATTGTCTTCCACCATCAGGATGCGCTTGGACGGGTCGCTGACGTATTCGGTTTTTTCCTGCTCGACGGCCGCGGGTTCCAGCGTGTTGATCACATCTGCGGTGAGATGGAGGCTGGCTTGTGTGCCGCGCCCGGGCTGGCTGCGCAACAGCACCTCGCCGCCCATCAGTTCGGCCAGATGGCGGCAGATGGCCAGGCCCAGGCCGGCGCCGCCGTAGCGGCGGGTGGTATGGGAATCGCCCTGGGTGAACGGCTGGAACAGTTTTTCCAGTTTGTCCGGCGCGATGCCGATGCCGGTATCGATGACATCGAAAGACAGCGCTTGCCTGTCGCCGGCATCTTGTCGCACCGCCACTCGCAGCTTGATGCTGCCGGTGGCGGTGAACTTTACCGCGTTGCTGAGAAAGTTTTGCAGGATCTGCCGCAGCCGTAGCGGGTCCAGCAGTAGCGTCGGCGCCAGCCGCGGATCGATCTCCAGATCGAAGTGCAGGTTTTTCTGTTCCGCGGAGCGGGCATATAGACTGAGCACGCGCTGCAGCAAGGGCCAGATGGCGGTGGGCGTCTTGACCAGTTCCAGCTGGTCCGCCTCAATTTTAGAGAAATCGAGGATGTCGTCGATCAGCCGCAGCAAGGTGCCGGCCGAGTCCAGCGCGGTGTCCAGCGTGTCCCGTTGCTCCGCGTCCAGTTCGCTCATCTGCAATAGTTCCAGCATGCCCAGCACGCCGTTCATCGGCGTGCGTATTTCGTGGCTGATGGTGGCGAGGAAGGCGCTCTTGGCTTGGTTGGCGGCATCGGCCTGCTCTTTGGCGCGCATCAGCTCCTGTTCCACCGCCTGCCGGGCCGAGATGTCGCGCATGGTCAGGTTGAAACAGGCGTCGCCGGCGTTAGGCATGTTGGTGAGCGCCATTTCCATCGGAAACGGCGTACCGTCGGAGCGGATCGCGGTGAGTTGCAGCAGGTTGCCCAGCTCGCTGCTCTTGTCGTGCAGCATCGATTGCAGTTTGCCCAGGCACTCTGGGGAGATCAGCTCGAGCACAGAGGTGCCGACCAGGCTGCCGCGCGGCAGCCGGAACAATTTCTCGGCCACTTGGTTGGCGCTGGCGATGACACCGTTGACATCGAGCGTCGCGATGCCGTCAATGGACGTTTCGATGACGGCAGACAGTTGCATCTGTTGTCGGGTCAGCTGCAGCTGTGTTTGCTCCAGTATTTGCTGATCCTGGCTGGCCAGAATCAGTTGACCCAGCGTATTCATCAGGGGTTGCGGGATGTCGTTGCCGCGTTCCGGCATCACCGGGCGCGGCAAGAACAGTGTGAAGGTGCCGATGACGCGAGCGGCCAGCGTGATGGGAATGCTCAGGAAATGACTGTCGCCGCGGAAGGGGCCTGCGGCGCTTTGCTGTAGGTTCAACAAATGTTCCTGCTGCCGGTACAGGCAGATGTCGAGCAGGCCCTCCGCATCGATCTGTTGCGGCGGGCACAGCAGCGGCGTGAGCGGACGGAACTGCGGCTGGCTGGTTTGATTGCGCACCTCGCAAAGAAAACCGTGTTCCGCGTCGAACCATAGCAGCAGGATGTCGCGGGCGTAGCTGAACATGGTTTCTGGATCGGCTTTGCCTATGAATAGACTTTGCAGATAGTTGATGGCGTCCAGCACCCGATCCTTCTGCCGCAGGTGCTCGGCTGACCGCGCCGCCTGGCGCAAGGCGTCTTCCATCCTGCCATGCTCTTCAGCCAGCCGGCGCGACATCTGGTTGAACATGCCTATGGTGCGGGCCAGCTCGTCCTTGCCTCGCACCGGTATCTGATGGCCCAGTTCGCCGTTGGCGATTTTCTCCGCCGCCTGCCGCAGCGCGTGGAGCTGGCGGGTCAGGTACAGGCCGAGCAGGAGCGAGAACAAAGCGGAGAGCAGGAGTTCCAGCACCGCCAGAAACAAGCCTTTTTCCCTGGCTTGCCGCATCAACTGCTGGTGGGCGGCAACCGAAGTGCCCAACTCAACTTGTCCGTAATGGATGCCGCCGACTTCGATGTTGCGATGGATGGTCAGCGGCTCATTGGGCGAAGCCTGATCTATGTCTTGCGTCGCCAGCGGCGGCAAGGCCAGGGCCAGAGGGTCGCCGGCCTCGGCCAGTATGCGGCCGCGCCCGTCGCGCACGCGGGCGAATACGATGCCCGGCGAGCGCGCCATCTGTTCCACCGCGCTTTGCAGCGTGGCCAGGTCGGTGCTGAGCACCGCATTCTGGTTGGCCTGGGCGAACTGTTCGGCAATGACTTGAGCCCGTGTGCGCATTTCCGTAGCGCTGGTGTCGTGCAGCAGGCCAAGGCTGAAATGCAACAGAATGCCCAGCATGATCATTTCGATCAGCGCGATGCCCAGTATGGTCTTGAGCCGGAACGACATCGATCAGCGCTCCCCCGGAGGAAGGTAGTGGATGCGCAGCTGGCGGATGTCGTTCCAGTCGCTGTCTTTCGCCGCCGTGAGGGCTTGCAGCGACAATGCTTGCAGCAGGGCCGATCCGTCAGGCGTGTTGGCCAGGCCGGTCAGCGCCTGCAGCAAGCATTGTCGCTGCTCCGGCGGCATTTTGGGATGGGTGGCGAAGGCGTGCGGCGTGTATGGCGGGGTTTGCCACAAGACGCGCAGGTTTTGTCGGGTTTGCGGGTCAAGCTGCTGCCAGGTGCGGTTGATACCGCCCCCGGCAGGGAACAGTCCCTGGCTGACGGCCAGGTAAACCGATTCGTGGGATCCGACATAGCGGACGCCTACGTGGATGTTCATCGCTTCCAGCTGCGCCTTGGGAAGCACGCTCGCCGCGAAGGACTCCGGCGCCGGCAACGCCAGCGTTTGCCGGTCCAGCTGGCGGACATCCTGGATCGGACTGTCCTTGCGCACCACGATCAGGCCAATCAGCTTGCGGTCTTTTTCGCGCGCCAGGGCCTGGTAGCCGACGGTGTCATGGAATTGGACGTAGTGCAGCGGGTTGAAATACACCAGGTCGTACATGCCCTGGGCGACGCGCTGTTCGAAGGATGGGATATCCGGAGCCGTTTCGAACTGCAGATTCAGCGAACATTGTTTGCCCAGGTATTGCAGCAGCGGCCCCCAATTGCGCGCCAGGTTCAAGGCGGACTGTTGCGGCACGATGCCCACATGGACGATTGCGGAGGCGGCGCCGGCCTGCCAAGCGATCAGCGAGATCAGCAACGCTTCCAATAAGATTCGGCCGACGGTTTTCCCTTGGCGTTTTGCGTCGCGTTGTGGATGGAGTGCGACCATGTTGTCCTTTCCACTTGCTGATATGGAGCGGGGGCATCAATTGTCAATATAGATATTTCTGCGTAATGCGTTTGCACGGAAGAATGTTGCGGCGCATTGGTCTAGCTAGGAAAAACAAGCTTCATCTTCCGTTCACGGACCTGTCATTGCGGCGCGGCATAGTAGCCGCAGTTTTCGTAGTGGGTCGGTGTATGGGCAAATTTGTCTATACGTCTAAACAAAGGAGCGTTGTCGATGAAGAAGCTGATGGCTGTAGCAACCTGTCTGGCCCTGAGCGGCCTGTTCGCCCCGCTGGCCCAGGCCAAGACGGTGTTGACCGTTTACACCGCGCTGGAAGCGGATCAGGTCAAGGACTACAAGGATGCGTTCGAAAAGGCCAACCCGGACATTGAAATCCGTTGGGTGCGCGAGTCCACCGGCGTGATCACGGCCAAGCTGTTGTCGGAAAAGAACAATCCGCAGGCCGATGTGGTTTGGGGCCTGGCCGCCACCAGCCTGATGATCCTGGATCAGCAAGGCATGCTGCAAGCCTACGCGCCCAAGGGCGTGGAGAAGCTGAGCCCGCAATTCGTCGACAAGGCCAAGCCGCCGAAGTGGACCGGCATGGACGTGTGGGCCGCCACCATCTGCTTCAATACCGTCGAAGCCGCCAAGAAGAATCTGCCTAAGCCGGAAAGCTGGGCGGACCTGGCCAAGCCTGTCTACAAGGGCCAGATCGTCATGCCGCATCCGGCTTCGTCCGGCACCGGCTATCTGGATGTTTCCGCCTGGCTGCAGATGATGGGCGAGAAGAAGGGCTGGGAGTACATGGACAAGCTGCACGTCAATATGGCGCAGTACGTCCACTCCGGCTCCAAGCCGTGCAAGATGGCCGCCGCCGGCGAGTACCCGATTGGGATTTCTTTTGAATATCGCGGCGCGCAACTGAAGGAAAAAGGCGCGCCGATCGACCTGATCTATCCGAAGGAAGGCCTGGGTTGGGATCTGGAAGCCACCGCCATCATCAAGGGCACCAAGAACCTGGCTGCCGCCAGAAAACTGGCCGATTTCTCCGTCAGCCTGCCGGCGATGAAGCTGTACGAGCAGAACTACGCCGTGCTGGCGATGCCGGGCGTGGCCAAGCAGAACCCGTTCATTCCGGTGGACTACTCGCAGCGCCTGTCCAAGAACAACTTCGGCTGGGCCGCCCAGAACCGCGACGCCATCCTGAAGGAATGGTCCAGCCGCTATGAAAGCAAGGCCGCGCCGAAGGAATAAGCGCTCGTCTCGCAGCCGCCCCCATGCGGGGCGGCTTTGATTTATCCATGCATCCTGCCTCAGGCACTTTGGAGCACCCGATGAAACCGGTCGATAGCCTATCCGGCCTGTCCGAGCATTTGTCCGCGCATGCCTTGACCCGCCGTTTTGGCGCTTTTACCGCGCTGGACGCCGTATCCCTTTCCATCCGCAAGGGCGAGTTCGTCTGCTTGCTGGGGCCGTCCGGCTGCGGCAAGACCACCTTGTTGCGGCTGATCGCCGGACTGGACTTGCCCGATGCCGGCGCCATTCATCTGTCGGGGCGCGACATCACCCGCGAAGCGCCGGCCAAGCGCGATTACGGCATCGTGTTCCAGAGCTATGCGCTGTTTCCCAATCTGACCGTGGCCGACAATATCGCCTACGGCCTCACCCCGCGGCGCGACAGGGAGGCCCATGCGCGCCGCGTGCGCGAGTTGCTGGACATCGTCGGCCTGCCCGGCGCCGAGCGCAAATATCCGGCGCAACTGTCCGGCGGCCAGCAACAGCGGGTTGCCCTGGCGCGGGCCCTGGCGACCTCGCCGGGCCTGCTGCTGCTGGACGAGCCCTTGTCGGCCCTGGATGCGAGGGTGCGCGATAAGCTGCGCGAGGAATTGAAAGGCCTGCAGAAGCGCCTGGGCGTCACCACGCTGATGGTGACGCATGATCAGGAGGAGGCGCTGGCCATCGCCGACCGCGTGGTGGTGATGAACGCCGGCCGGATTGAGCAGATAGGCACGCCTGCCGAGATCTACCGCAGTCCGGCCAGCCGCTTCGTGGCCGAATTCGTCGGCGAGGCCAACTGGCTGCCGGCGGAACGCCGCGGCGAGCGCCAGGCCTTGGTCGGCGGCTGCGTGCTGTCGCTGGAACGGGATTTGCCGGCGGGAGACGCATTGACGCTGTTCCTGCGCCCCGAAGACATCATCATCAAGCCGCGCTGGGAACGCGCGCCGAATACCCTGTTGGCGCGGGTAGAGGATGTGGGCTTCGGCGGCGCGATGACGCATGTGCGTCTGCTGCCGGAGGGCATGCCCGGCGTGACGCTGCGGGCCGAGGTCTGCCCGTCCATGCTGAACCGCCAGCCGCTGGTGCCGGGCGAGACCGTGCCGGTGGAGCTGCCGGCCTCGATGTTGCGCGCCTATCCCAGGGAGGCCGCATGCTGAGCCTGGTGCAAAGAATCGTCCGCCCCACCAGCCTGGCGCGTGTGGACAGGGAAAAATGGGCGGCGACGGCGCTGGTGTGGGGGCTGGTCGTGCTGTTGGCCCTGGCGCTGGGCCTGCCCTTGCTGTTCATCCTGGGCAAGTCCGTTTTGACCATGAATGGCGATTTCGCCGGCCTGGACAATTTTACCGAGGTGCTGGACTCGCCAGGCCTGATGCGCGCGGCCGGCAATAGCCTGCTGCTGTCGCTGACGGTGTCGGCCATCGTGGTGCCGCTGGCTTTCGCCTTTGCCTGGGCGCTGTGCCGCACCCACGCCTGGGGGCGCGGCCTGTTCCGCCAGATCGCGCTGCTGCCGCTGTTGGCGCCGTCGTTGATGCCGGCTATCTCGCTGGTGTATTTGTTCGGCAACCAGGGCCTGCTGAAGAGCTGGCTGCACGGCGGCAGCATCTACGGCTTCTGGGGCGTCGTGCTGGGCGAGGCATTTTATACCTTCCCTTATGCCGTCATGATTCTGTCCGCTGCGCTGGCGGCGGCCGATGCGAGGCTGTTCGAGGCCGGTCGGGCGATGGGCGCGGGCCCGCTGCGTCAGTTTCTGACCATTACGCTGCCGGGCGCGCGCTACGGGCTGGTTTCGTCGGCGCTGGTGGTGTTTACGCTGGTGATGACCGATTTTGGCGTGCCCAAAGTGGTGGGCGGCGATTGCAATGTGCTGGCGGTGGAGGCGTTCAAGCAGGTGGTCGGCCAGCAAAACTTCCCGCGCGGCGCGGTGGTCGGGCTGATGCTGTTGCTGCCCGCCGTGTTGTCGTTTTTCATCGAGCGCGTCTTGTCGCGGCGGCAACAAGCGGCCTTGACCGCGCGCGCCGTGTTGTATGCGCCGGCGCCGGACATCCGGCGCGACGCGGCGGCCACGCTGCTGCTGCTATGGATCTCGCTGCCGCTGCTGGCCATGCTGGGCATGGGCGTGGCGGCCTCCTTCATCCAATACTGGCCATACAATATGTCGTTCACGCTGGCGCATTATCGTTTTGACGATGTCGACGGCGGCGGCTGGGCCGCGTATTTCAACAGCCTGCAGATGGCGGCGGCGACGGCGTTGATTGGCTGCGTGCTGGTTTTTCTGGGCGCCTACGCTTGCGAAAAGCTGAAAGCGGCGCCGCTGGGCCGCGGCCTGCTGCGTTTCTTCGCCATGTTGCCTATGGCGGTGCCGGGCCTGGTCCTGGGCTTGGGCTATGTGTTCTTCTTCAATCATCCGGATAATCCGCTGAACTTCCTGTATGGCGGCATGGCGCTGATGGTGGTGTGCACGGTTGCCCACTTCTATACCACGGCGCATCTGACCGTCGCCACCGCCTTGAACCAGCTCGATGGCGAATTCGAGGCGGTGGCGGCCTCGCTGAAGGTGCCGTTCTGGACTACGCTGAGGCGAGTGACGCTGCCGGTGTGCCTGCCGGCGCTGCTGGATGTGGTGCGGTTTCTGTTTGTGTCGGCGATGACCACGCTATCGGCGCTGATTTTCATCATCAGTCCTTCGCGCAGCCTGGCGGCTGTGGCGATTGTGACCATGGATGACGCAGGCGACACCGCGGCCGCCGCGGCGATGTCGACGCTGATCGTAGTGACATCGGCCATCGCCTCCCTGCTGATTCTTTGGCTGGAGCGGGTTTTGGCGCGTCGCCACCAGCGTTGGCGCGGTGTTTGATGCGCGCTTGGAGGCGGTCAACAGCCCCTAGTCGACAGCCTCCAGCGCATGCCGTTGCTCGGATCGATGCCGCCGTGCGTCGGGAGTTTCTTTAACAAGCTTTTCCTTCCTTTCTAAAGCGCGTCGGCTATCCGATATTGAGAGAAAGCCCCGGTGCGGCGGGGCATGTTGGTGAAGTTCGGTCTGGCCAGTAGTTTTCTCCAGTACATGCGTGGGGGCGGCCCTGGGGGCCGGCGGAAAATGATAGATACTCCTGAAGCCAAAATCGGATTGGGCAAGAGCAAATCTTCTTCGACGACGACATGGTGGGTGCTGGCGGGCTTGTTCCTGGCCCTGTGCGGGTTGGGGATTTCGCTGTTTCTGAACGAGGTGCATACCTCGCGGTTTCAGTCGTGGTTTTTCAGCCACGCAGTCAGCGGCGCCACCTACCAGATGGCGCCCGGCAAGAGCAAGGAGATGCGGTTTCCCGAGCCTGGCGGACCTTACGATATCCGCATGGGTTATGCCGGCTTGCCCGCTTATCTGAAGCGCTTGCAGGATAGGGGCTTTGAGATTTCTGCGCAGGCGCGCCAGTCGCCGCAGTTCATCCATCTGATCGATTATGGCGTCGCATCGCCATGGTTCAAGCTGGGTATCTTTCCGCAATACCGCGAGAAGGATCAGTCCGGTCTGCTGCTGTATGACGGCTACGGCCGGCCCATCTATCAATCGACTTATCCTCAGCGGGTCTATCCCAACTTCGACGCCTTGCCGCGGCTGCTGGTGAGCGGCCTGCTGTACATCGAAAACCACACTCTGCTGGACGAAGACAATCCGCAGCAGAACCCGGCAGTGGAGTGGTCGCGTTTCGGCAAGGCGCTGGCGGACGAGTCATTGCACCTGTTCCGGCCCGGCTATCACTCGGCCGGCGGCAGCACGCTGGCGACACAGATCGAGAAATTCCGCCACTCGCCGGGCGGGCGCACCGGCTCGCCCAAGGAAAAACTGCGGCAGATGCTGTCCGCCTCTACCCGCGCCTATATGCAGGGCACCGATACCAGCGCCGCCAGGCGGCAGCTGGTAGTGGCATATCTGAATACCGTGCCGCTTGCGGCGCGCGCAGGCTTCGGCGAGATATCCGGCATAGGCGACGGCATGTGGGCGTGGTATGGCCGGCCCTTCGACGAAGTGAACAGCACGCTGGCCAGCAATACGCCGCATTCGGTCAATGAACAGGCCACCGTGTTCAAGGAAGCGCTGAGCCTGATGATTTCGCAGCGCAGCCCGTCTTACTACCTCAACGGCGACATGCGGGTGCTGGAGGAGATCACCGACTCCTACCTACGGCTGATGGCGCGCGACAAAGTGATCACGCCGGAGCTGCGCGATGCCGCCTTGCAGGTGTCGCTGCGCCAGCAACGCGAGCGGGTGCGGCCGACTTCGTCCTCTGTGGTGGAGCGCAAGGGCGCCAATGCGGTGCGCGTCAAGCTGTCCGGCATGTTGGGCATGCCGCGCATGTATGATCTGGATCACCTGGACCTGACCGTCAACAGCACGCTGGATTCGCAGCTGCAGCAACAGGTGACGGATCTGCTGCTGAAGCTGCGCGATCCGGACTATGCCAAGTCGGTGGGGCTCGGCGATAAATTCCTGCTGCAGCAAGGCGAGCCGGGCGGCGTGACCTACAGCTTCACGTTGATCGAACGCACGCCCACCGGCAACAAGGTGAGGGTGCAGGCCGACAACTTCGACCAGCCTTTCGACATCAACGAGGGCACCAAGCTGGACCTGGGCTCTACCTCCAAGCTGCGCACCCTGGTCACCTATCTGGAAGTCATCGCCGACCTGCATCGCCAGTACGCCGGCCTGAGCCAGGAGGAGCTGGCCCAGATCAAGCCGACCGAACACGAGCCGGTGCTGCGGCGCTGGGCGATAGACTATCTGAAGCAGGCCGATGACCGCACCCTGGCCACGATGCTGGCGGCGTCGATGGAGCGCAAGTACAGCGCCAATCCGGGCGAAAGCTTCTTTACCGGCGGCGGCCGCCATACTTTTGAGAATTTCGAAAAGAGCGACAACAACCGCATCATGACGCTGCGCGACGCCACGCAGCATTCGGTCAATCTGGTTTATATCCGGCTGATGCGCGATATCGTCCACTACTATATGTATCCGCCAGGGTATGACCGAGAAGTGCTGGACGATCAGGCAGATCCGCGCCGGCGGGAGTACCTGCAGCGCTTCGCCGACCGCGAGAGCAAGACCTTCATGGCCGGCTTCTATCACAAATATCGCGGCAAGACGCCGGAGCAGATCGACGAAATCCTGGTGGAAAAGGCCCGCCGCAGCGCCAAGCGCCTGGCGGTGATCTTCCGCAGCGTGCATCCCGAGGCTGACCGGCCGGCCATGGCCGCTTTCATCGCCAAATACCAGACGCCGCCTGCCAAGCTGGGCGATGACGCGGTGGCGAAGCTGTACGACGAGATGGGTCCGGACCGTTTCAATCTGGCGGACCGCGGCTATCTGGCGGGCATCCATCCGCTGGAGCTGTGGATGGTGGCGTATCTGCATGCGCATCCCGATGCCGGCTGGAGCGAAATGATCCAGGCCAGCACGGCGCAGCGCCAGGAAGTCTACCAGTGGCTGTTCAACAGCAAGCACAAGGGAGGCCAGGATACCCGGATCAAGGAGATTCAGGAGATCGACGCGTTCCGCCAGATTCACGCGGCCTGGAAGCGGATGGGCTATCCGTTCGACTCGCTAGTGCCGTCTTACGCCTCTGCGCTGGGGGCGTCGGCAGACCGGCCGGCGGCGCTGGCCGAGCTGATGGGCATCATCTCCAATGATGGCGTGCGCTTGCCGACGGTCTACATCGACAAGATGCATTTTGCCTCCGCCACGCCGTACGAGACTTCGCTGGATCGCCCGACCGCCAAGGGCGTGCGGGTGCTGCCGCCAGAAATTCCGCAACTGGTGCGGCAGGTGTTGTCCGAAGTGGTGGACAAGGGCACCGCCCACCGCGTTTCGGGCGCCTTCGATCATAACGGCGAACATACGCTGATCGGCGGCAAGACCGGCACCGGCGACAACCGCTTCAAGACCTTCTCGCGCGGCGGCGGCTTGACCTCGGCGCGCGTGGTCAGCCGTTCCGGCGCCTTTGTCTTCTATATCGGCGATCATTACTTCGGGACCATCGTCGCCTACGTGGCCGGCCCGAAGGCGGCGGACTACAAGTTCACCAGCGCCTTGCCGGTACAGGTGCTGAAAGTGCTGGCGCCGACGCTGATGCCCAAGCTGGACCTGAGCGCCCACGCAATCAGCCACAGCGCGGACAGCGTGGCAGAGGGCATGACGGATGCCGGTCTGCCGTCCGGCACGCCCTTATGCTTGGTGCCTAATCTTGACGGGGTATGCAAGTTGCTGAAGCCGCAGCATGTGGATGCGCCGGCCAACGCCAAAGTCTGGCGCGATGACCGCAGGCTGCGCTCAGGTTAGCGGCCGCCGCTGCGGTGGACCAAGGCATGCTCGGGGGGCTATCTAGCGGATCGGGGGCGCGGATTGGCAATGAAGGCCGCCAAGCGGCGGGTGGCGTTGCGTTTTTGGACACAGGGCGTCCATGCATTGTCAACATTCGTCATGTCACAATGGCTGCGAATGGCATAGCCGCCGCGGATTTCATGCATGTTTTTTATTCATGTGTTTTCTGAGAAATCAATATTATTTTAAAATCGTTATGTTCCATTTGCATTCGTCATGCTAAAATTAGCTTAAGTTGAATTTTTGACTTCTAGTAAAGTCTAGTCAACTACCCCCTTTGCGGCCGCTGCGTGCGGCCTTTTTCTTTTGCCGCTGCCGCGCATTCCTTACCCGCGCGCTTATGTGACAGGTCAATCAACAGCCGCAAACGATGTCAAAACAAGACGGACGGTCCATGGCGGCTGCGACTGTGAGCAAGGCCAGCCAGGCGCGTCGCCGTAGGCCAACGCGCGGGGAAGAAAGCCGGGATTCAGAACCGCTCACCAAGCCCTAGGGGCTGTTGACGTTTGGTGAGCGGTCGCGCCGGAGCGCATTTCGCGCCGAATCGAGGCGTTTCGCG
>NZ_PPTF01000036.1 GCF_002902845.1 Chromobacterium sinusclupearum
CGGCGCGAAAGGCGCCCGGCCCTGCGGGTTTGGCCGCTTTGGGCCGGAAGCCGCGTTGCCCAGCCCTTGCATAGAATGACTATGCGTCGGACTGTGCGCCTTGCTTCCGGCCCAAATCGGCGCAAACGCGATCCACTCACCAAACGTCAACAGCCCCTAGTGCTGTCCGTGTCGGCGAGCCTGGGCTCAGGGGCGCGGCGGGGCTTGGCTGGCGAGGCTGTTATTTGGCTTGCGGCTGCACCTGATAGCAGGTGGTGGCCAGCAGGGAAGGCAGCAGTTTGGCGGCGGCATCGCGGGCGACGGAGAATCGAGCCTTATCGCCTGACAACTGACCCGCCATCACCGGCGCGCTGATCGGCACGTTATTGATCACAATCACCACCGGCTGGCCGAGAAAATCGCGCGAGGCCTGCTTCATCCTTGCGGCGGCGTCGGATTTGAGCGAGGCATCCACCAGGATGGCATCGCGTTGAATGCGTACATTGCTCTCGGTGAAATCGCAGGCGGAGTCGAAACGCAGGATATGGCCGGTGATCACCGGCTTGGCCGGCTCATCGGCAAAAGCGGCGCTGGCGATGAGCAGCGCGGCAACGGGCAGCAGAATGGATTTCATCGAAATGCTCCGGGAAGGCAGAGTTGAAGTCGCGCTCATTGTACACGGATAAGCCGCTGGCGCCGGGAGGCCGGGCGGGCAGGGGCATGGAAGGGCTGGGCGTCGCTGGCAAAAAAAATCCCGCCGCAGCGGGATGCAAGGAGGAGAAAATCTCTTACCAGAGCTTTGATCATAGTTTCTCTTCCGATCGTTCGATATCAGATGAATACGAAAAGGCGTTGCGCAAGATTGTCCGCGACCGTGTGAAGACCCGCTAAGCAAACCCCTGATCCTGCGTTGCGCCTCCTTGCCGTACTCAAGTGCTGCCTGCATCGGCGCGCCTTGGCTCAGTTCCTCTAACGAGGTTCTGTTAGCAGCTCTAAGCAACACTCCTTCCAGTCTTACTGACCACCTGGCGATCAGAAGGAAACCGAATGGCTACGCTGCAACAGTCGCGCGCTCTGCTCTAGCGTCTCCCGCACGGTCTGGCTGATCAAGTGGATCGTTTCGGTTTCCGCGTCGCGAGTCTGCGCCCGCTCGGCCTGCGTGGCTGTTGAAACCAAGGCCGGAGTCGGGCGGGTCTGCGTGGCCATGTCCTGGACGGGCATGGCGTCGGTTTGCACGGATTGATTTTTTTGCTCAGGCCTGGCCTTGACCATGGCAAGTTTGGCCTTGGCCTCCGCCGCCTCCATTTCATGCTTTTGCTTGTCCGCGCTGCGCAAGCCGGCGCTGGCGGTCGGTATGCCGCTTGCCGTAGTCAACGCGGCGCTGCCTATGGAAATCCCCAGCCCGGCGCTATGCAGCGCGCCCGTGGTGGCGACAGGCAGGAAGCCGCCGACGGCGATGGTGCCGACGGCAAGCGTCCCGCGCGCCAGCAAAGAGCCATAGGTGCCGACTTTCTTGGCGGCATCGGCGGAAGCGCCGCACTTTGTGGCCAGCCAGTTCATGAAATTGCCCAGCGAGTCGCCGCCCATCGCCATGCCTTCTCCGCCATGCGCTTTGCTATACCAGTCGTATCCGGCGCAGGCCACATCGCCCACCGCCATGGCGAAACCGACGCCGGCCAGCGCCAGCAGCGGGATGCCGGCGCCGCCGGTCAGCCCGGTGACCAGGGCCGCGGCCACCAGCACGGCGCTGGCGGCGGCCAGGGTCAACAGCTTGGCGAAGAAGCCGCGCTTGGCGATGTCTACGCCGCATTTTTTGGCTTCGGCGTCGGCCGTTTTGGCCTTGTCTTCCAGCTCCGCCAGGCTCAGCGTTTCCGGCCGGTTCTGGGTATTCGGTTGCGCAATGCCCAAGTCTTCAGGGGCGTCCAGCACCATGCCCGGAGAATTGTCGATTTTCGCATTGCCATCCAGATGGCTGATGGATGAAGAGGAAAGCCTGCTGATTGATGGATTTTCCATGTCGAGATTCCTGATCAGTGGTTTAGGTCGTCCAGCATGTTTTCCGCCCGCTGCCGCAGCGGGGTGAAGCGCGGGTCCGCGTCAGCCTGGCCGTAGCACAGCGCGATGGTGGTATCGAGCGCATCGCGCGCGGCATTCAATTCCTCCATCGCCAGCAGGCATTCCGCGATGTGAAAGGTGGCGAAGGGATCATTGGCCTGCATCGCCACGCTGTAACCGAAGAAAGTCAGCGCGTGGCGGAATTCGCCATGCCGCTTCAGCGCGCAGGCAAATGCGAACAGGAAGCGGCGGTCCAGCGGTTGCTGCAGCGCCAGAAAAGCGAAGTCGGCGGTGGCGCTGTCCAGGTCGCCGGCGCTCCAGGCGCGATAACCGCGCTCATAGATGGCTTCGAGTTCCGCCGCGCTGTAGCCCGTGATATTGCCCAGCGTGGCGCGGCCTTCCAGCACCTCCAGGCAGCGTCGCGCGGCGGCCTCGGCCTGCTCGGCCGGCGTGGCAGTTAAGGGAATGTTCAGTGACGTCATACGGCTAAGACCTTTGAGCACCTTGCATGGGGCTAGAGTGTGATGGATGGGTGTGGGAACGGCTTTGGCAAAACGGCTCGGGTTTTGGCGATTCCGCCGTCGATGCGCCGCCATCCGGCGCATATGCCGTCTCATGGTCTAGCGCTGCGGCGGGGCGGTCGCTGATCAGCAAGCCATAGGCGCAAACGTCATGGCGGCCTGCGCCGTGGCGAAACACGCCGCGCAGCGTGCCCTCGTGGGTAAAGCCCAGTTTGGCGAGCAGCCGGCGAGAGGGATGGTTGTCGCTCAGCACCCAGCCTTGAATACGGTGCAGCGGCGCGCCCAGGCCGCCGTCAAACAGCCAGGGCAGCACTTCGGCCAGGCATTCCCGCATCAGGCCCCGTCCCCACCATTCGGGGCTCAGGGCATAGCCCAGCGTCAGCACGCCGGCGCCGCGGTCCCAGTCGGTGAGACGCAGCACGCCAGCCAGCGCGCCCTGGCCGCCCAGGCGCAAAGCCATGATCCGCCCTTGCTCGGGAGCCAAGGCCAGCGCGGCATGGAACCAGCGTCTTGCCTCGTCCTCGTCGGCCAGCGCGGGCAAACCCGTCGGGGCCGCCACGCGCGGGTCGGCATAGAGCGCGCGGTAGCGCGGGTAGTCGGCGTGGGCCAAGGGCGTGGGCCGCAACGCGCAGGCTAGCGGCAGCGGTAGCGCAGCCATAGCTCGTCGTCCAGGCGCACCGGCTGCGCGCCTTCCGCCAGCATCAGTTCGGTCAGCCGGCGGCGAGTCCGGTCCAGCGCCGGGTCGCGCGGGGCGGGCAGGATCATGGCATCGACGTAGCGCAGCGCCGGCACGGCTTTGATCAGCCGCCGCAGCAGCGTCATCAGCGCGAGCACGGCCTGTCCGTCGGGCGCTTGGGCGGAAAAATCGCACAGCACCAGACGCTCGCCTTCCTGCCGATAGGTGAGGGCATAGCGCCCGGTATCCACGCGCTGTCCCAGCATGAAATCGCTGCCCAGGAAGCTCTGCGGTGCGGGCTTCAGACCATCGGCCTGAAGGAAGCGGGTGACATCGTCCATGATCCAAGCTCCTTACGACATGCGCACGCTGCTGGACAGGCGTTCGTGCGCCTGCGTCAGCGTGCTGAGGATCTCGCGCAGGTCGCTGGACACCTTGAGCGCTTTTTCCAGCGTCTCGTCGGCGCGCTTGAGCTGTTGTTCGGCCAGGCCGTGCTGATAGTCGGCCTCGGCCTGCTTTTCCTGCGCCTCCCGCAGTTCCGGATTGACGGCGACGCCGACGCTGCCGTCCACGATGCTGCCTATCCCCTTGCCGATATCGCCGGAGTGAGCCAGCCAGCTGCCCTGCGCCGCGCCGAAGGCGGAGGCCGCGCCGGCCAGCCCCTGAGCGATGCCGGTGCCGATCTGCGCCCATGCCTGCTTGTTCTTGGCGTCGAATTCGGTTTCGATGGCCTGCATCCGGGTATCGAACGAGGTTTTCTGCATCTGGAAGGCGTTGTTCTGCTGAATCTGGTTGTATTGACGCAGCAGGTCGCGCAGCTTGCCGAACAACTGGCCCAGTTGCACCATCAGTTCGTTCAGTTGGCCGATGGCGTCGCCGCCTTGATTGCCGTCCACGCTGAGTACGGGCGTGCCGCTATTGATGGCGGCTGCGTTGGTGTTTGCAATGGTGTTCATAGACTGCTCCTTGAAAGTCAGGCGATATTGGCGGCAATGCTGCTGAGCACGGCACCGGTCTTGTTCTGGGCTTCGGAACCGGCTGCCAGGGCCTTGCCGGCGCCGTCCATCAGATTGCCGATGTCTTCCTTGGCGCGTTTTTTCAGCTTTTCGAACTCGTCGAGCATGAACTGCATGAAGTTGCTTTCCGCCATCAGTTGCTGCACGACTTTCTGCAGCTCGGCGCGCTCCTTGGCGATTTCGCCCTGGAAGACGCCGTTGGCGCCTTGCAGGCTGGCGCGCGTCACGGCCTTGGCGGTGTTGGCGGCGCTCATCAGGCTGGCGTGGATCGCGGCTTTCACCACTTCGCGCTGCACCTCCTTGACCACTGACTTCGTCAACTCCTTGGCCGTGGTTTCGGCGCCGGTCTTGAGGGCCTTTTCCGCCACCGTTTCCACGGCGCGGGCCACCATCTGCTCGATGGCCTGTTTGCTGAAGGCTTCCAGCAAGTGGCCCTGGCCCAGGAAGCGGGTAGTCTGCTCCGCGATGTTCTTGGCGATTTGCTCCGAAACTTCCGCCGCCACATCGGAGGCCACCTGTTTGGCCACATCCTTGATGACTTCCTGCGCCACTTCCTTGCCTGCCGCGCCGCTGGTCTGCTTGATGGTGTTTTCCAGCAGCTCGCCGGCGCCTTTCTCCATGGCGGTTTCGGTGGCCTTGGCCATGGACTTGGCGGCCATGACGCCGCGGCCCACGCTGATGATGTCCACCATCATCCCGGCGATTTCAAAGCCCAGCTGGATCTTGCCGGCGATGTCGGCCACTTCTTTCCACTTTGCTGCGGCGTCGCCGTCTGAAACCAGGGCCATGGTTTCGGCAAACGCCTTGACCAGGCCGGAGCAGCCGGCCGCCAAATCCATGGCGCCGCCGGCCACGTCGCCGACGATGATCTTGGCCACGCCGCTGATCACCTCGGCCACCGAGACGATCCAGTCGACGATGGCGGAGAAGATGCCGGCTTTTTGCGCCTTGTTCTGGTCCTCTATCGATTTGTCTATCTGTTTGCGCAGGTCCTCGTTCTGGCGCAGGCGCAGGTTTTCCGCGCCCTGGGTGCGGATTTCCAGCGCCAGCGACTTCAGATCGGCGTTGTCGCCCAGCGATTTCACGCCCAGCAAGGCGGCGGCCAGGCTCATCGCCTCCATCGGCGTGCGTTCCAACTGGGCCAGCGTGATAGGCTTGCCGTCCACGCGCGGGCCGAAGGCATCCAGAATCCGGTTGAGCGCGCCTTCGGCCAGGCGCAGCGTAACGGACTCGCGCGGGCGCGGCGGCGATTGGAAAGCATGCTCCTGGCCGCGTTGTTGGTCGCGCGGGCCAGGGGCGGCGAGCGGATCCAGCGCGCCCGCGCCTACCCGGCCGACGTTGCCGGCTGGCGGCGCATCTTCCGTGCGCCGGGCATCCCCCAGGCCGGCTGGGGAGAAGTTGTCGATGATGGTGTTCATGCGTGTTCCTCCTGAGGGAGAAGGGCGGCCTGGCGCAGGACCTCGGCCTTGATCGCGGCGTGTTCCGGTTTGCTGGCGCACCACTTGAGCGCGGCGGCGAAGGCTTTGCCCGCCTGCTCGGGATGGCCGGCCAGCTGGTGGCTGAGTCCGGCCAGATAGGCCGGGCGCGGGTCATCCAGCCGCAACAGCCCGGCTTGCCCGAAACTGAACACGGCCTCCTCGTGTTCCGACAGACGCTGGCAGGCGAGGCCCAATGCCAGCCAGTAGTCGAATTGCCAGTGCGACAGGCGGGCCAGCATCAGGTAGAAACGCTTGGCCCCCGCATAGTCGCCGGCGTCGAACAACTGGCAGGCATAGGAATAGACGCTGTCCAGATCGGCCGGGTCCAGATTGACCAGCGCCTGCAGCGTGCCGCCTTGATTGAAGAAGTCGCGCACGGTATCGAGGTCGTCTTGCTCGGTCATGTCCTTCTCCTTGTTGGCTTTAGCGGATGTTTTGCGAGATGGACTTGTTCATCTCGGCCAATAGCGACTGCATGCTGTTGATCAGGCTGACGCAGACGTTGTAGGACTGCATGGTCTTCTGGATCTGCAGCTGGGCCTGGGTGACGAAGTCGGAGCAGCGGCCGGAGTCGGTTTCCAGCGCGCCCTTGATTTCATTGAGCTGGCCCTTGCCCAGGCCGCCGGAGGCCTCGACCAAGACGTCGGCGATGTGCTGCATGTGCTCGCGGCTGATGTTCTGGTAGCTGCGTTGCCCCACTTCCGGCAGCCCCCAGATGTAGTCGGCGCATTTTTGGCCATCCACCTTGATGCCGTGCTCATCCATATAGCTGACCACGTCTTGCCAGCTGTCCGAGCGCATTCCTTCCGGGCCGGCCTGGGCGATTTTCTCGCGCAGCTTGTCCAGAAAGGGCAGGGCTGGGTTATTCGCCTTCAAGTAGTCGTCGATGGATTTGCCGCCTACCGCGATGTTGTGATCCTTCAGGTACTGGATCACCTCCGGCGGCAGCGGCGCCTTGTCGCCGGCATTGACCAGCTTGGAGAGGATGGCGTCCACCTGGTTGGCGGCTTGCTGGGAGTCGCGCGCGCGGTCGGCCTTGGCGCTCATCTGGTCGTATTTGCCTTGGGCAAGGTCGGAGAACAAGCTCATGAACTTGTACAGCACCGAAATGCCCTGCGACATGATGGAATCGCCCTGGCCGGCCTTGCGGTCGACATAGGCGCCGTAGTCGGGGTTGGCGGAAACTCCCCCGATTCCGGCGAAGCTGCTTGCTATGCTCATGGCGCGCGTCCTTAGCGGATGTTCTGGGCGATGGACTTGTTCATTTCGGCCAGCAGGGACTGCATGCTGTTGATCAGGCTGACGCAGACGTTGTAGGACTGCATGGTCTTCTGGATTTGCAGCTGGGCCTGGGTGACGAAGTCGGAGCAGCGGCCGGAGTCGGTTTCCAGCGCGCCCTTGATCACGTCCAGCTGGCCCTTGTTCAGGCCGGTGGCGTTGCCTTGGTCATCGAATTTGCAACCTATGCTTTTGAGGTAGTCGTCGATGCTGCCGCTTGTGTTTTTGCCGTCGTTCTGCACCGTGACGCTGATGTTGTGGCTTCTCAGGTAGTCAATGACTTCCTTGGGCAGGCTGCCCGTGCTGCCCGCATCCT
>NZ_PPTF01000037.1 GCF_002902845.1 Chromobacterium sinusclupearum
GAGCGACTGAGCAACGCAGCATCACCCGAAAAGAGGGGGATTAGCTCAGTTGGGAGAGCACCTGCTTTGCAAGCAGGGGGTCGTCGGTTCGATCCCGTCATCCTCCACCACTTACAGTGCAAACAAAAGCGAACTCGAAAGAGTTGGATTCTGTTTGCGTTGTAGTTTGAAACGCCCGATCTTTAACAAACTGAAGAAGCCGAATATATAAGACGGCGAGACAAATAATATGGAGTTAACTCTTCATATTAGCTGAATCGTCATCTTGGGTATTTGATTGTATCTAAGGCTACGTCGCCATATCAAAAGGGGCGGTGTAGTCGTCGCACAAACACTCTCTGT
>NZ_PPTF01000038.1 GCF_002902845.1 Chromobacterium sinusclupearum
CTGCCGTACATCACCATGGACGCCACCGGTCCGAAGCACCTGGCCATGAAGATCACCCGCGCCAAGTTCGAAAGCCTGGTGGACGACCTGATCACCCGCTCGATCGAACCGTGCCGCGTGGCCCTGAAGGATGCCGGCGTGTCCCTGTCCGACATCACCGACGTGATCCTGGTCGGCGGCCAGACCCGCATGCCCAAGGTGCAGGACGCGGTGAAGGAATTCTTCGGCAAGGAACCGCGCAAGGACGTGAACCCGGACGAAGCCGTGGCCGTCGGCGCAGCGATCCAGGGCTCCGTGCTGTCCGGCGAGCGCAAGGACGTGCTGCTGCTGGACGTGACCCCGCTGTCGCTGGGCATTGAAACCCTGGGCGGCATCATGACCAAGCTGATCCAGAAGAACACCACGATTCCGACCAAGGCGTCGCAAGTGTTCTCCACCGCCGACGACAACCAGACCGCGGTGACCATCCATGTGCTGCAGGGCGAACGCGAGAAGGCTGCCGCCAACAAGTCGCTGGGCCAGTTCAATCTGGGCGACATTCCGCCGGCGCCGCGCGGCATTCCGCAGATCGAGGTGGAATTCAACATCGACGCCAACGGCATTCTGCACGTGTCGGCCAAGGACAAGGCCACCGGCAAGCAGGCCAACATCACCATCCAGGCATCCTCCGGCCTGTCCGAAGAGGAAATCCAGCGCATGGTGAAGGACGCCGAGGCCAACGCCGAGGAAGACAAGAAGCTGCACGAACTGGTGACCGCGCGCAACCACGCCGAAGGCCTGATCCACAGCATCAAGAAGTCGCTGTCCGAGCATGGCGACAAGATCGGCGCCGATGAAAAGGCCAAGATCGAGTCCGCGCTGAAGGAAGCCGAGGAAGTGGTGAAGGGCGACGACAAGGACGCCATCGAAGCCAAGTCCGAAGAACTGGCCAAGGCCAGCCAGAAGCTGGGCGAGATCATGTACGCCCAGGCTCAGGCGGAAGCCGGCGCCCAAGGCGGCGCGCAGCAGGCGGAAGCCGACAAGAAGGACGACGGCAATGTGGTGGACGCCGAGTTCGAGGAAGTGAAAGACAAGAAGTAATCGTCGAATCACGCTGATCGAGGCACAGGGAATGGGGGAGGCATCTCCACCGGCCTCTGTGCCTTTGCCGTATCGAGACGACAGGGTTTGGCCGAACATGGCCGGGCCGACCAGAGAGTGAAAGACAATGTCGAAAAAAGATTATTACGATGTGCTGGGGGTCAACCGCGATGCGTCGGAAGACGACATCAAGAAGGCATATCGCAAGCTGGCGATGAAGTACCATCCGGACCGCAATCCGGACAGCAAGGAAGCCGAGGACAAGTTCAAGGAGGTCAAAGAGGCCTATGAGATCCTGTCCGATAGCCAGAAACGCGGCGCCTATGACCAGTTCGGCCACGCCGGCGTGGATCCGCAAGCCGGCATGGGCGGAGGAGGAGGCGGTTTTGGCGGCTTCGGCGATTTTGCCGACATCTTCAGCGACATCTTCGGCGGTGGCCAGCGCGGCGGCGGGCGTTCCAACGTCTATCGCGGTGCGGACCTGCGCTACAACATGGAGATCACGCTGGAAGAAGCGGCGCGCGGCTGCGAGAAACAGATACGCATTCCGTCGCACGAATCCTGCACCACCTGCAACGGCACCGGCGCCAAGCCGGGCACGCAGCCCAAGACCTGCTCCACCTGCGGCGGCCATGGCCAGGTGCGGATGAGCCAGGGCTTCTTCTCTATCCAGCAGACCTGCCCGACCTGCCACGGCAGCGGCAAGCAGATCACCGATCCGTGCACCAGCTGCCACGGCGCCGGCCAGAAGAAGACCACCAAGACGCTGAATGTGAAGATTCCGGCCGGGGTGGACGAGGGCGACCGCATCCGCCTGGGCGGCGAGGGCGAGCCGGGCCAGAATGGCGGCCCGGCTGGCGATCTGTATGTGGTGACCCACATCAAGCAGCACGCGGTATTCCAGCGCGACGGCATGGATCTGCACTGCGAAATGCCGATCTCCTTCTCCACCGCGGCGCTGGGCGGCGAAGTGGAAATCCCGACGCTGGACGGCATGGCTAAGGTCAAGATCGCCGCGGAAACCCAGAGCGGCCGCGTCTATCGCCTGCGCGGCAAGGGCGTGAAGGCCGTGCGCGGCACCGAGTACGGCGATCTGCATTGCCATGTGATCGTGGAGACGCCGGTCAAGCTGACCGAGCGGCAGAAGGAGCTGCTGCGCGAGTTCGAGGCGATCAGCCAGGGCGATGTGGCCACCCACAATCCGCGTTCCAAATCCTTCATGGACAAGCTGCGCGATTTCTTCGAATAAGCGCCGCGTCGTTCAAGCCAAAGCCAGCCCGCAAGGGCTGGCTTTTTTATTGATGGTTCATAAAGCAAAACAGCCACCCTAAGGTGGCTGTCTGCACATTCGAAAACCGGGATGGCTTCGCTTAGAAGTTGTGCTTCATCATGGCCCAGGCCAGGGTGGACTTTTCCTGGGAGAATTTGTTGATGGTTTGCGCGTCCTTGTTGTCTTTGCGCTCGCCATAACCCACTTGCAGCAGCGTGTTCTTGCTCATGGTGTAGTCAACAGCGGCGGCCCACTGGCTGGCGCCAAGGCTGTAGCGCGTGCCGTCGATCTTGGCGTCGCCGCGCTTGGAGTACACGATGGACGGCTTGAAGTTGCCGATGGCGTAGGCGGCGTTCAGGGCCCAGGTGGTGTTTTCCACCTTGTTGCCGCCGGTATGAGCGATGGTCGGGAGGTTGGCTATGCCGGGCAGTTTGTAAGAGCCATCATCATTCTTGGCGTAGGCGTCGCCATAGGTGGTCAGCCACTGGTAGCTGGCGGCCAGGTACAGGTTGTTAGCGCTGTAGCCGCCTTCCAGACGATTGGTGGTGCTGTTGCTGCCGCCCTTGGTGTTCAGTTTGGTAGCGTTGGCGATGGCGCCGAAAAAGCCCGAATTTTGATAGGCAAGGCGCAGACCATAGCCATCGCCTTGCTTCATTTGGCCGGCAGCCTGGCTCTCGCCCGCGCCGTATTGCAGCGTGAGGTTGAAGCCGTTCCAGGTCGGGGAGTCGTAGCGCACGCTGTTCTTGAAGCGGGCGTCGCCGTAGGAGAACAGATCGGTGGCCTCGTACAGCGGGAAGTTGGTGCCCATGCCGTCGCGGCGCGGGCCGTACAGGTTGTCGGTGGCTTCGGTGTCGGCCAGCACGTCGTCCAGATGGCCAACGCGCAGCTTGCCGTAAGCGCCATCGATGCCGACATAGCTCTGACGGTTGGCGAAGGTGCCGGAGGCGGATCCGCTGCCAGCCACGCCGTCCATGGCGAAACCGGTTTCCACCTGCCAGATGGTTTTCAGGCCGTTGCCCAGGTCTTCGCTGCCCTTGAAGCCCATGCGGCTGCCAAAGTCATCCACGCCGAAGGTGGAGTTGTAGTTGGTGGCGCTGTTCTTGGTGATGGACACGCCGGCGCGCAGCGATCCGTACAGGTTGACGTCAGCTTGCGCGAGTGCAGGGATGGCTGCGGCAATGGCCGCAACGATAATAGTTTTCTTCATGTTTCTCTAAAGCCCTTTGTTGTCATCAGCCGTGTCGGCTGCTGGTCGGCGATGTGGTTTTTTATTCCGCCGTCGTTGGGAGGCTCAGTTTTATCTGTGTCTAAATTGTTGTCAAGAAATACAAATTAACAGTAGATGGTTTTGTATAAATTATGCGATTGAAATTTTAAATACTGATTTTGATGCATTTTGCAATGTTATGTAAATCATTGGCTTATTTATAGTATTTTCCTTTTGCTATAGTCTTTTATCATATTTATGAGTTTTGAATGAAAATTCATTTCAATTTTTATTGAAAACAGCTGTGACATTTTTTCCAATGCCCTGGTCGCAGGCTTTCAAGTTCATGCATTGTCGTGAGCTTGCAGAATAGAGCAATGAGTAAAACTCAACTATTGCGCCAAGTCGGCTCATGTCTTGGCCATGCTGTCTGCGAGTGGGGAATGGGCGTACAATTGCCGTTGTCTTTTTGGGGGTATTGTCGACATGATTTTTGCTAATCGTTATTTTCCCGCCGCCCGCATGCGCCGCATGCGCAAGGATGAATTCAGCCGCCGCCTGATGCGCGAGAACGTGCTGACCGCCAACGATCTGATCTACCCGGTGTTCGTGATGGAAGGCAGCAACCAGGTAGTGGACGTGCCGTCCATGCCCGGCGCGCCGAGGCTGACGCTGGACAAGCTGTTGTTTGTGGCGGAAGAGGCGCTGGAACTGGGCATTCCGATGTTGTCCTTGTTCCCTGTGATCACCGGCTCCAAGGACAATGAGGGCAGCGAGGCCTATAACCCGGAAGGCCTGGTGCCGCGCGTGGTGCGCGAGTTGAAGAAGCGCTTTCCGGAGCTGGGCGTGATGACCGATGGCGCGTTGGACCCGTACACCATTCACGGCCAGGACGGCGTGATCGACGCCAACGGCTATGTGCTGAACGATGAGACGACGGAAATTCTGATCAAGCAGGGCCTGTGCCATGCCGAGGCCGGCGTCGATGTGTTTGGCCCGTCTGACATGATGGATGGCCGCATCGGCGCCATCCGCGAGGCTTTCGAGGAAGAGGGCTATATCCACACCAAGATACTGGCCTATTCCGCCAAGTATTCGTCCGGCTTCTACGGCCCGTTCCGCGATGCGCTGGGCTCGTCGGCCAATCTGGGCAAGGCCGACAAAAACAGCTACCAGATGGATCCGGCCAATATCGAGGAAGCCATCCAGGAAGTGGCGCAGGACCTGGAAGAGGGCGCCGACATGGTGATGATCAAGCCGGGCATGCCGTATCTGGACGTGATCCGCCGCGTCAAGGACACCTTCCGCGTGCCCACCTTCGCCTACCAGGTGTCAGGCGAATACGCCATGCTGAAGGCGGCGTTCCAGAATGGCTGGCTGAATGAGGAAAAGTGCATGATGGAAAGCCTGCTGGCGTTCAAGCGCGCCGGCGCCGATGGCATTCTGACCTATTTCGCGATGGATGCCGCGCGCCTGCTGCGCCAGCGCTAAAATGAAAAGGTGAGCCGCGCCCCCTGCCCGGAATGGGGCCGGGGGCGTTTGTTTTTGAGGGAAGACATCATGGACGTGCTGCATTCCACTTGGTTTTGGGTGGCGATCATCGCCGCGCCGGCCATCACCGTGGTCGGCGTGCTGGCCAGGCTGGCCAAGCGCGAACCGCCGATCCAGCTGCCGCCCGGCGTGGCGCCGCTGGCTTGGGATGATGAAGAAGATGCGCCGGCTGGCGAAGCGGAAAAGTTGCGGGAAGGTGACAGAGTCCCGCCAAAACACTGATAACTGTCACTGCTGGCGATGAGTGCGCTGGGCTAGAATGGCTACAGTTTTCGTGGCGCGCCGCCGCGGGCGGGGCGCGGTGCCTTCGGACGCGGGTTCGATTCCCGCCTCCGGCCTATGCAAAGGATTGTCATGAATCATACTTACCTGGCCCATCTGCAGGCCACGCTGGCCCAAATCCGGGCCGATGGTTACGAAAAACCGGAACGCGTGATCGCTACGCCGCAAAGTTCCGACATCGCGCTGGCCGGCGGCGAGCAGGTGCTGAACTTCTGCGCCAACAACTACCTGGGCCTGGCCGACGACAAGCGCCTGGTGCTGGCCGCCAAGACCGGCATGGACCATTACGGCTACGGTTGCGCCTCGGTGCGTTTCATCTGCGGCACGCAAACCATCCACAAGCAGCTGGAAAAATCCATTTCCGAATTCCTGGGCACTGACGACACCATTCTTTACTCCAGCTGTTTCGACGCCAATGGCGGCGTATTCGAAACGCTGCTGAGCGAAGAGGACGCGGTGATCTCCGACGAGCTGAACCACGCCTCCATCATTGACGGCGTGCGCCTGTCCAAGGCCAAGCGTTTCCGCTACAAGAACAACGACATGGCCGATCTGGAGGCGCAATTGATCGCCGCCGAAGAGGCCGGCGCGCGCTTCAAGTTGATCGTCACCGACGGCGTGTTCTCGATGGACGGCATCATCGCCAACCTGAAGAGCCTGTGCGAAGTGGCCGACCGCCACAGCGCCATCGTAATGGTGGACGACTCCCATGCCGTCGGCTTCATCGGCGAAACCGGCGCCGGCACGCCTGAGCTGTGCGGCGTGGCCGAGCGCGTGGACATCTATACCGGCACGCTGGGCAAGGCGCTGGGCGGCGCGTCCGGCGGTTACGTGGCCGCGCGCCAACCCATCGTCGACCTGCTGCGCCAGCGTTCGCGTCCGTATCTGTTCTCCAACACGCTGGCCCCGGCCATCGCCGCCGCCAGCGTGGAAGTGCTGAACATCCTGAAGAGCGGCGAAGGAGCCGAGCTGCGCGCCAAGGTGCGCCGCAATGCTGAACTGTTCCGCAAGGAAATGTCCGCTGCCGGCTTCACGCTGGTGCCGGGCCAGCACCCCATCATCCCGGTGATGCTGGGCGATGCCCGCCTGGCTGGCGAAATGGCCGCCAAGCTGCTGGCCGAAGGTGTGTACGTGATCGGCTTCTCCTATCCGGTGGTGCCCAAGGGCAAGGCGCGGATTCGCACCCAGATGTCCGCCGCGCACAGCGAAGAGCAAGTGCTGAAAGCGGTGGCCGCGTTCACCAAGGTGGGACGCGAACTGGGCGTGATTTAAATTATTGAGCCGAAAGAACAACGAGTTTGTGCCACGAAAAACACGAAATGACACGAAATGCAAATCAAGGGCGGATTTCCTGTAATGGATCGGTCGCCTCGTTTGTTCATGTCGTTTCGTGGGTTTCGTGGCAAAGATGGCTTGTGGTTCTCGCTGCATAGAGGTTTCCATGAAAGCACTAGCCAAACTGCAGGCCGCTCCCGGCCTGACCATGACCGATGTTCCGATGCCGGAAGTCGGTCACAACGATCTCTTGATCAAGATCACCAAGACCGCGATCTGCGGCACCGACATCCATATCTGGAACTGGGACGAGTGGTCGCAAAAGACCATCCCGGTGCCGATGCACGTCGGCCATGAGTACGTCGGCGTCGTTGCCGGCATGGGGTCGGAAGTGCAGGGCTTCAAGATCGGCCAGCGCGTCTCCGGCGAAGGCCATATCACCTGCGGCTACTGCCGCAATTGCCGCGCCGGCCGCCGCCATCTGTGCCGCAACACCACCGGCGTCGGCGTCAACCGCGAAGGCGCGTTCGCCGAATACCTGGTGATCCCGGCCTTCAACGCCTTCCCGATTCCGGACGATATTTCCGACGATCTGGCTTCCATCTTCGACCCGTTCGGCAACGCCGTGCACACCGCGTTGAGCTTCAACCTGGTGGGCGAAGATGTGCTGATCACCGGCGCCGGCCCGATCGGCATCATGGCGGTGGCCATCGCCAAGCACGTCGGCGCGCGCCATGTCGTGATCACCGACGTCAATGATTACCGCCTGGAGCTGGCCAAGAAGATGGGCGCCACTCGCGCCGTCAACGTCGCCAAGCAGGATCTGAAGGCGGTGATGCAGGAACTGCACATGACAGAGGGCTTCGACGTGGGCCTGGAAATGTCCGGCAATCCGCAGGCCTTCCGCCAGATGCTGGAGACGATGAACCACGGCGGCAAGGTGGCGCTGCTGGGCATCCCGCCGTCCAACACCGCCATCGACTGGAACCAAGTGATCTTCAAGGGCCTGGAGATCAAGGGCATTTACGGCCGCGAGATGTTTGAAACCTGGTACAAGATGGTGGCGCTGATTCAGTCCGGCCTGGACATCCGTCCCATCATCACCCACCACTTCAAGGTGGACGAGTTCGAGCAGGGCTTCGCCGCCATGCTGTCCGGCCAGAGCGGCAAGGTGATTCTGGACTGGCAGTAAATCCCCGCCTGTCCATACCGGAAGGCCGCCCGATTGCCGGGCGGCTTTTTGTTTTCCGGCGCGCAAGGACTTGGCGAGCAGGCTCATGGCAAAGCCCTCGGCTTGACCGCCATCAACGAGCGCCGGACCGCTAGCTGGATAATCAGAAGCTAATAAATATCCTGTTCAAGGAGAGGCTGATGATTGCGGTGATAGGCGCCGGAGTGTCCGGCTTGTCGTGTGCCTGGTGGCTGCAGCGCCAGGGGGCGGCGGTAAGCGTGTTCGAGGCCGCCGATAGCGTCGGCGGCAAGGTCAGGACGGAGCAGGGAGAGGCGCTATGCGAAGCGGGGCCGCATACCCTGCTGGCGGATGAGGAGCTGTTGCAATGGCTGCCGTCGCTGGGGCTGGAGCCGGTGTGGCCGCATAGCGACGGCCGGCAGCGCTACATCCTGCTCAATGGCCGCTATCGGCGGCTGCCCGCCGGCCCCTTGCAGCTGCTGGGCGGCGATTTGCTGAGCTGGCGCGCCAAATGGCAGGTCGTAGCCGGCATGCTCAGGTCCGGCGAGGAGACGGCCGGCCTGGATAGCGTCGCCACCTTCTGCGATTCGCGCTTTGGCCGCGAAGTGCTGTCGCGAGTGATGGAACCCATGGTGGGCGGCATTTTCGCCGGCGATCCGCGCGAGCTGAGGCTGGAGGAAACCCTGCCCGATCTGGCCGAGGCGGCGCAATGCCGCGGGCCCTTCTTAGGCGGCTTGATGCGGATGAACCGCCGGTTGGGCCGCCGCCGCAGCTGCACCCTGCGCGGCGGCTTGCAGCAATTGCCGCGCCAGTTGGCGCGGGATCTCGATGTCCGTCTGAATACCGCGGTAACCGCGCTCAGGCGGGAGGGTGCCGGCTGGCGCCTGCGCACCCATTCCGGCTGGACTTATGCGGAGCAGGTAGTGCTGGCTTTGCCGGCCTCCCAGGCCGCCATGCTGCTGCACCCGCTGGCGCCGGCATTGGCCGATGCCTGTCGGCGCATTCCCTATGCGCCGCTGGCGGTGGTGTCTACCTTGCTGGATGCCGATGCCTTGGCCAGTCCCTTGCCAGGCGGTGGCGCGCTGCATCCGCATGGCGAGGACACCTTGACGCTGGGTTATCTTTCGGTCAGCGCCAGCTACCCGCATGTCTGCCAAGACGATAAGCGGCTCTTGACCTGTTTCATCGGCGGGCGGCGTCGTCCCGACTTGCTGCGTTTGAGCGACGAAGACTTGTTGTCTCGGGTCAATGCCGAGCTCGACGAGTTGTTCGGTTTGCGCGCGCCGCCGTTGTCGCAACGGATTACCCGCTGGTCTGAGGCGCTGCCGCAAGGCACGGCCTTGCAGGGGAGGGTGCGGCGTCTGGCGCAGCCGCTGGCGGCGCAGGGACTGCATGTCTGCGCCAACTGGCTGGACGGCGTTTCGCTGGCGGATTGCCTGCGCAAGGGGCGTCGTCTGGCGGACCGCTTGGGCGGCGTCAGCCCGTCCGGCTTTGCGTGAGCGGCGGCAGGCGGTAGAATCGACGTTTATTTGTCCATTCTTCCAACGACACATTTATGCTTACCTTCCAGGAAATCATTCTCAAGCTCCAGCACTACTGGAACCGCCAGGGCTGCGCGCTGCTGCAGCCCTACGATACCGAAGTCGGCGCGGGCACCTCGCACACCGCCACCTTCCTGCGCGCGCTGGGTCCTGAGCCCTGGAACGCCGCCTATGTGCAGCCTAGCCGCCGTCCCAAGGATGGCCGCTATGGCGAAAACCCTAACCGCCTGTTCCAGCACCACCAGTTCCAAGTCGTCTTGAAGCCGTCCCCGTCGAATATCCAGGAGCTGTATCTGGGATCGCTGCAGGAACTGGGCCTGGACCCGACGCTGCAGGATATCCGCTTCGTCGAGGACGACTGGGAAAACCCGACGCTGGGCGCCTGGGGCCTGGGCTGGGAAGTGTGGCTGAACGGCATGGAAGTGACCCAGTTCACGTACTTCCAGCAAGTGGGCGGCCTGGATTGCAAGCCGGTGCTGGGTGAGATCACTTACGGCCTGGAGCGTCTGGCGATGTATCTGCAGGGCGTGGAGAACGTCTACGACCTGATCTGGACCCATCTGCCGGATGGCCAGCCGGTGACCTACGGCAATGTGTTCTACCAGAATGAAGTGGAGCAGTCGAAGTACGCTTTCGAGCACAGCAATGTCGAGCTGCTGTTCCGCCAATTCAATGATTACGAGGCGGAAGCGAAGAAGCTGCTGGAAGCCAGCCTGCCGCTGCCCGCCTACGAGATGATCCTGAAAGCCGGCCACACTTTCAACCTGCTGGACGCCCGCGGCTCCATCTCCGTGACCGAGCGCGCCGCCTATATCGGCCGCATCCGCAATCTGTCGCGCGGCGTGGCGCAGGCGTATTACGACGCGCGCGAGGCCCTGGGTTTCCCGATGTGCCGCAAGGACTGACGCGGCGGCGGCGCGGCGATCGCCTATGCTGTTAAGGCCGGTCAAACCGGCCTGATCAACTAGGAGAGTGAAGATGAAAGCCTGCGCTGCAACCTTGTTCCTGGCTAGCCTGCCGGTCTGGGCTGAGTCGCCCGCCGATTGGGTGGTGTATCAGGATGGCAGCCAGCTGCAGCTGGCGGTGGACGGCAACTCGCTATGGCTGGGCAAAGACGGACTGGTGCACTTCATCAACCAGGAGCGTTTCGCCAAACAGCGCTACGAGAAGCCGTACAAGCTTCACTATTACATCCGCCGCACCACAGGCTACGCCGATTGCAAGCAGTACCAGTATGTGTTTGTCGGTTCCGAGTATTTCGACCAGAACAACAAGCACCTGTTTTCCACGATGTTCCCGGTGCCGCGCTATGCCTGGAAGTGGCAGCCGGTGAACGAGGATTCCGTCGCCCACGCCATGATGAAGGTGATCTGTGACGCGGCGGGAAACGCCTCCCAATAATTGAAATCGAAGAGAATGAACGCAACCCTGCTGATCGAACTCCTGACCGAGGAGCTGCCGCCCAAGGCCCTGCCGCGTCTGGCTGCGAGCTTCGCCCAGACCATCTCCGAAGAACTGAAGAAGGCGCAGTTCGCCGCCGCCGATGTCGAGCCGGTGGTGTACGCCTCGCCGCGCCGCCTGGCGGTGCAGCTGCCCGGCGTGCTGGCCGTGCAGCCGGACCAGCACATCACCCGCCAAGGCCCGGCCGTGGCCGCCGGCATGAAAGATGGCCAGCCGACCCCGGCCCTGGCCGGCTTCGCCCGCTCCTGCGGCGTGGATGTGTCCGAGCTCTCCATCGTCAACAACGGCAAGCAGGATGTGTACGCCTATTCCAGCACCAAGACCGGCGAAGCGCTGTCCGCCGTGCTGGCCGACGTGGTGGCGCTGGCGCTGAAGAAGCTGCCGGCGCCCAAGCTGATGCGCTGGGGCGATTCCGACGTGCAATTCGTCCGTCCGGCGCATGGCCTGATCATGTTGCATGGCGACAAGGTCATCGCCGGCGAAGTGCTGGGCCTCAAGAGCGGCAACGCCACCCGCGGCCACCGCTTCCTGTCGCAGGGAGAGGTGTTGGTTGCCCACGCCGACGATTACGCGCGCACCTTGCATGAAGCGGGCAAGGTCATCGCCAGCTTCGCCGCCCGCCGCGAGCTGATCGGCCACAAGCTGGCCGAGGCCGCCGCCCGGCTCGGCGCCACCATCGCCGCCCCGGACGCGCTGTTCGATGAGGTGACGGCGCTGGTGGAATGGCCGGTGGTGCTGGAAGCCGGCTTCGAGGCCGAGTTCCTGCAAGTGCCGCAGGAATGCCTGATCCTGACCATGCAGCAAAACCAGAAGTATTTCCCGCTGCTGGACAAGAACGGCAAACTGATGAACCGCTTCCTGCTGGTGTCCAATATCGCGCCGCAAGATCCGTCTTTCGTGGTCGGCGGCAACGAGCGCGTGCTGCGCGCCCGCCTGTCCGACGCCAAGTTCTTCTTCGAGCAGGACAAGAAACATCGCCTGGACAGCCGCCTGCCGCGTCTGGCCAATGTGGTGTACCACAACAAGATCGGCACCCAGCTGGAGCGCGTGGAACGCCTGCAGAGCATCGCCGGCGCCATCGCCCACGAGCTGGGCGCTGACACCGCCCTGGCCGCCCGCGCCGCTTACCTGGCCAAGGCTGACCTGGTGACCGACATGGTCGGCGAATTCCCGGAGCTGCAGGGCATCATGGGCATGTACTACGCCCTGCACGACGGCGAGCACGCCGAGGTGGCCGCCGCCATCGAGGGACACTACCACCCGCGTTTCGCCGGCGACACGCTGCCGGAAGGCAAGATCGCCACCGCCGTGGCGCTGGCCGACAAGCTGGAAACCATCGTCGGCATCTGGGGCATCGGCCTGATCCCGACCGGCGATAAAGATCCGTTCGCGCTGCGCCGCGCCGCGCTGGGCGTGGTGCGGATGGCGCTGGAAGCGGACCTGGACCTGAAGCAGCTGCTGGCCATCGTGGCCGCCGCCTTCCCCGAGGGCAAGCTGTCCGCCACGGTGGCCGACGAGGTGTTCGGCTTCATGATGGACCGCCTGAAGAACTTCCTCGCCGCCGATTGCAAGGGCGACGAGATCGACGCCGTGCTGGCCCTGGCGCCCAGCCGCATCCACGAAGTGCGCGCCGTACTGGCCGCCGTGGCGCAGTTCAAGGCGCTGCCGGAAGCCGCCGCGCTGGCCGCCGCCAACAAGCGCGTCAACAACATCCTGAAGAAGGCCGAGGGCGGCATTGGCGAGGTGAATCCCGCCCTGCTGAAGGAAGCCGCCGAGCAGGCGCTTTACGCCGCGGTGCAGGATCTGGCCCCGGCGGTGGAAGCCAAGTTCGCCGCCCATGACTTCGCCGGCGCGCTGGCGCAGCTGTCCAGCCTGAAGGCGCCGGTGGACGCCTTCTTCGACGGCGTGATGGTGATGGCCGAGGACGCCCAGGTCCGCGCCAACCGCATCGCGCTGCTGGCTCGCCTGGCCGCCTTGTTCAACCGCGTGGCGGACATCTCGCTGCTGGCGGAGTAAGCGTAGGGCGGAAGCCCGGCCATGCCGGGCGTTCCGCCAAGCCGCCAGTCGGAAAGCGTGCAAACGGCGGAACGCCCCGGCGGGGCTTCCGCCCTACTCATTGGAGAAACCGTGAAGCTAGTCATTCTGGACCGGGACGGCGTGATCAATCAGGATCGCGACGATTTCGTCAAGAACAGCGTGGAATGGGTGCCGATCGAGCATAGCCTGGAAGCCATCGCCAATCTGACCCAGTCGGGCTGGCGCGTGGTGGTGGCCACCAACCAGTCCGGCATCGGCCGCGGCCTGTTCGACATGCACGCCTTGAACGCCATGCATGAGAAAATGCACCGGCTGGTGGGGCAGGCGGGCGGCCGCATCGACGCGGTGGTGTTCTGTCCGCACGCGGCGGACCACGGCTGCGAATGCCGCAAGCCGCTGCCGGGCATGGTGCTGGAGATCGCCGAGCGCTTCAACGTCAAGCTGGAAGGCTTGCCGCTGATCGGCGACAGCCTGCGCGATCTGGAAGCGATCGCCGCGGTTGGCGGCCAGCCCATGCTGGTGAAGACCGGCAAGGGCGTCAAGACGCTGGCGGCCGGCAAGCTGCCGGAAAACACCCTGGTGTTCAACGATTTGTACGATGCCGCCGAGCATCTGATCAATCATCACTGAGGTAGATACTGCAAGCATGATCAGTCTTTTGATACGCAACCTGCTGTACTGGCTGGTTCTCATCGTCATTACGCCGCTGTTTTTCTGTCTATTGCTGCTGGCCGCGCCGCTGCCGCGCCGCGCGCGCCACGTATTCGGCGTCAGCTGGGCGCTGACCTTGCTGTGGATGCTGGAGCACGTCATCGGCCTGAAATACAGGGTGCTGGGAAGCGAAAACATCCCGACGGAGCCGTCGGTGATCTGCTCCAAGCATCAATCGGGCTGGGAAACGCTGGCGCTGCAAAAAATCTTCCCGTGGCAGGTGTATGTGGCCAAGCGCGAGCTGGCCTGGATACCGCTGTTCGGCTGGGGCCTGGTGTTGATGAACCCGATCATGATCAACCGCTCGGACCGCTCCCGCGCCAATCAGCGTTTGCTGGAGCAGGGGCTGGAACGCAAGCGCCACGGCTTTTGGATCACCGTGTTCCCGGAGGGCACCCGCACCAAGCCGGGCCGCATCGGCAAGTACAAGCTGGGCGCGGCGCGGATGGCTAAGCAGTTCGACATGCCCATGGTGCCGGTGGCCCATAACGCCGGCGAATTCTGGCCGCGCAACGCTTTTCTGAAATATCCGGGCGAGGTCACCGTGGTGGTGGGCCCTGCCATCCGTCCGTCCGAAAGCGTCGGCCCCGAATCCATGATGGCCGAAGCCGAGGCCTGGATCGAAGCCCGCCAGCGCGAAATCGGCGGCGTCGGTCCGTTTGCCGATCCCGATGAAAAACGCCAGCGTCTGGCATCGCCTGCCTCTGCCTGACGGCGACGTGCCGGTGCTGCTGACGCGGCGGACGCGTCAGAGCATAGGCATACGGGTGCGCGACGGGGTGGTCGAGCTGATCGCCGCGCCCGGCGTCAGCCAGGAGCGTCTGCATCAGGTGCTGCGGCAGCGCCACGACTGGATCGTCGGCCATGTGCTGCGCCAGCGCAGCCAACTGGCCAAGAGCGACGATCTGAGCCGGCTGACGCTGCTGGGCGAGGCGCTGGGCTTGCGCCTGATCGGCAGCGGCCGCAAGACGGTGCGGCGCGACGGCGACGTCCTGCTGGTGGCTGGCGTGGCAGAAGGCGACGCCGAGGCGCTGAAGGCCGTGCTGGCCAAATATCTGAAACGCGAGGCGGCGATACTGTTTCCCGGCCGCCTCTCCCTGCTGGCGGCGCGTTGTCGCCGCAAACCGAGCCGATTGCAGCTGTCTTCCGCGCGCACGCGCTGGGGCAGTTGCAGCGCAGACGGCGGCATCCGCCTGAACTGGCGGCTGGCGCAGGCGCCGTTGGCGGTGGTCGATTACGTCATCGCCCACGAACTGGCTCATCTGGAACACATGAATCACTCGCCGGCGTTCTGGGCGGAGACCGAGCGTCTTTTCCCAGGCTGGCGCGAGTCTCGCCGCTGGCTGCGACAGCATGGCGGCGAGTTGTTTGCCTTTGGCTGATTTTGAGGATTTTGTCATGAGAATGCTCCACACCATGTTGCGCGTCGGGAACCTTGAACGCTCGATATCGTTCTATCAGGAAGTACTCGGCATGAAACTGCTGCGCCGTTCCGATTTTCCGGAGGGCCGTTTCACGCTGGCCTTCGTCGGCTATGGCGACGAGGCCGATCACACCGTGCTGGAGCTGACCCATAACTGGGACACCGAATCCTACGAGCTGGGCAACGGCTATGGCCACATCGCCATCGAAGTGGAAGATGCCTATGCCGCCTGTGACATGGCGCGCGCCAAGGGCGGCAAGGTCACCCGCGAGGCCGGCCCGATGAAGCACGGCACCACCGTGATTGCCTTCATCGAGGACCCGGATGGTTACAAGATCGAGTTCATCCAAAAGGGTAGCCGCTAAGCGCGGCTGACAAAAATCCTGGTGCCGCGTTGCGCCGCCTGGCCGTACTTGCGTGTGCGGCCTCAGGCGGCGCGTTTTGCCTCCGGCGCTTTGCGGGTTTTTGTCAGCGACTCCAAGTTTTCGCGCGTCTGGCAGGACTTGCGACACGCACAGGCCGGCACCCGGAAGCCCGGCCTGTGCCGACAAGCACAACCGGGAATGCTCTGGCAGCTTCGCGCTGCGTTTTTATCTACGGGCCATGCCCGCGGGAAGGACTGATGAAAAATAAACTGATTACCCTGGCGGGCGCCATGCTGTTGCCCGCCGTCGCCCAGGCAGCGGATCTGGATGGCGCCTCGCTGAGCCTGGGTTGGGCGGTGCCGTTCGCCGGCATCCTGCTGTCCATCGCCTTGTTTCCGATGCTCGCGCCCGGCGTGTGGCACCATCATTTCGGCAAGATCACCGCCGGCTGGACCGCCTTGTTCCTGCTGCCGTTCGCCGTGATGTTCGGCCTGGGGCAAACCGGCGAACTGGTATTGCACGCGCTGTTCACCGAATACATTCCCTTCATCGTGCTGCTGTTCGCGCTGTACACCGTGTCCGGCGGCATTCTGGTATGGGGCTCGCTGCACGGCTCGCCCAAGCTGAATACCACCATCCTGGCCATCGGCACCGTGCTGGCTTCCATCATGGGCACCACCGGCGCGGCGATGCTGCTGATCCGCCCGCTCTTGCGCGCCAACGAGGGCCGCAAGCGCAATGTGCATGTCGTGGTGTTTTTCATCTTCCTGGTGGCCAATGTCGGCGGCGGCCTGACCCCGTTGGGCGATCCGCCGCTGTTCCTGGGCTTCCTGAAGGGCGTGACCTTCGGCTGGACCTTCCAGCACATGCTGCTGCCGGTGCTGCTGTTGGCGGGCCTGCTGCTGACGATCTTCTACTTCCTGGATCGGCATATGTACGCCAAGGAAGCGGCAGAGGGCACGCTGAAGCCGGTGGACACCAGCCATGACAAGCCGCTCAAGCTGTACGGCAAGCGCAACTTCTGGCTGCTGGCCGGCGTAGTGGCCGCGGTGCTGATGTCCGGCTTGTGGAAACCGGGCATCGTCGTCCACCTGCCGGGCGCGCATCTGGAGCTGCAAAACCTGCTGCGCGACGGAATCCTGGTGCTGCTGGCCTTCGCCTCCTTGTGGATCACGCCCAAGCAGGTCCGCGCCGGCAACGAGTTCAACTGGCTGCCGATTCTGGAAGTGGGCAAGCTGTTTGCCGGGATCTTCATCACCATCGCTCCGGTGATCGCCATCCTGCGCGCCGGCGAGCACGGGCAACTGGCCAGTCTGGTGCACGCGGTGTCCGGTCCCGAAAGCCAGCCGCTGGAGATCATGTACTTCTGGATGACCGGCATCCTGTCCAGCTTCCTGGACAATGCGCCGACCTATCTGGTGTTCTTCAATCTGGCATCCGGGGACGCCGCCACCATGATGGGCCCGCTGGCCGATACGCTGTTGGCCATCTCCATGGGCGCGGTGTTCATGGGCGCGATGACCTATATCGGCAATGCGCCTAACTTCATGGTCAAAGCCATCGCCGAGCACCGCCACGTCAAGATGCCGGGTTTCTTCGGCTACATGATGTGGTCCGGCGCGGTGCTGCTGCCGTGCTTCGTGCTGCTCACGGTGGTGTTCTTCTAGAGCCGCCAGCCAGTGCCAAACAAAAAGCCCGTCGCAACCGCGACGGGCTTTTTGCTGGCTGATCAGAATCAGGCTTCAGACAACGCCGGCTTCAGTTCCTGCTGCGGAGCCGGACGGCTCAGCAGCTGTTTCCAGCGGCGGCAGGCGGAGATCAGAATCACCAGGCCCAGGGCCAGCATCACGATGGAGATGCCGGCGTTGAACAGGTTGTAGCCCTTGGCGGCCGGGTTCAGGTACACGTTTTTGACCATCCAGTAGCCGGCGTAGTTGACGGTGACGTACAGGTAGGCCAGCGGCACCAGGCAGGTCATCATATAGCTGCGCTTGTGCGACAGGCGCAGGATGATGGTGGCGCCGATGATCAGGCCGATGGAGGCCATCAACTGGTTGGACACGCCGAACAGCGCCCACACCGAGTTGATGTCGCCGGAGTTCAGCAGGTATCCCCACATCACGCAGGCCACGATGGAAGCGCCGATCGCGCCGGGCATCCAATCGGTGCGCTTCAGCGGCGCCCACAGATCGCCGACGAAGTCCTGGATCAGATAGCGGGCGACGCGGGTGCCGGAATCGATGGCGGTGAGGATGAACACAGCCTCGAACATCACCATGAATTGGAAGAAGTAGGACGCCAGATTGCTGAACCACGGGATGCGGGTGAAGATGTCGGCCATGCCCACGGCCAGGGTCACGGCGCCGCCGGTGCGACCGTACAGATCGAGGCCGATTTCCTCGGACAGCTTGGGCAGATTCACCACGTCCATGCCCAGGGTGTGGAACACGGCCGGCGCGGAGTTGATGGCGAAGTAATCAGCCGGGTGCAAGGCGGTGGCGGCGATCAGCGCCATCACGCCCACTACGCATTCGGCCAGCATGGCGCCGAAGCCCACCGGCAGGATGTCGCTCCACTTGTCGATCTGCTTGGGCGTGGTGCCGGAGCCGATGAAGGCATGGAAGCCGGAAATCGCGCCGCAGGCGATGGTGATGGAGATGAAGGGCCATACCGGGCCGGACAACACCGGGCCGCCGCCGTGGATGAACTGGGTCACGGCCGGGAACTGGATTTGCGGGTTGATGAACACCACGCCGACCACCAAGAGGCCGAATACGCCGATTTTCATGAAGCTGGACAGGCAGGCGCGCGGGGTCAGCAGCATCCATACCGGCAGCGCGGTGGCGAAGAAGGCGTAGATTGGCAGCAGCAGCGATACGGTAGACGCCTTCAGCGACAGCCATTCGCCCAGCGCGGTGTGCTGGATGTAAGGACCGGCGAACACACAGGCCATGATGGCGGCGATGCCGACGTAGCTGGCGTTCTTCATGCTGCCGGTCACGCGTTCCCACAGGCCCACGCCGATGGCGATGGGGATGGTCATGAACACGGCGAAAGCGCCCCACGGGTTGCGCTCCAGCGCATGCACCACCACCATGGACAGGCCGGCCATGGTGATGGTGATGATGAACAGCATGGCCAGGCCGGTGCACCAGCCGGCCAACGGGCCGAGCTCGGCCTTGGCCACTTCGGACAAGGACTTGCCATGGTGTTTCATCGAAGCGAACAGCACCACGGTGTCGTGCACCGCGCCGCCGATGACACAGCCGATCAACAGCCACAGCATGCTGGGCAGGTAGCCGTACTGGGCGGCCAGCACCGGACCCACCAAGGGGCCGGCGGCGGCGATGGCGGCGAAGTGGCCGCCGAAGGCCACCCATTTGCTGGTGGGCACGTAGTCCTTGCCGTCTTTCAGCTCATGGGAAGGGGTGACAGCGCTGTCGTCGACGCCCAGCACCTTGCGCGTGAAGAATACCCCGTACAGGCGGTAGCAGATCGCAAGAATGCACAGGCTGCCGATCACAAAAGTCAATGCGTGATCCATGATCGTGGCTCCGGTGAAATAGTGGCTTCACCTTACGCCTTTAAAGAAAGGGCCTGGGGCGCCGGCTGCGCCAGCGGCAGCCTGGCGGCGCGAGCGGTGGGAAAACGGGGGGCGAGCGGCGGCGCTGCCTTTCAGCCTGGAATCCCCAACGCTTCCTTCAGCGGCTTGAGGAAGCGGCGGCTGACCGGCAGCGTGCGGCCGCCCAAGGTCACGATATCCGCCACGCCATTGTCTCCGAGGCGGATTTCGCGGATGGCGCGCAGATTGACCAGATGCTGGCGATGGCAGCGGAACAGCGGGCTGCGCTCCTCGAAGGTGCGCAGTGTCAGTTCGGTGAAGTGTTCGCGTCCATCGGCAGCCTGCACGAACACGCCGCTGACGCGCGAGGAGACAAACTCCACTTCATCCAGCCTGAGCAGGGCGATGCGGTTGACGCCGTGGCAGGGCACCAGCTCCAGCGGCGCCAGCGGCAGGCCGTCCAGCGCGCGCGGCGCGGCCTCGCGTTGGAGCCGGCCTATGGTCTTGGCCAGCCGCTCGGGGTCCACCGGCTTCAGCAGGTAATCGAAGGCATGTTCCTCGAAGGCCTGGATGGCGTAGTCGTCGAAGGCGGTGACGAACACCACGCGCGGCATCTTGTCCGGGTCCAGCATGGCCAGCATTTCCAGACCGCTGACGCGCGGCATCTGGATGTCCAGAAACACCACGTCCGGCTGCTGGCGGTGGATGAAGGCGATGGCCTCGATGGCGTTGCCGCATTCGCCGACGATCTCGAAGCCGGCATGCGCCGCGAGGAGCTGGCGCAGTTCGTCGCGCGCCAGCGGTTCATCGTCCACCAGCAGGGTCTTCAGCATGCTTGTTCTCCGGGGCAAGAGCAGGGCACCGTCAGTGTGACGCGGGTATAGGCCTCCGGCTGGCATTCCACCGAGACGCCGTAGCCGGCGCCGTGACGGGCGCGGATGCGGCGGTCCACTAGCGACATGCCCATGCCGTCGCTGGGTCCGGCCGGCGCGTACAGGCCGGCGTTGTCCTCCACCGTCACCCGCAGCGCGCCGTCGGCGCAACGCGCGCCAATGCGGATGCGGCCGGGTTCCAATAGCTGCGAGGTGCCGTGCTTGATGGCGTTTTCCACGATGGGTTGCAGCGAGAAGGCCGGCAGCTGCACCTGGCGGGCGTCCTCCGCCAACTCGATATCCACATGCAGCCGCCCGGCGAAACGCGCCTCTTCGATGTGCAGATAGGCGCTGACATGTTCGATCTCGTCCGCCAGCGTCGCAACCTCGCTGGAGCGCTTCAGGTTCTTGCGGAAAAAGGTGGACAGATATTGCACCAGCTGGCGCGCGTGCTCCGGGTTGCGGCGGATCACCGCCGACAGCGTGTTCAGCGCGTTGAACAGGAAGTGCGGATTGACCTGGGCGTGCAGCAGCTTGATCTCGGTCTGCGCCAGCAGCTGCTTCTGCTGGTCGTAGCGGCCCTGCAGTATCTGGCTGGACAGCAGGCGGGCGATGCCTTCGCCCAGGGTCAGATTGATGTGGGAGATCAGCTTGTTGCGAGGCTCGTACAGCTTGATGGTGCCGATCACCCGCTCGTCTTCGCCGCGCAGCGGAATCACCAGCGACGACGCCAGCTTGCATTGCGGATGCAGGGAGCAGCGATAGGGCACTTCCTCGCCGTCGGCGTACACCACCTGATTGTGTTCGATGGCGCGGTGGGTGTGCGGCGAGGTGATGGCGGTGCCGGGCTTGTGGTGGTCGTCGCCTATGCCGATGAAGGCGAGCAGATATTCGCGGTCGGTGATGGCCACGGCGCCGACGCCCAACTCCTCGTACAGGATGCGGGCGACGGTCATGCTGTTCTCGCGGTTGAAGCCCTGGCGCAGAATGCCCTCGGCGCGGGCGGCGATCTGCAGCGCCTTGCTGGAGAAGGTGGTGGAGTATTGCGTGGCCAGCGCGCGGCGGTCCAGCAGGATGCGCATGAACATGCCGGCGCCCAGCGTGTTGGCGATCATCATCGGCAGCGCGATGCTTTCCACCAGATGCTCGGCCGCATGAAACGGGCGGACCAGCGCCAGCAGGATGGCCATCTGGCACACTTCGGCGGCCAGTGCCGTCAGCGCCACCACCAGCGGGTCGAACAGTTTGGCCCGTTTGCCCTTTCTCACCAGATACAAATGAACCAGCCCGCCCAGCAGCCCTTCCACCATGGTGGAGACCATGCAGGCGCCGGCGGTGAGGCCGCCCAGCGAGTAGCGGTGCAGGCCGCCGGTGAAACCCACGGCCAGCCCCACCCACGGCCCGCCCAGCATGCCGCCCAGCACCGCGCCGATGGCGCGGGTGTTGGCGATGGAGTCATCGATGTGCAGGCCGAAATAGGTGCCCATGATGCAGAACATCGAGAACACCACATAACAGGCTAGCCGGTGCGGCAGCCGCAGCGTGACCTGGGTCAGGGGCATGAACAGCGGCGTCTTGGACAGCAGGTAGGCGATCACTAAGTAGACGCACATCTGCTGCAGCAGCGATAGCACCAGGGACAGTTCGACAAGCATGGGCGTGATTTTGGTTTGGATGTGAACAGTTTAGCGGGCTATCCCGCGGCGCCACTTTGTCCTGGCGCAAGGGTGGACGGTGCAGGCGCGCTTGAGCGGCAGCGCCGGGCGGCGGTGACGGGGCGCCGCGCTTTCCGGTATCCTTGCGCTTTCGACGTTTTCCCTGCTGAACCGATATGCACATCCACATCCTGGGTATCTGCGGTACCTTCATGGGCGGCATCGCCGCCATCGCCAAACAGGCCGGCCACAAAGTCACCGGCTGCGACGCCAACGTCTACCCGCCGATGAGCACCCAGCTGGAGGCGATGGGCATTGAGCTGGTGCAGGGCTTCGGCGCGGAACAGGTGGACCTGAATCCGGATGTGTATGTGATCGGCAATGTGGTGACGCGCGGCAAGCCCTTGATGGAGGAAATCCTTAATCGCGGCCTGCCGTATATCTCTGGCCCGCAGTGGCTGGCGGAGAACGTGCTGCAGGACAAATGGGTGCTGGCGGTGGCCGGCACCCACGGCAAGACCACCACCAGCTCCATGCTGGCCTGGATACTGGAAGACGCCGGCCTGGCGCCGGGCTTTCTGATCGGCGGCATTCCGGAAAACTTCGGCGTGTCGGCGCGCCTGCCGGGCAAGCCGGCGCTGGACCCGGCCAGCGTCAGCCCCTTCTTCGTGATCGAGGCCGACGAGTACGACACCGCCTTCTTCGACAAGCGCTCCAAGTTCGTCCATTACCGTCCGCGCACCGCGATTCTAAACAATCTGGAATTCGACCACGCCGACATCTTCGCCGACCTGGCCGCCATCGAGACCCAGTTCCACCATCTGGTGCGCACCATCCCCGGCAACGGCCGCATCGTCAGCAACGGCCGCGAGGCCAATCTGGACCGCGTGCTGGAGAGGGGCTGCTGGACGCCGGTGGAGCGTTTCGGCGTGGACGCCGGCTGGCAGTTGGGCGCTTTGCATGACGATGGCGGCTTCGACGTGTTGTTGAACGGCGCGCTGCAGGGCTCGGTGCGCTGGGGGCTGATGGGCGAGCACAACCGTCTGAACGCCGTCGCCGCCATCGCCGCCGCGCGCCATGCCGGCGTGGCGGTGAAGGACGCCATCGACGCCTTGTCCCGTTTTGCCAACGTCAAACGCCGCATGGAGGTGAAGGGCATGGTGGGCGGCGTCACCGTCTACGACGACTTCGCCCACCACCCGACCGCCATCGCCACCACGCTGGAAGGCCTGCGCCGCAAGGTGGGCGCGGCGCGCATCCTGGCGGTGCTGGAGCCGCGCTCCAACACCATGAAGCTGGGCACCATGAAGGACGCCTTGCCCAGCTCGCTGGCGCTGGCGGACAAGGTGTTCTGCTCGGCCGTCGGCCTGAACTGGAACCCGGCCGACGCCTTGCAGACGATGGGCGACAAGGCGCAGACCTTCGCGGACTTTGACGCGCTGCTCGGCGCCATCGTTGCCGAGGCCAAGCCAGGCGACCATGTGCTGGTGATGAGCAACGGCGGTTTCGGCGGCATTCACCAGAAGCTGCTGGACAAGCTGGCCTGATCGGGACCGCCCTGACACAGCACAAACGCCGATAGCCTATCATCGGCGTTTTTCATTTCCGCTGACGCAACGGCTCAAGGCAGGCGGATGATGTAGTTGGCGCCGCCTTCCTGCGCTTTTTGCAGCGCATATTCCAGCCGCTCCAGCATGGGCTTGGGACCGGCCTCGTCCGGCCGCAGCTCGCTGAGCCCGACGCAGGCCGCCGCCTGGTGTTCCTCGCCTTGATACAGAAAGGTCAGCTGGCGCAGCGAGGTAATCAGCCGGCGCGCCAGTTCGCTGGCGCCGTTCATGTCGGTGCTGGGCAGCAGGACGATCAAGGTATTGTCGTCGCGGCGCGCCACCAGGTCGCTGTCCCGTATGCTTTGCAGGCACAGGCTGGCGGCCAGCCGCAGCAGATGATTGTAGGCCGAGCCGTCGTCCTCCCTTGGCACCATGTCCGGGGCATTGACCAAAACCAGCGCCAGGATGGACAGCGTGCCGCCGTAACGCAGCACGCGGCTGGTTTCGGCATGGGCGGCGGCCATCATCCGGTGCATGCCGGCCACGCCGGTCAGCCTGTCTTCGTCCTGGCTCTGGCTGCCTTCCTCTTTCAGCGTCTTGACGATATTCAGCGAGCGCTGCACCAACTGGCGCTCATAGTCCAGCAACTGGCTCATCACCTTGGCCTCGGTGCGGTCGGAGAAGCTGAATACCAGCATCGCGGCATCGTTCAGGCTGACCTTGCGCACCGAGAGCTGGACGTCGAAGTGGCGGCCGTTGACCGTACGCAGCTGCATGCCGCGGTTGTAGATCATGCTGTGCGCGTCCAGATCCTGGCGGATGGCGTCGGCGTCGGCGGGGTGGGGCAGGAAGTCGTACATCGAGCGGTCCAGCAACTCGTCGTGCGGGCAAGCCAGCAGGATGCTGGCCAACTGGTTGGCGGAAACGATGCGGCCATCGTCCGGCGAGGACAGCACCAGGCACCCCTGCACCGTGTCGATCAGGGGCTGCAGCGTCTGCAAAGCGGTCATGGCTGTTCCCCCATCCGTGGCAAACAGGCGTGTCATAGCCGCGCGCCGGATGATGCCGTCGCGGGCTAAGTTCTTCTACTTAGTTTATTCGCTGAAAGCGGCGATTTCACGGACGCAATGTGTTGTCGACGCCCGCATCGGCATGCTGGCCGGGTAATTTGCAGGGTCGGTTGGCGAAATAGTAGAAACTGTCCGCAATCGTTGTTACATTTTGAAACGTATCCAGGATACATCTAGAGGACTGCGCGGTGCCACCACCCCCGGCGCAGCAGTAGTGTCGTTCAACCAACGATTCCCTCTCCCGGATTAGACCTGCCAGCGTCTTGTCCGCCGCCGCATCGGCGCGCGGGATGGCGCAGCGAGTCCGGTCATCCCTTTCCGCGGCAGCCTCAATGGGGCCGCTGCCGGAAGACCCTGCCGTCCGCCTTGCGCGGCGGCCGCCATGTCTGCTCCCCGCGCGATGTTTTCGCCGGCCCATGCAGGCATGGCAAGCACCTTCAATAACAGCAATACGACAAAGAAGATTCAAACATGGCTAGATCTCAATGGGGCTCGCGCCTCGGTTTCATACTCGCGGCGGCCGGCTCGGCCATCGGGCTGGGCGCCATCTGGAAGTTCCCTTATGTGGCCGCCACCAATGGCGGTGGCGCGTTTCTGTTCGTTTATCTGGGCATTTGCCTGACGCTGGGCCTGGTGCTGATGCTGTCGGAGATGGCGTTGGGACGCGCCGCCAACGCCGGCGCAGTCGGCTCGTTCCGCAAGCTGGCTGGCGGCTTCTGGCCGGTGATCGGCTATATGGGCGTGCTGGTGTGCTTCCTGATTCTGTCGTTCTACAGCGTAGTCGGCGGTTGGACCATCGCCTACATCGGCAAATCGCTGGACGGCAGCATCCTGACCTCCGACGCCAAGGCGCTGGGCGACATCTTCGGCGGCTTCATCAGCCACCCGTCGCTGCCGCTGGCCTATCACGCGGGTTTCGCGCTGCTGACGCTGGCCGTGGTGGTGGGCGGGGTGCAACAGGGCATCGAGAAGCTGTCCAAGTTTCTGATGCCGGCGCTGTTCGCCCTGATGCTGCTGCTCATCGTCCGCGGCCTGACCCTGCCTGGGGCGATGGATGGCTTGGCCTATTTCGTGGCGCCGGACTTTTCCAAGCTCAGCGGCGCGATGCTGATGGATGCGCTGGGCCTGGCCTTTTTCTCCTTGTCGCTGGGCCTGGGCATCATGATCACCTACGGCTCTTATGTCGGCCGCGAGTCCAATCTGGTGGGGTCCGCGCTGTGGGTGATCCTGCTGACGGTGGCCACCTGCTTCCTGGCCGGCTTGATGGTGCTGCCGGCCGTGTTCGCCTTCGGTTTCGATCCGTCGGCCGGCCCTGGCCTGACTTTCATCACCATGCCGGCGGTGTTTGCCCACCTGCCGTTGGGCCAGCTGTTCGCCGTGATGTTCTTCTGCCTGTTGCTGCTGGCGGCGCTGACCTCGTCGGTCTCGCTGCTGGAAGTCATCACCAGCTTCGCCATCGATGAAATGGGTCTGTCGCGCCGCGCCGCCGCCTGCGGCATGGCGGCCGCCACCTTCCTGCTGGGCATTCCGGCTTCGCTGTCGCTGGGCGTATGGGGCGATTACCAGCTGTTCGGGATGAACTTCTTCGATCTGCTGGATTTCGTCACCTCCAAGCTGCTGATGCCGCTGGGCGAGCTGCTGCTGGCGCTGTTCGTCGGCTGGAAGGTCTGGCCGGTAGTGCGCGACGAGCTGTCCGCGGTTTGCTCGCCGCGCGCGATGACGGCGATGCGCGGTTTCTGCATGGCGCTGGCGCCGGCCTTGATAGGCTGGATTCTGATCAGCGGTTTCTGATCCCAGGCTAGAAGTCCAAGGCAACAGACGGGAGGCGCGAGCCTCCCGTTTTGCTATCGTTGAACCTGAGTCGTGTCTGCGGGAGGCGGCATGAAACGATGGTGGGGGTTGCTGCTGGGCTTGCTGGCCTTGCCCGGCCATGCCGAGTCCTTGCGCATGTTGCTGGTGCCGGTGCCAGGCATCATGGAGCCGGGCGCCAATGGCAAAACACAGGGCGGGGGCGCGATAGAACTCATGCGGGAGATATCCCGCCGCTCCGGCATTCCGTTTGCTTATGAGTTTTATCCGCAGGCCCGCGCCATGCTGCTTGTGCGGCAGCAGGCCGACTCTTGCATGCCTATCGCACAGATGCCTGATCTGCGGCCGATGTTCAAGTGGAGCGTGGCCATTCTGCCTATTCAAATCGTACTGATGGCGAAAAGCGGAGATGATAGGCAATGGCCCAGCCTGGAGGGGGCGAAGAGGTTAAGAATCGGCGCGCTGCGCGGCAGCATGGTGGCCGACCGTCTGCGGCAGCTGGGCTTCCAGCCTGAGGAAAGCGCCGACTATCTCACCGGTTTGCGCAAGCTGCAGCTGGGACGGCTGGATTTGTGGGCCATGACGGATGTTGGCGTGGCCTCGGTGTCGTCGCGGCTGGACATGCCGCCGCCCAAGGTGGCGATCGTGGTGGAGAAAAGCGATATCGCCTTTGCCTGCAATCATGAGGTTGGAGACGAAGCGTTGGCCAGCATCAATCGGGCCATTGTCTCCATACATGAGGATGGCAGCATTCATAAGTACCGCTTGCGTTGATGCCCGGCATGTTCCGATGGCGCGCGCTGGGCTACACTCTGGCTTTTGCCCGTTTGCGAGATGCCGTTGAAAGCCCGTCTGACCCTGTTGGCAGGCAGTTTGCTCGTCGCCGCCTGCGCCACGCCGCCCAAGTCTCCCACCGTATCCGCGCCCGTCGCGGCGCCTATCGAGTCGGCCTCCGCTCCGGCGGTTGAGCTGCCGCCGCCAGCGGCCTCCGCGCCGGTTGCAGCCCCCATTGCGCCCAGGCCGGTGGTCAAGCCGGTGCAGCCGCCGCCGGCCATCGCCGAAAGCCAGGGCCGCGCCTTGCTGGACCATTTGCTGCCGCCCGGCATCCCGGACCGCAAGGGCTGGACCAACGACATCATGGGCGCGTTCAGCCATCTGAAAATCCCGTACACGCCGCAATTCTTCTGCGCGGTGCTGGCGGTGGCGGAGCAGGAGTCCGGCTTCAGCCCGGACCCGGTGGTGCCCAATCTGTCCAAGATCGTCTGGGGCGAGATCGAGCAGCGCCGGCAGAAATATCTGATTCCGCAGTTCGTGGTGGACGCGGCGATGAGCAAGACCTCTCCGGACGGCCGCACCTTCAAGCAGCGCGTGGACGCCTTGCGCACCAAGCGCGAGATGAACGCGCTGTACGAAGACATGGTGCGCGAGCTGCCGTTTGGCCAGACCATATTCGAGCACAAGAATCCCATCCGCGACGGCGGGCCGATGCAGGTCAGCGTGGCCTTCGCCGAGACCCACGTCCGCGCCTGGCCGTATCCCTACACCTATTCCAGCCTGCGCGACGAGGTGTTCACCCGCCGCGGCAGCGTCTACTTCGGCACCGCCATCCTGCTGCAATACCCGGCGCCTTACCATGACATGGTGTACCGTTTCGCCGACTACAACGCCGGCCGCTACGCCAGCCGCAACGCGGCCTTCCAGCAGGCGGTGGCCCGGCTGTCCGGCCGCAAGCTGGCGCTGGACGGCGACATCATGCTGTACAGCGACAAGATGAACCGCGTGCTGTCCGGCGCCACCAGCGACACCCAGCGCGCGCTGCAGGGCATGGCGGGACGCTTGGGCATGAGCGACGCCGACATGCTGCGCGATCTGAAGCAGGAAAAGCTGTCCGGCTTCGCCCAGACCCCGCTGTACCAAAAAGTGTTCGCCCTGGCTGGCCCCGCGGCGCCGCGCGAGATCATTCCGCAGATCGTGCTGGTCAGTCCCAAGTTCACCCACAAGCTCACCACCGAGTGGTTCGCGCGCCGGGTGGACGGCCGCTATCAGCGCTGCCTGGCGCGCGGCGGCTGATCCGCCGACGCCCGTTTCCCCGGCGCCGCATGGGCTATCCTGAGACGGATGCCTGAACGGGAGACGGGCGCGTGCGAGCGTGGTGGTGGGTGGTGCCGGCGGGCCTGGCGCTGGGATCGGCGTCGGCCTGTCTGGCCGGAGAGATCGTGTTCGGCGACCGGGCCAGCGGCCTGGGAGACGGCGCGGATGCCGCGCTCGGCGGCGGCTGGACCGCCAAGTGGCAGGGCGCGTTCGGCGTGGGCAATATCTGGCGCGCCGACAGCCCTTCCGCCAGGCTGACCAGCGGCGCCGGCATGGCGACCCGCAATGACGGCGACCTCAATTACGGCAAGGGCGACACCGTATCGCGCAGCGTGGACGCCTATCTGCAATTGCGGCTCGATCATGGCGGCTACGGCGTCTTGCTGAGCGCCAAGGGCTGGTATGACCAAGCGCTGGCCGATGAGTCGGTGCCGCATGGCAACGTGGTCAATGGCTATCAGCCGGGGCCGCTGGGGCAGGCCGGCTTCGCTCTGCTCAGCCGCTTCGGCAATGTGGCGCTGGACGACGCCTATGTCTACGGCCGCTTCAATCTGGCGCGACAGCCGCTGCAATGGCGGCTGGGGCAGCAGGTGATCCCCTGGGCCACGCCCACCGGCTATGCCGGCGGCCTGCAGCAGGTCAATGCGGTGGATTACCCGGCCACGTTGCGCGCCAGCGCGGCGGGCGAATCCGCCAATGTGCCGGCGCCGGCGCTGTACGGCCAATGGCAGGCCAACAGCCGGCTCAGCCTGGACGGTTTTTACCAGTTCGCCTTCCGCTCCAACGGCTATCCCGGCTGCGGCACCTTCTACTCCATCAACGACTATATCCAACCCGGTTGCGACAAGCTGACGCTGAATGGCGGCCTGCTGACGCTGCTGGACAAAAAACCGGTGCAGACCTCCGATCAGCAGTCGCTGGCCAATCCGCTGGATTACATCCCTCGGGCCGATGATGCGCGGCCGGGCAACGGCCAGTATGGCCTGGGCTGGCATTACCAGCTGCCGCAGGCCGGCACGGTTGGCCTGTTTTACGCCGATTTCACCAGCCGCAGCCCGCTGATCCAGGTGGTGAAGACCGGCCCCGGCACGGTGTTGACCATGCCAGGACCGGGAGGCGAACAGGTGCCGGTCGCCCCGGCAGGCGAATACCGCGAGGCCTTTTTGCCCAATCGCCGCCTGCTGGCGGTCAACCTGACGCGGGAGAGCGAAAACGGCGCGCGGCTCTATCTGGAGTACAGCCTGCAGCCCAACCGGGCGCTGGCCTGGAACGGCACGGATTTTCTGAACGGCGCGCTGGCCGGCATCGGCCCGTTGGCTTATCTGAACCACCTGCCTGCCGGCAGCGTCATGCGCGGCTATGACGCGTTCCGCGTCGGCCAATGGCTGGCCAGCGCGCGGCAGCCGCTGCCTGCCGCGCTGGGCGGACACGCCATGCTGGAGGCGCAATTCGCACTGCGCCAGGTCAGCGGCCTGCCCGATCCGTCGGTGATGCGCTATGGCCGCATGGGATTCGGCATGGCGCCGAGCAAGGCCTATCCCGCCTGTTCCAACGACGCCGACACTTGCGCGCTGAAAGGCTTTGTCACGCCCACCGCCTGGGGCTGGCGCGTGAAGTACCAGAACCGCTTTCGGCCCTCGCCCGGCAGTTGGGAGTGGCAGCCGTATCTGTCCTACGCCTATGACGCGGTGGGGTATTCCGACGATGGGCAGTTTTCCGCCGGCCGCCGCGCTGCGGCGCTCGGGCTTGGCCTGGCATGGAGCAAAGACAGCTGGCTGGATCTGCGCTATGTCCGGACCGGCGGCGGGGATTACAACCTGCTGCAGGACCGCAGCACGCTGTCGCTCAGCGTCAAAACCCGCTTCTGACCCCGTCTGTGTCGGAGTTTGTCTGCTAGCCGAGACTTTCTATCTATAGTGATTCAACGGCCGGCATGGATAGCCGCGGCGGCGGCTCCGCTACGCATCCGGCTTGCGCACGGGAGGACAGAATGAAGCTAACCATCAATGGCAAACAGGTGGAGGTCCACTCCAGCCCGGACACGCCGCTTTTGTGGGCGCTGCGCGACGAGCTGGGGCTGACCGGCGCCAAGTTCGGCTGCGGCGCTGCCTTGTGCGGCGCCTGTACGGTGCTGAAAAACGGGCTGCCGATCCGCGCCTGCGTGACGCCGCTGTCCACGCTGGCGGCCGACGACAGCCTTACCACCGTCGAAGGCAATGACGACAAGGTGGCCAAGGCGGTCAAGCAGGCCTGGCAGGAGCTCGACGTGGTGCAGTGCGGCTATTGCCAGAGCGGGCAGGTGCTGGCGGCCACCGCGCTGCTCAGCGCCAACCCGCATCCTTCGGATCAGGATATCGATCAGGCGATGAGCGGCAATCTGTGCCGCTGCGGCACCTATCCGCGCATCCGCGCGGCCATTCATGCCGCCGCCAAGCTGCTGTAGGAGAACCGCGATGACCACTACCCGTTTGTCCCGGCGCGCCTTTCTGAAAACCGGCGCCGCCGGCGGGCTTTTGTGCCTGAGCTTTGCGCTGCAGGAAAGCGGCCGCTTCGCCCAGGCCGCTGAGGCCGCGCCGGCCATCCCGTCGCCGAATGCCTTCATCCGCATCGAACGCGACGGCAGCGTCACCATCGTCAGCAACAAGTCGGAAATGGGCCAGGGCATCTACACCTCGCTGGCGATGCTGATCGCCGAGGAGCTGGAGTGCGACTGGAGCCGGGTGAAAGTGGTATCGGCGCCGCTGGGCGCCATCTATGGCCACACGGTATTCCATATCCAGCTGACCGGCGGCAGCACCAGCACCATCAGCAGCTATGACCAGTACCGCAAGATAGGCGCCGCCGCGCGCGACATGCTGATTGCCGCCGCCGCGCAGCGCTGGGGCGTGCCGGCGACGCAATGCCGCGCTGAAAACGGCCGGGTGTTCAACAACGCCAACGCGGCCAGTTTGGGGTTCGGCGAACTGAGCGAGGCCGCCGCCAAGCTGCCGGTGCCGGACACCATAGCCTTGAAGCCGCGCCATCGCTGGAAGCTGCTGGGCACCCGCGTGCACAGGCTGGATGGCCCGGAAAAACTGGATGGCAGCGCGCAGTTTGCCATGGATGTGCGGCTGCCCGGCATGCTGACGGCGCTGATTCTGCGCTGCCCGAGCTATGGCGGCAAACCCAAGCATTTCAACGCCGACGCGGCGCGCGCCGTGCCCGGCGTCAAGGCGGTGTTCGCCGTCAGCAATGGCGTGGCGGTGCTGGCCGATGGCTTCTGGCCGGCCAAGAAGGCGCGCGACCTGCTGCAGGCGGAGTGGGAGCCCGGACCCAACGGCGGGCTGGATTCCACCAAATTGCGCGAGCAATACCGCGCGCTGGCGGCGCGTCCCGGCCAGGTGTACCGCCGCGCCGGCGATGCCGAGGCGGCGTTGAAGGGCGCGGCGAAGAAGCTGGACGCCTGGTACGAGGTGCCGTATCTGTCGCATTCGCCGATGGAGCCGCTCAATTGCGTGGTCTGGCTGAAACCGGATGGCATCGAAATCTGGAGCGGCACCCAGTCGCAGACCATAGACGCCGGCCTCGCCGCCGGCATGACGGGGCTGAAGCCGGAGCAGGTCACGCTGCACACCATGTTGCTGGGAGGCGGCTTTGGCCGGCGCGCCGTGC
>NZ_PPTF01000039.1 GCF_002902845.1 Chromobacterium sinusclupearum
GCGCCGACTGTCTCGATTGTGGAGCACAGCGGCAAGCAGATTTCCAGCCCCGACCTGGCGGGCGGCCACGTCCAGGCCACGGTGCATTTAAGCGATAGCAATCTGAGCAGCGGCGGCAGCGCGCTGATCACCATCAAGGATGGCAGCGCCAGCAGCACGGTCAGCGTCCACAGCGACGGCTCGGTGAGCAGCAGCAACCCGGCGGTGACCGCCAGCTACGCGGGCGGCGTGCTGAGCCTCGGCATCCCGGAGCCAGCCAACGGCCAGGCGGTCAGCGTATCGGCGACGCAAACCAATGCGCTGGGCGATGTCTCCACCGCCGGCAGCGCCAGCGGGACCTTGAATCTGACCGCGCCGGCCGCGCCGACGGTTTCCATCATCGAACATGCCGGCCAGCAGATCGGCAGCGGCGATCTGGCGGGCGGCCACGTCCAAGCCAAGGTCAACCTCAGCGCCAGCAACCTCGCCAACGGCGGCAGCGCCCAGGTCTCGATCAGCGATGGCGGCGCGAGCAGCAGCGTCACCGTCCATAGCGACGGCTCGGTGACCAGCAGCAACCCGGCCGTCAGCGCCAGCTACGCGGGTGGCGTGCTGAGCCTCGGCATTCCGGAACCGGCCAATGGCCAAGCCGTCAGCGTGTCCGCGACGCAAAGCAACGCGCTCGGCAATG
>NZ_PPTF01000040.1 GCF_002902845.1 Chromobacterium sinusclupearum
TGGCCGCCTGCAGCAGCAAACAGGCGCTGGCGCCGATCAAGCCGACCGTCAGCGGCAGCAAGGCGCGGCTCAACAGCCCAGTCAGCTCGCCGCCGCGGTGGCGCGCCCACCAGCGCGACACATAAAAGCTCAGCAAGGACGACGGCAGGCAAATGCCCAGCATGCTGACCAGCGCGCCGCCCACGCCGGCCACATGCCAGCCCACCAGGCTCACCACCAGCACATTCGGTCCCGGCGCGGCCTGGGCCAGCGCGAACAACTCCGCCAGCTGCGCCGCGCTCATCCAGCCATGCGCCACCACGATGCGCTGCAGCTCCGGCAGCACCACATTGGCGCCGCCCACCGCCATCAGCGACAACAAACCAAACTCCCACAGCAAGGTCAGCAAGATCATTCGCCGCGCCCTCCCTTGCTCAGCCAAGCCAGGCCCAGCGCCAGCGGTATCGTGGCCAGCAGCACCCACAGCAAGGGCAAACGGAACAGCGCGATGGCGGCGAAGGTGGCAATCACCACCAGCGCGCTCCAGCCGCGCCGCTCCAGCCTGGGCAGCAGGCGCAGCGCCATCGCCAGCAGCAGGCCGGCCGCGGCGGAAGCCAGCCCGTGCATCACCTGCTCCACCAGCGGCAGCTGGCGATAACGGCCATAAAGAGACGCCAGCAGCAGCACGATGACCATAGGCGCCAGCAGCAAGCCGGACACGGCCACCATCGCGCCCATCGCCCCGTGGAAACGCGCGCCGACCGACACGGCCATATTGACGATATTGGGGCCGGGCAGCACCTGGCACAGCCCTAGCTGCTCGGCGAAATCGCCCTCGGACAGCCAGCGCCGACGCTGCACCAGCATGCTGTGCGCCTGCGGCAGCACGCCGCCGAAGCCGGTGATGCCGACGGAGAAGAAGCCGGCGAACAAGTCGCGCCGGCGCGGTTTGATCAGTTCGGTATTCATGCTTTGACACTACTCTTGGGCCAGGAACACTACAAACGAGAATTTCTGACAGGGGCGGTCAATAAAACTCACAGCGCGCCCAGGCGCTCGACGATGAAATCGACGAAGACCCTCAATTTCGGCAAGGGCTGCCGGTCCGCCGGGTAGATCAGGTGCATGGGTTTGGGCGGCGGCAGATAACCATCCAGCAAAGACACCAGCCGGCCCGAAGCCACATCGTCGGCCAGCAGCGCCTCCGCCTGCAGCGCCAGCCCCGCGCCGGCCAGCGCCAGCTGCCGCAAGGCCTGGCCTTGGTTGCATTGGAAACGGCTGGCGGCGATCTCCACGCCGTGCCGGCGGGCCAGCGCGTCCCAGCCGTCATCGCGCTGCCAGCGGCTGAATCCCAGACAGTCGTGGCCGGCCAGATCGGCCGGAGTCTGCGGCGTGCCGCGCGTGGCCAGATAGGCCGGCGAGGCGGCGATCATCATCCGATAGGGTTTCAACCGCCTGGCCACCATGCCGGAGTCGGCCAGCTGGCCGATGCGGAACACCGCGTCGTAGCCGTCCGCCACCAGATCGACCAACTGGTCGCTCAACTCCAGCTCCACGCCTATCTCCGGATAGCGCGCCATGAATTCGGCCAATAGCGGCGCCAGGCGCAAGCTGCCAAACGTCACCGAAGCATTGAGCCGCAGCACGCCGCGCGGCTGTTGCCGCAGCAGCTCGGCGGCATCCTCTGCCGCCGCCAGCTCCGCCAGGATGGCGCGGCAGCGCTGGTAATAGTGCTGCCCCAGCTCAGTCAGCTGCTGGCGCCGGGTGGTGCGCACCAGCAGCCGGCCGCCCAGGCGCTTTTCCAAGGCGGCGATATGCTTGCCGACCATGGGCTGGGACAGGCGATGCGCCTCCGCTGCCGCGGTGAAACTCCCCTTGTCCACCACCGCGACGAACAACTCCATGCTGAGCAGCCTATCCATTGATTGGAAACCCCTGGTTATTAATTTTGTTCATGATAACGGATTAATCAAATTGGCGAATCCCTGCACACTACGCTCATCGTTCACCCCACTGGAGAAACACCATGAAAATCCTGCTAATAGGCGCCAGCGGCACGCTGGGCCGCGCCGTCCAGCACGCCCTGTCCCACCACCAGATTCTCACCGCCGGCCGCGGCAGCGGCGACTTGCGCGTCGACATCACCGACAGCGCCAGCGTGCAACGGATGTTCGAACAGGCAGGCCGTCTCGACGCCATCGTCAGCGCCACCGGCAGCCTGCACTTCGGCCCGCTGGCGGAGATGACTGCCGCCGACTTCCGCATCGGCCTGGAAAACAAGCTGCTGGGCCAGATCGACCTGGCATTGACCGGCCAGCACTATCTGAACGACGGCGGCTCCATCACGCTGACCAGCGGCATCGTCAGCGCCCAGCCGATCCGCCACGGCAGCAACGCCACCGCCGTCAACCGCGCGCTGGAAGGCTTCGCCGCCGCCGCCGCGCTGGAATTGACGCGCGGCCAGCGCATCAATGTCGTCAGCCCGAATGTGCTGCAGGAGTCATGGGAAGGCTATGCCCCCTACTTCCCCGGCTTCGAAGCGGTGCCCGCCGCCCGCGCCGCCTTGGCCTATGTGCGCAGCGTGGAAGGCATCGCCAACGGCCAGACGCTGACTGTCTGGTAAATATTCATGCGGCCTGCCGCAGCTTGAGATGCAACAGAGGATACGGCCTGCCGGCGCCATCCCGCGCCGAGCGGCCAAGCACCTCAAACCCCATGCGCAGGTAAAATGCCAGCGCATCGGGGTTGTCTTCGTTGACGTCCACCTCGCTTACCGCCAGTGCGTCCACGGCATGGGTCAACAACGTCCGCCCCAGCCCCTGGCCGAAACAGGCAGGATCCACGAACAGCATTTCCAGCTTGCAGCCCACCACGCCGGCAAACCCTGTCGCCTGGCCATCCGCATCGCGGCAGACCAGCAACACCAGGCCGATGGACGCCGCCGCTTGAAACGCCGCCGCCACTTCGGGCCGGATTGCGGCGATATCGTCCTCCCGCAAAAAATGATGGGTGGCGCGCACCGAGCGTTCCCACAGGCGGAGCATGGATTGAAAATCCGCGGCATGCGCGGGGGTGATGGCGAGGGACATCGCGGTATCCTTTCTAAAGAACATTTCACAAGAAAGCGAGGATAGGAATCCTGCGCTCAGCGTTTGAGCGGCGGACACGCCGGCTATACTGCATCTGCCGCGCCCTAAGCCTTGGGCGCGCAACGGCGGAGGGCGGCGATGGGCAGGACATGGTTGGGCATGCTGGCATGGATATGGTGGTTGCAGACTGCGCACGCCGAACCAGTGCAGTCGTCCAGCCAGGCGATAGAACCATGGGGCGACGCCGCCAGCGGCGATGGCCTGGCGCCGCGCTTCCTGCTCTGGCTGGCCGCGCAAAGCGGCCTGCAGCTGCGCCAGGACATCCGGCCGCTGCCGCGGGTGGTGGAAGACCTCAAAAGCGGCCAGAACGCGCTGGCGCTGATTACCGCGTCGGCGGAGCGCGATGGCTTCGGACTGGAAGTGTGCCGCCCGACGGCGATCCGGCTGTCCGTGGTCTACCGCGATGCCGGCCGCCAGCTGAGCCAGGCCGATCTGCGGCACCGCCCGGTCGGCATCCTGCGCGGCACCCACACCCTGGACGACTTCCTCGCCGATAGCGGCGCGGACAGGGTATACGTCAGCGATCTGCATCAGGGCTTCCGCATGCTGCGCATCGGCCGGCTGGACGCGATGATGTGCGTCCGTCCCGGCTGCGGCCGCACCCTGCGCGAGATATCGACGCCGGGGGACAAATGGGCGGAGCTGTCGATCAGCAACGAGCCGATGGCGGTTTATGTGTCGCGCGCCCACCCGCTGGCGCGCGACGCCGCCATGCTGGACAAGCTGCGCGCCGCTTGCTCATCGCCACAGGGCAAGCAGGAAATCGCCGCGCTGCTGGCGCGCTACGATTAGCGCCGCGTCTGATCCTGCGTCGCCGCCCTTGGCTCTGGGCCTCTGCGAGGCTTGGTTAGCGACGCAAAGCGCAAAAAACCCGCCGGCCTGTCGCCAAGCGGGCGGGTTCGGGAATACGCCAAGGCGGCGGATCAGATATCGGCTTCCACCTCGTTGCCCTTGGCTTCCATCCAGCTGCGACGGCTGGACGCCTCGCCCTTGCCCATCAGCATGACGAACATGTCCAGCGTTTCCTTCAGCATGCCGGGGCGCACCTGCACCTTGACCAGGCGGCGGGTGTCCGGGTTCATGGTGGTGTCTTTCAGTTGCTCCGGGTTCATCTCGCCCAAGCCTTTGAAGCGGGAGATGGTCCAGGCGTTCTCGCGCACGCCCTCGCTGCGCAGACGATCCAGGATGGCGGTCATCTCGCCCTCGTCCAGCGCATAGAGCTTGCGCGGCGGACGGGTCTTGCCCTGGCCCGGCACATCGACGCGGAACAGCGGCGGCTGGGCGATGTAGATATTGCCGTTTTCCACCAGCCGCGGGAAATGGCGGAAGAACAGCGTCAACAGCAGCACCTGGATGTGCGAGCCGTCCACGTCGGCGTCGGACAGGATGGCGATCTTGCCGTAGCGCTGGCCAGACAGGTCCGGCTGATCGTTCGGGCCATGCGGGTCCACGCCTATCGCCACGGAAATGTCGTGGATTTCGGCATTGGAGAACAGTTGGTCCTTGTCCGTCTCCCAGCTGTTCAGAACCTTGCCGCGCAGCGGCAGGATGGCCTGGTATTCCTTGTCGCGCGCCAGCTTGGCCGAACCGCCGGCCGAATCGCCCTCCACCAGGAACAGCTCGTTGCGCTCGATGTCCTCGCTTTCGCAGTCGGTCAGTTTGCCCGGCAGCACCGCCACGCCGGAGCCCTTCTTCTTCTCCACCTTCTTGACCGACTTCAGGCGGCTCTGCGCTTGGCGGATGGCCAGCTCGGCGATCTTCTTGCCGGCTTCCACATGCTGGTTCAGCCACAGCTCCACCGGATCGCGGGCGAGGCCCGAGATCAGCTTCAGCGCGTCGCGGCTGGTCAGCTTGTCCTTGGTCTGGCCCTGGAACTGCGGATCCAGCACGCGGGCGGACAGCACGAAGCGCACTCGGCTCCACACGTCTTCGGCCATCAGCTTGACGCCGCGCGGCAGCAGGTTGTGGTGGTCGATGAAGCTCTTCACCGCGTCGAACACGCCGGCGCGCAGGCCGGCCTCATGCGTGCCGCCCACCGGGGTGGGAATCAGGTTGACGTAGCTCTCGCCGCTGGCGCCGTCTTCGAACCAGGCCATCGCCCATTGCGCGCCCTCGCCCTTGGCGAACTGCTCGTGGTCGTCGCCGATATAGGCTTCGCCGGCGAACAGCGGCGCCACCGGTTCGTCGCCGTTGCACAATTCGGCCAGATAGCTCTTCAGGCCTTCCGGATACTGCCAGACTTTGACCTCGTCGCCGCTGGGCTTTTCCACCGTCAGCGTCACCGCCACGCCGGGCAGCAGCACCGCCTTGGCGCGCAGCAGCCGCTCCAGCTCCTGCATCGAATAGCGCGGGCTTTCAAAATACTTGCCGTCCGGCCACACCCGCACGCGGGTGCCGCTGGTGCGCGGGCCGCAGTCAGCCACGCGGGCCAGCGGTTCGATCACGTCGCCGCCGGAAAACACCAGGCGGTGCACGCCGCCATCGCGCTTGACCTCGACTTCCAGCCGGGTGGACAGCGCATTGGTCACCGACACGCCTACGCCGTGCAGGCCGCCGGAGAAGGCATAGGCGCCGCCGTCCTTCTTGTTGAACTTGCCGCCGGCGTGCAGGCGGGTGAAGACCAGCTCCACCACCGGCACGCCTTCCTGCGGATGCAGGCCCACCGGAATGCCGCGGCCATCGTCTTCCACGCTGAGCGAGCCGTCCTGGTGCACGGTGACGGCGATCTTGCGCGCGTAGCCGCCCAGCGCCTCGTCGGCGGCGTTGTCTATCACTTCCTGGCAGATGTGGGTGGGGTCGGTGGTGCGGGTGTACATGCCAGGCCGCTCTTTGACCGGCTCCAGCCCCTTGAGCACCCGTACCGAGGATTCGTCGTATTGTTGAGTCATGTTGTGGTCTTACCCTGTCGGCGTTTCACGTCGACGCCGTCCATATGGGACGGCTCAAATAAAGACAGCGGGCATTGCCCGCCGTCGCTGTGCTGCAAAATTGCGCGGCCCGCTCACTGCTCGCTCTGCGCCGCGGCGATGCGCGCCAGATAGGCGTCGTGGCTCTCCACGCCCCGCAGGAAGCGCGACAGCTCGGACAAAGCGCGCTCGTACACATCGCGCTTGAACTCGATCACCGCGTCCACCGGCGCCCAATAATCGTTCCAGCGCCAGCCATCGAACTCCGGATGCGTGGACGCGCGCAGGCAAACATCGCTATCGCGGCCCACCAGCCTGAGCAGAAACCAGATCTGCTTCTGCCCTTTGTAACTGCCGCGCCATTCGCGGCGAACCCAATTGGTCGGCACCTCATAACGCATCCAGTCGCGGGTGCGTCCCAGGATCTTCACGTGCTGGGGCAGCAAGCCCACCTCTTCCAGCAGTTCGCGGTACATGGCGGCCTCCGGGCTTTCGCCCGGTTTGATGCCGCCTTGCGGGAACTGCCAGGAATGCTCGCGCACGCGCTTCCCCCAGAACACCTCGTTTTTGGCGTTGGTGAGGATGATTCCGACGTTTGGGCGGTATCCGTCCCGGTCCAGCATGGAAAAAACCTGCAATTCGTCTCGTTACCGGAATTTTTGCACATTTCGGCCCGCCTTGCCACGCGGCCCGCCAGCCGGCGGCGCGTCAAAACGCTTGACCGGCGTCACTTGCGGCCTCGCTCACTCCCCCAAATTGGCCAAACGATGCTACGATGCGTCGATTGAACGTCAATCTACTGCGCATTCATGGCATTTCTGCTCAATCGACCCACGTTGACCCGCCTGCCCTGGCTTCCGCTGCCGCCGCAAGACTTCACCACGCTGCTGCAGACCAGCGATTTTCGCCTGCGGCTGCTGGAAGCGATCGCCGCGGCGACCCGGCGCGTCTACCTGTGCGCGCTGTATCTGGAAAACGAGGAAGCGGGCCAGGAAATCCTGGACGCGCTGTACTTGGCCAAGCAACGCCAGCCTGAGCTGGACGTGCGCGTCATGGTGGATTGGCATCGCGCCCAGCGCGGCCGCATCGGCGAAGACCAGTCGCACTGCAACGCCAGCTGGTACCGTGAGGAAGCCGCCCGCCGCGATCTGGACATTCCGATCTATGGCGTGCCGGTGCAAACGCGCGAGCTGTTCGGGGTGCTGCACCTGAAAGGCTTCGTCATCGACGACACCGTGTTCTACAGCGGCGCCAGCCTGAACAATGTTTATCTGCACAAGCTGGACAAGTACCGCTTCGACCGCTATCACCTGATCCGCAGCCCGCAGCTGGCCGATACCATGGCCGATTTCATGGCCGAGCAGTTTTTCAACGACCCGGCGGTATTCCGGCTGGACAAACCCGCGCCGTCCACCCGCAGCATCCGCAAGGAGATCCGCCAGTTCCGCGACAAGCTGGTGCACAGCCAGTACCGTCCCGCCGCCTTGCCGCCAGGCTCGGCGGAGCAACTGGCCATCGCCCCCATTGTCGGCATCGGCAAGGGCAACCGGCTGAACCGCACGATACTCGATATCATCGCCAGCGCGGACAGCAAGCTGTTCATCTGCACGCCGTATTTCAACTTTCCGCGCGCCGTGGTGCTGGAAATCAACCGCGCCCTGCGCCGTGGCGTGGAAATCGACATCGTGGTCGGCGACAAGACCGCCAACGACTTCTACATCCCGCCGGAGCAACCGTTCCGCGTGATCGGCGCGCTGCCCTATCTGTACGAGATGAATCTGCGCCGCTTCGCCAAACGCCAGCGCCAATACGTGTCGCGCCAGCAACTGCGCATCCATCTGTGGAAAGACGGCGACAACACCTATCACCTGAAGGGCATCTGGAGCGACGCGCGCTACATCCTGCTGACCGGCAACAATCTGAATCCCCGCGCCTTCCGCCTGGACCTGGAAAACGCGCTGCTGCTGCGCGACCCTCAGGGCGATCTGCGCGCGCAGGGCGAAGCCGAACAACACAGCATTCTGCGCCACACCACCCCGCTGGCGCACTACCGCCAGCTGGAAGACGTGAAGCACTACCCGGAACAGATCAAGAAACTGCTCACCCGCTTGAGCCGCGTGCGGATAGACCGCATGCTCAATTTGATGCTGTAAGCACCCCGCCCCGCTTTCGCGGGGCTTGTTTTTTCCGCCCTCGCCGCGCCAGCCGGCTATGCTGATACAGTCAGTCATCATGCAAGCGGAGCCGTTTGATGCGAGCCATCCGCGTGGAAACGCGCCATTTGTCGGTCAGCCACGACTATTCGGAAAAGTGGCAGCAAGTGCTGGATCTGATGGCCCGCATTGTCAGCATTCCGGCCGCGCTGATCATGCGCGTGGAGCCGCCGAAGATAAAGGTGTTCCTGTCCAGCCATAGCGATGGCAATCCTTATGAGGAAGACGAGCTGGCCGATCTGGGCACAGGCCTCTATTGCGAAACGGTGATGAGCACCCGCAACGAGCTGACAGTGCCCAATGCCTTGACCGATCCGCACTGGCGCAACAATCCGGACATCAAGCTGGGCATGATCTCCTATATGGGCATGCCCTTGATCTGGCCTAACGAGGAGGTCTTCGGCACCATCTGCATTCTGGATCGCGAGGAGAACGGTTACACCCAAACTTATCGCCAATTGCTGGCCCAGTTTCGCAGCATGGTGGAGCGAGACCTGCGGCAGATCTACAACGACAAGGCCAGGGCGCAGGAAGACGCCGCCTTGCGCGCCGAAGAGGCGGAACGGGTACGCCGCGAGTTCGAACTGTTGCGCGCAGGCGAGCGCAAAGCGCTGCAGGCGCTGCGAGAAAGCGAGGAGCGCTGGCACTTCGCGCTGGAAGGCGCCGGCGACGGCGTATGGGACTGGGACATCGCCAGCGGCGAGATTTACTTATCCAATCGTTGCCAGCAACTGCTTGGCTTGAGCCAACCGGAGGAAATCGCCGATTTCAAACTTTGGCAGACCGGCATTCATCCGGATGACCTGCCAACCGTTTTGGCGGACTTGGCCAGTTATCTGCGCCAGCCGCAAGGGTCCTTTGCCATCGAACACCGGTTTCTCAAAGATCAAGGCTGGATCTGGCTGCTGGGACGCGGCATGGCGGTCAGCCTGGACACGCAGGGCCAAGCCTTGCGCATGATAGGCACCTACTCCGACATCACGGAACGCAAGCACGCCGAGGAGGAATTGCAATTACTGAACAGCCACCTGGAAGAACGTGTCGCCATCCGCACCGCCGAGCTGAAAAAGGCAATGCAGCAAATCAGCATCGTGGAGAAACAGGCGGCGCTGGCACGCATGGTCGCCGGCATGGCGCATGAGCTGAACACGCCCATCGGCAACATCCTGTTGTGCTCGTCGCAAATCCATGCCGACGTAGAAGCCATCGCCAAGGCCGACGCCGAGAAACAACTCTCCCGCAAAGGCCTGCAGGCATTTCTGGAGAAAGCCACGGAAAGCTGCGATTTATTGCAGAGGAACAGCGAACAGGCCGGCGACTTGATCGGCCGCTTCAAACAAATCGCGGTCGACCAACTGGATCAACCCAAACGCAGCTTCAATCTCGGCCAAGTCATCGCCAGACTGCTGCAAACCCTGCTGTCGCCAGAACATCATCCGCATGTCAAAGTGGAGTTACAGGCGCCGTCCGATCTGATCATCGATAACTATCCCAGCGCGCTGGAACAACTGCTTTCCCACTTGATTGCCAACTCGCTGGCTCATGGTTTCGACGGCAAGGAGACTGGCCGCATCACCGTAGCCATCAGCCGCGAAGGCAACGAAATCACGCTGCGCTATGCTGACGACGGCAAGGGCATCGAGACAGAACTGCATGGCAAGGTCTTCGATCCGTTTTTCACAACCCGCATGGGCCAGGGCGGCATCGGGCTTGGTCTGGCGCTGGTCCACAACATCGTTCAGGTCATCCTGAAAGGCCAGATCCGATTGGAAAGCGAACCGGGGCATGGCGCCACCTTCATCATCACCTTCCCGGCCAATGCCTGCTAGCCGCCCCCTCCCCTAACCCGCCCTAATCCTTGGCCAATGGCAACGGCCGGACTTCCTGCAGGCGCTGGTAGTCGACATGGTCGTTTTCATCTTCATCGGTATAGATCAGGTCGGCGAAGGCATGATTCCAACGAATATCCTGATGCGAAAACGTATGTCGCGCCACCATAGGCTGAATGGTCGTTTCATCCATGCCATTGATGGACAAGATCAGCTGCGCCTTGACCGCCGCCAGTGAGTCGGCATCGCGTTGATACAAGGGGCTGCGCTCATCTATCTTATGCATCAGCGTCCAGCCGAGTACAAACATCGGGTGCTCATCCCGCACCAGCTCCAGATCGTACAGCTTGCGAAAGGTCGTCCCTTCGGCAGTCACCTCCTGCTGCAACAGCCGCAGGCGGGCACTGGCATCAATGATCACATTATTTCTGGCATTGGCCGCGCGCAGCATCAACACCGGTTCACCGTTCAATGGCCGCACTACGGGGCTGCTGGTAAACACGATACGCGCCCTGGGCCGCGAAAAGCGGGCAAACGTCACGCCGGTAATCAATGCAATGCTCATCATGCCGATGAAAATTTCCAGCATGGAAATCCAATGCGTATACAGCGTTTGCGGATGCATATCGCCATAGCCAACCGTCGCCAGCGTTTCGACGCTGAAAAAGAATGCACCCAGAAAACCTGGCGGAAACTGGTTGGCGATGCCGCCGGCTTGCAATTGATAGAATCCGGCAAACAATAGATTCAATGCGATGAAAGCCGCCGCGATAAACAGGTAAAAACGCGGCCAACTGATGGTCATGCAGTAGTGATAGAGGTCATGCAGGGAGTGGCGCGGCAGACTGTGAATGAACAGGCTGCGGCCGCCCGCCTCTATGCGTCGCGCGGTTTTGCTGCTGCGAGTAACCATCTGGCGCCACCATGTCGAAGTCTGCAAAGGCTGATTGTGTGAGGGATGCAAACAGACGTCAATGGCGGCCATTCGCGCACTCGAAAGCGCAATAGCGGACGACGGGGATAGATTGGCGCGCGCAAAGCACAAAGCCCAGCTCGTGTGAGCTGGGCTTTGTCTTATGGGGCGTCTGGCGGTGTCCTACTTTCACATGGCGAATGCC
>NZ_PPTF01000041.1 GCF_002902845.1 Chromobacterium sinusclupearum
GCGGTATTCGGCGTAGATCTCGGTGGTGAAGGTGTGGAAGTGCAGCAGCATGAAGGCGCCGAACTCGGACAGGGTGGACAGCGCCACCAGCAGCATGCCGCCCAGCAGGGCCGGCTTCAGTTGCGGCAGGGTCACGCGGCGGAAGCAGGCCCATGGCGACAGGCCCAGCGAACGGGCGGTTTCTTCCAGCGCCGGGTCCATATTGCGCAGCACCGCCGACACCGGCAGATAGACCAGCGGCGTGTAGGCGGTGGTCAGCACCAGCCATGCGCCCCAGAAGCCTTGCAGATCGGGACTCAGCGACACCCAGGCGAAGCTGGTGATGAACGGCGGAATGGCCAGCGGGGCCACGCACAGCAGCGCCCACAGCTTATGGCCGGGCAGCTGGGTGCGCTCCACCAGCCAGGCCGAGGCCGTGCCGGCGATGGCGCAGCTGCAGGTGCTGGCCAGCACGATCAGCGCGGTATTGCCGGCCAGCCGGCCGACGATGGGGCGGAACAGCAGCTCGGCGGCGTCGCCGCCGCCGACACTGGCCGCCTGCCACAGCGTGAAACCGAGCGGCAGCAGCACCAGCAGCGCCACCAGCGCGGCGCAGGCGGTGAGGCCTAGCGGCCGCCGGCCGCCGCCGGCGGCCAGGCTTGAGGCGGCGATGCTCATTTACAGCAGCCCTGCCTGGCGCAGCAGCTTGGCCGACTGGCTGTCGTCGCCCAGCTTCTGCATGTCCAGCGGCGGCGGGTTCAGCTGGCTGAAGGGCTTCAGCTGCGGGGCCGGGGCCACGCCGGGCAGCAGCGGGTACTCGAAGGTGATGTTGCTCTTGGCGATCAGCTGCTGGGCGCGCGGGCTCACCAGATAGGCCAGAAACTTCTGCGCCGCCTCCGGATTGTGCGCGCTCTTCAGGATGCCCGCGCCGGACACGTTGATCAGCGCGCCGACGTCGGCATTCGGGAAGTGGTACAGCTGGCTGTGCATGCCCTTGCTGCCCAGTTCCACCTGCAGGCGGGTCCAGTAGTAGTTGTTGATGATGCCGACGGCCACGCCGCCGCGGTTCACCGCCGCCACCACGCCTTCGTTGTCGTCAAAGGTTTGGGCGTTGTCGCGCAGACCTTTCAGCCAGGCCAGCGCGGCCTGATCGCCCTTCAGCGCGCGCACGGCGCTGACCAGCGGCAGGAAGTCGCCGTCGGACGGGGCGATGGCCAGCTTGCCTTTCCATTGCGGCTTGGCCAGGTCCATCAGCGAAGCCGGCATGGCCATGCCGGCCGTCAGCTTGTTGTTGAAGACCAGCACGTTTTCGCGCGCCGTCACGCCCACCCACTCGCCCTGCGGCGAGCTGTAGCGCGCCGGAATCGGCGACAGGGTGGCGGCCGGCAGCTTGGCCAGCATCTGCTTGCCTTCCAGCAGCATCAGCTCCGGCGAGTTGGACGCGAAGTAGACGTCGGCCGGCGAGGCCTTGCCCTCGGCCAGCAACTGGGCCGACAGTTCCGGGCCTTCCCCGGAGCGGATCTTCACGCCGATGCCGCTCATCTTTTCGAAGTCGTCGGTCAGCAGCTTGACCGTTTGCGGGTGCTGGGCGTTGTACAGCACCAGGCTGGCGGCGAGGGAGAGCTGGCTGGCCGCCAGCAGGCCGCCGGCGAGCAGGGCGGCGAGCAGGGTATTCGTCTTCATCTTGTCTTTTTCCTCTTTTCCAATGGGTTACAGCGCGGCGAACAGCGCCTCGCCGATATAGCCGCCCGGGCGCGCGCCCGGCGGGCAGGCGAAGATGGCGCTGGCGACGTGGGTGGTGTACTGGTTCATCATGTCCTGGCTGGCCAGCTTCTTGTTGATGCGGATGAAGCCAGTGCGCGGATCGCGCTGGTAGGCGATGAAGAACAGGCCGGCATCGTATTCGATGCCCTGGTGCCAGGGCGGCCAGCGCTCGGCGGTGAAGTTGGCGCCGTCGTTGTAGGAGTAGGCCCGGCGCAGGATGCGCGCGCCGTCGTTCTCCTGCGCAGAGGCGACGCGGGAGTGGGCGGTTTCCGGAATCACCGGGTTGCCGTCCTTGTCCACCGCGTTCAGCTTCATCGGCTCGAACTCATGCCGCTGGCCCAGCGGCGCGCCGCTATCCTTGTAGCGGCCCACCACTTCCTGCTGGAAGCCCAGTTCGGTCTTGTCCCAGTGTTCCAGCGCGATGCGGATGCGACGCACCACCACATAGCTGCCGCCCTTCATCCAGCCGCCCTCGTCGCCTACCCAGATGAACTGGTTCATCAGCGCCGGGTCCTTGGTGGACGGGTTGTTGGTGCCGTCTTTGAAACCCATCAGATTGCGCGGGGTGCCGCCGCCGGGCGCGCCGCTGGCGAAGCCGGTCTGCGCCCAGCGCACGCTGGCGATGCCGTCGGCCAGCGCGGCCAGTTGCCGCACCGCGTGGAAGGCCACTTGCGGGTCGTCGGCGCAGGCTTGCACCGATAGGTCGCCGCCGCTCCTCTCCGGCACCAGTTGGTCGCCGTTGAACTTGGGCAGATCCACCAGCGCTTCCGGCCGGCGCGCCGCCAGGCCGAAGCGGTCCACGCCGTTCTTGCTGAACAGGCTGGGGCCGAAGCCGAAGGTCAGCGTCAGGCGGGCAGGGGACAGGCCCACGGCTTCGCCGGAATCGAGCGGCGCCTTGTCGCTTTGGCCGGACAGCGCGCGCGCCGGTTGGCCATGGGTGAGGCGGGCCGCCGCGTCGGTCCAGGCCTTCAACAGGGCGATCAGATCTTCGCGCTTGGCGGTGTCCGCCACGTCGAAGGCCGCGAAATAGCTGTTTTGCTGTTGCGGAGTGAGAATGCCGCCCTGGTGGGGGCCGTAAAACGGCTCCACGTCCTTGGGCAGCTTCGCCGCGGCCGGTTTGGCGGCGCCGGCAGCGGCCAGCGCGCCGGGCGCGCCGCCCAGCCAGCCCGCCAGCGCCAGCGCGCCGCCGGCCAGCAGGAAGCCGCGGCGCGATGGTTGCGGGGGTGTCTTGCGATTGCTCATTTGGCCAGCACCAGATTGTTGTTGTCGTCGGTCACGTAGTAGAAGCCGTCGCCTTGCGGGGTGAGGGCAATGCCGAACAGGTCGCCGTTGCCGGGCGGCGTTTGCGCCTTGTTGGCGTCTATCCAGCGGGCGGCCAGCTGTTCGCCGGTGGCCGGGTCGATCTCCACCACCTTGCCGTTGGAGCCGTTGGTGGCCAGCAGATGGCCCTGCGGCGTGGCGGTCAGCGCCAGCGGGCGCAGCAGCAGGCCGTCGTGGGTCAGGGTGCGGCCGATGCCGGCGCTGGTGGTGCGGGTGGTGGCGTCCCAAATCTCGCTGATGCGGTTGCCCAGGGCGTCGGACACGTAGAGTTTGTCATCCTTGCCGTAGACCAGGCCGGTGGGGCCGATCAGGAACACGCCCTTGTCGGCCTGCTCGCCGAAGCCGCTGGCCACCACGGTGCGGCTGACGATCTTGGGCGGCTTTCCGGCCGGGATCTCCAGCTCCAGCCGCAGCACGGTGGCAAGGTTGACCACCGGCGGCGTGCCCTTGGCGCTGCCGACGCCGAAGCCGGCGTTGCTGACAAACAGCGTGACTTTGTCGCCGTTGTCTATCACCGCCATATTGCCCCATGGGTCGTTGATGTCCGGGCCGGACCACACGTCGGCCAGCTTGCCTTCGCTGTCCAGCACCATTAGGCAGCCGGCGCCCTTGGTGTCGGTGGTGCCGTCATTGCTGGGCGTGCTGCCGACGATGACCCAGCCGCTCTTCAGCACCGTCATCGCGGTGGACAGGCCCACGCCGCCCGGACACTGTTCCAGCGTGCGCGGGATCTGCGCGAACAGCGACATCTGCTTGCTGTCCGGATGATAGTTGACGATGGTGCTGCCCATGCCCTGCAGGTTGGCGGCGTTGTTGAAGTTGTCCACCAGCACGTCTCCGGTCTTCAACTTGCCGGCCGTGGTCGGCGAAACGGCGATGGCGTAGGGGTTCTGGTCGCCGTTGTCCGGCACCGTGTTGACCAGCACCGTATGTTTCTTGATGCCGGCGAGGAAGACGTCGGCTGCGTGGGCGCTGCCGGCCAGGGCCAGCAGGGCGGCCAGGGCGGCCGCCAGGCGGCGTTGCGTGAAGTTCGCTTTCATCGTTGTGGTCTCCATGGGAGGCAATTGCGAACGCTAACGTGAATTATTATCAGCATAGTCTGCATCTCGCCTCCGATTCGGCTCTTGTTCAGAAGGTGAGGGTGGTTTTCAAGCCCACGACCCAGCTATTGGGAATGCGCTGGGTTTGTGTCGCGTCGCTTGGCAAGGGCACGCCGGCTCCCACGTTGCGCACGTACTGCAAGTCGGCCTGCCATTGCCACCATGGCGTCAACTGATACTGGTAGCTGGCTTCGATCTGCGTCTCGTCGCTGCGTACCGGGTACAGCGGATTATTGTTATTGGCCGCGGTATCCCTGTCGTAAGCCGCCAGATGATTGCCCACCTTGACATAGCCGAAGGCGAGACCGGCGACGTCGTTGTCGCGGCCGGCGAACGGCGCGGTCAGGGTCAGGCCGGCATTGGCGGAGAAGCTGATCTGGTTGCGGTCGCCGGGCGCGCCCATGGCGCGGGCGAATACGTTCAGCGTCTGCGTGCTGTCTTCGGCCGGGCGCCAGATCGTCTGGTCCGCCACCGCATAGATGCTGTAGTTGCCGTTGTGCGTCTGCGGGTTGCCCTGAGTGACGGCCAGCGCTTGGCCGTTGACGTCCCAGCGGGTGTCGGCGGTTTTCTGGTTCAGATACCAGAAGCCGATCTTGTACGTGCCGGGCAGGCTGCCGATGCCGTTGCCGGCATGCGGCGTTTCCAGCGCGCCGTTGGATGGCAGGTTGCGGCCGTACTGCAGCTCGCCGATGAACAGCGTGCCGCCGTGGCGGCTGAACGTCGTGCCGTATTTGTTCAGTTGTTGCGGGTCGGAAGGGTTCTGCGAAACGTCGCGGGTCGGATCGCCGGCAAAGGCGCCGCCGAGCAGCGTGAAATTGTCGCCTATCTTGCCGCGCAGGCGCACGCCCAGGCCGGACAGCGGATAGGCCGGGCCGCCGGCCGGCAGGTCTACCGACGGCAGCGCGGGCCAGCCGAACATGGTGCCCATGAAGGTACCGCCGTACTGCGTCACCATGAACTCCTGATCCAGGCTCTGCTGGCCAACCTTCAGGTCCAGCCTATCGCCGTTCAGCTGTTGCTGGAACCAGGCTTCCCACAGCCGGGTGGCGCGGTCGGCCTCAATGCCGCTCGCGCTCTGGATGCTGCCGACGTATTGCGCGCTGAAGGGCTTGCCGTGGATGTCCAGCACGCTGACGTTGAAGCTGCCGCCGTTCCACCAGCCGGCGCGCTGAGTGTCCAATCCCAGCGTCAGCGTGGCAAGGCCCTGGTATTTGCCGCCGTATTGCAGGCCGCCGCTGACATTGCGCAGATACTCGCTGCTTTCGGTCAGGCCCAGGGTGACGCCATTGCGGCCCAGCGCGGAGCGCAGGCCGCCGATGTCGCCCAGCAAGGTGGAACGGTTCCACCAGCCGGTCCATTGCGAATCCGGCTGGGCTTTGATGGTTTGGTCGGCTTCCGGCAGCTCGGCCGGATTGACGTCGCTGGCTTCGGTTTGCGCGGCATGGACCGCGCCGGCCAGCAGCAGGCCCGTTGCGATGGCGCAGGCCAGCAGCCGGCGCGGATGGGGTGGGGGGCTTCGTTTCACAGTGTCACATCTCCCTTCTAAACATCCATGTTTTAAGTAATGCGTATCGTTTTCATTATTGCGACGAGGCGAGGCTGTTCTGTATGGGACGCTGGGTTTATCAGCGCAGCAGACAGTTCCAGCATAGATAAACGAAAATCATTATCAATGGTTGACTGAACATGCCGCTTTTTTGACAGTTGTCGGGCTGAGCGGCATGAACAAAATCTTGGCAGACAGCGACAGCCGTGCGGCAAGGAGGCGCAAAGCTGGATCAGGGGGAGCGGCGCTAAGTCTGGTTTGGCTAGGCAGATAATGATTTTGGCTTGATAAACAGGTGTTTCATGCCATGGATATGTACGTTTTGGCCTTGGCTGGCGTGACAGGCTTGTCGCGTCATCGCATGGGGAAGAGAGATCGAGTGCTTGATGTTTATTGTTTGACAAAATTTCATGGTTTTGCGTCCCTTTCTATACGGTGGTGTCGCAAACAGGATAGTGACTTCTTGCCGCCATCCTTTAGAATCGATCGAGCAACTAAAAACAGCCGGCGGAAACCAGCGCCGGCGCACGACAGAACAAGGAAGGAAAACCATCAATGAGCAATTCGGTAACCCGCGCGGACTTCGATCAGGTCATGGTCCCCAATTACGGCCCAGCCGGTTTCATCCCGGTCAAGGGCCTGGGCTCTCGCATCTGGGACCAGGACGGCCGTGAATTCGTCGATCTGGCCGGCGGCATCGCCGTCAACTCGCTGGGCCATTGCCATCCGGAACTGGTGGCGGCCCTGACCGAGCAGGCTAACAAGCTGTGGCATGTGTCCAATGTGTTCACCAACGAGCCGGCGCTGAAGCTGGCCAGCCTGCTGGTGGAAAAGACCTTCGCCGAGCGCGTGTTCTTCTGCAACTCCGGCGCCGAGGCCAACGAGGCCGCGTTCAAGCTGGCGCGCAAGTATGCGCATGACCACTTCGGCGCCGACAAGAACCAGATTCTGTCCTGTCTCAATTCCTTCCACGGCCGCACCCTGTTCACCGTCAGCGTGGGCGGCCAGCCCAAGTACACCGAGGGTTTCGGCCCGGTGCCGGGCGGCATCGGCCATATCGAATTCAATAATATCGAATCGCTGAAGGCCGCCATCTCCGACAAGACCTGCGCGGTGGTGATCGAACCCATCCAGGGCGAAAGCGGCGTGATGCCGGCCGATCCGGAGTTTCTCAAGGCCGCGCGCGAGCTGTGCGATGCGCACAACGCGCTGCTGATCTTTGACGAAGTGCAAAGCGGCATGGGCCGCACCGGCGCACTGTATGCCTACCAGCAATACGGCGTGACCCCGGATATCCTGACTTCGGCCAAGGGCATAGGCGGCGGCTTCCCCATCGGCGCCATGCTGACCACCGAAAAAGTGGCCAAGAGCTTCGGCATCGGCACCCACGGTTCGACTTACGGCGGCAATCCGCTGGCCTGCGCGGTCGCGCACAAGGTGGTGTCGCTGATCAGCGATCCGGCGCTGCTGGCCGGCGTGGAAGCGCGTCACCAGCGTCTGGTGGCGGGTTTGCAAGCGATCAACGCCAAGCACAAGGTGTTCAAGCTGGTGCGCGGCAAGGGCCTGCTGATCGGTTGCGTGCTGACTGATGAATACAACGGCCGCGCCCGCGATTTCCTCAAGGCCGCCGAGAAGCAGCAACTGATGATTCTGGTGGCCGGCCTCAGCGTGCTGCGTCTGGCGCCGTCGCTGGTGATCAGCGACGCCGACATCGACGAAGGCCTGAAGCGCCTCGACGCCGCCATCGCCGACCTGCTGTCCGCTAAGTGATGACGCGCCGCGCGGCGTTCCCGCGCGGCCGTCGTCTTTGCCCCCGATTTTGCAGTCACGACCCCGCCTGGCGCCGGGTTGCGGCTGCGGCTGCGCCGGAATTTCGCGGCGCTGCGCCAACCCAGGGAGGAAGTCCCATGTTTACTGTGCGTCCCGTCCGCACTTCGGACCTGCCGGCCATCGAGCGGCTGGCCCGGGCCAGCGGCATCGGCGTCACCAGTCTGCCGAGCAACCGCGAGAAACTGTTCGAGCGCATCCAGCAGTCGGTCAGCGCTTTCGAGCACGAAGCCACCGGCGAAGCCAGCCGCGACTACTACATGTTTGTGCTGGAGCAGGGCGGCGTGGTGGCCGGCACGGCGTCGATCTGCGCGTCCGCCGGCTTCGACGAGCCGTTCTACAGCTATCGCAGCGAAACCGCCGTGCATGCCTCGCGCACGCTGGGCGTGCACAACCGCATCCATGTGCTGAACATCTGCCACGATCTGACCGGCACGGTGCAACTGTGCGGCTTTTATGTCGATAGCGGCCTGGAGGCGATGGCGGCCGAGCTGATGTCGCGCGCGCGCCTGCTGTTCATCGCCGGCGAGCGCGAGCGCTTTGGCCGCCGCATCATCGCCGAGATGCAGGGCATCCACGACGATGCCGGCCAGTCGCCGTTCTGGAACGCCATCGGCCGCCGCTTCTTCAATATGGATTTCCTGCAGGTGGAGCAGGCCTTCGTCAGCCACAGCAAGACTTTCATCGCCGAGCTGATGCCGAGCTACCCGATCTACGTGCCGCTGCTGCCGGACGAGGCGCAGCAATCCATCAGCCAGATCCATCCGAATTTCGAGCGCGTGTGCCAGTTGCTGTGCAACGAAGGCTTCGAGGCCGACAACTATCTGGATATCTTCGATGGCGGTGCGGTGCTGACCGCCGAGCTGGACCGGCTGAAAACGGTGGAGCACAGCCGGGTTTATCCGGTGGAAATCCAGGCCAGCCTGCCGGCCCAAGCCAGCCTGCAATTGCTCAGCAATGATCGTCTGGCCGGTTTTGCCGCCACGTTCGCCCGCGTGGCGGTGGTGGACGGCGTGGCCTTCCTCAACCCGGACGCGGCCAAGGCGCTGGGCGTGGCCAGCGGCGACGCGGTGCGCGTAGCCGGTTTGCAGCAAGCATAAGGAGAGCGGGCCATGATGTTTATTCGTCCCGTAGCGCACAAGGATTTGCCGGGTCTGATGGATCTGGCGAGAAGCGCCGCCAGCGGCGGCGTCGGGCTGACTTCGCTGCCGATCAACGAAGACCGGCTGCAGAAGCGCATCGCGCGTTCGGTGCTGTCGTTTTCCGGCGAGCTGGACCGGGCCGATCACGGCTATGTGTTCGTGCTGGAGGATTCGGAAAACGGCAAAGTCGCCGGCATTTGCGCCATCGAGGCCGCCGTCGGGCTGAAGGAGCCCTGGTACAACTATCGCGTCGGCACCATCGTCCATGCGTCGGAAGAGCTGGGCGTGTACAGCCGTCACGAAACGCTGTTCCTGTCCAACGACCACACCGGCTTCAGCGAGCTGTGCACGCTGTATCTGCACCCGGATTACCGCATCAAGCGCAACGGCGGCCTGCTGTCCAAGAGCCGCTTCCTGTTCCTGGCGCAATTCCCGCAGCTGTTCGGCAAGATGGTGGTGGCCGAGATGCGTGGCGTGTCCGATGAAAACGGCTGCTCCCCGTTTTGGGAGGCGCTGGGCCGGCATTTCTTCTCCATCGATTTCGCCAAGGCGGACTATCTGACCGGCATCGGCCAGAAGGCCTTCGTCGCCGAGCTGATGCCCAAGCATCCGGTGTATGTGGACTTCCTGCCGCCGGAGGCGCAGGCGGTGATCGGCCTTACCCACGAGGCCACGCGGCCGGCGCTGGCGATGCTGGAATCGGAAGGTTTCCGCTACGAAGGCTATGTCGATATCTTCGACGCCGGTCCGACCGTGCAGGCGTACAGCGGCGACATCCGCGCGGTGAAGGAGAGCCAGCGGCTGCCGGCGCGCGTGGTCGATCCGCTGCCGGACGGCGACAAAACCTGCTATCTGGTGTGCAACGACGCGCTGGAAGGCTTCCGCGCCGTGCTGGCGGAGTCTGCCGCGCCGCAGGGCGAATTCAGCCTGACGCCGGAGTTGGCGCGGGCGCTTGATGTCAAGGATGGCGATCACGTGCGCTGCGTGGCGCTGACGCCGAAGGAGGCTGCGTAATGACGAGCTTGTTCATCAATGGCCAATGGCTGGCCGGCGAAGGCGAGGTCCTGGCCAAGACCAATCCGGCCGACAATGCCCCATTATGGAGCGGACGCGCCGCCAGCGGCGAACAAGTGGATGCGGCCGTGCGCGCCGCCCGCGCCGCCTTTCCGGCCTGGGCGCGCGCCGGCCTGGAAGCCCGCACCCAAGTGGTGCGCCGCTTCGGCGAGCTGCTGACCGAACGCAAGGCGGAACTCGCCGGGATTATCGCTCAGGAAACCGGCAAGCCGCTGTGGGAGGCGACGACGGAAGTCGCCACCATGGTCGGCAAGATCGACATCTCGCTGAAGGCATTGGCCGAGCGCACCGGCGAGCGCGCCGCGGCGATGGGCGACGCCCAGGCGGTGCTGCGCCACAAGCCGCATGGCGTGGTGGCGGTATTCGGCCCGTACAACTTCCCCGGCCATTTGCCGAATGGCCACATCGTGCCGGCGCTGTTGGCCGGCAACGCGGTGATCTTCAAGCCGTCCGAGCTGACGCCGTGGACCGCCGAGGCAACCGTCAAGCTGTGGGCCGAGGCGGGCCTGCCGGCCGGCGTGATCGGCTTGCTGCAAGGCGCGAAGGATACCGGCGTCGCCCTGGCCGGCCATGAGGGGCTGGACGGCCTGTTCTTCACCGGCAGCTCCGCCACCGGCGCGCTGCTGCACAAGCAGTTCTCCGGCCGCCCGGACAAGATTCTGGCGCTGGAAATGGGCGGCAACAATCCGCTGATCGTCGGCGAAGTCGCCGATATCGACGCGGCCATCCATCATGTGATCCAGTCCGCCTTCGTCTCCGCCGGCCAGCGTTGCACCTGCGCGCGCCGCCTGCTGGTGCCGCAAGGCGAGTGGGGCGACCGTTTCGTCGCCCGGCTGGCAGACGTCACGGGCAAGCTGCGCGTCGGCAAGTACGACGCCGAACCGGCGCCGTTCCTCGGCGCGGTGATTTCCAATGCCGCCGCCGATGCGCTGCTCAAGGCGCAGGACGCCTTGATCGCCGCCGGCGGCAAGCCGCTGCTGGCGATGCGCCGGCTGGAAGCGGGCGCGGCCATGCTGACGCCGGGCATCATCGACACCACCGATGCCGTCCGGCCGGACGAGGAGTTCTTCGGTCCGCTGCTGCAGCTGATCCGTTACGCCGATTTCGACCAGGCCATCGCCATCGCCAACGACACCCGCTTCGGCCTGGCCGGCGGCGTGCTGTCCGACAGCCGCGAGCTGTACGACCGCTACTGGCTGGAAAGCCGCGCCGGCGTGGTCAACTGGAACAAGCCGCTGACCGGCGCGTCGAGCGCCGCGCCCTTCGGCGGCATCGGCGCGTCCGGCAACCACCGGCCCAGCGCCTACTATGCGGCCGACTACTGCGCCTACCCGGTCGCCTCGCTGGAGTGCGACAGCCTGACGCTGCCGGCGCAGCTGTCGCCCGGCATCGTGCTGTGAGGGGAATGCGATGAACGCCTATGAAGTGAATTTCGACGGTCTGGTCGGCCCGACGCACAATTACAGCGGCCTGTCCTTCGGCAATGTCGCCTCCACCAGCAACAGCAGCGCGGTCTCCAATCCCAAGTTGGCGGCCAAGCAAGGCCTGCAGAAGATGAAGGCGCTGCACGACCTGGGCTTCAAGCAAGGCGTGCTGGCCCCGCAGGAGCGGCCCGACGTGGCGTCCTTGCGCCGGCTGGGCTTCGGCGGCAGCGACGCCGAGGTGATCGCCCGCGCCGCCAAGGAAGCGCCCATCATCCTGGCGGCGGCGACTTCCGCATCGAGCATGTGGACCGCCAACGCGGCCACGGTCAGCCCGTCGGCCGATACCGCCGACGGCCGCGTGCATTTCACGCCGGCCAATCTGAACAACAAGTTCCACCGTTCGATCGAGCATCCGACCACGCGCCGCGTGCTGCAGGCGATGTTCGCCGACGAAGCCCGCTTCGCCGTGCACGAGGCGCTGCCGGCGCAGATGCACTTCGGCGACGAGGGCGCGGCCAACCATACCCGTTTCTGCGCGGATTACGGCCAGCCGGGCGTGGAGTTCTTCGTGTTCGGCGCTGCGGCCTTCGACATGCGCTATCCGAAGCCGGCCAAGTTCCCGGCGCGGCAGACGCTGGAAGCCAGCCAGGCGGTGGCGCGGCTGCATGGCCTGGCAGAGGATGGCGTGGTGTACGCGCAGCAGGACCCGGACACCATAGACGCCGGCGTGTTCCACAACGATGTGATCTCGGTAGGCAACGGCGAGGTGCTATTCCATCACCAGCAGGCTTTCTTGAACCAGGCCGCTGTGCTGGACGAGATCGCCCGCAAGCTGGCGGCCCGAGGCGGCCGTTTCACCGCCATCGAGGTGCCGCGCGCCGAGGTGACGGTGGAAGAGGCGGTGAAGAGTTATCTGTTCAACAGCCAGCTGCTGTCCAAGCCCAATGGCAAGATGCTGATCGTGGTGCCGGAAGAGTGCCGCAATAGCGAGAGGGTGTGGAGTTATTTGCAGAAGTTGGCCGCCAGCGGCGGAGCAATAGATGAAGTCCGCGTGTTCGACCTCAAGCAGAGCATGCAGAACGGCGGCGGCCCCGCCTGCCTGCGGCTGCGCGTGGCCTTGAATCAAGCGGAGCTTGCTGCGGTGAACCAGAAGGTGTTGATGAGCGATGCGCTGTTCGACGCGTTGAACGGCTGGGTGGACCGCCACTACCGCGACCGCCTGGCGCCGGCCGACCTGGCCGACCCGCAGCTGTTGACGGAGTGCCGCGGCGCCTTGGACGAGTTGACCCGGATATTGGGTTTGGGCAGCGTCTATCCCTTCCAGCTGGTTTGATCCGGTCTCAAACCATAAAGCCCGTTCCGGCCGTCTGGCCGGGGCGGGCTTTTTGCTATTGCAACGCTTAGCGTGGCTTAACAAATCTATCATCCCGCTATCCCGCGCGAGGGCTATGTTCAAAATTGGCATGTATTTTGCAAGTCATCGCGGTGTGGGCGGGATGTCACAACGTGCCGAAACATCTTGTTGCAGATTTTTTGGACGGCGACATTGGCCTGATGAATGGATAGCAAGTGGTACTGTAGATTGTATGCAATTGAACAATGCTCATATTCAAGTGTTCGCAATCGCTGCTGGCGCAGGGTGTCACGTGTTCGGATGTGAATAAAAGACATGGACAATATGACTGAAATGTAAAAGTGGCAGTAGAGGGCAAAGAGTTTGCCCAATGGTAGCGGCTGGAAAAATTCCATCTGAAGGTTTTGGTATAAAATTCAATAAAATCAATTGGATATTTGAATTTAAATGAATTTTCCAGGCGGCGGATTTTACCGGTCTTCGTAATTGACAGTCGATTGGATACATGGTGATAATCGGTTCGCCTGTCGGACAGAAGCCAAAATCAAGGCCCGCGGCAGGCAAACAAAACAGGCAGCAGTCAATAAGAGGGAATACCCCCGCAAGCTGCCGGCAGACAAACAGAGGAGATCTCCAATCGTGGACATATTTCTGCAACAAATCCTGAACGGCCTCGTTCTGGGTAGCATCTACGCGCTGATCGCGCTGGGCTACACCATGGTGTACGGGATCATGGGACTGATCAACTTCGCCCACGGCGAAGTGGTGATGTTCGGCGCCATGGTCACCATCACCGTCATCACTACGCTGATGGGCGCGGGCATTAATCTGCCGGGGCCTGCCCTGGTGTTGATCGGGCTGCTGGTGGCGGTGCCCGCCTGCATGCTGCTCGGCTTCGCCATCGAGCGCGTCGCCTACCGGCCGCTGCGCGGCAAGCAGCGCCTGGCGCCGCTGATCACCGCCATCGGCGTTTCCATCGTGCTGCAGCAAGTCGCCATCCTGATCTGGGGCCGCAACTACATTCCGTTCCCGCAGATTCTGGATCATGACGTGGTGACCATCTTCGGCGCCAGCATCACCAAGCTGCAAATCCTGATCATCGTGCTGTGCCTGGCCATCATGGCCGGCCTGCTCTTGATGGTGGAAAAGACCAAGCTGGGCCGCGCCATGCGCGCCACCAGCCAGAACCCGGCAGTCGCCGGCCTGATGGGCGTCAACGTCAACCACATCATCTCCGCCACCTTCGTCATCGGCTCCGGCCTGGGGGCGATCGCCGGCGTGATGGTGGCCACCAACTACGAACAGGCCCACTACTACATGGGCTTCATGATCGGCCTGAAGGCCTTTACCGCAGCAGTGCTGGGCGGCATCGGCAATCTGGGCGGCGCGGTGGCCGGCGGCATTCTGCTGGGCATCATCGAAAGCCTGGGCGCCGGCTATATCGGCACGCTGACCGGCGGTTTCCTCGGTTCCAACTATCAGGACATCATCGCTTTCTTCGTCCTGATCATGGTGCTGATCTTCCGTCCGTCCGGCTTGCTGGGCGAAAAAATGGCCGACCGCGCCTGATCCGGAGGAGGAAACATGAATCTGAATACTCTGGATATCAAGAAGAAGATGGCGCTGTTCGCCCTTAGCGCTGTCGCGCTGCTGGTGCTGCCTTTTATCGTGGGCGGCGCGCTGGGCAACTCCTGGGTGCGCATCATCGACTTCGCGCTGTTGTATGTGATGCTGGCGCTGGGCCTGAACATCGTGGTCGGCTTCGCCGGTCTGCTGGACTTGGGCTTCATCGCTTTCTACGCGATCGGCGCCTATACCTACGCCTTGCTGAGCTCGCCGCATTTCGACATCCACTGGCTGTTCTTCCTGACGATTCCGCTGGGCGCGGCGCTGGCCTCGCTGGGCGGGGTGCTGCTAGGGACGCCGGTGCTGCGGCTGAAGGGCGACTATCTGGCCATCGTGACGCTGGGCTTCGGCGAGATTGTGCGCATCTTCATGAACAACCTGAACTCGCCGATCAACATCACCAACGGTCCGCAGGGCGTCAACCTGATCGACCCGATCCACATCGGCGATGTTTCGCTGGGTAGAACCATAGAGCTGTTCGGCCTGAGCTTCCACAGCGTCTACCTCTACTACTACCTGTTCCTGGCGCTGACCGTGGGCGTGGTGATCATGGCTTTCCGCCTGCAGCACTCCCGCATCGGCCGCGCCTGGGTGGCGCTGCGCGAGGATGACATCGCCGCCGCGGCGATGGGCATCAACATCCGCAACATCAAGCTCTTGGCCTTCGGCCTGGGCGCGCTGTCCGGCGGCGTGGCCGGCGGACTGTTCGCGTCCTTCCAGGGCTTCGTGTCGCCGGAATCGTTCAGCCTGCTGGAATCCATCATGATCCTGGCGATGATCGTGCTGGGCGGCATGGGCCATATCCCGGGCGTGATCCTGGGCGCGGTGGTGCTGACCATCGCCCCGGAAATTCTGCGCGACGTGATCGGCCCGCTGCAGATGAAGACCTTTGGCCGCATGATTGTGGACCCGGAAAACGCCCGCATGCTGTTGTTTGGCCTGGCGATGGTAGTGATGATGCTGGTCCGTCCGGAAGGGATGTGGCCGTCCAAGCGCCGCAAGGCTGAATTCCAGCATGCAAAAGAAGAAGCGGCTGCGCAGAAAGGTTAATCATGGCTGAAGTTTTGCTGAAAATCGAAGGCATCCATAAGCGCTTCGGCGGCCTGCACGCGCTGAGCGACGTGGGCTTGAGCATCAACAAGGGTGAAATCTACGGTCTGATCGGCCCCAACGGCGCCGGCAAGACCACGCTGTTCAATGTGTTGACCGGCCTGTATGTGCCGGACGAGGGCAAGTTCGAGTTTGCCGGCCACAACCTGTTCCAGCAGAAGCCCCATGTGGTGGTGGAGGCCGGCATCGCGCGGACCTTCCAGAACATCCGGCTGTTCGCCGAGATGACGGCGCTGGAAAACGTGATGGTGGGTCGTCACATCCGCTCCAAGGCCGGCGCCTTGGGCGCCGTGCTGCGCGACAAGGGCACCATGGCCGAGGAGCGCGACATCGAGGCCAAGGCCTGGGCGCTGCTGGAGTATGTCGGCATTGCCGATGTGGCGAATGAGCGCGCCCGCAACCTGTCTTACGGCCACCAACGCCGTCTGGAGATCGCCCGCGCCCTGGCCACCGAGCCCAAGCTGCTGGCGCTGGACGAGCCGGCGGCCGGCATGAACCCGAAGGAAACCGAAGAGCTGAAGGCGCTGATGAGCAAGGTCCGCGCAGATGGCGTCACCGTGCTGCTGATCGAGCACGACGTCAAGCTGATGATGGGCCTGTGCGACCGCATTGCGGTGCTGGATTACGGCAAGAAAATTGCCGAAGGCGTGCCGGAAGAAGTGCGCCGCAATCCTAAAGTGATCGAAGCCTATCTGGGAGCGGCCCACGCATGAGCATTCTGGAAGTCAAAAACCTGCAAGTGGCCTATGGCGGCATTCAGGCAGTCAAGGGGATCGATTTTCACATCAACCAGGGCGAGCTGGTCACGCTGATCGGCGCCAACGGCGCGGGCAAGACCACCACGCTGAAGACCCTGGTGGGCATGGTGAAGAAGTCCGGCGGCAATATCGTTTACGACGGCAAGGATGTGGCGTCCATTCCGTCTTATGATTTTGTTCGCCATGGCCTGGCCATGGTGCCGGAAGGCCGCGGCGTATTCGCCAAGCTGACGGTGGAGGAAAACCTGCAAATGGGGGCCTACTACCGCGACGACAAGGCAGCCATCCAGAACGAGATCGAACACGTCTATGAGCTGTTTCCGCGGCTGAAGGAGCGCCGGCTGCAGCTGGCCGGCACCCTGTCCGGCGGCGAGCAGCAGATGGTGGCGATGGGCCGCGCCATGCTGTCCAAGCCCAAGCTCTTGTTGCTGGACGAGCCGTCCATGGGTCTCGCGCCCATCATCGTCGAGAAGATCTTCGAGATCATCCAGATGATCGCCAAGCAGGGCGTGACCATGTTGCTGGTGGAGCAGAACGCCAAGCTGGCGCTGGAGGTGTCGCAGCGCGGCTACGTGATGGAGAGCGGCCGCATCACCATGAGCGGCAACGCCAAAGAGCTGCTGGACGATCCGCGCGTGCGCAACGCCTATCTGGGCGAATAAGCTCCGCCTTCTCACGGAAACCCCCGCCGGCCTCGCCCGCGGGGGTTTTATTATTTCCGTTCGCTCCGGAGCGGCAGCCGGTAGGGTTCCACCCGGCCGACGGCATCCAGAAAATCGGCGTCGTGGGAGATCAGCAGCATCGCGCCCGGGTAATGCTGCAATACGTCGATGACGTGCTGGCGGGTGATGAGGTCTAGATTATTGGTCATCTCGTCCAGAATCAGCAGCGCGGGCGGACGGGCGGCGATCAGCGCCAGCGACAGCCGGGCTTTTTCTCCGCCGGACAGCGTGGCCACGTCGGCGTCCACCGCGGCGTCGTCGCGGAACAGGAAATCGCTGAGGAAATGGCGCAAGCGCTGCGGCGGCCAGTCTGCAGTGCGCTGGCGCAGCGTTTCCAGAACCGAGACGCCAGGGCGCAGCGTGGCGTAATGCTGGTCCAGATAGCCGATTGGGGCCGGCGTCAGCCAGTCGCCGCCCAGCCGGCGCGCCGGCGCGACACCGGCGATGGCGCGCGCCAGCGTGGATTTCCCAGAGCCATTGCCGCCGGCCAGCGCCAGCCTTTCTCCGCGCGCCAGCCGCAGGTGGATGCCGTCGAGCACGGGGCGCTGGTAGCCGACGCTGCCGTCGCTGATCTGCAATACCAGGTCCGTCGCGCGCTCCCCTTCTATCAGCTGAAAGCGCGGCGCGATGCGTTCCGGCAGGCGCAGGGACGAGAGCCGGTCGTTCACTTCGCGCCGCTGCTCGGCCAGCTCCGCCTGCTTGCGGCCGGCGGTGGTGTTGCCGCGCCCCAGTTTGGTGGGCGATTTGATCGTGGCCCACTTGCTTTCAGCGATGCTGCGCGCGCCGCGCTCGCGCGCTTTCCCGGCGCGCTCCTGCTCGCGCATGCGGGCTTGGTGTGTCGCTTCCTGCTCCCGTCTCAGGCCGGCGCGTTCTCTTTCCAGCGCGGCGCGCTGTTGTTCCCGCTCGCGCAGGAAATCGGCGTAGCGGCCCGAGAAGATTTCGATCTGGCCATCGCCGATATGCCAGATGCTGTCGCAGACTTCATCCAGCAGCGCCAGGTCGTGCGTCACCAGCGCGATGGCGCCGCCAAAGCCGCGCAGCATGCGGCTCAGGGCGCGGCGGTTGCGGGTGTCGAGATGGTTGCTCGGCTCGTCCAGCAGCAAGAGGTCGGGGTGGCCCGCCAGCGCCTGGCTCAAGGCTTGATTGACGCGTTGGCCGCCGCTGAGCTCCTCGTATCGCTCCACGATTTGCGGCAGGTAGCCGATGCGCGCGGCCTCGGCGCGGAGGATGCGGCCGGGCTCAGACGGCAGTTCGCCCAGCAGCATTTTCAGCAGCGAGGACTTGCCGCTGCCGTTGGCGCCGACGATGCCTATGCGTTGGCCCCAATCGATTTGGGCGTGGAAGTCGGAAAAACAGGTTTTGCGCGGGAAGGCAAGGCTGAGGCCTTGCAGTTGCATGATGGGCATGAGAAATCTCGCGTCAGGGTGGTTTCAAGCGCCGCTTGTGCGGCTACCGGCCCCGTAGTGGGGCATTACGCGAGAACGTGGCTCATGTCGAAGGATTCCAATCAAATATCTTGCCATTTTTCCAAAAAGCGCCGCTTTTGACAAGGCGCTTTTGACGAGGGCGCGCCGCATGGCGGCGCGCCAACTGCCAAGACGAGCTTATTGTTTCTTTTCCGCCGCCTTCTCTTCGATCTTGGCCTTGCATGCCGGAGAGATCTTTTCCTTGTTTTCTATGAGACAGGCCTTGATCTGCTCGCGGCCTTTCTTGCCGGCGCACAGCTTTTGCGCGTCGTCCTTGCAGGGCGTGTCGCTGGAAGCGAAGGCGGAGGCGGCGAAACCCAGCGCGCAGAGGGCGATCAGCAATTTTTTCATTTTGGCGGTCCTTATGTTGTTGATTGAGGCGAAAGTGCCCGTAAGCGCATATGCGGCTAATGGACGCGCTATTTTGTTCAGCGCATGCTGATAGCTCAAGTAAATGTGTATTAAAGATTTTGCTTTTGGCATACAAATCTACAAGATTTTGCCAGCTGCAGGCTATCTTGGCCGGTGTCTAAGTCCTCTGGAAATGATATTGGAATTGGTGCGTAGTGCTTGTCTGTCGTATGCTTGCGCGCACCGCTCCTTGCGCAAGGAAGAATATGTATAGCCTTACGGTTTTGTGGCACCAATTGCTGGGCGCCTTGTTGCTGCCTCCGCTGATTTATCTGCTGCCGATTGTATTGGGCGCGCTGCTGCTCAGGCGTTGTCTCCGTTGGGGCAGTGGATTGCTGGCCTTGGGCGTCGTGCTGGGATATCTGTTGTCCATCCCGCAAACGGCGATGTGGCTTGCCAGCCATGTCGAGCGTTACCCAGTGGCCAGCGCAGCGCAGTTGCAAGCGGTTGAGGCCATCGTCGTGCTGGGCGGCGGCAAGAAGCCGGCCCCGGAATATGGCCGCAACGAGCCAGGGGCCGACACGCTGGCCAGGTTGCGCTATGGCGCTTATCTGGCGCGGCAGACAGGCAAGCCGCTCTTGGTGACGGGAGGGGCGCCGTTGGGCGGCGAGCCCGAGGGCGAGGTGATGGCGCGCACGCTGCGCGAGGATTACGGCCTGACGCCGCGCTGGGTGGAGCGCCGCTCTAACACCACCTTGGAAAATGCGCAATTTTCGGCCGCGCTGCTGCGGCGTGACCATATCCAGCGGATTGCATTGGTCAGCCAGGGCTGGCATCTGGCGCGGGCGGTGCCGTTTTTTGAACGGCAAGGCCTGAGCGTGCTGCCGGCGCCGACCGCCCTCATCCGCTACGACGGCGGCGGCGTGTTCTGGTGGATACCGAGCGGACGCGCGCAGCAGGAATGCCACTCTCTGCTGCGCGAGTACCTGGGGCAGTTGTTCTATTCGGTCCGCAAGGACGGTTGAGGGACCTGGTCTTGCGGTCTGCACAGGCAGGCCGCCAGCGCGCAGACGGCCAGCACCGCGCCGAGTTGCTGGACCATGCCGGACAAGCCCAGCATCGCGCCCAACAGCAGGTAGTAGCTGAGGCCGAACAGCGCGCCGGCTGCGCCGGCCTGTTCGCGGTAGTGGCGCAGGGCCTGGCTCATCACATTCGGCAGCGCGATGCCGAAGGACACCATCACGCCGGCCATCGGCAACAAGATCCAGGCGGATTCGCGCAGCAGCCAGGCAGCCAGCCCGGACAGCAGGGCCAGCGCGCAAGCCTGGCGAACCAGCGCCTCCGTTTGTCCGCCGCGCGCCAGCAGCTTGCGGTTGAGCAGGCTGCCTGCCAGCGAGGCGGCGGCGAGCGCGGCTCCGGTCCAGCCGAATTCTGTGGCGCTCCAACCGAGTTTATCGAACAGGAACGGCGCCAGGCTGTAGTAGCTGAAGATCATGGTATTGAACAGCGCCACCAGCATGGCGTTGCGCCAGAGCGCGCCATCGCCCGCCATGCGTCTGGCCAGTTTGGCCATATCGGGCCGTGCGGTATTGGCCGGACGGGTTTCCGGCAGAATCCAGGCCGTGAGCGCCAGCAGCAGGCCGGCCAGCGCCAATAGCGCGGTAAACACGCCCAGGTGGCCGTAGCCGCTGACCAGCCAGCCGCCGCTGATCAGGCCGAGCACCGGGCTGACCGCCAAGGCCGCCCCTATCACCGAGAACACGCGGGCCAGCAGGGTGGAGTCGTAGCTGTCGCGCAGCATGGTCTGCACCACCACCGAACCGGCGGCCGCGCCCAGGGCGGCGACCACGCGAGCCAACAGCAGCATGCTGAAGTCGGTGGCGATCAGCGCCAGCGCCGAACCCGCGCCATAGCAGGCCAGCCCCAGCAGCATGGCGGGGCGGCGGCCCAGACGGTCGCTCAGCCAGCCCCACAGCGCCACGCCGACGGCGAAGGCGATAAAGTAGACGGAAAGCGTCTGCGACGCCCGCGCGTGGCTTACGCCGAAGACCGTGGCGATATCCGGCAGGGCCGGGCTGTAAATGGTTTCCACCAGCTGCGGGAACATGATCAGCAGCGTCAGCAGCCATAGCGGAGGACGGGTCGTCGTTTTCATGTCGATTTCCTTTCTTTTGACGACCGCCAGTCTAGTGATCAGGAGTGTGTCTGATTACAATGATAGTGACTTTATCTATAAGAAATCGGACAGATGGCGAAAATAGCCGCCAATCAGGCATTCGACGCGGATGATTTCGACGCGCCGGTCATCGGCATTGCCGCCGATATGGGCGTGCATGACTCTGGCCTTCACGGCCATGGCCGCCATCAATTGCTGTTTGCCGCGGCCGGCTGCATGAGCATCGAGCTGGAGCATACCCTGTGCCTGCTGCCGCCCAGCCGCGCCGCCTGGATTCCCGCCGGCATGATGCATCGCGTGCAATCGCGCGGCGTGGTGGCTTATCGTTCGCTGTATTTTGAGCGCGATTTGCCGTTTGCCGCGCCAGGCTTGCAGGTGGTGGAGGTCAATCCCTTATTGCGCGAGGTGATAGAGCGCATGGCGTTCTGGCCGTGGGACATGGCGGACGAGCGGCAAGCCAGCTTGCTTCAGGTGTTCGGCGAAGAACTATTGGCGGCGCGCAGCGAGGACTGGCGCCTGCCGTTCCCGGCGGATCCGCGACTGGCCTCCTGGCTGGACGCGGTGCGCCGCGGCGATTTGCCGCCGCGGCTGAACCAGCTGGCGGCGCGGGTGGGGGCATGCGAGCGGACGATCAGCCGGATCTTTCTGCGCGAGACCGGCATGAGCTATCAGGATTGGCGCCAGCAGTGGCGGTTACTGAAGGCGATGGAGCGGCTGGCGGATGGCGCGGGGGCCGGCGAGGTGGCGCAGGAACTGGAGTTTGCCAGCGATAGCGCCTTCATCGCCTTTTTCCGCCAGCATGCGGGCGTGACACCTGCGCGCTACGCGCAGGCGCGGGGTTCCTAGTCCAGGGTATCCAGATAATCGCGCGCCGGCCAGTTGGCGCTGCGTTTCCAGGGCTGCTGCGCGCTGGGCGGCAGCGCTTGCGGCTCCACCGTGATGGTTTCGCGTTGGCGGCCATCGGCGCTCTGCAGCGACACGCGCAGCGGCATCTGCCAGCGCTGGCTCCAGCGCAAGGTCTTGCCGGCCTTGGTGTAGACGATGGTGTCGGCGTTTTCGTTTTTCTTGGAGAAGCCGCGCAGTTGCGCGATATCCACCAATTGGCTGGCGCGCGCCCAGGAGCCGTCGAATCCGGCGTCGCTCCATTCGCGCCGTTCCACCACGATTCTCTCCTGCTTGGCGGCGTGGATGAATTCCACGTTCAACTGGCCTTTTTTATCTTGCCAGACATGGCGCGGCGCGGCGGCAAAGTCCAGGTGCTGGTGGCCGTCGTCGTCATGGCGATGCGGCACGGCGGCGCCCAGTCGTTCGCGCCAGACGTGTCCGCCCTGGCGCACCCATTTTTCGCTGTAGCGCAGGGTTTTTTCCACGCCGTCGGCCCCCTGGCTGACGGTTTCGTAGCGGACGATGGCCTGCAGGTCCGGCAGGGCCGCCGCCGCCTGCTGCGCCCACAACGCCAGCGTGGCGATAAGCAAAACTTTCATTGATGTTTCCTGAAGGGGAGAGGCGCGCGGCGCTTGGGCCGCGCGCCGGGGAGGGTTACAGGCCGAGCGCGGATTTCACCAGGCCGAATACCTTGGTGTTGTCCATCACGCCCTTGAAGCCGCTGCTGCCGGCGCCGCCGGACATCAGCATCACGTCGCCGCCGCCGTGGGTTTCGCTGGACAGGCGGATGCCCGTCTCCTGCTGATAGTCATCCGCTGTGGCGGTGGCGGAATCGACCGACACTCGGCTGGGTTTGCGGTTGGGGCCGTTGCCGAAGACCAGTGTGGTGTAGACGGCGCCATTGGCGTCTTTGGCCGGTTGGCCGTCCGCATAGCTGCGGGCGATGTCGTGTATGGGATTGCCGCGCTTGGAGTAGCCGTTGATGGTCATGGTGTGGTCATGATCGGCAGTGACCACGACCAGCGTGTTTTTCAGATCGACTTTGGCCAGCGCGGTCTTGATGGCGTCGTCGAAGGCGATGGTGTCGACCAGCGCGCGCTTGGCATTGGTGCCGTGCAGGGCGTGGTCGATGCGGCCGCCTTCCACCATGAGCACATAGCCGTTGCCGTTCTTGGACAGCACGTCTATCGCCGCGGCGGTCATCTGCGCCAGGCTGGGTTGATCCAGCTTGTTTTTGACCCGGTCCAGCTCGTAGTCCAGATGATCGTTGGCGAAGATGCCCACCACGCGGCTGGCGTATTTGGCGTCGAAGGCGGCCAGCTGGCTGCCGGTTTGCAGCACCGGGTAGCCCTTGGCGGCGAACTCTTGCAGCAGATTGCGGCCGTCGCTGCGCTTGCCGCCTTTTTGCGTGGCAGGCAGCAGGAATTTGGCGCCGCCTCCCATCAGCACATCCAGGCCGTTGCCGAGCTTGGCGTTGTAGCCGGCGCCGCCGGGCACGGCCTGGGCGATGATGTCGGATTCGGCGTCGCGGTGGCAGACGTGGGCATAGGTGGCGGCCGGGGTGGCGTGGGTGACGCGGGTGGTGGTGACGGCGCCGATGGCCTTGCCTTTGGCTTTGGCCAGCTCCAACAGCGTGGCGACAGGCGCGCCGTTATTCGCGCCGCAGTTGCCGGTGCCATCCTTATTGGGCTCGATGGCGCGGGTGTCGGGCGACATGGAGATCACCTCGTTGTTCATCTTCACGCCGGTCATATACGCCGCCATGGACGGCGCGCTGTCGGTGGTCTGCGCGTCGTTGGAGAAGGTTTTGATGCGGGCGGTCCGGTCAAGCTTTTCCATGCTGAGCTTGCCGCTCTCGCCATACTGGTAGATGCGCGAGGCGGTGACAGTGGCGGGGCCCATGCCGTCTCCGAGAAAAAAGATCACGTTCTTGGCTTCGCCGGCAGCCTGAGCCGGCGCGGTATGCAGGGCGGCCAGCACGGCGGCGGCCAGCAGGGTTTTCATCACGGTTTGCATATTCTTGTTCTCCAGTGGGCTTAGAGGCCGGCGGCTTTCTTGACAATGCCGAATACTTCTATGTTTTCCAGGAAGCCGCGGATGCTGTCCGCGCCCTGGCCGATGGCGGCGATGTAGACATCGGTGCCGCCGTGGGTCTCGCCGCCTGCAGGCATCGGGATGGCCGCTTCCTGGTGGTAGTTGCTGCCTGACACCGCATCGTCGGTCAGCGCGGCGGCCGCGCTGCGCTTGTCGTTCACCCGGTTTTCGCCATTGCCGAAACCGATGATGGTGTAGGGCATGCCGTCGGCGTCGGTCAGGTTCTTGCCGCTGGCGTAATCCTTGGCCAGGCCAAGCACGCCGGGATTGCCGGGAGTGGTCTTGCCGGTGCGCTTGGCGTAGCCGTTCAGCACTAGGGTGTGGTCGTGGTCGGCGGTGACGACGATCAGCGTGTTTTTCAGGCCGGGATCGCGTTGCTGCATGGCATCGATGGCGGCCTTGATCGCCTGGTCGAAGGCGACAGTGTCCTGCAGCGCCTTCTTGGCGAGGGTTTCATGCAGCGCGTGGTCGATGCGGCCGCCTTCCACCATCAGGAACATGCCTTGCTTGTCGCTGCGGCCCGCCAGCATGGCGATGGCCTTGGTGGTCATGTCGGCCAAGCTCGGTTCCTTTCCGGCGTCGCGGTCCAGGTCGTAGCTCATGTGGCTGCTGGTGAACAGGCCGACGGCGCGGCGGGTCTTGGCCGGGTCGATGGCGTCGAAGCTGGCCTTGTCCGCCGCGTAGCCATAGCCCTTGGCTTTCAATTCCGCCACCAGGTCGCGGCCGTCGGCGCGCTTGCCGCCGGCGCTCTTGGGCTGGAAGAACTGGCGCCCGCCGCCGAATACCACATCCACGCCGTCCAGCAGGGCGCTGTTGTACTGCGCGCCGCCCGGCACCAGTTGCGCGGCGATGTCGGATTCCGCGTCGCGATGGCAGACGTGGGCGTAAGTGGCGGCGGGAGTGGCGTGGGTGACGCGGGTGGTGGTCACCACGCCGGTGGCCCAGCCTTTAGACTTGGCCAGCTCCAGCAGCGTGGAAACCGGCTTGCCGTTGCCGGCACCGCAGTTGCCGGTGGCGTCCTTGGTCGGCTCGATGGCGCGGGTGTCGGACGACATGGAGATGACTTCGTTGTTCATCTTCACGCCGGTCATATACGCCGCCATGGACGGCGCGCTGTCGGTAACCTGAGCATCCTGCGAGAAGGTTTTGACGAAGCCGGACTCCGGCAGCGTGTCCATGGTCAGCTGGCCATCTTCGCCCACGGCGTAGATGCGGGCGGCGGTGGTCGTGGTGATGCCCATGCCGTCGCCGAGGAAGAAGATGACGTTCTTGGCGCTGGCGCTGGCCGGGGGCTTGGTCTCGGCATTGTCTTGCGGAACCGCGCGGCTGGCGCTGCCGTCGCTATTGCAGGCTGCGAGGCCGAAGGCCAGCAGGATGCTGGCGCTGAGGGAGAAGATGCGCATTGAATCTACCTTTTTTATGAAAAAATGCGCAATCAGGGTAATTTTCTAATGTTTCATCCAAAATAAATTGTTATTAAATGTTAAGCGATGTTGTTTTTCAGGCTTTCCACAGCCGGGCGAGGAACGATACGCGCACTCTGGCTTCGTCGGCATGGCAGGGGGCGACGATGCGCAGCCCCGGCTTGCTGGTGTCGCGCAGCAGCGGTTCGCCGTAAGTCGGGCCGTCGCCGCGGCGGATGGCGGCCACCATCGGTTCCCGCGGCTGGGCGCCGGAGGCGGTCACCACGCAGATTTCGTCGCTGGCCAGGCGGACGAAGCTGCCGGGCGGGTAGATGCCGATTTCGCGGATCAGCAGCGTGATGAAGGCCAGGTCGAATTCGCGGTCTTTGCGCTGGAATATCTGCCCCAGGGCGGTGGCGGGCAGCAGGGCGGAACGATAGCGGCGCGGCAGCAGCTTGGCGCAAGTGATGTCGGCCAGGTGCAGCAGATGGGCCGGCGGCAGGATCTGCTCCTTGGTCAGTCCTTGCGGGTAGCCTGTGCCTTCCCAGGACTCGTGGTGCGTTTGCACCAGGGTGTGCCACAGCTGGTCATCGATGCCGGCCTCGCGCAGGATGGCCGAGCTCATCAGCGGATGATCGCGTATGGCCTGTCGCTGGTGTTCGTTGAGGCTGGCGCGCTGGCCGTACAGTTCGTTCTGCAGCTCTACTTGCGAGATATTCATCGTCAGCGCTGCGCAGATCAGGATTTCGCGATGGCGCGGCGGCAGCTCGACGCGCCGGGTCAGGATGGCCAGCAACGCGGCGGTGTGCAGCGAGTGCGCCACGCTGTATTCGCTGAACGGCACCAGGAAGATGGAGGCGACCAGCGCGTCGTGATGGTTTTCCGCCATCCGGATCAGCGCCTGGGTCAATTCCATGATCCGCGCTTCCAGATTCGGTATGGTCAAGGCGCGGTGCAGCACGTTACGGACCCGCACTTGCAGGAAGGCGATGTCTTCGAACAGCGACAGTTTGCTGAAGTCGTTGAGGTTGGGTTTGTCCAGCGCGCGGACATCGGCCTTGGCCTCGGCGTAGCCCATTTGGACCAGCTTCTGCTTCAAGTCCGGCGACAGCACATAGTGCCCCCGCTTGAGCAGCAGAAAGCCGGTATCCGAATAAACGTCGACAGGCAGCACCTTGCCGACTTCCACCATCGCGGAGTAGATCTTGGCCGGTTTTTTTGTGGAATCCACAGTCATGAAGAATTACCGCTTGAAATATCCAAGGTTTTACAAATGATAATCCAAGGGCATGACAAGCTGGCAATTTTCACGGTCAACGCGGCAAGTCGCTCCAAATCTTCAATAAACGCTTAACAGAGACGGGGTAAGGTGTTTTTAATTCCTGTGCAAACAGGCTGACGCGCAGCTCTTCCAGCATCCAGCGGAACGCCATCACTTCCGGCGCCGGCTCGCCCTGTTCGCGTTGTTCCGCCACCCTTTGTTCCCACTTTTGCCACAGATCGCGGATTTCCGCCGCGCGCTGGCCATCGCGTTGCGGGTTGGCCGGTTGCTTGTCCATGCGCAGGCTCATCGCCTTCATGTAGCGGGGAAGATGGGGCAGCTGGCTCCACGGCGTATCGCTGAGGAAGCCCTTGTAGACCAGCCGCTCCAGCTGGCTCTTCAGCTCGTAACCCAGCTTGTGCTTTTGCAGCTTGTTGGCGAGCGGCGTGTACTCGGCCGCGATCTGCTGCAGATATTGCGCTACCGCCTGGATCACGGCCGGCAGGCGGGTGCGGGCGCGGGTCTTTTGATCATTGAAGGCTTTTTCGCTGCGCGGCAGCGCGTCCTCGCCGATGAAGGCGCGGTCGCAGATGCAGGCGATGGCGTCGGCCAACAGCTCGTCGACATTGGCCACGGCGCGCAATTGCAGGCCGATTTGCGTCATGCCGGGCAAACCCTTGCCCAGCTGCTTCATCTGCTCTTTCAGTTGCAACTGTAATAGCCGCACCACGCCCTGGCGGTGGTGCTTTTCCGCCACTGCCTGGGTATCGAACAGACGGATGGCGACGCGGTCTTCCTCCAGCGTCAGCGCCGGGTAACCGGTGAGCTGCTGGCGGCCGCGGGCGAACTGGATGCTCTCCGGCAGGTCGCCGAAGTCCCAGGCTTTGACGTCGTCGCGTTCGAACTCGGCGCTGGTGTCGCGGAAAGTCAGCTGCGCCGCCTGGCCAAACTGCTTCTGCAGCGCAGCCAGATCGCGGCCCATGCCGATTTCCTGCTTGCCGTCGTCGATGACGCGGAAGTTGAACAGCATGTGTTCCGGCAGTTCCTGCTGGTTGAACTCGTCGATGTCCACCTTGACGCCGCCGGTCTCGCGCAGGATGAAGCGCGCCAATTGCGGCGCGATGGGCTGCTGCAGGTCCGGATTGCTCAGCAGGAAGCGGGTGACGAAGTCCGGCACCGGCACGCAGCAGCGGCGGATCTGCTTGGGCAGGCCCTTGACCAATTGGTGCAGCTTGTCGCGGATCATGCCTGGCACCAGCCATTCAAACGGGGCCGGCTGCAGGCGGTTGAGGATGGCCAGCGGCACGTCCAGGGTGACGCCGTCCAAAGGATGTTTAGGCTCGAAGCGGTAGCGCAGCTTCAGCTTGCCGTCCTCCAGCTCCAGCCATTCCGGGAACTGGTTTTCCGTCACGTGCTGGGCGGCGTGGCGCATCAGTTCTTCGCGGGTCAGATGAAGGAGCTTGGGTTCGGTTTTTTCCGCTTCCTTGCGCCAGGCTTCGAAGCTGGCGGCATCAACGATGTCGGCCGGGATGCGTTCGCTGTAGAAGGCGTACAGCGCCTCTTCGTCCACCAGCACGTCCTGGCGGCGCGCCTTGTGCTCCAGCTGTTCCACCTCGCGGATCAGCTGCTGGTTGCGCTGGAAGAACGGCGCGTTGCTGACGTATTCCATATTGACCAGCGCGCCGCGGATGAACAGTTCGCGGGCTTCCTCCGGCGCGATGCGGCCGTAGCTGACGGCGCGGCGCGGGATCAGCGTCAGGCCGTACAGTGTCACGCGTTCGCTGGCGACCACTTCGCCGCGGCTCTTTTCCCAGTGCGGTTCGAAGTAGTGGTACTTCACCAAGTGGGGGGCCAGCTTCTCCACCCATTCCGGCTCGATCTTGGCCACGCAGCGGGCATAGAGGCGGGTGGTTTCCACCAGTTCGGCCGCCACCAGCCATTTCGGCTTGGCTTTCTTCAGGCCGGAGCCGGGGAAGACGTGGAAGTTGACGCCGCGCGCGCCTTGGTAGTCGTCTCCTTCCTGGTTCTTCATGCCGATATTGCCGATCAGGCCGGTCACCAGCGCCTTGTGCAGGTTTTCATAGGCCACCGCGTCCACTTGCTGGCGCTTTTTCTGCGTCATCTGCGCGTCCGGCTGTTCGGCGTCGGCATGGGCCTCGTCGCGGGTGATCAGCCCCAGCTCGCTGGCGATCTCGGCCAGCTGCGCGTGCAGCTCGCGCCACTCGCGCATACGCATATAGGACAGGAAGTGGTCGTGGCAGGCGTTGACCAGCTGGCGGTTGGATTTCTTGTGCTTCAGCGCGTCGGCGAAGAAATCCCACAGGTGCAGGAAGGACAGGAAGTCCGATTTCTCGTCGTTGAAGCGCGCCTGGGCCTTTTCCGCCGCGTCGCGCGCTTCGAACGGCCGCTCGCGAGGGTCCTGGATGCTCAGGGCGGCGGCGATGATCAGCACCTCGCGCGCGCAGTGGTAGTCGCGGCCGGCCAGCATGAGTCGGCCCACTTTCGGGTCCACCGGAATGCGCGCCAGCTCCTTGCCGACGGCGGTCAATTCACCCTTGTCGTCCACCGCGCCCAGCTCGGTCAGCACTTGATAGCCGTCGGCGATCAGGCGGCTGCTCGGCGCCTCCAGGAAGGGGAAGGCGTCTACCTTGCCGAGGCGCAGCGCGGCCATGCGCAGGATGACCGCAGCCAGGTTGGAGCGGACGATTTCCGGGTCGGTGAAGGCCGGGCGGGCATTGAAATCGTCCTCGGCATACAGGCGCACGCAGATGCCGGACTCCACGCGGCCGCAACGGCCGGCGCGCTGGCGGGCGGCCGCCTGTGAAATCTTTTCCACTTGCAGCTGCTCCACCTTGGCGCGCGGGCTGTAGCGGTTGATGCGGGCGAGACCGGTGTCGATCACGTACTTGATGCCGGGCACCGTCAGCGAGGTTTCCGCCACGTTGGTGGCCAGCACGATGCGGCGGCCGCCGGACGGTTTGAAGATTTTCTGCTGGTCCTCGTTGGACAGCCGGGCGAACAGCGGCAGGATCTCGTAGCCGCGGATGCCGGACTTGCGCAGCTTCTCCGCTGTTTCGCGGATTTCGCGTTCGCCGGGCAGGAAGACCAGCATGTCGCCGGGCCCCTGGCGCGACAGCTCGTCCGCCGCGTCGACGATGGCGTCCTCCATCTCCATCTCGCGCTCGTCTTCGTCGCGCTGCTTCAGCGGCCGGTAGCGCACTTCCACTGGGAAGGTGCGGCCGGAGACTTCGATGACCGGCGCGCCGTCAAAGTGGCGGGCGAAGCGGTCGGCGTCGATGGTGGCCGAGGTGATGATGACTTTCAGGTCCGGCCGGCGCGGCAGCAACTGCTTCAGGTAGCCCAGCAGGAAGTCGATGTTCAGGCTGCGCTCGTGCGCCTCGTCGATGATGATGGTGTCGTAGGCTTCCAGATAACGGTCGGTCTGCGTCTCCGCCAGCATGATGCCGTCCGTCATCAGCTTGATCACCGATTTTTCCGACAATTTGTCGGTGAAGCGCACCTTGAAGCCGACATGCTCGCCCAGTTGCGAGCCCAGTTCCTGCGCGATGCGCGTCGCCACCGAGCGCGCGGCCAGCCGGCGCGGCTGGGTGTGGCCGATCAAGCCGAACACGCCGCGGCCCAGCTCCAGGCAGATCTTGGGGATCTGCGTGGTTTTGCCGGAGCCGGTTTCGCCGCAGATGATCACCACCTGGTTTTTGTCTATCGCCGTCTTGATGTCGTTCAGTTTCTGGTTGACTGGCAGCGCGTCGTCGAAGCTCGGTTTGGGCAGATGGCGGCGGCGGGCCTCGGCGCGCTCGCGCGAGCGGTCGATCTGGCTGGCGATGTCCGTGAGCAGCTTGTCGGCCGGCTGGTTCTTCTTCAGCCGGTCGCCGGCGTCGGCGAGCTTGCGGCGCAGCAGGTGGCGGTCGCGGATCAGGCAGCAGGACAGGGCGGATTTCAGGTCGGCGAGGCGGGCGGCAGGAGTCATCGGCTAAAGAACGGAGAATTGCGGAAAGCGCCGATTATAGCAGAGCGGGCGGCGGCGAGCCGCCCGCGCTTGGCGTCAGGCCTCGGCGTCTTCCTCGCTGATGGCCCAGCGCGGGAACGGGTCGTCCAGCGTCTCCCAGGCGGTTATTCCGTCGGCCAATTCGGCATCGTTCAGCAGACAGGCGTTGAAGCCGGCCGTCAGCGCCTGGCTGTCCATGTCCATGCCGATCAGCACCAGCTCTTGCTGGCGGTCGCCGAACGGCTCGGCCCAGCGCGAGCGGATAAGCGCCAGGCTGTCTTCGTCCTGGGGCCATTCCGCTCGGTCCAGCGCCGCCCACCACAGCCCGGCGCAGGAATGGCGGGCCACCGATCCGGCTTGCGACCACAGCGCGGCGAACTGCGGCCGGCTGGCCAGCCAGAAATAACCTTTGGAGCGCACCACGCCGGGCCATTCCTGCCGCATCCATTGCCACAGCCGCTGCGGATGGAAGGGACGGCGCGCGCGGTAGACGAAGCTGCTTATGCCGTAGGCCTCAGTTTCCGGCACATGCTCGCCGCGCAGTTCGGCCAGCCATCCCGGCGCTTCGGCCGCGGCTTCGAAGTCGAAACGGCCGGTATCGAGCACCTTGTCCAGCGGCACGCGGCCGAACTCGCTGCGCACGATGTCGGCGCGCGGGTTCAGCGAGCGCAGAATGCCCTCCAGCTCGGCCAGCGCTTCGGCGCTGATCAGATCGGTCTTGTTCAGCACGATGACGTCGCAGAACTCCACTTGTTCGATCAGCAGATCCACCACGGTGCGCTCGTCCTCCTCGCCCAGGCTGGCCTGGCGGTCGGTGAGGCTGTCGCGCGAGGCGTAGTCGCGCAGGAAATTGCAGGCATCCACCACCGTCACCATGGTGTCCAGCCGCGCCAGATCGGCCAGGCTGCGGCCATCGTCGTCGCGGAAAGTGAAGGTTTCCGCCACCGGCAGCGGCTCGGAGATGCCGGTGGATTCGATCAGCAGGTAGTCGAAGCGGCCTTCCGCCGCCAGGCGGCGTATCTCCAGCAGCAAATCCTCGCGCAACGTGCAGCAGATGCAGCCATTGCTCATCTCCACCAGCTTTTCCTCGGCGCGCGACAACTGGGCGCCGCCTTCGCGCACCAGGCGGGCGTCGATATTGACCTCGGACATGTCGTTGACGATCACCGCCACCCGCTTGCCTTCGCGGTTGGCCAGGATGTGGTTCAGCAGCGTGGTTTTGCCGGCGCCGAGAAAGCCGGACAGCACCGTTACCGGCAGCGTGTTCATGTGTGCTCCTTGAAATGAGGGAAAGAGAGGGCTACCACACCGCGTCCAGCGCCAGCAGCACGCGGGCTTCTCCGGGATGCGGCGCGGGCGAGCGGTGGATGGCGCCGCCCTTGGATTCCGGCCATTCCGCGCCCTTGAGCAGCAGCACGGCGAACGGCGGCGCGCTGCCGATGGCAGCGGCGTCGAGGATCAATCCGGATTCCGCATCGGGCAGGCCCTGCGCCGCCGAACCCAGCCGGGAGCGGTTTGCCGCGGGGGAAGGCAGCCATTCGGTGCCTGGTCCCTGGTAGCAGCACAGCAGGCGCAGACCGACGCGGTCCACGTGGAAGCGCGGGCACATCGGGCGGTTAAGCACCTCCAGCCGGGCGCCTACTTGCGGACAGCCGGTCAGCGTGGCGTACAGCTCGCACAGCCAGTCGATGTCGGCTTGCAGCGCGTCTCGGCCTGGGAGGTCGGCCAGCGGCAAGTCGGCGCTTTCTCCCGGCGTCACTATCCGCCGCCAACCCAGGCCCAGCAGGCCGTTTTGCTCCGCGCGACGCAGATAGCCGGCGATATCGGCGTTGGGCGGGCGGCGGTACAG
>NZ_PPTF01000042.1 GCF_002902845.1 Chromobacterium sinusclupearum
ATTTTGCCGCCGTCTTGATGATGACGTTGATGGTGTTGGGCCTGTTCTCCTGGCAGAAGCTGGCGGTGGAGGAAATGCCCGATGTCCGTCTGCCGATGGCGGTGGTGTCCACGCCGTATACCGGCGCCTCGCCCGAGGTGGTGGAGAGCGAGGTCAGCAAGCCGCTGGAAGAAGCGCTCAATACCGTCAACGGCATCAAGGAAATCCGTTCCTATTCCTCCGAAGGCAATTCTTTCGTGGTGGCCGAGTTCGAATTGTCGGTCGACCCGATCATCGCGGTGCAAAACGTCCGCGACAAGGTGGCGTCGGTGCAGGGGCAGTTCCGCCGTGAAATCGGCACGCCGTCGGTTTCGCAAGTCGACCCCAACGACAACCCCATGCTGTCGATCTCGCTGACTTCCAATCAGACCCGCCCGCGCGAACTGAGCAGCTGGGTCGAGAACGTGTTGAAGAAGCGGCTGCAGATGGTGGAGGGCGTCGGCGACGTCAGCCTGATCGGCGCGGTGCGGCGCGAAATCCGCATCGACATCGACCCGGTGCGGCTGGAAGGCTCCGGCCTGGCGCTCACCGATGTGGCCGACGCCATCAAGGCAGCCAATCAGGATTTCCCGGCCGGCAATGTGTCCACCTCGCAAAAGGAATGGGCGATCCGGGTCTCCGGCAAGCTGAAATCGGCCGATGACTTCGCCGCGCTGGCGATCGGCTATCGCAACGGCACGCCGATCCGCCTGGATGATATCGCCACGGTGTCCGATACCGAAGCCGAACAGGACAGCGTTTCGCTGATCAACGGCCAGCCGGGGCTGGGCATTGATATCAAGGCGGCGCGCGGGTCCAACGAAGTGGCCGTGGCCGACGGCGTCAAGAAGCTGCTGGCGGAGCTGAAGCCGCAGATGCCTGCCGGCACCAAGCTGCGCTATACCTATGACTCGGCGGAGGATGTGAAGAAAGCCCTGCACAGCGTGGAGTCCATGCTGCTGGAAGGGGCCGGACTGACCATCCTGATCGTATTTCTGTTCCTGGGCAGCTGGCGCAGCACAGTCATCACCGGGCTGACGCTGCCGGTGGCGCTGGTCGGCACCTTGTTCGCGATCCAGATCATGGGATTCACGCTGAACATGCTGACGCTGCTGGCCCTGTCGCTGTCCATCGGCCTGTTGATCGATGACGCCATTGTGGTGCGCGAGAATATCGTGCGCCATGTCGCGCTGGGCAAGAGCCATTATCAGGCGGCGCTGGATGGCACCAACGAAATCGGCCTGGCTGTATTGGCCACCACCTTGACGGTGGTTGCGGTGTTCCTGCCGGTGGGTTTCATGGGCGGCGTGATTGGCCGCTTCTTCCATCAGTTTGGCCTGACTGTCGCGGTGGCGGTGCTGATCTCGATGTTCGTCAGCTTTACGCTGGATCCGATGTTGTCGTCGATCTGGCACGACCCGCACCATCACGGCGACAAGCATCGCGGGCCGCTGGGCAGGATGCTGGATTGGTTCGAGATGTCGCTGGACAGGCTGTCCGATCGTTACGCGCTGCTGATCCGCTGGGTGCTGGGCCACCGCAAGACCGTGCTGGCGCTGGCGCTGAGCTTTACCGTGGCCAGCTTCTTGCTGGTGCCGATGATAGGCGGCGAGTTCGTGCCGGAGCGCGATAGCGGCAAGATCAACGTGGTGTATCAGACCGCGCCGGGCTCGTCGCTGGAATACACGGCGCAAAAGGGCAAGGAGCTGGCCGACTCGCTGGCTGGCATCAAGGAGATCCAGACGGTTTCCTTGAATGTGGGCGCCGGCAATTTCGGCGCCGGCAAGAACGACGGCAATCTGACGATTGATGTAGGCGACAAGCATTCGCGTCAGCGTAGCCTGCATCAGGTGATTGCCGATGTCCGCAAGCATGTGCAGCCGGTGGCCGGCGTGCTGATCAAGGCGGTGGCCAATGACGAGCAGCAGGGCAAGCCGATCTTCATCGGCCTGCGCGGATCCAATCTGACGGAGCTGGACGAAGTGTCGCGCGACGTCATGGCGCGCATCGCCAAGGTGAAGGGCGTCAAGGATATCGAATCCAACCTGACCGAAGGCGATCCGTCGCTGAGCCTGACCCTGCGCCGCGATGCCGCCTTAAGCCTGGGGGTGGATCTGAATCGGGTGGGCAATCTGTTGTCCATGCTGCTGGCCGGCAATGTGGTGACCACCTGGGAAGCGCCGGATGGCGAGAACTACGATGTGCGGCTGCGGGTGCCCAAGGGGGAGCGGCGTCAGGAACTGCTGGACCAGTTGAAAGTGGCCGGCAATGCGGACCAGCACGGCGGTGCGCAAATGGTGCCGCTGTCCACGCTGATCGAAACGCGGCAGGGTGTCAGTCCGCGCCAGATCAAGCGCACCAATATGATGCGCGAGATCAGCATCATGGCCAATGTGGAAGGTCGCGACGTCGGTTCGGTGATGGCCGATGTGGACAAGGCGATTGATGGCATGCAGCTGCCACAGGGCGTGCAGCGCATGCATCGCGGCCAGCAGAAGGATATGGAGGAAACCGTCAGCAATGCGCTGCGCGCGCTGGGCCTGGGCGTGATCTTCATCTACCTGATCCTGGCGGCGCAGTTCCGCAGCTTCACCATGCCGGTCACCATCATGATGGCGCTGCCGCTGGCTTTTGGCGGCGTGTTTGTCGCGCTGTTCCTGTGGGGGTCGACGCTGAACATGTTCTCCATCATCGGCATCATCATGTTGATGGGCCTGGTGGCGAAGAACGGCATCTTGCTGGTGGACTTCATCAATCGGGCGCGGCTGGACGGCATGGCGCGCGAGGATGCGATTGCCGAGGCTGGCCGGGTGCGGCTGCGTCCCATCATGATGACCAGCCTGGCGATGATTTTCGGCATGCTGCCGCTGGCGCTGGGGACCGGCGATGGCTCGGAAAGCAATCGGCCGATGGCGCACGCCATCATCGGCGGCCTGACCACTTCGACCCTGCTGACCTTGCTGGTGGTGCCGGTGGTGTACACCTATCTGGATGGCTTGCGCAGCCGGATTCGCCGGCTGTTGGGCCGGGGCAAGGAACAGTTGACGCTGAAAACGGAGTCCAGCCACTAAGCCGTGAGCCGGTAGGCCCGGCTCACGCGGCTTGCGTTACTTCTTGGCAGGGGCGACGCAGTCGTTGCCGTCGAAGCTGACGGACTGCACGGTGTGGTCGTGCGGATCGACCACAAAATTGGTAGTGCAGCTGTAGTAGACCGAGCCGCCGCCGCTGACGCTCCACGGATAGTAGAAGCCGTTGCCCTGTATCGGCATTTCCTGGCTGTAGGCGGTGCGGTAGGTGTAGAGCAGCTTGCCGTTGGGCATGGTCATCTGCGCGGTGGGCGCGCCCCAGCTTGCCAGCAGCTCATTGGCGTCGCGCCCTTGCCAGGAATAAACCTTCTGGGCATAGCCTTGCTGGGTGGCGCAGCCGGCCAAGGCGGCCATGGCGATGCAGGCGGCGATGAGGGTAGCGGTTTTCATGTGCGTAGCCTCGTGTAAATAGACTGTATTCATTATCCATTGTCATGGCATGATGATTCGAGCGCATGTCGCATGCAATGAACAATCCTGTTTTAACGATGGCGATGTTATGTCTGGATGTCAATTGTCGATGTCTTGCGCCGTCATGGAGTGTGTTAACAAGCGTGTGAAAACACGCCAATACAGCGGGGATCACCCGCGATCATGATCGGCGGCCTTGCCGCCGGTCGAGGGGAAACCAGGCTTGGCAGAAAAAACGGGTGCCCACACCCGGACCAGCCTGACAACAAAGGAGGAGATCATGCGCCTGAAAAAAACTCTCGCGATGGCCATGATGTTGGGCAGCCTGCTGCCCGCAGCCCATGCGGAAAAGGTGCTGCATGTGGCGTTTAGCGCGCCGGAAACCGGCTTCGACCCGGCCAAGGTGTCAGATGTCTATTCCGCGGCGGTGATCGAGCATATCTACGATCCGCTGCTGACATTCGATTATCTGGCGCGGCCGGTCAAGGTCATTCCCAATGTCACCACCGGCATGCCGACGGTCAGCGCCGATGGTCTGACCTATACCTTCCACCTGAAGAAGGGCATCTACTTTGCGCCGGATCCGGCCTTCAAGGGCAAGAAACGCGAGTTGATCGCGGCGGATTATGTCTACACCATCAAGCGGCTGTCCGATCCGACTGTAGCTTCGCCTCTGAGCGATACCTTCACCAACAAGCTGGTGGGATTGGCGGAGTTAGTCAAAAAGGCTGGCAAGAGCAAGCTCGATTACGACACGCCTATCGAAGGCGTGAAGACGCTGGACCGCTATACCTTGCAGCTGAAGTTCAAGCAGCCATTCCCGTCGTTGCCGTACGTGCTGGCGGGCAGCTGGGTGGAGGCGCAGGCGCGCGAGGTGATTGACGCCTATGGCGACAATAGCAACGCCCACCCGGTAGGCACTGGCCCTTATATGCTGGCGGAGTGGAAGCCGGGCAACCACATCACCCTGGTGCGCAATCCCAATTTCCGTCAGGAAACCTTCCACTACCAGCCGGGCGCCGACGCCAAGGACCAGAAGATCGCAAGGGAGATGGATGGTAAGCGTTTCCCGCAGATCGATCGCATTGATATCTCGGTCATCGACGAAGAGCAGCCAACCTGGCTGGCGTTCAAGAGCGGGGAGCTGGATATTTCGGGTATTCCCCAGCCCCTGGTCAAGCAGGTCTTGCGGCTCGACCCGACCAATCCCTTCCGCGCCGAGCTGAAGGCCGAATTCCGCCAGCAGGGTATCCAGCTGGGGCGCGAGCTGGACGAGGAGGTGACGTTCTATGCCTTCAATATGCAAGATCCGGTGGTAGGCGGCTTCAGCAAGGACAAGATCGCCCTGCGCCGCGCCATCGCCATGGCCTTCAATACCCAGGAAACGATACGCGATATCCGCCGCGGCCAGGCAGTGCAGGCCAACTACATCATTCCGCCGAATGTGGCCGGCCACAATCCCAATTTCCGCGCGGCCGCGCCATACAATCCGGCGCTGGCCAATGCCTTGCTGGACCAGTTCGGCTACAAGGTTGGCGCAGACGGCTACCGTACGCTGCCTAATGGCAAGCCCTTGGTGGTGGACTATGTCACCGGCCCCACGGCTATCGATAAGCAATGGAACGAGTATTGGCAAAAAGCCTTTGATCGCATCAAGGTCAAAGTCAATTTCCGCGTGATGCAGTGGAACGAACAGGCGAAGCAGTTGATGGCCTGCAGCTTTGGCCTGGTGGGCGATGCCTGGATTGCGGACTACCCGGATGGCGATAATTTTGCCGCCTTGCTCTATGGCGGCAATGTCGGCAATACCAATCACGCCTGCTATCGCTCGCCGCGCTACGACAAGCTGTATGAGCAGTCCCGCGTATTGCCGGATGGCCCGGAGCGCAACCGCTTGTACGACCAGATGAACAAGATCGTGGCTGGCGATACGCCGTGGATTTACGGCGAAAGCCGCTTTACCAACGCGCTGGCCCAGCCGTGGGTTCGCGGCTTCAAGAAACACCCCAATTTCAACGCGATCTGGCGCTTCCTGGACGTGCAGAAATAAGCGGCGAGCGAGGAGAAAAACATGTCCGCATTCATCATCCGCCGGCTGCTGCAAATGATCCCGACCCTGTTCGGGGTGATGCTGCTGGTTTTCATCCTGTTTTCGCTGGTAGGCGGGGACCCGACCCTGGTACTGGCCGGCAAGCACCTGACGCCGGAAGTGCTGGCCAATATCCGCGTGCAGCTGGGCCTGGACAAGAGCTTGCCTGAGCAATTCCTGGTATTTGTGCATCAGGTGCTGACGCTGGACTTCGGGACTTCCTGGTCCACCCAGCAGCCGGTTTCCGACATCATCGGCAGCCGTGTCGGCCCGTCGCTGACGCTGAGCGGCGCCATGCTGGTGGTCGATCTGTTGATCGCGATTCCGCTGGCCGCGCTGGTGGCGTATTACCGCGGCGGGCTGACCGACCACATCATCACCATCATCTGCACCGTGGCGATGTCGATCAGCGCGCTGATCTACATCATCGCCGGGCAGTACTTCCTGGCGTTCAAGCTGGGCTGGTTTCCGGTGCGCGGCTGGGGCGATTCCGTCTGGACCAATCTCTTCCTGTATGTGCCGCTGCCGCTGCTGATGGGCCTGATGGTTTCGCTGGGGCCGGACATCCGCTTCTACCGCAGCTTCTTTGTCGAGGAACTGGGCCAGGATTATGTGCGCACCGCGCGCGCCAAGGGTCTGTCCGAGCGCCAGATCATGCTGAAGCATGTGCTGCGCAATGCGCTGATTCCGGTGGTGACCAGCATCATGATGTCTTTGCCGTACCTGCTGCTGGGCGCGCTGGTGCTGGAGAGCTTCTTCGGCATCCCGGGCATGGGCAACGAAGTGGTGCAGGCGGTCAACAAGAGCGACTTCCCGGTGATCAAGGCCATCACCATCTACATCGCCATCGCCACCATGGTGTTCAACCTGCTGGGCGACCTGGTCTACAAGTGGATCGATCCGCGCGTGCAACTGAAGTAAGCGGAGGAGAACAATCATGACGACATTGCAGAATACCGTTGGCGCGGTGGCGGAAGCCCCATCCCGCAGCCTGTGGAAGCTGGGCTGGCAGCGCCTGAAGCGCAACAAGGTGGGCCTCATTTCTTTATGGATCGTGCTGGTCTATCTGCTGATTTCGGTCGGCGGCTGGTTCAATCTGGTGGGCGGGCACTGGACCGATGAGGTCGGCGTGCCGTACGCCCCGCCGAGTTGGGTGAGTGAATCCGCTGATGACGTGCTGCCGCCGGAAGCTGCGGCCAAGACCACGGCGGCGCCCATCATCTCCTTGAGTCGTGCCGAGGATCCGATCGGCAAAGAGCTGGCAGAGGCCGAGAAGCACGTAGGCGAATATGCCGACCATACGCCGCCGCGGCTGGAGAAGCTACCATTCGGCGGCGACTTGCAGGGCCGGGACGTCATCCAGAAAACCTTGAAGGGCACCTCCACCTCCATCTTCGTCGGCGTGTTCGGCGCGGTGTTTTCGCTGCTGATCGGCTGCGCGCTGGGCGCGGTGTCAGGCTACTTCGGCGGCAAGACCGATGACTTTCTCAACTGGTTCTACAGCGTGTTCACCTCGGTGCCGGACATGCTGCTGTTGCTGTCCTTTGCCGCGGTGTCCGGACGTGGCATCACCACCATCATTTCGGTGATGGCGCTGACCAGCTGGACCGGCACTTACCGCCTGGTGCGCGCCGAGTATTTGAAGCTGAAAGGCCGCGAGTACGTGCAGGCTGCCGATGCGATCGGCGCCGGCAGCGGCCGCAAGATGTTCATCCACATCCTGCCCAATATTTCCCACCTGCTGCTGGTGCAGTTTTCCCTGCTCACCGTGGCGTTGATCAAGTACGAGGCCATTCTGTCCTTCCTCGGCTTTGGCGTCGGCGTGCGCGAGGTGAGCCTGGGTTCGATGCTGGCGGAAGCGCCGACCGAGCTGATTCAGGGCTATTGGTGGCAGATGCTGGCGGTGACTATCGCCATGTCGGTGCTGGTGACGGCGTTCAGCCTGCTGGTGGACGCCCTGCGCGACGCGCTGGATCCGCGCGCGGCGGCGAAGTGAGCGGGACGAGGAGAAACCAATCATGAGCAATCCAAACCACAATACCCTGCTGTCGGTGCGCAACCTGAAGGTGCGTTTCCGCCAGGAAGACGGCGGCCGTTTCGAGGCGCTGAAGGGCGTCAGTTTCGACATCCCGGCGCACCGCACGGTAGCGCTGGTGGGCGAGTCCGGCTCCGGTAAATCGGTGACGTCGATGGCCATCATGCAGCTGTTGCCGCCGCAAACCAGCGAGATCGATCCGGCGTCGGAACTGCGTTTCGCTGGCCGCGACCTGCTGAAGCTGAGCCCGGCCGAGCTGCGCCGGCTGCGCGGCAAGGACATCGCGATGATCTTCCAGGAGCCGATGAGCTCCTTGAACCCGGTGTTCAGCGTGGGCGAGCAGATCGTCGAG
>NZ_PPTF01000043.1:0-94808 GCF_002902845.1 Chromobacterium sinusclupearum
CGCTGGCTCTAAATGCTTGAAATTACTGTGCTTTGTTGGTCGGGGTGAGAAGATTCGAACTTCCGACCCTCTGCACCCCATGCAGATGCGCTACCAGGCTGCGCTACACCCCGACTCAAGAGAAACGTAGTCTAACTGATTTATTATTTTTTGCCAATACCCGAATCCAGCCATTCCAGGATGGATTCCAACTCGGCGCGCACTTCCTGGGCAGTAATCGGACGCTCGCCTTCACTTCCCATTCCCAGACGCTGGCGAGCGCCCTGTATGGTGAAACCGTCATCGTAAAGCAGCGCGCGTATTCTGCGCACCAGCAACACTTCATGGTGCTGGTAATAGCGGCGATTGCCGCGCCGTTTTACCTGGCGCAGTTGGGAAAATTCCTGCTCCCAATATCGCAGCACATGCGGCTTGACGCCGGTCAGCTCGCCGACTTCGCTGATGGTGAAGTATCGCTTCGATGGAATCGACGGCAGATCAGCCTTGCTTGTTAGCATGGTATTGCTCAACCATTCCCTTGAGTTTCTGGCTTGCGTGGAACGTTACCACACGGCGCGCGGTAATGGGAATCTCTTCCCCGGTTTTGGGATTGCGACCCGGACGCTGCGGTTTGTCGCGCAGCTGGAAATTGCCGAAACCGGACAATTTCACCGAATCCCCGGACTCCAGCGCCAGCCGGATCTCTTCAAAAAACGACTCGACCATGTCCTTGGCTTCGCGTTTGTTCAGACCTACCTGGTCAAACAGCAAATCGGCCAGTTCAGCCTTCGTCAAAGTCATGACATTCCCCTCAAACATCTGAACCAATCGGCGGGCACGCGGCCCGCCCAATTCTCAATCAAACGCGCAACTGCGCACCCAGCTCCAGCGCCGCCTGCAACAAAGCCTGCATCGCCGGCTCGACATCTTCGTCGGTCAGGGTGCGGCTATTGTCCTGCATCAGCACGCTAAAGGCCAGACTCTTCTTGCCTTCCGCGACGCCTTTGCCACGGTAAACGTCAAACAATGCGATTTCCGTCACGATGTCGGCCCGCTTCGCCTCGAACGCCGCCAGCAACGCCGCCGCGCTGACTTGCTCATCGACCAGCAACGCCAGATCGCGGCGAACCGGCTGGAACTTGCTGACCGGCAGCGCCTTGATGCGGCTGCGCGCGGTGACGATGGCCAGATCCAGCTCGAACAGCACCGGCGCGCTAGGCAGATCATAAGCCTGCACCCACTGCGGATGCAGTTCGCCGATCACGCCTACCACCTTGCCGTCCACCCGCACCTCAGCGCAACGGCCGGGGTGGAAGGCGGGATGGCTAGCCTTGCGATACTCGGCCGCCACCGGGTGCAGCAGCGCCTCCACATCGGCCTTCACGTCGAAGAAATCGACGCGCTCGGCCTTGACGCCCCACTGCTCGGGCAGGCGCGGCCCCCAGGCCAGGCCAGCCACTTTTTCCGGCTGGTCGAAACCCTGCTCCGCGCGCAGGAACACGCGCGCCGCCTCGAACACGCGCACGCGGGGCTGCTTGCGGTTGATGTTGCCGACCAGCACGTCCACCAGGCCGCCGATTAGCGTCGAGCGCATCACGCTCATCTGGCTGGCGATGGGGTTCTGCAGGCGGATGGCCTTGTCGTTGCCGGCGAAATCGCGCTCCCAGCGCTCGTCGACAAAAGCGTAGCTGACCACTTCCTGGTAGTCGCGCGCGGCCAGCAGATGGCGCAGCTGGTCCACCGGGCGCAGCTCTTCCGGCTGCCGCAGCATGCGCATGGAAGAGCGCGGCGCGTCATCCGGAATCTGGTTGTAGCCGTAAACGCGGGCCACTTCTTCGATCAAGTCTTCCTCGATCTCGATGTCGAAGCGGAACGACGGCGCCTGAACGGTGAACACCTCATCCGCCAGGCTGAATTCCAGACCCAAACGGCCCAGAATTTCGGCAATCTGTTGCGAGGACAGCGCCACGCCCAATACCTTGGCCACGCGCGCCACGCGCAGCGGGACCGCCGGGCGCGCCGGCAGCTCGGCCACTTCTTCCACCACCGGACCAGCAGCGCCGCCGCAGATGTCCAGCACTAGGCGGGTGGCGCGTTCGATCGCCTCGCGCTGCAGCTGGAAATCCACGCCGCGCTCGTAGCGGAAGGACGAGTCGGAACCGAAGCCCAGTTCGCGGGCGCGGCCGGCGATGGCCTTGGGCGCGAAGAAAGCGGATTCCAGGAAAATATCGGTGCTGGCGGTGGTCACGCCGCTCAGCTCGCCGCCCATGATGCCGCCCAGCGCCAGCACCTTGGCGTCGTCGGCGATCACCAGATGCTTGTCCTGCAGCGCGACCGTCTTTTCGTTCAGACACAACAGGCTTTCGCCGGCTTGCGCCTGGCGCACGGTGATGCCGCCTTCAATCTTGGCCAGATCGAACGCGTGCATCGGCTGCCCTTGCTCCAGCAGCACGTAATTGGTGATGTCGACGATGGCCGAAATCGAACGCAAGCCGGAACGCTCCAGGCGCTGGCGCATCCAGGCCGGCGTCGCGGCGGCGGCGTTGACGCCCTTCACCACGCGGCCCAGGTAACGGCCGCAGGCTTCGCGCGCGACGATCTTCACCGGACGGGTGTCGTCGATGCTCGGGGCCACCGGCTCGATGGCTACCGGCGCAAGCGCAGCGCCGGTCAGCGCCGCCACTTCGCGGGCGACGCCGCGGATCGACAGGCCGTCGGCGCGGTTCGGCGTGATTTTCAGCGTGAACAGCTGGTCGTCCAGGCCCAGGTAGTCGCGGATGCTCTGGCCCACCGGCGCACCGGCCGGCAGCAGCATCAGGCCATCCACGTCTTCCGGCACGCCCAGCTCCTTGCCGGAGCACAGCATGCCGTTAGATTCCACGCCGCGCATCTTGGTCGGCTTGATCTTGAAGTCGCCCGGCAGGATGGCCCCCGGCAAGGCGCACGGAACGCGCACGCCGACGGCCACGTTCGGCGCGCCGCAGACGATCTGCACCAGTTCGCCTGTGCCCACGTCGACTTTGGTGACGCGCAGGCGGTCGGCGTTTTCGTGCTTGACGCACTCTTTGACTTCGGCGATCACCACGCCGGAAAACGCCGGCGCGGCGGCGACGGTTTCTTCGACTTCCAGGCCCGCCATGGTCAGCAGGTCGGACAGTTGTTCAGTGTTCAGCGCCGGATTGACCCAGCCTCTCAGCCATTGTTCGGAAAATTGCATAGTCGGCTCCGTGCGCGATCAGTTGAATTGCTTCAGGAAATTGAGATCGTTCTCGAAGAACAGGCGCAGGTCGTTGACGCCATAGCGCAGCATGGCGAAACGGTCCAGGCCGATGCCGAAGGCGAAGCCGGTGTATTTTTCCGGATCGATGTTGACGTTGCGCAGCACATTAGGATGCACCATGCCGCAGCCACCGACTTCCAGCCAGCCGCGCTCGCCCAGCACGTCGATTTCGGCCGACGGCTCGGTGAACGGGAAGAAGGACGGGCGGAAACGCACTTGCAGGTCATCGCGCTCGAAGAAGCGGCGCAGGAAGTCGGTCACCACGGCCTTCAGGTCGGCGAAGGACACGCCCTCTTCCACCCACAAGCCTTCCATTTGATGGAACATCGGCGAATGGGTGGCGTCGGAATCGACGCGATACACGCGGCCCGGCGCGACGATCTTGATCGGCGGCTCATTGTTCATCATGAAGCGCGCCTGGATCGGGCTGGTATGCGTGCGCAGCACGTCGCCGTTCTCTACGTAGAACGTGTCCTGCATGGCGCGCGCCGGATGGTTTTCCGGCACGTTCAGCGCCTGGAAATTGTAGAAGTCGGTTTCGATTTCCGGGCCGTCGGCCACCTCGAAACCCATGGTGCGGAACAGGCCGCTGATGCGCTCCAGCGTCAAGGCCACCGGGTGCAGGCCGCCGCCCACCGCGCCGCGGCCCGGCAGGGTGACGTCCAGCGCCTCGGCAGCCAGCTGGGCTTCCAGCTTGGCGGCGTTGAGCTGGTCGCGCTTGTCATTGTGCGCGGCCTCGAATGCCTGCTTGGCCTGGTTGATGGTCGCGCCGGCCGTCTTGCGCTCTTCCGGCGCCAGCTTGCCCAGCTGCTTGAGGAGTTCGGTCAGCTCGCCGCTCTTGCCGAGATAGCGCGCTTTGACCTGTTCGAGCTCGATCAGATCGGTCACCGCCGCCACGGCGGCGAGACCGGCTTGGAGAATCGCGTCAACGTTGTTCATCGTGTTCCACACCGCATGCGAATAGAAGGCTGATCACAGCGGGCATGCGGCATACCCGATCTGATCAGCGCTCTGCTGGCAGATGCCGATAGAAAAAAAGGGAGGCATGTGCCTCCCTTCAGATCCGTCTGGGCGATTAAGCAGCGAGGCTTGCTTTCGCCTTTTCGACGATCTGCGCAAAAGCCGGCTTGTCGAACACGGCCAGGTCGGCCAGGACCTTGCGGTCGATTTCGATAGCGGCTTTCTTCAGGCCGTTCATGAACTTGCTGTACGGCAGGCCGTTTTCACGAGCAGCTGCGTTGATACGAGCAATCCACAGTTGACGGAACTGACGCTTTTTCTGACGACGGTCGCGGTAGGCGTATTGACCCGCCTTCATCACCGCCTGTTTGGCGATGCGATAGACGTTCTTCCGGCGGCCGCGATAGCCTTTCGCCAGGGCGAGGATTTTCTTGTGACGAGCACGTGCGGTTACACCGCGTTTTACGCGTGGCATATTTCAGATCTCCTTAAGCGTAGGGCATCATGGCGCGAACAGAGGCCATATTGGTTGCATCCACCATGGTGGTGCCACGCAGTTGGCGCTTGTTCTTGGTGGTCTTCTTGGTCAGGATGTGACGCTTGAAGGCGTAAGAGCGCTTGATACCACCGCTGCCCAACACTTTGAGACGCTTTTTCGCGCTCGACTTGGTCTTCATTTTCGGCATGGAAATGCTCCTGCTGAATTTGTTTGGATTAGACACAGGGTGGCCCGGAAAGGCACTTGAAACCGCTGCGTCACGCTTTTAAGGACGTTGCCGACCTACAAAATCAACACGGCAGAGCGCACTCTGCCGTGTCGGAACGACGATTATACCGATTATTTCTTCTTCGGCGCAATCATCATTACCATCTGACGGCCTTCGAGGCGCGGAAACTGTTCCACCGTGCCCACTTCCGCCAGATCGGCTTCCACGCGCTTGAGCAGCGCGAGGCCGATATCCTGGTGTGCCATCTCACGACCGCGGAAGCGCAGAGTGACCTTGGCCTTGTCGCCTTCAGTCAGGAAACGGACCAGGTTGCGCAACTTGACGTTGTAGTCGCCATCGTCGGTACCCGGACGGAACTTGATTTCCTTGATCTGAACCTGCTTCTGCTTCTGCTTGGCTTCGTGACGCTTCTTGGACATTTCGTACTTGTACTTACCGTAGTCCATCAGCTTGCACACCGGCGGCTGAGCGGTCGGCGAGATCTCTACCAGATCCACGTCGTTCTCTTCGGCCAGAGCCATTGCTTCACGCAGACTGACGATGCCAATCTGCTCACCTTCCTTACCAACCAGACGGATCTCGCGGGCGGTAATTTCGCCGTTGATCCGTGCTTCGCGTTCCTGAGCTATAGCCAAATCTCCTAATGAGTAATAAGTGCGCCGCCGCTGAATCAGGCCTCAGGCATCTCAGCCTTGAGGCGCGCGATAAACGCATCCAGCGTGAGCTGACCCAGGTCTTCGCCCCGGGCGCGCACGGCAACCAGTCCGTCTGCCTTTTCCTTGTCGCCGACAATGATCTGATACGGCAACTTTTGCAGACTATGTTCGCGGATTTTATAGCCGATCTTCTCGTTTCTCAAGTCGAGCTCGACACGGAATCCTTGTTTCTCAAGCGCTTGAGCAATTCCAGACGCATAATCCGCTTGCGCTTCGGTGATATTCATCACCACCATCTGCACCGGTGCCAGCCAGAGAGGGAAGGCGCCAGCATGGTTTTCGATCAGAATGCCGAGGAAGCGTTCCAGCGAACCCAGCGCCGCGCGGTGCAGCATGACCGGACGCTTGCGACTGTTGTCATCCGCCACATATTCGGCGTCCAGACGCTCCGGCAGCATGAAGTCCAGCTGCAGGGTACCACATTGCCAGGAGCGGCCGAGCGCATCCTTGATGTGATATTCGATTTTCGGACCATAGAAGGCGCCCTCGCCCGGCAGCTCTTCCCACTCGACGCCGCAAGCGCGCAGCGCCTCGCGCATGCCTTCCTCGGCCTTGTCCCAGGTGGATTCTTCGCCGATGCGTTTTTCCGGACGCAGCGCCAGCTTGATCGCCACCTTGTCGAAACCGAAGCGGTCGTACACTTCCATCACCAGGCGGTGGAAATCCTTGGCCTCCTGGTTGATCTGGTCTTCCGTACAGAAGATGTGGCCATCGTCCTGCACGAAACCGCGCACGCGCATGATGCCGTGCAGCGCGCCGGACGGCTCGTTGCGATGGCAGGAGCCGAATTCGGCGTAGCGCAGCGGCAGATCGCGATAGGAGCGCAGGCCGCTGTTGAAGATCTGCACATGGCCAGGGCAGTTCATCGGCTTGACGGCGTAGTCGCGCTTTTCCGACTCGGTGATGAACATGTTCTCGCGGTAGTTCGCGGCGTGGCCGGAACGTTCCCACAGGTGCGCGTCCATCATCATCGGCGTGCGCACTTCCTTGTAGCCTTCGCGGTTCAGCTTGGCGCGCATGTACTGCTCGACGCTCTGCCACAGCTGCCAGCCCTTGGGATGCCAGAACACCATGCCCGGCGCCTCGTCCTGCAGGTGGAACAGGTCCAGCTGCACGCCCAGCTTGCGATGGTCGCGCTTTTCCGCCTCTTCCAGCATGTACAGGTAGGCTTCCAGATCTTCTTTCTTGGCCCAGGCCGTGCCGTAAACGCGCTGCAGCATCTCGTTCTTGCTGTCTCCGCGCCAGTAAGCGCCGGCCACCTTCATCAGCTTGAACACCTTCAGCTTGCCGGTGGACGGCACGTGCGGGCCGCGGCACAAGTCGGTGAACTCGCCTTCGCGATACAGAGACAGCACTTCGCCCTGCGGGATCGATTCGATGATCTCGGCCTTGTAGGCTTCGCCAATGCTCTTGAAGTAGGCGATGGCCTCGTCGCGCGGCAGTTCGTAACGCTCGACCGGAATGTCCTTCTTCGCCAGCTCGGCCATCTTCTTCTCGATGGCGGCCAGATCTTCCGGCGTGAACGGGCGCTTGTAGGCGAAATCGTAGTAGAAGCCGTTCTCGATCTCCGGCCCAATCGTCACCTGCGCCTCCGGGAACAGCTCCTTGACGGCGTAAGCCAGCAAGTGGGCGGTGGAGTGACGGATGATGGACAGGCCGTCCGCGTCCTTGTCGGTGACAATGGCCAGATCGACATTGCCGTCGATCAGGTAGCTGGTATCCACCAGCTTGCCATCGACGCGACCCGCCAGCGCGGCGCGCGCCAGGCCGGTGCCGATGGATGCGGCCACTTCATGAACCGTTACCGGTTTGTCGAAAGAACGGACCGAGCCGTCCGGCAAGCGAATGTCTGGCATGTCAACTCCAACGAGGGCGAGAGGTTTTTGTGATCGAGTCTAAAGCAAAAGGATAAAAAAAAAGTGCGGCCTGAGCCGCACTTCTTTTTCGCATGGTACAACCCGCAAGGCTCAGCTTCCGTGAGTATGTCGGGTTGTGGTAGTTCGTAAGGATTTCACTTAACCACTCCATGCATTGAATTTGGTAGGCACGATCGGATTCGAACCAACGACCCCCACCATGTCAAGGTGGTGCTCTAACCAACTGAGCTACGTGCCTGTCGTCGAGGTGTGCATAGTAAAAGAAGCCCCCTGTCTTGGCAAGCACTTTTTTGCATCTCCGGCGCAAGCCCCGCGCTTGCTGTATACTAGCGGACTGATTTTGCTAAACAAACCCTGAAGCGATACTTCGAATAATGTTGAAGTTTACCGTACACAAGACCTCCGGCGGCGCGCGGCGCGGCACGCTGGAGCTGAACCACGGCACCGTCGAAACCCCGGTTTTCCAGCCCGTGGGCACCTATGGCTCGGTCAAGGCGATGAGCCCGGTGGAGCTGAACGACATCGGCGCGCAGATCATCCTCGGCAACACTTTCCACCTGTGGCTGCGCCCGGGGCTGGAGATCGTCGAGCAGTTCGGCGGCCTGCATGAATTCATCGGCTGGGACAAACCCATCCTCACCGACTCCGGCGGCTTCCAGGTATTCAGCCTGTCCGACATGCGCAAGCTGACCGAGGAAGGCTGCACCTTCCAAAGCCCGATCAACGGCGACAAGCTGTTCCTCAGCCCGGAAATCTCGATGAAGATCCAGACCGTGCTGAATTCGGACATCGTGATGCAGCTGGACGAATGCACGCCGGGCCAGGTGGACCACGCCACCGCGCAGAAGTCGCTGCAAATGAGCCTGCGCTGGGCCGAGCGCTCGCGCCGCGCCTTCGACGACCTGAAAAACCCCAACGCCTTGTTCGGCATCGTGCAGGGCAACCTGTACACCGACCTGCGCCGGGAGTCGCTGGAAGGCCTGATGCAAATCGGTTTCGACGGCATCGCCATCGGCGGATTGTCGGTGGGCGAGCCCAAGCCCGAGATGTACCGCATGCTGACCGAGCTGAAGGACATGCTTCCGGCCGAGAAGCCGCACTACCTGATGGGCGTGGGCACGCCGGAAGATCTGGTGCACGGCGTGGCCAACGGCGTGGACATGTTCGACTGCGTGATGCCGACCCGCAACGCGCGAAATGGCTGGATTTTCACCCAGTGGGGCGACGTCAAGATCAAGAACGCGCGCTACAAGGACGACAAGAAGCCGCTGGACGAAGAATGCGCCTGCTACGCCTGCCGCAACTTCAGCCGCGCCTACCTGCACCATCTGCACCGGGTGGGCGAAATTCTGGGCGCGCGCCTCAACACCATTCACAACCTGTATTACTACCAGGAACTGATGCGCCAGATGCGCCAGGCGATCGAGGAAGACCGCTTCGAGGACTTCCGTCTGGAGTTCGCCGCCAAGCGCGCGCGCGGCGTCAACTAAGCGGGCCGGGCGGGGAACTGCGGCGCTTCGCCGCCGGTCCCATGCCCTTGCCGCGCTCCGTGGTTGGAAAACACATGGAGCATGGCTACAATGCCCTGTTTGAATGCAAGTCATAACACGAATTTAGGAGTTTCCCTGATGTCCTTCATTACTCCCGCCTTCGCCGCTGGCGGCGCTGCGCCCTCCGGCTTCGATCTGATGGGCTTCCTGCCCATGATCGTCATCTTCGTGCTGTTCTGGTTCCTGATGGTGCGCCCGCAGCAGAAGCGCATGAAGGAAACCCAGAAGATGCTGTCCGAGTTGCAAAAAGGCGACGAAGTCGTCACCCAAGGCGGCATCATCGGCCGCATCACCAAGACCAGCGAGCAATACCTGACGCTGGAAATCGCGGACAAGGTGGAAATCAACGTACAGCGCGGCGCCGTCAGCGCCAAGCTGGAAAAAGGCACGCTGAAGACCCTGTAAGCCACTCATGGCCGCCACGGAAACCTCCGCAGGCGGCCTTGCTCATTTTCCATCCCAGAACTAGAACATGAACCGCTACCCTCTCTGGAAATACCTCGTCATCGTGGTGGCGCTGATCCTCTCGGCGATCTACACGCTGCCCAACTTCTACGGCGAGACCCCCGCGGTGCAGGTCTCCAGCACGCGCCAATCCATCCCGGTGGACACTGCCCTGATGGCGCGCGTGGAAGACGCGCTGAAATCCCAGAACATCAATCCTGACGGCGTATTCCTCGACAACAACGGTCTGAAGGTTCGCTTCAAGGATACCGACACCCAGCTGAAGGCGCGCGACGCCATCCAGCACGCGCTGGGCGACAACTACATCATCGCGCTGAACCTGCTGCCGGCCTCCCCGGCCTGGCTGACCGCCCTGCGCGCCAACCCGATGTTCCTGGGTCTGGACCTGCGCGGCGGCGTGCACTTCCTCCTGGAAGTGGACATGCAGGCGGCCATCGACAAGGCGATGCAGCGCTACACCGGCGACCTGAAGCGCGAGCTGAAGAACAAGCAGGTCCGCTACGGCGACATCAAGCGCAACGGCAATACGCTAGAAGTGCAACTGCGCGACGGCGACACGCTGAAATCGGCGCAGGACGTGGCGTATCGCGCGCTGCCGACGCTGGCCATCCGCACCGACGACAGCAGCAACAAGCTGCTGCTGACGCTGAAGCCGGAAGAGATCACCAAGATCCAGAGCGACGCCGTCAAACAGAACATCACCACGCTGCATAACCGCGTGAACGAACTGGGCACCACCGAGCCCATCATCCAGCAGAATGGCCCGAACCGCATCGTGGTGCAGCTGCCAGGCATTCAGGACACGGCCCGCGCCAAGGACATCATTGGCCGCACCGCCACGCTGGAAGTCCACATGGTGGAAGACGACCAAGGCAAGGTATCGGAAGCGCTGGCCGGCAACGTGCCGGCAGGCTACGAACTGCTGGACGAAGTCACCTCGCGCGGCCAGAGCAAGATCCTGCTGAAGAACGACGTGGAGCTGACCGGCGACAATATCAACGACGCCCAACCCAGCTTCGACCAGTTCGGCGCGCCAGCCGTCAGCATCAATCTGGACAGCGCCGGCGCCGCCATCTTCCGCCAGCTGACCGCCGAGAACGTCGGCAAGCGCATGGCCATGGTACTGGTGGAAAAAGGCCGCAAGGAAGTGGTCACCGCGCCGGTGATCCGCACCGAGATCGGCGGCGGCCGCGTGGAAATCTCCGGCAGCATGAACGCCGCCGAAGCGAACGACACCGCCCTGCTGCTGCGCGCCGGTTCCCTGGCCGCCCCGATGAACATCATCGAGGAACGCACCATCGGCCCGAGCCTGGGCAAGGAAAACATCGAGAAAGGCTTCCACGCCACATTGTGGGGCTTTGCCGCCATCGTCACCTTCATGGTGCTGTACTACGGCCTGTTCGGCGTGTTCTCCGGCCTGTCGCTGGCGATGAACGTGTTCTTCCTGATCGCCATCCTGTCCATGCTGCAGGCCACGCTGACGCTGCCGGGCATCGCCGCCATCGCGCTGGCGCTGGGCATGGCGATTGACGCCAACGTGCTGATCAACGAACGGATACGCGAGGAGCTGCGCAACGGCGTGCCGCCGCACTCCGCCATCCAGGCCGGCTACAACCACGCCTGGCACACCATCCTCGACTCCAACGTCACCACGCTGATCGCCGGCCTGGCGCTGATGATCTTCGGCACGGGTCCGGTGCGCGGCTTCGCCATCGTGCACTGCCTGGGCATCCTGACCTCCATGTTCTCCGCCGTCGTGGTATCGCGCGGCCTGGTGAACCTGTGGTACGGCCGTCGTCGCAAACTGACCACGCTGGCCATCGGCCAAGTGTGGAAACCGGAAAACAAGGGCTAATCATGGAGCTTTTCCGCATCAAACGGGACATCCCGTTCATGAGCTACGGCAGGCTCACCACAGCGATCTCGCTGGTGACCTTCATTCTCGCCGTGTTCTTCCTGGCCACCCGCGGCCTGAACTTCAGCGTGGAGTTCACCGGCGGCACCGTGCTGGAAGTGCAGTACCAGCAAGCGGCCGAACTGGACAAGATCCGCGACAAGGTCGACACCCTGAAACTCGGCGAAGCCACGGTGCAGAACCTGGGCAGCAGCCGCGACGTGATGATCCGCCTGCCGAACAAGCCGGGCACCAGCTCGGCCCAGTTGTCGGACAAGGTGATGGGCGTATTGAAGGCTGACGATGCCGGCGTGCAGCTGCGCAAAGTGGACTTCGTCGGCCCCAGCGTCGGCGCCGAACTGGTCTCCAGCGGCCTGACCGCCGTCATCCTGGTGTGCGCCGGCATCATGCTGTATCTGGCCCTGCGCTTCGAATGGCGCTTCGCCGTGGCGGCCATCATCGCCAACATGCACGACGTGGTGATCATCCTGGGCTGCTTCGCCTTCTTCCGCTGGGAGTTCTCGCTGACCGTGCTGGCCGGCATCCTGGCGGTGCTGGGCTACTCGGTGAACGAATCGGTGGTGGTGTTCGACCGGATCCGCGAAAACTTCCGCAAGCCGGGCACCCGCAACTTGCCGGTGGCCTCGATCATCGACAACGCCATCACCTCGACGATGAGCCGGACCATCATCACCCACTTCTCCACGGAAATGATGGTGGTGTCCATGCTGGTATTCGGTGGCCCGGCGCTGCACGGCTTCGCCATGGCGCTGACCATCGGCATCATGTTCGGCATCTACTCGTCGGTGCTGGTGGCCAGCCCGATCGCCCTGTGGTTGGGCGTGACGCGCGAGCACATGATCAAGCCGGTGAAACAAAAAGAGGAAGCGGTGGTCTGATCTCCGCAACCTAAACGACTGGCCGGCTTGTCCGGCCAGTTTCGCGTTTACCCTCCCAGTTCGAAACGGAAATCATGGAAGCCATCACGTTTTTGATCGACTTCATCCTGCATATCGATGCCCACCTGAGCCAACTGGTGGCGGCCTATGGCCCATGGATCTACGCCATCCTGTTTTTGATCGTATTCTGCGAAACCGGCCTGGTGGTCACCCCCTTCCTGCCGGGCGATTCGCTGCTGTTCGTGGCCGGCGCGCTGGCGGCCATGGGACAGATGAACCCGCACCTCTTGGTGCTGCTGCTGATCATCGCCGCCATCCTGGGTGACGCCACCAACTACGCCATCGGCCGCAATGTCGGCATGAGATTGTTCGGCATGTTCCCGCGCCTGCTGAAGCAGAGCTACCTCGACAAGACCCACGCCTTCTACGAGCGCCATGGCGGCAAGACCATCATCTTCGCCCGCTTCGTGCCCATCGTGCGCACCTTCGCGCCGTTCGTCGCCGGCATCGGCAAGATGCACTACCCGCAGTTTTTGAAGTACAACGTGGTGGGCGCCATCGCCTGGGTGGTCGGCTTCACTTACGCCGGCTACTTCTTCGGCAACCTGCCCTTTGTGCGCAAAAATCTGGAGCTGCTGATCTTCGGCATCATCTTCGTCTCCTTCCTGCCGGGGCTGATCGAAATCTGGCGCCACAAGCGCGCGGCCGCCCGCGGCTGATCCGTAGTAGAATCGACAAGGCCGCCTTAGCGCGGCCTTTTGCATTGCCATCACTATCAAACGCCGCCCATGACACGCATCCAACGCCTGCCCGACCACCTCGTCAACCAGATCGCCGCCGGCGAAGTGGTGGAACGCCCCGCCTCCGCGCTGAAGGAAATACTGGAAAACAGCCTGGACGCCGGAGCGAGCAAGGTCAGCGTCGATCTGGCCCAGGGCGGCATCAAGCTGATCCGGGTGACGGACAACGGCAGCGGCATCGCGGCCGAAGACCTGCCGCTGGCGCTGGACCGCCACGCCACCAGCAAGATCGCCTCGCTCGACGATCTGGAATCGGTGGCGACGCTGGGCTTCCGCGGCGAGGGTTTGGCCAGCGTGGCGTCGGTATCGCGGCTGACGCTGGTGAGCCGCCCGCACGACGCGGACCACGCCCACCAGATCATCGCCATCGACGGCACCCTGCACCCGGTGGAGCCGGCCGCCCATCCGCACGGCACCAGCGTGGAAGTGGTGGACCTGTATTTCAACACGCCGGCACGGCGCAAATTCCTGAAAAGCGAGAACACCGAATACGCGCACTGCGAGGCGACATTCGAGCGCATCGCCCTGGCGCATCCGGACGTGGAATTCCTGCTGCGCCACAACGGCAAGGTGATCTGGCGGCTGCCCGCGCAAAGCGCCGAAGACCGCGTGGCCGCGCTGTTGGGCAAGGATTTCGTCGCCGCCGCCATCCCGCTGGACAGCCAGGCCGGCCCGCTGGCGCTGACCGGCTTCGTCGCCTCGCCCACTTACTCCAAGGCCAGCCGCGACGCCCAGTACTTCTACGTCAACGGCCGCTTCGTCCGCGACAAGACCGCCCAGCACGCGTTGCGCCAGGCTTACCGCGACGTGCTGCACCACGACCGCCACCCGGCCTACGCGCTGTTCTTCCAGCTTGAGCCGTCGGGGGTGGACGTCAACGTCCATCCCACCAAGATTGAAGTGCGCTTCCGCGAAAGCCAGGCGGTGCACCAGTTCCTGTTTCACAGCGTGCACAAGGCGCTGGCGGGCACCACCGCAGGCGCCGCGCCGACGGTGCAAGTGGACAACTCGACGCCCGACGCCGCGCCAGCCCTGTCTCAAGGCGAATCGGCCTCGTTGTTCGGCAACAGCTCGCCCGCGCCCGCCGCGCGCCCGACCTCATTCAGCGCGCCGCCGGCGCAGCCCTTCCGCTATCAGCAACAGGCCATCCCGCTGAACGTGGCGCGCGAAGCGGTAGGCGTCTACGACAAGCTGTTCGGCGGCCTGCGCGAAGAAGAAAGGGCACTGTCCCGCCCCGAGCCGGCGATGCCCTCCCCCGCCGCGCCGCTGCCGCATCCGGCCGTGCTGGCCATGCCCGCCCACGACGAGAACGGCATCCCGCCGCTGGGCTTCGCGCTGGCGCAGCTGCACGGCGTCTACATCCTCAGCCAGTGCGCAGAAGGCCTGATCCTGGTGGACATGCACGCGGCGCACGAACGCATCGTCTACGAACGGCTGAAAACGGCGCTGGAAACCGACGCCATTCCGCTGCAGCCCTTGCTGCTGCCCGTTTCGTTCGCCGCCGACCGCATGGAAGTGGCCACCGCGCACGAGCATGGGGAGGAAATGAAAAAGCTGGGCGTGGAGCTGGCGCCGCTGTCGCCGACCCAGATCGCCGTGCGCGGCGTGCCGGTGTGGCTGAAAGACGGCGATCCGGTGGAACTGGCGCGCGCGGTGCTGAAGGACGTGCGCGAATTCGGCCTCAGCCAGGTGCTGACCGAGCGCCGCAACGAGCTGCTGGCCACCATGGCCTGCCACGGCGCCGTGCGCGCCAACCGCCTGCTAACGCTGCCGGAAATGAACGCGCTGCTGCGCGACATGGAAGCCACGGAACGCTCCGGCCAGTGCAACCACGGCCGCCCCACCTGGACGCGGCTGACCATGCGCGATCTGGACAAGCTGTTCATGCGCGGGCAGTGAGCAAGGAGCGCAGCCCTTAGCGCCAGCGCTGGCACTCCCGGTCATCCGGGTGCTGATGCAACTCCTATAGGGTGGAAGCCCGGCCCTGCCGTGCGCTCAGTCGCAATGCCCGGCGGAAGCGAACCGATTACAGATAATCCCGCATCCGATAGTAAGCCATCCCCAACACCAGCGCCGGCGTGCGCAGCAGCTTGCCGCCAGGGAAAGGCCGATGGCGGATCTTGCTGAACAGGTCCAAGCGCGACGAGGTGCCGGCGATGGCCTCCGCCACCACCTTGCCGGCCAGCCCGGTGATATTGACGCCGTGGCCTGAGAAGCCTTGCAGGTAGTAGACATTGCCCGACAGCCGGCCAAAATCCGGCGCGCGGTTGACGGTGATGTCGCAGAAGCCGCCCCAGGCGTAGTCGATGCGCGCGTCGGCCAGTTGCGGGAACACGCGCAGCATGTCGGCGCGCATGGCGCCGGCCAGGTCGCGCGGCTCGCGGCCGGAGTAGCTGACCTTGCCGCCAAACAGCAAGCGGTGGTCGGCCGACAAACGGTAGTAATCCAGCACGAAATTGGTGTCGCACACCGCCATATTGTCGGCGATCAGCGCGCGCGCCCTTTCCTCGCCCAGCGGCTCGGTGGCGATGACATAGGTGCCGGCCGGCATGATGCGCCGTTCCAGCTCTGGAACCAGCGCGCCGATGTAGGAGTTGCAGGCCAGCACCACCTGGCCGCAGGACACCACGCCATGCTCGGTATGGACCTTGGGCGCCGCGCCCTGCTCCAGGCGGGTGGCGGGCGATTGCTCGTAGATGTCCACGCCGGCGTCCCGCGCCGCCTGGGCCAGGCCCAGGGTGTAATTCAGCGGATGCAGGTGGCCGGAGCGCGGATCGAACAGCCCGCCCTGGTAACGCTCGCTGGCCAGCTTGCCGCGCAGCGTGGCGCGGTCCCACAGCTGCTGTCCGCCGTAGCCGTAGCGCTGTTCGGCCTCGCGCTGCCAGTCTTCCAGATCTTGCATATGGCGCGGCTTGACCGCCACGCTGACGTAACCGCGTTGCCAGTCGCAGCGGATGCCATGCTTGCGCACCCGCTCGTCGATGATGTCCACCGCCTCTACCGACATATCCCACAGCGCCTTGGCCGCCTCATCGCCCAACTGGGCGCGGATGCCGGCTATGTCGCTGGCGAAACCGGCGATCACCTGGCCGCCGTTGCGGCCTGAGGCGCCGAAGCCCACTTGCGAGCCTTCCAGCAGGATCACCGAAAAACCCTTCTCGCGCAGATTCAATGCCGCGGACAAGCCGGCCAGGCCGCCCCCCACCACGCACACGTCGCAATGCGCCTCGCCGCGCAACGGAGGCAGCGGGTCCCAGGCATGGGCGGTGGCGGCGTAGTACGACGGCGGATGCGGTTGATGGGCGAAACGCAGCATGGAATGTCCTCGGCGGGGCAAAGCGGAAAAGCAGCCCCGGCGACGCCGGGGCCATGGACGGTTACATCATCAATACGACGGGGGTGTCGCCGCGCCAGCTGACATACACCGGTTCGTCCCAGGTGGGGGCGGTTTCATTGGCGTCGAACCAGCGCGACGACGGCACCACCGATTTGACGATCTTGCCGCTGGCCAGTTTCACGTGATAGATGGAATAACTGCCGAGATAAGCGATATCCTGCACTTTGCCGGCAGCGCGGTTGGGGCCTGGCGGCAGCGGCTGCTTGTCCAGCCGCACATCCTCCGGCCGCACGCTGGTCCAGACATGCATGCCCTTGGGGCCGGTGATGCCGTGCTCGATGCGGATCATGCCGCCCAGTTCCTGCGAGTTGATCTCCACCAGGTCCGGCTCATCCACCACCACCGAACCCTCGAACATATTGGTTTCGCCGATGAACTCGGCGGTGAAGCGACAGTTCGGATATTCGTAGATCTCGGTCGGCGTGCCCACTTGCAGCAGCTTGCCCTCGCTCATGATGCCGATGCGGCTGGCCATGGTCATCGCCTCTTCCTGATCGTGCGTCACCATGATGCAGGTCACGCCCACCGCCTCGATGGTGTTGACCAGCTCCAGCTGGGTCTGCTGCCGCAGCTTCTTGTCCAAGGCGCCCAGGGGCTCGTCCAGCAGCAGGAGCTTGGGCCGTTTCACCAGGCTGCGCGCCAAGGCCACGCGCTGCTGCTGGCCGCCGGACAGCTGGTGCGGTTTGCGGCCGGCGAACTTGCGCATCTGCACCAGGTCCAGCATCTTGGCCACCCGCTCGGCGATCTCGTCCTTGGGCGCTTTGTCCTGCTTCAGGCCAAAGGCGACATTCTGCTCCACAGTCATGTGCGGAAACAGCGCGTAGTTCTGGAACATCATATTGACCGGCCGCTCGTACGGCTGCAGCCCTTGCATGTCCTGGCCATCGAGGATGATGCGGCCGGAGGTCGGCGTTTCCATCCCGGCCAGCATCCGCAGCAGCGTGGACTTGCCGCAACCTGAACTGCCGAGCAGGGCGAAGATTTCGTTCTTGCGGATGTCCAGGTCGATATGGTCCACCGCCAGGTGATCGCCGAACTTCTTGACCACCCCCGATATCCGCAGGTAGGCCGCCTCTTCGACGGCGGGGGCGGCGCTGGCCGCGCCGCGGGCGGGAATGGCTGCTGCTTGTTTAGTGGCCGCGATGGCTTCCGACATGATCTGACTCCCTCCGACTCGACGCCTCGCGGCGCCGCTGCTGTTGAGCGCATGCTGCGATGGAACGGGAGCGCCTGCCGGCCTCCCTCGGACTTGAACCAGGCTAACGCGGGCAAGGCATGGCAGGAAGCGTCAGGACCGATGGCCTGCCCACACCAGCTTCGCGCTGCATGAAAAGATTAAACGAAGAATAGCCCGAGCGGGAAGGTGCGGACAGCCGCGCCGGCGGCATGACGATAAAGGCAGCCATGATGTCTCCTCTTGTCTTGGCCGGCGTCTGATGCGCCAGCTTTGGCACAGCCTATGCCATGTTTAATAAATTTGACAAGTACGAGATGAAATCCTGGGCCAGGACGATCCGCGGCTTGTCGCATGCAAGCCGCAGACCATTCAAGAACAGAGGAACAAGCCAGCCAAACAGACGGTTAGCGAATGGAGGAGAGATCGGTCTGGCAATCACATACCGCAGCCGGCTTGGCTGGCTGCCGGCGCTCGACGAACAGGCTGTTGCCCGGCATCTTCTTGGCCTGCTTCTTGGCATCAGCCGTCACCGCGCCGATCTCATGATGGCTGACATACTGGCCGGCCTGCACCTTTACCACCCCCAGCGACAAGGTGGTCAGCGGCAGGAACATGGTTTCGCCGCTGCGGACCGCCACCTCGAAACCGCCGGCGGCGCGATGCGCCTCGGAAAAGTGCTGCGAGGCCTGCTGACCAAACTCGCGCAGCATCAGCCGCAGCCGCGCCTCCCAGTCCTCCGACTGCATCAGCACCACAAAGTCGTCGCCGCCGACATGGCCGACGAAGTCGCGTTCCGGATCGGCATGCTCCAGCAACAGATGCGCCACCAGTTCGATCAGGTTGTCGCCGGCGGCGTAACCGTATAAATCGTTAAACGGCTTGAAGTGGTCCAGGTCCGCATAGGCCACCACAAACGGCGACTGCATGCCGAGCAGGCGGTCTATCGTTTCATTGATCGGCACATTGCCGGGCAGGCCGGTCAACGGATTGGCGTATCGCGCCGCCGACAGCTGCAGCTCGGTGATCTTGCGCATCAGCGCGAAACCGGTGCCCATGCCCAGGTAGCGGCCGTTCTCCGTGATGATGAAACCATCCACCAGATAGCGTTGCTCCGCGGCCACCACCAGGCTGGACAGTTCTTGAATATTGATGTCGGCGTTCACCACCAAGGGCTGCTTGTCCATCATCATATGGCAAGGCTTCTTGCCGTACAGCTCGCGGTTGAAAGGCTTGGCGAAGCTTTCCAGCAGATGATGGCGGCGCAGCAGCCCTACCGGCACGCCGTCCTCCACCACCGGGATGGCAAAGCAGTCCGGATGATCGGCAAAACGGCGGTAAGCCGCTTCGTTGGCCACCTTGGACTCCATCGGCGCCACTTCCATCAGCAGATCGCGCGCCAGCGGCTGGTTGCGCAGCCCCAGGCGGCGGCTGCCGGCCCACGGCAGCATATCGTTCTGCAAGGGCAGCTCCAGCACCGGATGCGCCTGCGGCCTCGCCAGCAGATAGCCCTGGCCGTAGCGCACGCCCAACCGGCACAAGGTGCGCAGCTCGGCCGGCGACTCTATGCCTTCCGCCACCAGCAGCGCGCCGGATTGGCGGGAAATATCCACCATCGAGCGAACGAATTGCTCTTTCAACGGGTCCAGATGGATGTTCTGTACAAAATGTTTGTCCAGCTTGACGAAATCCGGCCGCAGCTCGGACCACAGCCGCAGATTGGAAAAGCCCTCGCCCAGATCGTCCAGCGCGACGCGCAGTCCGCCCTGGCGACAGCGATCCGTGACTTCGCGCAAAGCCAGATAGCCGCCATTGGGGCGGGTTTCCGTCAACTCCAGAATCACGCGCTTGCTGTCCAGGCCGATCTGGCTGAAGAATGAAAAGATGGCGGCCGGGCGCTGGCCTTGCACCAGCAGCGTCTCCGGGCTGGTATTCACGAACAGCAAGCCAGGCAGGGACAGTTCGGCAAAGCGTTCCGCGCAAGTGCGCAAGCAGGCCTGATCCAGCGCCAGCAGCATCTGGCACCGCTCGGCCGCCTCGAACAGCATCATCGGCGAATGCAACATGCTGTCCGACGGCCCGCGGATCAGCCCTTCGTAACCCAGGATGACCCCGGTTTCCAGATCCACGATAGGCTGGAATACCGGCTGCAGCTTGCGCTGCCCGATGATTTCTTCCAGTTCGTGACACCAGCCAGCCAATCCATCCCGCACGGTTGGCTCGACGCAAGTTTGCATGATCTTTAAAGACAGTCCGATTGCGTTAAACAACGTTAATCTAAAACAATTAAATGTCATCTCGATTACATACGCCGTTTGCATTCCATCTCTGTTCAGCGCGGCCTGAGCGGTTCTAGAATGAAAACACAAACCTAAGCCACAGGAGCCCGCCATGCCTCATGCCCAGATCGCCGGACACCGGGTCTATTACGAGGAGAGCGGCCATGGCGTTCAGCCGCTGCTGTTGCTGAACGGCATCACCATGTCCACCGTAGGCTGGACGCTGATGGTGCCGGCGCTGGAGCAGCATTTCCGCCTGCTGCGTCTGGACTTTCTCGGCCAAGGACAAACTGATCATCCGCCCGCCGAGCAATATCAGCTGACGGAACAAGCCGATCTGGCCGCCGGGCTGCTGGAGTGGCTGGGCATCGAGCAAGCCTACGTGGTAGGGTTGTCCTACGGCGGCATGGTGGCGCAGCACCTGACCCACCGTCATCCAGACCGCGTGTCGCGGCTGCTGCTGGCCGGCACGCTGGCCTGGGCCGACAGCGTCAATAGCCATATCGGCGACAGCTGGATCGCCGCCCATCACCAGGGCGGCCTGGACTTGCGCTACCAGATCAGCGTCCCTTGGTTGTTTTCCAGCCGCTTCCTCTCCGGCAACGCCGGCATGCTGGAAAACCTGAAAGTGCTGGCCGGCATGGTGGACTGGGACGCGGTGATCCGCCTGATCGAGGGCGTCAAGCAGCACGATTCCCGCACCTGGCTATCACAATTGCAACTACCGGTGCATATACTGGTCGGAGACGAAGACCGGCTGACGCCGCTATATCAGGCCCGGCTGTTGCACGAACTGATTCCGAACGCCGAGCTGGAAATCCTCCCCGGCGTCGGCCATGTGCTGCACATCGAAGCCGCGGAAGCCTTTGTCCGCAGCATCATCCGTTTCGGCGCCCGCTGAGGCGGCCACAACACCAAGGGGGAAGACTCGATGAGCGCTGAAGCCGTACTGTTGAATGTTGACAAACAGGGCGTCGCCACCGTGACGCTGAACCGCGCCGATCTGCACAACGCGCTGGATGATGAAGCCATCAGCCTGCTGGCCGCCACGCTGGAGACGCTGGCCGAGGACAATTCGGTGCGAGCGGTGGTGCTCACCGGCAGCGGCATCAGCTTCTCCGCCGGCCATGACCCCGACTGGCTGCGCCGCTTGTCGCAGTTCAGCGCCAGCGACCTCAACCGCTACGCGCAGCAGCACGCACGGCTGCTGCACACGCTGGACACCCTGCCCCAGCCGACAGTGGCCCGCGTGCAAGGCTCGGCTTTTGGCCTGGGCGTGGCGCTGGTCGCCTGTTGCGACATCGCCATCGGCGCATCGGAGGCCTTGTTCAGCCTGTCCGATGTCCGTTTCGGCCAGATTCCGGCATTGGCGATACCTTACCTGGTGCGCGCCATCGGCGAGCGCCCCACCCGCCGCTATTGCATCAGCGCCGAACGCTTCAATGCCGGCAAGGCCAAACGGCTGGGATTGATTCATCAGGTATTGGAGAACGATGAACTGGACGCCGCCGTCCAGCACATGCTGGCGCAGCTGCTGCTGAACGGCCCGGCGGCGATGCGCGCCGCCAAGCATCTGGTGGGAGAAGTCGGGCATCAGGACATCACGCCGCAGGTGATACAGCGCTGCATCGAACACAGCCTCGCGGTGCGCATGAGCGACGAGGGCCGCGAAGGCATCCAGGCGCTGATCGAAATGCGCAAGCCGTCCTGGCTGGAGTGACGCCCGGCTGGCTCATCGGGGCGCGTCGATGCGACAATAGCCCGCATCGACGATTGCCTGGTTCCCCATGTCCAACCACACCTTCTTCTGGCACGACTACGAAACCTTCGGCGCCGTGCCGCGCCGCGACCGCCCGTCGCAATTCGCCGGCATCCGCACCGATGCCGAACTGAACGAAATCGGCGAACCGGTGATGCTGTACTGCCGCCCGGCGCCCGACTACCTGCCCACGCTGCAGGCCACCCTGCTGACCGGCATCACGCCGCAGCTATGCCGCGAGCGCGGCGTGGCCGAGCATGAGTTCGCCGGCGTGATAGAACGCGAACTGGCCACGCCGGCCACCATAGGCGTCGGCTACAACTCGCTGCGCTTCGACGACGAGGTCACCCGCTTTCTGTTCTGGCGCAACCTGATCGACCCTTACGCGCGCGAATGGCAGAACCACTGCGGGCGCTGGGATCTGCTGGACCTGGTGCGCGCCACCTACGCGCTGCGGCCGGACGGCATCGTCTGGCCTCAGCACGAAGACGGCCGCGTCAGCTTCAAGCTGGAACACCTGTCCGCCGCCAACGGCCTGGCGCATGAATCGGCTCACGACGCGCTGTCCGACGTGCGCGCCACCATCGCCCTGGCCAGATTGATCCGCCAGCGCCAACCCAAGCTGTTCGATTACTACCTGACGCTGCGCAAAAAGGATGCAGTCAAGGTGCAGCTGTCCTTGCACGACCCCAAGCCGGTGCTGCACGTTTCCGGCATGTATGGCGTCGAGCGCGGCAATCTGGCCCTGGTGTGGCCGCTGGCCGCTCACCCGACCAACGCCAACGAGGTCATCGTCTGGGACCTGGCGCATGATCCGGCCGAGCTGCGCGGCCTGTCCGCCGACGACATCCGTCTGCGCCTGTTCAGCCGCGCCGACGAACTGCCGGCAGGCACGCAACGGCTGCCGATCAAGACCATTCACATCAACAAATCGCCGTTCGTGGTCGCCAATCTCAAGGTATTGAGCGAGGAAGCCGCGGCGCGCTGGGGCATGGACCTGGCCGCCATGCGCCGCCACGCCGAGGCAGCGAAAACCTTGCCGGACCTGTCCGCGCTGTGGCGCCGCGTCTATCAACGCGAAGCAGGCGACCCGCTGGACGTCGACGAAAACCTGTACGGCGGCTTCGTTTCCAACAACGACCGCAAGGTGCTGCAGAAAATGCGCCGGCTGTCCGCCCCGCAGCTGGCCGGCGAGATGGCGCTGTTTGAAGATCCGCAGTTGGCGGAACTGCTGTTCCGCTACCGCGCTCGCAACTTTCCCGACTCCTTGTCCGACAGCGACCAGCGTCGCTGGAAGCAATGGTGCCGGGAACGGCTGGCCGCCGCCCTGCCAGGCTTCCAAAGGGAAATGGCGGAGCTAGAGGCAAGCGAGCTCCCGCCCGAGCATAGGCAGCTGTTGCGACAAGTGGCGGATTATGCCGCGAATCTGCAAGTCGAGCTGGACTAACGCCCAGTAAGCGACGATTGGCAGAGCGCCGGCGCGCTCTGCCAGCATGGTAGCGGTCAACGCCCTCTTGCCCGCCCTCAGCCCTTGCCCGGCAAGCCGCCGCGCGGTATTGGGGCGAGTCCGCCCCCTCCGCAAGCCGGTCCCTCGGCCCGTTTTTCTGCCCTCCTACGCGTTTCCCCTTATGAATTTTCATTATCTAGTGCGCTAGAACCATTTATATGGGAATCAAAAATGCGAACCAGGAGGCTTGCATGCTGCACCAACTCACCGTTCGACAAAAACTGCTCGGCGGTTTCTCGCTGCTGATCCTGCTGCTCTGCGTCGTCGTCGTCGTGGCCTACAACAAACTGCAGACCATTCAGAACAACGTCACAGAGATCAAGGAGGACCGCTACCCCAAGATCATTCTGTCCCAACGCATCGCCCTGAATCTGCTCTACATCAGCCGCGAAGTGCGGGATGGCGTGCTGGCGCGCGACAGCGGCACGGCGGAAAAGAAAATTCAGGAAGTGAATGCGAGACGCGACAGCAACCGCGCCGACCTGGAAAAAATGGAGCCCATGCTGTCCACTCCGGAAGGCAGGGCTTTGTTCGCGAAAATCCGGCAAGCACAAGATGAGCAACGACCACTATTCGAGCCCTTGTATGCGCTGATTCGCAGTCACCAGACCGATGCCGCCCGCGATTTTCTGGAAACCAAGTTCGCGCCGGCCAACAACAACTTCATCAACTCGCTGCTGTCGCTGCGCGACCGTCAGCAAGGCCGGCTGGATAAATCGATGGTGATCGCGCTGGAGTCCAGCCGGGATGCGGTGATCATCCTGCTCGCCACGGCTCTGGCGTCGCTGCTGCTCGCGGTCGTGGTCGCATTGTGGATCTCGCACTTGATCACCTCTCCGCTGCGCAAGTCGGCCGATCTGGTGCATCAGATCAAGCAGGGCAATCTGGCCGGGGACAGCGAACCTATCCCCCCAGCCCGCGACGAAGCGATGCAGATCGCCCGCGACATCCAGGAAATGCGCGACGGCCTGCGCCAGATGGTACAAAGTATCCAGGAAAACGCCTACCAGGTATCGGATTCGGCGCGAGCGTTGTCCGGCATGGCGCAACAGGTGGCCACCGGCGCTCAGACCCAGGCCGAAGCCACCTCGTCGGCCGCCGCGTCCATCGAACAACTGACCGTCAGCATCAATCAGGTGGCGGACAACTCCAGCGAGGCCTCGCAGCAGGCGCAGGCCGCAGGGCAGCTGGCCAATCGCGGCGGCACCGAGGTGCTGGAATCCGTCGGCAAGATCCGCTTCGTCACCACCTCGGTGGATGACACGGCGAAGCAGATGAACAGCCTGACGCGTGAGGTTCAGCAGATAGGCAATATCGTCACCGTGATCCGCGATGTAGCCGACCAGACCAATTTGCTGGCACTGAACGCCGCCATCGAAGCCGCCCGCGCCGGAGAAACCGGCCGCGGCTTCGCCGTGGTGGCCGACGAAGTGCGCAAGCTGGCCGAGCGCACCACCACCTCGGCCCAGGAAATCACCGCCATGATAGGCTCCATCCAGCAAGGCGTGGGCCAGGTGGTGCACAGCATGGGTCAAAGCCTGGATTGCGTGGAGGGCGTGTCCGGCACTGCGGAGCAGGCATCGCTATCGATGAAGGAAATCGAAACCAGCGCCGACACCATCATTCGCACCATCCACAGCATCACCGGCGCGCTGACCGAACAGCGCAGCACCAGCTTGAGCCTGGCGCAGGATATGGAAAAAGTGTCTCGCATGGCCGAGGAGAACAACGCCACCGTGCAGGAGCTGGCCACCACCTCCAGCCAGTTGAATGCGCTGTCCGCCAATCTGCAAAGCGTTGCTACGCGCTTCCGGCTATAGCTTAACCGCGCGCTACCGACATCAGGCTGCGCCTATCGGCGCAGCTTTTTTTGCCGGCAATCTTCAGATCGCATAGCAAAGCCAGCCGCAACAAGCTGCCAACACGGCATGCGTTTCTCATTTATAATCGCGCCACCCCAACTACAACTATCGCACCGACACGCCATGGACCCGATCCTGTTGTTCCACTCCCTGATCATGGGCTTGGTGGAAGGCATCACCGAATTCCTGCCCATTTCCTCCACCGGCCACCTGATCCTGACCGGCGACCTGCTGAACTTTCTCGACATGGAAAAGCGCGACGTCTACGAGATCTTCATTCAGCTGGGCGCCATGCTGGCGGTGGTGTGGGAATACCGCGCCAAGATAGGCCGCACCGTCAGCGGCGCCATCCGCCCCGGCAGCGAGCGCAATCTGCTGCTGGGCATTGTCATCGCCTTCATCCCGGCAGCCATTGCCGGCCTGCTGTTCTCCAAGCAGATCAAGGCGGTGCTGTTCAACCCGGTCTGCGTGGCTGTCGCCTTCATCGTAGGCGGCTTGATCATCCTGTGGGCGGAAAAGCGGCAGCACAAGGTGGCGGTGGAGACGGTGGACGATCTGAGCCTGAAGGACGCCTTGAAAGTGGGGCTGTGCCAATGCCTGGCGCTGATTCCCGGCACCAGCCGCTCCGGCGCCACCATCATCGGCGGCCTGTTTCTGGGCCTGTCGCGCAAGGCGGCGACGGAGTTCTCGTTCTTCCTCGGCATTCCCACGCTAGGCGCGGCTTCGCTGTACAGCCTGATCAAGCACCGCGAGGCGCTGAGCGCGGACGACATCGGCGTGTTCGCCGTCGGCTTTATCGCGTCCTTCGTCTTCGCCTTCCTGGCCATCCGCGCGCTGCTGCGCTTCATCTCCACCCACAGCTTCGCCGTGTTCGCCTGGTATCGAATCGCTTTTGGCCTGATCGTGCTGGCCAGCTGGCAGACTGGCTTGGTGAACTGGAGCGCCGGTTAAAAACGCGCGCCGCGGGCAAAGCCTGCGGGCCTGCCCGCCCTACTTCGCATCCCGCCCGACTTTGCTGACGCGTTCGAAGAATTCGTAGATGCCAGTCTCGCTCATGCGCCGCGCGTCGGCCAGTTCGCCGGCGCGGGTGGCGTAGATCACCTCGTTGTCCGGCGACAGCACCACCGCCGCCGGAATGCCCTTGGCGATAGGGTGGCCGTAAGCGGCGTCGATGTCGAGGTTATGGTCGAAATTGCCGACATCCACCTTCACCACCTTGAATTCCCTCGCCAGCAGATCGGCGCTCTTGCCCGTCTTCAGCGCCGCATCCAGCGCGCGGCAGTCCTCGCACCAGTTGGCGCCCAGGATCAACAGCACCGGCTGATGGCTTTGCCGCGCTGCGGCCAGCGTCTGCCGCAGTTCGGCCTGTGCGTCGGCTTTTTCGTCATACGGCAAATCGCCGGCAAGCGTAGCGGCGCTGGCCAGCAGCAGCGACAGCAGGATGAGAAACTTGCGCATGGGAGCTCTCCTGAATCAATCCAGCCGCGGCTGGCACAATACTTCGGTCTTTACCGAGAGGGCGATGAAACATTCGGCATGGGCGGCGTGGTGCAGCCGCTCATGCTGCTCCGGCGTCGGCAGCGTGTCGCCGGAAAAAGCGACCTTGGGCTGCAGGGTGACGCGCGCGACCCAGGCTTTGCCGTCCTCATTCTTGCCCATCTCGCCGACGGCGACGTCATGGTATTCGTCCACCCGGAAACCGGCGCGGGCGGCCAGGTCCAGAAACCACAGCATATGGCAGCTGGACAAGGCGGCGATGAAAGCCTCTTCCGGATCCACTGCGGCGGGATCGGAGTACGGCACGGGAACCACATGCGGCGAGGACGACCCGCTTACCTCCGCGCCGCCATCGAATTTCAAAACATGCTTGCGGCTATAGCGGCGGTCCAGAAAATCCTGCCCGGCGCGCTGCCATAACACCTCCGCCTGATGCTGCGCCATTCGTCCTGCCCCTGGTCAATTTCACGGCAAAAATAATAGCACAGCAATGACAAAAACATAGACAGACGCTCAGCGATAATATGTGGGCCGCAGCGCGCTCTCGCCCCACACCTCGTCCTGTTCCGCGCGCCAATGCCGCAGCGCATCCAGATCCAGCTCCGCCATCAGCAGCGTCGGGCCGTCGTCCGCACACGCCAGCAAACGGCCGCGCGCGTCGATCAGACAGCTGGCGCCGTCATACTGCGGCGCAGGATAGTTGCACAAGGCGATGGCGCAGCGGTTCTCCAGCGCCCGGCCGCGCAACTGCTGCAGACGGACATCGCCCAGCTCGGCATCGTGGCGCATCGGGCAGGCATTCGGCACCAGCACCAGCTCCGCGCCCTGCCGCATCAAGGCGCGGCCGGCCTCCGGGAATTCGCGGTCGTAACAAATCATCGCGCCGACGCGCAAGGTTTCGCCGCCCAAGGCCAGATCAGCGCAGGCGAAACCATCGCCGCCTTGCAGCGCCGTTTCCGTGCCATCGGTGAAATCGCAGATGTGGACCTTGTCGTACTGCAAGGCCAGAGCGCCGTCCGCGCCATACAGGCGCAGCCGGTTGCGCAAGGCGCCATGATGGCGCGCCAGATAAGTCAGACCTATAGCCAAACCATGCTCGGCCGCCAGACTGGCCACTGCGGCCAACGCCGGTTCGCCGTCCTCCCAGGCATGGGCATGATCCATCCGCTCCGGCGCGTAGCCGGTGGACCACATCTCCGGCAACAGCAGCAGGCTCGCACCGCCCGCCGCGGCTTCTGCGCACCACTGCCGCAACAGCGGCAGGCGGCGAGAGGCGTCATCCGGGGCGCAATACTGCGCCAGGGCTAGGCAAATCGTGCTCATACCAGCGCGATCCTCACATAAATGGGCTGGTACGGCGCGTCCTGGCTGACCTTGACCATGCCCTCCTTCACCAGCTCCAGCACGGCGATGAAATTGACCACCAAGTGCGCCACGCCCTTGTCGATGTCGAACAGCTCCTCGAACGGCACATACTCCTTGCCGTCCAAGTAGCGCAGAATCCAGCTCATCTGCTCGCGCACCGACAGCTCATCCTTCTCCACCTTGTGGTGGCGTCTATGCTTGGCGCGCGACAAGATGGCCATCCAGGCCTGGCGCAGGTCGGCGGCGCTGACATCGGGCAGCCGTTGCTCGGCGGACTGCTCCACCAGCACCGCCAGCCAGGCGAAATCGCGGTCGGCCTGCGGAATCCTGTCCAGCTCCAGCGCCGCCAGCTTCATCTGCTCATACTCCAGCAAGCGGCGCACCAGCTCGGCGCGCGGATCGTCCGGCTCGCCGTCCTCGTCCAGTGGCGGACGCGGCAGCAGCAGCCGCGATTTGATCTCGATCAGCAGCGCCGCCATCAGCAGATACTCCGCCGCCAGCTCCAGCCGTCCATGCTGCATCGCGTCGATGTAGGACAGGTACTGGGCGGTAATCTCCGCCATGGGGATGTTCAGCACATCGAGGTTCTGCTTGCGGATCAGGTACAGCAGCAGATCAAGCGGACCTTCGAAGCTCTCCAGAATGACCTGCAGCGCGTCGGGGGGGATGAACAAGTCTTGCGGCACTTCCAGCACCGGCTGGCCGAAAACGTGCGCAATCGGCACGCTGGGCGGCAACTCTGGCGCGGTCAATTGGAAGTCGGCGGCATCGCCGGTGGCGGGGGTATCGGGTACGGCGATCATGGCGACTAGGATACCAGTTCCTTGACCCGGCCGCGCCTCCAGGCCATCGAGCGCCCCATGAAATCAGGAATGCTCCAGCGCGGCCAGCACGTCTTGGCTGGTCAGCACGCGGCAGTATTCGCCATCGAGGTTGGCCAGGCTCATCGCGTGCACCTCTTCCGCACGCCGATGACGCCCCTGCCAATCGGTCTTGTCGAAAGTAAAGCAAGCATCCTCGGCCAGCCAGACCTTAAATCCAAGGTTGCCGGCCATTCTCACCGTCGCCTCGATCGAGTTGCTGGTACTGACGCCGACGACGACCAGTTCCAGCCACCCCTTATCGCGCAGCAAGGCTTCCAGACCTGTTCCGATAAAGGCACTGTTGGTCTGTTTGGCGATGACCGTCTCGCCCGGCAATGGCGCAACCTCTGGCTTGAATGCATGGCCCTCTTGGCCGGGCCGATATGTTGAATTTGGATCAATGGAGTCGTGACGGATATGGATCAGCGGCAGGCCGCGCTGACGCCAACCAGCTAACAGATGACCACACACCTGCTCCGCCTGCGGATGGTTGCGCGGGCCCCAGTCGGGATGATCGACAGCCTGTTGCATATCGATCAGCAATAGCAAGGGCGAAGAGGAAGTGAAACAAAATGGGGTGGGCATCATTCGGTCTCAAAAAATTTAAACGACATGATGCCATATCATATCGACTATGCCTGCCAATACTCTCCCGGCAGATAGTCGCTGAAATACCATTGCTGGCCTTCCAGGTCGCGCGCCAGATAGCCGCTGGCGCCGTAATCCTCGCGCTTCAGCGGCTGGACGATATGCGCCCCCTGCGTATTGGCATGCTCGTAATGCGCCGCAGGATCCGCCACGTAAACGCACAAGGCCTGGGCCAGACCGGACACGCTGCGCGCGCTGACCCACTGTTGCTCGGGCTTGGGGCTGGACAACATGATCACGGCGTTGCCCAGACTCAACTCCGAGTGCAACACTCGGCCCTCCTCGATCACGGCAAAGCGCTGTTGGAAACCGAATACCCGCTGCAGCCACGCCATCGCCGCAACGGCATCGTCGTAACACAAGCACGGATAGACGCCTGGCAAGGCTCTGGTCTGGTTCATCGCACGCTCCTGCTTGGGGAAGGAATAGCGGGAACTTGATTGTATGAGAATGGCAATAAAAAAACCGCCCTGCGAAAGGGCGGTTTCTTCAGAACAGGAAATGTTCTAGCGGATTGCCAGGCTATCAGGCCGACAGCTCCAGCATCAGCTTGTTGATGCGCTTGACGAAGGAGGCCGGGTCTTCCAGCTTGCCGCCCTCGGCCAGCAAGGCTTGGTCGTACAGCACAGCGGCCAGATCGCCGGCGCGGGCCTCGTCGGACTCTTCGGCCAGCTTTTTCACCAGCACGTGTTCCGGGTTGATTTCCAGCGTCGGCTTGCTGCCTTCGATCTTCTGGCCGGCGGCCTTCAGCATGCGTTCCAGGTGGGCGCTCATATCGTGCTCGCCGGCCACCAGGCAGGCCGGGCTTTCCACCAGGCGGGCCGTGGCGCGCACTTCCTTCACCTTGTCGCCCAGCGCCTTCTGCACTTTTTCCACCACCGGCTTGGACGCCTCCTCAACCTGCTTCTGCGCTTCCTTGTCGGCTTCGTCTTCCAACTTGCCCAAGTCCAGCGCGCCCTTGGCGACCGATTGCAGCTGCTTGCCGTCGAACTCGAACAGCGAGCCGACCACCCATTCGTCGACGCGGTCGGTCAGCAGCAGCACTTCCACGCCCTTCTTCTTGAACACTTCCAGGTGCGGGCTGTTCTTGGCCGCCGCCAGCGTATCGGCGGTGATGTAGTAGATCTTGTCCTGGCCTTCCTTCATGCGGCCGATATAGTCGGCCAGCGTGACGGTAGGATCCTCGCCCTCGGATGCCGTGGTGGTGAAACGCAGCAGCTTGGCGATACGCTCCTTGTTGGCGAAGTCTTCGCCCACGCCTTCCTTCAGCACCTGGCCGAATTCTTTCCAGAACGCGGCGTACTTTTCCGGCTGATTGGCGGACAGGTCTTCCAGCAAGCCCAATACCTTCTTGACGCAACCAGCGCGGATGGCGTCGATATCCTTGCTCTCTTGCAGGATTTCGCGCGAGACGTTCAGCGGCAGGTCGTTGCTGTCGATCACGCCGCGCACGAAACGCAGGTAGTGCGGCATCAGCTTTTCGGTGTCTTCCATGATGAAGACGCGGCGCACATACAGCTTGACGCCCTGCTTGCGCTCGCGGTCATACAGATCGAACGGCGCGCGCGACGGGATGTACAGCAGTTCGGTGTATTCCTGGCGGCCCTCTACGCGGGCATGGCTCCAGGCCAGCGGATCGGTGAAGTCGTGGGCTACGTGCTTGTAGAATTCCTGGTACTGCTCGTCGGTGATGTCGTTCTTGGAACGGGTCCATAGCGCGGAGGCGGAGTTGACCACTTCCAGCTCGTCGCTGTTGGTCACTTCGCCGTTCTCGCCGTAGCCGGCGCCCTTCTTCATTTCGATCGGGATGGAGATGTGGTCGGAGTACTTGCGGACGATGCCCTTCAGGCGCCAGTCGTTCAGCAGCTCGTCTTCGCCTTCCTTCAGGTGCAGCACGATCTCGGTGCCGCGCTCCGCTTTCTCCACCTGCTCCAGCGTGTATTCGCCCTCGCCGTGCGACTCCCAGCGGGTGGCCACGACTTCGCCTGCGCGGCGGGTGGTCAGCGTCACCTTGTCGGCCACGATGAAGGCGGAGTAGAAGCCGACGCCGAACTGGCCGATCAGGTTGGCATCCTTCTTGGCGTCGCCGGACAACTGCTCGAAGAAGGCCTTGGTGCCGGATTTGGCGATGGTGCCGATATTGGCCACCACTTCGTCGCGGCTCATGCCGATGCCGTTGTCGGCGATGGTGACGGTGCGGGCATCCTTGTCGAAGGTGATGCGGATCTTCAGCTCCGGATCTTCCTCGAACAGCTCCGGCTTGGCCATGCCCTCGAAGCGCAGCTTGTCGGCCGCGTCCGACGCATTGGAGATCAGTTCACGCAGGAAGATCTCCTTGTTGGAATACAAGGAGTGGATCATCAGCTTCAGCAGCTGTTTCACTTCGGTCTGAAAACCCAGGGTTTCTTTCTGTGCACTCATGGTCGTCAATGTTATTGAGGTTGGCGATAGCTGCAAGATGGTGGGTGTTCCGCGCATTTCAAGACCCAAAATGCAAAAAGCCCTGTCCAGAGACAGGGCTTTTTGATCCGGCAAGCAGGCTCAGGATTCGGCCTGGCCTTCCTGCTGCTGCGCGGGCGCCGCGTCAGCCGGAGCCGGCTGCACCTGGGCGGCCTCTTCTGCCGGAGCGGCGTTCTTCGGCTGCATCTGCAACTCGGCGGCGCGTTTTTCTTCCGCGCTCACCTCGCCTTGCGGCTTGCCGCTCAGGTCGAAGCGCTTGCCGCCGCGCGCCAGGGACTTCAGATAACGCGGCTTGCGGCAGTGGTTGGCTACCACGCGCGAGATCAACGCGGAATCGAACTGGGGGAGCGAAGCGATCAGGCTCTCGTGAATGCCGAGCGCCAAGGGCCGGAACTGACGAAACACGTCGAACTTGCCGTAAATGTGATCTGCGATCATCTCGGTCTGCTTTTTCTTGGACAAGCTTTGAACAGCAGACTTGAGAGCAGCACCGAGTGCCGTTTCAGTATTTGGCTTCATGAACTTCTATCTAGATCCATTGATGCTAAAGACAGCGCATGCTGCCCAATCAAGAGGCGTGATGCAACCGGCCACTTGTCCAGTTTAGACGATGGGCGCCACTTGGCGTCATTTTAATGCTGCCAGATTAAACCTGACAGCATGTACGCCTAGCAGAATCATCATCGCGCCCTTACTCAGCGTGGTGCCCCGGGCCGGAATCGAACCGGCACAGCCGAAGCCGAGGGATTTTAAGTCCCTTGTGTCTACCAATTTCACCACCGGGGCCGCTACAGAGCAGGCGATTGTAGCCCAGCAAAACTGGACTGACAATGCATTTTAAATATCAAGAATCCTTGCCGCGCGGGCCTGAAATGTCGCAGGCAACTGGCAAATTCAGATACTGGGAGGAAATTCCAGATCAGCAGAGGTAACAGCGGGAACACTGAAGACAACAGCCTGATTTTAAAGAATTGCCACAACGCGGATGGAGCAGCACTTTAACCAGAAAGGGAAAAACTGTCAACGCGCGTCAGGCCGGCTTGGCACAGAAAAGACAATGTCCTCAATGAAAAGGATCAACATTACAAGTCGATAATATACAGATATCTTACTCATTCTCATTACAAAGCAGCAATTTACATTTTTAATTTTTTATATACAAAAAGACAGCAGCTTAATGAGAAAAATCCATCAAATATCAACAATTCAAAGCCTAAATAGCAGGGAAATCACGCCACATCCAAACAGCAAGACGTAATTTCCCTCCGCTCTACAAGCGCTACCGCGAGCCGAAGCCAAGCGGCATGCCGTCACTGTTTATTGACATACTGACAATCAGGACAGCCCTGCCGAATCCAGCACCGCCAAGATGCGATAAGCCGCCGTCACGCGCGCCGCATTCGGGTAATTGCGGTTGGCCAGCATCACCACAGCGATTTTGCGGGATGGCACCAGCGCCACATACGCGCCAAAACCATTGGTGGAGCCGGTTTTGTTCAATAACACCGCTTCCTTGGCCGGCCGCGCAGGAGTCAGCCAGCTGACACGCTGCGGCTGGAAAGCCATTTCATTGGCGTTGCCGGCCAGCAAGCGCTGCAAGCTCACCGGATAGCGGTAACCCTCCCAACCCAAGCCCTGCTCCAAGTCGCCCGTCCGGTAATAAGCGGCATGGCTGGCGTCCAGCGCTTGGCGCAAGCGGGCATCGCCCCAATTGGCCGCCATGTATTTGGCCATATCCGCCGCACTGGATTTGATGCCGTAGGCCTCGGAATCGAGCGCGCCCGGACCCACCCGCACCGGCTTGCCATCGCGGGCGTAGCCCCAGGCATAGCGATCCATCTGGGAGGCCGGCACCCGGACATAGGTGCTGCTCAGTCCGAGCTTAGGCAACAGCGTCTTTTCCATCGCCTCGTCAAACGGCTGTCCCAGGCTTTGCGCCGCCAGATAACCAAACAGGCCGATGCTGGGATTGGAATACAAGCGGCGCTCTCCGGCCGCGAAAGCCGGACGGAAAGCCTGGTAATACCCAATCGCCTGCTGCCCGCTGTTTACGGCATCCGGGAACTGCAGCGGCAGGCCGCCTGCGGTATACGTCGCCAACTGCAATAGCGTAGCCTGGCCGATGGCACTGCCCTGCAGCGCCGGCAAGCGGCTGCCGGCCGTATCGGACAGCGACAGCTTGCCTTGGCTCCGCGCATAGCCGCCCAAGATGCCGGTAAAAGTCTTGCTGATGGAGCCAAGTTCAAACAGCGTGTCCTGAGTGACCGGCTGGCGGCTCTGTTTCGATGCAAAACCATAATTGAAGAAGTACGTCCGGCCATTGGCCACCACCGCTATCGCCATGCCGGGGATGTCGTGCGTCTTCATCAAGGGCGGGATCGTCGCATCCACCACCTGAGCAATGGCCGGCGGCGCATTCACTGCCGCTCTGGTCAAACCGGAATACAGGAAAAGGCAGCCCAACAAGCCGGCCAGCGCCGACGTTTTTTGGATACGCATCGAGAAACACTCCTTGGCGGACTGGGCATCGGCTCCCGACGCACAGGATCTGCGCGGCGCGATGCCATGAAAGGGAAAACATGCCGCCACATTACAAACCGCTTCCGGCGACGTAAACCGCCTACCCTGTAACCAGCGTAACCACGCCTATGGCCTCAAGGATGCTCGGCTTTATCGACAGCGTGCTCAGGGTCGACATATTTCCGCAACAGGGCATCGAGCCTGGCCGATGATTCGGCATCCGGCTCGCCGTCAAAGCGCGCCGGACGGAAGTGCATCTGGAACGCCGCGATCGCCGCGCGCGTGCCGTCGTCCAACACGCCGCTTTGCGGCGCATCGTAACCGTAGGCCGACAATCGCCGCTGCCAGCTCGCCACATCCGGCTGCGCCGATTGCCGCGGCAGGAAGTGCTGGATATCCTCATCGTCCGGCCAGGCGCCTATGCCAAAATCGCGATACAGCCGCTCCCAGGGAAACCTTGGCCCCGGATCCACCTTGCGGCCCGGCGAGATGTCGGCATGCCCCACCACATTGCTCGGCGGGATCTGGTGCCGCGCCACGATATCGGACGCCAGCCTGCCAAGCAGAGCGATCTGCTCTTCTGAAAAGTCAAACCACGTCCGCTGCATCAGCGGCCATTCATCCTGCTGCGGCGATGGATACCCCAGATTGACGATCTCGATGCCGATTGAGCTGGTATTCAGATAACGCACGCCCTGCCAATAGCTGTCGCCGGCATGCCAGGCCCGCCGCGCCTCCGGCACCAGGCGCAACACGGCAGGCTTGCGCGCAAGGGTCTGGGCGTCCGGCACCAGATAGTGCGCGCTGGCGCGGTACTGCGCGTCGGTCAGCAGACGCAGCGAAGTCGGGTAATCGACGGCGGTGTAATGAAACACCAGCGTCCGGACGCGAGAGTCCTGGCTAGCCGACGCTATCGATTCATCAATCCAATCCGCCGCCGACACATCCGCCGCCCATGCCCTGCTCGTCAGCACGCCTCCCGTAGCGGCGCAGGCCAGCGGCACCAGGCCGCCACGATACAAAAACTGCCTGCGATTGATCATCGAGCCTTCTCCTTTGTCCATGGGCCCTACCCGCTGCTCATGGGTGATTGTCTTGATTGAATAGAGTCTGACTAAGGGCCCGCCGTTAAATTCACGCTTGCTGCGCAGACTACCGCGGTTGATGGGACATGAAAACGCGCTTTATGGAGATATTTCCGCAGATACTGCTGCGGCGCTGGCAGTGAAAATGGAAAACTACCTGACCAGAAAAAGATAGCAAAAACGGCCGGGAAGGAATTGAACAGGAAAATAGAAAAACCCCGTAAGTCTTTGACTTACGGGGTTTTATCTGGAGGCGGGGGTCGGAATCGAACCGGCGTAGACGGATTTGCAATCCGCTGCATAACCACTTTGCTACCCCGCCGTAACCGGCGTATCGACCAGATTATATCTGATCCATTTGAATTTGGAGCGGGAAACGAGGCTCGAACTCGCGACCTCAACCTTGGCAAGGTTGCGCTCTACCAACTGAGCTATTCCCGCGGTGCAAATTTTTTCAAGCTTGATTCTGGAGCGGGAAACGAGGCTCGAACTCGCGACCTCAACCTTGGCAAGGTTGCGCTCTACCAACTGAGCTATTCCCGCAGTGCAGATTTTTCAAACTTGTTTGGAGCGGGAAACGAGGCTCGAACTCGCGACCTCAACCTTGGCAAGGTTGCGCTCTACCAACTGAGCTATTCCCGCATCACAAATTTTTTCAAGACTTTTGGAGCGGGAAACGAGGCTCGAACTCGCGACCTCAACCTTGGCAAGGTTGCGCTCTACCAACTGAGCTATTCCCGCATCGAAAATTGTTTCAAGTTGCTGGAGCGGGAAACGAGGCTCGAACTCGCGACCTCAACCTTGGCAAGGTTGCGCTCTACCAACTGAGCTATTCCCGCGCTGCATAAACTTGCTACAACCATCTTGATCTCGCTGCTGCTTTGTCAGCGGCGGCGAGAGACTGCGAATTATAGAGATTTGTTTGAGGCTGTCAACACTTCATACATCTATTTTTTTACCCGCAAACTCTTTGGCGGCCATTTGCAGGTAATAAACCATTGACCATAAAGTCAATATGACTGCGACGTACATGGAAAAATTTCCCAACCAGCGGGCATCGATGCCCGGCAACAAGGCGCCATCGTACAGCAGCAGAGTGATCGCCAGCATTTGCGCCGCGGTTTTCAGTTTGCCGATATAGGCGACCGCCACGCTGTTGCGGTTGCCCATGCCCGCCATCCACTCGCGCAGCGCCGAGATGGTGATCTCGCGGCCGATGATGATCATGGCCATCCAGCCTTCGGTGCGGCCCAGCTGCACCAGCAGGATCAGCGCGGCGGCCACGATCAGCTTGTCCGCCACCGGGTCGAGAAAGGCGCCGAATGCCGATGTCTGCCCCAGCTTGCGCGCCAGAAAGCCATCCAGCCAGTCCGTGGCGGCCGCCAATGCGAAAATGCCGGCCCCCACGACATTGCGGCTATGCAGCAGCAAGATGGAGTCCGGCAGGAAAAACACCGCCACGCAGATCGGGATCAAGGCGACCCTGATCCAGGTCAGTAATATCGGCAAATTGAAGGGCATCGGTTTTGGTCTTGTCGCTTCAGGCTCGTCAACAACGCGGGCCGGCGCCCCGAGCCTGGATCAGGGGCGCCCGCCGCTTACAATCAACTAATGCAAGGCATTGTAAATCTTTTCCGCCAGGGTTCGGCTGATGCCTTCCACCTGCGTCAGGTCATCCACGCTGGCGGCCACCACGCCTCGCAGCCCGCCAAAGCGCGTCAGCAGCTGCTGGCGGCGCTTGGCGCCGATGCCGGGGATATCTTCCAGCGTCGATGCCGTGCGCGCCTTGGCCCGCCGCGCGCGATGGCCGGTGATGGCAAAGCGGTGGGCTTCGTCGCGCACGGTCTGGATCAGATGCAACGCCGGATGGTCCTGGCGCAATTGTAGCGTCTTTTCCAAGTACGGCAGGATCAGCGTTTCCAGCCCGGGCTTGCGCTCCTCGCCCTTGGCGATGCCGACGATGGGCAAATTCAGCCCCAGTTCGCCGAATACCTCCAGCGCCACGCCCACCTGGCCCTTGCCGCCGTCGATGAACACCGCGTCCGGCAATCTGCCCTCGCCTTCCGCCAGTTTGCCGTAGCGACGTGACAGGACTTCGCGCATCGCGGCGTAATCGTCGCCCGGCGTGGCGGTGGTGATGTTGAAGCGCCGGTATTCGCTAGGCTGCATCGCGCCCTTGTCGTACACCACGCAGGACGCCACCGTGGCTTCGCCCATGGTGTGGCTGATGTCGAAGCACTCGAAACGAGCGGCATCCTCCAGCTCCAATACCTCGTTCAGCTGCGCCAGCCGCTGGGTTTGGGTGGCCTTGCTGCCCAAACGCTGCTGGATGGCCAGCTCGGCGTTCTTTTCCGCCATCTCCAGCCATACCCGGCGCTCGCCTATCGGATTGCTGACGATGGCGATCTTGCGGCCGGCCCGCTCCAGCAAAAACTGCTGCAGCGCGTCATCCAGCGGGCCGTTGACGACCAGCGCCGTCGGCACCGTGGCATTCAGGTAGTGCTGGGCGACGAAGGCCTGCAGGATTTCCTCGGCGGTATCGGCCTCGCCGCCTATCGGGAAGTGGCTCTTGTCCCCCAGGTGGCGGCCGCCGCGTATCATCACCAGATTGACGCAAGGCTGACCGTCCCGGATCAGCGCCGCCACCACGTCGCAGTCCTGCTGGCTCTGGTTGCTGGCGACGAACTGCTTCTCCTGCACCCGCGCCAGCGCCTGGATCTGATCGCGCAGCTCGGCCGCCTGTTCGAAAGCCATCGCCTCCGCCGCCGCCGTCATCCGCCGCGTCAGCTCGTCTATCAGCTCGCTCTGCCGCCCATTCAGGAAGGCGACCGCGCTGGAGACATCCGCCGCGTACTCTTCTTTGGAAATATGCTCGACGCAGGGGCCGGAGCAGCGCTTGATCTGATACAGCAGACAGGGGCGGGAGCGATTGGCGAACACCGCGTCCTCGCAGGTGCGCAGGCGGAAGACTTTCTGCAGTATCTGGATACTCTCGCGCACCGCGTAGCTGTTGGGAAACGGTCCGAAGTATTGGTTGGGCTTTTTCGGCTCGCCGCGGTAATACGCCATCTGCGGAAAGGCATGGCCGCTGAGCATCAGATAGGGATAGGACTTGTCGTCGCGAAACAAAATGTTATAGCGCGGCGACAGCGCCTTGATCAGATTGTTCTCCAGAATCAAGGCCTCGGCCTCGGAACGCGTGACCGTGGTTTCGATATTGGCGATCTGCCGCACCATCAGCCGGATGCGCGGGCTGAGGTCGTTCTTCTGGAAATACGAGCTGACGCGGCGCTTCAGGTCTATCGCCTTGCCCACGTACAACACCTTGCCGTCTTCGCCCAGCATGCGGTAGACGCCGGGCAGCGACGGCAGGTTCTGCAATACGTTCCGGTAGTCGAATTCGGGCTTGGACACTTATTTATTGCACCAAGTCTGTACGTCTTTCTGAGCCTGGCGGATCATCTCGTTGCGCTGGGCGTCGGTGGCCAGCGCGGTGGAGCCCGGCAGGCGGATGCGCCCGTTCAGCTGCAGCGTGGACAAATTGTTTTGCGCCTGCTTGCAGTTCTGCTCCTTGATCTTGGCGTTGGCGGCCGCGATGGCCGCGCTGTCGGATGCCACGGGCTTGCTCTCGGCTTTCTTTTCCGCCTTTTTTTCCGGTTGCGGCGCGGAGGCCGGCATCGGCGCAGGGTGCGTCCGCACGTTCAGCTTGCGCGCGTTGACATTGGGCGGCGGCTGATCGGAATACACCTTTTTGCCGTTGGCGTCGGTCCAGGTGTAGACCTCGGCCAACGCGGCGGCCGGCGTCAGCAAAACCAGCAAAAACGTCCATACTAAAGATGACTTCATTGTCGCTATCCCTGAACCCTCTGGCTGTATGTCCCGGATTGTAAGGCTTGCCATCCGGCCGCGCAAAAGCGGTCGGAACGCGTTTTTGCAGAACAGTCGCCGATCCGGTACAATGCGGCTTTGCCGCCTAAGGAAACGCGATGCGTATCATCGAGAAAGCCTATACTTTCGACGACGTTCTCCTCGTCCCAGCTCATTCTGAAGTTCTGCCGCGCGACGTATCGCTCGCTACGCGCCTCACTCGCAACATCACCTTGAACCTGCCGCTGGTTTCCGCCGCCATGGACACCGTGACCGAAGCCCGCCTCGCCATCGCCATGGCGCAGGAAGGCGGCATTGGCATCGTGCACAAGAACATGGGCGTCGATAAGCAGGCTGCCGAAGTTTCCAAGGTTAAGCGCCATGAGAGCGGCGTGGTGAAAGACCCGATCACCATCGCACCGGACATGCTGGTGCGCGATCTGGTCCTGCTGACCCGCCAGTACAAGATCTCCGGCCTGCCGGTCATCGAAGCCGGCAAGGTGGTGGGCATCGTCACCAACCGCGACCTGCGCTTCGAAACCCGCCTGGATCAAACCGTCGGCTCCATCATGACCCCGCGCGAGCGCCTGATCACCGTCAAGGAAGGCGCCAGCATCGACGAGGCCCGCGAACTGATGCACAAGCACCGCCTGGAGCGCGTGCTGGTGATCAACGACGCCTGGGAGCTGAAGGGCCTGATCACGGTCAAGGATATCATCAAGACCAGCGAACACCCGAACGCCAACAAGGATAGCCAGGGCCGTCTGCGCGTAGGCGCGGCCGTCGGCACCGGTGCCGACACCGAAGAGCGCGTCAAGGCGCTGGTGGCCGCAGGTGTGGACGTCATCGTGGTGGACACTGCCCACGGCCACAGCCAAGGCGTGCTGGACCGCGTGCGCTGGGTCAAGCAAAACTTCAAGCATGTTGATGTGATCGGCGGCAACATCGCCACCGCGCAAGCCGCGCGGGACCTGGTGGACGCCGGCGCCGACGGCGTCAAGGTCGGCATCGGCCCCGGCTCGATCTGCACCACCCGTATCGTGGCCGGCGTGGGAGTGCCGCAGCTGACCGCCATCCACAACGTGTCCGAAGCGCTGAAGGGCACTGGCGTGCCGATGATCGCCGACGGCGGCATCCGCTTCTCCGGCGACATCGCCAAGGCGCTGGCTGCAGGCGGCAACGCGGTGATGCTGGGCGGCATGTTCGCCGGCACCGAGGAAGCCCCGGGCGAAGTGGAACTGTTCCAGGGCCGCTCCTACAAGTCGTACCGCGGCATGGGTTCCCTCGGCGCGATGAGCCAGGGTTCGGCCGACCGTTACTTCCAGGACAGCTCCAACGCCGCCGACAAGTTCGTGCCGGAAGGCATCGAAGGCCGCGTGCCTTACAAGGGCCCGATCGGCCAGGTGATACACCAACTGGTGGGCGGCCTGCGCTCGTCCATGGGCTACCTGGGTTGCCCGAACATTGCAGAACTGCACGAGAAGGCTCAGTTCGTCGAGATCACTTCGGCCGGCATCCGCGAATCCCACGTCCACGACGTGCAGATCACCAAGGAAGCGCCGAACTACCACGTCGAACGCTAAGCCGTTACGCTGGAATTCGCCATGAAGGCAGGCCTCTCGGCCTGCCTTTTTCTTTGCCTGACGCCGTTTCCTGCCCCTCATCCTCCCTGCCAACCATTGCGTCTCGCTTACGCGCGGCGCTGCCCACCGCCCGCACAAACAAAACCGCCCGGACAAGCCGGGCGGTTGCAAAGGAACGATGCTCCCGCTTAGTTGAACGACAGGGCGCTCAGGAAGTCGCCCATCGGCTTGCCGCCGTTCTTCACCAGCGCGGCATCGCGCGCGTTCACACCCGGCAAAGGCTTCAGGCCGAAACGACGGGTCAGGAAACGCAGGATCGATGCGGTGTCGTACTGGGTATGATCGACAAAGCCCTTCTTGGCGAACGGCGAGATCACAATCGCCGGAATGCGGGTGCCCGGCCCCCAGCCATCGCCCTTCGGCACCGCGGCATGGTCGTAGAAACCGCCGTTTTCGTCATAGGTGACGACCACCAGCATGTTTTTCCACTGCGGGCTCTTCTGCAACTGGGCAATCACCGAGGCGATGTGCTGGTCGCCATCGGTCACGCTGGCATAACCAGGATGCTGGTTCAGATTGCCCTGCGGCTTGTAGAACGCCACTTGCGGCAACTGGCCCTTGGCGGCATCGGCGAGGAAGCTCTGGTCGAAGTCCTTCAGGTGCTTGGCGCGGTAGTCGGCCTGTTTCAGCGGATCAAAATTGGCGAAGTAGTTGAAGGGCTGGTGATGCGGCTGGAACTGGATCGCGCCACCGTAGATCTGGGTGCTGTCGGCCAGGGCGGTATTCCAGCCGCCTGCATACCAAGCCCAGCTGACCTTCTTGTCGTCCAGACGGTCGGCAATGGTGGCCTGGGTTTGCACCGGCAAGGTAGAAGCCTTCGTCAGATCGCCGTATTGCTTCTTGTCAGCAGACGCGTTGCCGGTCGGCTGGAACGGGGGCTGCATGGTGTTGACGGCATAAAACTTGCCATCCTTGGCTGCCGGCGTGCCGTCGCTCTTGAATTTAGGCGTAAGCGTGCTGTCATTTTTGTATAGGGCTTTGCCTGTCAGAACGGAGGCCGGGCTATTGGCGGCCGGCGTCAGGCGCACGAAATTGCCCTTGGCGTCGGTATCGATCGCCGAGATGCTGCCCTTGGCGACCGAGGTGTCCGCATTCGGATATTCCGGCGCGCAGGCGCAGATCAGATACTGGTGATTCAGGAAAGAACCGCCGAAAGCGCCCATGAAGAAATTGTCGGCCAGCGTATACTGTTTGGCCAGCTGCCACATCGCCATCTTGCTGCCGTCGTAGTAGCCCATGGCCAGGCCGCCGGCATCGGAATAAGCGGCGAACTTGTCGTTGGCGCCGCCATTGATCTGCATCTGGTTATTGAAGAAGCGGTGCACCAGATCGCGGGTGATCACCGATTGCGACACCACCACACCCGTGCCGTTCAGGCCCTTAGGATCGTCGATCTGGAACGGCTTGTTGGCGAAGTTCGCCGTCTGCTGCTGGGTCAAGCTCACGCTCTGGCCGCCAGCGGTCAGGCCACCCCACGTCGGCGGCAATACCGGCAGCACCGAACCGTCAAAATCCTTCTGCGGCTCCACCTTGCCCTTGGAAGCCGGGTTAACACCCGGAATGCCGTTGGCGCCAGGGAACAGGCCGTACAAGTTATCAAAGCCGCGGTTCTCGGCGTAGATCACCACCACGTTCTTGATATCGCTCAGGCCCAGACGTTTGTGCAGATTGCCCTTGATATCGCCGGTGGCGCCGGCTTCCTTCACAGCGCTGGCGATGGCGTCGATGTTCTGGTTGATCGCCGCCTTCAGCGTGGCCTTGACGTCCGGATCGCTTTCCTTGTTGTGGTCGGCCATCACTTTTTCCGGATCGACGCCCAGGCGATCCGCCACGGCCTTGCGCGCGGTGGGCAGATCCATGCCGCCGTCCATCAGGTCGGCGACTTCGGTGGTCAATGAGCTGACCACCACATTATTGGCGCCGGACGGGGCGCGGAAAATCAGCGGATCGGTTACCGGGCTGGCCGTGCCGGTATCGGGATCATAACGCGTCGCATCGGTTCCCACCTCCACCAGCACTGCGCCGCTGCCTTTCAGCGAGAACGCGCCGTTGTCGTCGGTGTAGGCAAACGGCTCATTGCTGTCGCAATGACCATTGCCGTTTTGATCCAGGCACACTTTGGCGTGGCGGAAATAGCTGCCGGTCACCACGCCACTGGTGCTGGAGGGGGCCGCGCTGGCGGAAGAGGAGCTGCCGCCGCCGCAGGCGGTCAATACGGCCGCGCCGATTAGGGTCAGCGCAAAGCCACAGGTCAAGCGTTGCATGGGATGATCATCCTTGCGGTTTGATGGAGTGTGCGGATTATCCTGATGGAATGTTTCAGCACGTTTACAAGTTGTTAACATTCTCCGCCCTCACCACATCCGGGAAACAAATCGCCTGCTGTCACATTTCCGTCACTTTCACGCAGTACAGTCGCCGCCACACCTCATTCATCCGACATCATGCTGCGCACACTCATCCCGCTATCGATACTGGCCGCCCTTTCCACCGCTCCGCTTGCCGCGCCGCCCGCCCAACCGGCCCACGTCGGCGCCGCCTATGCGCCCGGCCCCCACCCGGTCAGCGCCAAGGCCTTGGAAAGTTTGGGACGCCAGCTATTCTTCGACCGCTCGCTATCGGCATCCGGCGCCATGTCCTGCGCCACCTGCCATAGCCCAGCGCATGCCTATGGCCCGCCCAACGGACTGGCCGTGCAACTGGGCGGCGCCGATGGCAAGCAGCCGGGCACCCGCGCCGTGCCGTCCCTGCGCTATCTGCAAACCGTGCCGGCCTTCAGCGAACACTTCCATGACGACGATGGCAATGACAGCGAGGATGCCGGCCCGACTGGCGGCTTCACCTGGGATGGCCGCGCCGACTCTACCCACAGCCAGGCCTCCCTGCCCTTGCTGGCCGCCAACGAAATGGCCAATGGCACGCCGGCTGCCGTAGTGAAAAAATTGCAGGCGTCGCCCGCTGCCGGCCGCTTCCGCCAGCTATTCGGCGCCGACATCTTCAGCCATCCCGACATGGCCTTTGCCAAGGCGGTGCTGGCATTGGAAGTCTTCCAGCAGAACCCCAGGGAATTTGCGCCTTACGACAGCAAGTACGATGCCTATCTGCGCGGCCAAACCAAGCTCAGCGCCCAGGAAATGCGCGGGCTGAAAGCCTTCAATGACCCGGCCAAGGGCAATTGCGCGTCCTGCCACCTGAGCGCGCGCAGCGAAAACGGCGCGTTTCCGCTGTTCAGCGATTTCGGCCACATCGCCGTCGGCGCGCCGCGCAACCCGGCCATCGCCGCCAACCACAACAGCCATTACTACGACCTGGGCCTGTGCGGTCCTTATCGCACCGACCTCAAGAACCACCCCGAATACTGCGGCCTGTTCCGCACGCCCAGCCTGCGCAATGTCGCCACGCGCAAAACCTTCTTCCACAACGGCGCGTTCAACGATCTGCGCCAGGTATTGCGCTTCTACGCCGAGCGCGACACGCATCCGGAAAAGTGGTACCCGAAGGGCAAGGATGGCAAGGTGGCGAAGTTTGATGACCTGCCCGCGCGCTACCACGGCAACGTCAACATGGAGCCGCCATTCGGCGGCAAACCCGGCGCCAAGGCGGCTTTCGACGAAAAAGACATCAACGACATGCTCGCCTTCCTGAAAACGCTGAACGACGGCTACAAGCCGCCCAAGCCGAAGAAGAGCTGAGCCTGCTCGCCCCCGATCAGGCGGGCAGCCAACAAAAAAGCCCACCGCGAACGGTGGGCTTTTGCTTGGGCTTGCGCCTGCTAACGGCTTACAGGCCGAACGGGTGGCGCAGCACGATGGTTTCTTCGCGATCCGGACCGGTGGACACGATGTCGACCGGCGCGCCGCAAACTTCTTCGATGCGCTTCAGGTAAGCCTGGGCGTTGGCCGGCAGGTCTTCCCAACGCTTCACGCCGACGGTGGTGCCCGTCCAGCCCGGCAGGGTTTCGTATACCGGCTCGCACTTGGTCACGGCATCGGAGCCGAACGGCAGGATGTCGATCAGCTTGCCGTCCAGCATGTAGCCAGTGCACAGCTTGATCTCTTCCAAGCCGTCCATCACGTCCAGCTTCATCACGCACAAGCCGGACACGCCGTTGATCTGGATGGAGCGCTTCAGCGCGGCGGCATCGAACCAGCCGCAGCGGCGCGGACGGCCGGTGACGGAGCCGAACTCGTTGCCGCGCTTGGCCAGGAAGGCGCCGATATCGTTTTCCTGCTCGGTCGGGAACGGACCGGAACCGACGCGGGTGGCGTAACCCTTGACGATGCCCAGCACGTAGTTGAGCATTTGCGGCGCCACGCCGGCGCCCGGCGCAGCCGCGCCGGCCACGCAGTTGGACGAGGTCACGTACGGGTAGGTGCCGTGGTCGATGTCCAGCAGCGTGCCTTGCGCGCCTTCGAACAGGATGGGGGTGCCAGCCTTGTCCATGTCGTACAGGGTGCGCGACACGTCAGCCACCATCGGCTTGATGCGCTCAGCCATCTTCATGGTGTCGGCCAGGATGGCCTCGTAGCTCACCGGCTCGGCCTTGAACAGACTGGTCAGCAGGAAGTTGTAGTAGTCTACGTTTTCCTTCAGCTTGGCGGCGAAGCGCTCGGCGTTGAACAGGTCGATCACCTTCAGCGCGCGGCGTGCCACCTTGTCTTCGTAGCAGGGGCCGATGCCGCGGCCAGTGGTGCCGATCTTGCCGGCGCCCATGGCGGCTTCGCGCGCCTGGTCCAGAGCGATGTGGTACGGCAGGATCAGCGGGCAGCCTTCTGCAATCTTCAGGCGGGCGGAGGCGTTGACGCCGGCGGCTTCCAGCTCGTCGATTTCCTTCAGCAGGGCTTCCGGCGACAGCACCACGCCATTGCCGATGAAGCACTCGACATCCGGACGCAGGATGCCGGACGGCACCAGGCGCACCACGGTCTTCTTGCCATTCACCCACAGCGTATGGCCGGCGTTGTGGCCACCCTGAAAGCGCACCACGGCACGCGCGTGGTCGGTCAGCCAGTCAACGATTTTGCCCTTGCCTTCGTCACCCCACTGGGTGCCAATCACGACAACGTTCTTGGACATTGGAAAAAACCTCTTCGTCAGTCAGATTCAAATAAAAAATCAATGAAACGGCGCCAGCTGCCAGCCCTGCTCGGCCGGCACCAGCTCGCGATCGCAATTCAACGCTTCCGCCGATTCGCCCAGATAATCCACCACCACCATCTCGCCTGAGGCGCGCAGACGCGCCACTTCCTCAGCGGCAGCCGGCAGATGGCGGGCCGCCACGCGGATGCCTCGGCTGGAGTCCCGCTCCGGCAGGATGCGCAGCAGGTCGCGCAAATCCAGGCTGAAGCCGGTGGCCGGACGGGCGCGGCCAAAGCGCCGGCCCACATTGTCGTAGCGGCCGCCGCGCGCGATGGCGTCGGACCAGCCCGGCGCGTAAGCCGCGAACATCAGGCCGGTGTGATAGAAGTCGCCGCGCAGCTCGGCCAGATCGAAGCTCAGCTCCACCCTGCCCTGCATCGCGCGGGCGATGGCGGACAGCTGCATCAGCCCCAGCTCCACCTCCGGCAGCGAAGGCAGACGGGTACGCGCCTTCTCTAGCACAGAAGCCGGGCCATACAACTCCGGCAGCGCCAGGAAAGCGCCCTTGTAAGGTTCGGCCACGCCGGCCACCAGCGCGGCGATGCCGGCGGCGTCCTTATTCTGCAAGAGGCCGAACAGCTCGCGGCTCACCTCCGGCGCGAGGCCGGCCGCCGCGGCCAAGCCCCGGTAGATGGCGATATGGCCCACGTCCAGACGCAGTTTTTCCACGCCGGCTTTTTCCAGCGTGGACAGCATCAAATCGATGATCTCCAGATCGGCCTCAATGCCGGCATAGCCGTACAGCTCCGCCCCCACCTGCAGCGGCTCGCGCGAGCTGGTCAGGCCGGACGGACGGCTATGCACCACGCTGCCGGCGTAGCACAGGCGGGTGACGCCGGTGCGGCCGCCCAACAGGTGGGCGTCGATGCGCGCCACCTGCGGCGTGATGTCGGCGCGCAGGCCCAGCTGGCGACCGGACAACTGATCGTCCAGCTTGAAGGTTTTCAGATCCAGCGTGACGTCGCCTTCGCTGACCAGCGAATCGATGTACTCGATCAGCGGCGGCAGCACCAGCTCGTAGCCAGCCACGCGAAAGCCTTCCAGCATCGCGGCCTTGGCGGACTCAACCTGGCGCGCCGTGGCCGGCAGGATGTCCGCGATATATTCAGGTAACAGCCAATTACGCATTTCGTTTCAACAGAATAAAAGGCGGGAGGAGCCCCGCCTTGTCATCAGCAAACTGGCCAGGTCGCCCCGGCCAGTCTTCTTTATACTAAATTGTCGCTTACTTGCTCTTGCCTTGTCCCGCCTGCGGGTTCTTCAGGTACTTGAAGAAATCGCTGCTCGGGTCCAGCACCAGCACGTCGCTCTTGTTCTTGAACGACTCCTTGTACGCATCCATGCTGCGCCAGAAGGCGTAGAACTCCGGATTCTTGCCGTAGGCCTCGGCGTAGATCGCCCCCGCCTTGGCATCGCCCACGCCCTTCAGCTCCTGCGCCTTGCGATAGGCTTCAGCCAGGATCACGTCGCGCTGCTTGTCGGCTTCCGCCCGCACCCGCTCGGCATCGGCCGCGCCTTCGCTGCGCAGCTTGCTGGCCACGGTGCGGCGCTCGGACTGCATGCGGTCATAGACGGAACTGCTTATTTTATCCGGAAAGTCGACGCGTTTTAAGCGGACATCGAGAATTTCCACACCTATTTTACGCGCATCCGCGTCCGCGCGCTTGCGAACCGTCTCCATGACCTGGTCGCGCTGACCGGAAATGACGTCGGCAACGGTCTTCTGGCCGAACTCCGCGCGCAGGCCATCATTGATGGTCTGCTTCAGACGCGCCACGGCGGCAGCCTCGGTGCCGACGCTCTTGTAGAACTGCGACACATCGACCACGCGCCATTTCACGAAGCTGTCCACCAGCACGTTCTTCTTCTCGCGGGTGTTGAACAGCTCAGGCGTTTCCGCATCGATGGTCTGCACGCGGCGGTCGAAGTAGCGCACGTTCTGCAGCAGCGGAATCTTGAACTGGATGCCCGGCTGGGAGATCACCTTGACCACCTCGCCGAATTGGAAGACCAGCGCGTACTGGCGCTGATCGACGGTGAACAGCGACAAGCTGGCGACAAACAGCGCGCCGGCGATCGCCACCAGGGTTGGGATCAGTCTTTGCGTCATCGCTCCGCTCCAAAAATATCGCGACCGCGCGAGGTATCGCGCCCGTTCTTGGCCGCCGGCGGATTAGCCGGCTGGGCCGGGGCCGCAGGGGCCGGGCTCGCGGAGGGTTGGGCGGGAGCCGGCGCGGCGGCGCCGGGAGCGGTCATCTGCATCAGCTTGTCCAGCGGCAGGTAGAGCAGGCTGTTGCCGCCCTTCTGATCCACCAGCACCTTGCTGCTGTTGTGCATGATCTGCTGCATCATGTCGAGGTACATGCGGTCGCGCATGACCTTGGGCGCCTTGTTGTATTCAGGCAACACTTGCTTGAATCGCTGGGCATCACCCTCGGCTCGTTCCACCACCTGCTGCTGGTAAGCCTCGGCTTCCTGCACCAGGCGCGAGGCCATGCCCTTGGCCTTGGGCACCACCTCGTTGGCGTAGGCCATGCCCTCGTTCAGCAGCTTGTCCTTGTCCTGGCCCGCTTTCACCGCGTCGTCGAACGCCGCCAGCACCTGCTGCGGCGGCTGCACGTCGTTGATGTTGACCTTGGCGATGCGGATGCCGGCCTGGTAACGGTCCAGCACTTCCTGGATCAGCTTGTGCGCGTCGACTGCGATCTGGGCGCGGCCCTCGTTCAGGACGAAGTCCACCTTGTTGCGGCCGACCACCTCGCGGATGGCGGTTTCCGTCGCCTGCTTGACCAGGTCCTTGCCGTCGCGCTCGCGCGCGGCGTTATTGAACAGAAACGCGCGCGCATCCTTGATGTCGTACTGCACCGACAGCTGCACATCGATGATGTTCTGGTCTTCGGTCAGCATCAGCGACTCTTCCGGCACGCGGTTCTGCGCGCTGCCACGATAACCGACTTCGACGCTGCGCACTTCGGTCAGGTTGACGATCTCGGATTTCTCGAACGGATACGGCGCGCGCCATTGCAGGCCCGGCTCGGTCAGGCGATTGAAACTGCCCAGCCGCAGCACCACGCCGGCTTCCCGCGCATCCACCACGTAGAAGCCGCTGGCCAGCCACAAGGCGGCCAATACGCCGATCACGGCGGCGGCGCCGCCTTTGAACGACGGCGGCGACATGCCGGAACCGGGGCGTCCGCCCTGGCCCATCGGATTGTTCGGGCCGCCATTGCCGGACTTGCCGCCCAGCAGGCGGGACAGTTTGCGGTTCAGATCACGGAACACTTCATCGAGGTCCGGTGGCCCATTCTGGCCGTTTCGGCCACGGTTCGGGTCATTCTGCGACATGCTCGTATGGTTCTTTATGGTTGTTTGCGAAAGGTTGCACCCGTTCGGCAATCGCCTCGCGCAAGAGTTCCAGCCCCTCGCCCTTCAGCGCCGATACGCGTACCGAAACGATCTGGCCATCCTCGCCGCGCTCGATCTCCGGCGGCAGCGCTTTCAGATCGCATTTGTTCCATACGATGAGCTGCGGAATGCCATCGGCGTCGATTTCGGCCAGCACCTTGTTCACTTCCTCGATCTGCGCATCGCGCATCTCGTTGGCGCAGTCCACCACATGCAGCAGCAGATTGGCCTGGACCGTCTCCTCCAGCGTGGCGCGGAAAGCCGCCACCAGGGTATGCGGCAGATCGCGGATGAAGCCGACGGTGTCGGACAGCACGACGGAGTTTTGGTGGTTCAGGAACAGCTTGCGGCTGGTGGTGTCCAGCGTGGCGAACAGCTGGTCGGCGGCGTAGCTGTTGGCCTTGGTCAGCGCATTGAACAAGGTGGATTTGCCGGCGTTGGTATAGCCGACGATGGACACCGAAGCGATGCCGGCGCGATTGCGCCCCTTGCGCTGGGTGTTGCGCTGCTTCTGCACCTGGGCCAAACGCTCCTTCAGCGCCTTGACGCGGATGCCGAGCAGGCGGCGGTCGGTTTCCAGCTGGGTTTCGCCTGGGCCGCGCAGGCCGATGCCGCCCTTTTGCCGCTCCAAGTGGGTCCAGCCGCGCACCAGCCGCGTGGACAGATGCGACAGCTGGGCCAGTTCCACCTGCAGCTTGCCTTCATGGCTGCGGGCGCGCTGAGCGAAAATATCGAGGATCAAGCTGTTGCGGTCGATCACGCGGCACTGGATCACGCGCTCCAGGTTGCGCTCCTGGCCCGGCGACAACGCGTGGTTGAAGATCACCACGTTGGCGCCGGTGGCCCGCACCATGGACGCGATCTCCTCCACCTTGCCCTTGCCGGCGAACAGGGCCGCGTCGGGGCGCTGACGCTTGCCCTGCACCATGCCGAGAATTTCGACATGGCTGCTGCGCACCAGCTCGGCGCACTCGGCGACACTTTCCTGGTAGTCGGCATCACCAAAATCCAGGCTGACCAGGACGGCCTGGTCGCCTAAGTCGGGACGATCAAACATGCTGTAGCAATCTAGTGCGGCGATAAAAGACAAAGGCCGAAAGGCCGCATGCATGATGCGGCCAATCGGCCCGGGCGGCGAGGCCGGCTGCCTTAGGCGTCCTGCGCCTGTTCCTGCTTCTGCGCCGGGTGTTCGTGCGGGATGGTAACCGCGCGAGCCGGGACCACGGTGGAGATGGCGTGCTTGTAAACCATCTGGGTGACCGTATTCTTCAGCAGAACCACGTACTGGTCGAAGGATTCAACCTGACCCTGCAGCTTGATGCCGTTGACCAGATAGATGGAGACCGGCACGTGTTCCTTACGCAGGATGTTCAGGAACGGGTCTTGTAACATTTGCCCTTTAGAGCTCATTCGTTTTTCTCCGAATCGTTGATTGTTGTATTAACTGTACAGCGAACAGCGCGGCGGCCTGCTTATTTTTAGCAGAAAACATTCCGGCGTACTATTTTTTGCTGTTTTTGCCGTAGCGAACTTCTTTTTCCCTGCCCCGCATCTTGGACATCGGCTTAGGCTTGGCCCGGGATTTCTCCTTGCCGTCGTCGTTGTCGAACGGGTTTTCCGACGATTTATACTGCACTCTCAGCGGGGTGCCCTGCAGTTTGAACACTTTACGGAAAGTATGTTCCAAATAGCGGGTGTAGCTGTTGGGTATATTGTCGAGCGCGTTGCCGTGCACGACGATGATAGGCGGATTCTGCCCGCCTTGGTGCGCATAGCGCATCTTGGGGCGGATCAGGCCGCTGCGCGGCGGTTGCTGGCGCTCCAGCGCCACCTGCAGCACCCGCGTCAGCTTCGGCGTCGCCAGCTTCACCATCGCGGCGCGGTAAGCCTCGTCGATCGATTTGAACAAGTCTGCCACACCTCGGCCCTCGATGGCCGAGATGTAATGAAACTTTGCGAAATCCAGGAAGTTGAGCTTGCGCGCGATCTCGCGGCGCACGGTGTCTTTCTGCTCGCTGTCCAGGTTGTCCCACTTGTTGACCGCCACCACCAGGGCGCGGCCCGCTTCCAGCGCGAAACCGGCGATGGTGGCGTCCTGCTCGGAGATGTCCAGCTGGGCATCCAGCACCAGCACCGCGACGTTGGCGTCTTCAATCGCCTTCATGGTCTTGATGACGGAGAATTTCTCCAGCATCTCGTTGACCTTGGCGCGGCGACGCACGCCGGCGGTGTCGATGATGGTATAGGTATGGCCTTCGCGCTCAAAATCAATATAGATGCTGTCGCGGGTGGTGCCGGCCTGGTCGAAGGCGATGACGCGCTCCTCGCCCAGAATGGCGTTCACCAGGGTGGACTTGCCGACATTCGGCCGGCCGATCACGGCGAACTTCGGATGGCGGCTGTCTTCTTCCTCCACTTCATCGGGGAAGCCCTCCAGCACCAGTTCCATCAGCTCGCGCACGCCGTCGCCGTGGGCGGCGGAAATCACCAGCGGCTCCCCCAGCGCCAGTTCATGGAACTCGGCGCCGGCGATGGCATGCTTCATGCCTTCCGCCTTGTTGACGGCCAGGAACACCGGACGGTCCAGTTGGCGCAGGCGGTTGGCGATGATCTTGTCTTGCGGCGTCAGGCCGGAACGGCCGTCCACCAGGAACACCACGGCATCGGCTTCGTCAACGGCCTGCAAGGTCTGCTTGGCCATTTCGAACAGGATGCCTTCGTCCACCACCGGCTCGAAACCGCCGGTGTCCACCACCAGATACGGCTTCTCGCCGACCCGGCCGTGACCGTAATGACGGTCACGCGTCAGGCCCGGCTGGTCGGCGACCAGGGCGTCACGGCTGCGGGTCAGCCGGTTGAAGAGGGTCGACTTGCCCACATTGGGGCGGCCGACCAGCGCTACGGTAGGTTTCATGTAAAACTGCTTTTATCCCAAATTCAGCATCGCCAAGCGGCCATCCTGTCCCTGTACCAGGGCGGAGGAGCCGAGCGACACCGGTTGATTGACCGGACCGGAGGTGCCGATCTTGCTGCGGCCGACAATGCCGCCGCTCTCGTTGGATAGCAGATGCGCATAGCCTTCGCCATCCACCACCAGCACGAAGCGGCCCAGCATGACCGGGCCGGAGACATCGCGGTACTTCAGATCGTCGTTTTTCCAGACGTTGCGGCCGCTCTGACGATCATAGGCCCAGACCGAACCGTTTTCCGCCGTCACGTAGACATTGCGGGCATCCACCGCCAGGCCGCGGCTGGACGAGATCTCGCGCGCCCACTGCAGGCTGCCGCTGCGCGCCTCAAAGCAGGCGACGCGCCCTTGATAGGCCACGGCGCACACCTGGCCGCCATCGAATACCGGGCGGCTGGTGACGTCGGTGACGCGCTCCAGCTCGGTGGCGCCGCGCGGCGTGGCCACAGCGCCCTGCCACAGCGAATTGCCGGTTTGCGGATTGATGATGTCGAGCTGGCCGCCGGCCTGCCCCACCATCACCGCCTCGCGGCCCACCGCGCGCATCGAGCCGTCGTTGCGCACCGTCAGCTGCGGCAATACGTTGCCGACCGACCACTGCTGCTTGCCGTCGGCCAGGTTGAACCCCGTCAGACGGGCATCGTTGGTGCGCACGATGACCTTGTCGCCGGCGATCTGCGGCGCTTCCAGCATCAGGCTGGTCAGGGACTGCTCCCACAGCGTCTTGCCGCTGACGCGGTCCACCGCCAGCAGCTTGGCGTCCTGCGTGCCCACCAGCACGGTATCGCCGCTGACGGCGACGCCGGTGCTCAGGCCGCGCTTCAGCGACACATCGCTCTGGATACGGCCGGACAGGGCATCGATGCTGCGGATGCGCCCCGCAGCGTCTGCCGTCACCACATTGCCGTTGGCGTACACCGGCAGGAAGCTGCCGGCCGGCGCCGCCTGCTGCAGCGTCCACTTGAGCTCCAGCGTCTGCAGCGGCTTGATGGCGGCCAGCGGCGTCGGCTGAAATTGCGAGGAACCTTCAAACCAGCTGGCGCAACCAGCCAGCGACAAGGAAGAGATGACAGCGGTAAGCAACAGTTGGCGGCGCATGCGATCAGCCTCCCAGCGCGTCGAGTTTCATCCGAACCAGCTCGCGGCTCGGATTTTCTTCCACCAGCTTGGCCAGCGCGGCCTTGTAGGCGTCGCGCGCGCCGGCGGTATCGCCCTTGGCGGAGAACACATCGCCCTTCAACTCGAGATACTCGGCGTCGAAAGCCGCCGGGTGCGGCTGGTTGAGCTCAGAAATCGCGGCATCGTATTTCTTCTGCTGCAGATGCAGCGAAGCCAGACGCAGGCGGGCGATGGCCTGCATGGCCTCGTCCTTGCCGTTCGTCACCACCCACTGCAGCTGGCTGGAGGCCAGATCGAGATCGTTCTTGTCGAACGCCGCCTTGGCCAGCACCAGCGCGCTGCGGCTGGCGTAAACCGTGCTGGCGAACTCGCCCTGCAATTGCTGGGCCGCCGTTTTCAGCTTGGCGACATCCTTGGCGGCGATGGCTGCGTCCACTGCTTCATACGCGACGGCGGCTTTTTCCGCTTGCTGGCGCTGATACATGCCATAGGCCTTGTAACCCAGGTAGCCGAGGCTGACCGCCAGCACTGCGCCGCCGATCAGTTTGCCCCACTGCTGCCAGAAGGCCTTCATCGAATCGATCTGTTCCTGTTCCTGCAAGTCGAACGCCATTGCGTTCCCCCTTATTCAATCAAGCTTTCAGAGTGGCCAGCGTCGCGGCGACATCCGCGGCTGCCACGGTCTTTTGTTCGATTTCCGCGCGCAAGGCCTTGATCACGGCCTGGCCGGCGGCGATCTCGTTCTCGCCGACGATGACGGCGAACGCTGCGCCGCTGGCATCGGCCTTCTTCATTTGAGACTTGAAGCTGCCCTCGCCCAGGTGCTGCACCACGGAGAAACCGGCGGCGCGCAATTGCTGCGCCAGCTTCATCGAGTACAGGCCCGCGCCCTCGCCCTGGTTGACCAGGTAGACATCGACGCCGCGCTGCGACGGCAGCAGGCCCTTGTCTTGCAGCAACAGCAGCACGCGCTCCATGCCCATGCCGAAGCCGATGCCCGGCGCCGGCTTGCCGCCCAGCTGCTCGATCAGGCCGTCGTAACGGCCGCCGGCGCAGACGGTGCCCTGGGCGCCCAGCTCGGTGGTCACCCACTCGAACACGGACTGGTTATAGTAGTCCAAACCACGCACCAGCCGCGGGTTTTCCACATACTCCACGCCCAGCGCGGCGATCATCGCCTTCCAGCCCTCGTAATGGGCGCGCGACGCCTCGCCCAGATAGTCGGACAGTTTGGGCGCGGCGTTGGCCATTTCCTGCAGCGCCGGATTCTTGGTGTCCAGCACGCGCAGCGGATTGGTGTACAGGCGGCGCTTGCCATCCTCGTCCAGGATGTCGACGTGGCGCTCCAGGTACTGGATCAGCGCGTCGCGGTGGGCGGCGCGCTCTTCCTTGTTGCCCAGCGAGTTGATTTCCAGACGCACATACTGGCTGATGCCGAGACGGCGCCACAGGTCGGCCGTCATCGCGATGATTTCGGCGTCCACGTCCGGGCCGGCAAAGCCCAGCGCTTCCACGCCCATCTGGTGGAACTGGCGGTAGCGGCCCTTTTGCGGACGCTCGTGGCGATACATCGGCCCCATGTACCACACCTTTTGGGTGGCGTTGTAGAGCAGATTGTGCTCGACCACCGCGCGCAGCGTGCCTGCGGTGCCCTCGGGGCGCAGCGTCAGGCTGTCGCCGTTCAGGCTGTCAATGAAGGTGTACATTTCCTTTTCGACGATGTCGGTGACTTCGCCGATGGAACGGACAAACAACGCGGTATTTTCCAGGATAGGGGTGCGGATGTTGTGGTAGCCGTAGTCGGCCAGCAGCTTGCGCAGCACCCCTTCAAAATATTCCCACTGGTAGGATTCGGTCGGCAGCACATCGTTCATGCCTTTGACCGCTTGGTATTTCTGAGCCATTGCTATCTTCTTGTATCAGCTGAATTCTGGTTCCGTCAGGCTTTCACCGGCTGGATCGGAATGGTGCGGCTGGCGTTTTCGCGGCGCTTGGCGCCGCCTTCGCCATAGCGGGTTTTGACATAGTTGTCGACGATGGCGGTGAACTCGGCCGCGATGTTATCGCCCTTCAGCGTCACATCCTTGTGGCCGTCCACATAGACCGGGGCCACCGGCACTTCGCCGGTGCCGGGCAGGGAGATGCCGATGTCGGCCAGCTTGGACTCGCCCGGGCCATTGACCACGCAGCCCATCACCGCCACCTTCATGTCCTCGACGCCAGGGTATTGCAGACGCCATACCGGCATCTGCTCGCGCAGGTAGTTCTGGATATCGTCCGCCAGCTCCTGGAAGAAGGTGCTGGTGGTGCGGCCGCAGCCCGGACAGGCGGTGACCAGCGGCGTAAAGCTGCGCAGACCCATGGTTTGCAGCAACTCCTGCGCCACCACCACTTCCTTGGTGCGCGCCTCGCCCGGCTGCGGCGTCAGCGAGATGCGGATGGTGTCGCCTATGCCCTCCTGCAACAGCACGGCCAGCGCGGCGCTGGAAGCGACGATGCCCTTGCTGCCCATGCCGGCTTCGGTCAAACCCAGGTGCAGCGGGTAGTCGCAGCGGCTGCCCAGCTCGCGGTAGACGCTGATCAGGTCCTGCACATTGCTGACCTTGCAGGACAGGATGATATTGTCCGGCGACAGGCCGATTTCCATGGCTTTATCGGCCGACTCCAGCGCCGAAACAATCAGCGCTTCCTGCATCAGTTTGGGCAGCGGCAAAGGCGCGGCGGAGCGGTTATTGGCGTCCATCATCCGAGCCAGCAAGGCTTGGTCCAGGCTGCCCCAGTTGACGCCGATGCGCACCGCCTTGTCGAGCTCCATCGCGGTGCGGATCATGAAGGCGAACTTGTCGTCGCCCTTGGCGCCCTTGCCGACGTTGCCGGGATTGATCCGGTATTTGGCCAGCGCCTGGGCGCAATCCGGGTATTCCTTCAGCAGACGGTCGCCGTTGAAGTGGAAGTCGCCGACCAGCGGCACATTGCAACCCTGATCATCCAGCCGCTGGCGGATTTCCGCCACGCGCGCCGCCGCTTCCGGCGAGTTGACGGTGATGCGCACCACTTCGGAACCAGCCTGCGCCAGCTGATACACCTGTTCCGCCGTCGCGGCGGCGTCGGCGGTATCGGTATTCGTCATCGACTGCACCACCACTGGCGCGGCGGAGCCTACCAAAACATGCCCCACCCGCACTAGGCGAGTGGGGCGGCGCGCGATATTCACGCTATCCATTCGCTACCCTGCATCACTTGAGTTGAATCTTGGCGGTTGTGCCGCGGATCTTGTCGCTGAAGTCCACCGGCTTGCCGTTGTAGCTCAGCTCCACCTGGCTGGCGTTGCCCACCACCACTTTGAACGGCGCGGTGCCGGAAACCTCGGTGGCATCGCCAGGCTGCATGACTTTGTAAATCAGTTTGCGGCCGGTGGCGTCTTGCACCGATATCCAGGCCGCGTCCTTGACGTTGACGCTGACCTTGTCGTTGCCTGGCGCCGCTGCCGGCGCGCTGGCCATCGGCTTGGCCGCAGCGGCCTTGACCGGGGCGCTCGCCACCGGCTTGGCGGCAATCGCCTTGGCTGGCGCGCTGGCAACAGGCTTGGCAGCAGCCAGCTGGGCCGGGCTGCTGGCTGCCGGCTTGGCGGCCGCCACCGCAGCGGAGGCGGGAGAGTTCGCCGGCGTCGCAGCCGCCGGAGCGGATGCCGCCACGGCAGACGCATCATGCTGCTGGGTCAGCATCGGGGCCAGTTGGTCGTCCGCATGCTGCTCCGCCTTGGCGCCGCCATCGTCGCGATTGGCGTACCAGAAGCCGCCGCCCGCTATGCCGGCGACAATCACCGCCAGCGCCAGCCATTTGCCAATGGACGAGCCTTCGCGGCTTTCCGCCGGTGCCTCCTCCGGCTCGTGCGGCAAGTCGCGCGCGGCGGTGCCTTTTACCAGATTGGCCACATCATTGACGGCCGAGGGGAAATGCTGCTCCAGAGCCTGCATCAGCGGCTCCGGATCCACGCCCAGAAAGCGCGCGTAATTGCGGACGAAGCCACGGACAAAGGTGGCTCCGGGCAAAGCGTCGAAATCGTCGCGCTCAATCGCTTCCAACTGCCGCATCGACAGCTTCAGCCGATCAGCCACTTCCCCCAAGCCCAGTCCGGCCGCCTCGCGCGCCGCTTTCAAACTGGGGCCGATGCCTTTGGGCATCGGAGCGTCTAGATGTTCGTTTGTTCTTTCCATCCTCAGCTTCCACTCAACAGCAGTTGTGTTTCTCTAGAGTCCGGATACCGGTTCTTCAGCTCGCCGGCGCATTCGCTTTCCAACGTGCCGTCGCCGGTCTTGCGGGCGATTCTGGCTCCCAGCCACAGGTCGGCGGCGCCCAAACCCTCGGGACTGGCGCTGCGCAGCCTGCCGAAATAGAAAGCGGCTAGTTTTGCATTACCCTGGCCAAGATGCATCTCCGCCAGTTCGCGCAGCGCCGGCGGATAATTGGGCGCCGCGCGCAAAGCGTCCAGCAGATACTCATTGGCCTTGTCCGCCTGCCCAAGCTTGAGGTTGCAACGCCCCAGGTTCAGATAGGCGGATTGAGGAGAATCATACAGCGGATTGGCCAGCGCCTTCAGAAACAGCGGCAGCGAATCCTGCACTCGGCCGTTTTCGCACAAAAACAGGCCGTAATTGTTGTTGGCGGCCGAATTCGCCGGGTCCAACTGCAAGGCGCGGCGGAAATCCTGTTCCGCCTGATCGTTCTGCTGCAGCAAGCCCAGCACATAGGCCCGGGCGACATACGCGGCCACATAGGACGCATCCGCCTGCACCGCCTGATTGGCGTTGTCCAGCGCCGCCTTCAGATTGCCTATCCTGGCGTACTCCACGGCAAGCTGGCTGCGTATCTGCGCCAGCTCGCTGGAATTAGCCGCCATGGCGGAGGTGGCGACGCCAAATGCCAACAGCCATCCAGCCAACCATCCCCGCCATTTATTCATAGTTTCTTATCCTCGCTTATTTGCATCCATTTGGCCTGACGCCTGGTTTTATCTTGCACTTGGCCGGCCAGTTGACCACAGGCTGCATCGATGTCGTCGCCGCGCGTCTTGCGCACGGTCACCACATAGCCTTGTTCTTGCAGAAGTTCACGGAAAATGCGGATCGCGTTGTTGCTGGAACGATCATAACCCGAGTTGGGGAAAGGATTGAATGGGATCAGGTTGAATTTGCACGGCACGTCCCTCACCAACTCCATCAACTGGCGAGCATGTTCCGGTCTATCGTTGACCCCGTCAAGCATCACATATTCAAAGGTGATGAAATCGCGCGGCGCTTTTTCCAGATAGCGGCTGCAGGCGGCCATCAGCTCCGACAGCGGATATTTCTTGTTGATCGGCACGATCACGTCGCGGATCGCGTCGTTCGGCGCATGCAGCGACACCGCCAGCGCCACCGGGCACTCCTCGCGCAGACGGTCCATCTGCGGCACCAGGCCGGAGGTGGACAACGTGACGCGGCGGCGGCTCAAACCATAGCCATGGTCGTCCAGCATGATCTGCATCGCGCTGACCACGTTGTCGAAATTGGCCAGCGGCTCGCCCATGCCCATCATCACCACATTAGACACCACGCGCTCGTTCTTCGGCGTCACGCCCATGGCCTTGTTGGCCCACCACAGCTGACCGATGATCTCGGCAGTGCTCAGGTTACGGTTGAATCCCTGGCGGCCGGTGGAGCAGAACGTGCACTCCAGCGCGCAACCCACCTGGGATGACACGCACAAAGTGCCGCGGTCGTCTTCCGGAATGAACACGGTTTCCACACCGTTGCCGGTGCCGACGTCGAGCAGCCACTTGCGGGTGCCATCACTGGACTCCTGCCCGGTCATCAGCGACGGCACGCGCACCTCGGCGCGCTCGTGCAGCTTGGCGCGCAGGCTCTTGGCGAGATCGGTCATCGCGTCGAAATCGTCTTCGGCCATCTGGTGCATCCAGCGCATCACTTGCTTGGCGCGGAACGGCTTCTCGCCCATTTCGGCAAAGTGCTGGGTCAACTGGTCCAGATTGAAGTCGAGCAGGTTGGTTTTCATGCAATCCTCGAGAGGGGAAAGAGGCCGCCGCTTGCGCGGCAGCCTCCGGTCAATCAACTACAGTTCGAGATTAGCGCGAGCAGATCTCGGAAGCGGCGAAGAAGTAGGCCACTTCGATGGCAGCGTTTTCCACGCTGTCGGAACCGTGCACGGCGTTGGCATCGATCGAGTCGGCGAAATCGGCGCGGATGGTGCCGGCTTCAGCCTTCTTCGGGTCGGTCGCGCCCATCAGCTCGCGGTTCTTCAGCACGGCGTTCTCGCCTTCCAGCGCCTGGATCATCACCGGGCCGGACACCATGAAGCTCACCAGATCGTTGAAGAACGGGCGTTCTTTGTGCACGGCGTAGAAGCCTTCGGCTTCGGCGCGGGACAGTTGCTTCATCTTGGCGGCCACAACCTTCAGGCCGGCGGATTCGAAGCGGTCGTAGATTTTACCGATTACGTTTTTCGCAACGGCATCCGGCTTAACGATGGACAAGGTACGTTCGATTGCCATATAAATTCTCCCTAACGACAAGACAAGTGGCTAAACTTGAGTATTATGACGCCACTCGGGTTACCCAATTCTGACGAACCCGCTATTTTAGCAGCGTTTTCAAACACGTGCTGCACATTCCATACAGGCACCATGCGAGAACAAAATCAGCAGCAAGCGCCGCAAATCGGCCCGGACGAATCCGACCTCAACAGCAAGCTGAAAAAACGGCTATGGATTGCCGGCGGACTGGTCGCCGTCGCCGTGGCCGCCATTCCACTGATGGACGCGCTGACCAAACCCAAAGTGGAGATGAGCAGCGACGCCCCCACTCCCAGCTCCGGCAAGATCGTCAAACCGGCATCCAGCCCCGAGGCCGGCATCATCACGCCGCCCAAGATCGCCAGCGCGCCCGCGCAGCAAAGCAGCGCGCCGACAGCGGAAGCCGGCAATGGTGCGCCCGTCGCGCCTGCCGCACCCCCCCCGACCACGCCGGACCTGAGCAAAACGCCCGCCATCGCCAACCAGCAAGCGGCCAGCCGACACCCGGCCAGCCCCCACGCAACGGCGCCAAGCCAGACGCAACCCGCCAGCAAAGCCGCAAGCCAGGAACGCGAGACGCCTCCGAGCAAAACGGCAAGCGCTCGCCCACCCAGCACGCCTGCGCGCAACGAAGCGGCCACAGCGCCCAGCATGGACAACGCCGCCGCGCCAAAAGTTGCGCCGCCCGTCGCGACAGCCCTGCCAAGCGCTCCCGCCAAAGCCGAACCCGCCGGCAGCTCTGTGGGCTATCAAGTGCAGCTAGGCCTGTTCGCCAGCATGGGCAACGCCCAAAAACTGGTGAAAGAACTGCAGAAACACGGCATTGCGGCGCACACCGTCACCCGCGTCCAGGTCGGCCCGTTCAAAAACCGGGCCGAGGCTGACGAAGCCATGAAGAAATTGCGCGAACTGGGCTACGCGCCATTGCTCGCTCCCAGCGGGCAATAATAAACAAAGCCCGCTTCCGCGGGCTTTTTCACATCCAGTGAACAAACGCAAAAAAGCCCCGGATTGACTCCAGGGCTTTTTCTGAATTCTGGCAGGCAGTACAGGGCTCGAACCTGTGACCCTCGGAATCAAAATCCGATGCTCTACCAACTGAGCTAACTGCCAACACTATCTCAAACCGCGCAGCGACTTGAGAGAAAAGAACTATACCTTAACTGATTAATTCTGGCAAGCGTTTTATATTATCTTTTGCGCTGGGCAATCAATAAACCACTCACCCGCAGAAATCAGCAAACATACAGATGCAAGCAAAAGAAAAGACCCGACAGATAAACCAAACTGACGAGCCTGATTCTTTATGGTGCCGGTAATAGGAGTCGAACCTACGACCTTCGCATTACGAATGCGCTGCTCTACCAACTGAGCTATACCGGCAATCCAATCTGTTAAAAAAGCCCTGATTCTCTGAATTTGAAAATCAAGGCTTTTTTGAATTCTGGTCGGAGTGAGAGGATTCGAACCTCCGGCCTCTACGTCCCGAACGTAGCGCTCTACCAGGCTAAGCTACACTCCGATTTACTGTTTCCTCAGCTAGCGCCGAGGGAAGCTACTTTACCTCGTTTACTGTTTTCTGACAAGCGATTTTTGTTTAACTGGTCGGAGTGAGAGGATTCGAACCTCCGGCCTCTACGTCCCGAACGTAGCGCTCTACCAGGCTAAGCTACACTCCGACGACCGGTCAAAACTGCTTGTCTGAAAATCTGCTGCTGCATCGCTTGCTGCGGTACAATCAGCGGCTTCAGAGGACGCGCATTATGGAACAAATATGTGGTTTAGGCAACTATCTTTTTATCGTTTGAACGAAGAAAGCCTGGTGGACGCCGACAAGCTGTTGCAGGCATTGGAAAAACGCCCATTCCAACCCTGCATGGGGCTCGATTGGTTCAGCGAAGGGTGGGTTGCGCCGGCTTCCCATCTAGAAGCGCCAGTATATGCGGCACGCGGCAGCCTGATGGTTTCGATGCGGCGCGAGGACAAGGTGTTGCCGGCTTCGGTGATCCGCGACTTCGTCGAAATGAAGGTGCAGGAGATCGAAGACAAGGAGCTGCGCAAGGTAGGCCGCAAGGAAAAGCTGGCCTTGAAGGAACAAGTGACTGACGACCTGCTGCCGCGCGCCTTTGTCCGCAGCAGCCGCACCAGCGCCTATCTGGACATCGCCCGCGGCTGGCTGATGGTGGACTCCGGGTCGTCCAGCAAGGCCGAGGCGCTGATCTCCAAACTGCGCGAGGCGCTGCCGCCCTTCCCGGCCGCGCTGCCGCGCACCAAGATCGCGCCGCATACCGCCATGACCGACTGGTTGGCCGCAGGCGAAGCGCCCGGCGGCTTCGAGCTGGACGCCGACTGCGAGCTGAAAGACGGCAGCGAAAACGGCGCGGTGGTACGCTGCAGCCGCATCGACCTGACCAGCGACGAGATCCGCCAGCATATCGCCACCGGCAAACAGGCCACCAAGCTGGGCCTGATCTGGAACGAGAAAATCCGCTTCCAACTGACCGATACGCTGCAACTGAAGCGCATCCAGTTCCTGGACGTGCTGCAAGACGAAGCCAGCCAGGCCGGGGACGACCGCGAAAGCCTGTTCCAGGCCACCTTCATTCTGATGAGCGAAGAGCTGGGCGAACTGGTGGAAGCACTGGTGGAAGCGCTGGGCGGACTGGAAGACAGCCAGGCGCAGCCGCTTGCCCCCCAGGCTAGCGCGTCGGCGCCAAGCAAAGGCGATGCCGTCGACGTGCCCTGGGATTAAGATCCTACCCAAGCAAACCCCACCCGGCCTGGCCGGGTTTTTTTACGCCCGAACGGCGCGCTGGCCGCTGGGCCATAGCCAAACCCTAACTATTTACTACAAACAATTAATTTAACAAGACTATGAGGATTGCGGATACTGCAAGCATCCAGTATCCGGGAGAGAACGATGAAACAAGACTGGCGCAAGATCCTGCAAGAGATGTGGGCCGGCTTTGCCTGGCTTCAATGATGGCGCAAGACCTATATGGCGCGCATCCTGCCAAGACTATTGAACAGCAAGAAACAATTCAGTGAGCAAACCGGGATTTTTTTACCCGCCGCTGCGGCGTAAGCTGTCGCCATACCTTATTGCAGGCAGCACATCATGCATACCCGACAAGCCGCGCTGTTCATCTCGCACGGCGCGCCGACGCTTCCCATAGAAGACAGCCCCACGCGCCATTTTCTGGAAACGCTGGGACGCGGCTGGCCGCGCCCGCGCGCCATCGTCATCGTTTCCGCCCACTGGGAAACGCATGCGCTGACCGTCAATCTGCAAGCGCGCCCCGACATGCTGTACGACTTCGGCGGCTTTCCTGCAGTCTTGCGCACGCTGCGCTACCCCGCGGCGACCGACCTCGAACTGGCCGAGCGCATTGTCGGCCTGCTCTCCGCGTCCGGCCTGCCGGTTGCGACGACCCAGCAACGCCCGCTGGACCATGGCGTCTGGACGCCGCTGATGCTGATGTTCCCGCAGGCGGACATTCCCCTGGTGATGATCTCGCTGCATCGCCAGGCAGGCGCAGCCGAACACTATGCCCTGGGCCGGGCGCTGCGTCCGCTGCGCGACGAGAACGTGCTGGTGCTGGGCAGCGGCAGCTACACCCATAATCTGTGGGAACTGCAGCCGGAAGGCAGCGCGCCGGCGCCATGGGCGACGGAATTCGCCGGCTGGATGGATCAAGCGCTGACGGAAAACCGGCGCGACGATGTCGTGAACTGGCGCCAGCGCGCGCCCCATGCGCGCGAGAACCACCCCAGCGACGAACACTTCCAGCCGCTCTTGGTGGCGCTTGGCGCCGCCAGCGACGATGCGGAGCCCCAAAAGCTGCATGACGACTGGCGGGCGGGCTCGCTGTCGATGGCGTGCTGGCGTTTTGACTAGAGCGTCCGCAGCTTGCCGCGGAAATCGTCCAAGCGGCGATAGCCCTTGCTCCGCATCAGCTCCGCCATCTCGGCGGCGATGCGGGCAAAGGCCGCCGGCCCCTCGTGATAGAGGCAGGTGCCCACCTGCACCGCGCGCGCGCCGGCCAGGATATGCATGAATGCCTCGCGACCACTCTTCACGCCGCCGCAGCCGACAATGTCTTTGCCCGGCAGCAGGCGATAGAACTCGCGCACATTGGCCAGCGCAGTCGGCAGCACGTAATCGCCGCCCAGGCCGCCCAGGCCATCCTTGGGCTTGATCGCCACGGCTTCGCTGTCCACATCCACCACCAGGCCGTTGCCTATGGAATTGATGCAGGTGACGTAGGCCAGCCGCGGATGGCGATTGAGAATCTCCGCCATCGCGGCGAAGTGCGCCGGATCGAAGTAAGGCGGCAGCTTGACGCCATAGCGGCCGGGCCAGGCCTGGTCAAAGGCGTTCAGCGCCTCCGTCGTCGCCACGAAGTCGTAACCGAGTTGCGGCTTGCCCGGCACATTGGGGCAGGACAGATTGATCTCCGGAATCGCCGGCAGGCCGGCCGCGGCCAGCGTGCGCAGCATGGTCAGATTGTCATCCAGCGTCATGCCGGACAGGGAAAGAAACAAGGGTTTGCCGCAGCCGTAATCGTAGCGGCGCGCATAGTCCAGGTAATAGGCGAATCCGCGATTCGGCAGCCCCATGGAATTGATGCTGCCCAAAGCCGTGCGGTAGTAGCGCGGCTCGGGATTGCCCTCGCGCGCGTGCAAGGTGGCGCTCTTGCTGATCACCGCCGCAGCGGCGGAGGCGCGCACCGTTTCCAGCTCGTCTTCCTCGCGGCACCACACGCCGGAAGCGTTGTACAGGCAGCCAGGCATGGTCTGGCCGAGCCAGGTGACGGACAGGTCGATGGAGGAATGGTCAGGCATGGCGGGCTCCGGTTTGGATTGAAACCGCCGCAGTATCAAGGAAATAGCCTCGCGCCGCGCTGAGCGGTGTCAAGGTTGCGGCGGATGGCATCCTTGCCTCTGCCTTCGTTCCCGCCCTGGCAGAAACTACGCCGCCAAAGACAATGCCCGGCTCATGGCCGGGCATTGGGCGCGCTTCCGCACAAGGAAACGGCTTACATCTGCGCCTGCTGGTAGTTTTCCACGCCCATCAGCTCAATCAGCTTCAATTGCTGCTCCAGCCAGTGCGCGTGGTCGTTTTCGGTTTCTTCTAGCAGCACCATCAGAGCGTCGCGCGTCACGTAGTCGCGCACGCTTTCACAGTGGGCGATCACTTGCTTCAGCAGCGCGCCGACGCGGTACTCCACCTCCAGGTCCGCCTGCAGCATGGCCGGCACGTCCTCGCCCACCTTGATAGCCACCCGGCGCGCCACATTGGGCTTGCCCTGCAGGAACAGGGTGCGGGCAATCAGCGTACGGGCGTGCTCCAACTCATCCTCGCGCTCATGATCAATCCGCTCGAACAGTTTGTTCAGCCCCATGTCCTTGTACATCTCGGCATGGATGAAATACTGGTCGGCGGCGGACAGCTCCTCGGCTAAGAGGTCGTTGAGCAGCGCCAGGGTTTGGGGATCGCCTTGCATGATCGTTTCCTGTTGTTCTTGGTGATTCAAGCCGTCATTCTAGGCGCTCAGCGCATCAGATGCACGCCCTGATAGAAAGCGAAAGACAGCAGCCAGGCCAGCAACACCGACCAGCCGACCGACATCGCGGTGAAACGCCAATCCTTGGACTCGCGGTGCATAGCCGCCACCGTGGACAGGCAAGGCACATACACCAGCGTGAAGATCAGGAAGCTCATCGCCGACACCCAGTCCAGATGCTGCACCAGCACCCCGCCCAAGCCGGCCTCGGACACGCCGTAAATCACCGCCAGGCTGCCCAGCAGAATCTCCTTGGCGATGAAGCCGAACAGCAGCGCCACCGCCAGCTCCGCGCGGATGCCTATCGGGTCCAGCACCGGCGACATCGTCTCGCCCAGCACGTAGGCCAGGGTCTTGTCGTGGCCGGCCGGGATGTGGGTCAGCAGCCAGACCATCACCACGCCGGCCAGGATGAAGGTGGACGCCAGGCGCAGGAAGGCACTCACCTCCCCCACCGCCCGCGTCAGCATGTGGCGCGCGCCCGGCAGGCGATACGGCGGCACTTCCAGCAGGAAGGCCTCGTCGCCGCGGTAGCGGCGCTTGAACACCCAGGCGGTGATGATGGCGGCGACGAAAGTCATCAGATACAGGCCGGACACCACCCACGGCGCCTGCGCCTTGCTGAACAAAATGCCGGCGAAGAACACCACCACCTGCAGGCGCGCCGAACACAGCGAAAACGGGATCACCAGCATGGTCAGCAACCGCTGTTTGCGCTCGCGCATCACCCGCGTGCCGAGGATGGCCGGCACATTGCAGCCGAAGCCCATCAATTGCATCACGAAGCCGCGGCCATCCAGCCCCAGCTTCGCCATCATCGCATCCGTGAGGAAAGCGGCGCGCGCCAGATAGCCGCTGTCTTCCACCATGGCCATCAGCACGAAGAAGACGAATAGAATGGGGGCGAAAGTCAGCACAGTCGCCACGCCCTGCCACACGCCGTCCAGCACCAAGCTCTGCAGGATGGCCGGCAGCGAAGCGACGGCCGGCGCCAGCGCCTGGTCCTTGACCCAGTCCAGCACGCCGCCCACGGCGTCCTGCAATGGGGTGCCGATCTGGTAGGTCAGATTGAACAGCAAGGCCATGAAGGCGAAGAACAGCGGCAGGCCCAGCCACGGGTGCAGCAGCCAGCGGTCCACTTTCTCGGTCAGCAGCACCGGCAGCACCGGCGGCAAGCGCCAGCAGCCTTCCAGCTTGCGGCGGGCCATGTCGATGGCACGCTGCGCCTCCGGCACGTTCTCCAGTTGCGCGTGCACCGCGGGGCCATCCTGCGCGGCCAGCTGGTTCAAGGCGGCATTGAGTTTGGGCCAGCCTTCCATACGCTTGGCCGACACCAGCACCACCGGCGCCTGCAGGCGCTCGGCCAGCGCGTCGGCATCCACCGTCACGCCCAGCAGCTTGGCCTCGTCCGCCATATTCAATACCACCAGGCAGGGCAGGCCGCTGGCCAATACTTGCAAGGCCAGCGGCAGCTGGCGGTCCAGTTGGCTGGCGTTCAGCACCAGCACCGCGCCGTCAAACGGCGTGGACAGCAGCACGTCGCGGACCACCGCCTCGTCGTCGGTATAGCCGGTCAGATCGTTGACGCCGGGCAAGTCGATCAGCTCCACCATCTTGCCGCCCAAGAGCAAACGCGAACTGATCAGCTCCACGGTCAGTCCGGGCCAATTGCCCACGCGCTGCGACATGCCAGTCAAGCGGTTGAATAAGGTGGACTTGCCGGTATTGGGCAGGCCGATCAAGGCAAACCGCTTCATGCCGCCGCCCTCACTTCGATATGGCGCGCCAGGCTGCGGCGCAACAGGAAGCGGGTGGCGCCCACTTCCAGCAGCAAGGGGCCGCCCCAGGGCGCGGCCTTGCGCAAGTGGAAACGGCAGCCCGGCACCAGGCCGAAAGCCGCCACGCGGCGGAAGGCTTCTTCAGCCAGATTCAGCCGCTCGACGATGCCGTGGGCGCCGGCGGGAAAGATGTCCAGGGACGACATGATGTTTTTTGTCCTGATAATAACGGGAATAATTTGCATTAGTATATCGAATCGCCTCCTTGCCTCTTGCGACAATTTGTCGCAATCCCGGGTCGGCTTGACCGAGGTCAAACGCTTCACGCTCACGCCGCCGCCGGTCAATTCCATAGCCGGAAGCGCCGCTAAACGGTTAAAATTGCAGCCATTGCAATAAACGACACACGGGCCAACGACTATGAGCATCAAATCGGACAAGTGGATTCGCCGGATGGCGGCGGAACAGGGCATGATCGAGCCGTTCCAGCCCAATCAGGTGAAGATGGACGAAGACGGCCAGAAGCTGATTTCCTTCGGCACATCCAGCTACGGCTACGATATCCGCTGCGCCGACGAGTTCAAGGTGTTCACCAACATCAACAGCACCATCGTCGACCCGAAAAACTTCGACCCCAACTCCTTCGTGGAAGTCTCCGGCAAGGGCTACTGCATCATCCCGCCCAATAGCTTCGCGCTGGCGCGCACCGTGGAATACTTCCGCATCCCGCGCAATGTGCTGACCGTCTGCCTGGGCAAATCCACCTATGCCCGCTGCGGCATCATCGTCAACGTCACCCCGTTCGAACCAGAATGGGAAGGCTACGTCACGCTGGAGTTCTCCAACACCACCCCGCTGCCGGCCAAGATCTACGCCAACGAGGGCGTGGCGCAGGTGCTGTTCTTCGAGTCCGATGAAATCTGCGACGTGTCGTACAAGGACCGCGCCGGCAAATACCAGGGCCAGGTGGGCGTTACCCTGCCCCGCCCCTGACCGTACTTTCGTACGATTGTCCAGACAGGATGGCCCCGGCCATCCTGTTGCATTTGCGGCAGCCGCAAAAAACCCTCTCGCAATTTCCACCAACTGTTCTAGGCTAAACAAAGGGTTAGCTGACATCCCGGTTGTGCCGACCCTTTGCACAGCAAGCTGTTTCTTCTTGGGGCGTCGCGGTTCCCCCTTGCCGCTACGCCCCCTTTTTATGCTCCGCCCCTTGCCAGGCCCTAAGTCCGCACGCATGCTTGCCTGCTCACGCAAACAAAGGGACCTGATGGACATCTACGACTTTTCCTTCCGTCGCCTGAATGGCGCCGAACAATCACTGACCGACTACCGCGGCCGCGTGCTGCTGCTGGTCAACACCGCCAGCCGCTGCGGCTTTACCTCGCAATACGCCGGGCTGCAACAGCTGCACGCCGACTACGCCGACCAAGGGCTGACGGTGATAGGCTTCCCTTGCAATCAGTTCGGCGCGCAGGAGCCGGGCACGGCTGACGAGATCGGTGACTTTTGCCAGAAGAATTACGGCGTGGACTTCGTGATGGCCGACAAGATCCAGGTCAACGGCAACGACGCCCATCCGCTGTGGCGCTATCTGAAGCAGCAGCAACCGGGCTTGCTGGGCATTGAAATGATCAAGTGGAACTTCACCAAGTTTCTGGTGAACCGCGAAGGACGCGTGGTCGCCCGCCATGCGCCGCAGACCGAGCCGGCCGAACTGGCCACGGCCATAGAAAAGCTGCTGTAAGCCTTACGCCGCGCCCAAACAAAAGGCCGGACATCGCTGTCCGGCCTGTTATTGCGCTGCCGCCATCAGGACTGGCAATCATCCAGCGAGTTGCGCGCCAAATGCGCCAGCTGATCCAGCTCATCGTCCAGATGCGCCTGCATATCCAGCAAGGCGGCGCGCAGCACCGCCGCCGCCAAAGCCGACTGCTCGCCATTGAACACATGCGCCAACACGCGCAGCTCGCGGCAGGCCGTCAGATCCAAAGGCACCTCCAGCACGCGCACCGTCGGCATATCCAGCTCCGCTCCTGAATCGACATTGCCGATGCGCTGGCTCTCCAGCGCGGTCAGCAGGGTTTTCAAGGCCAATCCCATCATTGCCTCCCTTTGCGTTGCCAGATGCAAAAGCGTATTGGCCTTGCGGCATTCCGCCGTGCAAAACGGCTGCGTCGTCCCCTCGCCCCGTTCCGCCAAACTTCGACTTAATGCCTGCGCAGGCCTCCGTCCCCCGCGCCGCTCAAGATGTCGCGGCAAGCCTGGGTGGCGCGCAGCATCTGGCTATCATCCAGCGCCTCCCAGGCATCCGCGATGGCGGCGCCCAACAATTCCCCAGCCAAGGCCTCGCTGCTGTTTTCAAACACAGCCGCCAAGGCCATCAACTCCAAAGCCAGATCGCCAGACAGCGCCGCGCTGACGCGGCGTTGCGACACGGCGGATATGCCGCCCAAAGGCGGACGCGGCGTGCCCAAGCGATCGATCAAGCCGTCAATACTCTTCCCCATAGCCTCTCCGTTTCATGCCCCGCGCGGCGTCCCCATCCGCGGCGAAGACTCTTTGAACATAGGCCAAGCGGCGGTAAAAAACCGGGCTAGCTGCGCGCCTCGAAACCGGCCAGCACATTCACCACATTGTCGCCTATCGGCCCCACCGCGTAGCCGCCCTCCAGGCAGAACAGCGTCGGCAGTTTCAGTCCCGCCAGACGCGCCCCCAGCGTGACGAAGTCCGGCGTGCCCAGTTGGAAACGGGAAATCGGGTCGCCCTCGAAGGTGTCGACGCCCAGCGACACCACCAGCGCCTCGGCGCCGAAGCGGGCGATCTGCTCCAGCGCGCAGTCCAGCGCGAAGAACCAGGTGCTGACGCAGGAACCCGCCGCCAGCGGAAAATTGAAGTTGTACCCCAGCCCCTCGCCCTCGCCCTTTTCGTCGGCAAAACCCAGGAAGAATGGATATTCCGTGCGCGGATCGCCGTGGATGGACAAAAACAGCACGTCGGAGCGGTGATAGAAAATATCCTGGGTGCCGTTGCCGTGGTGGTAATCGACGTCCAGCACGGCCACCCGGTGCGCGCCGCGATCGCGCAGCGCCTGGGCGGCGATGGCGGCGTTATTGAAGAAGCAATACCCGCCGCAATAGTCGCGCGCGGCATGATGACCGGGCGGCCGGGTCAACGCGAAGATGGCGCGCTCGCCGCCGATCAGCCTGTCCACCGCGGTCAGCGCCACATCGGAGGAAGCGGTGGCCGCCTGCCAGGTGCCGGCGGTGATCGGCGTGCCGCAGTCCATCGAGTAGTAACAGAGCTGGCCTTCCACATGCTCCGGCACGGCCTCGCGCAAGCGGCGGATCTGCCACATCTTGGGCAAGGCGTCATAATCGCGCCCCATCTCGCTCCAGCGCTGCCAGGCAGTTTCCAGGAAGCGGACATACCCCTCGTCGTGCACGCGTAGAATCGGCTCCAGACCATGCCGGCGCGGATGCGCGACGTCGCCCAGATCGCGCTGCCGCACCGCGGCCAGCACCATGTCGGCGCGGGAAGGGGTTTCGAAACAAGGCTTCAGCGTGCCGTCTATCAACTCGGAACGGCCGTGCTGCAGACGGTGGGAATCGGAATAGATGGTAAGCATGGACTTTTCCGGCAATGGAAAACTCTATGCTCCCGCCATGGCATGCCAGGGGTCAAACCTTGTTCGCGGCACATTTGCGCCAGAGCAAGCGCGGATCAGGATACTTGGCCGGCCACGTAATACCAGCGTCCATCCTCGCGGACGAAGCGGCTGACCTCGTGCAGGCGCTCAGCCTTGCCGCCCACTTTGTAACGGGCGACAAACTCGACCAGCCCTGCCTCATCGCCGTCCAATCCGGCCTCGCAACGCTGGATTTCCAGCCCTATCCATTTCACCACGCCAGCGTCTTCGGCCAGATTCAATTGTTCAGGCCGGGTGGACGCATGCCAGGTGGCCAGCAGATAGTCTTCCAGCCCCAGCGCATAGGCGCTGTAGCGGGAACGCATCAGCGCCTGCGCGGTGGGCGCCGGCGGCGCGTCGGGCTGATGATAGCGGCCGCAGCAGGCCGCCAGATCGCCGCCTCCGCAGGGGCAGGCGACATAGGCGTGTTTCTTCGACTTCATTCAGTAACCCAGCGGGGGCAGGCCGTACAACTTGAGCAGAAAATTGCTGAAAGCGGGATCGGCCGGTTTCGGCGTGTACTTGGGCCAGCGGCGCATCCATTCGCGCAGATGGGCCTCCAGCCTGGCGCGGAAGGCATCGGAATCGATGCGTCCCGCTTCGCGCTCCACCGTCAGCTGGCGGTAGATGGCGAAATTGTCGTTGTCGACGGCATTGGCGCCGGCAATGCGCAAGCGCGCCGCGCCAAGCTGGTCGGCCGCCGCGGTGCGGGTCAGCTCGCCAGACTTGACGCGATCGGCCAGCCGATTCGCCTCATCCAGCAGTTGGTCCACCTTGCTGGAGGCGGGGCGAACCGTTGGCGTCGAGGCCGCGCCGCCGCCAGGATGCACCGGCGCCGCGATCTGTTGCAGGCTGCCGCAGGCGGTCAAGCCGCCCAGCACCGTCAAACCGATGATCAGTCTTTTCATGGCGGCCATTGTAGCCCGTCAGGCCCTTGCGCCGTCAATGGCGCGGATTTCACAATCGATGACGGATTGCGACAAAAAAGCCCGGCGGCAGCCGGGCTTCAGCGCTAACCGCGAAACGGTTTACGCCAGATGCTCGAACAGCACCGTCGACAGATAACGCTCGCCGAACGACGGAATCACCACCACGATCAGCTTGCCGGCGTTTTCGGGGCGCTTGGCCAGTTGCAGCGCCGACCACACCGCCGCGCCGGAAGAGATGCCCACCAGGATGCCTTCCTTGGTGGCCACGTCGCGCGCGGTCTGCAGCGCGTCTTCGTTCTTGACGCGGATGATCTCATCGTAGATCTGCGTATTCAGGATGCCCGGCACAAAGCCCGCGCCTATGCCCTGGATCGGGTGCGGCCCTTTGGCGCCGCCGGACAATACCGGCGAGGCGTCCGGCTCCACCGCCACGATCTGCACGCCAGGCTTGCGCGCCTTCAACACTTCGCCCACGCCGGTGATGGTGCCGCCGGTGCCCACGCCGGCCACGAAGATGTCCACCTTGCCGTCGGTATCGTTCCACACCTCTTCCGCCGTGGTGTTGCGGTGAATCTCCGGATTGGCCGGATTCTCGAACTGCTGCGGCATGAAATAGGTGTCGGGGTATTCGTCGACCAGCGACTTGGCCTTGGCGATGGCGCCGCCCATGCCTTCCGGTCCCGGCGTCAGGATCAGCTCCGCGCCGTAGGCCTTCAGCAGCTGGCGGCGTTCCTTGCTCATGGTTTCCGGCATGGTAATGACCAGCTTGTAGCCGCGCGCCGCGCACACCATGGCCAGGCCGATGCCGGTATTGCCGGAGGTCGGTTCAACGATGACGGTATCCGGCTTGATCTTGCCGGCCTTCTCCGCCGCGTCCAGCATCGCCACGGCGATGCGGTCCTTGACGCTGTGCGCCGGATTGAAGAATTCCAGCTTGGCGACCACGGTGGCGCCGACGCCCTCGGCAACGCGGTTAAGCTTGACCAGCGGCGTGTTGCCGATCAGGTCGGTGATGGTATTGGCAATGCGCATCGTCTTATTCCTCATCAACCAGAAATATCGGTTCTGATATTCCCCAGCATCATAATCAATGCCAGACAGGCAGCCTAATATTCTTTGCTTATATCCAGCAAACCAAATGCCGGCCATACTCTCTAACCGGCTTTGTTATAGTCAATGCAACACAGGCAAGATTCCCATGCCCACCCAGGAAAATCTGATTCCGCTATCCGGCTGGCGCCGCAAGCTCTACATCATCATCTACGAGGCCGATACCCGCGCCGGGCGAATTTTCGATATGGCGCTGATCATCGCCATCCTGCTGTCCGTCGCCTGCGTGATGCTGGAAAGCGTCTCCTCTATCCGGCAACAGTACGGCACGTTGCTGACCGTGCTGGACTGGACTTTCACCATCTTGTTCACGATTGAGTACACCTTGCGGCTGGTATGCGTCCACAAGCCGCTGCGCTACGTCAAAAGCTTCTTCGGCGTGATAGACCTGCTGTCCATCCTGCCGCTGTATCTGGGGCTGTTCATTCCGGAGAGCCGCTTCCTCGCCGACATCCGCATTCTGCGGCTGCTGCGGATGTTCCGCATACTGAAGCTCAGCCGCCACCTGGGCGAGGCCGCGCAATTGCGGCGGGCCCTGCTGGCCAGCCGGCGCAAGATCACCGTCTTTCTGGTCACGGTCATCCTGCTGGTGATCGTGCTGGGCACGCTGATGTACGTGATAGAAGGCCCGGAGCACGGCTTCACCAGCATTCCGATCAGCATCTACTGGGCCATCGTCACGCTGACCACCGTCGGCTTTGGCGACATCACGCCGAAAACGCCGCTGGGCCAGGCGCTGGCCAGCCTGGTGATGATTACCGGCTATGGCATCATCGCGGTGCCCACCGGCATCGTCAGCGCCGAAATCGCCCGCAGCGTGCCCGACCCCGTCAGCAGCGACAATCGCTCGGCCACCCGGCTGTGTCCGCATTGCTTTAGCGAAGGCCACGACTGGGACGCCCAGTACTGCAAGCATTGCGGAGGTCAATTGCCGCGCCCAGCCAAAGGCGAAGTCAGCTGAGCGCGCGCTGGTAGGCTTCCAGCGCGCGCGGATCGAAGGCCACCAGCCAGACTTCGCGCAGGGCGTGCGGCCGTTCCGACAACCAGGACCGCAACTCCCTGACCGCCAATTCGCACGCCGCGTCCAAGGGATAGCCATACACGCCGCAGCTGATGGCCGGGAAAGCGATGCGCCGCGCCTCATGCAAGCGCGCCAGCTCCAGGCTGTTGCGGTAGCAGGCGGCCAGCAAGGCCGCCTCGCCATGGTCGCCGCCCTGCCATACCGGCCCCACGGTATGGATCACATAAGCCGCCCTCAGATTAAAGCCCGGCGTGAGCCTCGCCTCTCCGGTCGGGCAACCGCCCAGCGCGCGGCACGCCTCCAGCAAAGCCGGCCCCGCCGCGCGATGTATCGCGCCATCGACGCCGCCACCGCCCAACAAGCTGTTGTTGGCGGCGTTGACGATGGCGTCCACATCCATCTGCGTGATGTCGGCTTGGATGCTGCGCAGCAGTGCGTCCATATTCATCCCCCAGTTTGATATACCTGATGGTAGCGCGATTGCTATCATGTAGCCTTGCGGCTGCGCGGCCTGTTGTTGCGGCTGCGACAGTCGCCATCCGGGTTCAAATAGCAAGTGCTTACTCAGCCTTTATCCATCACGTCAAGCTGACGTACGGCGATAAAGTCCGCTCTGCCAAGCCTAGCCGTGGCCTTGCGGAATTCTGCCGCCGGCTGTGGATAACTTTGTTGATAAGCCGGTGCATAGCTGCGGTAAACGCCCGCAGCCATTGGCTTGCATTGCTTTTGCCCACCCGGGGACAGATTTTATCAAACCATTGATTTGATTGATTATTCAGTCAGATATCAAACGCTACGCCAACGCTTGTTCCGTGGCCAAGATTGAATATTTACTCCAGCGAGCGATTGTGGATCACTTGACAAGACCTAATTTTCTTGATCGCAACCAGGATGTGATCAGCGTCTCCTCCCTTAACCGGATGGCGCGCGACCTGCTGGAAGCAGGCATCCCGCCAGTCTGGATAGGCGGGGAAATCTCCAACCTGACGCTGGCCGCATCCGGCCATGGCTATTTCTCGCTGAAAGATGGCGGCGCCCAAGTGCGCTGCGTGATGTTCCGCCACAAACTGGCCTTGCTGCCGTTCCGCCCGCAGGAAGGCATGCAGGTGGAGCTGCGCGGCCAGGTGACGCTGTATGAGGCCCGCGGCGAATTCCAGATCAGTGTCGGCGAGATGCGCGCCGCCGGCCTAGGCCGCCTGTACGAAGCGTTCGAACGGCTGAAAGCGCGGCTGCAGGCCGAGGGTCTGTTCGACAGCAGCCGCAAGCGCGAGCTGCCGGCCCATCCGGCGGCCATCGGCATCGTCACTTCGCCGGCCGCCGCCGCGTTGCGCGATGTAGTCAGCACGCTGCGACGCCGCATGCCCGGCATTCCGCTCATTCTCTACCCTGCCCAGGTTCAGGGCGAAGGCTCCGCGCAGCAGATCGCCAATGCCATCCGCCAGGCCGGCGAGCGGCGCGAGGCCGACGTGCTGATCATCTGCCGCGGCGGCGGCAGCATTGAAGACCTGTGGTCGTTCAATGAAGAAATCGTCGCCCGCGCCGTGGCCGCCTGCCCGATCCCGACCGTCAGCGGCGTCGGCCATGAAACCGACTTCACCATCTGCGACTTCGTCGCCGACCGACGCGCCCCGACGCCGACCGCGGCGGCGGAACTGGTGTCGCCAAACCGCGAGCATCTGGCCATTCAGCTGGAACAGGCCAAGCGCGCGCTGGAACGGGCGCTGGGCCGTTTGTTGACCGACAAGACGCAGCAGCTGGACTTCCTGGGACGCCGGCTGACCCACCCCGGCTCCAAGCTGCAAGCGCAACGCGACAAGCTTGGCGCCCTGTCCCAAACCCTGCGGCAACGGGTACACACCATGTTCGATCAGGGCCGCTGGCGCTTGCAACTGGCAGCCAGCCACCTGACGCGTCATCAGCCGGACCTGGCTGCGCAGAGCCAGCGCCTGCAACAACAGCAAGCCCGGCTGCAACGCGCGCAGGATCGATTGCTGGAGCGGCGCAGCCAGCAACTGGCGCAACTGTCCGCCACGCTGACCGCATTCAACCCCGAGGCGGTGCTGGCGCGCGGCTACGCCATCGTGCAAAAGCGGAACGGCCAGGCAGTCAAGAACCCGGCCGAACTTCAAGACCATGAAAGAGTGACGCTGCGGCTGGCCGAAGGCAGCACCGAGGCGCGGATCGAACATCCGCAAGGCGTGCAGCCGGAACTTCCGTTCTAGCTCTCAGAATGAAAGTACAGGCAACTTATTTGTTAACCCTAGCAGGGTTGCCATTCAAGATCTGATTGGCAAGCTCTTGCTGCGCTTGGTCAGACAAAGTTTCCGTCCGACCATTGGCATGATGTGGAATATTACTACCTACCGAATAATCTGGAGCGTTCCAGCTTTGATCATCCTCGCTTTCCTTAATGCTGGAGGGCGTTACAGCGCAAGCAGACAGCAGTAGAACTAACAACAGCAAGAGAGCCTTAATAGATTTCATAGAGATGTTCATCCGGCAAAAAAGTTATCAGTTGGCGTCGGCGCATTGATATAGATTTCATTCCATTATCCTATTCAAATAGTGCCGATCTGTAAATTAACGTATACATTCTTTTCGCCTCCAGACTCAAAAACCCCGCTGTTGGAATAAACAAAAAGGCCGCCCCAATCGGGCGGCCTTTTCGCGGCGAAACTGGATAAATCAAGCCGGCCGCAGCGCGGGCGGCAGCGCAAACACCGTCGTCTCCTCCACGCCAGGTAGTTCCGTCACCTGGCTGATGTCGAAAGACTTGATGCGGTCTATCACCGCCTGCACCAGCACCTCCGGCGCGCTGGCGCCGGCAGTCACGCCGACTCGGCTCTTGCCGACAAACCACTCCGGCTTCAGCAGATCGGCATTGTCCACCATGTAAGCGTCCACGCCCTTGAGCGCCGCCACTTCGCGCAGGCGGTTGGAGTTCGAGCTGTTGGGCGAGCCCACCACGACGACCATGTCGCACTGCTCGGCCAGCAATTTCACCGCATCCTGGCGATTCTGCGTGGCGTAGCAAATATCATCCTTCTTGGGGCTATGGATGGCCGGGAAGCGCGCCTTCAAGGCGGCGATGATGTCGCGCGTCTCGTCCACCGACAGCGTCGTCTGGCTGACATAGGACAGCTGTTCTGGATTGCTCACCTGCAGCTTGGCCACATCGGCCTCGTTCTCCACCAGATACATGCCGGAATCGGCCTGGCCCATGGTGCCCTCCACTTCCGGATGCCCGGCGTGGCCGATCATGACGATCTCCATGCCCGCCTGCCGCATGCGCTTGACCTCGATATGCACCTTGGTCACCAGCGGACAGGTGGCGTCGTACACCGTGAGGCCCAAGGCCTCAGCTTCGGCGCGCACAGACAGCGGCACGCCATGGGCGGAGTAAATCAAGGTGCTGCCAGGCGGCACGTCCTTCAACTCCTCGATGAACACGGCGCCCTTGGCGCGCAGATCATCGACCACAAAACGGTTGTGCACCACTTCGTGGCGCACATAGATGGGCGCGCCATACAGTTCGATGGCGCGTTCGACGATGGCGATGGCCCGATCCACGCCGGCGCAGAAGCCGCGCGGGTTGGCAAGCATGATGGTCTTCGACATCCGTATTTCCTTATTCAAGCCAGGGTTTTACCCGGCGCATGCGCCAATGGCCCGCACCGCGGGCCATTGCTTTGAATCCAATCCTAGTCCGCTCAACGCGATGGCTTTTTGAAACTGTCCAGCACCATCAGCGCCGCGCCGACGCAAATGAAGGAATCGGCCAGATTGAACGCCGGGTAGTACCACTGGTTGTAGTAGTGAACCAGGATGAAGTCGATCACGTGGCCGTAAGCCAGGCGGTCTATCACATTGCCCAGCGCGCCGCCGATGATGAAGGCGGCAGCCAGATTCATCACGCCGCTGAAGCGGCCCTTGACGATGCTCCAGCCCAGCCAGCCCGACACCGCGAAAGCCAGGATGGTGAACAGATATTTCTGCCAACCGCCGGCATCATGCAAAAAGCTGAACGCCGCGCCCGGATTGTAAATCAGGGTGAAGCTGAAAAAGCCGGCTATCACCTGACGCACTTCGCCGTACTGGAAGTTGCCGTTGAAATACAGCTTGCTGATCTGGTCCAGCACAACAACCAGCGCCGCCAGCACGAACCACTTGGACCAGCGGCTTGCGCCAGGCATAGTCATTGCAGAATCCATTTATGGGTTTCCCATTGCTGACGGGGCCGCCCGCGCGGCCCCGTTACCGACGGATCAGGCGTGCAGACGCTGCTCGCCCTGGCCGTCCAGGTTGTCCACGCAGCGGCCGCAGACGGCGCCGTGGCCGGCATGGCTGCCCACATCGGCGCGGTAATGCCAGCAGCGCTCGCACTTCTCATGCGCGGCAGGCGATACGCGGATGGCCAGCTCGGCCGCCTCGCGCACCGTCACCTTGGACACGATCAATACAAACTTCAGCTCTTCGCCCAGGCTCAGCAGTTGGCGGGCCAAGTCGGCCGGCGCATCGATCTCCACCTCGGCCTGCAGCGAGGAGCCCAGCTTGTCGGCGCTGCGCAGTTCCTCGATTTCCTTGTTGACCACGGCGCGCAGCTCGCGGATGGCTTGCCACTTGATGGACAGCGCCTCCTCCCGCTCCACGGCTTGCGCCGGGAATTCGTGCCAGATGTGGTACAGCGTGGACTCTTCCTCGCTGTCCACCAGCACGTTCCACGCCTCGTCGGCGGTAAAGCACAGAATCGGCGCCACCATCAGCAACAGGCTGCGGGTGATATGGTACAGCGCGGTCTGGGCGCTGCGGCGGGCGCGGCTGTCGGCCTGAGTGGTGTACAGGCGATCCTTGATCACGTCCAGGTAGAACGCGCCCAGATCTTCCGAGCAGTAGCCGACCACTTCCTGCACCACGTGGTGGAAGGCGTAGCGGGAGTACAGCTCGCCCACCACCTTTTCCTGCATCTGGCGCGCGCGCAGCAGCGCGTACTGGTCCAGCTCCACCATATTGGCCAGCGGCACGGCGTGCTCGATCGGATCGAAATCGGACAGATTGGCCAGCAGGAAGCGGATGGTGTTGCGCAGACGGCGATAGCTTTCTGTCACGCGCTTCAGAATTTCGTCGGAAATAGCCAGTTCGCCGGAATAGTCGGTCGATGCCACCCACAAACGCAGAATATCGGCACCGAGGCTATCATTGACCTTTTGCGGCGATACGACATTGCCCTTGGACTTGGACATCTTCATGCCCTTGCCATCCACCACAAAACCATGGGTCAGCAGCTGTTTGTAAGGCGCGCGGCCGATGGTGGCGCAACCCGTCTTCAAGGATGACTGGAACCAGCCGCGGTGCTGGTCGGAGCCTTCCAGGTACAGATCGGCCGGCCAGGCCAGCTCCGGGCGCTGTTTCAGCACAGCGAAGTGGGTGGAACCGGAGTCGAACCACACGTCCAGGGTATCGCTGAGCTTGCGGTAGTGTTCGGCCTCTTCGCCCAACAGCTCCTTGGCGTCCAGGCTGAACCAGGCTTCGATGCCCTGCTGCTCGATGCGCAGCGCCACTTCTTCCAGCAATTGCGCGGAGCGCGGATGCAGCTCGCCCGTTTCCTTGTGGATGAAGAAGGTCATCGGCACGCCCCAGTTGCGCTGGCGCGATACGCACCAGTCCGGGCTGTTCTTGATCATCGCGTCCAGGCGGGCGCGGCCCCAGGACGGGAAGAACTCGGTGGCATCCACCGCGCGCTGGCTGATCTCTCGCAGCGTCTCGCCGCCGTGGGCCTGGCGGTCCATGCTGACAAACCATTGCGGCGTGGCGCGGAAGATGATGGGGGTTTTGTGGCGCCAGCAATGCGGATAGCTATGCTCCAGCTTGGCTTGGTGCACCAGCGCGCCGTTGGCTTCCAGCGTTTCGATCACGCGGGCATTGGCGTCCCATACCAGCATGCCGGCAAAAATCTCCGTCGTGCTCTTGTAGCGGCCGTTGTCGGCGACCGGATTATCTACCGGCAGCTTGTACTGCAGGCCGGCCTGGAAGTCTTCCAGGCCGTGGGCCGGCGCGGTGTGCACCAGGCCGGTGCCGGCATCGGTGGTGACGTGGTCGCCCAGGATCACCGGCACCTGACGGGCGTAGAACGGATGTTGCAGCGCAATCAGTTCCAGCGCCTGGCCTTTGGCCTCGCCCAGCACGCGGCACTCTTCGACGCCGTAGCGCTTCATCGCCGATTCGACCAGGTCCTTGCCCAAAATCAGCTTGCCCTTCGGAGTGTCGATCAGCTGGTAATCCAGGTTGGCGCCGACGGCGACAGCCTGGTTGGCCGGCAAGGTCCACGGCGTGGTCGTCCAGATCACGGCCATCGCGTCGGCGGCATCCGCGCCGAAAGCGGCGGATGCCTTGTCGGCGTCGACCACCTTGAAGCCGACGTCTATCGCCGGCGATACTTTATCTTCGTACTCGACTTCGGCCTCGGCCAGCGACGAGCCGCACTCGATGCACCAGTGCACCGGCTTCTCGCCCTTGGTCAGGTAGCCGTTTTCATAAATCTTGCCGAGGGTGCGGACGATGTCGGCCTCGGTCTTGAAATCCATGGTCAGATACGGATTGTCCCAATCGCCCAGCACGCCCAGACGGATGAAGTCCTTCTTCTGGCGGGCGATCTGCTCCTTGGCGTATTCGCGGCACAGCTCGCGGAACTTGGCGGCCGGGATATCCTTGCCGTGCAGCTTTTCCACCATCAGCTCGATCGGCAGGCCGTGGCAGTCCCAGCCCGGCACATACGGCGCGTCGAAACCGGCCAGCGTCTTGGAGCGGACGATGATGTCTTTCAGCACCTTATTGACGGCGTGACCGATGTGAATGTCGCCATTGGCGTACGGCGGACCGTCATGCAGAATGAACTTGGGGCGGCCGGCGGAAAGCTTGCGCAGCTTGTCGTAGCGCTTCTCTTCCTGCCAGCGCTTGACCCAGGCCGGTTCGCGTTTGGCCAGATCCCCGCGCATGGCGAAAGGTGTATCCAGCAGGTTTACGGTTTTACGATAATCAATGGTCATGCCTGCTCTCGCTGCAAACTTGTCAAATAGGTCTTGGCGCTGGCCGCGTCGCGCTCGATCTGCGCCACCAGGGTGGCCAAATCATCATAGCGCGCTTCGTCGCGCAGTTTTTTCAGGAAGCGCACCGTTAGCCGCTGGCCGTACAGGTCGCCGGCGAAATCGAACAGATGCACTTCCAGCTTGTAGTCCGGCGTGTCGCTGACCGTCGGGTTCAGGCCCAGGCTGGCCACGCCGCCCAGCCGCCCGTGCGGCGTATCCGCCTCAACCACGAACACCCCCTGCAGCGCCGGCTTCAAATGCGGCAAATGGATGTTGGCCGTGGGAAAACCTATGGTGCGGCCCAGCTTCTTGCCATGCATGACTTTGCCGGAAATCCGGTAGATGTCCCCCAGCAGCGCGTTTGCCGCGGGCAGATCGCCGGCGGCGAGCTTCTCCCGCACCAGCGTGCTGGAGGCCCGTTCGCCCTGCACCAGCACCGACGGCATCGCCTCGGTGGCAAAATGCCGGCAATCGGCCAATAACTGGAAATTTCCCTGGCGGCCGGCGCCAAACTGGAAATCATCGCCGATCAGCAGATAACGCGTCTGCAATTGCTCAACCAGCACCTGGTCGACAAAATCCGCCGCCGTCATGTTGGCGAAGCTGTGATTGAAACGGTAGACAAACACATAGTCCACCAGACCCAGCTCCCGCAGCAAGACGAATTTGTCCCGCAGCGTGGACAACCGGGCCGGCGGCTTGGCGCGGCTGAAGAATTCGCGCGGATGCGGTTCGAACGTCAGCAGCGCCGTCGGCAATGCCCGCGCTTGCGCCTCCTGGCGCAGCTTCTCCAGCATGCGGCGGTGCCCCTGGTGCACGCCATCGAAATTGCCTATGGTCAACGCGCAGCCCGGCAGGGCGAAACGACGCGGATCCCCCAGAAATACCTGCATTTGCGGTCTTTGTACACGTCCTGAAACCGTCGATTGTAGCCGCCCGCGGTCAATAGCGTCCAGCCGTCATCCATCTGACGCGCAAACAAAAAGCCCCGCATGGCGCGGGGCTTTTCCAATCGGAGCGTTTGGCTTACTTGGCCGGTTGCTCAACCATGGTTTCCTTCACGGCGTCGATCACAACTTCAACGCGACGATCAGACTCGATGCAAGCCTTGATTTCGGCATTTTGCTTCTTGTTCTTCGCGTATTTCGGGAACTTGGCCTTGCACTCTTCGGTCATCTTGGCTTCGGCCTTGCCCTTGCCTACGGAGGTAACCTTGTCAGCCGGCACGCCTTCGTTCACGAAGTAGGCCTTAACGGCGTCAGCACGCTTCTGGGACAGAGCGTTGTTCAGCTTGTCGGAACCCATGAAGTCGGTGTAACCGTCAACTTCCACGCCGTTCAGGTAGCCCTTGCCAGCGTGAGCCTTCAGCTTGGCAACCAGCGGGTCCAGTTCGTTCTTGGCGTCAGCGCGCAGAACCGACTTGTTGAAGTCAAACAGCACCTTGGCGGACAGAGTCACTTTTTCCTTCATCGGAACCAGGGTCGGCTTCTGAGCTACCGGAGCCGGAGCCGGCTTGGCTGCTTCGCGGTCGCCGCACTCAACCAGACCATTGGCGGCCTTGTCGAAGGTGCCGGTGTGCCAGCATTCGCCATAGTTGTTGCGGACCACGGAGTCGGTGGACTGGTCAACGGCATAACCCGGTTTAGCAGCAAAAGCGCTAGCAGAAACCAACAGGGCGGCAACCAGTGCGCTCAGTTTCAGCTGTTTAGTCATGTTATTCCCTCTTTAATCTATAAAATGGGTAGCAATGCGGGCTGACGCAAAGACCACGCGAACAAGTTGACTGCAAACATCAGAGATGGCTACATGCTGTGTTGATGCAGTTAACCCGCACTATAGGAATCCAGCAACACCATGTCAACACGAGGCCGGCCGGCAAGCCTGCCAAACGTTGCACAAATGCATCACATTTCGCTAATTATCGTTAAGACCTGTCTCTCACACGCGACACATTACGATAGTGTGACGCGCCGGCGAAACAGTGGTTGCGGCTGCCGATATGTCACTTGATAGCCATCGCTGAAGGTATTGTAATAATCTTCCTCATTCAGCGCCTTGCCATCCTTGATCAGGAAGGCGTCAAAACCTACCTGCCACAGAGGATGGATCAAATCCTGCCAGACGTCGCCGACGGCCCGCAGCTCGCCGGCGAAATCATAACGCTCCCGCAGCAGTCTGGCGAGACTATAACCACGCCCATCGGTAAAAACCGGAAAGTCAACGGCTATCACGGCTAGGCTGGCCAGATACGGCGCCAGCCGCGCCGGCTCGTCATCCGGCGCCAGCCACACCCCTACGCGCCCCGGCCGGGCCTGCCAGCCTGCCGGATCGGCCAGCCAGGCCACGAGCGGCACGATCACATCCGCGTCGGCGGGCGCGGCGGGCAGCGCGCCTGACTCGTCCGCGCGCAGCAGCGTCCAGGTATCGATCTGCGCCTTGCCATCCTTAATGTACCGGGGCATAGACCCTCTCCTTGAATGGTTCCACGCCGACGCGGCGCAGGGTGTCGATGAAGCGCTCGCCATCCAGCCGCCGCTCCAGATAAACCTGCATGATTTTGCCGAAGGCCACCGGCACATCGGCCTGCGCAAATGAGGGTCCAATCACCTTGCCGATGGCGGTGTCGCTGCCCTGGCTGCCGCCCAGCGTGATCTGATACCACTCCTCGCCGTTTTTATCGACGCCCAGGATGCCGATGTTGCCGATGTGGTGGTGGCCGCAGGCGTTCATGCAGCCGGAGAAGTTGCAGGCGATGTCGCCCAGATCGTACAGATAATCGAGATCATCAAAAGTGCGCTGGATCGCATTGGCGACGGGAATCGACCGCGCATTGGCCAGCGAGCAGAAATCCCCGCCCGGGCAGCTGATGATGTCGGTCAACAGGCCGATGTTCGGCGTGGCCATTCTGTGCCGGCGAGCCTCCTGCCACAAGGCGTGCAGGTCTTTCTGCGCCACATCCGGCAGCACCAGGTTCTGCTCATGCGCGACGCGCAGTTCGCCAAAGCCGAAACGGTCCGCCCAGTCCGCCGCCGCCTCCATTTGCTCTGCGGTGATGTCGCCCGGCGGCGCGCCGGTTTCCTTCAGCGACAGCACCACGGAGCGATAGCCAGGCTGGCGATGAGGGCGGGTGTTGCGCTCATACCAGCGGGCAAACGCCTTGTCTTCAGCCAAGAGGCCTGTCAGCTCTGCCGGGTTGTCCAACAGCGGAGGATAGTCGGGATCGGCGAAGAAGCTGGCGTAATGGGCGACATCCTCGTCGCGCAGTGTGGCCGGGCCATCCTTCAGATGCAGCCATTCATCCTCCACCTTGGCGGCGAAGCCTTGCGGCGTCATCGCCTTGACCAGGATCTTGACCCGCGCCTTGTACTTGTTGTCGCGGCGGCCAAAGCGGTTGTACACGCGCAGCACCGCGTCCAGATAGGTCAGCAGGTGCTGCCTGGGCAGGAATTCGCGGATCACCTCGCCCACCATGGGCGTGCGTCCCAAGCCGCCGCCGACGATGACGCGGAATCCCGCTTCGCCGGCTTCGTTGCGGCTGACGTGCAGGCCGATGTCGTGGACCATAGTGGCGGCGCGGTCCTCCACGCTGCCGGACACGGCGATCTTGAACTTGCGCGGCAGGAAGGCGAATTCCGGATGCAGCGTGCTCCACTGGCGGATGATCTCGCAATACGGCCGCGGATCGAACAACTGATCGGCGGAGACGCCGGCAAAGGCATCGGTCGTGGTGTTGCGGACGCAATTGCCGGAGGTCTGGATCGCGTGCATTTCGACGGTGGCCAGCTCCTCCAGGATGTCCGGCACGGTTTCCAGCGCCGGCCAATTGAACTGGATGTTCTGGCGGGTGGTGAAGTGTCCGTAGCCTTTGTCGTAGCGGCGGGCGATGTCGGCCAGCTTGCGCAGCTGCTCGCTGCGCAAATGGCCGTACGGGATGGCCACCCGCAGCATGGGCGCGTGGCGCTGGATGTACAGGCCGTTCATCAGCCGCAGCGGACGGAACTCATCTTCCGACAACTCTCCGGCCAGGAAGCGGCGCGTCTGGTCGCGGAACTGGTCGACGCGCTCGCGCACCAGGCGATGATCTACTTCATCGTATCGATACATGGTTGGATTCCAGCGGGAATGCCGACGGCGATGGCCGGCGGGTCAGACGGGGCTTTGCAGCGGGCTAGCCTTCGCATGCAGCCCGCACTCCTTGGTTTCCGGGTTTTCCCACCACCAGCGGCCGGCGCGGACATCCTCGCCCACGCTGATGGCGCGGGTACAGGGTGCGCAGCCTATCGATGGATAGTGGCGGTCGTGCAGCGCGTTGTACGGCACCTGGTTTTCCTTCAGGTACTGCCACACCTCGGCCTCGCTCCACTCCAGCAAGGGGCTGAACTTCCACAGGCTGTTGTCGGCGTCGTATTGCTTGTCCGCCAGATCCTGCCGCGTCGGCGATTGCTGGCGGCGCAAGCCGGTAATCCAGGCGGAGCGGCCTGCCAGCGCGCGCTTGAGCGGCTCCAGCTTGCGCACCGCGCAACAGGACTGGCGCAGCGCCACGCTCTGGTAAAAGCCGTTGATGCCGTGCAGGTTGACGTATTGCTCGGTGGCGGCGGTGTCCGGGAAATACACCGTGACCGGATGGCTGGGGTAGCGCTCGGCTACTTTTTGCATCAGATCATAGGTTTCCGCCGGCAGGCGGCCGGTATCGAGGCTGAAGCTGCGCAATGGCAGGTTCAGACGCGCGATCAGATCGGTCAGCACCATGTCTTCGGCGCCGTAGCTGTTGGCCAGCAAGGCATCGGGATGCTCGGCGGCAATGGTTTGCAGCAGCGCCGTGGTAGCGGCCAGTTTGGATTCCAAGCTCATCAAGCGCTCCGGGAATGGTTCGAGCTCATCCTAACCAAAGGGCTTATAAACCTAAAAGAATATTGTGTTAGTATTTAATGACTACAGGTTTTATAGAGGACAGGCCGTCAACATGAAGCTACAACAACTGCGCTATCTGGTGGAAGTGGCCAAGCAGGGATTGAACGTCTCGGAAGCGGCCGAGAAACTGCACACTTCGCAACCGGGCATCTCCAAACAGATCCGCCTGCTGGAGGATGAGCTGGGCATCCAGGTATTCATCCGCAACGGCAAGCGCGTGGTATCGGTCTCCGAACCAGGCAAGGAAGTGCTGCGCATCTCCGAACGCATCCTGCGCGAGGCGCAGAATCTCAAGCGCGTCGGCGAGGAGTTCTCGCGCGAATCGGAAGGCGCGCTGACCATCGCCACCACTCACACCCAGGCTCGCTACGCGCTGCCGCAGGCCATCGCCGAATTCGTGCGCCGCTACCCCAAGGTGCGGCTGTCGCTGAAACAGGGCAGCCCGACGCAGATCTGCGAAATGGTGGTCTCCGGCGAAGCCGATCTGGCCATCGCGACCGAGGGCATCTCCTTGTACAAGGAGCTGGCCATGCTGCCCTGCTACGAGTGGAATCGCTCGGTGGTGGTGCCCGCAGGCCATCCGCTGGCAGAGCTAAAGCATCCGATCTCGCTGGCCGACATCGCCCAGTACCCCATCGTCACCTACGATTTCGCCTTTGCCGGCCGCTCCAAGATCAACAAGGCCTTCGCCGATCTGGGTTTGAACGCCAACGTGGTGCTGACCGCCATCGACACCGATGTGATCAAGACCTATGTCTCGCTGGGGCTGGGCGTGGGCATCATCGCCAGCATGGCCTTCGAGCCGGAGCGCGACCGCCATCTGGTGGCGATAGACGCCAGCCATCTGTTCGAACCGTCCACCACCAAGATCGGCATCCGCAAGGACGCCTATTTGCGCGGCTTCGCCTACACCTTCATCGAGCTGTTCGCGCCGCACCTGCATCGCCGCGAGGTGGATTCGGCGCTGCTGGCGCATGATGTGGATCTGGATGAATAGCTTCTCCAGCCAGCCCGGCCGCAGCGACAAGCGCAAAACCCAAGCAGTTCATTGCCACGAACCCCACGAAATGACACGAAAGCGGTAAGTCGCCGGCCCACATCGTCAAACCGAATACCCGGAAGGCTCACCCCTTGATGGTTCGTGTTTTTCGTGGATTTCGTGGCTCAACTGAAATGCCTGGCATGCGCCATCGCATCAGGCCAAAACGACAACGCCCCGGCAAGCGGGGCGTTTTCCATGATGCCGGCGCAGCGCTTACAGCGTCAGGCCGCCGGTCACTTCGATGGCGGCGCCGTTGATGTAGCTGGCCTCGTCCGACGCCAGGAATGCGTAGACGTTGGCGATCTCCACCGGATCAGCCATGCGGCGCATCGGCACCTTGTCTTCCATCGCTTGCAACACCTTTTCCGGCATGGCCTTCAGGATGGGCGTGGCGACAAAACCAGGGCAGACGGCGTTGGAGCGGATGCCCTTCTTGCCCAGCTCCTTGGCCCAGGTTTTGACGAAGCCGATGACGCCGAACTTTGCCGCCGCGTAGTTGGTCTGGCCGAAGTTGCCGTAGACGCCCACCACGGACGAAGCGTTCAGGATCACGCCGCCGCCCTGCTCCACCATGGTGTCCACCACGGCGCGGGCACAGTTGTAGACGCCCTTCAGGTTGATGTCGATGACCTTGTCGAACTGGTCTTCGGTCATTTTGGTCAGTTGCGCGTCCTGCACGATGCCAGCATTGTTGACCAGCACATCGATGCGGCCGCAGCGGTTTTTCAGATCCGCCACCATCTCGGCGATCTGCCCCTTGTTGGTCACATCCACCTTGTAGCCATAGGCTTCGCCGCCCAGCGCTTTCAGCTCGCCGACCACGGAGTTGACTGCCTCCTGGTTCAGGTCGCACACCGCGACGATGGCGCCTTCCTTGACGAACTTCTCCGCGGTAGCCTTGCCGATGCCGCTGGCGGAGCCGGTGATGATGGTGACTTTCCCTTTTAAGCGCATATGGTTTCCTTCTCTCACTGCTTTGCAGATCTCATCAGGTCGCCCGAGGGCGGATGAGGACCAGATGTCTCCGGCATCGACCTCCCTGGCCGGGTCCCTGATTATTGTTATCGCGCCTGAGTGGGACGCATGAAAAAGGCGGGAGTTTGTGCACTGCAATATAGCGCACCCCCTCCCGCCGGTAAAGTTACGAGCCGCGACAGCTCGTAACCAAATTACTCCAGGCCCTTGCTGGCCAGGTAATCTTCATAGTTGCCGGTGTAGTAGTCGTAACCGCCCTTGCCGTCCAGCTCCAGCACGTGAGTGGCCAAAGAGCTCACGAATTGACGGTCGTGCGAAACGAAGATCAGCGTGCCCTTGTACTTTTCCAGCGCCATGTTCAGGGACTCGATCGACTCCATGTCCATGTGGTTGGTCGGCTCGTCCATGATCATGACGTTCGGCTTCTGCAGGATCAGCTTGCCGTACAGCATGCGGCCCTTTTCGCCGCCGGACAGCACGCGCACCGGCTTGCCCACCTCGTCGCCGCCGAACAGCAGGCGGCCCAGCGTGCCGCGGATCACTTGCTCGTCGTCGCCTTCCTGGCCCCACTCGCGCATCCACTCGGTCAGAGTGGCGTCGCTGTCGAATTCGGCTTCGTGGTCCTGGGCGAAATAGCCGATCTGCGCCTTTTCCGCCCACTTGATGGTGCCGTAGTCGGCGGTCAGGCCTTCGGCGAACTTGGGATCGAATGCGCCGGCCAGCAGCTTGACCAGCGAGGTCTTGCCCGCGCCGTTGGGGCCGATGATGGCCAGGCGGGCGCCGGCTTCCAAGATCAGGTTCAAGTCCTTGAACAACACCTTGTTGTCGTAGGCCTTGCTGAGGTTTTCCACTTCCACCGCCTGGCGGTGCAGCTTGAACTTGTCGTCCATCTCGAAGCGGATGAACGGGTTCTGGCGGCTGGATGGCTTCACTTCCACCATTTCGGACTTCAGCTTGTCCACCTGCTTCAGACGGCTGGTTGCCTGGCGCGCCTTGGACTTGTTGGCGGAGAAGCGGGCCACGAACTCCTGCAGTTCCTGGATGCGCTCCTTGGCCTTGCTGTTGGAGCTCAGCTGTCGCTCGCGGGCCTGGGCCGAGGCGATCATGTAGTCGTCGTAGTTGCCCGGGTAGATGCGGATGGTGTTGTAGTCCAAGTCCGCCATGTGCGTGCACACCGAGTTCAGGAAGTGGCGGTCGTGCGAGATGATGATCATGGTGGAGTTGCGCTCGTTGAGCACGTTCTCCAGCCAGCGGATGGTGTTGATGTCCAGGTTGTTGGTCGGTTCGTCCAGCAACAGGATGTCCGGATTGGAGAACAGCGCCTGCGCCAGCAGCACGCGCAGCTTCCAGCCCGGCGCCACTTCGCTCATCGGGCCGAAGTGCTGCTCCACAGGAATGCCCACGCCCATCAACAGCTCGCCGGCGCGCGCCTCGGCGGTATAGCCGTCGTATTCGGCGAACTTGGCTTCCAGTTCGGCCGCGTGCATGTAATCTTCTTCGGTGGCTTCGAGGTTGGCGTAGATGGCGTCGCGTTCGCTCATCGCCGCCCACATCTCGGTATGGCCCATCATCACCACGTCGATCACGCGCTGATCTTCGTAGCCAAACTGGTCCTGACGCAGTTTACCCAGGCGCAAGCCGTTCTCGATGGCGACTTCGCCAGCGGTTTGCTCCAGGTCGCCACCCAGAATCTTCATGAAAGTGGATTTGCCGGAACCGTTGGCACCGATCAGGCCGTAACGGTTGCCTTCGCCGAATTTGACGGTAACCTTCTCGAACAGAGGTTTCACGCCAAACTGCATCGTAATATTGCTTGTGGTAATCACGCTTGAGGATCCTTCAGCCGTAAGCCGTAAGTATCGGAAAAACGTAGGATTCTAGCACAAGCGCCATGAATTCCCGAAGCCTCCCGCGGTTGTTCGCCATGAACTTTTGCCAGCCAGACGAATTCCGCTACAATCGTAAACCTTGTAAATCCTTATTCCAGATAGGCAGAACTATGCTTACCGGCAGCTTGGTAGCGCTCGTGACCCCGATGTCTAACGACGGCGAGGTGGATTTTGCGGCGCTGCAACGATTGGTTGAGTTCCACATCGAAAACGGCACATCCGGCATCGTCGCCGTCGGCACGACTGGCGAATCGGCCACCCTGTCGGTGGAAGAGCACATCGAAGTGGTCAAAGCGGTGGTCAAATACGCCGCAGGCCGGATCAAGGTGATCGCAGGCGCCGGCGGCAACGCCACCAGCGAGGCCATCGAGTTGGGCCGCCTGTCTGCCGAAGCCGGCGCCGACATGGTGCTGTCCGTGGTCCCGTACTACAACAAGCCGACCCAGGAAGGCATCTATCAACATTTCAAGGCTATCGCCGACCACAGCCCGCTGCCGGTCATTCTTTATAATGTGCCGGGCCGCACCGTGGCCGACATGAGCAACGACACCGCGCTGCGCCTGGCTGCGCACCCGAACATCGTCGGCCTGAAGGATGCCACCGGCGACATCGGGCGCGCCTGCGACCTGGCGCTGCGCGCGCCGGAAGGCTTCGCGCTGTATTCCGGCGACGACGCCACCGGCATGGCCTTCATGCTGTCCGGCGGCCATGGCGTGATCTCGGTCACCGCCAATATCGCCCCCAAACTGATGAGCGAGCTGTGCGTGGCCGCCACCTCCGGCGACACCGCCAAGGCGCGCGCCATCAACGACAAGCTGCAAGGCCTGCACAAACAGCTGTTTGTCGAACCGAACCCGATTCCGGCCAAGTGGGCGCTGACGCGGATGCAACGCATCCCCGCCGGCATACGCCTGCCGCTGACGCCGCTGAGCGCCTCCGCTGAAGCGGTGGTTGAAGCGGCCATGAAACAAGCCGAAGTCATTTGATCATCCCCTGCTTGATGGGAGTCCGCATGAAACGCAGCGCGTCCGTCGCGATCCTGCTGGCAACCGGCCTGTTGGCCGCGTGCAGCAGCACTCAACAACCCCTGAGCAAGAATCTGGACTACAAGTCCGATGCGCCGAAAACCACCGGCAACAGCCTGGAAGTGCCGCCGGACCTGACCGCGCCGCAAGTCCAGAACAAATACAACCTGCCGAATGGCGTGGTCTCCGCCACTGACGACGCCACCGCGCCGGCCGTATCCTCCCCGGTCGCCGTGAACCAGCTGGACAACATCAAGATGGAGCGCGCCGGCACCCAACGCTGGCTGCTGGTCGGCAACAAGAAGGCCGCCGAGCTGTGGCCGGTGCTGAAAGCGTTCTGGCAGGAAAACGGCTTCGTCATCAAGACCGAAGACCCGAGCCTGGGCATCATGGAGACGGACTGGGCGGAAAACCGCGCCAAGCTGCCCAACGACGGCCTGCGCAAGCTGCTGGAAACCGTGGGCCTCGGCAGCGTCTACTCCACCGGCGAGCGCGACAAGTTCCGCATCCGCCTGGAAAACACGCCGCAAGGCACCGAGGTGTACTTCTCGCATCGCGGCATGGAAGAGGTCTACGCCGATAACAGCAAGACCAACACCATCTGGCAGGCCCGCCCGGCCGACCCGAACCTGGAAGCCGAACTGCTTGGCCGCTTCATGATCCGTTTGGGCCTGACCGAGGACAAGGCGAAAGCCCAGGTTCAGCAGACGCTGGCCAAGCCGGTCAAACCGCAGGACCCGATCATCGACGGCCAACTGCAGCTGTCCGACGGCTTCGACCGCGCCTGGCGCCGCGTCGGCCTGGCGCTGGACCGCGTCGGCCTGGTCGTCACCGACCGCGACCGCTCGCAAGGCCTGTACTACGTGAAGCCGGCCAAGAGCGAAACCGACAAGGAAGAAAGCGGCGGCTTCTGGTCCAGCCTGGCCTTCTGGAAGAGCAGCGATGGCAAGACCGTCAAACCGAGCGAGCAGGAATACCGGATCAAGCTGCAGGAGCTGAACAACGGCGCCACTTCGCTGCAGATCCAGGACAAGCAAGGCAAACCGCTGTCCGACGAATTCGTCAAAGCCGCGCTGGGCAAACTGCAGACCGAACTGCAATAAAACAACAGCCGTCAGCACAAATGCAACAGCCCGCGCAATGCGGGCTGTTTTTATGCATAACTCATCTGATTGACCGGCTTGATGATTGATCAGTCCGTTGCGCAAGCGCGTTCAAGCGCTAATCGCCAGTATGTAACGCTTTGTATTTTGCAAGCGATTCTGTGGTTTTTGCATCAAATCAGCCAATAGACAAACATACGTCCTGGAAAAAGAACGCAAAAAAACCGGCCGAAGCCGGTTTTTTTGTTGTTGCTTTCCGCGAATTACTTAGCAGCGGAAGCAGCCGGAGCGGAAGCCTCAGCAGCCGGAGCGGAAGCGGCCGGAGCGGAAGCCTCAGCAGCCGGAGCGGAAGCGGCCGGAGCGGAAGCTTCGGCAGCCGGAGCGGAAGCTTCAGCCGGAGCTTCTTTCTTACCGCAAGCGGACAGGGCTACGGCCAGCAGGGCAGCAACGAGGAGCGACTGTTTCATTTTTTCTTTACCTTTGAGGATAAGTTGAACAAGACGTCAGTTATCGCACGGTCTCGACGAAAAGCCGCGCGACTGAAAATCCATCAGTGAGCAAATTGTATCACGAAAAAAATGGCTGTATAGAGGGCAAAAATCTAAAAAAACCACATAGCCGACCCGAGCCGGCCAATAGGCCGCACAGACGCAAAAACGGGCGTTTGCACGCGAAATATTCACGTTCCGAGCGTTGCCAATTCGATACAAGCCAAGAATTTGTGGTCATTCTACAACAACGTCTGATAAATGCCAGTACCCCGACAGATAACCATCGAACAGCGTGGCCAGCATTTCATCGGAATAGCTTCCCGCCGGCAGTCGACGCAGATTGCCAAAACGCCGCCAGGCATCCAGATCTTCATCCGCAGTTTCCACCTTTTCGCCATTGCAATAGACGCAGGCGTCGCAGAACAATATCTGGCTCTTGCGATCCAGCGCCAAGCCCCGCGCCGCCACCGCCTCGGCAAACTCGTCTTCATCGAGTTCATCTTCCGGCGCGTCATAGAACACATGCGCCTTAGGCTCCGTCAGGTAATGGCCGAGGAAATCGCACACCGTGTCCTTGTCCCAACGTATTTGCGACAGCAAACCGGCCACCTGCTCTATCATCTCATCGCCGATGCGGGCCGGCTCGGCCTGCAGCTTCAGATTCGGATCGGCATACACGCCGTCCAAGCACATGCGGTCCTGCAGATACACTAGGAACTGCGTCGCCAGCTCCTGCGCCGGCGGCGCGCGGAAACCGATCGAATACGTCATGCCCGGTTCCAGCGCCACGCCGTAGTGCGCGCAATGCGGCGGCAGATACAGCATGTCGCCGTGTTCCAGCACGAACTCCTGCTCCATGCGGAAATCCTTCAGCACGCGGATCGGCGCGTCTTCGATGAAGTCATCGTCATGCTGTGAAGAGATCTGCCAGCGCTTCTGGCCGCCTACCTGTAGCAGAAACACATCATAGGCGTCGAAATGCGGCCCCACGGTGCCACCGGGCGGCGCGTAGCTGATCATCAGATCGTCCAGCCTGGCATAAGGGATGAAGTTGAAACGCCACAGGATGTCGTCGATATGCGGCAGGTGATGGTTGACGCCCTGCACCAGCAGCGTCCAGTCGGTTTCGCCCAGCCGGCGGAAACGCGAGGCGCGGAAAGGGCCGCGCTCCAGATGCCACTTTTCCTTCTTGTATTCGATCAGCCGCGACTCCGCGTCATCGCGCTGCGCCAATTGCGACAGTACGGAAAAATCGACATGCGGGCCGACATCGGTCAAGGCGCCGCGGATCAGCAGCGGCTTCTTGTGCCAGTACTCGGCCAGAAATTGTTCGGGCGACATGCCGCCCAGCAGGTTTACAGTATTCATCGGTTTTTTCACGGGCTCATTCACCCGTCTATGGTTTACAATACGGCCAGGCGCACAGACGCCCTATCTTGCGGAGGAAGGAACACCCTGGTGCCTGCCCCTGTCAAGTTTTTTTACCATCCTCACGGATAATCGACTCATGCAAATCGCCAAAAACACCATCGTCACGCTCCACTACGAGATGTTCGACGCCGAAAACAACCTGCTCGACAAGACCGAAGAGCCGATCAGCTACCTGCACGGCGGCTACGATGGCATTTTCCCGTTGGTGGAAGAGGCGCTGGAAGGCAAGAACGTCGGCGATGCCGTTGACGTCAAGCTGACCGCCGACGACGCTTTCGGCGATCCGGAAGAAGAGCTGATCCGCGTGGAAGACCTGGAAGTGTTCCCGGCTGACGTGGAAGTCGGCATGGTATTCGAAGCCGATGATCCGGAAACCGGCGAACTGCTGCTGTTCCGCGTCACCGACATCGCCGACGGCAAAGCCGTGGTCGACGCCAACCACCCGCTGGCCGGCATGAACATCCGCTTCGCCGCCAAGGTTGTGGAAGTG
>NZ_PPTF01000043.1:94881-96915 GCF_002902845.1 Chromobacterium sinusclupearum
GCGCTCAGTGCCCGCGCCGGGCCAGTCGAACGAAGCCAAGCAGCGCCACCGCGCCCGCGATGCCGGCGCGCAGCCAGTAGTCCGCATACATCGCGCGCTGGCCCAACAGCCATGCCAGGGCGCCGCTCAACAACACCAGTAGAATCATTTCGGCGGTGCGCTCGACATCCCTTGGCCACCCGCCGGGCCAGCACCGCGCCATCGCCAGCCGCATCGTTCCCCAGCCCAACAAGGCCCCGGCCATCAGGTCCAGCGGCCAATGCACGCCGATGGCGATGCGCGACAGCGCCACCAGCGCGGCCAAGCCATAACACGCCCATCGCCCCGCTCTGCCCATGCCTTGGCAGACAAAAGTCGCCAGCGCCGCCGAGGCCAGGGCGTGGCCGGACGGGAATGAGCCGTTGCCGGGCAGCCGGTCCAGCAGCTCCACCGTGCCGGGCGGCAATACCAATGGCGGCCGCGGCACATTGAAACCCGCCTTCAAACCGACGGACAGGGCGATCCCGACGACGCCGGCGACGATCAGCGCCGGCAAGCGTTTGGGATCGCGCCAGCTCCAGGCCAGCATCAAGGCCAGCGCGGTAGGCCAGTCGCCAAAGATGCTGAGAAAGCGCCACAAGGGGGCCGGCAGCGCATTCAACATCCCATTCAGCGCAAGAAAGCCTTGCTGATTCGCCGGCGGCCAGATCAGCATGCCCGCGCCGAGCAGTACCAGGACACAGGCGGGCCAGAATCGCTTCAAGCAAGACATCGATCAGCCCGCTTTCCGTCCGATGGTGATACGGTCCTGACCGGCCAAGTCGCGGATGGTTTCCACCGCCAACAGCCCGGCTGCGGCGAACAAGCCGCGCACCGCCGCGCCCTGGTCGTAGCCATGCTCCACCATCAGCCAACCGCCCGCCGCCAGCCGGGCCGGCGCGCCGGCGGCGATCTCGCGCAGGCAGGCCAGCCCGTCGGCCTCGTCGGTCAGCGCCCCGCGCGGCTCGAAACGCAGATCGCCCTCAGCCAGATGATGGTCATCACGCTCGATATACGGCGGGTTGGAGGCGATCAGATCGAAGCGCGCCGTCGGTTCCAGCGGCGCATACCAGCTGCCCAGGCGGAAATCGACACCGGCGCCGAGCGCCTCGGCATTGCCGCGCGCCACCGCCAGCGCCTCGGCCGAGACATCCACCGCGCCTACCGTCCAGGCGGGCGCCTCCAGCGCCAGCGTCACGGCGATGATGCCGCTGCCGGTGCCCAGATCGACCCCCCGCGCCGGGGCATTCTTGTCCACTTTTGCCAGCGCCAATTCGATCAGATGCTCGGTTTCCGGACGCGGAATCAGCACCGCCGGGCTCACTTTGAAATCGCGGCCGTAGAATTCGCGCGCGCCCAGCAGATACGCCATCGGCTCGCCGGCCAGACGCCGCGCGGCCAGCGCATCGAATGCCGCCTCGACGTCTTGCGGCAGCTCGCGCTCCGGATAGCCGATGATGGCGGCGTGGGTCAGTTCCGGCCAAGCATGCATCAGCAGCATGCGGCTCTCCAGCCTGGGCAGGGAATGGCGGCGCAGCGCCTGTTCGATAGTCAGCATCATTTACAGTAGAAATACGGTGGCAAGGCCGAGAAAAATCAGGAAACCGCCCGAATCGGTGCAGGCGGTAATCAGCACGCTGGACCCCAGTGCCGGGTCCTTGCCCAGTTTCTGCATCAAAGTCGGAATCAACACGCCCATGGTGGCGGCCAGCATCAGGTTCAGCGTCATCGCCGCCAGCATCACCAAGCCCAGCGAGGCGCTGCCGTACAACAGCCAGGCGATCACGCCGATGACGGAGCCCCAGATCATGCCGTTGATGATGCTGACACCGATCTCCTTGCGCCACAAGCGGCTGGCCTGCCCGGTCCGCATCTGGCCCATGGCCAGCGCGCGCACAATCATGGTGATGGTCTGGTTGCCGGAGTTTCCGCCTATGCCGGCGACGATGGGCATCAAGGCCGCCAAGGCCACCAGCTGGGCGATGGAATGCTCGAAGGCGCCGATCACCCGCGAGG
>NZ_PPTF01000044.1 GCF_002902845.1 Chromobacterium sinusclupearum
TTCCAGTAGATCCGGCTATCCGGTCCCACCCCCAACACGATGTTCTCCGGCTTGGTCTGCGTCGGAATGTTCTGCTCTTTGGGCAGCGTCATCTTCACTGTCTGCGTCACCACCGGCACCGTGATCAGGAAGATGATCAGCAGCACCAGCATCACGTCCACCAGCGGCGTGGTGTTGATCGCCGACAGCACTTGGTCTTCGTCGCCCTTGCCGTGGCCAAATCGTTTGTAACGCGCCATGGCTGTTTACCGGGTCGGGTTGTTCAGCAGGCTGGCGTGCAGGCGGCCGGATACCACGCGGACGTTGTCCAGCACCAGCTTGTTGCGGCGCACCAGCCAGTTGTAGCCCAGCACCGCCGGCACTGCGACGGCCAGGCCGATGGCGGTCATGATCAGCGCTTCGCCTACCGGGCCGGCCACTTTGTCGATGGAGGCTTGGCCGGAGGTGCCGATTTTCACCAGCGCGTGGTAGATGCCCCATACGGTGCCGAACAGGCCGACAAACGGCGCGGTGGAGCCGACGGTGGCGATCACCGACAGGCCGTTCTGCATGTGGTGGCTGGCGGAATCGACCGCGTCGGAGATGGCCATCGCCACCCAGGTGTTCAGATCGACGCGGTTGGCCAGCTCGCCTTTGTGTTCGCGCGCGGCTTCGATGCCGGCGACGGCCACGGCGCTGTACATGCCTTCGTCGGCCAGCTCGCTGGCGGCTTTTTGCAGATCCACGCCGTGGTGGCCCAGCAGTTCATGCCCCTGCTTGATCAGGCGGCGTTGTTCCAGCAGCTTGACGATGCCCACATACCAGGTGGAGGCGGACATGATCAGCAGAATGATCAGCGTACCCTTGGCCACGAAGTCGCCTTGCGACCACAGCGCGTCGATGCCGTACGGATTGGAGGTGTTGACGGTTTCGGCCGCCAGTGCCGGCAGCGCGCTCAGCGCGGCGGCAGCGCCCAGGACTTTGCCCAGAAATGCGCGAGTGATCTTGGTCATGGTATT
>NZ_PPTF01000004.1 GCF_002902845.1 Chromobacterium sinusclupearum
GAGAGTCCGGATAGATTAGAGCAAGCCTACCTTGTCAGTATGAATCAGTGTTCTGGAGTTGCAAAACTCGGGCTGACCATAGATTTGCTTTAGGCCGGTTCCGGCATGCCGTACATGCCGTCTATCATGGCGCGGCAACGTTCGGCGATGACTTTGCGCCGCAGTTTCAGGGTCGGTGCCAGTTCGCCGGCATCCACGCACCAGGGCTTGTCCAGCAGCGAGAACTTCTTGATGTGCTCCCAGCTGCCAAAGCAGCGGTTGAAGCGCTTGATCTCGCGGTCGATCAGCTCCACCACCTTGGGATGGCGGCTCATCTCGCTGTCGTTGGTGTAGGCGATGCCGTGCTCGGCGCACCATTCCTTCAACTTCTCGTACAAGGGCACGATCAGCGCGGCGGCGTACTTCTGGCCGTCGCCTACCACCATGATCTGGTCGATGAAAGCCGATTCCTTCAGTTTGTTCTCCAGCGCCTGCGGGGCAATGTACTTGCCGTTGCTGGTCTTGAACATTTCCTTCTTGCGGTCTGTGATGCGCAGGTAGCCGTTTTCCAGCACGCCGATGTCGCCGGTGTGCAGCCAGCCGTCGCGCAGCGCCTCGGCGGTCTGCTCCGGTTCCTTGTAGTAGCCGGTCATCACATTGTCGCCGCGCACCAGGATTTCGCCGTCATCGGCCAGGCGCACTTCGACGCCGGGCAAAGGCAGGCCGACGCTGCCAATGCGCACGCCCTTGGCGGTGAACGGATTGGCGGAAATCACCGGCGAGCTTTCGGTCATGCCGTAGCCTTCGGCCACCGCGATGCCGGCCGCCCAGAACATCCGCGCCAGGCGCGGCTGCAGCGCGGCGGAGCCGACGTTGATGGAGATCAGTTCGCCGCCCATCGCGGCACGCCATTTGCTGTAGACCAGTCTGTCGGCCAGCGCATGCTGGAGGGCTTGCAGCGGGGACAGGCGGCGATTCGGCTCGAAAGCCTCGGCGCGCGCCAGCGCCCATTGATAGATGCGGCGCTTGGCGCCGGTCAGATCGCGCGCCTTGCCCACCAGCTTTTCATGCACTTTCTCCAGCACGCGCGGCACGGCGCTGAAGGTGTGCGGCTTGACGTCGGCCAGCGCCGACGACAGGCATTCCACGCTGGCGAAATAGATGCCGGTGCCGCTGTACAGGTAATAGAACACGCCGGCGCGTTCGAAGATGTGCGACAGCGGCAGGAAGCTCAGGGCGCGGCAGCGGCCCTGCGGCAGGCCGGTGAAAGCGGCGGTGGCCACCACGGTGCTCAGCACGTTGCGGTGGGTCAGCATGACGCCTTTGGAGCGGCCGGTGGTGCCGGAGGTGTAAATGATGGTGTAGACGTCGTCGGCGCGCACGGCGTCGCGCAGGGCATCCAGTTCCGCCATCCGCTCCGGGCGCGCCAATTCGGCGATCTCGCGCCACGACGGCACGCCATCGATGTCCGCCAGGCCGTAGATCGGGCAGGACAGCTTGCCCAGCGCCTCGTACAGTTTTCGTTGCAATGCAGCACTGCCGGCGAAGGCCAGCTTGACCTCTGCATGCGTCAGGATATAGCGTGCATCATCCAGGGTGATGGTGGGATACAGCGGGACGCTGACGGCGCCGATCTGTTGCAGCGCGATATCCGTCAGCACCCATTCGATGCTGTTGTCGGCTGCGATCGCCACCTTGTCGCCGCGGCCTATGCCCAGTTCCAGCAAGCCCAGGCTGACGCGGTTGACGGAGTCCCGTACTTCGCTGGTCGACAGCTGCCGCCACGTCTTGCCGGCTTTGGCCGCCAGGCAGTCGGTGCGCGGGTAGTTCCCGAGCTGGTGGGACAGTATGTCAAAAACGCGTTCTAGCTTCATGCAAACGATAGTTTTGATGCGAAACGGTGCAAAATAGTCCTAAAGCGTGTCGATGTAAAGTAAAAATCCGCGCCGAGTTGGTGTAGATCAGCTCAAGTTGCCGATATTTGCTCGCAATTGCGTTGAAATTGCGGACTGAGGATGCAATGGGCATGGCAAATGCATGATTTGCCGTAGGTTTCGGTGGGATTGTTGGACGATCCATGCAAGTTAATGATTTTGAGGAGTTTTTGTGAAATTTTCCACGCGCGCCATCCATGTCGGTTACGACAATGCCGGACATAACCGTTCGGTAATGCCGCCGCTGTACCAGACTTCCGTGTTCGCCTACGACCACGTCGGCGAGGCGATGCCCTACGTTTATGCCCGTAGCGGGAATCCGACTCGCAGCGCGCTGGAGGATTGCCTGGCCAGCCTGGAGGAGGCTCGTTATGGCCTGGCTTTTTCCAGCGGCATGGCGGCGATAGACGCGGTGCTGCGCGCCTGCCTCAAGCCCGGCGACGAAGTCGTCGCGCTGGCGGACCTGTATGGCGGCGCTTATCGCTTGCTGACGCAGGTGATGGAGCCGGCCGGCATCAAAGTGCGTTTCGTCGATCTGTCCAATCCCCATCAGCTGGAATCCGCCATCACGCCGGCTACCCGGCTGCTGTGGCTGGAGTCGCCTACCAATCCGCTGTTGGGCCTGGTCGATATCACGGCATTGTCGGCCATAGCTCATCGTCATAGTGTAAAAGTGGCGGTGGATAATACGTTTGCCACGCCGTATCTGCAGCGGCCGTTGGCGCTGGGCGCCGATATTGTGGTCCACTCCGCCACCAAGTATCTGGGCGGCCATTCCGACGTGCTGCTGGGTTTGGTGGCGGTCAGCGACGACAAGCTTTATCAGGATATCCGCTTTGTGCAGAACGCAGCCGGCGCCGTGCCGGGGCCGCAGGATTGCTTCCTGACGCTGCGCGGCATCAAAACGCTGGCCTTGCGCATGGACAGGCATTGCGACAACGCCGAGCGGGTGGCGGATTTCCTGAGCCGCCACGCCGCGGTGGCCAAGGTGTTTTACCCGGGCTTGCCGGCGCATCCGGACCATGAGCTGGCCAAGCGGCAGATGAAGCGTTACGGCGGCATCATCAGCATCAAGCTGCGCGACGACAGCCGGGAAGCGGCGAACCGTTTCGCGCAGCGCCTGCAACTGTTCGCGTTGGCGGAATCGCTGGGCGGGGTGGAGTCGCTGGTCAATCACAGCTACACCATGTCGCACGGCAGCATGCCGGCGCAACGCAAGGCGGAGTTGGGCATCGTAGAAGGCGGCTTGCGCTTGTCCATCGGCATCGAGGACATCGAAGACATTCTGGCGGATCTGGAGCAGGCGCTGCGCGAGTGAGCGCGCGCTGGCTGCGGTTGCCTTTAAGGAGAACAGCATGCCACCAGTCTTGTGGCAACGATTGCAGCTGAAATTGCCGGTGATACAGGCGCCGATGGCCGGCGGCGCGACGACGCCGCAGCTGGTGTCCGCGGTCTGCGAGGCCGGCGGCTTGGGCTTTTTGGCCGGGGCGATGTTGTCTCCGGAACAGATCGGGCAGGAGGCGGCGCGCATCCGCGCGCGCACGTCGCAGCCGTTCGGCATCAATCTGTTCATACAGGACGATCCTGCTCCGAGCGCGGAGACGCTGGAGCCGGCGCTGAACCTGTTGCGGCCCTGGCATGCCGAGCTGGGCCTGGCCGAGCCGACTGCGCCTGAGCGCTTCTGCCAGCCGTTCGAGGCGCAATGGTTGGCGCTGCTGGAGGCGCGCCCGGCTGTGGCCAGCTTTACGTTCGGCATCATGACGTCGGAGCAGGTGCGCGCGCTGAGGGCCGAAAACATCCTGGTGATCGGCACCGCGACCAATCTGGCCGAGGGCCTGGCCTGGGCGGAGGCGGGCGCCGACGCGGTATGCGCCCAGGGACGCGAGGCCGGCGGCCATCGCGGCACTTTCATCGGCGAGCAGCAGCAGTCGCTGCGGCCCATGCTGTCCTTGGTGTACGAGCTGGCGCAGAATCTGCCGCTGCCGGTCATCGCCGCCGGCGGCATCATGAACGGGCGGGAGATCGCCGCGGCGATGCGGCACGGCGCGCAGGCCTGCCAGTTGGGCACCGCCTTTCTGCGTTGCCCAGAGTCCGGCATCTCGGCCCCCTGGAAGCAGGCTCTGGCGCAGGCCAAGGCCGGCGATACCTGCTTGACCCGCGCCTTTTCCGGCCGCTATGCGCGCGGCCTGTCCAACCGTTACATCGAGGCCATGGCGCGTTGTCAGGAACAACTGCCGGCCTATCCCGTCATGAATGCCCTGACCGGCCCCATGCGCGCCGCCGCGGCCCAGGCCAGCCGCAGCGACTTGATGTCGCTATGGGCCGGGGAGGGCGTGGCCGAGGCGCGGGAATTGCCGGTAGCCGAACTGATGGCGCAGCTGCAGGCGGAGTGGCAGGCGGCTTATCGCTAACCAGCCCTAGTCCTCGTCGTTATAGATGGCGATCAGCCGCTGGCCTTCGCCGTCGATCGCCGCGCGGTACATGCCTTCGCAATTGAAGGGCAGGGCTACCCGGCCCCAGCGGTCCACCGCCACCACGCCGCCGCTGCCGCCCATCTTCAGCAATTGTCCGTGCACGACGGCATCGCAGGCGCTTGCCAGCGTTTCGTCGAGGTAGCGGATGCGGGCGGAGATCTCGTGGCCGACCGCCGCGCGGACAAAGTATTCGCCATGGCCGGTGCCGGACACTGCGCAATGGCTGTCGGCCCAGGTGCCGGCGCCGATCACCGGGGTGTCGCCGATGCGGCCCGGCCATTTGGCGGTGCGCCCGCCGGTGGAGGTGGCTGCAGCCAGCCGTCCTTGTTCATCCAAAGCCACGGCACCGACTGTGCCGTGCTTGCGGTCTTCCGGGATGTCGTCGTCGCCGCCGCCCTGCGCCAGCCTTTCCTTTTCCAGCTGCAGGGCTTGCCAGCGCTTCTCGGTATGGAAGTAGGCCGGCGGTTGCATGGGCTGGCCGATGCGGCGGGCGAAATCCTCGGCCGCCGCAAAACCCAGCGTCACGTGCGGCGTGCGCTCCATCACCGCGCGGGCCAGCAGCACCGGATTCTGCACCTGGGAGAGTCCGGTGACGCTGCCGGCATCCTGGCTGCCGCCATCCATCACCGCGGCTTCCATTTCCTGCTTGCCGTCCAGCGTGAAAACCGAGCCGCAGCCGGCGTTGAATAGCGGATCGTCTTCCAGCGCGCAGACGCAGGCGCATACCGCGTCCAGCGCGCTGCCGCCGGCCAGCAGCACCGCATGGCCGGCATCCAGCGCGCGTTCCAAGCCTTTCCGGTAAGCCTTTTCCAGCTCGGCGCTCATGTCTTGGCGGCGCAGCGTGCCGGCGCCGCCATGCAGGGCCAGGGCGATGGTCATGGGTCAGTCCTTTTCGTGATGAACGGATCACTGAATAGAATGAGGCTTTTTGGCGGAGAGAACCAGCATGCTTAACGATGTTGCTAGCAGTGCACTGATCCTGTTGCACGATGGACAAGACTATTGGTGGCAGCGCCGCGCCTTCGATGATGACAGCTATCCATCCTGCCTCGATTTTGCCGCAGGTGGCAGCATTGAATCTGGAGAGACTCCGCGGGCGGCGGCTTTGCGAGAGCTGGAAGAGGAACTCGGCATCAGTGGTCTGGCGCTTGAGGCCTTGGGCACAGCACAACTCGATGGAGAGTGCTGCGTGCTGTTCCGCGGCGCCTTGCCGGCATGCTGGCGCCTGGGGAGTGAGGTGGCGGAGTTGCTGCCGATGTCGCTGGAAGCCTTGCGCGCCTTGCCTCCCGCGCAACGGCATCCGCAGTTGAATGCCTGGCTTGGCAAGGATGGCGGCTCGGGTTCATAATTGTTGAGTAAATTACTCAACAATAGGATTTCGTGATGAATGCCGCCCTGGAAGCCGAGATTCAACAAAAGTACACCACCGAAACCATCACTGAAATGCGGCGTTGGACCGACAAGCTGATCAGCTTCCGGCTGACGCGTCCTGAGGCGTTTCGCTTCAGCGCCGGCCAGTTTGCCCGGCTGGGGCTGCCGCTGGAGGGCGGCGGCCAGGTGTGGCGCGCCTATTCCATGTGTTCGGCCGAATACGACGAGTTTCTGGATTTTTACTCCATCGTGGTGCCGGATGGGCAATTTAGCTCGCGCTTGGCCATGCTGCAGCCGGGCGATCAGGTGATGCTGGACAAGCGGGCGATGGGGTTCTTCCAGGTGGACAGGCTGCCGGGTGGGCAAGATCTATGGTTGTTGGCCACCGGCACGGGCATCGCGCCCTACTTGTCCATTTTGCAGCAGCCGGAGGTCTGGGGGCGTTTCGAGCGCATCGTGCTGGCGCACTGCGTGCGCGAGGCGGCGGAGCTGTCGTTCCAGCAGGAAATCGCCGCGCTGCGATCCCATCCGCTGTGGCAGGAACATGGCCATAAATTGCAGTATCTGCCAGTGGTGACGCGCGCCGCGCCGGCCGGCATGCTGAATCAGCGCATCCCGGCCTTGCTGGAGAGCGGCGAGCTGGCGGCGCGCGCCGGACTGACGATGGCGCCCGAGCATAGCCGCTTCATGCTGTGCGGCAACCCCAAGATGGTGGAAGACACGCATCGCCAACTGATGAAGATGGGCTACCGCATGACGCGGCAGAACGCGCCGGGCCATATCGTGCTGGAGAATGGCTGGTAGCCGTCATGCTGACGGTATGGCGTTTGCGGCGAGGGTGTTACGATGCAGGCTTGCTTAATTGACGGTGATGACCGATGCCTGCCTTGTCTACCTTGCTGCTGTTCTCCCTGGCCTGCCTTGCGTTGGCGGCCACGCCCGGTCCCGACATGTTGCTGATTGCCAGCCGCAGCGCCAGCCAGGGGCTGCGCGCCGGTTTCGCCACGTTGTTCGGCATCCAGGTCGGGACTTACTGCCATGCGCTGCTGGCGGCGCTGGGGCTGGCTCAATTGTTCGTGCTGGTGCCGATGGCTTATGACGCGGTGCGCATCGCAGGGGCCGTCTATCTGCTGTATCTGGCTTGGACCACTTTGAAGAGCGACGGCGTGCTGCGTTCGCCGTCGGCCTCATCGGCAGGCCAGTCTATGCGCCGCATCGCGCTGCAGGGGCTGACCACCAATCTGCTCAATCCCAAGATGGCCTTGTTTGTGCTGGCGCTGTTTCCGCAGTTCATCGAGCCGCAAGCCGGGCCGGTAGCGCTGCAGATCATGCTGCTGGCTACGCTGCTGAATGTGGTGGCTTTTTGCGTCAATGCGCTGGTGATCGTGGCCAGCAGCCGCATGGGCAAGGCCTTGTCCGGCGGGGGCGTCGGGCGTTGGCCGCAGTATCTGCTGGCTACCGTGTTCGGCGGTTTGGCTGTGCGTTTGCTGGCGGCTTCGCGGCAATAAGAACCTGTTTACGCTCTGCTGCGCGTCGGCGATACCGCGTTGAAAAAGTCTTCGGAATGCTCATGTACCATCTGTACATTCCGCTTCCTCAGCCGTTTTCGTCTTGTCTCGTTCTAGCTCGCGAGATCGTAAACAGGTTCTAAGCGCCCGCCGGCGTTTCGGCTATGGTTAGGGCAGGGTCTGCTTCCGGCGAGGACAGGCTTGCTGTCCCGCAAACTTTCAGGAGCGGTAAACCATGGCCGATGTCGGTGGCGATATGGAGATTGCCAGTCGTTTGCTGTCCTTGGAGCAGGACAGCGAGCTGTTGATCGCGCTGTTCAATCCGCACGACGTGCTGTGCTATGCCAACGCGGCGTTCTGCGGCACCTTTGGCGTTGAGGCGGACGAGCGGATCAGTTGGGAGCAATTGATGCGTCGCGGCCATGAGCGTGGGCATGGCAGCTGTATCCGAACCGACGACATCGATGCCTGGATCGCTTCCGCCCGCTCGCGGCGCGGCAAGCAGCCGTTCCGGACTTTTGAGGCCGATTTGACCGACGGCCGCTGGATCTGGGTGACGGAAACGCTGCAGGCCGACGGCTGGCTGCTCTGCGTCTGCTCAGATATTTCCAGCTTGCGGGCGGACGAGCGCGAGCTGCGGATCGCGCGCGATGCGGCGCAACGGGCGGCGTTGACGGACCCGCTGACGGGCATCAGCAATCGCGCCCACATCATGGGCCAGCTGGAGCGGCTGTTGCGCCAGCCACGGGCGGCGGAGTCTCCCGCTTGCGTGGTGGGAATACTGGACCTCGATCATTTCAAACGGATCAACGACCGTTACGGCCACTTGGCAGGCGACACGGTGCTGCGCGATTTTGTGCGGCGGGTGCAGCCCATGCTTGAGCCCAAGGACGGCTTGGGACGGCTTGGCGGCGAGGAATTCCTGCTGTTGATGCCCGACCGGGCATTGCGCGAGGCGGAACTGATGGTGACGGCGATCTTGGCTGCGGTGGCGGAATCGCGGCCGCTGGCGGAGCCGGCTGATTTTGCCTACACCTGCTCCGCCGGTCTGACCCTGTTGCGCGCCGGTGATGATACCGCGCAGGCCCTGGGGCGGGCGGATGATGCCTTGTATCGGGCCAAGGAGGCCGGGCGCAACCGGCTGGCGACCAAGCTATAGCGTTTTGCACTGGGCTAAGGCTTGGGAAATGGAAAAGGCGGGAGCAGTGCTCCCGCCTTTGTCATGACCGCGTTACTGTTTGACGCAATCCACGCAGTAGACCTTGCGGTCCTGCACCTCTACCGCCACCAGGCCGTGGACATCGGTTTCGAAGCCAGGCAGTTCGCGGTTGAAGGCCTGGGCAAAGCGCAGGTAGTCGACGATGGTCTTGTTGAAGCGTTCGCCCGGGATCAGCAGCGGGATGCCCGGCGGGTACGGGGTCAGCAGCACCGCGGTGACGCGGCCTTCCAGCTGGTCCACCGGCACGCGCTCGATCTCGCGGTGCGCCATCATGGCGAAGGCGTCGGCCGGGCGCATCGCCGGTTCCATGTCGGACAGGTAGATGTCGGTGGTCAGGCGCGCCACGTCGTGCTTGCTGTACAGGCTGTGGATGCGCTGGCACAGCTCGCGCAGGCCCACTCGCTCGTACTGCGGGTATTTGGCGACGAATTCCGGCATCACGCGCCACATCGGCTGGTTCTTGTCGAAATCGTCCTTGAACTGCTGCAGCAGCGAGATCAGCGTGTTCCAGCGGCCCTTGGTGATGCCGATGGTGAACATGATGAAGAAGCTGTACAGCCCGGTTTTTTCCACCACCACGCCGTGCTCGGTCAGGTACTTGGTGACGATGGCCGCCGGAATGCCCATTTCCTCGAAGCTGCCGTCCACGTCCAGGCCCGGCGTCAGCACGGTGGCCTTGATCGGGTCCAGCATGTTGAAGCCTTCTTCGATGCCGGCGAAGCCGTGCCAGCGCTCGTCCGGGCGCAGCGTCCAGTCGGTCTGGTCGCAGATGCCGTCGTCGGACAGGTCGTCCGGGCCCCACACGCTGAACCACCAGTCGCGGCCGTATTCCTCGTCCACCTTGCGCATGGCGCGGCGAAATTCCATCGCCTCCACCAACGATTCTTCCACCAGCGACTGGCCGCCCGGCTGCTCCATCATGGCCGCCGCCACGTCGCAGCTGGCGATGATCGAGTATTGCGGGCTGGTCGAGGTGTGCATCAGGTAAGCCTCGTTGAACCATGCGGTGTCGAGCTGGCGGTTCTGCGGGTCTTGCACCAGGATTTGCGAGGCTTGGCTGATGCCGGCCAGCAGCTTGTGGGTGGACTGGGTGGAGAACACCAGGCTGTCTTCGCAGCGCGGACGGCCCTCGCCGATGGCGTGGAAATCGCGGTAGAAGTCGTGGAAGCTGGCGTGCGGCAGCCAGGCTTCATCGAAGTGCAGCGTATCCACTTCGCCGTCCAGCAGGCCTTTGATCTCTTCGACGTTGTACAGGATGCCGTCGTAGGTTGACTGGGTCAGGGTCAGGATGCGCGGCTTGCGGTTGGGGTGCTTCTCCAGCGCTTCGCGGGCGAACGGGTTGGCCAGGATCTTCTTCTTGATGGTGTCCGGCTGGAATTCAGATTTCGGAATCGGGCCGATGATGCCGTAGTGGTTGCGCGTCGGCATCAGGAACACCGGGATGGCGCCGGTCATGATGATGGCGTGAAGGTTGGACTTGTGGCAGTTGCGGTCCACCAGCACGATGTCGCCGGCGGCGACGCAGCTGTGCCAGACGATCTTGTTCGAGGTCGAGGTGCCGTTGGTGACGAAGAACAGGTGGTCGGCATTGAAGATGCGGGCGGCGTTGCGTTCGGACGCCGCCACCGGGCCAGTGTGGTCCAGCAGCTGGCCCAGCTCGTCCACCGCGTTGCACACGTCGGCGCGCAGCATGTTTTCGCCGAAGAACTGGTGGAACATCTGGCCTACCGGGCTCTTCAGGAAGGCTACGCCGCCGGAGTGGCCGGGGCAGTGCCAGGAATAGGAGCCGTCGTAGGCGTAGTCCACCAGCGCGCGGAAGAACGGCGGCGCCAGATTATCCAGATAGCTCTTGGCCTCGCGGATGATGTGGCGGGCGACGAACTCCGGCGTGTCCTCGTGCATGTGGATGAAGCCATGCAGCTCGCGCAGGATGTCGTTGGGAATGTGGCGTGCGGTGCGGGTCTCGCCGTACAGGTACACCGGAATGTCCGGGTTGCGGCGGCGGATCTCGGCGACGAAGCCGTACAGATTGCCCAGCGCCTGCTGCGCCGAATCCTCGGTCTGGAATTCCTCGTCGTCTATCGACAGGATGAAGCCGGCGGCGCGGCTCTGCTGCTGGGCGAAGGAAGTCAGATCGCCGTAGCTGGTGTAGCCGATCACGCTCATGCCTTCCGCCTCCATGGCGGCGGCCAGTTCGCGGATGCCGGAACCGCTGGTGTTTTCCGAGCGGAAATCCTCGTCGATGATCACGATGGGGAAGTGAAAACGCATACCTGAGTCCTTGTTGCTGTTAACTCGGACATGACGGCGGGGCCGGAAGATCACCGGCGGCGGCGCCATGTCGCTCGGTGCGCGTGGGGCGCAGATCTGTACGCACGGGCAGAAGAACGAGTCTTCGCCGCCGCCCTGGAGGCTGGCCTTGAGGCGCGAATAAAACGGGTCGCTTTGCGCCGCGGTCCGTACCTGGCGACCCATGGTCGTTTCACGTCAGCCGGCCTGGAGAACATCCCAAGAAAGCGCGAATTGTAGACCTTTTGTCTGGCATGTTGTGGTGCGATGCGGCACGCGCGGCAAAAAAAACGCGATGCGCGCCAGGCCTAGGTTTGGCATGGTTGGCGCAGTGTGGCGCGGAGGCGGCTAAGCGTATGTTTTTATTGAATGTCAGGCGGCGGCGTTTCGTCTTGCCGCACGTCTGGCAATGCCTGGCGCAACTGTTGTTTTTTTCTCCGTTTGGCCCGGTACAGGCTGACGGAGCGGGCGACGATGGACAGGCCGGCGCTGGCCAGCAGCAGGGTCAGCGGCGCGGCCACCAGCCAGGGGAAATAGCCCACGGCCAGGGCCAGCAGGCACAGTGCGACGCCTATGCTGAGAAAGGCCGGCGCTTCGCTGCTTTCCACGCTGCGGCTGCCGTGCACTACGGCGCCCAGCATGTCTCCCAGGCGGGCGGCCTGGCGCGCGGCGGCGCTGGCGCCGCTCAGCGCCATTTCCTTGGGCGAGCCGCGGCGGCGTTTTTCCCGCCGCACCGGCGTCGGCACCGGGCGGTTGCGTTGCTGCTTCAGCACGATCTCGGTGGCGTGTTCCAGATCCTGCAGGAAGCGTTCGGCCAGTTGCGCGGCCAGGGTGGCGTCTTCCAGCGCGATGTCCAGCTCGCGGTTGACCAGCCAGCTGGACAGATTCAGGTTGGTGGAGCCGATGCGCGCCCAGCGGCCGTCGGCGACCGCCGTCTTGGCGTGGATCATCGGACCGTCCCATTCGAACACCCGCACGCCGGCTTCCAGCAGCGGCCGGTACTGAGTGCGCGAGACGGTGCCTATCCAGCGGATGTCGCTGGAGCGCGGCACCAGCAGCCGCACATCCACGCCATCCAGCGCCGCCTGTTTGAGCGCGGACAGATACAGGCTGGTGGCCATGAAGTAGGCATCGGTCAGCCATAGCGTATGGCGGGCGAAACTGGCCACCAATAGATCCAGCCGCATCATGCGCGCGGTGGAGGGCGTGGTGGCGATCAGCCGCGCCGCCGTCTCGCCGCAAGGTTCGGTGTGGGCCGGTTGCAGCCAGCGCGCGTCCAGCGGCGCGCCGCAGCTGGCCCAGCTGTCGGCAAAGGCGGCCAAGGCCTGCGCCAGCAAGGGGCCGCGCAGCGCGAGTCCGGTGTCGCGCCACGGCGCCAGGCCCTTCTCCGGCTTGCCTTGCCAGCTGGCGCTGATGCACAGGCCGGCCACAAACAGCTCCTTCCGGTCGACGATGATCATCTTGCGATGGTTGCGGCCGAGCATGCTGAGTCCGCCGCCCAGGCTGGGCGGATGATAGGCGCGCACTTCGGCGCCGGCCTCGATCAAGGGTGTGAAAAAGCTGGATAGATGCGCCCGCCAACTGCCTAGCCAGTCATATAGCAGGCAAACTTGGATGCCAGATTTGGCTTTATCGATAAGGATATCGCGGATTTTCACGCCAAATTGGTCATTGGCGAAAATATACATTTCAATAAAGACAGAATCCTGGCTGGTTGCGAGGGCGTTTTCCCAGGCCGGGAAGTTCTGCGCGCTGTCGTACAGCAATTCCACCTGATTTCCTGCCGTCAGCGGCGCGCCAGCGGAACGCGACAAGGCCTGTTCCGCCAGCTGGCGGACTAATTGCAGGGTTTGCTGCGACTGATCGTCTCGGTTCATGATTATTTTGAATGTTGTCTGACAAAATACAAAATATCTCGCAAATTGCGGGTTTGTATCGATTTCACGCTGCGAAAACCTGTCGTTTTTTTGAAAATTTTTGTCTCAAAAAATCAAAAACAGCGCACGATTCAAGTAGCGGAATTACATATCAAAAACAAGACATTGTGCATCAACTGATTGAAATCAAATGATTGTTGCGCCGCGATAAGCCGGCTTGCGGCTGGCGCGATCTTGCCCGTAGAATCGAACACATCACTACAAAGTATAAATGGGCAGAGAAATGGACAGACAGCGCCGACTGCAGGGCACATTGTATAAACCGGAATTCGAACAGGACAGCTGCGGCTTTGGCCTGATCGCCCAGCTGGACGACAAGCCCAGCCATTGGCTGGTGGCGACCGCCATCTCCTCGCTGGCTAAACTGACGCACCGCGGCGCAGTGGCGGCGGATGGCAAGTCGGGCGATGGCTGCGGCCTGTTGTTCAAGAAACCGGACGGCTTTTTGCGCGAAGTGGCGGCGGAAGCCGGCATCGCGCTGAAGTCAGTGTACGCCGCCGGTCTGGTATTTCACCACTCTGATCGGGCGATAGGCGAGCGCAGCCTCGCGCGCCTGCGCGAGCATCTGGAGGCGCAGCAGCTGGAAGTGGCCGGTTTCCGTACCGTGCCGGTCGATACTGCGGCCTGCGGCGAAACCGCCTTGGCGTCCTTGCCCGCCATCTCCCAGGTGTTTGTGAACTGTCCGTTCGGCATGGACGAGCTGGCCTTCCAGCGCCGTCTGTACATGGGCCGTCGTCAGGCGGAAAAGGCTAATAAGGAAGATGATGCCTGTTTCTACCTGCCCACGCTGTCGCCGCACACCATCTCCTATAAAGGCTTGGTGACGCCCGAGAACCTGCCGCGCTTTTTCCTGGACCTGGCCGATCCGCGCTTCGAGTCCAGCCTGGCGGTATTCCACCAGCGCTTCTCCACCAATACCTGGCCGCAATGGAAGCTGGCCCAGCCTTTCCGCTTCCTCGCCCACAACGGTGAGATCAACACGGTGCAAGGCAACCGCAACTGGGCGCGCGCGCGCGAGCGCATCATGGCCTCGCCGCACCTCGATATGGATGCGGTGCGACCCATCGTGCAGACCGACGGTTCGGACTCGATGAGCCTGGACAATATGCTGGAAGGCCTGCTGATGGGCGGCATTCCCTTGTTCCGCGCGCTGCGCCTCTTGGTGCCGCCGGCCTGGCAGAACGTGGACAGCACCGACAAGGACCTGCGCGCCTTCTACGAATTCAATTCCATGCACATGGAGCCGTGGGACGGCCCGGCCGGCATTGTGCTGACCGACGGCCGCTACGCCGCCTGTATGCTGGACCGCAACGGCTTGCGTCCGGCGCGCTGGGTGCTGACGAAGGACAATATCCTGACCATCGCGTCGGAAGTCGGCGTCTGGGACTACCGCGCCCAGGACGTGGTGAGGAAGGGCCGCGTCAAACCGGGCCAGCTGTTCGGCGCGGACCTGATGAACGGCGAGCTGCTGATGCCGGAAGACATCGACGCCATGCTGAAAAGCGCCAAGCCGTATCGACAGTGGATCAAGGACAGCGCCAAGTATCTGGAGCTGTCGATCGAGGATGATGCCGGCGTGGAGCCGCTGTCCAAGGATGAACTGACGCGGCTGCAGAAGATGTTCAATCTCAGCCGCGAGGAGCGCGACCAGATCTTGCGCGTGCTGGCGGCCGATGGCCAGGAAGCCGTTGGCTCCATGGGCGACGACACGCCGATGGCGGTGCTGAGTCAAAAAGTGCGTTCGCCGTTTGATTACCTGCGCCAGCAGTTCGCTCAGGTGACCAACCCGCCTATTGACCCGATCCGCGAGGCGGTGGTGATGTCCTTGAACACCGTGTTCGGCCCCGAGCGCAATATGTTCGAGGAGAGCGCCGAACACGCCAAACGGCTGGAAGTCCGCAGCCCGGTGCTCAGCCACGAGAAGTTCACCCGCGTCACCACCCGGCCGGAGCCTTACCTGAAGGCGACCAACTTCGACCTGTGCTACGACCCGAGCGAAACCACGCTGCGCGAAGCGATTTCCTGTCTGACCCGGCATGTGGTGGAAGCAGTGCAAGAAGGCACGGTGGTGGTGGTGCTGTCCGATCGCCACGCCACCGGCCAACGCCTGCCCATCCACGCGCTGTTCGCCACTGGCGCGGTGCATCACGCGCTGATCGACGCCGGTCTGCGCTGCAAGACCAATATCGTGGTGGAGACCGCCACCGTGCGCGACGCGCACCAGATGGCCTGCGTGCTGGGTTACGGCGCCACGGCGGTGTACCCGTATCTGGCCTACCAGACCATCATCGATTTGGTGAACAACGGCGACGTGCCGCTGAAGGCCAACGAAGCGCTGCAGCATTACCGCAAGGGCATCAACAAGGGCCTGCTAAAAGTGCTGTCCAAGATGGGCATCTCCACCATCGCCTCGTATCGCGGCGCGCAGCTGTTCGAGGCGGTCGGCATCCATGAGGAAGTGGTGGATCTGTGTCTGAAGGGCACGGTGTCGCGGGTGTCCGGCGCCAATTTCGACGATTTCGAATCCGATCAGAAGCAGCTGGCCAAGCTGGCCTTCAATCCGATGCGGCCGATCAACCACGGCGGCCTGCTGAAGTATGTGCATGGCGAGGAGTACCACGCCTACAACCCGGACGTGGTGCAGCTGTTGCAAAAGGCGGTGCAGAACGGCGACTACGAGGTCTACCTGCAGTACGCTGAAACCGTTAATACCCGCCCGGTGGCAATGCTGCGCGACCTGATGCAGCTGAAGCTGGCCGGCGAGCCGATTCCGCTGGACGAGGTGGAGCCGGTGGAAGCCATCGTCAAGCGCTTCGACTCGGCCGGCATGTCGCTGGGCGCGCTGAGCCCGGAGGCGCACGAGGCGCTGGCCATCGCCATGAACCGGCTGGGCGGGCGCTCCAATTCCGGCGAGGGCGGCGAGGACCCGGCGCGTTACGGCACCGAGAAGATGTCCAAGATCAAGCAGGTGGCGTCCGGCCGCTTCGGCGTCACCCCGCACTACCTGGTCAACGCCGAAGTGCTGCAGATCAAGGTGGCGCAGGGCGCCAAGCCGGGCGAGGGCGGCCAGTTGCCCGGCGACAAGGTGTCTGGCTTGATCGCGCGCTTGCGCCACGCCAAGGAAGGCGTCAGCCTGATCTCGCCGCCGCCGCACCACGACATCTATTCCATTGAAGACCTGGCGCAGCTGATCTTCGATCTGAAGCAGGTGAACCCGTCCGCGCTGGTGTCGGTGAAGCTGGTGGCCGAGCCCGGCGTCGGCACCGTCGCCGCCGGCGTGGCCAAGGCCTATGCCGACCTGATCACCATCTCCGGCTACGACGGCGGCACCGGCGCCTCGCCGCTGACCTCGGTCAAATACGCCGGCTCGCCGTGGGAGCTGGGCCTATCCGAGGCGCAACAAGTGTTGCGTGCCAACGGCCTGCGCGGCCGGGTGCGGGTGCAGACCGACGGCGGCCTGAAAACCGGCCTCGACGTGGTCAAGGCTGCCATCCTCGGCGCGGAGAGCTTCGGCTTCGGCACCGGACCGATGGTGGCGCTGGGCTGCAAATACCTGCGCATCTGCCATTTGAACAACTGCGCCACCGGCGTGGCGACGCAGGAAATCAAGCTGCGTTCCAAGTACTTCACCGGCCTGCCGGACATGGTGGTCAACTACTTCCTGTTCATCGCCCGCGAAACCCGCGAGTGGATGGCCAAGCTCGGCGTGCGCTCCATGGAAGAGTTGATCGGCCGCATGGACCTGCTGCAAGTGCTGGAAGGCGAGAGCGAGCGCCAGGGGCGTCTTGATCTGTCCCCTTTGCTGTCGCTGGGCACTGTGCCGGATAGCGAGCCGCGTTACTGCATAGCTGACAGCAATCCGTCTTTCGACAAGGGCGAGCTGGCTGAGCAGATTCTGCAAGACGCCCTGCCGGCCATCCACAACAAGCAGATGCTGGAGCTGTCCTACCCGATCGAAAACACCCATCGCTCCATCGGCGCGCGCCTGTCCGGCGAGATCGCCCGCGTCCATGGCGCGGCCGGTTTGCCGTTTGGCTGCCTGAAGGTCAAGTTCACCGGCAGCGCCGGCCAGAGCTTCGGCGTGTGGAACGCGGCCGGCCTGCATCTGGAACTGGAAGGCGACGCCAACGACTACGTCGGCAAGGGCATGGCTGGCGGCCGGGTCACCATCTATCCGCCCAAGGACGCCGGCTACCCGGCGGGCGAGTCCATCATCATCGGCAATACCTGCCTGTACGGCGCGACCGGCGGCCAGCTGTTTGCCGCTGGCATCGCCGGCGAGCGCTTCGGCGTGCGCAACTCCGGCGCGCTGGCGGTGATCGAGGGTGCGGGCGACCACTGCTGCGAATACATGACTGGTGGCACCGTCATCGTGCTGGGCGAAACCGGCTACAACTTCGGCGCGGGCATGACCGGCGGCTTCGCCTTCGTCTACGACCCGCATGAGAAGTTCGCCTATCGCTACAACAACGAACTGATCGACATCCACCTGATCAACGGCGAGGCGATGGGCATGTACCGCGCCTATCTATTGGAAAAGATCGCCAAGCACGTTGAGCTGACCGGCTCCGAAACCGGCCGCGCCATGCTGCAGAACTTCGACGACTACGTCGATTATTTCTGGCTGGTGAAGCCCAAGGCCGCCAAGCTGGAAAGCCTGCTCAAAGATTAAGCGCCGACTCATATATTTAGGGCGGCGCGCCGCGTCGCCCTCCCTCGCGGGAGAGAACACAATGTCCGATGTATTCCAGTTCATGAAGCTGTCGCGCAACCCAGGCGACAAAGTTGAAGCCAGCGTTCGCAAAATCGAATTCAAGGAAATCTACCAGCCGCTCAACGCCGTGGACGCCGCCGATCAAGCCGGCCGCTGCCTGTCCTGCGGCAACCCGTATTGCGAATGGCAATGCCCGGTACACAACTACATCCCCGACTGGCTGAAGCTGGTGGAGGAGGGCCGCCTGTTCGAGGCGGCGGAGCTGTCGCATCAGACCAACAGCCTGCCCGAGATCTGCGGCCGGGTCTGCCCACAAGACCGGCTGTGCGAAGGCGCCTGTACCTTGAATCAGGGAGGCTTCGGCGCGGTATCCATCGGCAGCATTGAGAAGTACATTACCGACGAGGCCTTCAAGGCCGGCTGGCGGCCTGACATGTCCAAAGTAGTGTGGACCGACAAGACCGTAGGCGTGATCGGCGCAGGCCCTGCCGGCCTCGCATGTGCCGATGTGCTGGTGCGCAATGGCGTCAAAGCGGTGGTGTATGACCGTTACGAGGAAATCGGCGGCCTGCTCACCTTTGGTATCCCTGAGTTTAAGCTGGAGAAGAGCGTAATCAAACGCCGCCGCGAGATCTTGGAGGGTATGGGTGTTGAGTTTGTGTTGAATACTGAGATTGGCAAGGATGTTCCGATTGAAACTTTATTGGCCAAGCATGATGCCATTTTTATGGGGATGGGGGCCTACAAGGCCATGAAAGGCGGTTTCCCAGGTGAGAACAGCCCTGGAGTGCTTGAAGCTTTGCCCTATCTGGTTAACAATGTCCGCCAATCGTTGGGCACGCTTCCGGCAGGGGAAGCTCCTATCTCGATGAAGGGCAAACGTGTGTTGGTACTAGGTGGCGGGGATACTGCCATGGATTGTACCCGTACCGCACTACGACAAGGTGCCAAGCAAGTTACATGTGCCTACCGAAGAGCAGAAGCGCAGATGCCTGGTTCCAAGCGGGAGGTTCAGAATGCGCATGAGGAAGGGGTAGAATTTATTTGGCATAGGCAGCCTTTGTCGATCGAACCTATGCTGGGTGGGACATTGGCCGTTAGGTTGGCAGAAACAAGGCAGTCCTCTAAAAATTCGACAGGCCATCATTCATTAGAGGTGCTGGAAGATTCTGTCAGTTTAATAGAATGCGATTGCGTAGTTTTAGCCTTTGGATATCAAACAGAAACGGCTTCTTTTCTAGAGCAATTAAAGCATTGTCCGGATCAGTTAAGGTTAAAGAAGTACAAACATCAAACGCAGTTCGAAAAAATATTTGCCGGTGGCGATCAGGTTCGTGGCGCGAGCCTGGTTGTCAACGCTGTATTTGATGGTAGAAATGCAGCTGCCGAAATACTAGATTATGTTTTTTAAATTCTGTTACTAACGATAGTAAAAGTTAATTATGGATATCAAACTGGTACAGTTGCAAAAACATGGTGACGAAAGAGGTTCATTAGTCGCTTTAGAGGACCAGCGCAATGTGCCGTTTAGTATAAGGCGTGCATATTACCTTTTTGGTACAAAAGAAGATGTAAGACGAGGTTTTCATGCTCACAAAAAGCTGCAACAAATGGCTATCGTTGTCAGAGGACATTGTCGATTCCATTTGGATGATGGCAATGAGCAGCTTGAAGTACTCTTGGATAATCCAGCTCAAGGTTTAATGATTCCTCCCGGACTGTGGCACGAAATGTACGACTTTTCTTCGGACTGCGTGTTGTTGGTTCTGGCTGATGCACATTATGACGAAACTGATTATATTCGTAGTCACGAGGAATTTAAAGCTGGGCTTTCAAAATGATACATGAGTATAGTGATGTTCAGACAATTAACTTGGGAGATGGCACAAGAGTTTGGCAATATGTTGTGATATTGCCTGGTGCCAAAATAGGGAAAGATTGCAATATATGTTCACATTGTTTAGTTGAAAATGATGTGATTTTAGGCGATCGAGTTACAGTTAAAAGCGGTGTCCAGATATGGGATGGGATCACGATAGAAGATGATGTATTTATCGGCCCAAATGTTACTTTTGCAAATGATCCATTCCCCAGATCTAAAAAATATCCAGAAAAATTTTCAAAAACAATTATACGAGAAGGCGCTTCAATTGGTGCAAATGCTACAATTTTGCCTGGGATTAAAGTTGGTAGGAACTCAATGATTGGTGCTGGAAGTGTTGTAACAAAAGATGTCCCTGATTTCACTGTTGTGATCGGAAATCCTGCGCGAGTAATAAGGAAAATATAATGAGTGTCCCATTTTTAGATCTAAAATCTATCAATATGCAGTATCGCCAGGAATTGACTGCAACCTTTAATAAGGTATTGGAATCTGGTTGGTATATTTTAGGGAAAGAGGTAGCAGCTTTTGAGGAAGAGTTTTCTACTTTCTGTGGAGTTAAGAACACCGTAGGTGTGAGTAATGGTTTAGATGCGCTTCATCTTATTCTTAGAGGTTATGGGATTGGGCAAGGGGATGAAGTGATTGTTCCTTCTAATACCTACATCGCATCTTGGCTTGCTGTGACCTATGCTGGCGCAACGCCTGTTCCTGTCGAGCCTATTGAAGCGACTTATAATATCGATCCAACCAAGATTGAAGCGGCAATCACAAACCGTACTAAAGCAATAATGGTTGTGCATCTGTATGGCCAAGCTGTGGATATGGATCCTGTATTGGAAATAGCCCAAAAATATAACTTGAAGGTTATTGAGGATGCAGCACAGGCGCATGGAGCCACCTACAAAGGAAAAAAAGTAGGTTCATTAGGTGATGCAGCTGGTTTTAGCTTCTATCCAGGGAAAAATCTTGGGGCACTAGGGGATGCTGGCGCAGTTACAACCAAGGACCATGAGCTTGCTGAAAAAATTAGAGTGCTTTTAAATTACGGTTCTCGTATCAAATATCACAATGAGGAAAAAGGGTATAATTGCCGTTTAGATGAATTACAAGCTGCTTTTCTAAGAGTCAAGCTTAAATCACTAGATGCCGAAAATATCAAAAGAGCCGAAGTGGCGGAATCTTACCTTAAAGGTTTGGTCAATCTGCCAATAAAGCTCCCCGAAGTTGCCGCTAATGTTACTTCAGCTTGGCACCTATTTGTAATTGCAACAGAACGTCGAGATGAACTGCAGCAGTATTTGAAGGAGAAGGGGATAGGAACCATGATTCATTATCCAATCCCTCCGCATTTACAGCCTGCCTACCAGGATCTTGGATTTAAAATTAATGATTTCCCAGTGGCTGAAAAAATACATCAGCAAGTACTAAGTCTGCCAATGGGGCCGAGCCTTGAGCAGAGAGAAGTCGATCAAGTAGTCAACGCAATAAATAGTTTTTTTGCCTAAGTTGTAGGTAAAAGAGTGATGAGAGAATGACATGAAATTCTCTCATCGCTCTTTTTATCTGCATATTAGAAATCTAATAAGTGAATTTCTTATTTTAAAAAAGATAAGGAACAATTTTGTAGCCTTGCAGCCAATATTTAAGATATTCATATCCAGATCGTCCATTTAGATCAAATGGTTTTAAAATTCTGGCAATCATAATAATCTAATTCAACCACTGAATTTTCAGTAAGTCAGCATATTGTAATAGCTTTAGAGATTAAGAATGAAGATAGTAAAAAAATTTGTAAGCGTTACAATGCTTAGCGGGATGTTGACATTCCTTAGGATGCTGAGTGGATTCATTGTGAGTAAAGTTATTGCCGTATATGCAGGTCCGAGTGGCCTCGCATTACTAGGCCAGGCGCAAAATCTGGCAGCGGCATTTAACGGTATTGTTTCCGCCCCATTGGGTAATGCACTTATTAGATATACTGCGGAACATCATGAAAGAGGTTTTGAAACCTGCTCACCATGGTGGCGATCTAGTATTTATTGGTCGTGTGGACTATTTATACCGTTAAGCATTATTATTTTATTATTTTCAAATCAAATTTCAACGCTTGCATTTGGAAATAAACCGCTTACGTGGTTTATCATCTTTGGAATATTTATTGCACCTATTTCAGCGATAAATGTTCTCATCAGTTCTGTATTAAATGGTTTGCAACATTATAAGAAATTGATGATCAGTGGGGCAGTCTCAGTTCCCATTGCATTAATATGTACTATTTATTTAATAGTGAAATACGGTACAGATGGAGCATTATATTCGGTATTAGCAACTTCAATTATCACTAGCATTGTGATGATTGCCTCTGCATTTATATTCTCTTCAAAATGGTTGAGGTTAAAATATTGGTTTGGAGCAGTCAAGAGTAAAGAGATAAAAGCAGTTGGTGGTTATGTTTTAATGGCACTAACTAGCGCTATTTGTTTACCAGTATCGTTAATGATGGTGAGAAATATTTTGGTTGGCCATGTTGGCTGGAATATGGCAGGGCAGTGGCAAGCGGTCTACAAGATTTCGGAAATGTACTTGACCATAATAACAATGGCTCTCAGCACATTTTATTTTCCAAGACTATCTGCATTAAAAAATAAAGATGAAATTCGGCGAGAAGTTTTCTTAATTTTCAAGATAACAATGCCTATTGTCATTATATTGGCATCGCTCGTTTATTTCTGTAGAAATTTAATAATACAGATAGCTTTTAGTTATGAGTTTAAAGCAGCGAGTGACCTATTTTTTGTACAGTTAATCGGCGATGTATTAAAGATAGCTAGCTGGTTAATTGCATTTCCGATGCTGACTCGTGGCGCAGTGAAGTGGTTTGTCAGTAGTGAAATAATTTTCTCTGGACTGTTTGTTGTTCTTTCGCAATTGATGGTAAGTCAGTTTGGTGCTCAGGGAATTAATATGGCTTATGCAATAAATTATGCTTTGTATTTAATATTTGTCTATTCGAATTTGAGTAAATTTTCTGCATAATTTAGATTTCTAAAATCATAAGGAACACTGCTGTGATTAGTTGTAAAGCACCACTTGTATCAGTAATCGTGCCATCATACAATCATCAAGATTATATAGAAGATTGTATTAATAGTATTTTCAACCAAACATATGAAAATTTTGAAGTCATCGTTATTGATGATGGCTCTAATGATAATACAGTAAGCAAACTCCAAGCATTGCAGGAGAGGTATCAATTCACTTTAGTGGTTCAAGAAAATATAGGTTTAGCTGCGACGCTAAACAAAGGCATCAGCGAATATGCCGGTGGCGATTATATTGCTTTCTGTGCTTCAGATGATTATTGGTTACCTGAAAAGCTGCAGAAACAAGTAGATTTTATGACTGCAACGCCGAATGCTTATATGTGCTTTGGTAAGGCAATTGCAATTGATGAACATGGGAAAGAATTAGAGTCCAAAACCCTCAACATAAACAACGGACTTAAAGGCGGTATGGTATTTGAAGATATCATATTGATGAAATTTCATCCACCAGTTAATCAAATGTTCAAGAAGGAAGTATTCAAGTTGCTCGGTCTATATCCAGTAGGATTATGGACCGAGGACTTATACATGAATTTAAAAATTTGCCGCGAATTTGAGATCGGTTATATTCCAGAGTTTATTTCAGCCTATAGAATACCAAGCAATTCAGTTGGCAAGTTCATCACAACCAGAATTGCAGATTCTCACAAAACTTGTATTGATTTATATAAAGATAGCCAATATTATCCACAAGCAATCAAAGACTGGCATTATCGAAATTTAATTTGGTACTCTTCTTTTAAGGCCCATAAAATAAGGGCCATTCGATCTTTATTCTATTGCTGGGATTATTTTTATAAAATTAGTTATTTAAAGTCCATAGCAAAAATTGTGTTAATTTGGAGATAGTTTTAGATGAGTCTAGCGAACATAAAGCGCTATATTGTAGTAACCCTTTTATATATTTATTCTTTTTTATTTATTTATACGCCAGACTCATATATTTCCATTAACGTTATCCATCTATTAGCATTCTTTGCATATATCGCAATGAGTATGCTGTATTTAATGGGTAAGAAAATTCTTTTCCCTATGGTATTAAAAAAGTTTTTTGCGCTAAATTTATTGGTATTAATAATAGGGTTGTATATTTCCCTTCAATCATATGACTTTTATTATTGCTACAAGTTATTTATTGTGGCATTTGAAACAATCCCGTGTTTGTTTTTAATATATTTAATATTGGAGAAGTTGGGTTTTGATCTGAAAGAGAAACTCTCTTTCATTATGAATTTGGGTTTTTTGCAACTTATTTTCGTGATTGCTACAATAATTTTTCCTGAATTAAGGTTATCAATAATTGAAAATTCGCAAAATCAAGATCTATTAAAGTTGTCAAATTTCGGTGATTTGGCAATTAGGACATTCGGCTTCTCAAGAGGTTATACCTTTGCCATGCCAATGTTTTTAGGGCTATGTATTGCAGTAGCCTTGTACATGAAAGGGCACTTTAATACAAAACACTGGTTAAGCATACCTTTATTTGTTATTGCGATTGCATTAAATGCTAGAATTGGCTTAGTGATTTTGCCATTGCTGCTAGTATTAAATTTTTTATATGGGTCCAGCCGGTTCAGGCTTGGTATTTTAGTTATTAGTATTTCTGTTTTATCGATTGGTTTAATTGCATCAGAGGCTAATATATTTCAATATAACGATAATTCAGAATTCGCTTCCTTTTCTAGAGTCTATGATTCTTTTGATGACTTATCCAACTTGGCTAATGGTAAGGAGACTGGAACGTTTAATGATCTAGGTAAAATGAATATACTGCCAAGTGGCTATGATTTGCTCACTGGGACGGGAAAAGATATCTTTTTTGGGGGGAACTCTAAATATCCCGGTATAAATTCAGATATTGGATATGTGAACGATATATTCTTTGGTGGTCTATTGTTCTCGCTTCTGTTGACAGGTGTATATTGTTCTTGCTTCTTTATCAGCACTAATGATATCAAGTTAAAAATTTTAAATTATAGTTTAATATTATTTCTAATAATAGCGAATTACAAAGGCTCGATTTTAAATTCTAATGAGTTTATCAATGGGTATTTGCTGCTTACTTTGTTTATATCTGAAACTATGACGCGAAAAGAGAAAGCTTTGAGATGAAATATGTGATGGTTTCCTCGATAAGTGATGGAAGAAAATCAGGAGCGATTAGTGTTGCAGGTGAAATAGCGCAGCTAGGTATATTGAATGGATTTGATAAGCTTGGCAAGAATATAGACAGAATTATTTCTTACTGCCCTAATCGCGTATACCCAAATGGTCCATTGATATATAAAGGGGGATTAAAAAATATGTCAGGGCGAAAGATTAATTTTTTGCCCTATATTAATCTGCCCGTAATCAGATGGATAACTTTAAATATTGCTTTGATATTCAGCTTGATTGGTTTTGCCAGCCGAGGAGACGCAGTAATTTTTTATAATTACTCCTATCCCAGTGGTTGGGCTGGTTTAATTTCAAGGGCAATTAAAAAATTCAATTTATTTGCAATTATATTTGATATTCATGTTCCTGGTGAAACCGTTAAAAATAACTTAAAGTGGAAGTTTGAATATTTTACTTATAAATATATTTTACCCAGATCGGATAAATTAATAGTAATTTCGGATGAAATCATAAAGAACTTTTCACCTGCAGTGCCTTCCTTACTGATAGAAGGAGGCATTCATGAGATTAATGAAGTTAAATTTAATCATGTAGTAAAAAAAGAAACGAACGGAGAAAAACTGTTCAAGATTGGTTTTGCAGGCAGATTAGATGATGATAACTGCATTTTAGAAATACTACAAGCTTTCAAGAAAATTGAGAAGAGCGGAGCTCCAGTTGAATTGAATATAGCTGGAAACGGAAAGTATACTGAGGAAGTTAAAAAGGCGGCCGCTGAAAGCGCTCGTATCATTTTTCATGGTCAAGTAGCTCATTCTAAATCTGTAGAAATATTGAAAAAACAAAATCTTAACTTGTGCATTAGAGCTACCAAAAAATTCCATACAAGGTATTTTTTCCCATCTAAGCTATTGGAGTATATGTTTTTAGGCGTTCCTGTATTAGCAACAGATATCCCATTTAGCAAAGGCAATATTAATAAATACACCTTCGTCCTTAAGGGCGAAGAGTCCGAAGATATTTATAAGACAATATTAGACGTACTCAATACAAATGACAGTGAAATTCAAGCAAAGTTGTTAGAGTGCGAAAAAATTAAGCATAGTTTTATGTGGGATAATCAAGTTAAAAAAATGTATAAGTTCTTTGAAGGAATTGATAGTGACAGCTAAGAAAATAGTCGTCAATGCCACTGCGTTAAATGTAGGTGGGGCAAAAACTATACTCTGTCAATTTTTACAAAATATTAATGATGAGAATGAGTACATCGTATTTTTGGACAGTGTAAATTCAGATCTTCAGACAACAAAGAACGTAACTGTCCATAAAGTAAAATTAGGTGGTTGGTTAAAAAGAATCCAGTGGGATTTTTTTGCTTTGGCTGCGTATTTGAAGAGAAAAAACATTAAACCAGATTTGTTTATTTCCTTGCAAAATACATCGGCTGGGGGTCTGCAAAGAACTAATCAATTGATATATTTGCATCAACCTATCCCATTCAGCTCCGGGAGGTGGTCTCCATTTAAGAGAGATGAAAGAGTTTTATTTTTATATAAATATTTTTATTCGTTTTTTATCTCAATTTTCATAAAAAAATCTGACAACATAGTCGTCCAAACCGAGTGGATGAGAGATGCGGTAAGGTCCAGAAACTGGGTTCATTCAAAAAATATCCATGTGATAAAACCGAGCATAGGATTTGATGAAAACATAGTAAAAACAAAAAGAATAATAGAAGAAGAGTATGTGTTTTATCCAGCATCATCAGTTTCGTATAAAAATCACGTGATTTTAGCTAAGGCGATTGCGAGACTTAAAAATAAAATTAAATTGGCCGTTTCTATTTTGCCAGGTGAAAATGATGAGTTTGATAAACTAGTTGATAAGCTAGATATCAAGGACAGAGTCATTTATCTTGGATATCAAGACAAAATCGGGATGCAAAGCTTGTATCAAAACGCTTTAGCGGTTGTTTTTCCAAGCAAGCTAGAAACATTTGGTCTACCTTTATCCGAAGCTGCATCTATGGGCAAATATATTATTGCATCTGATGCCAGCTTTTCTCGTGAGGTGCTAAAAGGCTATCCTGGTGTAAAATTCTGTGATGCCGATGATGATGAGCAGTGGTGCCAGGCACTTAGTTCAATAATCGGAAAGAAGATGGATGTGGAGCCTCTATCAATTAAATATGAATCTGGTTGGGCTGACTTTTTTAATCTAATTGAAAGCATATTATGTTCAAATCCAAAAAATTACTGATTACTGGTGGCACTGGTTCCTTTGGTAATGCAGTTTTAAGACGTTTTCTTGATTCTGACATAGAAGAAATTCGCATATTCAGCCGTGACGAAAAAAAACAAGATGATATGCGGAAAAAATACCAAAGTGAAAAATTAAAATTTTACATTGGTGATGTAAGAGATTATCAATCCGTCGTGAACGCAGTTAGAGGTGTCGATTACATATATCACGCGGCTGCACTCAAGCAAGTACCGTCTTGTGAATTCCATCCGATGGAAGCCGTTAAAACAAATGTTCTTGGAACTGAAAACGTCCTTGAAGCCGCAATAGCAAGCGGTGTAGAACGTGTTGTATGTTTAAGTACAGATAAAGCGGTATACCCAATTAATGCTATGGGTATTTCAAAGGCAATGATGGAAAAAGTTATTGTTGCCAAGTCTAGATCTTCATCAGAGACCATTATTTGCGCAACTCGTTACGGTAATGTAATGGCATCGCGTGGTTCGGTTATCCCACTTTTTACAAATCAGATTCGAGCGGGCAAAGCAATCACGATTACCGATCCATCAATGACTAGATTCATGATGACGCTGGATGATGCAGTAGACTTGGTGCTATATGCATTTGAACATGGAAATCCAGGTGATATTTTCGTTCAGAAAGCACCTGCAGCAACTATTGAAACTTTGGCAAAAGCTTTAACAGAGTTGCTCGCTGTTGCGGATCATCCAATCAATATTATGGGAACTCGCCACGGTGAGAAGTTATTTGAAGTGTTGCTGAGTCGCGAGGAAATGGTATCTGCTCAAGATCTTGGTGACTATTACCGTGTTCCTCCCGATTTGCGAGACCTAAACTATGGCAAGTTTGTTGAACAAGGTGAGGTAAAGATCTCTGAAGCCGTAGAATACAATTCGCACAACACCAATCGCCTTGATGTTGAAGGCATGAAAAAATTATTGCTGAAATTACGCTTTATGCAAGCAATTGTTCGTGGCGAGCATGTAGAGCCTGAGGAGTAAGTCATGAAAGTACTTATTACCGGAGCCAATGGATTTCTGGGGAAGAATCTAAGACTTCACTTGTCTGAAAGAAAAGATGTTGAAGTGTTGACATTCACCCATGATATGTCTGAAGCGCAACTTCCAGGTTTAGTGAAAGATGTAGATTTTATATTTCACCTCGCAGGGGTGAATCGACCTGAGAGTTCCGCAGACTTTACAAAAGGAAATAAGTGCTTAACAGAAAAAATCAGCTCAGCAATTGTTGAATCTGGAAGAAGAATTCCGGTTGTTTACACCTCCTCGACTCAGGCAGCTTGTAACAACGATTATGGAATAAGCAAGTTAGATGCCGAAAATGCCTTATTTAGATTGAAAAATGAATATGGTTCGGCAGTATATATTTTCCGTTTACCTAACGTATTTGGAAAGTGGAGTCGGCCAAACTATAATTCAGTCGTTTCGACATTCTGCCATAATGTGAGTCGAGATTTACCGATACAAATTAACAACCCTGATGCCCCATTGACTCTGGTTTATGTCGATGATGTTATTTATAAATTCATTCAATTGATGGATGGCGCGGATTGTGACTTTAGCCAAGAGGGTTTTGCCACAGTTTCTCCGCAATACACGACAACAGTTGGTGCATTAGCAGAACAAATTATTGCATTTAAAAATAGCCGTTCCAACTTAATAACTGAGAAAGTAGGTATTGGCCTTCGAAGAGCATTATATTCAACTTATTTGAGTTATTTGCCAACAGAAGAATTTTCTTATACTGTACCTCAGCATGGTGATGCACGCGGCACTTTTGTAGAAATGTTGAAAACCCCGGATTGTGGGCAGTTTTCTTATTTTACGGCTCATCCAGGAGTGACAAGGGGCGGTCATTACCACCATAGCAAGACTGAGAAATTCTTAGTCATAAAGGGGAGTGCGAAATTTAAATTTCGCCAAATGAGTACCGGTGAATCATATGAGTTAACAACCATGGCAGAAAAAGCCGAAATTGTCGAAACTGTTCCTGGTTGGACTCATGATATTACTAATATTGGAAATGAAGAACTGATAGTAATGTTGTGGGCAAACGAAATCTTTGATAGAGATAAGCCGGATACTTATTCTTGTCCATTGTGAGAATTAAAAAATGAAAAAACTTAAAGTGATGTCAGTTGTAGGCACGCGGCCAGAAATTATTCGTTTATCACGTGTATTGGCTGCGCTTGATCAATATTGCGATCATGTTCTGGTTCATACCGGTCAAAATTATGATTATGAACTAAACCAGGTATTCTTTGATGACCTGGGTGTAAAAAAACCAGACTATTTTCTGAATAGTGCAGAAGGTAGTACGAGTGCCGCAAATACCATTGGGAATTTGATTTCAGCAGTGGACGGTGTTCTGGCACAAGTGCAACCAGATGCTATGCTTGTTTTGGGTGATACGAATAGTTGCTTGTCGGTGATTCCCGCTAAGCGAAGAAAGATTCCGATATTCCATATGGAGGCAGGTAATCGCTGTTTTGACTTGCGTGTTCCAGAGGAGACCAATAGACGTATTGTTGATCACACTGCTGATATTAACTTAACATATAGCACTATTGCGCGTGATTATTTGTTGAGGGAAGGATTGCCGCCAGATCAAATAATTAAGACTGGTAGCCCTATGTACGAAGTATTGCATCACTATCTACCAAATATTCAGGCATCCAATGCTTTGGAGCGTTTGGGTTTAATTGAAGGTCAGTATTTCGTGGTAAGTGCACACCGCGAAGAGAATATTGAATCTGATCGCAATTTTGCAAAATTAGTAGATGTGCTTAATGCGGTAGCTGAAGATCACGATGTGCCAGTAATTGTTTCTACTCATCCAAGAACACAGAAACGTGTTGATGCGACGGGGGCTAAATTTCACTCCAAGGTACAGTTGATGAAACCACTTGGCTTTCATGACTATGTATGTTTGCAGATGAAGGCTCGAGCCGTATTGTCTGATAGTGGAACTATTAATGAAGAATCTTCCATTCTGAACTTCCCAGCGTTGAATCTACGTGAGGCGCACGAGAGACCAGAGGGAATGGAAGAAGCGGCTGTAATGATGGTTGGCCTAGAAGTAGATAGAGTCCGGCAAGCGCTTGCTATCTTGGATAATCAATCAAGAGGTGAGGAGCGCAGCTTGCGCCTAGTGGCGGATTATAGCATGCCAAATGTCAGTGATAAGGTTGTTCGTATCGTTCATAGTTATACAGACTATGTAAAACGTGTGGTGTGGAAGCAATATTAATGCAGCAGACTCTGAGATTAGTATTAATTGCAGATACCTTTCCGCCTCTTTGTACTTCAGGTGCCGTGCAATTGAGAGATTTGGCGCGTGAATTTGTTCACCAAGGCCATTTAGTCACTGTGATGTTGCCTGATGCTGATATCAAAAACTGGTGGTCTATCGAAGATATGGATGGTATCAGGGTAATAAGATTGAAGTCTCTTCGTACCAAGAACATTGATTATGTTCGTCGTACTTTAGGGGAATTTCTTATGCCTTATGCAATGCGGTACAGTCTGAAAAAGAGTCCACTTGCGAATGAAAAATGGGATGGAGTGGTCTGGTACTCTCCTTCCATTTTTCATGGCCCACTGGTTCAGTGGCTAAAAACCAAAAATGCTTGTAAAAGTTATCTGATTATTCGCGATATCTTTCCCGAATGGGCAGTTGACATGGGGTTGATGAGTCGAGGTTTGTTATATCGTGGATTTAATGCCATAGCCCAATATCAATACTCTGTGGCAGATGTTATAGGAGTTCAGACGCCAGGAAATCTTTCTTATTTTAAGTCATGGATTGAACGGCCTGCTAGAAGGCTTGAGGTTCTGCAAAATTGGCTGGCTAAACCAGCTAATAGAAAGAGTCGAATTTGTCTTGATAAAACTGGTTTGATTGGACGTAAGATTTTTGTTTATGCTGGAAACATGGGCGTGGCTCAGGGAATCGATATATTGATTGCTTTGGCTGAAAAATTTAATGATCGCTCAGATGTTGGGTTTGTATTTGTCGGCCGAGGAAGTGAGACTAAAAAATTAAAAAATCTTGTCGCTGAAAAACAACTTGAAAATGTCTTGTTTTTTGATGAAATACATCCTGATGAAATACCTGACCTCTACTCGCAGTGTTGTGTTGGAATGCTTAGCTTGGATCCAAGACATAAATCACATAATATACCTGGTAAATTTCTTACCTATATGCAGAGTGGTCTTCCCGTATTGGCGAATGTGAATGCTGGAAATGATTTGGCTGCAATTATTAGAAACGAGCTGGTCGGTCAGGTTTGTGAAAGCAATAAGGTTGATGAGTTATATCTGCTTGCGAACAGGTTGTTAGCGCAAATTGATGAGGATCCAACTCTTTCAAATAGGTGTTTGGCACTTTTTGAGAGAGAGTTCTCATCAAAAAAAGCTGTAGAACAGATTGCCGAGGTATTCTATTCCGCATGACCAATCTGAGTCTATTGATGTATTAAGAGCCGCTTATATGTACGCCTCCCATTTGCCAAGGGCCGCTTCACACAATGATATGCAGCGGTTGGTTGCTCGCTTATATCCGACCTTGTTGCAGACGGCGGTTTCAAGAACCAAGTGCAACAGGGTTAATGTTTAACGGCTTGTCGTGATTCAATCGGCCTTGTTGCACAAATCCACCCCCACCGCCGCTTGGTAAGATAGAGGCATGGCCAAGCCCGCTCCAAAACGCTACCGAACAACCAACTGGAACGCCTACAACCAAGCCCTGACCCAACGCGGCTCTCTGTCCGTCTGGCTGGACGCGAGCATGTCATGGCGCGCGGCGCCTCGGGGCAGGCGCGGACGAACGCAGACCTATAGCGATGCCGCCATTCAATTCTGCCTGACCATCAAAAACCTGTTTGGCTTGCCTTTACGGCAGACCATCGGTTTCATCCAAAGCCTGCTCAAGTTGGCGGGCCTGGACTGGAGCGTCCCAGACTACAGCACGCTGTCCAGATGGCAGCAGACGCTGCAGGTCAACATTCCCTACCAGAAGAGTTAAGGCGCTCTGCATCTACCGGTGGATAGCACTGGGATCAAAATGCTGGGCGAAGGCAATGGGATGGACGCCCCCTCCTCTAAACGGCATCGCAGTGCCACAGTGAGATGACTATCACCTCA
>NZ_PPTF01000045.1 GCF_002902845.1 Chromobacterium sinusclupearum
GCGGATCCGCAACCGGAGCTGCACATCAAGCCGAACAAGGATGCGACGTATGCGCCGGTGGCGATGGTGCTGGCGGAGTCGCAGCGATTGGGTTTGACGAAGCTTGGGATAGTGGGATCGGAACAGTTCTTGCAGTAACATTCCCATTGATTGATGCCTATGGCATGATTGGGTGAAGGCAGGCGGCCCGAAGTGGGCCGCTTGCTTTGTCCGGGAAGGTGATATTCTTCCGAGCCTCAATAATAAAAGCCAGGGAATCCGGCGCTGCTGGCAGCTGTCGCCGGAGAATAAACATATATGAACACACGTCTTTGTCTGACCGCTCTGATCCTGCTGCCGCTCGCCGCTTGCGGTGACGGACATGCCGAGAATGCGAGCGCCAAAGCGGCCTCGGCGCCCGTGGCGCGCCGTTTGAGTTCCGCCGATGTGGTGCGGGCCGAGGTGCGTCCGCTGGCCGCGATCATTCCGTTTACCGGTTCGCTCAACGCCTTGAGCAGCAGTGTCATCTCGTCCGAGGTGGACGCCAGCGTGCGCGAAGTGCGCGTGCGCGAGGGCGAGCCGGTCCGTCGCGGCCAGTTGCTGGCGGTGCTGGATACCGAAGCGCTGGCGCAATCGGTGGAGGAGCAGAGCGCTCAGCTGGACAATTCCAAGTCGCGCCTCAAGCTGGCCAAGGTCAAGCTGGACAAACAGCGCGAGCTGCTGGGCAAGGGTTTTATTTCGCAGATCGCCTATGACGAGCTGGAAAGCGATTACAAGGTGAAAGAGGGCGAGCTGCGCGCGCAGGCGGCGCAATTGGCGCGGGCGCAGCGCCAGTTGGCCGACGCCCAGGTCAAGTCGCCGATAGACGGCGTGATTTACGAACGCAAGATCAACCCCGGCGAAGTGGCCAGCCGCAATATGAAGCTGTTCTCGGTGGCAGACCTTTCCGTGCTGGAAATCGCGGCTACCGTGCCGTCGCGCCTGGTGGGGCAAGCCAAGGTCGGCATGAGCGCTACCTTCAATGTCGACGGCGCCGGCCAGCCGCGGCATGGCGAGGTGGTGCGGATCAATCCGGTGGCGATACCGGGCACCCGCAGCTTCACGCTGTTTATTCGGGTCAAGAACCCGGATGGCCGTTTGAAGGTCGGGCAGTTCGCCAAGGGCGGCGTGGTGCTGCAGGAAGTCAAAGACAAGGTCGTGGTTCCGCTTTCCTCGGTGCGGGATATCGACGGCCAGCCATGGGTGCTGGTGGCGGAAAAAGGCCGTCTGGCCAAACGTCCGGTAACGGTGGCCTTGCGCGCCGACGCGGACCGCCAGGTGGCGATCAGCGGCGTTGCGCCGGGCGAGCGCGTGGTCGTCGGCGAGTTGCTGGGCAGCAAGGCCGGCGACGCAGTCAGCCTGCCGGCTGGCCGAGCATAAGGAGCGC
>NZ_PPTF01000046.1 GCF_002902845.1 Chromobacterium sinusclupearum
TCGCCGCTGAAATTGAAGCTGGCGTCGCCGCTGTATTTGCCGCTGGCGCCGACGCTGAACACCACGTTCACCACGCCCTGGATTTCGTCTTCCTGGGCCTTGGACGGGTATTCCGGCGATTCCAGATGGCTGCAGTTGGCCTTGGCGGACACCGGGCCTTTCGGCGCTTCCACTGCCGGCGCCGGCGTCGGCGCCGGTTGCGGCGTCGGATCGGCGGTCACCGACTGGATCGCGTTCTGCGATTGCACCATCGGCGGCGGATTGACCACTGGCGGCACATAGGCCTGCGGTTTCGGCGCTGTCGGCTGCTGCACCACTTTTTCGATCTTCGGCGGCGGTGGCGGCGGTGGCGGTGGCGGTTCGCTGATCACCGACACTTCCACCTTCTGCTGGATCACCTTCACCACGCCCTGGGCCAAGCCGGTCACCAGCGCGTAGATCAGCACGGCGTGGAATATGATCACCCCGGCCAGACCGGCGAATCGTCGGCGCGGCGGAGGTCCTCCTACCCCTTTGGCTGTGATACTAGTCATATGGGTTACCCACTCTTTAAAAACCGGCAAGCCGGACATTGCCACCTTGTGGGCAGAAACGCCCGGACTCGCCGACGGATTACCATACCAGATGGATGCGAGGCACCGCATCCTTTGGCACCTACTACTTGGGCTTACTACCCATGACAGAATGCTATAGCTGCAAACTAAATACAATAGCCAAACGCTACAGTTTGTACGACGCCTTCAGGAAGTAGGCGCGGCCCACCGGGTCAGCCAGTACAGGGTCGTAACCATATTGGAAAGTACTGGTCTGGTTGCTGAAAGGCGGCTTCTGATCAAACAGGTTCTTCACCCCTGCTGTCAGAGACAGTTTTTTGTCCCAAACATAAGTACCTGAGGCATTCCAGTTTGAATAGGGGCGGACATTGTGCTGCGAACCATCCGGATTGGAGTTCTGGTCGGTATAACCGGAAGAATAGTTCTGCACCAGCAAGGCGCTCCAAGGGCCGCGGTTCCAGCTGAAGTTCAGGCTATGCTTCCAACGCAAAGTAGGCAAATAACCTTCATACCAACCGCCTAGTGTACTGTGATATTCCCCACCCGGCTCAAGTTGCATGGTGTACTTGGATGTGTAAGTGCCGTCCAGGGTGACACCGAAATTGCCCCAGCGTGTGGCAGGAAGTCGGAATGACAAGCTCAGATCCACACCCGACGCGCTAAGCGAACCAAGGTTCTGCGTATTCGTAAGAACATAGTTCAAAGAACCATCGGGGTTACGTACAAATAGGTTGGCATACTTACTGGGATTGCCAAATATAGTGCTGGGGTCAAGCGTGCTAATGACATCCTTGACATTGGTCCACCAAAAATCGGCGCTAGCCGTTATGTTGCTGGTAGGCTCCAGCACCATGCCAAAGCTGAGCGAAGAAGCCTTCTCAGGCGACAAATTTTGGTTCCCGCCTTGCATGACCATGAACTGGGTGTTGCAATCATCGACCTGATTACCGCCATTTGCCGGCTTGCCATTAGGGCATCGAACCGGATCATTGAATTTGGCAGCAGTGTATGTCTTGCTATTCGGCATATAGACATCGTAAAGCGATGGCGCGCGGAACCCCTTGCTAGCGGAACTGCGGAACATCAGCTGCTTCGATGGCTGATATTTGATGGCGATCTTGGGATTAAACGAACCGCCAAAATCAGAGTAATGGTCATAACGAGCCGCCAACTGGGCATCGAGGTTCTTCAGCAATGGGACGTCCGCCTCGGCATACAGGGCCTTGACATTACGGCTGCCGCTGGTCGACTGTGAGTTGGCGATCCCCGACCCCTCGGCATACTGGGCTAGATCCTGAATCTGGCTATCCAGGCTCTCGTGACGCATATCCACGCCGAACGCCGCCGCCAGCTTACCGGCAGGCAGATCAAACAACTCCTTGCTCACCTTGAAATCGGCCAGAGTAGTTGCGTATTTTGCGATCCAGCCATCTCCCGTCAGCTGCACGCTTTGCCAGGCACCTGCAGGTGAATCGCCAAAGGGATTAATAATCCCGTCTACAAATGCCGGACCAATGAGTGAACTATTGACATAGCCGCTATTAAAATTGATCACAGTGCGGTTTTGCGAATACGCAAAACCGCCACGATAATCCCAGTCCGCCAACAGGCCTTCAGCATTGAATGCGAGACGCTGTGTATCGGAAGTGCTTTTCGTGGTACGTGGCCCCAGTGGATCAGCGCGGGCATTCAACACTACAGGACTGCCATCTGTAGGCGTGCCATCCGGCAGGGTAGTCGGATAGTATTTATCGCCCGGATTAAGCGTTGCGATCTTGCTAAGCGGAGTTGGAGAAATATGTGTGGTACTAATATTCCTCGTCCCCATGTACTGCAAGGAGAAAGTATGATCGCCGACTTGCTTGCTCGCTTTCGCCAGAGCTGAAAGCTGTTCGACATCCGGCGTCAGGTCCATGAAAAGGTTGGCCTGTTCACCACAAGCATTGCTGCCCAGAGGCAAGGCATACGGCGGCTTGCAGTTGGGTGCCGTAGGGTTATAGGCCTGGCCCTTGTAAGTGAAGTTTGAAGGAAACACCCGTCCACTCAAGTTATCGGCGGTGAGATTCTCGTATGCAAATGGCCGATCCAGCGTGGTGATTTTGTCGATCTTCTGATACGACAAAGAGCCATAGACGTTCCAGCCGTCTTTAGCCAAGTCCCCCGCTCCACCCAGAATGCTGACATTGCCGTTTTTGCCTCCGTTATGCTGGGGCTGCTGGTATTCACCCGTAATAGTCAGGCCTTTGAAATTTTTCTTGGTGATGAAGTTGATCACGCCGCCAATGGCATCAGTTCCATACAAGGCCGATGCGCCATCCCGCAACACTTCGATCCGGTCGATTGCTGCAAGAGGAATGGCATTCAAGTCGGTGGCGATGCCAGAAATTGCCTGACTGGCGACGCGGCGGCCATCCAGCAAAACCAAGGTATATTGAGCACCCAAGCCGCGTAGGCTCGCATAAGAGGCCCCGCCGCTTACCGATTGAACAGAAGATGCGGCCACGGTCCCCGACTGGTTGCTGGACAAGGAATTGACCACTTGCTCCACTGTTGTGAAACCTTGCTTGGTCATTTCTTCTGTACGGACAATCGTTACAGGCAGCGCTTTCTCCTGCTTGATGCTGCGCTTGATATTGGAGCCGGTGACTTCCACCCGGTCCAATTCGCCCGAACTATCGGCAAACGACAACGGCGCATGCGCACCGATGCCAATGACAGCCAGCGCCATCGCCAGCTTGTTTTTCTTCATCACGGAACTCTCCTTCACTCTATTTCCCAAGCGCCGCCTGCCGGTTCGGTTGCCGGCATGACGGGCAGTGCGAAGCCGCGCTCAATGCGTGCGGGCTATGTTTTGAGTGTGTGAAGAGCCCGAATTTACTGTCAACAATTGAAATGCATCGTCACAATAAGTTACAAACAAGCACAAATCATTAACTTAACAGGCCTTACTTTTCCCAGCTCCGGACAAAATGCCATAGCAATGAAAATGCACGGCGCATGGGCAAATAGACTGGTTGTTGAGTCATTAATTTTCGTCTATGTGACACATCCAGAGTGCGTCGCAACCATGACTGTTAGCGTCGCCATAGCGAAAGAAATGTTGTTTTTTTGCAAAAAAATATTTACACGGCGAACTTAAGCAAGTTAATGCTTACTGATTAAATCAATTTTACTCATGCGTGTAATGATAAAATTGAAACAACTGTTTGACTGCTGGAGCCAATGCCGTTCCACAATCAGTAAAAACAAAACCGGCCCCGCAGGGCCGGTTGGTCTGAATCGCAGCAGGCTCTCGCGCTAGGCCGGCACCGCCGCCGCGCTCCAGCCTTGCGGGATCGCCCCCAGCAGCTTCTTGGTGTAGCTGTCCTGCGGCGCGCGATAGATCACATCCGCGTCCGCCTGTTCCACCACCTGGCCTTTATTCATCACCAGCACCTGGTCGGAGATGTGCTTCACCACCGCCAGATCATGCGAGATGAACAGATAGGACAGCTTGAACTCGTCCTGCAGGTCCTGCAGCAGGTTCAGCACCTGCGCCTGCACCGACACGTCCAGCGCCGACACCGATTCGTCGCAGATCAGCACTTCCGGCTTCAGCGTCAGGCAGCGCGCGATGGCGATGCGCTGGCGCTGGCCGCCGGAGAACTCGTGCGGATACTTGGCTAAGGCGCCGGCCGGCAGGCCCACCTTGTCCAGCAGGTCTTGCGCCAGGCGGCGGCGTTGCCCGGCGTCCTGGCCGATGCCGTGCAGCAGCATCGGTTCGGTCAGTATCTGCTCCACGGTGAAGCGCGGGTTCAGCGACGCGTAAGGGTTCTGGAAGATGATCTGGATGCGCTTCTTGTAGGCGTGGAATTCCTTGGCGCTCATCCCGATCAGGTCTTTGCCATGAAACAGCGCCTTGCCGCCGGTGGCCTGGTGCAGCCGCACCAGGGTCAGCCCCACCGTGGTCTTGCCGGAGCCGGATTCGCCGACGATGCCCAAGGTCTTGCCGCGCGCCAGTTGGAACGACACGTCCTTCACCGCGTGGAACTGGCGCTTGCCGAACAGGCCTTCGCGGATGTCGAAGCTTTTGCACAAACCCTGCACGTCCAGCACGATCTCGTCGCCCGCCGCGTAGCCGCGCTCGCGGTGCGGCGGCTCGACATACGGTTCCGGCTTGAGGAAGTCGTCGATCACCGCCAGCCGGGTCGGGCGGCGGTCCAGGTGCGGCCGGCACGACAGCAGCGCCTTGGTGTAGGCGTCCTGCGGGTCTTCGAAGATCTGCTTCACCGAGCCCTGCTCGCGGATCACGCCGTGGCGCATCACGATCACTTCATCGGCGAACTCGCCCACCACCCCCAAATCATGGGTGATGAACAGCACCGACATGCCGTGCTTCTTTTGCAGATCGGC
>NZ_PPTF01000047.1 GCF_002902845.1 Chromobacterium sinusclupearum
AGGTCGCAGAGAATCGGTGGCTGCGACTGTTTAACAAAAACACAGCACTGTGCCAACACGAAAGTGGACGTATACGGTGTGACGCCTGCCCGGTGCCGGAAGGTTAAGTGATGGGGTGCAAGCTCTTGATCGAAGCCCCGGTAAACGGCGGCCGTAACTATAACGGTCCTAAGGTAGCGAAATTCCTTGTCGGGTAAGTTCCGACCCGCACGAATGGCGTAACGATGGCCACACTGTCTCCTCCTGAGACTCAGCGAAGTTGAAGTGTTTGTGAAGATGCAATCTCCCCGCTGCTAGACGGAAAGACCCCGTGAACCTTTACTGTAGCTTTGCATTGGACTTTGAAGTGGTTTGTGTAGGATAGGTGGGAGGCTTTGAAGCCAGGACGCTAGTTCTGGTGGAGCCGACCTTGAAATACCACCCTGACCCCTTTGAGGTTCTAACCTTGGTCCGTAATCCGGATTGGGGACAGTGCATGGTAGGCAGTTTGACTGGGGCGGTCTCCTCCCAAAGTGTAACGGAGGAGTTCGAAGGTTACCTAGGTACGGTCGGAAATCGTGCTGATAGTGCAATGGCAAAAGGTAGCTTAACTGCGAGACCGACAAGTCGAGCAGGTGCGAAAGCAGGACATAGTGATCCGGTGGTTCTGAATGGAAGGGCCATCGCTCAACGGATAAAAGGTACTCCGGGGATAACAGGCTGATACCGCCCAAGAGTTCACATCGACGGCGGTGTTTGGCACCTCGATGTCGGCTCATCACATCCTGGGGCTGTAGCCGGTCCCAAGGGTATGGCTGTTCGCCATTTAAAGTGGTACGTGAGCTGGGTTCAAAACGTCGTGAGACAGTTTGGTCCCTATCTGCAGTGGGCGTTGGAAGTTTGACGGGGGCTGCTCCTAGTACGAGAGGACCGGAGTGGACGAACCTCTGGTGTACCGGTTGTGACGCCAGTCGCATCGCCGGGTAGCTAAGTTCGGAAGAGATAACCGCTGAAAGCATCTAAGCGGGAAACTTGCCTGAAGATGAGACTTCCCTGGAGGCTTGACCTCCCTGAAGAGTCGTTCGAGACCAGGACGTTGATAGGTCGGGTGTGGAAGCGCTGTGAGGCGTGAAGCTAACCGATACTAATTGCTCGTGAGGCTTGATCCTATCATTTGAGTGACTTGGTTTAGCCGAGGCACGAGATAGAGTGTGTGCGACACAATTAAATACCGAATATTCAGAATCAGAGACCCTCTCTGGTTCAGGCTTCTTGAGTTTGTACAAGTTTATGTCTGGTGGCCTTAGCGAGGTGGTCCCACGCCTTCCCATCCCGAACAGGATCGTGAAACGCCTTAGCGCCGATGATAGTGTGGCATTCGCCATGTGAAAGTAGGACACCGCCAGACGCCCCATA
>NZ_PPTF01000048.1 GCF_002902845.1 Chromobacterium sinusclupearum
ACGGCAGCAGCTCAGTCACTGTGACCGTCCAGGCGTGACGAGTACCAGGTGAGTCACGCCGGCACAGTCACACGGCGCGGCTTACACGTTTACGACAAGCGACCGTTGCAAGGCGCGCCCTGCCCTCAACGAAAGGTTAGAAAGGCGGAAAGGCTCGGGGGTGGAAGAAAAGAGCAAAAGATGGGCGCTGCGCGGTGCAAACACCTGTGCAGCGCCCTGCTACGGCCCGCTGCGCGAGCCTAGCCCCGCTACCCCTTCCCCGGACACAAACCGTCCGGGGCGGGTCCCTAGCGGCCCTCCCGGGGGGCTTGTGTGAAGTGGACGAAGGCGCAAGGGAATGGAATGTCTGCAAGAAAGCGTGAGGATCTATTCTCCTGAAGAAGCGCCCTGCTCCGGCTGGGTCTCGGAAACCTGCTGTTTATAGAATTCCATGGCCGCATTGAACGACGCAATGTAGGCCAGCACCTGCATGCCGTTGGCCTTGAAGCCGCTGGACTTCAAGTGTGCGATGGCTTGGGGAACAGTGATCGATGGCTGATTCATTTAGGATGCCTCCCGTTTGGCTCTGTGAAGACGGCGCAGCTTGCGAAAGAAGCGCAGATAGTGAGGCGTGACAAAAACGGTCCAAAGGTCTGTAAGCGAGCTCCACAAAAGAGCGCAAAAAACCGCAGTGACCAAACCCCATGCGAATGAACCAGCAAACAAATTGGTGATTAGCGTGGTGAGTTGAGATTGATTCATTGACATCCCCTTTCAGTTCAAACGGGCGCGAGTTGCCGCGCCATCATCGTAGGTAGACGGCTTGCGCTTGGCATCCGGGCGCAAGGCGTCAAAGCGGTTTTCTCGTGGTTCTTTGTTTCCCATGGCAAGAGTGATTGGCCCGTTAGCCGGCTGCTGGGCAGGATCGCGCGAGACTTCGCGGAGATCCTCACGCTCGCGGCGTTCTTCGATGTACGGGTCAAATTGTGACTTGGCGACCCTTTCGCGGCACATGTCAGCGGGCATATCGACGGGCGTTCCCTGCTGGGTGTAGCACTGGCAGCGTGAAGCGTTGGAAAGGCAGGCGGCGACGCGCGGAAAGGTCTTGGGCGTGGCGATAGCGTCGTAACGCGGCTCACTTTCCGGCGAGCCCTGTATGCGCGGGACACGCTGGGCGGCGTATTCGGCAGCGGTAAGGGGCGCGGCCTTGGCCTGAGTAGTCTGGCCGCCCTGCCCTGCTGCTGACGCAGAAAATTGACCAGGCACCATGCCTGCAGACGAATTGGCCGGATTGGTCTTGGTCATGCCTCCGATGAAGTGAACTGAGAAATAAAGCGCGGCCGAAGCGGCGATAAACATAGCCAGCATCATCCAGATGCGTTTTGGCAGCTTGAACTTATGAGTGTGCGCCTCAGCAGACTTGTACCAGCTGTAAACCTCTTTCGGATAAATGAATGTCTGACGATCAAGGCATTCATCTTTAGATCGACGGGAATTTGGGTCTGATTGGAAACCATCCCACCGCAAAATCTTAGCTGCTTGAGCACCAAATACACGAATAACATGGATGTGACGGCCTATCAGGTCTTTGATGTGAGGGTCAAACAGCTTGGTGCCTTGCGTAATCAGGAAAATATCCAAGCCCTTATGGCGGTGGGTTTCGAATTCGGATACATGCTTCGGGACCGGCGAGCCATTGGGGCGTTTAACGAATACCTTTTGGAATTCGTCCATCACAATGATCGCAAGAGGAGGCAATTCATACCATTTAGTTGGGTCTTGCAATTCAATCCAGCCCAATACCTCCTTGCCCTTATCGGTAAGCGGGATGTTGTGATAATAGACTTGTCTATTTTCAGTGGTCGCAAGCTGATGCAGAGATTTAAGCGTGTATAGCGTTTTGCCAGAACCGGGCGGGGCTGTAATAAGCGTAATCATCCCTTAAATCCTTTCCACTTGCTGCGAACCAAATTACCCGCCTTGTCCATGCCATCCAGCGTGGCGCGTATGGTTATCGCAGAGAACAAGATTGATATGGCCGTGCCAAAACCTGTCATGGCCAAGATGGAAGCAACCGCACTGGATACGCTGGAGCCATTGGCGGCAATACTGCTCTTGATGCCGCCAAGAAATGCGCTTACGCCAGAGTATGAAATCATCCCGAAACCGATAGCGGTAATGACTCTGGAAACGATGGTTTCCAATAACAAGGCAACAATGCCCCATGCAATAGCGGCAATAACTGGCATTATTTATTTCTCCCAGCAAAAATAATGAAGGTGGAAAGCAAAAATGCAAGGGCTAAAACAACTGGCTTGATATATTCCGCTAATTTGCAAAATGGGGCATACGTGAGATTTAAAGTGCCTGAATAATCGCCCAAATGGTAATTGACCTGAACATCAGGCGGGCAAGAGGCAGCGCCGAAAACAAAATCCTTTGTATCAAGCGCGTTGGAAATATCGCCGCCAGAGTCATTGCTTAAACCGCTGGTATCCTTTGAAAACGGATCAGGACCGCCCTTGCACATAAATGCAAGCAAACCGGTATATTCGCACTTCTCGCCATCTGGACTGCTGGAATCGCCCTTGCCATTGCCAGTGCCGTTCCCTGTGCCATCGCCCTTGCCATCACCAGTACAATTTTTGTCACCGGGCTTGCAGTTAGAGCCGGGTTTGCCACCCGTTGAGCCGCCACCACCGCCAGAGGGCTGGCCGGGCGGATTGGGTTGTGTAGGCTTGTCACCTTTATTACTGACGCAAACGGTAATGCCGGAAACCGTGAGCTTGACGGAGTCAGCGGGGCAATCTTTGGCAGGGTCTTGAGATGGAACACAGCCCATAGGCTTGCCAGTCGTGGGGGAAATCAAAGCGACGGAATCGGACGGGCATTCATCGGGCTTGGGGTTTTGCGGATCGCCCGTGCCAGGCGCGACATTGTCAACGCATGTCGGCGTGCCGTTAATTTCGCCATACGTTTGGTTTTTCTCGCAAACCTTATTCGGCGGAGGCTGATTTTGATAGCCATCTTTCGGAGGCGTACCATCCATCTTGCAATAGCCACCTGAATAAACGTGATCCTGATAAGCTCCCGTAGGCAAAACAACAGTTACATCTTTCATGGCGCAACCCGCACCACATTGCTGCATCTGTGAATTACCACCTGATGAATCACAACCAGGACCATATCGAGGGGAAATCATGCCGGATTGCTGATGCTTGCCAGAGAGAGAAGAACACGTGATAGCCATAACGTCAGATGGCGGGCATTGAATAGGTGGCGTTGGTGGATCAGGAGGATTGGGAGTGTCTGCAACACAGGAAAGAAGATCAGCAGCCAATCGCGTACCGGATGGACAAGCAGAAGATTTATTATTTGATGGCAGAAAAGCAGAACGAGGACACATATCCTTACGGCCATTCGCGCAAAATAAATAGTTATATACGTCATCACGATCCGAATAGAAAGGACCAAGAACAGAGCACGATTGACTTGTATAAACCTGCTGGCATTCATCAATCAATGTTGAAAAAGAAACAGGATCGCCATTGGATGATCGACGCAGCGTAGGTGTTGAATTAGCGAAAGAGAATCCAGAAAGCGCCAATAAAACCAATAATGACCCAATAGCCTTCCATGACATTTTTCACTCCAAGATGAAAAAAGGGGGCGTTATCGCCCCCGTGAAGGCGCTTAGCGTCGCTCGACGCTCGCGCCGCATAGCGCCTCCCGTGGGCGTTAAAACGCCTTTTGCACCAGCTTGAACGACTTGGCCAGCGCGTAAATGGCCAGAATAGCGATGCCAATAGCGGCAATGGCAGCAGCGCCTTGCGCGATCACAGTAGTGACGCTGGTGACATCGATATTGCCGGTCGGAGCAGCATCAGCAAATGCGGGAACAGACAAAGCAACCGCAGCGCCGCCAACCAGATACTTCTTGGAAATGTTCATCAGTTTCATGATTGATCCTTTCAGGAATCACCAGATTGAGAAGTGATAGACCAATTAATGGTCCGGTACATAAACGCAAGCGCCCACAATGAACCGATGGCAACGGATATTGCGAGTCCTTGCTCGATTGACAACGGCGGAAAAACCGACGTTGTCGCATTCGCATATTCAGCAGGCGTCAATGCCAGAAATCCCCGGCAGGACTGCGGCGCAGCGGGCGATACCGCCAGCGCGCCAGAAGCATCAGGAACGAGGCAGAGCGGCATTTAAACCCCCGCAGGCAATGGCCATGTATCGTCGGGCGAGAGATAACCGCCACGGCGTTCTATGGGAGTTGAGGGCTTGAAGCGGGAGCGGTCTGGTATCTGGTAGCGATCCAAAGCGGCTTGCATGTCGTCCAGGCGATCCGGCGCAATGTCGGAGTTGGCAACGGCGGCCACGTAACCGCCCTCCTCGTTTGCCGCCTGGGCGAGCTTGCGATGCGCGCGCTCCAGCTGGACGCGTTCGTCAGCTACGAAGGCATCATGCTGATGCTGCCAGTACCAATCCGGCGCAGAAACCGGGGAGACTTCCAGAACCTTGATAACGTGATTAACCTTGTCGAACTTGGCCAGCGGCTCGAAAAGGTCTATGCCATAGCCGCGAAGCTCTTTAGCATGGCGGTACAAAGTAGCTTGCGACATGTGGCGGCTGACATCTTCGCCGCGAAGGTAGCAGGCAGCAGTCAGGCGAAGCTTGCGCGGCAAGGCGTCAATTTCGAGGCAGGTTACGTCTTCACGAACGCGATTCACTAGCGGGCTGACGTGATCATCGAAGAGCTGAACAAGGGCGGACATGGTGATATCTCCAAGGTAGTAGAGACCTGAATCGCGTAATAGCTGGCGCTTAGCTTTCAATTCGTGACGAACGATTCCGTGCTCTTTGGCGAATTGGTAAACGGGGTCAAGTTTGATCTGTGACTTGGAACGGCCATGGCAATGGCCACGAGCGATCATTTCGAGGTATTTGATGTAGGCGGTGAATTTTTTACGGCCCCCTTCACTGCCCCATACGCATGATTCGGGGCTGCTGCGGGTACGCTTGATGTTGCTCATGGATTGAGTGGATATCCACGCCATGTAGGCTTGGGCATTCTCAGGGGAGCCGGTGGCGTAGTTTTCAGTCATGTGAAGCTCGCAGACCTTGGCGCCGGTCCACATCATGGGACTCAGGCCAATCTTGCGATCATAGGCAGACTGGTTTTCGTTTCGCACTCTTTCGCCAGCGCAGAAAGGGGGCAAACGGAAACGAGCGAGCAATTCATTGCACTTGATGATGGTAGTTTCGAAATCGTAGTTAAAAAGGTTGTCGGGACGATCCAAGCGGCCCACGTTGCCTTCGAGCGAGACTGTGAAGCCGTCACAACGGATTCGCACCATTGAGTCAAACGAGCCCCGAATGTGCAGCGCGCTATGCGTGCCCCACTCCGGGGTTTCGTTGATTTCGCCGGTTTCCATGTCACGGCCCCACTTGCCGACTACACCCGAATCCACAATGGGCAGCACCGGCTCGACTTCGCCGGTTTCAGGGTTGAGCACCCCGCACCACGTTTGCTTGATGCGGATGAAGTCAACAAATTTCACTCGATGGCCTCGATGAAGGTGTAAGAGTTATTGAAGGCGCGGCGGCTGACTTGCTCGCCGGTGTCCTTGTCGGTGTAGCGGTACGGGTTGCCGAAGTAGCCGCCGCACTTTACGAGGATGCGGATGTCTTGCTCTTTGTCGCCTATGCGCTTGGGAGAACGGACTTCCACGAGGCCGGGAGAGGTGAACTGGTTGGGCGCAGGCAGCGCGACGATGGAGTAAACATATTCGCCGCGCTTTTCGGCGGAGCGGATGCGGCCCGAGATGATGGCGCAGTTGCCAGACAGCAGCGACTGCATAAGCGCTTGGCGCTGGGAAGATGGAGCGGCAGTTTCGGCCATGATCAGAACCTCAAAGTAAGCTGTTTGCTGGACATGAATTTGAAAAAGCGCAGGGTGCGAGGACGGCCGGGGCGACGGGTGTGAACCGAGAAGCGGAAAGCAAGGCAACGCCAGAGGCTGGAGCGAAGCGGCTGAGGAATCACTGTTGACGGAGAAACCGCACGGTACATGGCCACCTCCCCTGCTAAAATTGATTAACGAAAAACCGATAACTCGGGTTAACGGTTGTGTCATGCTAGATCAATAACCCGAGTTAACGCAACGGAGAAAAAATTGAAACTCAGCGTGGATTACCTGATGGAAGCTCTAGAAAAGCTGGGAGACATGAGCCAGAACAAGAAGGCTGAAAAGCTGGGCGTGACGGGTCCGGGATTAAGCCAGTACCTATCCGGCAAGAAGATCATGGACGACTACGCTTGCATCATGGTGGCCGACGTGCTGGGAATTGACGGCATGAAAATCATCGCGGCGGCGCAGCTGGAACGCGAGAAAAATCAAGCCCGTAAGGACGTTTGGGAGAACTTGCTAAAAAAAATGGGCGCTCTGGGACTGGCGGGGGTGATGGCCGGAGCGATGATGGTAATCAGCCCCCGTAGTGATGCTGCGGTTATGAAAACACAATATGTAGACAGTCAGAATATGACAAGT
>NZ_PPTF01000049.1 GCF_002902845.1 Chromobacterium sinusclupearum
TAATGTGATGGTCAGCCCGACTCAACCGCCCTGCTGGCGTAGCTAGCAGGGCGGTTTCCCTTTCTGCGCAGGAGGTTCTCATGGCTACCATCACCCTCATCGGCATCGATATCGGCAAACACAGCTTTTACCTGGTGGCACACGATGTCCACGGCAATATCTTGCTCAAACGCCAGTTTGGCCGCCACTCCCTGATCGACTTCCTCGCCCGCCACCCGCCCTGCCGCATCGTCATGGAGGCCTGTTGCGGCGCGCACTGGCTGGCCCGCAAGCTGGCCGGCTTCGGCCATACCGTCCAGTTGATCGCGCCGCAATACGTGCGTCCCTTCGTCCAAGGCAACAAGAACGATTTTCTCGATGCCCAGGCCATTTGCGAAGCCGCATCGCGTCCCACCATGCGCTACGTCGCCGTGAAATCGCCCGAACAGCAGGCTCAGTCGGCGCTGCACCGTTTGCGTGAAGCGCGCATCCGCGAGCGGGTGCAGACCGGCAACCAGATTCACGCCTTGCTGCTGGCGTTCGGCCTGGCGCAGCAAGCGCATGTGCTGCTGAGAGAACACGATGCTGCCTTGCCCGAAGGCGCCTGGCGCGTGTTGGAGAAACAGTTGCAGCACCACGATCTGCTGCTGCAGGAGATCGAGGCGCTGGATCGCGAGATCGCCGCTCAGGCTAAACAGGATGATGTGGCGCGGCGCTTGATGACGGTGCCGGGCATCGGCCCGATCACCGCCAGCCAGTTGGCGGCCGATGTCGGCAATGCCAAGGGGTACGGCATGCGCGCGACTTTGCCGCCTCGCTGGGTCTGGTGCCGCGGCAGCACTCGACAGGCGGCAAGGCCAAGCTGCTAGGCATCAGCAAGCGCGGAGACAAATC
>NZ_PPTF01000051.1:0-84788 GCF_002902845.1 Chromobacterium sinusclupearum
CGTGGCGGGCGGCTTGGGCTGGCTGTGATCTGCGGCCATAATGGCCTTATCGCTATGTAATGGACCGCATATGGCCAAGATGCTGAGTCTGTTGCTGCTGGGGTGCTGGCTGTCGCTGGCTCAGGCGGCCGGCGTGCAGATCAACTATGCGCTGGTGTCAGGCGACAACGATCCGCACTGGCCGTATATCCAGGCGCTGTTGCTGCTGGCTTGCGGCCAGATGAACCTGCGCTGCGAGCTGCTGGCCGCGCGCGACATGAACCAAGGCCGGGCGATGGAGCAGATGCAGCGTCCGGACAGCAGCGTCGACCTGTTCTGGGGCATGACCAGCCGCGAGCGCGAACGCAAGCTGTTGACCGTGCGCATCCCGCTGGACAAGGGGCTGATAGGCTGGCGCGTGCCCTTGATCAACGCCGACCGGCCGCAGCTGTTCAAGGACGTCAAAACGCTGCGGCAATTGAGCGCGTTCCGGGCCGGCCAGGGCCAGGACTGGCCGGATACTCAGATCTTGCAGCATGCCGGCCTGCCGGTGCTGACCAGCCCGGACTACCCCAATCTTTTTTCCATGCTGCGCCAGCGCCGCTACGACTACTTCCCACGCAGCGTGATCGAGGTGCAGCAGGAACTGGCATCGCCGTCCGGCAAGGGACTGATGCTGGACCCGTATCTACTGCTTCATTACCCCACCGCCTTTTATTTCTTCGTTTCGCCGCAGCGGCCGGAGCTGGCGCGGATGCTGCAGCAGGGTCTGGAGAAGAGCGTGCGCGATGGCAGCTTCGACCAGCTGTTCAAGACCTTCAACAGCGACCATCTGCGCGCCTTGAAGCTGTCCGGCCGCACCGTGATCGAGCTGGACAACCCGCTGCTGCCGGAAGGCACGCCGCTGGCGCGGCGCGAGCTGTGGTTCCATCCGTGAGGACGCTTAGATCATGTCTTCCGGTCTGACCCAGGCATCGAACTGTTCCGCGCTGAGATAGCCCAGCGCCAGCGCGGCCTCGCGCAAGGTGGTGCCGTGGTGGTGGGCGTGCTTGGCGATGGCCGCCGCCTTGTCGTAGCCGATGTGCGGGTTCAGCGCCGTGACCAGCATCAGCGAGCGCGCCATCAGCTCGGCGATGCGGCCGCGGTTGGCCGCCATGCCGTCCACACAGTGCTCGCGCAGGCTGTCCATGCCGTCGGCCAGCAGCCGCACGCTTTGCAGGAAGTTGTGGATGATCAGCGGCTTGAACACATTCAGTTCGAAATTGCCGGAGGCGCCGCCTATGGCCAGCGCCGCGTCGTTGCCCAGCACCTGGCAGCACAGCATGGTCATCGCCTCGCATTGGGTGGGGTTGACCTTGCCCGGCATGATGGAGCTGCCCGGCTCGTTTTCCGGCAGGGTCAGCTCGCCCAGGCCGCTGCGCGGGCCGGACGCCAGCCAGCGGATGTCGTTGGCGATCTTCATCAGCGCGGCGGCCAGCGTTTTCAGCGCGCCGTGGGCGAACAGGAGCGGCTCGTGGCCGGCCAGGGCGGCAAACTTGTTGCCGGCGCTGGCGAACGGCAGGTTGCATTCCTCTGCCAGCCGCGCGGCTACCTTGTCGCCAAAACGCGGATCGGTATTGAGCCCGGTGCCGACCGCGGTGCCGCCAACGGCCAGCTGGCACAGCATGGGCAGCGTCGCGCGCACGGCCTCTTCGGCCAGGCACAGCTGCGTCGCCCAGCCGGAGATCTCCTGACCCAGTGTCAGCGGCGTGGCGTCCTGCAGATGGGTGCGGCCTATCTTGACGATGTCGGCGAATTCGGCGGATTTGGCCTCAAATGCTTGCCGCAGCAAGGTCAGCGCAGGCAGCAGCCTGGCGTGCAGCTGCTCCGCCGCGGCGACGTGCATCGCGGTGGGGAAAATATCGTTGGACGACTGGCCGCGATTGACGTCGTCGTTGGGATGGACCAGGCGGCCTTCGCCGCGCTTGCCACCCAGCAGCTCGGAGGCGCGGTTGGCCAGCACCTCGTTCATATTCATATTGCTCTGGGTGCCGGAGCCGGTCTGCCAGACCGACAGCGGGAACTCGCCATCATGGCGGCCGGCCAGCACTTCTTCGGCGGCGGCGGCGATGGCCGCGGCCTTGACCTCGTCGAGCGTGCCCAGCTCGCGGTTGGCGATGGCGCAGGCGCGTTTGACCCGGGCCAGCGCCAAGATCAGCTCCGGCGGCATCTTCTCGCTGGAAATATGGAAGTGCGCCAGCGAACGCTGGGTTTGCGCTCCCCACAGCGCATCGGCGGGCACGTCTATCGGGCCGAAGCTGTCGCGCTCGGCGCGCATGGATTTTTTCATGTCATCATCCTTTCCTGGCAGAACCGCTGGCGGGGCGGGCTGTCCTACGTTTGTTCAGAAGCAGATCCCGCGGGCGGTCGGCAGACCGCTCTTCCATCGTGGTCTTTCCGGCCAGCACGGCCGGCGTTCACCGGAGTCGATCATGTCCCTGCAAGCTCAAGACAGTCTGCGCGAATTTACCCTGGCGTCGGGCCGGCGCGCGTTTTTCCACTCGCTGCCGGCGCTGGCTGCGCTTGGCGTCGGCGATGTCAGCCGGTTGCCGGTGTCGCTGCGCATCGTGCTGGAGTCGCTGCTGCGGAAGCTGGATGGCCAGCGTATAACCGAAATGCATGTTCGGCAACTAGCCGGCTGGCAGCCGCAAGCCGAGCGCAGCGAGGAGATTCCCTTCGCCGTCGCCCGCATCTTGCTGCAGGACTTCACCGGCGTGCCGCTGTTGTGCGATCTGGCGGCGATGCGCAGCGCCGCGGCGCGTTTTGGCAAGCCGCCGGCGCGGATCGAGCCGCTGGTGCCGGTGGACCTGGTGGTGGACCACTCGGTGCAGGTGGACTACTTCCGCGAGGCCAATGCCTTGGATCTGAACATGAAGCTGGAATTCCAACGCAATGCCGAGCGCTATCGCTTCATCAAGTGGGGCATGCAGGCTTTCGAGACGTTCAAGGTGGTGCCGCCGGGCATCGGCATCGTTCATCAGGTGAATCTGGAGCATCTGGCGCGCGGCGTGCTGCAGGATGGCGATGTCTACTATCCGGACACCCTGGTCGGCACCGATTCGCATACCACCATGATCAACGCGTTGGGCGTGGTGGCTTGGGGTGTCGGCGGCATCGAGGCCGAGGCCGGCATGCTGGGCCAGCCAGTGTATTTCCTGACGCCGGATGTGGTGGGCGTGCATCTGAAGGGCCGGCTCGCGGCCGGCGTCACCGCCACCGATCTGGTGCTGGCGGTGACCGAGCTGTTGCGCGGCGCGCATGTCGTCGGCAAGTTCGTCGAATTCTTCGGCGAGGGCGCCGCTTCCTTGTCCTTGCCGGACCGGGCGACGCTGGCCAATATGGCGCCGGAGTACGGCGCGACCATGGGCTTCTTTCCGCCGGACGAACGCACCGTCGATTATCTGGCGGCGACCGGACGCAGCGACGAAGAGATCGACGCCTTCCGTCGCTATTTCCAGGCGCAGCAGCTGTTCGGCATGCCGCAGGCGGGAGAGATCGAATATAGCGAAACCCTGGTGTTGGATTTGGCCTCCATCGTCCCCAGCGTGGCCGGCCCGCGCCGGCCGCAGGACCGCATCGCGCTGACAGCGTTGAAGCCGCGCTTCAGTGAGCTGCTGCGCAAACCGGCGGCGGATGGCGGCTATGGCAAGGGCGCCGCGGTCGCTTCCGGGCGCGCGCTTGCCGACGGCGCGGTGCTGATCGCGGCCATCACGTCCTGCACCAATACTTCCAATCCCGGCGTGATGCTGGCCGCCGGCCTGCTGGCGCAGAAGGCGGCGGCGCGCGGGCTGACCGTGGCGCCGCACATCAAGACCTCGCTGGCCCCCGGCTCCCGCGTGGTGACCGACTACCTGGGCAAGGCCGGCCTGCTGGCGCCGCTGGCGCAGCTGGGTTTCCGCGTGGTGGCTTACGGCTGCACCACCTGTATCGGCAACGCAGGCCCGCTGGATGTGGATATCGAGACCGAAATCGCCGCGCGGGAGCTGGTGTGCGCGGCCGTGCTGTCCGGCAACCGCAATTTCGAGGCGCGCATCCATCCGGCGCTGAAGGCCAACTTCCTGATGAGCCCGCCGCTGGTGGTGGCTTTCGCCATCGCCGGCCGGGTGGACATCGATCTGGACGCCGAGCCGCTGGGCATGGGTAGCGACGGCCAGCCGGTGTTCCTGCGCGAGGTCTGGCCCAGCCAGGACGACGTGGCCGCGGCGCTGGCCCAGGCGGCCGATCCGGAAACCTATCGCCGCCTGTACCGCGATCTCGGCAGCCTCAATCCGCTGTGGGGCGGCATCGTGGCCGATCGCGGCGAGACCTATGGCTGGGCGCTGTCCAGCTATATCGCCGAGCCGCCGTTTTTTGCCGATTTCGCGCTGACGCCGCCGGCGCCAAAGCCAGTGCGCGGCGCGCGGGCGCTGGCGATCTTCGGCGACTCGGTCACCACCGATCACATCAGTCCGGCCGGCTCGATCAAGCCGGCGTCGCCGGCCGGCCTGTACCTGCAGGCGCAAGGCATCAAGCCCGCGGACTTCAACAGCTACGGCTCGCGTCGCGGCCATCATGAGGTGATGATGCGTGGCACCTTCGCCAATGTGCGCATCCGCAACCTGATGCTGCCGCCCGGCGCCGATGGCCGGCCGGTGGAGGGCGGGCTGACGCTGCATCAGCCGAACGGCGCGCAAATGGCGATCTACGACGCCGCGATGGCCTACCAGGCCGAAGGCACGCCGACCGTGATCTTCGCCGGCGAGGAGTACGGCACCGGCTCCAGCCGCGATTGGGCGGCCAAGGGCACGCGGCTGCTGGGCGTGCGCGCGGTGATCGCCAAAAGCTTCGAGCGCATCCACCGCTCCAATCTGGTGGGCATGGGCGTCTTGCCCTTGCAGTTTCAGCCGGAGGACAGCGCGGCGGGCCTGGCGGGCGACGAAACGTTCGATCTGGAAGGGCTGGACGGCGAACTGAAGCCGCGCCAGGACGCGACTTTGGTGATCCGCCGCCCGGACGGCGGCGAGCGGCGGCTGCGGCTGACGCTGCGCATCGACACCCCGGTGGAGGCGGAATACTACCGTCACGGCGGCATCCTGCCGTATATGCTGCGCCAGTTGCTGGCCTGAGCCAACCGGCTGGCAGCGCGCGTCCTGACAAGGCTCGGCCGTTTTTTTGAGCGGCCGCAGTCGGGCCCCGGCGCGCGCTGCGCTATAATGGCCGCCGATTTCCATAGCCGCGTGACGCCATGACCCAGCTGAAAAACGATACCTTCCTGCGGGCTCTGCTGAAGGAGCCGGTTGAATACACCCCGATCTGGATGATGCGCCAAGCCGGACGCTACCTGCCGGAATACCGCGCCACCCGCGCCCGCGCCGGCAGCTTCATGGGCCTGTGCACCAGCCCGGACTACGCCACCGAAGTGACGCTGCAGCCCTTGGAGCGCTTTCCGCTGGACGCGGCCATCCTGTTCTCCGACATTCTGACGGTGCCGGACGCCATGGGCCTGGGCCTGTATTTCGCCGAAGGCGAGGGGCCGAAGTTCCAGCGCCCGCTGCGCGACGAAACCGCCATCCGCGCGCTGGTTCCGGCCGAGCTGGACAAGCTGCGGTATGTGTTCGACGCCGTGGCCAGCATCCGCCAGGCGCTGGACGGCCGCGTGCCGCTGATCGGCTTCTCCGGCAGCCCGTTCACGCTGGCCTGCTATATGGTGGAGGGCGGCGGCTCCGACGACTTCCGCCACGTCAAGGCCATGCTGTACAGCCGGCCTGAGCTGCTGCACCACATCCTGGAAATGAACACGCAGTCGGTGATCGCCTACCTGAACGCCCAGATCGATGCCGGCGCGCAGGCGGTGCAGATTTTCGACACCTGGGGCGGCGCGCTCAGCCATGCCGCTTACCGCGAGTTTTCGCTGGCTTATATGCAGCGCATCGTCGCCGGCCTGAAGCGCGAGGCCGACGGCCGTCGCGTGCCGGTCATCGTGTTCACCAAGGGCGGCGGGCAGTGGCTGGAAGACATCGCCGCCATCGGCGCCGATTGCGTGGGCCTGGACTGGACCACCGACATCGGCCAGGCGCGCGCGCGCGTCGGCGCCAAGGTGGCGCTGCAAGGCAATTTCGATCCCAATGCGCTGTTCGCCGAGCCGGCCGCCATCGAGCGCGAAGTGGCGCGCATCCTGGCCGGCTACGGCCAGGGCAGCGGTCACGTGTTCAATCTGGGACACGGCATTTCGCAATTCGCCGATCCGGCTCATGCCGGCGCCTTGGTGGACGCCGTCCATCGTTTGTCCCGCCGCTATCATTGCGATTGAGCGGCGCCGGCGGGCGAGATGGCGCGGCCCGGCGGCTGCGCCATCTTGGTGCGTTGGACGGTGTTTTGAAGGATTTTCTTCAAACAGACGGAAGACTCGATTGCAGAATTTCTTAGCGGCGCCGGGTGAAAGGCGCTTGATTTTTTTAAATTTTTATTAAATTTGCATCGCTTGCACGGCGCTAAGCCATTGCCGCATGGCAGGGTATTCTTGCCCGCCGCTAGGCTGTTCGAGTACGAATCAAGTCGTTGATGTCGATGCCCCAACATGCGGGTTGACAGCCGAAGCGGCTGGTGTTCCAGAAGTTATGCACACCGCCTAGTCCCTGCGTCCTGCCTTGTCAAGCATGGGCGGCAAAAAAAATGGCAACGATTTAAGTTGTTGAAAATAAAAGACTTTTACATTTGATTAATTTTTGTGCAATCCAGCGGAAACACTGATTTAGCGGCTTTTTGCTGGCTATCGCCAGGGTTGTTCACAAAGTTATCCACAAGATCTGTGCACAGCGAATGCAAAGCCTTGTCGCAGCAGGGTTTGCCGAGGAAGAGCATAAATGTCCGAGCGGGATTCTGTTCAAGTGGCGGTCGACGTGCCGCTGGCAGGAACGTTCAGTTACCTGACTGAATCGCCTGTCATGAGCGGCATGCGCGTCTGCGTCCCCTTCGGTCCGCGGCGGCTGTGTGGCGTCGTGGTCACGCCGATACCGGGGGAGGGTGTGCCGGATTGCGACAGCGCCAAACTCAAACGCATCGAAATGGTGCTTGATGGCCTGCCGCCGCTGCCCGAGGAGTTTCTCGCCCTGGTCCGTTTCGCCGCGGATTATTACCACCACCCGCTGGGGCAGACCTTGTTCACGGCCTTGCCGACCACGCTGCGCGAGCCGCGGGACATCAAGCGGCCGGACCGTCGTCCCTTCGCGCTGACCGCGCAGGGCCTGGCGGAGCCGCCGCCGGCGCGGCAGAAGGCCAGGCTGGCTTTGTGGCAGGCCTTGCTGGACGGGCCGTTGACCTTGGAGGCCGCCAAGGCCCATACGCCGCAGGCCGGCAAATGGCTGGCCGACTGGCTGGCCGAAGGCAAGACCGAGCGCGTGGCGTTGGAGCCGCCAGCCTTGCAACTGGGCGAATCGCCGGCGCTGAACGACGAGCAGCAGGCTGCGCTGGACGCGTTGCGCCGCAGCGAGGGCTTCCAGCCCTGGCTGCTGCATGGCATCACCGGCAGCGGCAAGACCGAGGTCTATCTGCGGCTGATCGCCGACAGTTTGGCCGCGCGCCGCCAGGTGCTGGTGCTGGTGCCGGAAATCAATTTGACGCCGCAGCTGATCGACCGCTTCGCGCGCCGCTTTCCCGCCAGCCGCATCGTGGTGCAGCACAGCCATCTGGCCGATGGCGAGCGCTTGCAGGGCTGGCTGGATGCCTGGCATGGCGAGGCCGATGTGGTGATCGGCACTCGGCTGTCGGTGTTCACGCCGTTGCCGCGGCTGGGGCTGATCGTGGTGGACGAGGAGCATGACGGCTCGTTCAAGCAACAGGACGGTTTGCGCTACCATGCGCGCGACCTGGCGGTGTGGCGCGCGCGCCGCGCCGGCATCGCCATCGTGCTCGGCTCGGCCACGCCCAGCCTGGAGACGGTGGCCAATGTCGAGGCCGGCCGTTACCAGAAGTTGGCTTTGAGCCGGCGCGCCCATGGCGCGGCGCGGCTGCCGGACGTCCGGCTGGTGGACACCCGCCGCAAGAAGCTGGTGGAGGGTTTGGGCGAGCCGGTGCTGGAGGCCTTGAAAACCAGGCTGGCGCGCAAGGAAATGAGCCTGGTGTTCATCAACCGCCGCGGCTTCGCGCCGGTGGTCGCCTGCACCGCCTGCGGCTGGACCAGCGGCTGTCCGCATTGCTCGGCCAAGCTGGTGGTGCACCTGATGGAGCGCAAACTACGCTGCCACCATTGCGGCTGGGAGGAGCCGGTGCCGCCGGCCTGCCCGGACTGCGGCGATCCCGACATCAAGCCGCTGGGCGAGGGCACGCAGCGGCTGGAATCGGCCTTGCAGCGCATGCTGCCGGAGGCGCGGGTGTTGCGCATCGACCGCGACACCACCAGCCGCAAGGATGCGTGGGACGAGATTTACCGCAAGGTGAACGGCGGCGAAGTGGACATCCTGGTGGGCACCCAGATGCTGGCCAAAGGCCACGATTTCGGCACGCTGTCGCTGGTGGCGGTGCTGGGGGCGGACGGCGGGCTGTATTCCGCCGATTTCCGCGCCTCGGAGCGCTTGTTTTCGCAGCTGATGCAAGTGGCCGGCCGCGCCGGGCGCGCCGAGTCGCCGGGCGAGGTGCTGGTGCAGACGCAATGGCCGGACCACCCCTTGTACCAGGCCTTGGTGGCGCACGATTTCGACGGCTATGCCGCCAGCCTGTTGAACGAACGACGCCAGGCCGGTTTCCCGCCTGGCGTGTTTCAGGCCTTGCTGCGCGCCGACAGCCCGCAGCTGGCGCAGGCCACGGTTTTTTTGCGGGAGGCGCGCCAGGCGCTGGAGCCGTTGGCGGAGGGCGTGCTGATCTCGGGCCCGGCGCCGGCGCTGATGGCGCGGCTGGCGCAACGCGAGCGCGCGCAATTGGTGCTGGAATCGCCGCAGCGCGCCGCGCTGCATCGCCTGTTGGATGTTTTGCCGCCGCTGCTGGATGGCTTGGCCAAGACGCATGGCCGCGCCCTGCGCTGGTCGCTGGATGTCGACCCGCAGGATTGGTGAAAGGATGAAAATGAAATACGCGTTTGTCGCGCTGATGCTGGCCGGGCTGGGCGCCCAGGCTTCGGCGCTGGACCTGCATGGCCTGAAGCCGGACGAGGTGGCGGTATGGGCGGCGCCGGTGGAGGGCGGCGCGCCGCTGGCCAGCCACCGCGCGGACAAGCCGGTCAACCCGGCCTCGACCATGAAGCTGCTGACCGGCTGGGCCGCGTTGAACCGGCTGGGGCCGGACTACCGCTGGAAGACCGCGTTGCTGTCGGCCGCGCCGGTGGAGGGCGAGGCGCTGAAGGGCGATCTGTACTGGCTGGGCGGCGGCGATCCGCGCTTCGACAACGGCAATCTGCTGAGCCTGTTGTACAGCTTGCGCTTGCGCGGCATCCGCCAGCTGGACGGCCGGCTGCTGCTGGACAAGCGGGCCTTCGGCAAGGTCGGCGGCGCCGATGATTTCGACGACGACGCCGGGCGCGCCTTCGTGGTCGGCCCCGATACCCATCTGGTGAATCTGAAGGTAGCCTGGCTCACCTTCTACCGCGACGGCCAGAGCGCGCGCGTGGTGCTGGATCCGCCGCTGGCCGGCGTGGAGGTCCGCAGCGAGCTGAAGCCGGGCGGCGACGAGCCGTGCCCCGATGTGCGGCGTTTTGTCTCCATCGCCAACGACGGCCGCCATGTCAGCGTTGCCGGCAGCCTGCCGCAGGCCTGCGACGGCCAGCGCGCCTACGTCAATGTGCTGGAGCACGACGAATTCGCCGCGCAGGATTTCGCGGCGCTGTGGCGTGCGCTGGGCGGCGTCGGCCCCTTGCGCACGGAGCAGGGCACGGCGCCGGACGGCGCGCGCGAACTGGCCACCTGGCAGTCTCAGCCCTTGTCGGTAGCGTTGGCCGACATCAACAAATACAGCAACAACACCATGGCGCGCACGTTGTTCCTGACGCTGGGGCGCGAGGCCGGAGGCGGGGACGATACCGCCGCCGCGGCAGAGCGCGCCTTGCGCGACGAGTTGCAGCGCCGCGGCATCGCCGACGCGGACGCGCTGCAGCTGGAAAACGGTTCCGGCCTGTCGCGGCGCGAACGGGTGACGGCCCGGTTGCTGGGAGAGGTGCTGCTGGACGCGGCGCGCGGGCCCTATGCCGGCGAGTTCATCGCCAGCCTGCCCATCGCCGCCACCGACGGCACGCTGAAGAAGCGCTTCGCCGATCTCGGCCCGCGCCTGCGCATGAAAACCGGCACGTTGAACGACGTCAAGGCGCTGGCCGGCTACTGGCAGGCCGCGGACGGCAGGCGGCTGGCCATCGTCGCCATCGTCAACGGCCCGCGGGCCAAGGCGTCCGGCCCGGCGCTGGACGCGCTGGTGTCGGACCTGGCCCTGAGTTTCAATACCGCCGCGATGCGACCCAGCGCAAAGCCTTGAGCGGCCAACTCAGGCTATAATCGTCGGCGATTGATATTTTACCCAGGCAATGAACATGAAACCGGTAACGATGTACACCACCGCGGTCTGCCCCTACTGCGTCCGCGCCAAACAATTGCTGGCCAGCAAGGGCGTCAGCGGCATCACCGAGATCCGCATCGACCTCGACCCGGCCGAGCGCGACAAAATGATGGCGCTGACGGGCCGCCGCACCGTGCCGCAAATCTTCATCGGCGAGACCCATGTCGGCGGCTGCGACGACCTGGTGGCGCTGAACCAGGCCGGCAAGCTGGACACGCTGCTGGCCGACTGAGCGGCGCGGCCATCCGCGGTGTTGGCCGTGGCCGGCTTTCGTGCGATGATGCCCGCCGTTGGACCGATAAAATTCTACCGTCATCGAGACGGTTTTTTGTGAGATAGAACATGAGCGAACAACAAGAGCTGCAACCGGCGTTTTCCATCGAAAAAATCTATGTGAAGGACTTGTCGCTGGAGGTGCCGAACGCGCCGCAGGTATTCCTGGAACAAGCCCAGCCGGAAATCGACATGCAGCTGGCCAGCGCCGGCCAGCAACTGGATGACGGCTTCTTCGAAGTGACCCTGACCGTCACCGTGACCGCCAAGCTGCCGGAAAAGACCCTGTTCCTGTGCGAAGTGGCCCAGGCCGGCATCTTCCAGATCCGCAACATCCCGGCCGAAGACCTGGACCCGATCCTGGGCGTGGCCTGCCCGAACATCCTGTTCCCGTACGCCCGCGAAGCGGTGTCCAGCGTGGTGAACCGCGCCGGCTTCCCGCCGGTGCTGCTGGCCCCGATCAACTTCGAAGCCCTGTACATGCAGCAGCGTGCGCAGCAGGCCGAAGCCGGCAACGCCTGAGGCTGACCGGATGAAGCGCCTCGTTATCACGCTGCTGCTGGTCCTGGGCGTCGCCCAGGCCGCCCAGGCCCTGGAGTTCCGCTCGGTCAAGGAAACCGGCGTCGCGTTATACGAGGCGCCCACGCTGACCGCCAAGAAACTGTTCGTGGTCAGCCGCTATTACCCGGTGGAAGTGCTGCAAAGCCAGAAGGAATGGGCGCGCGTGCGCGACGCCACCGGCGGCATCGCCTGGATTCCTTCCGCTGCGCTGTCCAAGCAGCGCTGGCTGCTGGTGGTGTCCGCCCAGGCCGGCGTGCGCGACAAGGCCGGCGAGGACGGCAAGCTGCTGTTCACCGTGCCCAAGGACGGGGTGGTGGAGATGCAGGACGCGCCGCAGGCGGGCTGGGTCAAAGTCCGCCACCGCGACGGCAGCGTCGGCTATGCTCGAATCACCGACCTCTGGGGTTTGTAAGGGCTTGCCATGAAACTGGCCATACTTGGCGCCGGCGCTTGGGGAACCGCGCTGGCGATCGCTTTTTCCCGCCACCATCAGGTGACGCTGTGGGGCCGCGACCCCGCGCAAATCCAACAGATGGCCGATGAGCGCGTCAACCGGCGCTATCTGGCCGATTGTCCGTTTCCCGGCGCGCTGAATGTGTCGGCCGATTTGGCCGAGGCGGCCGACGGCGCCGAGCTGCTGTTGATCGTCACGCCGATGTCCGGCCTGCGGCCCACGTTGCGCGCGCTGACGGCCCTGGACATCGCCTTGCCGCCCATCTTGTGGGCGTGCAAGGGCTTTGAGTCCGGCTCCAGCCTGCTGCCGCATCAAGTCGTGGCGGAGGAGCTGCCCAGCGATCACCGCTGCGGCGTGCTGTCCGGCCCCAGCTTCGCCCGCGAAGTGGCGCAGGATCTGCCCTCAGCCGTGACCATCGCTTCCGACGACGCCGAATTTGCCGCCTATGTGGCGCGGGAGCTGCACAGTCCGCGCCTGCGGCTGTACGCCAATAACGACCTGGTGGGCGTGGAAGTGGGCGGCGCGGTCAAGAACGTGATGGCGATCGCCACCGGCGTGGCCGACGGCCTGCATTTCGGCCTGAATGCCCGCGCCGCGCTGATCACGCGCGGCCTGGCCGAGATCACCCGCCTGGGCGTCGCGCTGGGCGCCAGCCAGCAAACCATGATGGGCTTGTCAGGCATGGGCGATCTGATCCTGACCTGCACCGGCGAGCTGTCGCGCAACCGCCAGGTCGGCCTGAAGCTGGCCGAGGGCAAGGCCTTGGAACAGGTGCTGCAGGAGCTGGGCCATGTCGCCGAAGGCGTGGCCACGGCGCGCGAAGTGCTGACCATGGCAGAACGCCTGCAGGTGGACATGCCGATCACCGCCGCCGTGTGCGGCCTGCTGTATCAGGGCAACGACCCGCAGCAGGTGGTGGACGGCCTGCTGGGCCGCTCGCCCAAATCCGAGTCCGGCGGCGCGCTGGACTGATCGCCGCGCCGAAAGCGCTTGAATGACCAAGGCCGCACCCGATCGGGGCGGCCTTTTCGTTTGCCCTAGGGGCTGTTGACGTTTGGTGAGTGGATCGCGTTTGCGCCGATTTGGGCCGGAAGCAAGGCGCACAGTCTGCCGCATAGTCATTCTATGCAAGGGCTGGGCAACGTGGCTTCCGGCCCAAAGCGGCCAAACCCGCAGGGCCGGGCGCCTTTCGTGCCGACTCTTCGTTGTTCCGCGCTGGCAGAGAATGACTATGCGGCGCGCGAAACGCCTCGATTCGGCGCAAAACGCATCCCGGCGCGACCGCTCACAAAACGTCAACAGCCCCTAGTGGCTTGGTGAGATGCCTAATCTGAGATTTTTCGTGCGATAGGCGATGTATGGAGCGCCCGGTTTGGCCGGGCTTGCGCGCTATTTTGAGGATAGGCCCAGCGCATAGCGTATCACGCCGCGCTTCAGCGGCCCGGCCTTGTCGGCTAGCCGCAAGCCCAGTCCGCGCAGCGCCTTGAGCGGCGGTATGTCGTTGCCGAATCCATAGCAGAACGCGTCCATGCCGGTCTGCATCGCCAGGTTGGCCGGCTTGCGCGCGCGCTGGTAGCGCGCCAGCGTCTTCTCGCTCGCCCAGTCCTCGCCCTTGGCGTGGGCGTCCAGAATGGTCTTGGCCAGCAGCGCGGCGTCCTGGAAGCCCAGGTTGACGCCCTGGCCGGCCAGCGGATGGATGGTGTGGGCGGCGTCGCCGGCCAGCGCCACGCCTTCGCGGACATAGCATTGGGCATGGCGGCGGGTCAGGCCGAAGCTGCCGCGCGCCGCGATGTGCTTGATGCCGGGCAGTTTGCGCGGGAAAGCCTGGCTGACGGCGGCGATCAGCTCGTCATCCGGCAGCGCCAGCAGCCGCTTCACCTCTTCCGGCCGGTGATACCACACCAGGGAAGCCGCGTCGCCGCACAGCGGCAGGAAGGCGAGCGGGCCGCTGGGGGTGAAGCGCTGCCAGGTGATGTCCTGCTGTTCGCCATCGATATGGCAGGCCAGCACCAGCGCATGCATCGGGTAATCCCAGCTGGTGATGCCGATGCCGGCCGCCTCGCGCACCTGGGAGCGCGCGCCGTCGGCGGCGACCAAGAGCCGCGCCTGCAGCTGGCTGCCGTCCGCCAGCGTCAGTTGCGAGGCCTGCGGCCGGTAGACGATATCGCGCACCGCCGCCGGGCAGCGATAGTCGATGTCGCCCTTGTCGCGCAGCGCCGCGGTGGCGGCCAGCTGCACCACGCGGTTCTCCACGATGTGGCCCAGCTCCGGCACGCCGGCTTCGGCGGCGTCGAACAGCGTGCCGCAAGACTCGTCCTGTTCCCATACCTGCATGCGCCGGTACGGCGCGGCGCGCATCGCCAGCACCTGGTCCCAGGCGCCGATGCGCTGCAGAAAGGCGGCCGATGCCGGACTGATGGCCGAGACGCGCAAGTCCGGCGCTTGTTCCGGGGCAAACGGCACCGGCGCTTCGCGCTCCAGCACCGTGACCGACAGTCCGCTGCCGGAGAGCGCGGCGGCCAGCGCGCTGCCTACCATGCCGCCGCCGACGATGACGATGTCGCGATGTTCCATTGCATTCTCCTTGCTGTGCCGGCCATCGGCGCAAATGGGCGTCATTCTGACAACGATGGCATGGCCGCGCCTTGGTCTGGATCAAGCCTGTCGTCCAGCAGCGCGCGCATCCGCGGCACCACGTACTGGATGAAAGCCTCGTACTTGCGCGGCAGCGGGTGGCGATACGGGTAGACCAGGAACACCGGCCAGCAATCATGGCTCCAGCCCGGCAGCACCGGTACGAGGCGGCCGCTTTTCAGGTGCTCGCTGGCGACATAGCGCGGCAACAGGGCGATGCCGCTGCCGGCAATGGCGCCGGATAGTAGCGGGGCATACTGGTGGCTGCTGAACACCGGCTGTATGCCGATCTGTTTTTGCACGCCGTCTTTTTCCAATAGCCATTCCGGCGTGGCGCGCAGCTTGGGGCGGCTGGTGTCCAGCAGGATGCGGTGGCGCGCCAGGTCTTCCGGCTCAGCCAGCGGCGGCGCCTTGGCCAGGTAGTCCGGCGAGGCGTAGGCCCATTCGCGCACAAAGCCCAGCGGTTTGGCCACCAGCGCGTCATCGTGGACGTTGCGGGTGCGGATGCAGAAATCCAGGCCTTCGGCTATCGGGTCTTGCAGCCGGTTTTCCACCTGCAGATTCAGCTTCAGGCCGGGATGCAGCACGGCCAGCTCGGCCAGGATGGGGGCCAGCAGGTACTGGGCGAACGAGGTGATGGAGCTGATCACCAGCGGGCCGCTGACTTCTCCCTCCGCCTCGTTGATGTCTATGCGCGCGCGCTCCAGCAGGCTGCGCAGCTCGCGCGCGTGCGCGGCCAGGCGCTGGCCGGTTTCAGTCAGCGCCACGCGGCGGGTGTTGCGCAGCACCAGCACGGAGCCCAGGTCTTTTTCCAGGGCCTTCACCAGTTGGCTGATCCGGCTCTTGGTGCAGTCGAGTTCCTCGGCGGCGGCGGTGAAGCTGCCGCATCGGACCAAGGCGTCGAAGGCCAGCAGCGCTTGGGCATCGGGTAGGTGGTTTGTTCTCATTTCTTGAACAGTGTGTCATGACATATGGGCTTTTTCAATCATCAAGCGCTCTATAGCATCTTGGCATGATGATTGATTGAACAATGGAGGCCGTAATGTGGGTGATCAGACCGTGGCGGAAGCTGCGCAGATGGCTGTGGAGATTATTGGGCGATGAGCGCCAGGTCAGGGAGCGCATCCATTGGGTAGAGGGGCGGCAGGGCTGAGCGCGGCCCAGACATGCTGGGCCGCGGATAGATCGGATAGGGATGGGAAAGGCGGGCGAAGATGGACAAGTTGCGTGCGGTGTTCCGAACGTGGGTGGATTGGTGGTGGCAGGGCATGACGATACATGCCCGCCAGGTGTGCCGAGACGAGTCGGAGATACTGGAGCGCATCCGCGACGGAGGAAGACGATGAGCAGTGAACAAACCCAAGCCGTGGTGCAAGGCTTTCTGACCGAGGTGCGCTCCGGCCGCAACCCAGACGCGGCAGCGCGATATATGGCGACCAGCGTGGCGGCGCATCAGCTGGAATCGGAAAATCCGCGCACGCTGGCGCGCAGCCCGGCGAATTACGCCGAGCACGTGCGCGATTTCCTGCGGCTGTTCGGCAATTTCGAGCTGCGCATAGACGAGCTGTTGGTCAACGGCGACCGCGCCTATGCGCGCTGGACCCAGTTTGGCCATCACCAGGCCGAAATCAACGGCGTGCCGGCCAGCGGCGAGCCGCTGGTGCTGATCGACAGCGCCTGCTACCGGGTGGCGGACGGCAAGATCGTAGAATACTGGATACAGGCGGACCGGATGGGCCTAGCGCGGCAGCTGGAGTGAGACAGCGTTCGACAGCCGTCATCGGATTCTGAAACAATGTCTCCTTAGGGCTGCGCAGACGGCCCGACTACCGCAACAGGAGACGCCTTGCCCTACCTCGCCCTGACGCTGGCCATGTTTCTATGGTCCAGCGCCTTCATTGTCCTGAAATACGTTTTCCAGTTCTACCACCCGCTGGCCGTGCTGTTCGCGCGCATGGCCGTGGCCACGCTGTGCCTGTTGCCGCTGGCGATGGGCGGCCGCATCAGCTGGCATTACCGCAAGGGCGACTGGCGCTGGCTGCTGGCGATGGGCCTGGCTGAACCCTGCCTGTACTTCCTGTTCGAGGCCAACGCCTTGACCTTGACCAGCGCCTCGCAGGCCGGCGTGATCACGGCCACGCTGCCGATGCTGATGGCGATAGGCGCCAGCCTGTTCCTGCATGAGCGCCAGCCGCGCCAGGTGTGGTTGGGCATCGCCTTGTCGTTTGCCGGGGTGATCTGGCTCAGCATGGACAGCCGCGCCGGACCGGGCGCGCCCAATCCTTCGCTGGGCAATGCCCTGGAGTTCTGCGCCATGGTGTGCGCCTGCGGCTATGTGCTGATCGCCAAACGGATGTCCGCGCGCTATTCGCCGCTGGCCATTACCGGCATCCAGACGCTGACCGGTTGCGTCTGGTTCGGCCTGGCCATGCTGACGCCGTGGGGCGTCTGGCCGGACACGCTGTATCTGATTCCCAGCCTGTGGGTGTTGTATCTGGGCGCGGTGATCACGCTGGGCGCGTATGGGCTGTATACCTGGGCCGTGTCGCGCATCCCGGTGGCCAAGGCGGGAGCTTTTAATAATCTGATCCCGGTGTTCACCGTGTTGTTGGCCTGGCTGCTGCTGAATGAGCGCTTCGAAGCCTGGCAGGCCGCTGCCGGCGCGCTGGTGTTCGCAGGGGTGTGGCTGAGCCAGCGGCGGCAGGGGTGAGGGGACGCGACAGGGGTAGACTCAGACGACACGGTTGTCAGTTTTGTCCTGCCTGCCAATGGATGGCTTAGGCAGTTTGCTGCCACGCGGCAATATCGCAATGACGCTGGCGGCTTCCCCGCCCATGGTCGATGATGCAGAATACAAACCATTGCGTATGACCTAAGGAATCGAGCATGAGTCCACGGCTGATCATAACTTGCATGGCGGTGCCGCTGATATTGGCCATGGCGATGGCGCGCGCCGAAGACACGCCCAGCGCGCCCCAGGTGCAGCAGGTGATCAAGCTGCCGCTCAAGGTCAAGCCGGCTGTCGCGGCCCCGACTACGCCTATGCCGGCGTCTTCGGGGGCGATGCAGGCCGCGCCGGCTGCCGCCGGCAAGATGGCTCCGGCGCAGGGCAAGTCCATGCAGCAGGCGGCGCCGGAAACGATGGCGCCGGGCGTCACCATGGGCCAGCCGCCTGCCCGCGATCTGTCGCAACCGAGCCCCGAGGTCCGGGCGCCGGGCGCCAAACCCAGAGCGGCGCATCGCGCCAAATCCAAGAAGACCAAGATGGCGCATGGCGGCGCCAAGACCATGGGCGAGGCCGCCCAGGTCAAGGATGTGGTGTCCAGCATTCTCAAGGCCAATAGCGTCGCCATCAGCAAGCATAATCCGGGCTATCTGGCCAAGCTCGGCGATCGCGTCATGCCCAAGGCCACGGTGGTGACCTGCTCCAGCCCGGGCGGCCAGTTGGGGATGTCGGGCGGCGATGCGGATCTGTTCGTGATCAGCAATATGGGCAACCAGCTTGCTACATCCGAGGGATCGGTCGAGTACGGCGTGCGCCATCTGCACACGCCCTTGCTGATGTTCGTCAGCCATACCGGCTGCGGCGCGATCAAGGCGGCGGCCGGCGACTACAGCAATATGGAGCCGTCCATCCAGAAGGAGCTGGACAGTATCGAGATCCCCAAGGGAATCGACGCCACCAACGGCGCGCTGATCAACATCAACAACCAAGTGGAGGGCGCCATCCTGAAGTTTTCCGGCGAGGTGGAGGCCGGCAAGCTGGCGGTGCTGGGCGGCTACTACGATTACAACAACGATCTGAAGCAGGGCCGCGGCCGGCTGGTGATCACCAATATCAATGGCGAGACCGATCCGGCGCGCATCCGCGAGCTGAGCAGCAGCGGCCGCTATTTCCACTATGGCTTCATGGGGCGTTGAGCGGCCCGGTAGCGATGCCGTTACAACCGTTCTGATCCAGACCATGCAGAGAGCGCCGATTCGGCGCTCTTTTTCATGGAAAACTGAAAATTGTTTGGCCGTGCGCAAAAACGAATATCCGAAAACGGACTACGATGGCAGGGAATCGAGCGAGTCATGGCCGATTGCCAGTAAAGCCCCTGAATTTTATAGGGGTATAGTCGGGCGGATGTAATGGCTCCGCTACAAAGGGTTTGATGGCGCCGTCATGGTTTGATGGCGCGAAATGGGTTTTTTGCCGGTTGTTTTTTCGATTGTGAAAATTTTTAGTCGAAAACGAACAATTAGGCGCTCGATATTTTCATTTGGTTTCTGGAGAGACAAAATGGCTGTTAGCAATCAAATCGAACTCGACGCCCTGGTGGCCCGCGTAAAGAAGGCGCAAGTCGCCTTCGCGCAGTTCACGCAAGAGCAGGTTGACCACATCTTCCGTTGCGCCGCGCTGGCCGCCGCCGACGCCCGCATTCCGCTGGCGCGGATGGCCGTCGCCGAAACCGGCATGGGCGTGATGGAAGACAAGGTGATCAAGAACCACTTCGCTTCCGAGTACATTTACAACAAGTACAAGGATGAGAAGACCTGCGGCGTGCTGTCCGAGGATGACACCTTCGGCACCATCACCATCGCCGAACCCATCGGCGTGCTGTGCGGCATCGTGCCGACCACCAACCCGACTTCCACCGCCATCTTCAAGGCGCTGATCTCGCTGAAAACCCGCAACGGCATCATCTTCTCGCCGCACCCGCGCGCGCGCCGCTCCACTTGCGAAGCCGCCCGCCTGGTGCTGGAAGCCGCCGTCGCCGCCGGCGCGCCGCAAGACATCATCGGCTGGATCGATGAGCCGTCCGTCGCGCTGTCCAACCAGCTGATGCACCACCCCGACGTCAACCTGATCCTGGCCACCGGCGGCCCGGGCATGGTGAAGGCCGCTTACTCGTCCGGCAAGCCCGCCATCGGCGTGGGCGCCGGCAACACCCCGGCCGTGATCGACGAAACCGCCGACATCAAGCGCGCGGTGGCCTCCATCCTGATGTCCAAGACCTTCGACAACGGCGTGGTCTGTGCTTCGGAGCAGTCCGTCATCATCGTCGACCAGATCTACGACGCGGTGCGCGAACGCTTCTCCAAGCACGGCGGCTACATCCTGTCCAAGAGCGAAGCCGAGGCCGTGCGCAAGGTGATACTGCAGGACGGCAGCTTGAACGCCGCCATCGTCGGCCAGAGCGCCGCCAAGATCGCCGCCATGGCCGGCATCACCGTGCCGCCCACCACCAAGGTGCTGATCGGCGAAGTGACCGAGGTGTCCGATCAGGAAGCCTTCGCTCACGAAAAACTGTCCCCGACCCTGGCCATGTACCGCGCCAAGGACTTCATCGACGCTTGCGACAAGGCCGCCGCGCTGGTGACCATGGGCGGCATCGGCCACACGTCCTCGCTGTACACCGACCAGGACCTGCAGGAAGAGCGCGTGCGCTACTTCGGCGACAAGATGAAGACCGCCCGCATCCTGATCAACACCCCGTCCTCGCAAGGCGGCATCGGCGACTTGTACAACTTCAGCCTGGCGCCGTCTTTGACCCTGGGTTGCGGCTCCTGGGGCGGCAACTCGATCTCCGAGAACGTCGGTCCCAAGCACCTGATCAACAAGAAAACCGTCGCCAAGAGGGCTGAAAACATGCTGTGGCACAAGCTGCCGAAGTCCATCTACTTCCGTCGCGGTTCCCTGCCAGTGGCCCTGGAAGACCTGGCCGGCAAGAAGCGCTGCCTGATCGTCACCGGCCAGTACCTGTTCGAACACGGCTTTGTGGACGAACCGATCCGCCTGCTGAAGAAGATGGGTCTGGAAGTGGAAGTGTTCTTCGAAGTGCCGGCCGACCCGACCCTGGCCGTGGTGCGCAAGGGCGCGGACCTGGCCCACGCCTTCAAGCCGGACGTGATCATGGCGATCGGCGGCGGCTCGCCGATGGACGCGGCCAAGATCATGTGGGTGATGTACGAGCATCCGGAAGTGCACTTCGCCGACCTGGCGCTGCGCTTCATGGACATCCGCAAGCGCATTTATCAGTTCCCGAAACTGGGCCAGAAGGCCATGATGGTGGCGGTGCCGACCACCTCCGGCACCGGCTCCGAAGTGACCCCGTTCGCCGTGGTGACTGACGAAGTGACCGGCGTGAAGTACCCGATCGCCGACTACGAGCTGACCCCGAACATGGCCATCGTGGACGCCAATTTGGTGATGGACATGCCGAAGTCGCTGACCGCCTTCGGCGGCATCGACGCGGTCACCCACGCGCTGGAAGCCTATGTGTCGGTGATGGCCAACGAGTACTCGGACCCGCAAGCCCTGCAGGCGCTGAAGCTCCTGAAGGAATACCTGCCGTCGTCCTACCTGAACGGCGCCAACGATCCGAAGGCGCGCGAACAAGTGCACAACGCCGCCACCATCGCCGGCATCGCCTTCGCCAACGCCTTCCTCGGCGTGTGCCACTCGATGGCGCACAAGATCGGCGCCGAGTTCGGCCTGGCCCACGGTCTGGCCAACGCGCTGTTGATCAGCAATGTGATCCGCTACAACTCTGCCGACGTGCCGACCAAGCAGACCGCCTTCAGCCAGTACGACCGGCCGAAGAGCGTGGCCCGCTATGCTGAAATCGCCCGTCACCTGGGCCTGGAAGCCAACCGCGACCACGAGCGCGTCGAGAAGCTGATCGAGTGGGTGGACGAGCTGAAGAAGACGCTGGGCATCCCGTCGTCCATCCAGGCCGCCGGCGTGGCCGAAGCGGACTTCCTGGCCAAGGTGGACGAAGTGGCCGAGGCCGCCTTCGACGACCAGTGCACCGGCGCCAACCCGCGCTACCCGCTGATCAGCGAGCTGAAGCAACTGCTGCTGGACAGCTACTATGGCCGTCCGTACAAGGAAGCCTGGGAACGCGAAGAGCCGGCTGCCAAGGCGGAAGCCAAGCCGGCCAAGGGCAAGGCCAAGGCCTGAGTGAGTTAAACCTGTATCAGACCCAACCGGTCGGCGTCAGCCGGCCGGTTTTTTCATTGCCGCTTTAGGCTGCGGCGGCGGGACGCCATCCAGCTTGTTGTCCATCAGATAGCGGTGGGTGATGGCTTCGACATTGATGCGCTTGAGTCCCTGATTCAGGATGTCGGCCAGCCTTTTGCCTTCGGCCGATGGTTTGAAGCAGACGTACAGCAGCTTCTCCTCCAGCAGATGCGGATTCATCCGCAGATTGCCGCGCGCGGTTTTCAATTTCGGATCGTTCTGCATCAGGTAGTCGAAGACATAGCGGTCTATCACCGCCAGGTCGATATGACGGCGATCGAGCTTCAACAGGTTTTGGGTGTCGTCCAAGGCCTCGTCCGCATTCTGCCGTTTGGTGGCAATGCGCTCGTCCAGTTCCGCGGTATTGACGTAACCCTGCACCACGCCTACGCGCAGGCGCGACAGCTCGGCCAGTTGTTGCCACTGATAGTGGCTATTCATGCGCTCGGCGAAGCCAAGGGGGCTGCGGCCAATCGGGTCGGAAAAGAAAAAGGACTTGCGGCCGGCGGCGGAGTCGTATTCCGGGAAGTAACCCGCCACCTGAGGATTGAGGGTGGCTTCGGCTACGGCGCGTTGCCAGGGCACCACCTTGATGCGCACCTTGTAGCCCATGGCGGCGTAGGCTGCGCGGATCACCGCGCTGTTGAGGCCTTGCTCGGCGAGCTGGCTGCCGGTGTAGGGCGGCCAGTCCAGCGTGGTCAGCGTCACGGTATGAGACGTGTCGGCCAGGGCGCTGCCCGCCGCGGCCAGCGACAGGATCAGGCAAAGGCCAGGCAGGCTTCGTATCACGCGTCCCTCCTTGTGTCTGTCCTATTGCATCATAGGTTTTCCTAAGTGGATAGGGGGGGACTTGTCGGTTTGCGTATTTGGTGTTTTCCGCTCTTTTTGCGCATTTCAACGGCGTTAAGTTTTGCTTGTTGGAATAATTTCATTTTATTCAAATAAAATATATCGATGACATGGCAAGTTGTATGTGCTAATTTCGCCGCGTCGATTGGGCGAGAGAAATTAGGAGAAAATCATGCAATCCACGCAACAGACCCTGCATAGAGGTCTGGAGGAAAGGCATATCAATTTGATGGCGCTGGGCGCCACCATAGGCGTCGGCTTGTTCCTGGGATCGGCCACCGCGATCAAGATGGCCGGTCCGGCCATCATGCTGGCCTACGGCATCGGCGGCCTGGCCATCTTCATGATCATGCGCGCGCTGGGCGAGATGGCCATCCACAACCCGGTGGCCGGCTCGTTCAGCCGTTACGCGCAGGACTACCTCGGCCCGCTGGCCGGCTACCTCACCGGCTGGAACTACTGGTTCCTGTGGCTCGTCACCTGCATGGCGGAAATCACCGCCGTCGGCGTCTACATGGGCATCTGGTTCCCGGACGTGCCGTCCTGGTACTGGGTGCTGGCGGCGATGCTGGCGATGGGCGGCGTCAACCTGATCGCGGTGAAGGCCTATGGCGAGTTCGAGTTCTGGTTCGCGCTGATCAAGATCGTCACCATCGTGCTGATGATAGCCGGCGGCTTCGCCATGATTGTTTTCGGCTTCGGCAACCACGGCGTCGCCACCGGCATCGCCAATCTGTGGGCGCACGGCGGCTTCATGCCGCATGGCTTTTCCGGCGTGCTGATGTCGCTGCAGATGGTGATGTTCGCCTACCTGGGCGTGGAAATGCTGGGCCTGACCGCCGGCGAGGCCAAGAATCCGAAGAAGGCGCTGGCACGCGCGGTGGATTCGGTGTTCTGGCGCATCCTGATCTTCTACATCGGCGCCTTGTTCGTGATTCTGTCCATCTACCCATGGAACGAGCTGGGCACGCGCGGCAGCCCCTTCGTGATGACTTTCGAGAGCCTGGGCATTCCGGCCGCCGCCGGCATCATCAACTTCGTGGTGCTGACCGCCGCCTTGTCCTCGTGCAATAGCGGCATCTACAGCACCGGCCGCATGCTGTTCAATCTGGCGGAGCAGAAACAGGCGCTGCCGCTGTTCGCCAAGGTTTCGAAAAGCGGCGTGCCGGTGCCGGCGCTGTTGTTGTCGATCGCCGCGCTGTTGGTGGGCGTATTGCTGAATTACCTGGCGCCCAAGGAAGTGTTCACTTGGCTGACCGCCATCTCCACCTTCGGCGCGGTATGGACCTGGCTGATCATCCTGCTGGCGCAGTTGCGTTTCCGCCGTTCGCTGTCGGCCGAGCAACTGGCCGGCATCAGCCATCGCATGCCGCTGTGGCCGTATGGCTCCTATCTGACGCTGGGCTTCCTGGCGCTGGTGATCGCCCTGATGGCTTACTTTCCGGACACGCGCGTCGCGCTGATCGTCGGCCCAGGCTGGCTGGTGTTCCTGGTAGCGGTGTATTACCTGCTCGGTTATCACAAGCAGGATGCGGCCTGGCGGCTGGCGCAGCAGGGACGCTGAGCATTGGACTGATCATTGAAACCCGCCGTTGGCGGGTTTTTATCCGGCTAGGCCGTTTGCGTCGCGCAGAAAGTCTATCAGGGCGCGCAGCTTGGCCGGCGGGCGGCGTTGCTGCGGGTAGAACAGGTACAGCGCTTCCGCCGGCGGCAGGTACGGTTCCAGCACGGAAACCAGCCGCCCGGCCTGGATGTCGTCGCGCACCAGGTTTTCGGCCAGATAGGCCAGCCCCACGCCGCCGCGCACGCCCAGCAGCCTGGCCTGGTTGTCGTTGGTGAGCAGCGGTCCGCGCAGCGCCAGTTGCCGCAGCTGGCCTTGTTCGATGAACTGCCAGCGGTATTGCGGCCCGCTGGCGCCAAAGCGGTAGCCTATGCATGCGTGCTCGGCAAGGTCGTCCGGCTTGGCCGGCACGCCGCGCCGCGCCAGATATTCTGGCGTGGCCGCCACGACGAAGCGGATGGGCGGGCTGACCTGCGCGGCCTGCATGCCGGGTTGTAGCCGGTCGCTGAAGCGGATGCCTGCGTCGAAGCGCTGGCCGACGATGTCGACCAGGCCATCGTTGATGTCCAGCTCCAGCGTGAGCGCCGGATGTTGCCGCAGGAAGCGGTCCAGATGCGGATACAGCACGATCTGCGCCGCGGTGTGCGGCAGGGTCAGCCGCAGCGTGCCGGCCGGCTGGCCTTGCTGCTGGCGCGCGTCGTCCAGCGCTTGCCTGATCTCTTCCAGCGCCGGGTTCAGCCGTTCCAGCAGGAGTTCTCCGGCTTCGGTCGGCGTCACCTGGCGGGTGGTGCGCGCCAGCAAGGGCACGCCGAGCTGGCTCTCCAGCTGGCGCATGGCTTGGCTCAGCGCCGAGGCGCTGACGCCGAGTTCGGCCGCGGCGCGGGTAAAGCTGCGATGGCGGGCGATCAGCGCGAAGGCTTGCAAGGCGTCGTGTTGGGGTCGCTGCATTGTGAAGCTCGGCTAATTAATGTTTGTCATTTTCGGCCATTTATCCTCGCCTGGCCATCACCTATGCTGACGTCACTTTCCAAACAAGGAGTAAGGGCGATGCAAAAACGCACACTGGGCCGCAATGGCCCGCAGGTTTCGGCGCTGGGCTTGGGTTGCATGGGCATGAGCGCCTTCTACGGCGCGCATGACGACGCCGAGTCGCTGGCGACGCTGGACCTGGCGCTCGACCTGGGCGTCAACCTGCTCGATACCGCCGATATGTACGGCCCCCACACCAACGAGCTGCTGCTGTCCAAGCTGTTGGCGCGGCGCCGCGACGAAGTGGTATTGGCCACCAAGTTCGGCATCGTGCTGGATCCGGCCAACCCGGCCAAGCGCGGCGTCAATGGTCATCCCGACTACGTGCGCAGCAGCTGCGAGGGCAGCCTGAAGCGGTTGGGCGTCGATCATATCGACCTCTACTACCTGCATCGCATCGACCCGGCGGTGCCGATCGAGGAAACGGTGGGCGCGATGGCGGAGCTGGTGCGGGCCGGCAAGGTGCGCTATCTGGGCTTGTCCGAGGCGTCGGCCGAGACGCTGCGCCGCGCGGCGGCAGTGCATCCCATTCATGCGCTGCAAAGCGAATACTCGCTGTGGACGCGCGATCCGGAAGACGGCGTGCTGGCCGCCTGCCGCGAGGTCGGCGCGAGCTTCGTCGCCTACAGCCCGCTGGGCCGCGGCTTCCTGACCGGCGCGATCAAGAGCCCGGACGACTTCGCCGCCGATGATTTCCGTCGCAGCAATCCGCGTTTCCAGGGCGAGAACTTCCAGCGCAATCTGCAATTGGTCGACAAGGTGAAGCAAATGGCCGCTGGCAGGGGAGGCAGCCCGGCGCAGCTGGCGCTGGCCTGGCTGCTGGCGCAGGGCGACGACATCGTCGCCATTCCCGGCGCGCGCAAGCAGGCGAATCTGCGCGACAACCTGGGCGCGCTGCAGCTAGCGCTGACGGCAGCCGACCTGTCTGAACTGGACGAGGTGTTTGCCGCTGGCCAGGTGAGCGGTTCGCGTTACGCGGCCGAGGTGATGCAGTTGTTGAATCGCTGAAGGCGGAAGGCATGGGCTGATGCCGGCGCGGAATGATTTTGCGCTCCCGCACGGATGCAAAATCGTTAATATCCCGGACCGGCAGCGAGCGGCATGGACGGGCCAGACGTCGGCAAAGCGCTTTGCCAGGCATCAGCCATCCGGCCGTTGCGGCAAAGACACGAGTGGCGGACGGAAGATGTCAAAAGCATCAATTGTCTTAAGCGTTGAGCGAAACGATCTGTTATGTTGTGAACGTTTTGATTCCGGGGCGCGGAGTTGACGCAGATGGCGAGCAGGCGCCAGCGTCGCACGGCCTGCATCCATGACCATCCAATCCGTTCATAGCATTCTAGATTTCAAAGCCACCTTGCTCAGCACCACGGGTTACACGCTGATGCTGACCTTGGTGGTGCTGCTGTTCTGGCGCTACAACCGGCGCGAGCCGGCCCTGTTGACGTTGGGGTTGAGCGGGGCGATCAGCGCTGCCGGCTCCACCCTCGCTTTCCTGCCTTTCCCGCTGGCGCCATGGCCTAGCTTGCTGCTGGTCACGCTGCTGTTGCTGATGTTCCACCCGATGGCGCTGCTGGCCACGCGCCAGCTGTTTGGTCTGAGGGACCGGGGCGTGTTTTGCCTGGGCAGCGCCGCGGCGGTGATGCTGGCGTTCATCCTGCTGGGCGGCGAGGCGAATTACGGCCATCGCGTCATGGTGACATCGTTCTCCCATGTGATTTTCTGGTCCTTGATTTTTGCGCAGTTTCTGCGCGCGCGCGGCCAGGCGACGCCAGTTGGGCACTGGCTGGCGGCAGGTTTGGCCACGCTGATCATCCTGATCTCAGTTTGCCGCTTCGCCGTGGCTTGGTGGATGGGCGATCCGGGGTTTGCCGAGCGCGGCGGGCTGTTCAATCTGTTTTCGTCGCTATGTCTGTTTTGGCTGACTTTCTGCTTCAGCCTCAGCATATTGTTCATCAGTTATGAACGCCTGCTGATGCAACTGCGCCAGCAGGCCGATCAGGATGGCCTGACTCGGCTGCTCAACCACCGCACGTTTCTGGAAAAGGCCGACGGAATATTCCGCCGCGCGGTCGACAGGGGGGAACCGCTGTCGCTTTTGCTGATCGACCTGGACCATTTCAAGAGCATCAATGACCGCTACGGCCATCAAGTGGGCGATGAGGTGCTGCGCCAATTGGCCGACTGCCTGCGCCGCGAGGCGCGCCTGGGCGACTTGCTGGGGCGGCATGGCGGCGAGGAGTTTGTGGCGCTGCTGCCGCAGACCAGCCGCCTCGACGCCTACCACGCGGCGGACCGGCTCAGGCTGGCCATCAGCACTTTGCAGCCGCGCATCGGCGAGTTTTCCTTGAGCATCAGCGCCAGCATAGGCGTGGCCAGTTTGCGGCCGGCAGAGCATGAAAGCCTGGCCAGCCTGTTTCTGGAGGCGGACTTGCTGCTGTACCAGGCCAAGCATAACGGCCGCAACCGGGTGGAGATGGAGCGCGTGGCCGCGCCGGTGGTAGCGGCTGTCTAGAGAGGTAGAGCGGCCTCGCGATGCACGTCGCGCAGGTAGACCGGCAGGTCGGTCGTGGGCGGCGTGGCCGGCAGCTGGTACAGCATGTCCGCGACAAAGCCGCGATGATAATTCTTGTGGTTGACGATGTGCAGCAGCATATCGCCCCGCCGCATTCTGCCCTTGCCGCCATCGACGAACAGGAAGTCGATTTCCGCCTCGCTGTCCGCCGCATTCAATCTGTCCGCATAATCGATATACCAGCGGTCCAGTTCCGTCTGGGCGGCGTCCAGCTCCGCCAGGCTGGGCGTCGCTTCGGTATTGCGGCTGGCATAGCCGTGGGGACGCTGCTGCAAATGGGCCTGCCAGATGCGGTCCACCACCAGATTGTGATTCAGCGTGCTGAGGATATTGCCGAAGACGGTGGCGCGAGGCTTGCTCAATTCGGCCTCGGGCAAGGGGTCCAGCGTATCGAACAGGCTGCGGTTGGCCCAGGCGTTATAGCGGACCAGCATGCGGATATGGCGCAGGGACATGGCGTGTGCTTTTGGAGTGGATTATCCTGATTTTAAATGACAATGGATTTTCAAGCGAGCCGGATAGCGAAAGCGGACGGGTGAGGAAGTCTTTAACGCCGTCTTGTGGCAATTGCTTCCCGACATAGGCTGGGGTCAGTGTCAACGCGGCTTCGGCTGGACCAGACTAGGTTGGATGGGAAATTAAACTGAACCAAGCGGCCAGATAATGGCGCAACGGCATGAGCCAAGTAGCCGTGATGCTTTGGTTATCCGCCAATCGTGGGCGCGGGCAAGGCTGTTCAGCCAGCGTTTGGTTTGGTTTTGGCATGCGCTGCCTTGCGTGGCGCGATGGCCGGCGCGCCTTTTTGGATGTTCCCCAGGCGACGGCGGATGTTGTCGCTGTCCAGCCAGATGTCCTCGCCCTTCAGGATGCGATCCAGCTCTTCATCGGTCAGGAAGGGGCGGCAGACATGGCGCATGACTTTTTCAAACCATTTGCCGCTGGCCATCACCTGCGCCTGCTGCTCGTTGCCCTTGCCGATCAGCGCCGAGGAGTAGTTGTGGAACATCAGCTGGCAGGTATCGTGCACCACCAGTTCGTCGCCGGCCAGGAAGATCAGCGCGCCCATGGAGTAGGCCCGCGCTTCCAGAATGGTGACCACATGGGCCTCGCTGGCGCGGATGTTGTTGATGATCTGCAGGCCGGCGTCGAAGTTGCCGCCGGGGGTATTCAGGTGCAGGTAGACGATGTCGTTACCGCTGGCGGTGCGCAGGGTGTACAGCAGGTCGGTGTAGTGGATGGCTGCGCCAATCTCCTCCGACAGATAGAACGAGATCTGCCGCACCGTGCCTTGGGTTTCGTACTGGCGGTACAGCGGGACGGGTTTGTCGTCGTCATCGGGATCGGTGCGGGGCATGATGGCTCCTCATTGCGCTGGTCTTTCCAATTTAGCCCCGGAGCGGGGGGCTTGCCTTGCATTGGCGCAAGTTGAGGGGGTAAGGAATCCGCTGCGCGGATGATGATTTGCATGGCGGGGCTGCAGGGGCGGCCAGGGGTCGTGAGGGGGCTGGCCGCACAGCCCCCTCACCCGTTTGCCGGGCGGAACCGGCATTTAATCATTATCCGCGGAGCGGATTCATCAGAAGAGATCGCGTGGATAGGAGAACCGTCAGTTCAATCGAGCCGGCTGCTCATTAGCGGCACTGATGGAAATCAAGCCAGCCTACGCGCCCAACTCCTTCAACACCTCTTTCACCTTCACGATCCGCTGCGCCACTTCCGGCAGCGCCTGCTCCACCCGCAGCTTGTCCTGCCCGGCCAGGCGATAGTTCTTCTTGCTCTGGATCAGCATGATGATTTTCACCGGGTCGATGGGCGGGTTCTTGATGAAGGCGATCTGCACCGCTACTTCGCTGGCGTCCAGCTTCTGCACCCCCAATTCCTTGGCCACCAGGCGCAGCCGGTGGCTTTCGATCAGCGTCTTCACGCTCTGCGGCGGCAGGCCGAAGCGGTCGATCAGCTCTTCGTGGATATCGTCGATTTCGCCCTCGGTTTCGCAGCTGGCCAGGCGTTTGTAGATCAGCAGCCGTTCGTGCACGTCCGGGCAATAGCCGTCCGGCAGCAGGGCCGGGCTGTGCAGATTGATCTCGGTGGTGACGCCCAAGGGCGCGTCCAGGTCCGGCGCGCGGCCTTTTTTCAGGTCGCGCACCGCCTGTTTCAGCATCTCGGTGAACAGGCTGAAACCCACTTCCTGCATCTCGCCGGATTGGCCTTCGCCCAGGATTTCGCCGGCGCCGCGGATTTCCAGGTCGTGCATGGCCAGATAGAAGCCGGCGCCGAGTTCGCCGGACAGCTGGATCGCTTCCAGGCGTTTTTGCGCGTCGCGGGTCATGCCGTCCGGCGTCAACAGATAGGCGTAGGCCTGGTGGTGCGAGCGGCCGACACGGCCGCGCAGCTGGTGCAGCTGCGCCAGGCCGAACTTGTCGGCGCGGTTGATCAGGATGGTGTTGGCGTTGGGGATGTCGATGCCGGTTTCGATGATGGTGGAGCACAAGAGCAGGTTGAAGCGCTGCTGCAGGAAGTCGCGCATCACCTGTTCCAGCTCGCGCTCGCGCAGCTGGCCGTGGGCCACGCCGATGCGCGCTTCCGGGATCAGCTCGGCCAGCTTTTCCCGCATGTTTTCTATGGTGTCGACTTCGTTGTGCAGGAAGAACACCTGGCCGCCGCGTTTCAGCTCGCGCAGCACCGCCTCGCGGATCACGCCGTTACTCAAGGGGCTGACGAAGGTTTTCACCGCCAGGCGGCGGCTGGGGGCGGTGGTGATGGCGGAGAAGTCGCGAAGGCCTTCCAGCGCCATCGACAGCGTGCGCGGAATCGGCGTGGCGGTCAGCGTCAGCACGTCGACGTTGGCGCGCAGGCGTTTCAGCTGTTCCTTCTGCCGCACGCCGAAACGGTGCTCCTCGTCGATGATGACCAGGCCCAGGTTCTTGAACTGGATATCGGGCTGCACCAGCTTGTGGGTGCCGATGACGATGTCGACGCTGCCTTCGGCCAATCCCGCCAGCGCCTGCTTGGTTTCCTTGCCGCTCTTGAAGCGCGACAGCTCGGCGATGCGCACCGGCCAATCGGCGAAGCGGTCGGAGAAGTTCTGAAAATGCTGTTCCGCCAGCAGCGTGGTGGGCACCAGCACCGCCACCTGCTTGCCGCCCATCACCGCGACGAAGGCGGCGCGCAGCGCGACTTCCGTCTTGCCGAAGCCGACGTCGCCGCACACCAGCCGGTCCATGGGTTTGCCGGAGCACATGTCCTGGATCACCGCCTCGATGGCGCTGGCCTGGTCCACGGTTTCTTCAAAGCCGAAACCGGCTGCAAAGGCGGCGTAGTCGGCGTGGGACAGCTGGAAGCTGTGGCCCTCGCGCGCGGCGCGCTGGGCGTACAGATTGAGCAGCTCGGCGGCGGTGTCGCGGGCCTTTTCCGCCGCGCGTTTCTTGGCCTTTTCCCAGGCCGGGTTGCCCAGCTTGTGCAGCTGGATGTCGTCGGTGGCGCCGCCGGCGTAGCGCGAGATCAATTGCAGCTGCGACACCGGCACGTACAGCGTAGCGCCGTCGGCGTACTCCAGCTGCATCAGCTCGGTTTCGCCTTCGCCCAGGTCCATGGTCACCAGGCCTACATAGCGGCCGATGCCGTGCGCCTCGTGCACCACCGGGTCGCCGGCCTTGACCTCGGCCAGATCGCGCAGCATGGCGTCGGACGCCGCCCGCTGGTGTTTGCGGCGGGTGTGGCTGCGCGCGACGTGCTGATACAGCTCGCTTTCCGTCACCACGGCGATGCCAGGCTCGGCCAGCGCGAAGCCGGAATACAGCGGCGCCACGGTCAGCGCCAGCGGCATCTTGCCGGCGATGAAGTCGGCCCAGCTGTCCACCGGCGTCGGCTTGAGGCCGTTTTCAGCCAGGAAGGCCAGCATGGTTTCGCGGCGGCCCAGGCTTTCCGCCGCCAGCAGGATGCGTTTGTCGCTGGCGGCGATGAAGCTCTGCAGCTTGTGCAGCGGCGCCTCGGCGCGGCGGTCCACCGCCAGTTCCGGCAGCGCGGCGCCCCCGGTTTCGCCTTCGCCGGCCAGTTCGATGCGGGCATACGGCTTGAGCCGCGCCATCAGTTCGTCCGGCCGCAGGAAGATGTCGGCCGGCGGCAGCACCGGGCGCTCGGTATCGCCGCGGGCCATGTCGTAGCGGCTTTGCGCGTCGCGCCAGAAGGTTTCCGCCGCGGCCTGCACGTCGTGGTGCAGCACCACCAGCGCGTCCTCGCCGACGTAGTCGAACAAGGTGGCGGTTTCGTCGAAGAACAGCGGCAGGTAGTACTCGATGCCGGCCGGCCACAGCCCCTGCGAGACATCTTTGTAGACGCGGCTCTTGCTCGGGTCGCCTTCCATCTTTTCGCGGTAGCGCTGGCGGAAGGCGGTGACGCCGCTTTCGTCGGCCGGATATTCGCGCGCCGGCAGCAGGCGGATTTCCGGCACCGGGTACAGCGTGCGCTGGCTGTCGGGATCAAAGGTCTTCAGGCTGTCGATCTCGGCATCGAACAGGTCGATCCGGTACGGCAGCGGCGAACCCATGGGATACAGATCGATCAGGCTGCCGCGCACCGAGAATTCGCCCGGCGCCATGACTTGCGTCACGTGCTGGTAGCCGGCGGTGACCAGATCGCCGCGCAGTTTTTCCACATCCAGCTGCTGGCCGGTTTTGAGGAAGAAAGTGCGGCCCAGCAGATAGCTGACCGGCGCCAGCCGGCTCAAGGTGGTGCTGACCGGCGCGATCACCACCTGGCATTCGCGCTGGCGGATCTGCCACAGCGTGGCCAGTCGCTCGCTGACCAGGTCGCCGTGCGGCGAGAAGTGGTCGTAGGGCAGCGTTTCCCAGTCCGGGAACAGGGCGATGGACAGGTCCGGCGCGAAGAACGGCAGTTCGGCCTTCAGCCGTTGCGCGGCCTGGGCGTCGGCGGTGAGGATCAACAGCGGTTGGCGCTGCGCGGCCAAGGCGGCGATGGCATGGCTATCCAGGCCGTCTGGCAGACGGCCGCAACGGGTTTTCTGGCCGGCGGGCGGCAGGGTCGGGTGCATATCCAACTTGATCTGCTTCTGTGCGGAGTTGTGCTTGTGGCGATTATAACAGCGCGCGCGGCGTTTCCCCGGCGGCGAACGCTAGCCGGCGCGGGCAATCCCGGCTATCGTATGCGTTTGGCTCAAATGTCATTTATCTCAATTAGAAGAAAAACAGCATGGGGCCAGGATTAGACATTCAAAAAAATAATGCATAACACCGCGACTCATGTCGAAATAAATGAAATTTGCATGATGCGGGCGTGGCCAAGATCCGGCAAACCGGACGACAGCTAAAGGATGGAAGCGTGAGAACCACACTAAGGGTGGAGGAGGGGTTGGTTTTCCTGGGGTTTGTCGGAGGCGTGGCCTTGTGGCCGCGCAGTCCCCAGGCGGCACTGACACTTGCCAGTTTTTTGCCGCATGGCCTGTTTGCCTGGCAACAGCTCGCGCGCGGCGCGCGGCGCAGCTGGTGGTGGCCGTTGGCCGCCTTGTTACCGGCGCTGTGGCTGATGCCGTCGCTATGGGGCATGCTGCTGGCCGGCTCCTTGTATCTGATTCCGCCCGGCCTGCGTTTGGGGCGTTTGACGGCCTGGCGGCCGCGTCCGGCCACGCCGAATCAGCTGCGCGATCTGCTGCTGGCCTTGATCGTCTATCCGGCGCCGCTGGCGGCCTTGCCGCTGGGCGTCTACGTCTGGGGCGCCGGCGGCGGCCATGTTGTCTGGTCATGGGCGTGGCAAGGCTGGGCCGCCCTGGCTTCCGCGCTGTTCTTGTGCGTGCCCCTGGCGTGGCCGTCTCCGCATGCACCGTCCTGGACGGTGCGTCTGGAGCAGGCGCTGATTCTGGCCTTGGTGGCCATGGAGGCCGGCTTGCTGCAGTCCAGCGAGATCAATCTGAACATTCCCAACCAGTTGTTGTTTTTTCCCTTCATTCTGTGGGCGGCCTGCCGCACCGGCTTGGGCGGAGCCGCGCTGACTGCCGGCGCGGTAGCGGTGGGCTTGTCGCTGGCGTCAGCCGGTGCCGGCGCCGTCAGCCACGCCATCATCGGCCATGTCTCCACCGATCTGCTGCTGGCGCTGGCGCTGAACGTCTCCGGCCTGCTGGTGGCGATTCTGATGGATGGGCACCGCGCCGACGAGGCGGCCTTGAAGACGTTCCGCGCGCGCATCGACTCCCTGGTCAACAACAGCCCGACCATGATGTCGCTGAAGGACATGGATGGCCGTTATCTGCTGGTCAACGCCGCCTATGCGCGGCGGGTGGGGGTCTCGCCGGGAGAGTTGCCGGGGCGGCGGCCGGAGGACGTGTTCGATCTGGACGATGCCCGGCAGATCCGCGAGCAGGACCAGCAGGTGCTGAACCTGCTGGCGCCGCGCCAGTTCGAGGAGCATTTCGTGCTCAACGGCGTGGAGACCTATCTTTTGGCCTCCAAGTTTCCCCTGTTCGACGCCGACGGACGCCCCGCCGGAGTGGGCAGCGTCGATACCGACATCACGCTGAGCAAGCGCGAGCAGCGCGCCAAACGCGAGGCCGAGGAGCGCTATCTGGCGCTGGTGGAGCAGTCGCTGGTCGGCATCTACATCATGCAGGACGAGCGGCTGGTGTATGCCAATCCCAAGCTGGCCGAGATCATGGGCCATGCGCCGGAGGAAATGGTGGGCATGACCATGGCCCAGTTGTTGGTGCCGGGCGAAGCGGTGCGGCTGCGCCAGCAGCTGCTGCGCCGCTTCCGCGAGAATATCGCGGTGATGCACTATTCCACCCGCGGGCTGCGCAAGGACGGCGTGGTGGTGGACATGGAGGTGCACAGCCGTCTGTTCGAGCTGGATGGCCGCAAGGCGGTGATCGGCGTGGTGATGGACATTTCGGATCGGCTGCTGGCCGATACCAATCTGCGGCTGGCGGCCAAGGTGTTCGAAAATTCGGCCGAGGGCATCCTGATTCTGGACGCCAGCGCCCGCATCATCGCCGTCAACGACGCCTTCACCCGCATCACCGGCTATACGGAAGACGAAGCGCTGGGCAAGCCCTCGCGCATCTTCCATCTGGGCGAGCGTGAGCGGGAGGCCATGCGCGAGGCCCTGGCCGGCAGCGGCCACTGGCAGGGCGAGATGCAGGACAGGCGCAAGAACGGTGAATGGTATCCGGCCGAACTTTCCATCTCCGCCTTGCGCGACGAAGACGACGAACTGTGCAACTACGTGGCGGTGTTCTCCGACATCACCCAGCGCAAGGAGGCCGAGGCGCGGCTGCAGTTCCTGGCCAATCACGATCCGCTGACCCGGCTGCCCAACCGCAGCAGCCTCACCGTGCAACTGGACGAGGCGCTGGCGCGCATGGCCAGCCAGGGCGGCCAATTGGCGGTGATGTTCATCGATCTGGACCGCTTCAAGCTGATCAACGACTCCTTCGGCCACCAGGCCGGCGACCTGCTGCTATGCGAGATCGCGCTGCGCCTGGCGCGCGTGGTGGGCGAGCGCGGCATGCTGGCGCGGCTGGGCGGCGATGAATTCACCCTGTTGATGAGCGGTTTCGACAGCCACACCCAGCTGGGGGAGGTGGCCACCGATATCCTGACTGAACTCGGCCGGCCGCTGAGCCTGGAGGCGCATGAGGTGTTCATCACCGGCAGCATAGGCATCAGCGTATTCCCGCATGATGGGCAGGATGCGCAGACCTTGCTGAAAAACGCCGACGTGGCGATGTACCGCGCCAAGGATTCCGGCAAGAACACCTACCAGTTCTTCGACGCCGGCATGAACACCCAGACCTTCGAGCGTCTGCTGCTGGAAAACGGCCTGCGCATGGCGCTGGAGCGCGGCGAATTCGAACTGCATTACCAGCCGCAACTGGCCGCTGACAGCCGCGTGCTGCAGGGCGCGGAGGTGTTGCTGCGCTGGCGCCATCCGCAGCTGGGCCTGGTGCCGCCGGTGCGCTTCATCGCGCTGGCCGAGGAAACCGGGCTGATCAAGCCGATCGGCGACTGGGTATTGGCCGAGGCCTGCCGCCAGCTGGCGGCCTGGGACCGCCAGGGCCTGGCGGTGCCGCGGCTAGCGGTGAACCTGTCGCCGCGCCAGTTCGGCCAGCCGTCGCTGCCGGCCAAGGTGGCCGGCGCCTTGCAGGCCGCGGGCCTGCCCGCCAGCCGGCTGGAGCTGGAAATCACCGAGAGCATGCTGATGCAGAATCCGGACGAAGCCGTGCAGCTGTTGGCGCAACTGAAAGCGTTGGGCGTATGGCTGTCCATCGACGATTTCGGCACGGGTTATTCCTCTCTGTCCTATCTGAAGCGCTTCCCGCTCGACACGCTGAAGATAGACCAGTCCTTCGTCGACGGCCTGCCCGACGACGAGGACAATGCCGCCATCGCCGAAGCCATCCTGGCCATGGCCAAGAAGCTGAAGTTCCACGTGGTGGCGGAAGGGGTGGAGAACGAGGCGCAGGCGGCCTTCTTGCAAGGCAAGGGCTGCCACACGCTGCAGGGCTACCACTTCAGCCGGCCGCTGCCGGCGGCGGAGTTCGCCGCGTTGGTGGCTGGCTGGCCGCAACCGCTTGCGGCGGCGGGCATCCCGGCGTGAAGCTGGGCCGTGGGGCGGCTTGCGGCTACAATGGCGGGAATTGTGAATTAGAGAATCTCCGCCATGAGCAACAAACGCCTGATACACGGCTTCCACGCCATCAACGCCCGACTGTGGCAGAACCCGAAGAGCCTGCTGGAAATCTGGCTGGCCGGCGGACGCCATGATGCCCGCGCCAAGGCGGTGCTGGACAAGGCCGGCGAGGAAAAGGTCAAGCTGCACATCGTGGACAAGGAACGGCTGGACAGCATGAGCGGCAACGCCCGCCATCAGGGCGTGGTGGCGATGATAGACGCCAGCATGAACTACGTGGATCTGGACGATGTGCTGGAAAACCTGTCCGAGCCGCCGCTGCTGTTGATCCTGGACGGCGTGACCGATCCGCACAACCTGGGCGCTTGCCTGCGGGTAGCGGACGCGATGGGCGCGCACGCGGTGATCGCCCCCAAAGACCGCTCCGCCACGCTGAACGCCACGGTGTCCAAAGTGGCTTGCGGCGCGGCCGAGGTGGTGCCTTACATCACCGTCACCAACTTGGCGCGCACCCTGCGCGATCTGAAGGATGCCGGGGTGTGGATTGCCGGCACCACCATGGAAGCCGATACCGACCTGTATCACTTCGAAGCATCCGGCCCGCTGGCCTGGGTGATGGGCGCCGAGGGCGAGGGCATGCGCCGCCTGACGCGCGAGCATTGCGACGTGCTGGTGTCCATTCCGATGTTCGGCACCGTCGAGAGCCTGAACGTGTCGGTATCGTCCGGCATGGTGCTGTCGGAAAGCCGCCGCCAGCGGGTGCTGAAGACGCAGGGTTGAGCTTTGGTTTAGTCAGAAAAAGGCCGCGCATGCGGCCTTTTTCATCCCTGTCCGCCCAGCCGTTCCCGCGTCAGCGCCAGCCAGGCGCGGGCGGCGTGGGACAGGTAGCCGCCGCGCTGCCAGATCAGGCCCAGGTGCCAGTACAGCTTGTTGTCGTACAGCGGGATCACGTCGTATTGCCCGCTGTCCAGCCGCGCCACGATGCTGCGCGGCAGCAGGGTGACGCCGAGATTGGCGCCCACCAGTTCGACGATGAAGTCCCAGTGCGCGCTGCGGCCGACGATATTGGGCGTTTTGCCCAGCTCGCGGAAGGCGTCGGTGACGCGGCGGCATAATGTGAAGTCTTCCGGATACAGCACCAATGGCTGGTCGGCGATGTCGGCCAGGCGCACCAGCGATTGGCCTTGCCAGCAGGAGCCGGCGGGCGCCACCAGGCACAGCGGGTCGCGCACCACCGAGTAGTGTTCGAACAGCTGGCTATCCACCGGCAGCACGGCCACGCCGATTTCCAGTTCGCCGCTCTTGATGCGGTTTTCGATGGCCAGCGCGCCGTCTTCCACCATTTTCAATTCGATCTGCGGATACAGTCGGCGGTAGTGGCTGACCACCGGGGCGAAGAAAGCCACGCCCACCATGGGCGGCAGGCCGACCACCAGCTCGCCGCGGCTGAGGCCGGACAGGTCGGTCAACTCGTTTTTCAGCTTATGCATCGCCGACAGCACATCCAGCCCGCGCTCGTAAGTGACGCGGCCGGCGTCGGTCAGCCGGAAGCTGCGGCCCTCGCGCAGGATCAGCGGCATGCCGAGTTCCTCCTCCAGCTGTTTCACCATCTTGCTGATGGTGGGCTGGGTGACGAACAGCGCGTCGGCGGCGCGGGTGAAGCTTTGGCATTTCACCAGTTCGACAAAATAGCGCAAGGCGCGGATGTCCATTTGCATTCCTGATTGGAATCGTAACGATAATTTTAATTCATTTTTAGAATGAAATACGGCTGGCTATACTAGCTCCAACTCCGTAAGTCGATGGAAGCCGAATCATGGCACGCCGCCTGTTTTACCGCCTGATGCCGCTGTTGCAAACCTGTAGCCAGGTTGCGCTGCTGAGCCTGGTGTGGCTGGCAGCCAGTCAGCTGAGCCACCGTTTTCTGCCGGCCATGCCGGCCGGCGTGCTGGGCATGCTGCTGGTGCTGCTGGGTTTCTGGTCCGGCCTGCTCCCGGTGAGCTGGTTCCGGCACGGCGCGCGTTGGCTGTTGGCGGAGATGCTGCTGTTCTTTATCCCGGCGGTGGTGGCGGTGGTGCAGTATCCGGAAGTGATTGTATCCGCCGGTGTCCGCCTGTTGTTGGTGATTGTGGCCTCTACCGCCTTGGTGATGGTGGTGACCGCTCTGGTGGTGGATCGCTGCTACCGCTTGGAAATCCGGATGCGCCGTCGCGCCAGCAACCGCAAGGCGCAGATGAGGGTTGAAGCCCATGGAGCATGAAATTGCCTTGATCTCCTTTGTACTCACCGTGGTGTTGTACTGGATGGTCAAAAAGTATTACCTGAAGACCCGCAGCTGGTGGAGCACGCCGATTCTGGCGGTGCCGCTGCTGGTCATCGGCCTGGTGGTGTTGGCGCGTGTGCCGTATCACACCTACTTTGCCGATACCCGCTGGCTGACCTGGCTGTTGGGGCCGGCGACGGTGGCGTTTGCGATACCGATTTACGAGCAGCGCGCGCTGATCCGCAAGCATTGGCTGTCCCTGAGCTGCGGCGTGCTGGTGGCGATACCGGTCGCCGTGGGCAGTTCGGTGATGCTGGCGCGCTGGTTGGATTTGTCCGAAGCCATGCAGAAGAGCTTGGCGCCGCGTTCGATCAGCACGCCGTTCGCCTTGGCGGCGGCGCATACGCTGGGCGGTTCGGCCGATCTGACCGCCTTGTTCGTGGTGGTGACCGGGGTGTGCGGGATGATGCTGGGCCAGCTGATGTTGACGATGCTGCCGATTCGTTCCGCCTTGGCGCGGGGCGCGCTGTTCGGCGCCGCGGCCCACGCGGCCGGCACGGCCAAAGCGAATGAGATCGGCGCCGAGGAAGGCGTGGTGGCCAGCCTGACGATGATGCTGGCCGGGGTGGCGACGGTGTTTGCCGCGCCGCTGATTGGATACTGGATGTAACGAGTTTGTGTTGTGACCTGGCTGCCGGTGGGGTGGTAGCCAGTGGGTTTCTCCTCTTCCCCAAAACGAGCGTTGATTACGGCCGGCCCTTTTGGGTCCGGCCATTTTTTTTGGCCGCGTGGTCGTGATCGTGGCTATGGCCGTGGTTGTCCTGGCCGAACGGCGTGTGGCAGACGCAAGGTTCGCCCTCGGCCGCCTCCACCAGCGTTTGCAGAATGCCGCAGTCGGCGGCGGCGTGGCTGTCGTGGCATTTGTCGCGTAAAGCCAACAGCTGCTGCTCCAACAGCCGCAGGGCCTCCACTTGCTGGTGCACCTTGGCGATCTGCTGGTCGATCAGCAGATTGATGTCCTCGCAGTCGTGCTCATGATCCGCCTTGAACGCCGCCAGGTTGCGGATGTCGGCCAGCGACATGCCCAGCGAGCGGCAATGCAGGATGAAGTTCAGTTCGCCCAGCTGCTCCGCATTGTAATGGCGGTAGCCGGAAGCCGAGCGCTGCGGCGCCGACAGCAGGCCCTCGCGCTCGTAATAACGTATGGTTTCCACCTCGCAGCCAGTCTTTTTGGCCAGTTCACCGATCAACATCCTGCCTCCCGCTCAAAAACGCTTGACCCTGTAGCAACTACAGGGTGTGCAATGTGCCCAGACTATCAATGGAGGCGCATATGTCAAGCGTTACGCGTTATCGCAAGGCGGGCAAACCGCATCAGAACCGGCCGCATAGCCATGGCGGCGATTGCTGCTCGGCCAAGGTGGAGGCGGGCCTGGCGCTGGCCGACGCGCAGCGTCACGACCACGCGCACGATCACAGCCATGCGCATGGCGCATCGTGTTCGCAAGAGCATGGCCACGATCACAAGCACGATCATAAACATGATCACGGCCATGGCGCCGGCTGTTCGCACCATCATGATGACGCGCCGGCCCGCGTGCAACTGGGCCAGGGGCAGGGCGCCAAGCGTTCCCGGCTGCAGATCCAGGCCATGGACTGCCCGACCGAAGCCCGCCTGATCGAAAAGGCCTTGTCCGGCATGAACGGCGTGGTGGCGCTGGAGTTCAACTTCATCGAGCGCGTATTGCTGCTGCAACATGATCTGCCGAATCTGGACGACGTCAAACGCGCCATCGCCAAAGTCGGCATGCAGGCGGTGGAACTGGGCGGGGGCGAACATGCCGCCGCGCCGATTGTCTCCACCCGCCGCGCCAATCTGCTATTGCTGGCCTCCGGACTGACCGCGGCCGCGGCGGAAGCCACGGCCTGGAGCCTGGGCGACGGCAAGCCGGCGGTGGCGGCGCTGGCGCTGGCTTCCATTTTGCTGGGCGGCACCGCCACGCTGAAAAAGGGCTGGATCGCGTTGTCCACCCGCACCCTGAACATCCACTTCCTGATGTCTGTCGCGGTGATCGGCGCCATGCTGATCGGCCAGTGGCCGGAAGCGGCGATGGTGCTGTTCCTGTTCGCCATTGCCGAGCGGCTGGAGGCGATGTCGCTGTCCCGCGCCGGCGAAGCGGTGCGCGCGTTGATGGCGCTGGCGCCGGAAACCGCCTGGGTGGCCGATGGTGCCGGCTGGCGCGAGGCGCAGGCCGCCGAGGTGGCGGTGGGCAGCCGCGTGCGGGTGCGTCCGGGCGAGCGCGTGCCGCTGGACGGCCGCATCGTATCCGGCCACAGCAGCTTCAATGAAGCGCCGATCACCGGCGAAAGCCTGCCGGTGGACAAGGGGCCGAACGACGGCGTGTTTGCCGGCAGCATCAACGGCAGCGGCGTGATCGAGATCGAAACCACCGCCGCGGCGTCCGGCTCGGTGCTGGCGCGCATCATCGCCACCGTGCGCGACGCGCAGGCCGCCAAGGCGCCGACGCAACGCTTCATCGACCGATTCGCCGCCGGCTATACCCCGGTGGTGCTGGCGCTGGCCGCGCTGTTCGCGGTGGGGGCGTCGCTGGCCGGCCTGCTGCCGTGGCATCAGGCCATCTACAGCGCGCTGGTGATGCTGGTGATCGCCTGCCCGTGCGCGCTGGTGATCGCCACGCCGGTGACGGTGGTCAGCGCCCTGGCTTCCGCCGCGCGCCACGGCCTGCTGGTGAAGGGTGGCGCGCCGCTGGAAATGGCCGCCCGCATCGATACCGTATGCCTGGACAAGACCGGCACGCTGACCCGCGGCGAGCCCAGCATTACCCGCGTCCTCCCGCTGGCCGGCGATAGCGAAGAAGCCGTGCTGGCCTGGGCGGCGGCGCTGGACAGCCATTCCACCCATCCGCTGGCGCGCGCGGTGCTGGACGAGGCCGCCAAGCGCGGTGTGGCCATCCCCGCCTCGGCGCAGGTGAGCGAGCTGATCGGCCGCGGTGTCAGCGGCCAGGTTGAGGGACTATCCCTGCAACTGGGCAGCCGTCGCCTGGCGGAAGAACAGGGCGCGTTGTCGCCGCAGCTGAAACAGACCTTGCAGGCGCTGGACGTCGCTGGGGAAGGCGCGCTGGTCTTGCTGAGCGGCGACAAGGCGCTGGCGGTGTTGGCGGTGGCCGATCAGGTGCGGCCGGAAGCGGCGGCTACGATTGCTCGGCTGAATCGCCTGGGCGTGCGTACGGTGATGCTCAGCGGCGACAGCCCGCAGGTGGTGACCGCCATCGCCAGGCTGACCGGCGTCGGCGCGGCCCATGGCGGCCTGCTGCCGCAGGACAAGCTGCGCCATATCGAAAGGCTGCAACAGGAAGGCAAGGTGGCGATGGTGGGCGACGGCGTCAACGACGCGCCGGCCTTGGCCCGCGCCGATCTGGGCATCGCCATGGGCGCCGCCGGTTCGGACAGCGCGCTGGAAACCGCCGGCGTGGCGCTGATGGACGACAAGCTGTCGCGCTTGGCCGACCTGATCGCCCATGCCCGCCGCACCGCCCGCGTGCTGAAAGTGAATATCGCCATCGCGCTGGGCATCAAGCTGGTGTTCTTCGGCCTGGCGCTGGCCGGCGTAGCCAGCCTGTGGATGGCGGTGTTCGCCGATGTGGGCACCAGTTTGATCGTCATCGGCAACGGCCTGCGGCTGGCGCGCAAAGTCCAGGCCTGATTCAGGCGTAGGTATCGATATGCTGCCCCGGTTGGGTTTGACTGCCCTCCGGGGCGCTGGCTTTTTGGGCTTTTTCCAATGGGCTGAGTTTGGAATTGCCGTTTTGCTGCGTCAGCTCTGCCTGACGCGCCTGTTGCTCCACTTGCGAAGCTTCCGCGGCCACCGCCCGGTCTTGTCCTGATGGGTCTGCCGGCGCCAGCGCCGCGGCGCGCACCGTTTCCGCGTTTTGTATCGTCTGCTGCGGCGTACTGCCGCGGCTCAATTGAATCGGCACTTCCCCGCCTATCGCGTACTGCTTGCCATCCGGCCCTTGCTCATAGGTGAAGCTGGCGGCGCCGGCCAGCGAGCCGCCAGCTGCCTGGTGCGCCGCCTCATGCCGTCGCACGTCGGTATCGCGCGCCTTCAGTTCCGTCACTTCCTTCTGCTGCGCATCGTTCAGCGGTTTGCCATCGGGAGCCTTGGGCGCGGCCGGGTTGGCGTTTTGAGTTTGGCTGGCGGCGGGTTTGCCGTTTTGGCTGTCCGGATTGCCTTGCTTGTCCGCCGAGCCGCTTTGGCTTGCACCGGATACGGTGTTGGCTGAGTTGGACTGGGAGCTGTCTGCGTTTGCGGCGGGCACGATGGAAGCATCCGCCCGCAATTGCTGGCAGGCGGGGCATTGGCAATTGGCGCCATGGACGGGCAGGGTATAGCCGCCATAGCCGCCGGAAATGCTGGAGATGGACATGGCGCAACTTCCTTCTAGCATTGCAGTATAGAAGCCGTTGCTGTTTATTCCAATCTACGTGGCAGAATGCCGGGTATTGAAACGAGGGAGACAAGAATGAGCGAACAGAGCCAGGGTCAGCGCGAGTTGACGATGTCGGTGTTGATGACGCCGGATATGGCCAATTTTTCCGGCAATGTGCACGGCGGCGTGCTGCTGAAGCTGCTGGACCAGGTGGCCTATGCCTGCGCCAGCCGTTACGCCGGCTGCTATGTGGTCACGCTGTCGGTGGACCAGGTGCTGTTCAAGCAGCCCATCCACGTGGGCGAGCTGGTGACCTTCCTCGCCAGCGTCAACCACGTTGGCCGCACCTCGATGGAGGTGGGCATCAAGGTGGTGGCGGAAAACATTCAGACCCGCGCCCAGCGGCACACCAACAGCTGCTATTTCACCATGGTGGCCTACCAGGACGGCAAGCCGATGACGGTGCCGACGCTGGTGCTGGAAACCGAGGAGCAGCGTCAGCGTTTCCGCGCGGCGGAGATGCGCAAGCAGTTGCGCATTGAGATGCAACAGCGCAAGGAAGGCGCCTAATCTTTCCGCGGGCGCTGTCGCCAGGACGGCGCCTGCTCTACAATGCGCCGTTTGTTTCTGGCGCGCTTCTCATGTACACCCTGATCCATACCGATCCCCGTTTCTACCTGCTGGACAAGCATCCCGGCGTCAGCTTCCATCGCGATGGCGATGCGCCGGGGCTGATGGAGGCGCTGCGCGCCGGGCTGGGCGACGAGGCGCTGTGGCCGGTGCATCGGCTCGATCGCATCACTTCTGGGCTGATCCTGGTGGCGCGTTCCGCGGAAGTGGCGCGCGCGCTGGGCGAGGCGCTGGCGGAGCGGGAAGTGGAGAAGTACTACCTGGCTTTGTCGGACCGCAAGCCGGCCAAGAAGCAGGGGCGGATCAGCGGCGATATGGTCAAGGGGCGCGGCGGCGCGTGGCGCTTGACGCCGACGCAGGCCAATCCGGCGGTGACGCAGTGCTTCAGCCACTCCCTGCGGCCGGGCGTCAGGCTGTTTCTGCTGCGGCCGCGCACGGGAAAGACGCACCAGCTGAGGGTGGCGATGAAATCGTTAGGCGCGCCGATACTCGGCGATGAATTGTACGGCGGGACGCCGGCCGACCGCGGCTATCTGCATGCCTACGCCTTGCGCTTTGAGCTGGATGGCGAACGTTTTGCCTTTATCCAGCCGCCTGACTACGGCGAATGGTTCACCGGCGATGCCTGCCGCGCCTTGCTGGCGCAGCTGGGCGAGCCGTGGTCGCAACCTTGGCCGGGCGCGTAAACACCCAGGCCAGATTAGGCGGCGACGGTTTCCGGCTGGAAGCGAGTCAGGCTGATCTGATGGCGCTGGCACAGCTCGGCGAAGGCGTCGCTGGCCAGATAATCGTATTCACGGCTGCGGCAGGCGGCGATCGGATCGTCGGCGTCCTGGCCCGGCAGGCCCGGGTGGCACATGATCAGGGCGTGATTGGGGCTGCGCGCCAGCCAGGATTGCATCAGACCGGCAAAGTCGGCCTGCGGCGTCAGCGAATACATGCCGCCGAACCACGGCGTGGTGGCGAAGCCGCGCTGCTGCGCCTGTTCGTCGAAGTTGGTGCAGACGCTGCGCAAAATCAATGACTTGAGCCGGTTGTCGCCGGGATGGCCCAGCTTGTCCGGCGCGCGCAGATACGGCAGCCGGTCTTCCGGCCAGCGGTGCTGGATGGCGTCGAACAGCGCGTCGCGGATGACCGGCAGCGCATGCACATGCTGGTGGCCGTCGACGAAGTCCGGCAGACGGCCGAAGTGTTCCGCGAAGCGGTCGATCTGGGCCAGCATCTCGTCGCGCAGCGTCGGTTGCGACAGTTGGCGCAGCTGGCTTTTCATCAGCCAGTGCGACAGCGGCTTGGCCGGCGCGCCAAACGCATGCGTGAGGTTGAAATGCAGGCCGACATCGACCCGGTTCGCCCGCGCCTTGAGTTCGCCAGCCAGTTCAGGCCAGTGCGGCGACTGGCTGAGCACGCTGGTAGCGGACAGGCGCCCGGCATCGATCAGTTGCAGGATGCCGGCGCTGATGCTGCCGGACTGGGCGAAGTCATCGGCGCAGAGAGTCAATCGTTTCGTCATGGATGGTATGACTGGCGGCTTTGACAAAAGTTTACGAAGCAATTTTGTCACGGCATTAATTTGTATGTGGCGCCGAGGCAAAGGCCCACAGCTTGCCCAGCACGAAAGTCAACACCGCCACCGCGAACAGCACAATCGCCAGCGAGACGCGGTAATCCAGCGGCGTGCAGCGCAGCAGCAGGAAGTACAACGCTTCGTTGACGCAGAAGCTGAGGCAGGAGACGCCGAAGAAGCGCGGCAGCGCCTGACGGTGCGGCACATGGCGCGCTTCGAAAGTGAAGCGACGATGGCCCCAGTAGCTGATCTGAAACGCGCCAAGGAAGCCCAGCACATTGGCGACGAGCGGCGCTACGCCCAGCGGCACCAGCGCCAGCGTCACCAGGGCGAAATGCAGCAGCATGGCGGAGACCCCCACCACGCCGAACCAGAACAGTTGCCGCGTCATGCCTGATCGTCTTCCCGTTTGTGGACCCGGCTGATCAGATAGGTAGGACGGCCCTTCACTTCATTGAAGATGCGGCCGACGTATTCGCCCAGAATGCCGATGGACAGCAGTTGCACGCCGCCAAGGAAGGTGACGGCGACAGCCAGCGTCGGCCAGCCGCTGACCGGGTTGCCGAACAGCAGCGTGTGCAAGAGTTCCCATAGCGCGTAGCCGATGGACAGCAGCGAGATGAAGAAGCCAACCAGCGTCCAGATGCGCAGCGGCATATTGGAAAAGGCGGTCAGGCCGGTCAGCCCCAGGCCCAGCAGGTTGCGGAAATTGAAGCTGCTTTTGCCGGCGCGGCGCTCCTGCGTTTGCGTCTCCAGCGCCAACTGGGTGAAGCCCACCCAGTTGTACAGGCCTTTCATGAAGCGGTTGCGTTCCGGCATCTGGCGCAGCGCGTCCAGAATGCAGCGGTCCAGCACGCGGAAGTCCTGGGTGTTCTCCGGGATCTTCAGCGGCGCGCCGGTGTTCAAGAGCGCGTAGAACACGCGGGTGAAGGCGCGCTTGGCCAGGGTTTCGTTGTCGCGGTTGGCGCGCACGCTGTACACCATGTCATAGCCTTCGCGCCATTTGTCCAGAAACACCGGCACCATTTCCGGCGGATGCTGGAAGTCGCCGTCTATCAGCACCGCCACGTCGCCCTGGATGTGGTCGATGCCGGCGGTCAGCGCGATCTCCTTGCCGAAGTTGCGCGACAGCTGGATCAGCGTCACCGGCAGGCGCTGGCTGGCCTGCAGCACCTTGGGCACGGTGTCGTCGCGGCTGCCGTCGTCCACTACCACCAGCTCATGGCGCAAGCCTTGTTCCGTGAGCAGGCGGTGCAGCGTCTCCAGCATCGGCACGATGTTTTCGGATTCGTTGTAAGCCGGGATGATGCAGCTGACCAGCGGGTCGGCCGGGCGCTCGGCGGCGCGCAGCGCCAGCAGATAGGGCGGAGTGAAGCCGTGGTTGAGGGTATCGGTCATGGTTCTATCCGGAATCAGTGGCCGGCTGCGGGCCGCAGCAGCAGCATGCGGTCCTTCATCACCGGAAACTCCGCCGCGCGGACGTAGCCGGCGGCGATGGCGGGCGGCAGGCTGGCGAAATCGCGCTGCTCGGTCACGATCCAGCTGCCGGGATGCGCCGCCAGCAAGGCGGTTATCGCCTGCGGATTGGCGGTGGTGCGCACCTTGCCCTGGCTGTAAAATTCCGCCGAAAACTCGCGGCGGCTGTCCCAGTAGAACAGCATGGCGCCGGCCTGTGGCTGCTGAGCCTGCCAGGCGGCGATCACCGGTTTCTGCGTGCGGAAGTATTTGGCGCCGTCATAGCGCTGCAAGCCGATGGCGGCCAGCACCAAGAGGCCGGAGGCCAGCGCCAGCCAGGGCAGGGCGCGGCCGGAGCGGGGGCTCAGGTCGCGCCGCCACAGCTCGGCCATCAGCAGGGCCGCGCCGGGCAACATGGGCAGGGAGTACGGAAAGATGATGTTGCCGGACATCGTGAAGAACAGCAGCGTCATCACGGTCCACAGCGAGAGATACAGCAGCCAGCCGTCGTTTTCGCCGGCGCGGACGATGGCCGGCAAGCGGCGGGCGCGGCAGGCCAGCCAGGCCAGCATGGCCAGCGACCACGGGAACAGCGCGCCCAACGCATAGGGCCAGATCATGCCGCGCGTCGTGGCGTGGGCGAAGCCGTACTTGTCGCCCTTCCAGCCGGAGTCGAGGAAGCGGCTGACGTGCTCGCCCATGATGAAGTAGTTGAGGAAGCCCGGCGTGCGGATTTCCGCCCAGACATACCAGGGCAGGGCGATGGCGGCGGCCAACAGCGTGCCGGTCATCCACGGCAGCTCGGTCCACAGCCGTTTCCACTCGTTGCGGATCAGCACCCAGAAGAAAATCGGCATGCCCACCAGCACCACGTCCAGCGGCCCCTTGGCCAGCAAGCCCAGTCCCAGGCCGGCAAAGAAGGCGTAGCGCCACAGCCGGCTGCCGCCGTTCATCGCATGCCAGAACGCCACCAGGCTCAGCGCGACGCAGAACAGCAGCGAGGGGTCGGTCATCACCGTGCCGGCGGCGCCGTAGAACAGCAGCCCGCCGGCCAGCATCAGCGCGGTGGCCAGGGCGGCGTCCCGGCCGGCGCGGCGGCGCATCAGGTCGGCCGTCAGCCAGAGCGTGGCGAGGGCCAGCAGCAGGGCCGGCAGGCGGGCGGCGAATTCATTGACGCCGAACAGGCCCATGCTGGCCGCGGACAGCCAAGTGGATAGCGGCGGCTTGGCCCAGAACGGCACGCCGTAGTCGTGCAGCGGCGTCACCCAGTTGCCGGTTTCCAGCATCTTGCGGGCGATTTCGGCGTAGCGCGCCTCGGTGGTGTCGGTGAGCGGGATGGCCCACAGCGCGACCAGACGGATCAATAACAGCGCCAGAAGCGCATAGCCGGCAGCCTTTTGCCAGGCAGAAGTTGCAGCGGATTTCATTCAGGATCAAAGAGAATCGATTCGGCGCAAGGCTATCACAGAGCGGGCTTGCCGTCTGCCCCGCGCCGGAATGCAAAACGCCACCCGAAGGTGGCGTTGAAGCGAGGGCGCGCGCCGCTTACTGGCGGCCGTGCATCATCTTCTTCAGCACGCTGGACAGCGCGAACAGGATCAGCGAGCTGGCGCCGGCCATGAACACGAACAGCATGAAGAAGTCATGCAGATTGTTGACTGCGTAGCCCAGGAAGTGCGGCACCGGTTTGGCCGGGTCCGGGTACAGTTCGGACAGCGTGCCGGCAAACTTGTTGGCGGCGGCGTTGGACAGGAACCAGATGCCCATCATCAGGCTGGTGAAGCGGGCAGGAGACAGTTTCACCACCAGCGACAGGCCGATAGGCGACAGGCTCAGCTCGCCGAAGGTGTGCAGCATGTACAGGCTGACCAGCCACAGCATGCTGACCTTGACGCCCGGCGCCAGGCCGTCCACGCCGAAGGCGATCACCAGGTAGCCGATGGCCAGGAAGAACAGGCCCAGGGCCATTTTGGCCGGAGACGACGGCTCCATGCCCTTGTTGCCCAGCTTGGTCCAGATCCAGGCGAAGATAGGCGCGAACAGCACCACCGAGATCGGATTGATCGACTGGAAGAACGAGGCCGGCACGGTGTAGCCCAGCAGATTGCGGTTGGTCTGCTCTTCGGCGAAGAAGGTCAGCGAGGCGCCGGCCTGCTCAAAGGCGGACCAGAAGAAGATCACAAACGCCGATACGATCAGGATCACCGCCAGACGTTGCTTTTCCACGCCGGTCAGCGGGGCGTGCACCACTTTCTCGCCGCTTTCGTGGTGGCGCTTCGGCGCCATGCCGATCGGCTTGCCTTCCGGCGTCACCAGATACTTGTTCTTGAACAGGCTGAAGATGACCAGCGACAGCAGCATGCCGCAGCCGGCGGCCATGAAGCCCCACTTGAAGTCCGACGGATTGCCGGTGTCGCCAAGCGAGCCGCACACCAGCGGCGCGAACAGCGAGCCGGCGTTGATGCCCATGTAGAAGATGGTGAAGGCGGAGTCCACGCGCTTGTCGCCCGGGGCGTACAGCTGGCCCACCATGGACGAGATGTTCGGCTTGAACAGGCCATTGCCGGCAATCAGCATGCCCAGGCCGCCGTACAGCAGCCAGGAGGCGGCGACGACGTTGGTTTCGTGCAAGGAGCCGGAGAAGAACAGCATGAACTGGCCGAGGGCCATCAGCACGCCGCCAGCCAGAATGGAGCGGCGGTTGCCCCAGTAACGGTCGGCGATGTAGCCGCCCACCAGCGGAGTCAGGTAAACCAGGCCGGTATAGGTGCCGTAAATGTCGGACGCATGCGCCTTGTCGAACAGCAGGGCCTTGATCATGTACAGCGTGAAGATGGCGCGCATGCCGTAGTAGCTGAAGCGCTCCCACATCTCCGTCACAAAGAGCAGATACAGCCCCTTGGGATGCGATTGTGTAGACATAAGGGTTTCCTTCGAGTGACTTGAGACATCACCAGCAACAAGCGATGTTTTTTGTTTTTTATTGAGTGCCTATGTATTTTGTAGGCAGCGCATGATCATATCGAGTAAATGTTGAGATGTGAAAATTTTTTTAGGAAAAATGTAATTACCATGTAATATTTAGAGCATTGACTTTGTTTTTTTGATGTTTTTTTCTGAGCTATTTAGCTGGGATTCATGAGTTTTATGCATTTTGTTCATTGAAGATTGTATACATTGTGTGTTGTTTGATAGTCACACCGTAAACGGTATGTGATTGCCATCCATATGGGATGACGCTATGGTCATTGTGGGCTTGCGCCCATAATTCCACTGCTCACGCAAGGTATGGCGATGAAGATCACAACTTGCCTGGCGCAGACCTTCCACGATGGCCCGCGCCCCAACTGGTACACGCTAGATATCATCCTGACGTTCGATTTCCCGCACGCCTGAAGCCTCCCCGTTCCTGCTTTTACCCCTTTGTTAAAAACGCAAGACGGCCCGCCAGCCGCGACCGCGCGTGACCATGCGCCGTCCGGCGGCGCGCCGCGAGGAGACGCATCATGGCACGACGCATACCTGAACCATTCCGCATCAAAATGGTGGAGACTATCCGCCAAACCACCGCCGAAGACCGCCGCCATGCGCTGCAGGAGGCCGGATGGAACCCCTTCCTGTTGAAGGCCGAGGATGTCTATATCGATCTGTTGACCGACAGCGGCACCGGCGCCATGTCCGACCGCCAGTGGGCTGGCCTGATGATGGGCGACGAGGCCTATGCCGGCAGCCGCAATTTCCACCATCTGGCCGATACGGTGCGCGAAGTGTTCGGCTATGCGCACACCATTCCCACTCACCAGGGGCGCGGCGCGGAGCAGATTCTGTTTCCGGAATTGGTGAAGCGTTGCCGCGGGCAGCGGCCGGTATTCCTGTCCAACTATCACTTCGACACCACCAAGGCGCATGTCGAACTGGCCGGCGCGCGCGCCGTCAACGTGCTGACGCCGCAGGCGCTGGATACCGGCACCGCCTATGACTGGAAGGGCGATTTCGACCTGCCGCGGCTGCGCGAGATCGTGGCGGAGGAAGGCGACAACGTCGCCGCCGTCATCATCACCATCACCTGCAACAGCGCCGGCGGCCAGCCGGTGTCCATGGGGAATATCCGCGCGGTCAGCGAGCTGGCGCGTGCGCATGGCATTCCCGTGGTGATAGACGCGGCCCGTTTCGCCGAGAACGCCTGGTTCATCCGCCAGCGCGATCCGGCCTACGCCGGCGCGTCCATCGCGTCCATCGTGCGCGAGATGTTCGACTGCGGCGACATGTTCACCATGTCGGCCAAGAAGGACGGCCTGGTCAATATCGGCGGCCTGTGCTGCTTCAAGGACGACGAGGCGCTGTTCCGCGCGGTGCAGGTCAACTGCGTGCCGATGGAAGGCTTTGTCACCTATGGCGGCCTGGCCGGGCGCGATATGGAAGCCTTGGCGATAGGCCTGAAGGAAGGGCTGGACGACGCCTTCCTCAGTTATCGCATCGGCCAGGTGGCGTATCTTGGCGAGCGTCTGCGCGAGGGCGGAGTGCCGATTCAGACGCCTACCGGCGGCCACGCGGTATTCGTCGATGCGCGGCTATTGCTGCCGCACATCCCTGCCGAGCAGTTCCCGGCGCATGCCTTGGCCTGCGAACTGTATCTGGAAGGCGGGGTGCGGGCGGTGGAAATCGGCTCGCTGCTGCTGGGCCGCAATCCGCAAACCGGCAAGCAGGAGCCATCGCCATTCGAGCTGATGCGGCTGACCATTCCGCGCCGCGTCTACACCAACGACCACATGGACTACATCGCCGACTGCCTAATCGAGGTGAAAAAGCACGCCGGCGCGGTCAGGGGCCTGACGTTTGAATACGAACCGCCCATCCTGCGCCACTTCATGGCGCGGTTGCGGCCGGTGTAAGGGGGCCATTGTCAGCCGGCGAAGGCCGGCTTGCGGATGCGCATGACGAAAGTGCAATCGCCTACCACGTTGTAGAAGTTCTGTACCGCCATGGCGATGTCCGCGTCCTGGAGCTGGCCGCTGTTGAAGCGGCTGGCCCAAGGCTCCAGGATTTTCACGTCCGAGGATTCCATCACCCAGTCCACGCCCAGATAGACGCCCAGCGGCGCGCTGGACCCGCCTTCCGCCATGCTCTGGCGGTTCAGCTCCTGATTGAACATCTGCAAGCCCATGGCAGTGATGGGGCGGACGTGCGTGGGGTCGGCCAGGTAATTGTCGCTGCGCGGATGGGGAATGATGATGGTGACGCGGGCATCCGCCGCGCACACGCGGTACAGCTCCCGGATGATGCCGAGGTACGCCTCTGTGCTGGCGCCCAGGTGTTCCAGCACATGGCTCATCACGACCTCGTCCACCGAGCTGTCGGCCCAGGGCCAGGGGAAATGCTCCAGATCGACCACTTGGTCCGGCTGGCAGGCGGCTTGGGAGTCCACATTGACGAAGCCGGGACGTTTGTCATGGCCGCAGCCGAGGTTGAGTTTGAGCATGATAGTAGGCGTCGCCAGTAGGAAGTGAGTTGCAGTCTAGCGGCGACCTCATTGGAGAAACAAGCATGGCTAGGCTTGTTCGGTCTATTTTTGGCCTCATATCACCAGGAAATGCTTGGTAGCCACAAAAGGAAGAGTTCATGTTCGAACGTTTGCGGCAGATGTTGGAGGACGGTGCTGCTTGCTTCCGCGTAATAGAACATCCGGCCGAAGGCAATTCGCGCATGGTGGCGGAGATACGCGACACCGAGGTGGGGCAGGGGGCCAAGGCCATGCTGTGCCGGGTGGCGGACGCGCCGGGCCAGTTTGTGCTGGCGGTGCTGCCCGGCGACGAGCGGGTGGACTTCTCCAAGGTGGCGGCCGCCGTCGGCGCGCGCAAGGTCAAGCTGGCGGATGCGGCAGACGCCGAGGCGGCGACCGGCTGCGTGATCGGCTCCATCCCGCCATTCAGTTTCGATCCCGCCATCCGGCTGGTGGTGGACCCGCAGCTGCTGGCGCGTTACGGCGAAATCGCGTTCAATGCCGGCAGGCTGGATGCTTCCATGGTGCTGGACTGCGACGATTATCTGCGTCTGGCCAAGCCGCTGCTGGCCGATATCCGCAAGGAGCCGGCATGAAGCTGGAGCCCTTGGCCGCCTACGCCCGCGCCATCATGGGCGGGGCCGGGGCGGAACGGATTATCGGGCGCGAGGAGAGGAGCGAGAACTGGCGCGAGGCCGATTGCGAAGTGATCTTGCGGCAGCGCGATTACCGCTTCGACAACGGCGTAGTCATCCGCCGCGGCATCGAGGTGGACGATTATCCCAGCGAGCTGGCCTGCTCCGAGTGCTGGATCACTTACGAAGTGATGGCTTTGGGCGAATCGCCGGGTATTGAACCGATGCGCAAGAGCTTCGACAATGCCTGCCGCGAGGCCTACTGGCTGCGCTACCATTCCGATTTGATCATTTGAGTATGACGCCGCGAGACGGCGCCATGCAAAACGGCCCGCTGCGCGGGCCGTTGGCGTTTCTGGACGGTTGGACTCAGTGTCCCGCCGGCTCCAGCTTGGGTTGGCCCAGCTGCACCATCGGGCCTTGGGCGGTTTTCCATTCGCCCTGAATGCGCCATTTCTTGTCGTGGTCCTCCACCAGCACATACCAGTGGTTGGCGGTGACCAGCGGCTGGGCCAGGATGCCCTGGTATAGGTTGGGGCCGGCCATGGTCATTTCGGCGCTTTGGTCGAAGTCGTCCTGCGCCGGGTGGACCATGCGCAGCGACAGGGTATCCGGCAGCTTGCTCTTGCTGCTGGTGATCAGGCGCAGGCTGCGGCCGTCAGAGCCGAACATCAGCTGGCCGGACAAGCCCATCTGCGCCGCCACCTTGTCGCGGTGCAGTTCCATATTGATGGCCTTGCCCTTCTTGTAATAGTCGTCGGTGACCAGGCCATCGTCCGATTTGATGGCGGCTGCCAGGAAGAAGATGCCGACGATGATGGACACCAGCGGAATGCCGAACAGGATCCAGGGCCAGGGCTCTTTGTACCAGGGGCGGGGCGGGTGGTGGGCAGTGTGCTGCATGCGTTTATTCTCCAATGAAACTGGATTTTTCTTCCACGCGCAGGGCGGGGTTGTTGAGCGACTGGATCACGAAATGGATTTCGTGGCTGCCCTTGGTCGCGTATTGCGGGTCGGCTTGCACCTGCACGGTAATCGATTGGGTTTCCGTGGCGCGCACCTGAGTTTCTGGCTGCTCCGCTTTAACCTTGATGCCGGGAAGGCCATTGGCTGTGATGGCGAAGCGCTGATTTTGTTCCGTGGTATTGATGATCTTGATGATGTAGCTGTTTTCCAGCCAGCCTTCTTCGGTTTCGCGCACCAGCGAGGCGCGGTCGCGGATGATGTCTACCTTGAAGGGTTTGCGCAGGGCCAGCGAGGTGACGGCGGCGCAGAACACGATGAGCAGCACCAGGCTGTACAGCACCACGCGCGGCCGTTTCAGCCGCGAGGCAATCGCCTTTTCCGGGTATTTGCCTTCCAGCGCGTTTTCCGTGGTGTAGCGTATCAGTCCGCGCGGATAGCCCATCTTGTCCATGACGTCGTCGCAGGCGTCGATGCAGGCGGCGCAGCCTATGCATTCGTATTGCAGGCCGTTGCGGATGTCGATGCCCACCGGGCACACCTGCACGCAGATGCTGCAGTTGATGCAGTCGCCCAGCCCCTGTTCCTTCGGGTCGGCGCCTTTTTTGCGCGCGCCGCGCGGTTCGCCGCGGGCTTCGTCGTAAGAAATGATCAGCGTGTCGGCATCGAACATCACGCTCTGGAAACGGGCGTATGGGCACATGTATTTGCACACCTGCTCGCGCATGAAGCCGGCGAACAGATAGGTGAAACCGCCGTAGAAGAACATCCAGAAGCTTTCCCACGGGCCGTAGCTAAAAGTGGGAAGCGCGGCCACCAGGCTGCGTATCGGCGTGAAGTAGCCCACCAGGGTGAAGCCGGTCCACAGCGAGAATGCGATCATGATGAAATGCTTGGTGAATTTCAGGCGCAGCTTGGTTGCGCTCATGGGCGCCGCATCCAGCTTCATGCGCTTGTTGCGGTCGCCCTCCACCCATTGTTCTATCCACAGCATGATCTCGGTGTACACCGTTTGCGGACAGGAATAGCCGCACCATAGCCGGCCGGCGATGGTGGTCCAGGTGAACAGGCCGAAGGCGCAGCACATCAGGAGCGCGGCGAGGTAGACGAAGTCCTGCGGCCATACGGTGAGGCCAAACAGGTAAAACTTGCGGTTGATCAGATCGAAGAACACCGCCTGGCGGCCGTTCCATTGCAGCCAGGGCAGGCCGAGGTACAGCAGCTGGGTGCCGATGACGAACAGGATGCGGAAGTTGTTGAACAGGCCCTTGACTGAGCGGGGATAGAGCTTTTTCTGGGTTTCGTACAGCGAGATGGTGGCGCTGTCCTTATCGGCGTTCTGGACTTTTATGGGGATCTTCTTCAGAGACTCTGACATTGTTTTTTCCTGAAGAGGACTTGGCTGAACTCACCTCTGCGATGCGCTGGGCCAAGGCCTCTGTGGGTGGGGAGGAAAAACGCCGCCTGCCGGAGCAGGCGGCGTAGCCAGGCTTATTGCGGCGCCTTGGGATTGTTGGACAGGCTCCAGACGTAGGCGGCCAGCAAGTGGACCTTGCCTTCGCCCAGGAAGTCCTTCCAGGCCGGCATTTGATTGTTGCGGCCATTGGTGACGGTTTCGATGATGGTCTTCTCGGTGCCGCCATACAGCCAGTTGCCGGACGGGTGGGTCAGGTTGGGCGCGCCCAGTTGCTGGTTGCCCTTGCCGTCCGCGCCGTGGCAGGCGGAGCACAGCGTGGCGAAGGTTTCCTTGCCGCGAGAGGCCCGCTCGGCGTCAAACTTCTTTTTGTTGACGGAGAGCGACAGCACGTAGTTGGCCACATCCTTGACCTTCTCCTCGCCCAGCACCGCGCCCCAGGCCGGCATCTGGCCGTGGCGGCCGTTCAGGATGGTGGTCTTGATGGTGTCGGGCTCGCCGCCGTACAGCCAGTCGTGGTTCACCAGATTGGGGAAGCCCTTGGCGCCGCGGGCGTCCGCGCCGTGGCACTGCACGCAGTAGGTCTGGAACAGGCGTTTGCCCATTTCCTGAGCCTGCGGATCGGCCGCCACCGCCTTCAAGTCTTGCTTGAGGAACTTGTCGTACAGCGGCTGGTACTTGGCTTCGGCCTTGGCGCGCTCGTCCTTGTACTGACCTACCTGGCTCCAGCCGAAGACGCCCTTGTAGTCGCCGAGGCCCGGATACAGCACCAGATACACGATGCCGAACAGCAGCGTGATGTAGAACATCAGCATCCACCAGCGCGGCAGCGGGTTGTTGTACTCCTCCAGGTCGCCGTCCCACACGTGGCCCAGGGTCTGGACTTCCTCGCCCTTCTTGACCGTGGTCTTGGACTGGGTGAATACCAGCAGGGTCAGGCCGATGATGCCGCCCAGCACGATCACGATAATCCAGATGTTCCAGAAATCGCTTGTGAATTGACTCATTTTCTTGCTCCGTTGGAAGCCTGGTCGTGTAGGGCTTCCTCTGCCTTGTCGTCATCCAGGAAGGGCAGATTCGCCGCTTCCTCGTACCGGTTCTTGGAGCGTTTGCTATAGGCGATGATCAGCACCACGATGAAGAACGCGAAGCAGACCACGGTGAATAGCGAACGTCCTATCGTTACCCAGTCCATGGCTCAACGTACATTCTTCAGTGCAAGGCCCAGGCCTTGCAGGTAGGCGATCAGCGCATCCAGTTCGGACTTGCCCTCCACTTGCGACTTGGCTTCGGCGATCTCCTTGTCGGAGTACGGCACGCCCACCTTGCGCAGCGCTTCCATCTTGGCCGGCACCACGTCGGCATCGGCCAGATTCTTGGCCAGCCACGGGAAGGCAGGCATGTTGGACTCCGGCACCACGTCGCGCGGGTTGGTCAGGTGCACGCGGTGCCATTCGTCGGAGTAGCGGCCGCCTACGCGCGCCAGGTCCGGGCCGGTGCGCTTGGAGCCCCACTGGAAAGGATGGTCGTATACCGACTCGCCCGCCACCGAGTAGTGGCCGTAACGCTCGGTTTCGGCGCGGAAGGGACGGATCATCTGCGAGTGGCAGTTGTAGCAGCCTTCGCGGACGTAGATGTCGCGGCCGGCCAGCTGCAGCGCGGTGTAAGGCTTGACGCCGGCTACCGGCTCGGTCACGGATTTCTGGAAGGCCAGCGGCAGGATTTCCACCAGGCCCGCCACGCTGATCACCAGCAGGGTCAGCACGATCAGCCAGCCGACATGTTCTTCGATCAGTTTTTGGATTTTGTCCATGATTTTTCTTTCGCCCCCTTAGTGTGCTTGTGCGGTGACTGCCGGAATCTTGGCATCCACGGCGCGGCCGGCGGAGACGGTGCGGAAGGTGTTGTAAGCCATCAGCAGCATGCCGGACAGGTACAGGGCGCCGCCAAGGAAGCGCACGAAGTAGTAGGGGTAGCTGGCCTTGACCGACTCGGCGAAGGCGTAGGTCAGCGTGCCGTCCGCGTTCAGCGCGCGCCACATCAGGCCCTGGGTCACGCCGGAAATCCACATCGAGGCGATGTACAGCACCACGCCGACCGTGGCCAGCCAGAAGTGCGCCTCGATCAGTTTGACGCTGAACATGGAGTCGCGGCCGAACAGGCGCGGAATCAGGTAGTACATCGAGCCGATGGTGATGAAGCCCACCCAGCCCAGCGCGCCGGAGTGCACGTGGCCGATGGTCCAGTCGGTGTAGTGGGACAGCGCGTTGACGGTCTTGATCGACATCATCGGGCCTTCGAAGGTGGACATGCCGTAGAACGACAGCGAAACCACCAGGAACTTCAGCACCGGGTCGGTGCGCAGCTTATGCCAGGCGCCGGACAGGGTCATGATGCCGTTGATCATGCCGCCCCAGGACGGCGCCAGCAGAATCAGCGAGAACACCATGCCGACGGATTGGGTCCAGTCAGGCAGCGCGGTGTAGTGCAGGTGGTGCGGACCGGCCCACATATAGGTGAAGATCAGCGCCCAGAAGTGCACCACGGACAGGCGGTAGGAGTAAACCGGCCGGCCGGCCTGCTTGGGCACGAAGTAGTACATCATGCCGAGGAAGGCGGCGGTCAGGAAGAAGCCCACGGCGTTGTGGCCGTACCACCACTGCACCATGGCGTCGACGGCGCCGGAATACACCGAATAGGACTTCCACAGCGTCACCGGCACGAAGGCGGAGTTGACGATGTGCAGCAAGGCCACGGCCAGGATGAAGGCGCCGTAGAACCAATTGGCCACATAGATGTGCTTGACCTTGCGGATGGCGATGGTGCCGAAGAATACGATGGCGTACACCACCCAGGTCACGGCGATCAGCAGCTTGATCGGCCATTCCAGCTCGGCGTACTCCTTGCCGAAGGTGAGGCCCAGCGGCAGGGTGATGGCGGCCAGCACGATGACCAGTTGCCACGCCCAGAAGGTGAAGGCGGCCAGCTTGTCTGAAATCAGCCGGACGTTACAGGTACGCTGCACCACATAGTAGGAAGTGGCGAACAGGCCGCAACCGCCAAAGGCGAAAATGACGGCATTGGTGTGCAGGGGGCGCAGGCGGCCAAAGTGGAACCAGGGCCCGAAATTGAGCTCCGGCCATACCAGCTGGGCCGCGATGACCACGCCCACCAACATGCCGACGATGCCCCAGACTACGGTCATGATGGCAAATTGGCGCACCACCTTATAGTTATAAGTGGGTTGCGTTTCCATTAAGGTTTTCTCCAAGGTTGCTAACTCAGAACATGAACAAACCGTAGCGACTTGAACTTTTTCAATGCAGCCCAATCTGCTGCATGAAGCGGTGGCACGTCGCGGGAACCGAAACAGCATGGTTGGGTCAAGTGCTTGACCTGTATCGATAGGCTTCGATGTCTGTATTAGCAGCTCGCCAGCCTTTCCGACAGCACCAAATTCCCATCCAGACCAATGCCTTTATTCTAAATCAAGCATTTACCGCCAACCAGCTGGATGGGCGGCTTGGCCGTTCCGGCATGTTCTTGCCGTGGTACTACTCGCATGGCAATCGTAAACAGTCCAAATTGCCACTCATGCAATTGTATTGGCATGCAGGCAAGGCTTATTGACATGGATCAATACGGCACAATTGGCGGCGCTTGCGGCGCGGTAATGCTAAAATCATCGCGTTTTGCAACGCATGCAGGCAGATCATGATCCAGTCCATCCCAGTACAGTACACTCTGCGGCCGGCATCGCCGGAAGCCCACCTGTTCGAAGTCACGGTTACCGTTTTGCAGCCAGCCAAGAATGGCCAGGTTTTTTTCCTGCCGGCGTGGATTCCCGGCAGTTATATGATACGTGAATTTTCAAAGCATATCGTATCGTTGTCGGCGGAAGCCAGCGGCAAGACGGTGGCATTGCGCCAGCTGGACAAGAACCGCTGGCAGGCCGAGCCGGCCAAGGGCGCGCTGACCCTGCGCTATCAAGTGTACGCCTACGATCTGTCGGTGCGCGGCGCCTATTTGGACGGCGAACGCGGTTTCTTCAACGGCACCAGCGTGTTCCTGGCCGTAGATGGATATCAGGACGAACCGTGCTCGGTCGACATCCACGCGCCGGACAGCAAGTCTTATGCGGATTGGAAAGTGGCCACCAGCCTGCCGGCCGCCGACATCAAGAAGAAGAGCGGCTTCGGCCGCTACCAGGCATCCAACTACGACGAGTTGATCGATCACCCGGTGGAGCTGGGCAATTTCAAAAAAGTCAGCTTCAAGGCCTGCGGCGTGCCGCATGAGTTCGTCGTATCCGGCCGTTTCCAGGGCGATCTGAAGCGCCTGGCCGAAGACACCCGGAAAATTTGCGAATACCAGATCAAGCTGTTTGGCGAGCCGGCGCCGTTCGATCGCTATGTTTTCATGCTGTTTGTCGGCAAAGACATCTACGGCGGCCTGGAGCACCGCGCCTCCACCGCGCTGGTGGCCAATCGCGACGATTTGCCGGCGCCGGGCGCGGCGGAAATCAGCGACGGCTACCTGAAGCTGCTGGGCCTGATCAGCCACGAATACTTCCACAGCTGGAACGTCAAGCGCATGAAGCCGGCGGCGTTCACGCCGTACGACTTGAACCGCGAAGGCCATACCCGCCTGCTGTGGGCGTTTGAAGGCATCACCTCGTATTACGACGACCTGGCGCTGGTGCGCAGCGGCCTGATCGACGAGAAGCGCTACCTGGGTCTGCTGGCCGAAACCATCACCGGCGTGCAACGCGGCGCCGGTAGACTGAAGCAGACCTTGGAGCAGTCCAGCTTCGAAGCCTGGACCAAGTATTACCGCCAGGACGAAAACAGCCCCAACAGCATCGTCAGCTACTACACCAAGGGTTCGCTGGCGGCGCTGGCGCTGGACCTGCTGATCCGCCGCGACAGCAAGGGCAAGCAGTCGCTGGACGACGTGATGCGCGCGCTGTGGGCCAAGTGGCTGGCGGACGGCAAGGGCCTGGAAGAGGACGAGTGGGAAAAGATCGCCATCGAAACCACCGGCCTCAAGCTCAAGCCCTTCTTCGACCTGGCGCTGCGTTCCACGCAAGACCTGCCGCTGGCTGAACTGCTGGCCAGCCAGGGCGTCGAATTGAAATTCGAGGCGGCGCAAGGCGCGTCCGACCGCGGCGGCGTGGTGGACGCCTTCGCCGGCAAGCCCGCGCCGCTGACCTTGGGCGTCAAGACCGCAGGCGATGCCGCCGGCGTCAAGCTGGCCCAGGTGCTGGATGGCGGCGCCGCGCAGGCGGCCGGCCTGTCCGGCGGCGATGTGGTGGTGGCGGTGGACAAGCTGCGCGCCGTCGATCTGGACAAACAGATCGCCCGTTACGCAGCCGGCGACAAGATCAAGCTGCACGCTTTCCGTCGCGACGAGCTGATGAGCTTCGACGTGACGCTGCAGCCTGCCGCCGAGGACACCTGCCGCCTGAAGCTGCTGCCGGATGGCGGCAAGTGGATCGCCAGCCGCTGAGCGGAAACGATACAACAACGAGCGGCGCCAGCAGGCGCCGTTCTGTCTATGCATGAGGCCGGCCACAAGCCGGACGATAAGGAGACACGCATGGCCCAACAGCCGGAAGTGAAGTATCGCAAGGATTACCAGGCCCCGGCCTTTCTGATCGACCGCGTCGATCTGGTGTTCGACATCGAAGATGAATTCACCCGGGTCCATTCCCGGCTGGTGGTCAACCGCAATGGCCAGTCCGCCGCGAGCGAACTGAAGCTGGACGGCAGCGCCAAGCTGATCGCCGTGGTGCTGGATGGCGAAAAGCTGGACGAAACCCGCTATCAGCTGGCCAATGATGTGCTGACCGTGCCCCAGGTGCCGGACAGCTTCATCCTGGAAATCGAAACCGAACTCGACCCGGCGGCCAATACCAGCCTGATGGGCCTGTACGCTTCCAGCGGCAATCTGTTCACCCAGTGCGAGCCGGAAGGCTTCCGCAAGATCACCTACTACCTGGACCGTCCGGACGTGATGGCCAAGTTCACCACCACCATCAAGGCCGACAAGCAGAAGTACCCGGTGTTGCTGTCCAACGGCAACAAGGTCGGCGAGGGCATGGTGGACAAGAAGCGCCACTGGGTTAAGTGGGTGGACCCGTACCGCAAGCCGGCCTATTTGTTCGCGCTGGTGGCAGGCAAACTGGTGGCGCTGAAGGACAAGTTCGTCACCATGCGCGGCCGCGAGGTTCAACTGGAAATCTGGACCGAACCGGCCGATCAGGACAAGACCGCCCACGCGATGGAGTCGGTCAAGCACTCCATGAAGTGGGACGAGGAGCGTTTCGGCCTGGAGTACGACCTCGACATCTATATGATCGTGGCGGTGGGCGACTTCAATATGGGCGCCATGGAGAACAAGGGCCTCAACATCTTCAACACCAAGTACGTGCTGGCCCGCCAGGACACCGCCACCGACACCGACTTCGAAGACATCGAGGCGGTGATCGGCCACGAATACTTCCACAACTGGACCGGAAACCGCGTGACCTGCCGCGACTGGTTCCAGTTGTCCCTGAAGGAAGGCCTGACCGTCTACCGCGATCAGGAATTCAGCGCCGACATGTACAGCCGCGCGGTCAAGCGCATCGACGACGTCAAAGGCCTGCGCATGGCGCAGTTTCCGGAAGACGCCGGCCCGACGGCGCACCCGATCCGTCCGGACAGCTATATCGAGATGAACAACTTCTACACCATGACCGTGTACGAGAAGGGCGCGGAAGTGGTGCGGATGTATGAAACCCTGCTGGGCCGCGAAGGCTTCCGCAAGGGCATGGACCTGTACTTCAAGCGCCATGACGGCCAAGCCGTCACCTGCGACGACTTCCGCGCCGCCATGGCCGACGCCAATGGCGCCGATCTGGAACAGTTCGCGCTGTGGTACAGCCAGGCCGGCACGCCGCGCCTGTCGGTCTCGTCCAGCTACAACCCGGCCGAGCAAAGCTACACCCTGACCGTCAAGCAAAGCTGCCCGGCCACGCCGGGCCAGAACGTCAAGCAGCCCTTCCACATCCCGCTGGCGCTGGGCCTGGTGGGCGCGGACGGCAAGGACTTGCCGCTGCGACTGGCGGGCGAGGCGGAAGCCGTTGGCCCCTCGCGCGTGCTGGACATCAAGGCCGCCGAGCAGAGCTTCACCTTCCTCGACATCCCGGCCGAGCCGGTGCCGTCCTTGCTGCGCGGCTTCTCCGCGCCGGTGAAGCTGGAATACGACTGGCGCGACGACCAGCTGGTGTTCCTGATGGCCAACGACAGCGACAGCTTCTGCCGCTGGGAGGCCGGCCAGACCTTCGCCGAACGTCTGTTCAAGCAACTGATCGCCGATGTGGCCGCCGGCCGCGAGCTGAAGCTGTCCGAAGTGTTCATCGGCGCTTTCCGCTCGGTGCTGAAGGACCACAGCCTGGATCCGTCGTTCAAGTCGCTGATGCTGACGCTGCCGACCGAGGGCGAGATCCTGGAAATGGTGGATGTGGCCGATCCGGCGGTGATCCATCAGGTGCGCGACTTCGTGCTGGATCAGTTGGCGCAGGCGCTGCGCGGCGAATGGCGCGAGGCCTACGAGATGAACCTCACGCGCGAGTACAAGCCGCAGGATTCCGGCAAGCGCAGCCTGAAGAACCGCGCGCTGTGGATGCTGAACCGCCTGGATGACGCCTGGCCGGCCGAAACCGCCGCCAAGCAGTGCCGCGAAGCCGATAACATGACCGACCAGATGGGCGCGCTGCTGGCGCTGCGCGACCGCGACGGCCAGGAGCGCGACGAGTGCTTCACCGCTTTCGCCTCGCGCTGGCAGAACGAAGCGCTGGTGATGGACAAATTCTTCATGCTGATCGGCGGCAGCCAGCTGGCCGGTACGCTGCAGCATGTGGAGGCGGCGCTGCTGCATCCGGCGTTCAGCATCCGGAACCCGAACAAGGTGCGTTCGCTGCTGGGCGCCTTCGGCGCGAACATGTTCCATTTCCATGCGGCGGACGGCAGCGGCTACCGTTTCATGGCGGACCGTATCTTGCAGCTGGACGCGATCAATCCGCAGGGCGCCAGCGGCCTGACCCGCGCCTTCCGTCGCTTGCAGAAGCTGGAGCCGGGCCGTCAGGCGCTGATGCGCGCGGAGCTGGAGCGCCTGGCCAAGGCCGAGCTGTCCAAGGACGTGTACGAGATCGTGTCGAAGATTCTGGCTTGATCCCATTTCTGCATCGATAAAAAAACGCGCTGGGCATCCAGCGCGTTTTTCATGGCAGGGCCGATATCCGGCCGACTACTCAATGCGCAGGCGTTGCCCTGCGCCGCTATTGCGCTTCTTCGGCAACGTCAGGCACAGCACGCCATTTTCATACTTGGCGCTGGCGTCGTCGCGGTCGATGTCCTGCGGCAGCTGGAAGCTGCGCGACACCATGCCGTAGTAGCGCTCGCTGCGCAGTTTCTGCTGATCCTGGTTGGCTTCGTCAAACTGTTTGACCTCGGCCTTGATGGTCACCAAGGGGCCGTCGATCTCGACATGGATGTCCTCCTTGCCGACGCCGGGCAGCTCGGCGTCCACCAGATAAGCCTGCTCGGTTTCCTTCACATCCATCCTGATTTGCGATGGCAGCGCGTTGCCGTGCAACGGCTTGATGAAGAAGCCCGGGGTGAAGTCGCGGAAAAATTCGTCAAACAGGCTATGGCGGGCGGGCAACATGCTCATTTGCTTCTCCTTTCCTATCAGTGGCTTACGGCAGACGCCGTGGTGATAGAGGAGATAGGGGCGGATCGCGCGGGATTCAAGAGTGGGCCGGCCCGACGTTTGATCGATATCAAGCCCTCAGCCACAAACCCGTGAAATCAGTCCAGCCGTTGCCGCCTAGCTGCAGGCTGGCCAGCTGCGGGCTGGCGCGGTTCCGCGAGCGGCTGCGTCTGTGCCGCGCCGGCTGGTTTTGCCGACGCTTCCGCTTTGCCGGGTTCTTTGTCATGATCAAGCGTTTGCTTGAATCGCCGCGCAGACGGCGACGGCATGACCCAGCGAGGAAGCCATGGAGAAACTGCAGCAGGATTGTTATGTGCCGGTGGGCGACGGCGAGAGCTTGTATCTGAAGCGCATCGGCCGCGCCGGCGGCGCGCCGGTGCTGATGGTGCACGGCGTGATGGCCAACGGCCGCATCTTTTATACCGATTCCGGCAAAGGGCTGGCGCACTTCCTGGCCGATGCCGGCTACGACGTCTACGTGGCGGATTTGCGCGGCCGCGGCAAGAGCGAGCCCAAGATCGGTCCGCACAGCCGCCACGGCCAGACCGAAACCATCTGCGAGGACCTGCCGGCGCTGCATGCTTTCATCCGCCACAAAAGCGGCGGCCAGAAGCTGCACTGGATCGCCCACTCCTGGGGCGGCGTGCATATGTCGAGCTGTCTTGTGCGCTTTCCCGACATCGCCGCCGAGGTGGCGAGCGTGGTGTATTTCGGCTCCAAGCGCAGCGTGCGCGTGCGCAACTTCAACAAGCTGGTCGAGGTGGACTTCATGTGGAACACCGCTTCGCGCTGGTTGATCAAGGTGTTCGGCTATTTGCCGGCGCGGCGGATCCGGCTGGGGGCCGATGACGAGAGCGACAAGAGCCATCTGCAAAGCAAGCTGTGGGCGCAGCCCAAACCGTGGATCGATAGCGATGACGGTTTCGACTACGCCGCCGCGGCGCGCGCCGGCCATATGCCGCCCACGCTGTATTTCGCCGCCGTCAACGACCCTTGCCGCGGCCACCCGGAGGACGTGCGCCGTTTCCGGGACGAGTCCGGCCCGCACCTCTCGCGCCTGCATCTGCTGGGGCGGCGCGCCGGCCATCTGCACGACTACAACCACGTGTCGCTGCTGACCCACCCTGATGCGCCGCGTGACCATTTTCCGCTGGCGCTGGACTGGCTGGCCGGAGACTACGACAAGGTGGCCGAGAACTATTAATCGCCAGCCCCTTGATGTTGCGAGCGGGCCGCTCAGAATAATTGGCCCAGCCCGCGCCAGAAGTCGTCCGGCACCCACAATAGCGCCGAGGTGGTGACCAGGTAGCGCAGGAATTTGCCGACGGCCATGTAGCACACGCTGGGCCAGAACGAGATGCGCAGCCAGCCTGCCAAGGTGCACAAGGGATCGCCGATTCCCGGCAACCAGGAAAGCAGCAAGATCGGCGCGCCCCGAAGGCGCATCCAGCGGACGTAGCGTTTGCCCAGCGGTGCTTTGCCAGCTGGCGGCGATGGACTGGCCGCCTGGGCGTGAGCATGGCCATGCTTGCGGTGGCTGCGGCGCAGGCGATAGCGCAGCAGCGCGAGCTTGGCGCCATAGCCCATCCACCAGTCTATGATCCCGCCCAGAGTGTTGCCGAGCGTGGCCACGGCCAGCACGGGCCAGAACATGTCCGGCTTGAGCTTGATGTAGGCGAAGACTGCCGGTTCCGAGCCTAGCGGCAGCAAGGTGGCGGAAACCAGGCTGATCAGGAAAATGGCGGACAGCCCCACTTTGGGCAGGTTCAGCATGTCCAGCAGATAGTTGAGCAGTCCTTCCATGGCATTGGGCTCTAGGCGTGTGGGTGGTCAGGGATGATAGCATCCGCAAAATGTCAGCAAAGCTTGACGTCCGGCATTCGCCTTGCGGCCCGGCTTGTGGTAGAAAGCGTCAGCCCGTTTTTTGAGCAAAACCGACATGACCGCGCTGCAATTCGATCTTGATACCGTTCTCGACACGCTGGCCGAACAAGGCTGGATCGTGCTGCCCCAAGCCTTGCCGGCCGAACTGACCGCCAATCTGCGCCAAGCCTGCCTGCAAGTATGGGACGAAGGCCGCTTCCACGAAGCCGCCACCGGCCGCGCCGATGGCCAGGCGCGGCGCGCAGAAATCCGCTCCGACTCGGTGCTGTGGCTGGATCAGGTAGCCGAGCTGCCGGCCGTCGCGGCATATAACGCCGCGATGGACGAGATCATGCGAGCGGTGAACCGCGGCCTGTATCTGGGCCTGGCCGAGCTGGAGTCCCACTTCGCCGTATATCCGGAAGGCGCGTTCTACAAAAAGCATCTGGACCGTTTTCAGGATGACGACGCCCGCACGCTGACCACGGTGTTTTATCTGAACGAGGACTGGCCGGCCGGCGCCGGCGGCCAGATCCGCCTGTACCTGGATCAGGACTGCCAGCAGTTCATCGATGTGGAGCCGGAGGCCGGCACGCTGGTGTTGTTCCTGTCCGACCGTTTCTGGCACGAGGTGCTGCCGGCCAGGCAGCAACGGCTGTCCGTCACAGGCTGGTATCGCCGCCAGGGTGGCAGCCTGCCCTGGTGAGCCCTAGCGCTCGCATCTGTTTTGACGCCGGCACAGCCGGCGTTTTGATTTGTCTTGTGAGAATGATCCAGCGCGCCGCCGCGATGTCACAAAAGTCCACATCCGGCTGATCTCGCCACTATATCGGCCTTCCATGCCTGCGTTAGCCTAGTTCCATCCACAAATGGAGGAGAACAGCATGCAGGCTCGTCTGGAACAATGGAAGCAGTACCTGCTGACTGGGGTGTCTCACGTCATCCCTTTCATCGCCAGCGGAGGGATTCTGATCGCGCTGGCCATTTCGCTGGCGCCGATGACGGGCAAGGGGCCGGACTTCAGCCACGCGCCGGCGCTGAAGCTGATCATCGATATCGGCGGCAGCGCCTTCGCGCTGCTGCTGCCGGTGCTGGCCGGCTATATCTCCTATGCCCGCGCCGGCAAGCCCGGCCTGGTGGCCGGCATGGTGGGCGGCCAGATCGCCCATACCGTCAATGCCGGCTTCCTCGGCGCACTGATCGCGGGCCTGCTGGCCGGCTGGGTGGTCGAACAGCTCAAGAAAATGCCGGCGCCCAAGGCGCTCAAGCCGCTGATGCCCATTCTGATCATTCCCATCCTGTCCTCGCTGGCCATCGGCGTGCTGATGTTCGAGGTGCTGGGCGTGCCGATTGCCAATCTGATGGTTACGCTGGGCGTCTGGCTCAAGTCCATGGGCGGCGCCAACGCCATGGTGCTGGGCGCGCTGCTGGGGGCGATGGTGGCATTCGACATGGGCGGGCCGATCAATAAAGTGGCGTTCTTCTTTGGCGCCAGCATGATCGCCGAGGGGCAATACCAGGTGATGGGCGCCGTCGCCGCGGCCGTGTGCATTCCGCCGCTGGGCCTGGGCCTGGCCACCAAGCTGCGCAAATCGCTGTGGACAGAGCAGGAGCGTGAAGCCGGCTCCGCCGCGCTGGGCATGGGGATGATAGGTATCACCGAGGGCGCCATCCCGTTTGCCGCGTCCGACCCGCTGCGGGTGATCCCCACCATCGTCGCCGGTTCCGCCCTGGGCGGCATGATCGCCATGCTGGGGGGCGTGGGCGACCACGCGCCGCACGGCGGCCCCATCGTGCTGCCGGTGATAGACAACCGCTGGATGTTCGCGCTGGCCATCGCGGCCGGGGTGCTGCTGGTGGCCGTCACCATCAATCTGCTCAAAGCGCGCGCCGCCGACCGCTTGCCGACCGCCGCGCCCGCCCATGAATAACCGTGTCTTGCCAGGAGAAAGAATATGAAAGTCGTCGCCATTACTGCCTGCCCCACCGGCATTGCCCACACTTACATGGCCGCGGAGAAACTGGAAAGCCTGGGGCGCCAGCTCGGCCATGACATCAAGGTGGAAACCCAGGGCGCCATCGGCATCGAGAACGAGCTGTCCAGCCGCGATATCCAGGCCGCCGACGTGGTGCTGTTGGCGGTGGACATCGCCATAGAGGGCGAGGAGCGCTTCGAGGACAAGCGCGTGGTGCGGGTGCCGATCCAGAACGTGCTGAAGGATGCCAAGGCGGTGTTTGCGCTTCTGTAAATCCGGCTGGCCCGCGCGGGCCGGCGCAGCAAGAAAGCAGTCTTATGTCACACAGTCTTACCCTGATCTGTCCCTTGCCCAACGGCATCCACGCCCGTCCGGCCAGCCGGATCGCAGAATTCTGCGGCGGCTTCCGCGCCGCCATCCGCTGGCGCAACCAGCGCAACGGCCAACTGGCGGACGCCAAGAGCGTGCTCAGCCTGATAGGCGGCGACATCCTGTTCAACGACATCGTCGATATCGAGATAGACGGCGAGTCCGCCGCCGAGGCGGCCAAGCAATTGCAAGACTTCCTGCGCGACACCTTGCCGCATTGCGACGAGGCGCTGTCGGCCGAACCGGCCGCCAGCCGCGCCCTGCCGCGCGCGCTGGCCGAGCTGTCGCCGTCGCCGTGTTTCGGCCAGCCGGCCGGGCAGGGCGTGGCGATAGGCGAGTTGTGCGAGCATCGCGGCTACCGCTTTCCCGCAGTTGACGCGCTGCCGGCTTCGCGCGGCGAGCCGCATGAGCGCGAAGCCTTGCGCCAGGCGCGGGAGGCGCTGGCGCAGCGGCTGCAGCAGGAAACGGAGCGCCAGTCTGGCCAGGCCGCGGCCATCGCGCAGGCCCATCTCGCCATTTTGTGCGATGCCGATTTTGACGCCCGCTTGAGTCAGGCGCTGCGGCAGGGGTTGGGCGCGGCGGCGGCGGTGGCGGCCACCGTGGCCTACTACCGCGACATGCTCGGCCAATCGGCCAGCGAGTATCTGCGCGAACGCGAAATCGACATCCGCGACGTGGGCCGCGGCTTGCTCGAATATCTGCATCCGCAGGACGCGCCGGCCGCGACGGCATGGCCGGCCGCCGCCGTGCTGTGGGCCGAGGACCTGGCGCCGAGCGAGCTGCTGGCGCTGGACCGAAGCCGCGTCCGCGGCCTGCTGCTGGGCCGCGGCGGCCTCACCTCGCATACCATCATCCTGGCGCGGGCCTTCTCGCTGCCGGTGCTGACCGGCGTGCCGCGCGCGGCTATCGCCGCCAGTCTGGGCCGGACGGCGGTGCTCGATGCCGGGTTGGGCGCGCTGTTTCTCGCGCCGCCAGCGCCAGTGCTGGACTACTACCGCGAAGAGGCGGCCTTGCTGGAGGCCAGGCGGCAACGCGAGGCGCAGGCCAGCCAGGGCGAGAGCCGCAGCGCCGACGGCTGCCGCCTGGAACTGGCCGTGAACATCGCCTCCGCCGAAGAGGCGCAACTGGGCTTTGCCCAGGGCGCGGACGGCGTGGGCCTGTTCCGCACCGAGATGCTGTTCATGGAGGCGGACACGCCGCCAAGCGAGGAGAGCCAGTTCCAGCATTATGCCGAGGTGGTGCGGCTGGCGGCCGGCCGCCCGGTGATCATCCGCACCTTCGACATCGGCGGCGACAAGCCGGCGCGCTGCCTGCCGGCGCCGGCGGAGAGCAACCCGTTTCTGGGTTATCGCGCCATCCGCATGTATCCGGACCAGGAGGCCGTGTTCCGCGCCCAGCTGCGGGCCATTCTGCGCGCGTCCGCGCTGGGGCCGGTCAAGGTGATGATCCCCATGGTCGCCACGCTGGCGGAGGCGCGCTGGGCGCGCCGCGTGCTGGACGAGGAGCGCGCGGCGCTCGGTCTGGCGCGGCCGGTGCCGTTGGGCATCATGCTGGAGGTGCCGTCGGTGCTGTTCCAGCTGGACGCCTTTTGCCGCGAGGTGGATTTCTTCAGCGTGGGCAGCAACGATCTCACGCAGTATCTGTTTGCCGCGGATCGCGACAACGAGCGCGTGGGCGCGCTGTACGACAGCCTGCATCCGGCGTTTTTGTCGGCGCTCGCCCAGGCAGTGAAAACCATCCATCGTCACGGCCGCTGGATAGGCCTGTGCGGCGAGGTGGCGGCGTCGCCGCATGCCTTGCCGCTGCTGCTGGGCATGGAACTGGACGAGCTGAGCATGAGCGCGCCGTCTCTGCAGGCATGCCGGCGCAGGCTGCGCGAACTCGATGCCGGCGAGTGCCGCGGCTTGCTGCAACAGGCGCTGAGCTGCGAAGACGGCGCGGCGGTGCGCGCGCTGGTGGAGGCGCACGGCGCGCGCGGCAAGCTGCCGATGCTGACTGCGGAATGTCTGCTGCCGAGCATGGCCTGGCGCAGCAAGGCGGCCGCGATCAAGGGGCTGGTGGATCGGCTGTGGCTGCTGGAACGCTGCGATGACCGTTACGGTATGGAGGAGGACTTGTGGCTGCGCGAGCAGGCTTACTCCACCGGCCTCGGGCACGGCTTCGCCATTCCGCACGCCAAATCCAAGCATGTGCTGCATCCCACTCTGTGCCTGGCCAAGCTGCAACAGCCGGTGGACTGGGGCGCCAGCGATGGCCAGCCGGTGGACATGGTGCTGCTGATCGCCTTCAATGCCAGCGATGCCGGGGCCGAGCATCTGAAATTCTTCTCGCGTCTGGCGCGGCTGGTCATGCACGAGGACTTCCGCCGCCAGCTGCGCGAGGCATCCGATCCGCAACGGCTGCTGACGCTGCTGCAGGCGCGGCTGGAGGGCGCGGCATGAGCGCCTATCCGCTGCACGGGCTGGCCCAGCATTATGCCTGGGGAGGCCGCCGCTTCATTCCGCGCTTGCTGAACTGGCCGGCGGAAGACGCCGAGCGGGTGGCCGAGTGGTGGCTGGGCGCGCACGAGGATGCGCCGTCGGTGATCATGACGGCGCACGGACCGCAACCGCTGCACTACGCCATCGCCCATCAGCCCGAGCGTTTCCTGGGGATGGACGTGCGCGCCAGACATGGCGACCGGCTGCCGTTTCTGCTCAAGGTGCTCGATGTGGACGCGCCGTTGTCCATCCAGGTGCATCCGGACGCGGAGCAGGCGCGCGCCGGTTTCGCCCGCGACAATGCCGCCGGCCTGGCCGCGCAGGACCGCCGGCGCCATTACCGCGATCCGTTTCCTAAGCCGGAGATGATGGTGGCGCTGTCGCCGTTCTGGCTGCTGCACGGTATGCGCGCGGACGCGGAAATCGATGCGCTGCTGGCGCGCCAGCCGGAGTGGGTGCCGTTGCGGCAGCGTCTGGCCGAGGAGGGCGGCGCCAGCCTGTACCGTCATCTGTTGCGCCTGCCGCAGCCGGAGGTGACAGCGTTGCTGGCGTCACTGTGGCAACGGCTGGCGCGGCAGCCGCCTGCCGGGCCGGACGACCCCGATCATTGGGCCGCGCGGCTGGCCGATGCGCGGCGCGAGGACCGCGGCGTGTTCGGCTGCTATCTGCTCAATCTGGTGGGGCTGCGGCCGGGCGAGGCCATCTTCCAGCCGGCGCGCCTGCCGCACGCTTATTTGCATGGACGCAATGTCGAGCTGATGGCGAACTCGGATAATGTATTGCGCGCGGGCCTGACCGACAAGCCGGTGGACGTGGAGGCCTTGCTGGAAGTCATGGAGGGTGCCGCGGCGCGGCCGCGCGTGATATCCGCGCCGGACGGCTGCGGCCTGCAGCCGTATCCGCGTTGCGGCGGCGAATATTTCGCGCTGGACCAGCTGCTGTTGGGAGAAGGGGAGGCCGCCTCCTGGCGGGCCGGCGGACCGGAAGTGTTGCTGGTGGTCGATGGCAACCTGCAGGTGCGGCATGCCGAGGGCGAGATCGAATTGGCGCAGGGACAAAGCGCGCTGTTGCTGCCCGGCACGCGCTGCGAGGCTAAGGCCGGCCGGCTGGCGCTGGCCTACCGCACGTTTTGCCCGCCGTCCCCCCTGTGTTAGCGTGTGGCGGCAAGGAGTGTGAGGAATGAATGTAAAAGCATGGCGTCGCCTTCTTCGTTTCGCCTGAGCTGGCCGTCCACGCTGAGGCGGCTGTGCCACGCTCCGGCTGGCAAGCATGTGCCGGCCGGGGCTTATCAGGTGCACTTCCCGCGCTTGGAGCTGGTGCTGTCCAATCGCTACCACTACGGCCACGAGGGCTGTGAGAACGGCTGCCTTTCGGCGCAGGAGGCCCTGTTCATTCCGGCGGAGCACTGGTCGCTGCCCAACTGGTGCGCCAACGGAGAAGTGCTGCACATCCTGTTCGATTACGCCAGGATCGGTTTCAGCCTGGTGCGTTCCGGTCCGCAGGGCGTGATCAGCACGCACAAGGAAAGCATGGTGCTGGCGCAGCGCGGCAGCCTGAATGGCATGCTGGATGTGCTGGCCGGGCTGTGCCGCGACGGCGCCTCCTCGGAGGTGCTGCGGCTGCAGGGGCAGGCGCTGCTGGCCTTGCTGCAGACACTGTACGATGAAGCGCGCGACAGTCATTGGCAACAAGGCGGCAACCAGTTCCGCGCCATCTGCCTGTATATCAGCGAGCATCTGTACGCGCCCCTGACGCGCGAGGACGTGGCCCTGCGCTTCGGCATCTCCACCACGCATCTGTCGCGCCTGTTCCGCCAGCATCTGGGACACGGTTTCTGCGAGTTTCTGGCCCAGGCGCGGCTGGATCTGGCCAAGGCCTTGCTGCGGCAAGGCCAGCTTGCCTTGCCCGCAGTGGCGGCGCGCTGCGGCTATGTGGACGTCAATTATTTTCACCGCGTGTTCAAGCAGCGTTTCTTGATGACGCCGGCCGCGTATCGACGCGAGTTCGCCTGATCGCTCATGCTAGAATCGATCGCATAGACGAAAACAGCAGGGGATCGCAGATGTCAGGCAGCAGCATGGGTCGATTGTTTACCGTTACTTCTTTTGGCGAAAGCCACGGGCCGGCCATAGGCTGCGTGGTGGACGGCTGCCCGCCGGGCCTGGCGCTGACCGAGGCCGATATCCAGATCGAACTGGACCGCCGCAAGCCCGGCACCAGCCGCCACGTCACCCAGCGCCGCGAGCCGGATACCGTGGAAATCCTGTCCGGCGTGTACGAAGGCAAGACCACCGGCACGCCGATCGCGCTGTTGATCCGCAATACCGACCAGCGCAGCAAGGACTACGGCAATATCGCCGACACCTTCCGTCCCGGCCACGCCGACTACTGCTACTGGCACAAATACGGCACCCGCGATCCGCGCGGCGGCGGCCGCTCGTCGGCGCGCGAGACGGCGGTGCGCGTGGCGGCCGGCGCCATCGCCAAGAAATGGCTGCATGAGAAGCACGGCATCGTGATTCGCGGCCACATGACGCAGATCGGCGAAGTGCAGATGCCGTTCAAGGGCTGGGAGCATGTGGGGCAGAACCCCTTCTTCAGCGCCGACCCGGACGTGGTGCCGCGGCTGGAGGAATACATGGACTCCATCCGCAAGAGCCTGGACTCCATCGGCGCGCGGCTGCGCGTGGTGGCGGACAATGTGCCGGTGGGCTGGGGCGAGCCGGTGTTCGACCGGCTGGACGCCGACATCGCTTACGCCATGATGAGCATCAATGCGGTCAAGGGTGTGGAGATCGGCGCCGGTTTCGGCTGCGTGACGCAGAAAGGCAGCGAGCATGGCGATGAGCTGACGCCCGAGGGCTTCGCCAGCAACCACGCCGGCGGCGTGCTGGGTGGCATTTCCACCGGCCAGCAGATCGACGTGTCCATCGCCATCAAGCCGACGTCTTCCATCGCCCAACCGCGCCGCTCCATCAATAAGCAGGGCGAGCCCATCCTGATGGAAACCCATGGCCGCCATGATCCTTGCGTGGGCATCCGCGCCACGCCCATCGCCGAGGCGATGCTGGCGCTGGTGCTGATCGACCACGCCTTGCGCCACCGCGCGCAGTGCGGCGACGTGCGAGTGGAAACCCCGAGAATTGCCGGTCGCATCGGCTAGAATTCTATCTGGATACCGGTTTGCGGGGGAGGCGGCCGGTGCAACATAGGATCCCAACATGCTGAAAAGCCTGATCGATGGCCTGACTGGACGTCTTAAAAAGACCACTGTAGAAGAAACGCGCCCGCCTGCGTCGCCGGACATGTCTGACACTACGATGTTGGAGCTGCCGCCGGAATTGCCGGCGGAGGAACTGCCGGCGACGCTGGGCTTTGTTTCGCACCAGCCGGTGATGGATAAGCAGCGCCGGGTGGTGGCCTATGATTTCTTCGTCCGCCAAGGCAAGCGCAACATCGAGGCCGGCAAGCAGCAGGAGTTTGACCGGCTGCTGCTGTCGACGCTGCACAATATGGACATCTTCCGCCTGCTGGCCTACCGCCGCGCCTTCGTCCATATCGCGATGACCTCGCTGGACGAACCGCTGCTGCGCAGCATGCCGGCCGGCAGCGTGATTTTCGTGCTGGAGGCGGTGCCGGGCATGGAAGTGTCCGAGTTCATGCTGGGTCAGCTGGACGATCTGCAAAAGCTGGGCCTGCGCTTCGCGCTGGAGCCGGCAGCCTACGACCAGACCATACTGACGCCCGGCCTGCAGGCTGATCTGTTTGGCCGCATGGACTACATGGTGCTGGATTTCGCCGGTCCATCCACCCGGGTATTGGCGCCGATTCTCGACCAGCTGCCCAAGCGCTATCCGGCTGTGCGCTGGATCGCCCGCAATGTCGGCACCGCCGAAGACCTGGATGTTTGCCTGCGCGCGCCTGGGCACAATCGCTTCGCCCTGTTCCACGGGCCGTTCGTCATCACCGCGCATTCGCTGGAAGGCGGCAAGGTGGACAATAGCCAGACCCGCGTCCTGCAGATCATGCGGCTGCTGCGTGCCAATGCCGAGGCTAAGGAGGTGGAGGCGCAGTTCAAGCTGGACTCGGTGCTGCTGTTCAAGCTGCTGCGCTTCATCAACTCGCCTATCCATGGCCTGGCGCGCAAAGTGCAGACCATCGAGGAAACCTTGCTGCTGTTGGGCCGGGAGACCATGTTCAAGTGGCTGTCCATGCTGCTGTTCACCTCGCGCAAAGAGGATGGCAACGCCATCGCGCTGCTGGAGAAATCGCTGATCCGCGCCCGCTTCATGGAAAAGCTCGGCAGCTACCGCGGCAACAAGCTGGAGGCGGAGCACCTATTCCTGACCGGCATGTTTTCATTGCTGGACGTGCTGCTGAACATTCCGTTTCCGGATGTGCTGGACCCGCTGGAATTGCCGCTGACCGTTCGCGAGGCGGTGATCGAGCAAAAGGGCATCTTCGCCCCACATCTGGCGCTGGCGCTGGCCTGCGAGCATGGCGACAATGTGCAGATCGAAGCGCATGCCAAGGTGCTGAGTCTCGATATCGACATGGTCAATCAGTACTACCTGGATTCCGTGGTCTGGGCGCAGGTGGTGCTGCGAGACAGCGAAGTGCACAACAATGTCGAAGCGGTTTGAAATCAATCCTTATTGAGGCTGGCCCGCGATGATCGCGGGCTTTTTCATTTTGAAAGGCTGCGGCATCTGTATAGCGTTTGCGCCGTCATGTTTTGGGTTTGGAAAATCGAAATCGTATGGTCTGGGCGCGGGAAGACGGTTTTCTGCAATACATGATCGATTTGCCTGATCAGGATGCTGAGCCTGCCCCGCGTATTAAAAATGCCGCCCACTCGCTGGAGTGGGCGGCATGGCTCCCGCGAGGGAGCTTTTTTCATGGCAGCAAGGCTTACTTGGCGGCGGAAGCAGCCTTATGGCCAGCCTTGTGCTTTTCATGAGCCGCGCCGGACGCGTGCTTCTTGTGCGTCTTCTTGTGGTGCGACTTCTTGTGTTCAGCCTTGTGTTCAGCCTTGTGTTCCATCTTCTTTTCAGCGGCCGGGGCGGAAGCGGCCGGGGCGGCGAAAGCGGAACCAGCGAAAGCAGCAGCGATCAGAGCAGCCATCAGTTTTTTCATGATGTTCACCTTCCTGTGTGACTTATTGGTATTGGCGTGTTTTGCCATCGGGCAGCGCCCGACCTTGTTCAGAGCAGGGAAGCGATGGGAAGTTCATGAGATATGGTTGATGCAAGGGTAATTTATTGTAAATGGCATATTTTACCCATTTACACTAAGTAGCTCAGCGCCAAGCCTGCGAACACGACTGCCCCCACGCGGTTGTTGTCGAGGAAGGCCTTGAAGCATTTGGCGCGATCGCGGTGCTGGATGTCGCGGTACTGCAGCGCCATCAGCGCGGCGGCCGCCGCCAGCCCCAGGAAATACGGCCAGGCCAGCGCCAGATGCAGTCCGATGCCGGCCATCAGCGCCAGGAAAACGGCGTGGCAGGCCATGATGCCGGCGACATCGTAATCGCCCAGCGTGATGGCGGAGGTCTTGATGCCCAGCTTCAGGTCGTCCGGCTTGTCCGCCATGGCGTAGGCGGTGTCGTAGGCGATGACCCAGAACAGGTTGGCCAGCAGCAGCAGCCAGGCCAGCGCCGGCACCGCGCCGGTTTCGGCGGCGAAGCCCATGGGAATGCCGAAGGAGAAAGCAATGCCCAGATAGGCCTGGGGCATCGGGAAGAAGCGCTTGGTGAACGGATAGCTGGCCGCCACCAGCAGGGCCGGCACGCTGAGCAGTTTGGTCAGGGTGTTCAAGGGCAGCACCAGCAGGAAGGACAGCAGGGCAAGGAAGGCGGCCAGGAACAGCGCCTCTTTCTGGCTGACCGCGCCGCGGGCGAAAGGCCGCTGGCTGGTGCGCGCCACGTGGGCGTCGAAGTCGCGGTCGGCGTAGTCGTTGATCACGCAGCCGGCCGAGCGCATCAGGAAGGTGCCCAGGCAGAAGATGGCGACGATGGGCAGATGCGGCCTGCCGCCCGTGGCCAGCCACAGCGCCCATAGCGTGGGCCACAGCAAGAGCAGCGTGCCGATAGGCTTGTCCCAGCGCATCAGTTGGCGGTAGTTCTCGTATCGGTCGCGGATCCGGGCGGACGAAATCACAGCAAATCCTTCAGGGCGGGCAAAAACAGTTCGGTCAGCAGCAGCGGCGAGCCGTGCAGCAGGAAGCGGCAGCGCCGCGCGGGGTAGCATGCCGCGGTTTGCGTCTGCGCCGCGGCGGCGGCCAGTGGATGGCTGGCATCCAGCAAGCCATAGCGCAAAGGGTCGCGGCGCAGTTCCGGCAGTTCGCCGAACAGCGTCAGTCCCAGCGAGCGGCTGCCGCGCTCCAGCACCGGCAGCCAGTGCGGGCAGCCGGGGCGCGCCACGCTGCGCGCGTACACCACTGGCGTATCGTCCAGCGTCAACAGCACGTGTCGGGCGTATGCTGGCGAATGCGGCGCGGCATCCAGCGCGTCGGTCTCATCCTGCAGCGTCTGGTTGACGCCTTGCTGCAGCACGCGCACGGCAAAGCGGCGGCCGCTGGCTTGCAGGCGCAGGCTCAATGAGCCGGGCTCGGTCAGACAGTCCAGCACCGAATCGGGCAGGACGGGCGGCGCGGGGCGCCACAGGGCATTGTTAACCATGGCGCGCATTATGCCAAAAGCCGTTGCGGCTTGTCGCCTGTGGCGGTATCCGCCGCCAATCTCTTGCCTTTATCATGAGGCGCAGAAGGGAGGCGAACGATGCTGGATCTGATCTTGTGTTTGCTGGGTTTTCAATTATTGGGCGAAGCGCTGACGCGCGCTTTGGGCTGGCCCTTGCCAGGGCCGGTGTTGGGGCTGTTGCTGCTGTTCGCGGCTTTGTGGCTGCGCCGCGGCGTGCCGGCCATGCTGCAGCGCGAGACGCCGCGTTTTCTCGGCCACATGTCGCTGCTGTTCATTCCGGCGGGCGGCGCCCTGATGGCTTATGCGCCCTTGCTGCGCGTTCACGGCTGGCAACTGGCGCTGATTCTGCTGGCTTCTTCGGTCATCACGCTCTTGGTTACCGGCGCGGTGTTGAAACTGTTGCTGCGGCGGAGGCTCCAATGAGCGGAGCCATTAGCCAGACCGTGCTCGATTCGCCGCTCACAGGCATATTTGTCACGTTGCTGGCGTATCGTTTGGCGCTGGCCGCCAACCGCCGCTGCGATGGCCACCCGCTGTCCAATCCGGTGCTGCTGGGCGTGTTGCTGGTGCTGGGTTGGTTATGGCTCAGCGGCAGCAGTTATCAGCAGTACATGAATGGCGCCCGTTTCATCCAGCTGATGCTGGGACCGGCCACGGTGGCGCTGGCGGTGCCCTTGTACGGCAATCTGTCGCGCTTGAAGCGCGCTGTCATGCCGCTCTCGGTCAGCATCTGCGTCGGCGGGCTGACCGGCATGCTCAGCGCGGCCGGACTGGGTTGGTGGCTGGGACTGGATGCGCCGGTGCTGGTGTCGCTGGCTACGCGGGCGGTGACCACGCCGATCGCGATGAGCCTGGCCGGCAGCCTGGGCGGCGTACCGGAACTGGCGGCGATGTTCGTCATCGTGTCGGGGATTGTCGGGGCAGTCATCGCGCCGCCGCTGTTTGCGCTGCTGGGCTGGCACGACGACATGTTGCTGGGGGTAGCCACCGGCGTCAGCGCCCACGGCATCGGCACGGCAAGAGTCTTCCATTTGTCCGAGGCCGCAGGGGCGTTTGCCGGGTTGGCGATGGGTTTGAATGGCGTTTTCACCGCGATGCTGCTGCCATGGCTGGTGCGCTGGGTGCACCTCGGTTAGCATGCAGGGCGCGCCCGGCTTGGCTTGATGACCAGCAGGGCGGATAACAAGGAGAATGATATGGATTTGATTTTATGGCGCCACGCCGAGGCCGAGGAAGGCGTTGACGATTTGGCGCGCGCGCTGACCCGGCGCGGGCAGCAGCAGGCCAGCCGCATGGCGTCCTGGCTGCGCAACCGTTTGCCGGAGCATTACGTGCTGCTGGCTTCGGAAGCGGTGCGTTCGCAGCAGACGGCGGCCTATCTGGCCAAGAGCTACACCGTTTTGCCGGAGCTGAATCCGGGCGCGGAGGTGGACGATGTACTCCGCGCGGTAGGTTGGCCGGAGGCCGGCGGCACCGTGGTGGTGGCGGGGCATCAGCCTTACATCGGCTGGCTGGCGGCCAGACTGTTGGCGGAGCAGCAGCAGATGTGGAGCGTCAAGAAGGGCTCGGTGTGGTGGTTGAATCACCGCGAGCGCCATGGCATCGAACAGGTCAGGCTGAAGCTGATGCTGACGCCGGGGATGCTGGACCCGTGAGCCCCGAACCCGCCCCTTATCCCAGTCCGACGCCCCGCCTTGCCGGGGCGTCTTCATTTGCGGCTCAAGCGCTTTGCGCCAGTTTCTCGCGCAGCTCTCGTCCCACCTTCACCATCGCGCTCAAGGCGGCCTCCGCCTCCGGCCAGCCGCGCGTCTTCAGGCCGCAATCGGGATTGATCCAAAGCCGTTCGGCCGGGATGACTCGCAGCGCCTGCTGGAGCCGCGCGCGGATTTCGTCCGCGCTGGGCACGCGCGGACTGTGGATGTCGTAGACGCCGGGGCCGATGGCGTTGCGGTAAGGGAAGCGGCCCAAGTCGGCCAGCAGCGCCATGTCCGAGCGCGCGGTTTCGACTGTCAGCACATCCGCGTCCAGATCGGCGATGGCCGGCAGGATGTCGCCGAATGTCGAGTAACACATATGCGTATGGATCTGCGTCGCGTCGTCCACGCCCTGGCAGGACAGGCGGAATGCCTCGCCGGCCCAGGCCAGATAGCCGTCGCGCTCGGCGCGTTTCAGCGGCAGGCCTTCGCGCAGGGCCGGCTCGTCGATCTGGATCACGCGGATGCCGGCGGCTTCCAGGTCGCGCACCTCGTCGTTCAATGCCAGCGCGATCTGCCGGCAGACTTCGCTGCGCGGCAAGTCGTCGCGCACAAAACTCCATTGCAGCAAGGTGATGGGGCCGGTCAGCATGCCTTTTACCGGCTTGGGCGTGAGGCTCTGCGCATAGCGCGCCCAGTCCACGGTCATCGGGCCAGGCCGGCTGACGTCGCCGAATAGCAGCGGCGGTTTGACGCAGCGGCTGCCGTAGCTCTGCACCCAGCCGCCTGCGGTAAAGGCGAAGCCGGCCAGCTGTTCGCCGAAGTATTCCACCATATCGTTGCGCTCGGCCTCGCCGTGCACCAGCACGTCCAGCCCCAGCGCCTCCTGGCGGCGGATCGCCAGTTCGATTTCCTTCTTCATCGCTTGCCGGTAGTCGTCGGCGGACAGCTCGCCCTGCTTGAACGCGGCGCGGCTGGCGCGGATGGCCGGCGTCTGCGGAAAGGAGCCTATGGTGGTGACGGGCAGCGGCGGCAGTTTGAGCCAGGCCTGTTGCCGCGCCGCGCGCACCGGGTAGGGACTGGCGCGGCGATAGCCGTCGGCCGGCAGCGCGGCCAGTCGGCGGGCGACGGCGGGATGATGGATGCGCGGACTGCCGCGTCGCTGTGCCCGGGCGAAGTCGCTGCCGGCCAGCTCGTTGGCGATGGCGGCGCGCCCCTGTTCCAGGCCGCGTTTCAGCGTTTTCAGCTCGTTCAGCTTTTGCACGGAGAAGGCCAGCCAGTTTTTCAGTTCGGCGTCCAGCGAGGTTTCCGCCGCGGCGTCGAAAGGGCAGTGCAGCAGCGAGCAACTGGGGCCCAGCCACAGCCGCTCGCCCAGGCGCTCGGCCAGCCTCGCCAGTGGGTCCAGCCGCGCGGAAAGATCGGCGCGCCAGATATTGCGGCCATCGATGACGCCGGCGGACAACACCTTGTCGGCCGGGTAGGCGTCGATGAAGGCATCGATCTGTTCCGGCGCGCGCGCCAGGTCAAGGTGCAGGCCGGCCACCGGCAGCGTCTTCAGCAGCGGCGCATGCTCGCCCACGCTGCCGAAGTAGCTGGCCAGCAGCAGTTTGGGGGCGTCCTGGCTCAGTTGCTCATAGGCCGGCCGCAGCGCCGCTAGCCAGGCAGGCTCCAGATCCAGCGCCAGAATCGGTTCGTCGATCTGTACCCAGGCGGCGCCCGCGACGCGCAAGGATGACAGCAGTTGGCAGTAGGCGGCGATCAGGCCGGGCAGCAGCGACAGCTTGTCGAAGGGCTCGCCCTTGACCTTGCCCAGCCACAACAGGGTCAAGGGGCCCAACAGCATCGGCTTGGCGGCCACGCCCAGCGCCTGGGCTTCGCGCAGTTGGGACAGCAGGCGGTCGGGCTGAGCGCGGAATGCGGTATCCGCCTGCCATTCCGGCACCAGATAGTGGTAGTTGGTATCGAACCATTTGTTCATTTCCAAGGGGGGCTGGTCCTGCGCGCCGCGCGCGAGCTGGAAGTACTGCGCCGTGGTCAGCGCGGCGGGATCAAAGCCGAAGCGCGGCGGCGCGGCGCCGACCAACAGCTGGGCATCCAGCACATGGTCGTACAAGGAGAAGTCGCCTACCGGGCTGAGCGCGACGCCGGCGCCCTTTTGCAGCAGCCAATGCTTTTGCCGCAGCTCTTTCGCGCCTTGCAGCAGGCCGGCTTCGTCAATTTCGCCTTGCCAGTGTTTTTCCAGCAGCGTTTTCAGTTCGCGTTTGGCGCCAATGCGGGGAAAACCAAGGAGGTGGGTGGTGATGCGCATGCTGTTGCTTCCGGCTATCTGGATCAATCCAGCATCCGTCATTGTGCTGTATGATTCAAACTCATTATTTTGCTGTTCAACATGAATGGAATCGATGATGAGCCTGCTGGAGCTAAGGCATCTGAAAAGCCTGATGGCGCTGGCTGAAACCGGCAGCGTGTCGCAGGCGGCGCAGCGCCTGTATCTGACGCAGTCGGCGCTGTCGCACCAGTTGAAGCAGCTGGAGGCGGCCTACGGCTTGACGCTGTTCGAACGCAAGACCCAGCCCCTGCGCTTTACGCCGGCCGGCGAGCGGCTGTTGCTGCTGGCGCGCGAGCTGCTGGCCAAGGTGGCGGCGGCAGAGCGCGATCTGGCGCGCATCCGCCAGGGCGAGGCGGGCGAAGTCAGGGTGGCGGTGGAATGCCACACTTGCTTCGACTGGCTGATGCCGGCGATGGACCAGTTTCGCCAGCACTGGCCGGCGGTGGAGCTGGACATCGTGTCCGGCTTCCATGCCGATCCCGTCGGCCTGCTGCTCAGCGACCGCGCCGATCTCGCCATCGTGTCGGAGGCGGAGCCGCAGACGGGCATCGCTCATCTGCCGCTGTTTTCCTATGAGATGGTGGGCATCGCCGCGCGCGAGCATCCATTGGCGGCGAAAGCGGTGTGGCAGGCGGAGGACTTCGCCGGCGAGACGCTGATTCATTATCCGGTGGCGGACGATATGCTGGATCTGCTGCGCAAGGTGCTGATGCCAGCCGGCGTGAATCCGGCGCGGCGCACCGCCGAGCTGACCATCGCCATCATTCAGTTGGTGGCCAGTCGCCGCGGGGTGGCGGCGCTGCCGTACTGGGCGGTGCAGCCGTATCTGGAGCGCGGCTACGTGGTGGCGCGCCGGGTCGGCGAGCATGGCCTTTACAGCCAGCTGTACGCAGCGTTGCGCGAGGCGGACGCCGAGCGGGCATACATGCAGGACTTTGTGCAGACAGTGCGCGACAGCAGCTTTGCGACTTTGCCCGGCCTATCGCGGCTGGAGGCCTGAGCGGCCGGCGCCGGCCCGAAACAAGGGCAACAGCGCGTCCAGCCGCTGCCGGCATTGCGGGCGCAAGCGGCGACTGTTGGCCGCCATCGCGGCGGTGCCGCCAACATCCCGCACTGCCTGTTGGAGCGGCGCCCAGCCGGCCAGCAGCCAGACAGGCTGCGGAGAGACGGCGGCGCAGGCGGCCGCCTGGGGCGCGCCGGCGCCGCACAATTCGCGCAGCCTATCGTTGGCCCGCGCCAGAACGTCGTTTTCCGTTTCCGCCATTTCCACTTTCTCCAGCCGCAGCAGATAGATGCGGGCGGCCAGCCAGTCGGCCTCGTCGCTCAGTCGGGGCGGCGTCGGCCTGGCCCGCGGGCGACGGGCGGCCAATAGCATCGCCAGCAGGCGGATCTCGGGCAGCATCGATTCCAGCAGCCAGCCGCTGCGGCGTTGCCGAGACAGCCAGCAGGCCAGCGGATGGCTGGAAAGATCCAGGCGCCGGCCCAGGCATTCGCCATCGCAGACCAGGGCGATGGGTTTCAGTTCGGCGCGCCGCGGTTCCGGGGCCGTCAGGATGCCGATATGGTTTTCAAATGGTCTGTTTCCTGTTGGCGACATGGAGGAGCTGCGCGGGAGGCCGCGTCCTGGTTGGGTTATGGTTGGATCGGCATCAATGACATAAGGAAATATATAATTAAATTATTCCCAAAATGAATATTTCGTTTGACTTCGGCGGGCATTGTTGCGCACCATATATTTGAAATCAATATATTTTTATGAATTTAAATTATATGAGAGCGGAATCGATGTCGGCCAAGCAACTGGATGTCGGCGAGTTGATCAATCGCGAGCGTTTTTCCGCGCGGCAATGGCGCATCCTGATCCTCTGTTTCCTGATCGTGCTGTGCGACGGCTTCGATACCGCCGCCATCGGCTACATCGCGCCGGCCGTGATCCGCGACTGGGGCGTGGCGCGCACCCAGCTGGGGCCGGTGATGAGCGCCGCGCTGTGGGGGCTGGCCGCCGGCGCGCTGCTGGCGGGGCCGCTGGCCGACCGGATCGGCCGCAAGCGCGTGCTGCTGGGGACGGTGCTGCTGTTCGGCGCGATGAGCGTCGCGGCGGCCGGCGCAGCCGACTTGCCGGCGCTGGCCTGGCTGCGCTTCGCCACCGGGCTGGGCCTGGGCGCGGCGATGGCCAACGCGGTGACGCTGATGTCCGAATACGCTCCGGAGCCGCGTCGGGCCTTCATCGTCAGCGCCATGTTCTGCGGCTTTCCGCTGGGCGCGGCTTGCGGCGGGCTGCTGGCTTCGTGGCTGGTGCCGCACGCCGGCTGGCGCAGCGTGCTGCTGCTGGGCGGCGTCGCCCCCTTGCTGCTGCTGCCGGCGATGTGGCTGCTGCTGCCGGAGTCGCTGCGCTTCCTGTTGCTGCGCGGCAGAGACGGCGAAGCCCGCCGCATTCTGAAACAGTTGCTGCCCGGCGTGAGGCTGGGCGACGGCGACAGGCTGGTGCTGCGCGAGGAAGACCGGACGCACGGCTTGCGGCTGGTTTGGTCCGCCGACTACCGCGCCGGCACGCTGCTGTTGGCGGCGGCTTATTTCATGGGTTTGCTGATCTTCTACCTGCTGACCAGCTGGCTGCCGATTCTGATCAGCGACAGCGGCATGGATTTGCGGCAGGCGGCGCTGCTGACCGCGCTGTTCCCGTTCGGCGGCCTGCTGGGCAGCACGCTGACCGGCTGGCTGATGGACCGCTACGACGCGCACCGAGTGCTGGCGCTGGCCTATCTGCTGACCGGCGCGCTGGTGTTCTGCATCGGCCAGGCGCTGGATAATCACGGCCTGCTGGCGCTGACCATCTGCCTGGCCGGCATCGCGATGAACGGCGCGCAGGCGTCGATGCCCTCGCTGGCGGCCGCCTACTACCCGACGGCGGGCCGGGCCAGCGGGGTGGCGTGGATGATGGGGATAGGCCGCTTCGGCGGCATCGCCGGCGCCTTGCTGGGCGCGACGCTGCTGAAGCTTCACTTGGGCCTGCCGCTGTTCTTCGCCTTGCTGTCTTTGCCGGCGCTGCTGGCCGCCGCGGCCTTGCTGCTCAAGCGGCGCGCCGTCTCCATCGCAGGGAGGGCATGGGCATGAGCGGGAACACGATAGCCGGCGTGTTGGAGACGGTGCGTCGCCAGGCCCTGCCGGCCGACGACCGCGAGTACTGCGTCGCCCTGCACGACTACGTGCGCGACCAGGTGCGCTTCGGCTTCACCACCGGTTTCGAAAGCGTGACGCCGGAGCAGACGCTTATCCTGGGACGGGGGCATTGCAACGCCCAGGCCGACCTGCTGTGCGCGCTGCTGCGCGGCGCCGGCTTCGAAACCAGCCTGCGCTTTGTCGCGCTGGACAAGCGCATCCTGCGCCACGCGGTGCCGGTCCCGGTGCTGTTCTGCCTGCCTGCCAGACTGTTCCATGCGGTCACCCAGGTAAGGCTGGGTGGGCAAAGGTGCAGTATCGACAGCTATATCTTCGACCGCTCGGGCTTCCGCCAGCAGCAGGCGCGCTTGCGCGCGGCCGGCCTGGAGCGCGGCTTCGGCCTGGGGCAGGGCGCGGTCTGCGATTGGAGCGGCTGCGGCGACGCGTTTTCCCAGGCCGAGCCCAGCGATCTCA
>NZ_PPTF01000051.1:84849-95039 GCF_002902845.1 Chromobacterium sinusclupearum
TCAGTTCCCCACGCTGGCCGCGGCCGTGGCCAGCCGGGCCGGCAACAACACCCTGCTCGGCATCCATTTCAACCAGTGGCTGGCCTGCGTGCCGACGCCGCTGCGCCGCGCCAGCGAGCGTTATCTGAACAGCCGCTTGGGGCCCGCCATGACTTAGCGGCCGCTGCGGCGTCGTGGCCGGCCGCGGGGCCGGCGTTTGATTGCAACTCCAACGAGGAAACGAACCATGTTGCCTGTCGCAAGGATTGCTCGCGTCGTCGAGCAGGCATCGCTGCGCCCGTTCTACCCGCGCCATTGGGGCGTGGAGCCAAGCCAGATCATGCAATGGCTGCGCGACGGCGAGTACCATCGGGTGCCGGTGATCCGCAAGCAGGATCTGTCCAATCATTGGGACGAATTGATGGAGTACGGCGACTTCACCGACGTTGTCAGTTCTTCCGGGACCACCGGGCGACCGGTGGAGCTGCCGGTGCACCGGCTGCAGGAGATGGTGTGGGTGGATTGCGTGGCGCGGGTGCTGACCGAATTAGGCGCGAAGCCGGGCGACCGCATGCTGCACCTGCTCAGCAACAACGACATGTTCACGCTGGGGCCGCTGGTATTGCAGGCGGCCAAGAAGGTGGGGCTGGGGCCGTTCCGCTGTTCGCCGCAGCGCACGCGGCGCATCCTGGACGTGGTGCATTACCACCAGCCGGCCTTCGTGGTCGGCAATCCGGTGGTGATGCTGGAGCTGGCGCAGACCATGGGCGCGGACTTCCCGGCGCCGGAATGCCTGCCCGACTACGCCTATTTCGGCGCCTGCGGCGCGTTCGACGCCGACAACCAGCCGACGCCGGTGGCGCGGAAGGTGATGGAGCTGTGGGGGCTGAAGGACGCGCTCAACGAATACGGCTGCAGCGAACTGGGCTCGGTCGGCCACGAGTGCCTGCGGCACCGCGGCTTCCACATCAACGACGACGCGGTCCACGTCGAGCTGATCGATCCGGAAACCGGCTTGCCGGCCGCGCCGGGCCAGCCCGGCGAGGTGGTGGTCACTTCGCTGACCTTGCCGCGCGGCTTCATCGCGGTGCGCTACGGCACCGGCGACATCGCCAGCTGGCTGGACGACAGCCCCTGCGATTGCGGCCGCCGCAGTCCGCGGCTGGGCGCCATCATCGGCCGGGTCGACCACCAGCTGAAGATCCAGGGCCAGACGGTCTATCCGGACCTGATCTTCGACGTGCTCGGCAGGGTAGATGGGATAGACAACGAACTGGTGGTCCGTTGTCCCGACGAGCAGGGCGGCCAGCAGGTGGAGGTGTGGCTGTCGGCGGGAGACGGCGGAGCCGACATCGTCGGCCGGGTGAGCGAGATGCTGTTGCAGCGGCTGGCGGTGGCGCCTTCCCTGCGCTTGGTGCCTTCCGATCTGATTCAGACGCTGAAGCAGGACAAGATGGCCAGCGGCAACGGCGTCAAGGTGCCGCGCTTCATCGACCTGCCGCTGTCCGTTCATGCCTATCTGTGAGGGACTTGCCATGACGCCATTGCTGTCGGCGCCGGGCCTGCTGCCCGGCCTGAGCCTGAAGCTCGAATACCAGAACCCCTCCTTGTCGATCAAGCATCGCTCGCTGCCTAAGACGCTGCTTGAACGCGCGCGCGCCGGTCGGGTACGCCGCGACACGACGTTGGTGATCATGACCGCCGGCAGCGCCGGCGTCAGTGTCGCCTGGGCGGCAAGCCAGATCGGCTGCCAGGCCTTGCTGCTGATGCCGGACGGCGCGCCGGACAGCGTGGTCAATTACGCGCGCTGGCTGGGCGCGGAGGTGGAGCGCCGCCCGCATCCGCAGCTGCAGGAGCTGCTGGACGCCCATCGCGGCATGCCGGGCAGCCATGTGGTCGAGCAACTGAGCGACGCGGAGCTGATCGGCCATTACCGGGAAGTGGGGGAAGAGCTGCTGCGCCAAGCGCCTGGATTGGCGGCGGTGACGGTGTCGGCCGGCACCTGCGCGTCGCTGATGGGCATCGCCGAAGCGCTGGCGCCGGCTGGCGTGCCGGTCTACGCCGTGGAGCCAGCGGAGGCCGCGGTGCTGTCGGGCGAGCCTTGGCGTCCGCACAATATTCCGGGCCTGGCGCCGCCGGCGCCGACGCGGCTGTTCCGGCGCGAAGCGGTGGCCGGCGTCGTGCCGGTGGCGTCGGAATTGGCTTGGTCCACGGCACGCGAGGCGATGGCCGCCTGTGGCGAGCCGGTAGGGCCCTCGTCCGGCGCCGCCATCGCCGCCGCCCGCATATTGCGCGGCCGCGGCGTGGACGGCGCTATCGTCGCGGTCTGTTCCTCGCATATGGTCACCAGCCTATGAGCCTGCATCAGGCTAGCGTCGCGGCTGGCCGCCTCCCTCCGTTGCGGCGGAAAGCCGAGCAGGCGCGGCCGGCCATCGAGATTCCCTGGCGGGAGGCGCGGCCGGTGTCGCCTGACGCAATCTGCGCCTGCAGCCGCGGCGTGTTGGTGCACCAGGGTTATATGACCGGCGCTGCAGGCCAGCCGCGGCTGCGCGCTGCGCATCCGCCGGCTGTGGCAGCGCCACGACGCCCGCCGGCTGGAGCGCACTATCCTGTTGCTGGACGAGCGGCAGCGCTGCCATGTGGCGGCCTGGATCAGGATAGAGCTGCTGGCGTTCGAGCCGCGGCTGAAGCGGCAACTGGTGGAGTCGGACCTGCCGTTCGGCGGCATCCTGGCGCGGGTGGGCATCCGCCCGGCGTTCGCCGGGCGCCAATATTTCGTTTTGCCCAGGCTGTTCGCCGCCAGCGGCGCCATCGCCTACCGCCGCTGCTGCGAGCGGCATTATGGCCGCAGCCACTACATGCTGGACGAGGATGGGCGGGTGCTGGCCGAGGTGTATGAAGCGCTGCCCTGAGCGCCGCGCTGAGGCTTGAGGCCCGGCGGAACGGCTCAGCGCAGCGCGTGGGTCAGCAGGTAGTAGGCGATGTACAGCCAGCTCAGGAAGCCGTGGATGATCGCCCACAGAATGGAGTGATTGGCCGACCATGACAGGGCGACGGCGATCAGCGTGCCCAGAGAGAAGCCGTATCTTGCGCGGCGGGTGTCCATGATGAGAGATGCCTGGAAAAATGTGGATGGGGCCAGTGTACGGCCATCGGCCGTATCGTGGCATGATTGACTTCTAACGCGGCCGGCAGGATTTCGTATACGCGCCGCGCGGCATGGCGTAAACCGCGCCGTGTTTTTCCAACCCAGAATTCAGGTGATAGATGGGCATTAAACGACTCAACCATGCCGTGCTTTACGTCAGCGATGTGGCGGACAGCGCGGCGTTTTACCGCGATGTGCTCGGCTTTCGCCCCAAGGGCGATGCCGCTTCCAGCCGCGCCGTGTTCGCGCAGGCCGCGCATTCAGACAATGACCATGACCTGGCGCTGTTCCAGCTCAACCTGGGCCAGCAGCGCTCGGGGCCGTTCAGCCCGCGCGGCGAGACGCCTGCGCCGCATCAGCCCAGGGCTGGCTTGTACCACCTGGCCTGGGAGGTGGACACCATTCAGGAATTGAAGCGGATACGCGACCATTTGGCCGAGATCGGCAAGCTGGGTATGGAAGAGGACCATGGCGTGCACAAGAGCGTGTATGGCCATGATCCGGACGGCTTGCTGTTCGAGGTGTGCTGGTTTGTGCCGGAGAATGCGCCGCAGCGGGACGATGCCGCCCCGGGCGATGGCCGGCTGGATTGGGAGCGTGAGCTGGCGCGGTTTGGCTGAGGCTCAGCGCGCGCCTTCCGGCAGGTAGCGCGGGCGCAGCTGCGGCATCTGCCGCCATAGACATTCCACTTGCCGGGCATGTTCGCGTGCGTAGCCGCGGCTGAATACCCAGTAATAGGGTTTACTGCGCAGCGGCGGCGACATGCGGTGTATCTTCAATTCCGGATGGTGGCGCAGGTAGAGGTCGCCTGCCAGTTGGTGCAGCACGTAGGCGTCGGTGCGGCCCGCCTGCAGCTTGGCGAAATTGTCTTCTATGCCCACGCTTTCCTCGACGTCGATGCCGCGCGCCATCAGTTCGCGGCCTATCGACCAACCCTGGTTGACCCCTACGGTTCCGTTGATGCCGTAGAGCCCGCTGCCGTCCCAATGCAGCAGACTGCCGTTGCGGACGTAGAAGGCATAGCTCAGGGTGGTCATCCGTTGCTCTGAATCGGGTTGGCCGCCACGCAGCGGAAACGCGATCAGCCGGCTGCGCTCATCGGTGTAGGACAGCAGCAGCGCGCCATCCAGCCGGGCCAATTGCAGGTTCTGCACGATGCGCTCCCCAGGCTGACGACTGATGCGGCCCTGCAGGCCGCAGTTTCGCAACGCGGCCTGCGCCAGTTCGATGGCGCGGCCGCGCGGCGGATTGGCCGGAGACGGGTCTTCAATGACGTAGGGGCTGGTCAGGGCCGAGCTGACCGCCAGCTGCAAAGGCGCGGCGGCGTGCAGCGTGAGCGGACACAGCGCCGCCAGCGCGAGGTACGAACGAAACATCGATGGAATCGGGCTAGAGGACTGGCCCGATTCTATCAGCATTTATTGAAAATGATGCAGTTGTAATTGCTTGTTTGATTAATAATTATCAACCGGCATCGTGGGCTTCTAGACCTAGCTCCTGGATTTTGCGCGTCAGCGTGTTGCGGCCCCAACCCAGCAATTGCGCCGCCTCCACCTTGCGGCCGCCGGTATGGGCAAGGCCGGCGCGGATGCAGGCGGTTTCGAAGCGGCGGGTCAGCTCGTCCACGATGCCGCTCTCGCCGGCCTGCAGGCGCTGCCGGATCTCATCCGTCAATTGCGCTTCCCATGCCGCGTCATCGCGCGCGGCCAGCGCCGGGGTGGCCGGCTCGCGCAGCTCCGGCGGCAGGTCGGCGATTTCCACGGTTTGGCCCGGCGCCATCACGCAGATCCATTGGCACAGGTTTTCCAGTTCGCGCACATTGCCGGTGAAGGGGCTGCGCTGGATCAGCGCCATCGCCGCCTCGGACAGCCGCTTCGGCTCCACGCCCAGTTGCGAGGCGCTCTTGGCCAGGAAGTGGCGGGCCAAGAGCGGGATGTCCTCGCGCCGTTCGCGCAGCGGCGGCAGGCGCAGCCGGATCACGTTGAGGCGGTGGTACAGATCCTCGCGGAACAAGCCGTCGCGCACGCGCTGCTCCAGGTTCTGGTGGGTGGCGGCGATGACCCGCACATTGGCCTTGATCGGCGTATGGCCGCCGACGCGGTAGAAGTGGCCATCGGACAGCACGCGCAGCAGGCGGGTCTGCAGCTCGGTGGGCATGTCGCCGATTTCGTCCAGAAACAGCGTGCCGCCTTCGGCCTCCTCAAAGCGGCCGCGGCGGGTGGCCAGCGCGCCGGTGAACGCGCCTTTCTCGTGGCCGAACAGTTCCGACTCCAGCAAATCCTTGGGGATGGCGGCGGTGTTCAGCGCGATGAACGGCTTGGCGGCGCGCACCGAATGGCGGTGCAGCGCCTCCGCCACCCGTTCCTTGCCGGTGCCGGATTCGCCGGTGATCAGCACCGTGACGTGCGATTGCGCCAGACGGCCGATGGCGCGGAACACGTCCTGCATGGCCGGGGCCTGGCCCAAGAGCACCGGCAGCGCCTCCGGGCTGTCCGCGCCGCCGCCCTGGGCCTGGCTTTCCGCCAGCGCGCGCTCGATCAGCAGCACGGCCTGATCGATGTCGAATGGTTTGGGCAGGTATTCGAAGGCGCCGCCCTGGAACGCCGACACCGCGGAGTCCAGGTCGGAGTGGGCGGTCATGATGATCACCGGCAGCTGCGGGTGTTCGGCCTTGACCTTGGCCAGGAATTTCAGGCCGTCGGTGCCGGGCATGCGGATATCGGAAATGATGGCCCGCGGCGTGGCGTCGTACAGCGCGTTCAGCGCGTCGTCGGCGCTGGCGTAGCTGTCAAAGCCGATGCCGGCGCGGGTCAGCGCCTTTTCCAGCACCCAGCGTATCGCCTTGTCGTCGTCGATGATCCAGACCGGTTGGGCCATTGGGTTTCTCCTCGTATTCTTGTCGATATCGTTGTCAGCCGGCGGCGTCGGCGCCGAACGGCAGCATCACGGTGAAGCAGGTCTGGCCGGGGCGGGAGTCGAACTCTATGCTGCCGCCGTGTTGGTGGACGAAGGCCTGGGCCAGCGTCAGCCCCAGGCCGGTGCCTTCGGCGCGGCCCGTCACCAAAGGGTAGAAAATATGGTCGCGGATGTCCTCGGGGATGCCGGGGCCATCGTCGACGATCTGCAATTTCAGCGCCAGCTGGTGGCGTTTGCGCGCCAACGTGATCTGCCGCGCCACCCGCGTGCGCAGCTCGATGCGGCCCTGGCCGCGCATGGCCTGCACCGCGTTGTTGACGATGTTCAGCACCACCTGGATCAGCTGTTCCTTGTCGGCCGACAGCAGCGGCAGGCTGGTGTCGTAGTCGCGCACCACCGCCAGACCTTGCGGATGCTGGGCCAGCGCGATGCTGCGCACCCGTTCCAGCACCTCGTGGATATTGACCTGGCTGCGGCTGTGGCTGCGGTGCGGCGCCAGCAGGCGATCCACCAGCGTCTGCAAGCGCAGCGCTTCCTCGGTGATGACCTCGGTGTATTCCTTCAGCTCCGGCCGGTCGGCCAGTTCGTGTTCCAGCAATTGCGCCGCGCCGCGGATGCCGCCCAGCGGGTTTTTGATCTCGTGCGCCAGATTGCGGATCAGTTCGCGGTTGGCCTGGTGCTGCAGCAGCAGCCTTTCCTCGTTGGCGATTTTCAGCTGCTGGTCCAGCGGGCGCAGCTCGATCAGCGCCAGCAGGCCGTCGCCGTCTATCGGCGTGATCGACAGCGTGACATGCAGGATGGCTTCATTGTGCTGCGGCCGTAGTTCCAGGTCGTGCTCGATATAGCTGGCGCCCTGGCGCAGCGCGGTATGCAGCGCCTGGCGCAGCGCGGGGCAGGGATGAAACAAGCCGGTCAGGCCGTGGCGCAGCAGCTCGCGGCTGCCCAGCGCCAGCAGGTTCTCGCATGCGGGATTGACGAAGCGCAGCGCGCCGGCGGCGTCGCAGATCAGCACCGGCGTGTCTAGCAGTTCCAGTCCGGCGAAGCTGGGTGTCGGCATGAGGTTTCGCTTTTCAGGAATAAAGGTGCGCGGAATGAGGCCGCGTCCTTGATCAGCAATAAGCGCGCCAGCTTGGCGGCGTCGAAAAGCGCGCCTTGCGGCGTGGACGCGGCGTTTTGAGGCTTAGGATGCACCATTTTGGTGCGAATGGCTAGGGCAGCCCCAGTTCCTTCTTCAGCGCGGCGACATTCTTCTCGCGGTCGGTGACTTCGTTTTGCAGCTTCTGCACCCGGTCCAGGTATTTCTGATAGTTGCGGGTTTCGTCGCCGTTGCGCACGGCCTTGCCGTCGGCCAGCGCTTTCTTCGCCGCATCCAGCGCCTTGACCTCGTTGGCCAGCTCCTGCTCCAGAATCTTCTTGCGCCCGCTGTCGCGCTGCTTCTGGGTATCGGCGTCGACATTCGGATAGCCGCCGGACGCCGGCGCTTTGTCGGCATTGCCGCCGCTGGGCTTGCGGCCGTGGTAGGTGGATAGCGGGTTCAGCGTGATCGGTTGGGCGCCGCGCAGCGGCACATTGGTGTAGGTGACGTTGCCGTTGGCGTCGACGTATTTGTAGATCGTGGCGGCCTGGGCGCAGCCGCAGGCCAGCAGCAGGCTTAAAGCGAATATTTTCATCGTCTGAGACTGGTATGGGTGCCCCTGCATGATAAGCAAATCGCGCCCGGTCGTCATCGGTTTGCGCGCGGCGCCATGAAAAACGGCAGCCTGTCGGCTGCCGTTGTTGAGCGAGTCGTCGCCGTTTTTAGAGAGAGTAGTACATCGCGAATTCCACCGGGTGGGTGGTCATGCGGGTCAGGTTCACTTCCTGCATCTTCAGCTCGATGTAGGCATCGATCCACTCGTTGGAGAACACGCCGCCGCGGGTCAGGAACTCGCGGTCCTTGTCCAATGCGGCCAGGGCTTCATCCAGCGAGGCGCACACGGTCGGGATCAGCTTGTCTTCTTCCGGCGGCAGATCGTACAGGTTCTTGTCCGCGGCATCGCCCGGGTGGATCTTGTTCTGGATGCCGTCCAGGCCGGCCATCAGCAGGGCGGAGAAGCACAGGTACGGGTTGGCCAGCGGATCCGGGAAACGGGTTTCGATGCGGCGTGCCTTCGGGCTGGCCACGTGCGGGATGCGCACGGAGGCGGAGCGGTTCTTGGCGGAGTAGGCCAGCTTCACCGGAGCTTCGTAGTGCGGCACCAGGCGCTTGTAGGAGTTGGTGCCCGGGTTGGTGATGGCGTTCAGCGCCTTGGCGTGCTTGATGATGCCGCCGATGTAGTACAGGGCGGTATCGGACAGGCCTGCATAGCCTTCGCCCGCGAACAGGTTCTGGCCGTCTTTCCAGATGGACTGGTGCACGTGCATGCCGGAGCCGTTGTCGCCGACGATGGGCTTGGGCATGAAGGTGGCGGTCTTGCCGTAGCTGTGGGCCACGTTGTGCACCACGTACTTCAGGATCTGGGTCCAGTCGGCGCGCTGGGTCAGCGTGCTGAACTTGGTGCCGATTTCGTTCTGGCCGGCAGTGGCCACTTCGTGGTGGTGCACTTCAACCGGGATGCCCAGCTCTTCCAGCAGCAGCACCATGGCGGAGCGGATGTCTTGCGAGGAATCAACCGGCGGCACCGGGAAGTAGCCGCCCTTGATGCCCGGACGGTGGCCCATATTGCCGCCTTCGAATTCTTCCGCCGAGGCCCAGGCCGCTTCTTCGGCCTTGATCTTGACGAAGCAGCCGGACATGTCGGTGCCCCAGGTGATGCTGTCGAAGATGAAGAATTCCGGCTCCGGGCCGAAGTAGGCGGTGTCGCCGATGCCGGAGGCCTTCAGGTAGGCTTCGGCGCGCTTGGCGATGGAGCGCGGGTCGCGGTCATAGCCCTTGCCGTCGGCCGGGTCGATCACGTCGCAGTGCATGAATACGGTCGGCTCGTCGAAGAACGGGTCGATGCGGGCGGTAGCCGGGTCGGCCATCAGCAGCATGTCGGAAGCCTGGATGCCTTTCCAGCCGGCGATGGAGGAGCCGTCGAAGGCGTGGCCGCGCTCGAACCAGGCGTCGGCGTCTTCCAGCAGCACATGGGCCGGGATGGAGACGTGCTGCTCCTTGCCGCGGGTGTCGGTGAAGCGCAGATCGACAAATTTGACGTCGTTTTCTTGGATCAGTTTGACTACGTCGGCTACTGCCATGGTTTATCTCCTGAAAGGCAACGTGCACCCAAGGGCAAGTGCGTGAAAATTGGTACGCCCGGCATCAAGCAGGAAGCGTGCCAGCTTAAAAATCGCTGCTGCTGCATTGTGTCATAGGCGCATGGCCTTCGCCAGCAACCTGGAATGGACAAGTTTGACCCATGCTGGTGCCGTAAATTTTTGTAATGCACCAGATTGGTGCCATTCGCCAGCCATGTCATTTGCCAGTCATGTTGTTCGGGCAGATAATCGCCAACATGAGGGTCGCTGACAAAACCCTGCAGAGAGCCTGAGCCAAGGCGCGCCGACGCAGACAGCGGGTCGCCCGGCAAGGAGCGCAACGCAGGATCAGGGGTTCTGTCAGCGACTCTACGCCACGCATGTTGCAAACGGAGGGATACATCATGAGTCGCATGAACCTGATACTGCAGGCCGCGCACGAGCGGGCGGAGCAGATGGGCCTGCCCTATAGCGGCGCCGTTTTGCCGGACGAAGCCTATGAGCTGATGCAATCGCTGCCCAAGGCGGTGCTGCTGGACGTGCGCAGCCATGCCGAGTGGCAGTTTGTCGGCACGGTGCCGCAGTCTGTCAAGATCGAGTGGCGCAGCTTTCCCGGCATGGCGCCGAACCCCAATTTTCTGGCCCAGCTGACGCATCAGGTGGACCCGGAATCGGTGCTGCTGGTGTTGTGCCGCTCCGGCGTCCGTTCCGATGAAGTGGCGCGGCTGGCGGCGGCCAATGGCTACAGCGAGGTGTACAACGTGCTGGAAGGCTTCGAGGGCGACAAGGACGAAATGGGCCATCGCAACTCGGTGGGCGGCTGGCGGCAGCGCGGGTTGCCGTGGGAGCAGAATTGAGCGAATGGTTTGGGCGGGTTGAAGTTTATGTCATTAAACGGCAAAGTGTGGCCTGAATCCGCTGCCGCGCGCAG
>NZ_PPTF01000005.1 GCF_002902845.1 Chromobacterium sinusclupearum
TGGGCCGTCCACTGGGCCAGGGCACTGTCCCAGTGCGCCGCTCGCTGCATGATCACATGCGCGCATTGCACCAGCAGCCGGCGCAGCGATTTGTCTCCGCGTTTGCTGATGCCTAACAGCTTGGCCTTGCCGCCTGTCGAGTGCTGCCGCGGCACCAGACCCAGCGAGGCGGCAAAGTCGCGCGCATGGCCGTACCCCTTGGCATTGCCTGCATCGGCCGCCAACTGGCTGGCGGTGATCGGGCCGATGCCCGGCACCGTCATCAAGCGCCGCGCCACATCATCCTGTTTAGCCTGAGCAGCGATCTCGCGATCCAGCGTCTCGATCTCCTGCAGCAGCAGATCGTGGTGCTGCAACTGTTTCTCCAACACGCGCCAGGCGCCTTCGGGCAAGGCGGCATCGTGTTCTCTCAGCAGCACATGCGCTTGCTGCAGCCCGCGCACTCCCTGCGGCAGCGCCAGGCCGAACTCCAGCAGCAAGGCGTGAATCTGGTTGCTGGTCTGCACCCGCTCGCGGATGCGCGCTTCACGCAAACGGTGCAGCGCCGACTGAGCCTGCTGTTCGGGCGATTTCACGGCGACGTAGCGCATGGTGGGACGCGATGCGGCTTCGCAAATGGCCTGGGCATCGAGAAAATCGTTCTTGTTGCCTTGGACGAAGGGACGCACGTATTGCGGCGCGATCAACGGGACGGCATGGCCGAAGCCGGCCAGCTTGCGGGCCAGCCAGTGCGCGCCGCAGCAGGCCTCCATGACGATGCGGCAGGGCGGGTGGCGGGCGAGGAAGTCGATCAGGGAGTGGCGGCCAAACTGGCGTTTGAGCAAGATATTGCCGTGGACATCGTGTGCCACCAAGTAAAAGCTGTGTTTGCCGATATCGATGCCGATGAGGGTGACGGTAGCCATGAGGACCTCCTGCGCAGAAAGGGAAACCGCCCTGCTAGCTTACGCCAGCAGGGCGGTTGAGTCGGGCTGACCATCACATTAGCCCCGCCGGAAGCGGGGCTTGCTGCTTGCAACGCGCTGTCAGTTGCTGTCGCTCAGCGACTGTTTGCCAGCGGTGACCGGATACTTCTCGCGCAGGGTCTTCAAATAAGCGCCCAGTTGACCATCGGCGCTGACCTGGCCCAGCTGGCCGCCCAGCTGGGCGCGCTCGGCATCGCTGATCGCCGGCGCGGCAATCACCTTGTTGACGCGATAGATCACATACTCGCCGGTATCGTGGCGCACGCCGGCAAAGCCGGGCAGCTTGGCCGCGCCCACCGCGAATACGGCGCGCATATCGGCCTGCGGCAGGCTGGGCGCGCGGCGGGACACCGTCTGCGCCGGCGTCCACTGCTGCGCGTCGATGTTTTTGCCGGCCTTCAGCTCGGCCAGCAGGGCCTGGCCCTTCTTGTCGGCCAGCTTGGCGCCGTCGCGGGCGATCAACTCGCCCTTGATCTGGTCGCGGACTTCCGCGATCGGCAGCTGACGCTCCGGCTGATGATCGGCGACGCGCGCCACCACCAAGCGGCCGCCGCCGACATCCACCACCTCGCTGTTATGCTTCTTCTTCAGCACGTCGTCGCTGAACACGGCCTGCAGCAGCTTGGTGTTGCCCAGCAGATCGTCCTGGGCAGGCTGGTTGCGCTGGATCCAGCCGGAATGCTTGACCTCCAGCTTCAACGCCTCCACCACGCCCTTCAGCGAATCCGCCTGCTGATAGGAAACCTCATTCAGCTTGTCGGATTGCTCGCGGAACAACGCGGCCGCCTTCTGCTTCTGCAGCTTGTCGATGATGGCGCCCTTCACCTGATCCAGCGTCTGGCTCTTGACCTCGTCCAGCTTGATGATGTGGAAGCCGTACTCGGTTTCCACCAGATCGCTGATCTGACCCGGCCTCATGGCGAATACCGCGTCATCGAACGGCTTGACCATCACGCCGCGGGCGTTGAAACCAAGGTCGCCGCCCTTCTCGGCCGAGCCCGGATCCTGCGACTTGGCCTTGGCGATTTCGGCAAACTTGGCCGGGTTGGCGCGCACGTCCTTCAGAATGGCTTCCGCCTCAGCCTTGATCTTGGCTTTCTGTTCCGGCTTGGCGCTCTTGTCCACCGCCAGCAGGATGTGCGAGGCGCGGCGCTGTTCGCCGGCCAAGTCCGCCTTGTGCTGGTCATAATACTTCTGCACGTCGGCATCGCTGATCTTGATGCCCTGCGCCACGGCGTCCTGCGACAACAGCACGTAGTCCAGCTTCACCTGCTCGGCGCTGCGGAAACGCTTGGCATTGGCATCGTAGAAGGCCTTGATCGCGGCGTCATCGGTCTTCACCTCGGCGGCGAAGTCGGACGGCTTGATCAGCAAGGCCTGCAGCTCGCGGCCTTCGCCCAGCAGCGCGGCCACATGGTTGACGATGACGTCAGGAACGAACTGGGTTCCGGCAACGCTGTCCAGTTGGCTGCGCACCAGCAGGTCGCGGCTGATTTCCGCCTCGAAAGCCTCGGCCGACGGGTAGCGGCTCTTCAGGAACTCGCTATAGCGGTCCGGACTGAACTGGCCGTTTTCCTGAAAGATGGGGATGGCCGCGATGAACTTGCGCAACTGATCCGGGCTGATGGTGCCGCCATGGTCGCGCGCGTCGGCCAGCAGCAGTTCGCGGCGGATCATGTTTTCCAGCATGGCCTGGCGGGTGGCCGGATCGCTGGATTGGCCCTCGAGCGCGCGATCGAGGTCACGCTTGTAGATCTTGGTGCTGCCCACTTTGACCAGATATGGGTCATCGGTCGCGCCGGTGTAGCTGCTGACGCCGAAGCCGACGAAGGTCAGGGCCACGGCGCCCAGGATCACTTGAATAACGGTTTTGTTGTTCTGGACAAACTCGAACATGGCAATTGGCTCTAGCCATCCCTTAAAAAAAAAGGTGAACGGGTTGAACCGGTTCACCTTCTCTCGTGTATTTGGCGGAGCGGACGGGACTCGAACCCGCGACCCCCGGCGTGACAGGCCGGTATTCTAACCAACTGAACTACCGCTCCGAGCTGTGGTGGGCGTTGACGGAGTCGAACCGCCGACATTCTGCTTGTAAGGCAGACGCTCTACCAACTGAGCTAAACGCCCTTACTTCGCCACCGTCTCAGACGACGGCGAAGCCGCGATTATAGCGCGTCTTTCAGTGCCTTGCCAGCACGGAACTTCGGAGAACGTGCCGCCGGGATCTTGATGGTTTCGCCGGTCTTCGGATTGCGGCCGCTGCGCTCGGCGCGCTCGCCCACATAGAAGGTGCCAAAGCCCACCAGAGTCACGGTATCGCCTTTCTTCAAGGCATCGGTAACGGCAGCAACCATGCCGTCCAGTGCCTTGGCGGCAGCAGCCTTGGAAATGTCGGCCTCTGCGGCGATGGCGTCAATCAGTTCAGACTTGTTCACGTAAGTCCCCTTTCGTCGTTCTTCGGTCTACGTAATTCGGATAAAAACGCTTGCTTTATAGCAAGCCGGAAATCCTTGTGTCAAGCGGCTTCCACGGGTGTTTTGCTATTCAGCAAGCCCATTTGCAAGTTGCGAAATCCAAGGATATTCACAGCTTCGCTAAGGTCATGATTCTTAATGCTTCAAAACCGAGAGTCCGCCACTGGCGTCCTGTGCCGGGGGAATCTCGCCAGATTGTTCTTCTTGCGACAATTCTTCCGGTTGACGCTCCAATGCCAGCGCGAGAACCTCGTCAATCCACTTGACAGGGTGGATTTCCAGCTTCTGCTTGATGTTAGCCGGAATCTCCGCCAAGTCTTTTTCGTTGCCTTTGGGAATCAGCACGTGGCGAATGCCGCCGCGATGAGCCGCCAACAACTTCTCCTTCAAACCGCCGATCGGCAACACCTCGCCGCGCAGCGTGATTTCGCCGGTCATCGCCACATCGGCGCGCACCGGAATGCCGGTCAACACCGAAACGATGGCCGTCGTCATCGCAATGCCCGCGCTCGGGCCATCCTTGGGCGTCGCGCCTTCCGGCACGTGGATGTGCATGTCGCACTTCTCGTAGAAGTCCGGCTTGATGCCCAGGCTGCGCGCCCTGCTGCGCACCACGCTCATCGCCGCCGTGATCGACTCCTGCATCACCTCGCCCAACTGGCCGGTGCGCACGATGCTACCCTTGCCCGGCAGCGATACTGCCTCGATGGTCAGCAATTCGCCGCCTACCTCGGTCCAGGCCAGGCCGGTAACCTGGCCGATGCGGTTTTCCTCTTCGGCCAAGCCGTAGTCGAAACGCCGCACACCCAGATACTTGTCCAGATTCTTGGCCGACACCGTAACCTTGCCAGTCTTGCCCGGCTTGAGCAAGGCCCCTGTCACAACCTTGCGGCAGATCTTGGCGATTTCGCGATCCAGACTGCGCACACCGGCCTCACGGGTATAGTAGCGCACGATGTCGCGGATGGCAGACTCCTGCACCAGCAACTCGCCCTCGCGCACGCCATTGGCCTCGATCTGCTTCGGCAGCAGGTACTTCAGCGCGATATTGACCTTCTCGTCTTCTGTGTAGCCTGACAAGCGGATGATTTCCATCCGATCCAGCAGCGCGGGCGGAATGTTCAGCGAGTTGGCCGTAGCGACGAACATCACATCGGACAGGTCGAACTCGACTTCGGCGTAATGATCGATGAAGGCATGGTTCTGTTCCGGATCCAGCACTTCCAGCAGCGCCGAGGACGGATCGCCGCGGAAATCGGCGCCCATCTTGTCCACTTCGTCCAGCAGGAACAGCGGGTTCTTGACGCCTACCTTGGACATATTCTGCAACACCTTGCCCGGCATGGAGCCGATATAGGTGCGGCGATGGCCGCGGATCTCGGACTCGTCGCGCACGCCGCCGAGCGCCATGCGCACGAACTTGCGATTGGTGGCGCGGGCCAAAGACTGCCCCAGGGAGGTCTTGCCGACGCCCGGAGGGCCGACCAGGCACAGGATGGGCGCCTTCAGGCGATCGACGCGCTGCTGCACCGCCAGATACTCCAGAATGCGTTCCTTGACCTTTTCCAGGCCAAAGTGATCCTCATCCAGCACTTCCTCGGCCTTGGCCACGTCTTTGCTGATCTTGGTCTTCTTCTTCCACGGCAGCTCGAGCAGCGTGTCGATGTAGTTGCGGACCACGGTGGCCTCGGCCGACATCGGCGACATCATCTTCAGCTTTTTCAGCTCGGACTGCGCTTTTTCGCGGCCTTCCTTGCTCATGCCGGCCACTTTGATGCGGCGCTCCAGCTCGTCCAGGTCGCTGGCCTCGTCCATCTCGCCCAGCTCTTTCTGGATGGCCTTGACCTGCTCGTTCAGGTAGTACTCGCGCTGGCTCTTTTCCATCTGGCGCTTGACGCGGCCGCGGATGCGCTTTTCCACCTGCAGGATGTCGATTTCGCCTTCCAGCTGCGACATCAGGTGCTCGAGGCGGGTCTGCACATCGAACATCTCCAGCACTTCCTGCTTCTGCTCCAGCTTCAGCGGCAGATGGGCGATGATGCTGTCGGCCATGCGGCCGGCGCGATCGATCCCAGCCAGCGAGTTCAGCACCTCCGGCGGGATCTTCTTGTTCAGTTTGACGTATTGTTCGAACTGGGCGAGCAGCGCGCGGCGCATCGCCTCGGTCTCATTGGTTTCTTCCAGCTCGCTGGACAGCGGCGTGAACTCTGCGACGAAGCAGCCATCCTCCTCGCCCACCTGCTTGATGGTGGCGCGCTGACGGCCTTCGACCAGCACCTTGACGGTGCCGTCCGGCAGCTTGAGCATCTGCAGCACGGCCGCGATGGTGCCGACGCTGTATAGATCCTCGGCCGAAGGCTCATCCTTGGAGGCCGAACGCTGGGCCACCAGCAGGATCTGCTTGCCTTCGTCCATCGCCAGTTCCAGCGCGCGGATGGACTTGGCCCGCCCGACGAACAGCGGGATGACCATATGCGGGAAGACCACCACATCGCGCAAGGGCAGCAGCGGCAGCGTGGTCTCTTCTCTGATTTCTGCGGGTTGCGGCATATCACCTAACCTTAGCTTGGGAATACAATGCTTGGGAAATGGGGCTCGATACCAAAATATCAACACCCCATACTAAAACAGATTACGACGGTGACAAATAAAAAACCGCCCTGCCGGGCGGTTCAGTCATTCAGGCCAGGCCTTCAGGCGGATTGTGCCACACCGCCGCCCTCGCGGTAGATGAAAAGCGGCTTGTCGCCCTTCTCGATCACCTTCTCGTCCACGACGACTTTCTCCACGTCCTGCATGGACGGCAGTTCGTACATCGTGTCCAGGAGCGCGCGCTCCAGGATGGAACGCAGGCCGCGGGCGCCGGTCTTGCGAGCCAGCGCCTGCTTGGCGATGACGCGCAGCGCGGACGGACGCACTTCCAGGTCCACCGATTCCAGCGAGAACAGCTTCTGGTACTGCTTGATCAGCGCGTTTCTCGGCTGGGTCAGGATGGAAACCAGCGCCTCCTCGTCCAGCTCTTCCAGCGTGGCGACCACCGGCAGACGGCCAATCAGCTCCGGAATCAGGCCGAAACGGATGATGTCCTGCGGCTCGACTTCCTGGAACAGCTTGGTCAGGCTCTTTCCGTCATCCTTGGAGGAGACTTCGGCGCCGAAGCCGATGCCGCCCTTTTCGGAACGCTGGCGGATGATCTTGTCCAGACCATCGAAAGCGCCGCCGCAAATGAACAGGATGTTGGTGGTGTCCACCTGGATGAATTCCTGGTTCGGATGCTTGCGGCCGCCTTGCGGCGGAACCGAGGCGACCGTGCCCTCGATCAGCTTCAACAGCGCCTGCTGCACGCCCTCGCCCGATACATCGCGGGTGATGGACGGGTTTTCCGACTTGCGCGAGATCTTGTCGATCTCGTCGATGTAGACGATGCCGCGCTGGGCCTTGTCCACATCGTAGTCGCACTTCTGCAGCAGCTTCTGGATGATGTGCTCGACATCCTCGCCCACGTACCCCGCCTCGGTCAGCGTGGTGGCGTCGGCGATGACGAAAGGCACATCCAACAGGCGCGCCAGCGATTGGGCCAGCAGAGTCTTGCCGGAGCCGGTCGGGCCGATCAAGAGGATGTTGCTCTTGGCCAGTTCGACGTCGTCCTTGCCGCCCTTGTTGTAGAGGCGCTTGTAGTGGTTGTACACCGCCACAGACAGGGTCTTCTTGGCGAAGTCCTGCCCGATGATGTACTGGTCCAGGTCCGCGCGAATCTCCTGCGGCGTCGGCAGCGGGCGCTCGGCGGAAACTCCGCCCAGCGTCTCGATGCTGCCGCCTTTTTCCAGCTCCTCGCGGATGATGTCGTTGCACAGCTCGACGCATTCATTGCAAATGAACACCTGCGGGCCGGCGATCAGCCGCTGCACCTCATGCTGGCTCTTTCCGCAGAAGGAGCAGTACAGAAGCTTTTCGTTGCTGTTTTTGTCAGCCATTAGCCAATTCCACTACTTACGCCGTCACGTCCCGGCGGGAAGACAGCACTTTATCGATCATGCCGTAGGCGCGGGCCTCTTCGGCAGACATGAAGTTGTCGCGCTCGGTATCGGCCATCACCCGCTCCAGCTCCTGGCCGGAGTGCTTGGCCAACAGCTCGTTCATCTTGGCCTTCACCTTGACCAGCTCGCGAGCATGGATCTCGATGTCGGTCACCTGACCGGACAGACCGCCGCCGTACAGCAGCGGCTGGTGGATCATCACCCGGCTGTTTTCCAGCGCGAAACGCTTGCCATGGGTGCCTGCGGCAAGCAGGAAGGCGCCCATGCTGGCCGCCTGCCCGATGCACAGGGTGGAAACATCCGGCTTGATGAAGTTCATCGTATCGTAGATCGACATGCCGGCGGTAATGGAGCCGCCCGGCGAGTTGATGTAGAAGTGGATGTCCTTGTCCGGGTTTTCCGATTCCAGGAACAGCATCTGCGCCACAACCAGGTTGGCCGACTCGTCGGTGACGGGGCCGACCAGGAAGACGATACGCTCTTTCAGGAGGCGCGAGTAGATGTCATAGGCGCGTTCGCCACGACCACTCTGCTCCACCACCATGGGCACCAGGCCCAGACCTTGCGGTTCCATCATAGATTTCATCGGCCACTCCACTTGGTTATCAGGCTTGGCTGCCCATCAGTTCGTCGAAGGACAGCTCCTTCGATACTACATTGGCCTGAGACAGCACAAATTCAACCACGTTGTCTTCCAGAACCATGGAAGTCGGGCCTTCCAGGCGGTCTGCGCTCTCATAGTACCAGGCCAGCACGTCTTCCGGCTGCTCGTAGCTGTCGGCGAACTCGGTGATCATGGCGCGAACCTGTTCCGGCTTGGCTTCCAGCTTGTTGGCTTCCACCATTTCGGACAGGATCAGACCCAGCTTGACGCGACGCTCGGCCTGGGCGGCGAACAGTTCCGGAGGGAACGGCATATCCTTGACGTTCATGCCGCGCTGTTGCATGTCGCGACGGGCCTGCTCGACCAGACGGCCGATCTCCAGGCTCACCAGAGCCTTCGGCAGTTCGATTTCGGTCGCGTCGATCAGCGCTTGCATCACGTTTTCCTTGATGCGGGCCTGCAGGCGGCGCTTCACTTCGCGCTCAACGTTCTTGCGGATTTCGGCGCGCATCTTTTCCACGTCGCCTTCGGCGATGCCCAGCGCCTTGGCGAAGTCGGCGTCGACTTCCGGCAGCACGGCTTCGGCGACGTTCTTCACCAGGATTTCGAACACGGCGGTTTTGCCGGCCACGTCCTTGCCGTGGTAATCAGCCGGGAAGCTCACTTCCACGCTCTTGATGTCGCCTTCTTTGGCGCCGATCACGCCGGCTTCGAACTCGGCCAGCATCTGGCCTTGGCCCAGCACGAACGGGAAGTTCTCGGCGGAACCGCCTTCGAAGGCCACGCCATCGATGACGCCCTTGAAGTCGATGATCACGCGGTCGCCGTTGGCCGCTTCGCGCTCAACGCGGTTGAAGCGGGTGCGCTGCTTGCGCAGGATGTCGATGGTCTTTTCGATCTCGGCATCGCCCACGGTGACGGTCGGCTTTTCGATTTCCTTGCCGGCCATCTCGGCTACCTTGACTTCCGGGTAGACTTCAAAAGTAGCGGCAAACTTGAAGTTTTCCTTGTCTTCGCCAGCGGCAACCGGCTCGAAGCGCGGGTAGCCGGCCACGCGCAGTTTCTGCTCGGTCACGGCTTGGTAGAAGCCTTGCTGCACCTGCTCACCCATCACTTCTTCACGCACCTGGGCGCCGTAGTTCATTTCCACGATCTTCAGCGGAGCCTTGCCCGGGCGGAAACCTTGGATCTTGGCGCCGCGAGCCACGCGCTTCAGGCGTTCGGCCACTTGCGTTTCGATGGCGGCCATCGGCAGGGCGATGTTCATGCGGCGCTCAAGATTGCTCAGAGTTTCCAGCTGTACTTGCATGTTGATTCCTTAGAGTGTGACAGGTTGTAGTCATCTGGGACGGTACGACGCCCGGCCAAGCCCGTCGCGGCGTTGCCGGCAGGCATGGAATCGGGCGCTGCGCGGAGTTACACCACGCACCCAACGAAACGAACAGTATATCACGCGTCGCGGGCTTGTCTGCTGCTTCACAGATAGGGCCTGCATGGATTGGTCCTTAACGCGCCGGCCTGGGATTCTTTCCGCCAAGCAGCGCGCAGCAGTTGCCGATTGATATTGCTCGGGATTTTTCTGGCGCGGCGCGATGGGCGGAATCGTCTGATATCATGAGCAGGCATGCAAATTGCCATTTTCATCGGTAAAAATATTCTCTAAGAATGACAACAATGCTCGGTGGACCATGTCACCGCCGCCCATCTTGAAAGCTCAGGCCATGAAAATACTCGCGCGCGCCGCGCTGACCGTCGCCCTTTTCATCCATGCCGTCGGCGCGGCTGCCGGCGTCGTCACTTTCAGTCCGCAGGGCGAAGTGAAGGAAGTCAGCCAGGTCCGGGCCACCTTTTCTTCCAGCATGATCGCGCTGGGCAATAGCGCGGCGCCGGCGCCGTTTGCCTGGAGCTGCGGCCTGAAAGGCAAAGGCCATTGGGTAGACGACAAGACTTGGGCGCTGGACCTCCCGGAAACCCCGCCCGCCAACACCGACTGCCGCTTCACGCTGAAACCCGGCCTCAAGGATCAGCAGGGCGACCCCGTCAGCGGACCGGCCTTCCGCTTCTTCACCGGACAGCCCATCATCCGCCAAAGCTGGCCGGACAACGGCCGCATCGAAGAAGACCAGGCCTTTGTGCTGCGCTTCAACGCGCCCAATGTGCAGCCGTCCTCGCTGTATTGCCAGTCCTCCAGCCTGCCGGAACGCATCCCGGCGCGCCCGCTTTCTGCGCCGGACCGCGCAGCGCTGCTCAAGCATCTGAAACTGGAAAAGGACGCCGCGCGCATGCTGACCGTCCGCTGCGATCAGCGGCTGGCGCCGGACAGCGCATTGTCGCTGATCCATCTGCGCGGCGCCGGCAAGCCGGACAAACTGGACTTTCAGGTCCGCCCGGCCTTCAGCGCGGCCATGCGCTGCCAGCGTGAAAACGCCAAAGGCCCTTGCACCCCGTTCAAGGCCATCGAGCTGAATTTCAGCTCTCCGGTGCCGGAAAAACTGGCGATGGCAGCGCGGCTATCCGGCGCCGGCGCGGAGCGCGCGCCGCAGGCGCAACAGCGCGTCAAGGGCGAGCCGGTGGACAGCATCCGCTTCGAGCCGCCCTTCCCGCCGCTGGAAACCTTGACCCTGACCCTGCCCAAGGACTTCCGCGACGAAATCGGCCGCACGCTGCTCAACGCCGGCCGCTTCCCGCTGGCGATCAAGCTCGGCGATTATCCGCCGCTGGCCAAGTTTGCCGCCGCGCCGTTCGGCATCATCGAATCCGGCGCGGATGCCGCGCTGCCGATCACCTTGCGCGGCGTGGAGCCGAACCTGGGCATCAAGACCGTGCAACTGGGCGGCCAGGCGCTGCGGCTCTCTCGCGACGCCGACATCATGAGCTGGCTGGCCAAGGTGCAGCGCTACCATGAAAGCTATCTGCCGGCCGGCAAGGACAAGACGATAGAGAGCCGCCGCGTCTCGCTGCTGAACAAAAACCGCGACGCCGCGCCGCTGAAGCTGCCCAGCCAGCCGGACAAAAGCGGCAAGTGGCCGTTCGAGGTGGTGGGCATCCCCCTGCCCAAGCCCGGCCTGTATGTGGTGGAAGTGTCGTCGCGCCTGCTCGGCAAGTCCTTGCTGGGCGCGGACAAGCCGATGTATGTGCGCTCCGCTGCCCTGGTCACCAATATGGCCGTGCATCTGAAACGCTCCGGCGAAAACGCGTCGGTGTGGGTCACCACGCTGGACAAAGGCAAGCCGGTGCCCGATGCCGCCATCCATATCTACAACTGCAAGGGCGAGGCCTTGTGGGCCGGCAAAACCGACAAGAACGGCATCGCCACGGCCGGCATGCAATTGAACGGCGGCGAATGCTCCAACGAGGAGCTGTCCGGCCTGTTCGTCACCGCACGCGCCAGGGATGCCCAGGGCGATGATGATGTCTCCTTCGTCCGCTCCAGCTGGAACCGCGGAATCGAGTCCTGGCGCTTCCCGTTCCCGACGCAATGGAACGACACCCCTTCCATCCTGGCGCATACCATCCTGGACCGGCCGCTGTTCCGCGCCGGCGAAACCGTCTCGATGAAACACCTGCTGCGCGTGCAGACCGGCAAGGGCCTGGGCCAATTGCGCCCGAATCAGTTGCCGCAGCAATTGCGCATCGTCCATGACGGCAGCGGCGACGAAATCAAGCTGCCGCTGACCTGGCGCGCAGGACGCTATGCCGAAAGCAGCTATGCCATCCCCAAAGAGGCCAAGCTGGGCGAGTACACGCTGTACCTGGAACGCAAGGGCACGCGCAGCCCGGACGACCAAGGCAAGCCGTCGAGCCCGGAGCTGGACGGCTACTCGCTGCAAAGCGGCGGCTTCCGCGTGGAGGAATTCCGCCTGCCGGCGATGACCGGCCGCATCTTCACCGCTAAAGGCGCGAACATCGGCGCCAAGCAGGTGCCGCTGAGCGTGTCCATGGCCTGGGGCAACGGCGGACCGGCCAAGGACTGGCCAGTGGAAGTCAGCGCCATGCTGGCCGACAGCTACACCCACATCAAGGCGTATTCCGACTTCAGCTTTTCCCCGCCGCAACGCGGCGCCGACCGCAGCGATGCCTCGCTGGACGGCAAAGTGGTGCTGGACAAGGCTGCGCTGAAGCTGGACGCCAATGGCAACGGCAAGGCGCTGATCGACAAGCTGCCCAAACTCGATCGCCGCTACGACCTCGTCACCGAAGCCGCCTACCGCGATCCTAACGGCGAAACCCAGACCATCAGCCGCCGCATCCCCTTGTGGCCGGCCGCGCTGCAGGTGGGCGTCAGCGTGGACAGCTGGATCACCGCCGGCCGCGCGCTGAAACTGAAAGCCGTGGTGCTGGACACCGCCGGCAAGCCCCTCGCCAAGCAGGACGTCAAAGTCACGCTGCGCGAGCATCGCTACTTGTCCAGCCGCAAGCGGCTGGTCGGCGGCTTCTACGCCTGGGACCACAACGAGGAGACCGAAGACAAGGGCAAGGTATGCAGCGGCACCACCGACGCGCGCGGCCTGGTATTCTGCGACATCAATCTGAAAGACGCCGGCGACATGGAGCTGATCGCCGAGGCCAAGGATGAGCAAGGCAACGTCGCCCAGGCCGCGCAGTCGGTGTGGGTCAGCAAGCACGACGAGCTGTGGTTCGACGTCGACAACAACGACCGCATAGACATCCTGGCCGAGAAAACCAGCTATCTGCCCGGCGAAACCGCCCGCTTCCAGGTGCGCATGCCCTTCCGCAAGGCCACCGCCTGGCTGGCGATCGAGCGTGAAGGGATTCTGGAAACCCGTGTGCTGGAGCTGGAAGGCAAGAACCCCACCATTGAATTAAAAGTTGAGCCGGACTGGACGCCCAATGTCTACGTCTCGGTGCTGGCGGTGCGCGGCCGCGTGCGCGACGTGCCGTGGTATTCGTTCTTCACCTGGGGCTGGAGGAGCCCGTCGGAATGGTGGGACGCCTACTGGAACGAAGGCGGCGACTACGCGCCGCCGACAGCGATGGTGGACTTGTCGCGCCCGGCCTTCAAGTACGGCGTCGCCGAAATCCAGGTAGGCGACGCCGCCAAGCGCCTCGACGTGTCAGTCACCCCGGCTCGCAAAACCTACGGCATACGCGAGAACGCCGAGGTCGCCATCCAGGTGAAGCTGCCCAACGGCAAACCGGCGCCGGCCGGCACCGAGGTGGCCTTCGCCGCCGTGGACCAAGCCCTGCTGGAGCTGCAGCCCAACCACAGCTGGGAACTGATGCAGGCCATGTACCAGCGCCACAGCTACGGCGTGGAAACCGCCACGGCGCAGCTGGAAGTGGTGGGCAAGCGCCACTATGGCCGCAAATCGTTGCCGCCGGGCGGCGGCGGGGGCAAGGCGCCGACGCGGGAGCTGCTGGATACGCTGCTGACCTGGCAGCCGCGCGTCGTGCTGGACGCCAACGGCAGCGCCCGGATCAAGGTGCCGATCAACGACGCCCTCACCCGCTTCCGCCTGGTAGCCGTGGCCGACGTCGGCAATGATCTGTTCGGCAGCGGCGAAGCCGAGATCAACGTCACGCAGGACCTGCAGCTGACATCCGGCATTCCGCCGCTGGCGCGCGAGGGCGACCAGTTCGCCGCCGGCGTCACCGTGCGCAACGGCGGCGACAAACCGCTGCAGGTCAAGGTTTCCGCCAGCGCGCCCGGCCTGCCGGCGCTGCCGCCGCGCCAGATCAGCCTGCCGGTGGGCGAAGCCCGTCCCATCAGCTGGCAGGTCACGGTGCCGGAAGGCGTCAAAACGCTGCAATGGACCTTCGCCGCGCAACAGGTGGACGGCAAGGCGGCCGACAAGCTGGCCATCAGCCAGCAGATCGATCCCGCCGTGCCGGTGACGGTGGAACAGGCCACGCTGCAACGCGTGTCGCCGGAGCTGTCCATTCCGGTGGCGCCGCCCCCGGGCGCCCTGCCGGGACGCGGCGGCATCCGCGTCAGCCTGCAAGCCAAGCTGGGCAACAGCCTGCCCGGCGTTCGCCGCTGGTTCGAAGACTATCCATATGTGTGCCTGGAGCAACGCAGCTCCGTCGCGCTGGGCCTGGCCGACGCCAAGCGCTGGAGCCAGCTGATGAGCGAACTGCCGCTGTACCTAGACGGCAACGGCCTAGCCGCCTACTTCCCGCTTGGCGAAGGCGCGCCGGACCGCGGCAGCGACGTGCTGACCAGCTATCTGCTGGCCGCGTCGCATGAGGCCGGGATGGCGATTCCGGAAGGTCCGCGCGGCAAGATGCTGGATGGGCTATCCGCCTTCGTCGAGGGCAAACTCAAGCGCGATTTGCCCAGCAGCCGCCAGGATGCAGACGCGCGCCGCCTCGCCGCCATGGAGGCGCTGGCGCGCTACGGCCGTTTCCACCCGGCCATGCTGGACGTGCTGGACCTGAACCCGCAGAAAATGGGCACGGCCATGCTGGTGGACTGGCTGTCGCTGCTGAACCACGTGGCAGACATCCCGCAGCGCGCCAGCCGCATCAGCGAGGCGTCCAATCTGCTGCGCGCGCGGCTCACTTATCAAGGCGCCAGGATGGGCTTCAGCACCGAGGCCAGCGACAACGCGTGGTGGCTGATGGGCAATGGCGACGTCAACGCCGCCAGGCTGCTGTTGGCCGCCCGCCAATTGCCGGACTGGCAGACCGACTTGCCCAGGCTGCTGACCGGGCTGCTGGGCCGCCAGCAGCGCGGCCACTGGAGCACCACCACCGCCAATCAATGGGGCGCGCTGGCGGTCGGGCAGTTCTCGCGCCAGTTCGAAACCACCCCAGTGAGCGGCCAGACCCGCGCGCAACTCGGCAAAACCAGCCTGAGCCTCCCCTGGCCGCAGGAGGGCGTGAAACAGCTGGGCTTGCTGCCGTGGCCTGCCGGCCCGGCCAGCCTGCAGCTGAAGCACGCCGGAGCCGGCGCGCCATGGGCCACGATCCAGGCCGAAGCGGCCATCCCGCTGAAAACTCCGCGCTACGCCGGCTACAGCATCAAGAAGACGCTGACGCCGGTGAGCCAGAAAGCAGCGGGCCGATATCAACCGGGCGACGTGGTGAAAGTCACGCTGGACATCCGCGCGCAGAGCGATATGAGCTGGGTGGTAGTGGACGACCCGATCCCCGCCGGCGCCACCATACAAGGCGGCGGCCTGGGCCGAGACTCCGCCATCGACGCCAAATCCGGCAGCGACGGCGACTACGCCGACTACATCGAACGCCGCTTCGCCGGCTACCGCGCCTACTACGGCTACGTGCCGCGCGGCGAGCTGAAGGTGGAATACACCATGCGCCTGAACAACCCGGGCGTCTTCAAGCTGCCGCCGACACGCGTCGAGGCAATGTATGCGCCTGAGGTGTTCGGCATGCTGCCGAATCCGCTGTTCAAAGTCGTAGATGACGGCAAATGATGCCGCGCGGCCCCTCTCCAGATGTGGGGAGGGGCCGCGTCATCCGCCCACCCTGCCTGGATTAGGACGGACCGGCGTGCCGAAAGACATTTTGCCAAATTGCTAATTTTTGCTTTAAAACGAATTGAAATTGCAATATGGATTTTGCAAAATGTCCAAACAGCCACTACTGGCCAGGCGGAGTAGAGAGATCATCCGCAAGCCAGAGGGCTCAAGGCAGGCAGGAAACGCCGGCGTTTTATCGTTAACAACCATTGATGGATTTGCTGCTGCCGCTCAGCCGCCCCGACCATGCCGCACCGCCTCACAAGATCGCCGCTCTGCCGGTTGCTCAACCTTCTCGCTTGTGCGGCATGCGCGTTCCTGACTGCTTTATCCGCTCACGGAGCGAACGAATCGACGCTAAGATGCGCGCCATCCGGCGCGCTCTACGACTACCGCTGGGCCTTGCTGAAATTAGCGCTGGATCATACCCGGCCCACGGGCAGCCCCTACCGGATCGACCAGGTGGACAGTTCCCGGACTACGCAATCTCGCCTGATGGCGATGATGCAAGCCGGGGCGCTGGATGTGATGGCCTTGCCGCCCAACCCGGAGCGGGAAGCGCATATGCGGCCGATCCGCGTCGACATACTGCGCGGCATGCTGGGCTATCGCGTCTTGCTGATCCGCAAGTCTGATGCGGCATGGTTCCAACGCCTGCAGCCCGTCGATCTGAAAAGCAAAATCAAACTCGGCTTCAACAGCCAGTGGGCGGATCTGGCCATTCTGCAGGCCAATGGCTTCCAGGTGGTGGCCAGCCCCGGTTACGAGGGCTTGTTCGCCATGCTGGATGCCCGTCGCTTCGATGCCTTTCCGCGCGGTCTCAACGAATTCTCCAAAGAGTTGACGCAGTACGGCTCGCGCTATCCCGAGCTGGCCGTGGACAAGACTTATGCCTTCTTCACGCCGTATCCGGTGTATTTCTGGGTGCGCCGCGGCAATGAGGCCTTGGCTCGGCAGATAGAAAACGGCCTGAACCTGGCGCTGCGCGATGGCTCTTTCAAGAAACTCTTCATCCAATACCATCAGCAGGAGATAAGCCTGCTGAAACGAGAAAATCACCGGGTGCTGTTTCTCAACAATCCCATGCTGCCGCGCCAGGGCGCGGATCAAGATTACAGCTGGTGGCTGCCTAAATCCGTCAAGATAGAGCGCTTGCCTTAGCAGCCGCGCCAAGGATTTGTCAGCAACCATCCCGCCGCTTCCCGTATCATGCCAAGCATTCCTTCCCCTCTGCGTTAGGCATGGCACGTTCATACCCTTGCTGGCTTCACCCCTTGCTCCCAAGCCGGGCGGCTCTATTTTTCATGGCCATTGGCTCCGCGCCCCGGCCATGGTCGATCTGCGCGCTTTGCCTGGCGCTGCTGACCACGCCCGCCTGGAGCCAACCATCCTTCAAGGAGGTCAAGGCCGCCTGGCAGCCATCCGACGTCGTGCTGTTGGACCGTCATGGCCAAACGCTTCAGCGCTTGCGCATCGACAAGCAGGCGCGGCGGCAGGACTGGGTCAGCCTGGCCGACACCTCGCCGGCGTTTCGCCAGGCGCTGGTGATGTCCGAAGACAAGCGTTTCTACCAACACAGCGGGGTGGACTGGTCCGGCGCGGCTGCGGCGGCCTGGGCCAACCTGTGGAACACCCGCACCCGCGGCGCCTCCACGCTGACCATGCAACTAGCCGGCCTGCTGGACGAGGATCTGAAGGTGGCCAAGGGCGGGCGCAGCCTGTGGCAGAAGATGGGCCAAACCTGGTCAGCCGCCTGGCTGGAGCGGCACTGGACCAAGGCGGAAATCCTTGAGGCGTATCTGAATCTAGTCGGCTTTCGCGGCGAGCTGGTGGGGCTGTCCGCCCTGTCGTCTACGCTATTCGGCAAATTGCCGGCCGGGCTGAATCTGGAAGAGTCCGCCATTGCGGTGGCGCTGATCCGCGCGCCGAATGCCGCCCCGGACCGGGTGGCGGCGCGCGCCTGCCGCATTCTGCAAGACATGGGCCGCAAGCCGGACTGCAACGTGGTAACCGTGCGCGCCAGCCAGGCGCTGGCCAAGAGCCGCGCCGCCAATCCGCTGGCGGAACAGGACGCGCCGCACTTTGCGCGCAAGCTGCTGCAGACGCGCGGCTACGCCGCAGGCAGCCGCGTCGCCACCACGCTGGACCTGCCGTTGCAGCGCTTCGCCGCCGCCGCGCTGCGCCGCCATCTGGCGGCGTTGTCGCAGCGCAATGTGCAGGACGGCGCGCTGGTGGTGCTGGACAACCGCAGCGGCGACATCCTGGCCTGGGTCGGCTCCAGCGGACGCGGCCTGTCCAATGCATCCGAGGTGGACGGCGTGACCGCCTTGCGCCAGGCCGGCTCCACGCTGAAACCGTTTCTGTATCAGCTGGCGCTGGAGAAGCATTACCTGACCGCCGCCTCGCTGCTGGACGACAGCCCGCTGGATCTGCAAACCGGCGCGGGGCTGTACGCGCCTCAGAACTATTCCAAAGACTTCAAGGGCCTGGTGCCGGTTCGCACCGCGCTGGCCTCGTCGCTGAACATCCCGGCGGTGCGGACCATAGAAATGGTCAGCCCCAACGCGCTGCGCGACCGCCTGGTCAAGCTGGGCCTGGCCAGCCTGACCGAGGATGGCGATTACTACGGCTACAGCCTGGCGCTGGGCGCGGCCGATATCCGCCTGCTGGACCTGGCCAACGCCTACCGCACGCTGGCCAACCAGGGCCTGGCCAGCCCGCCGCGCTGGACGCTGGCCGACGCCAAAGCCAAGCCGGTCCGCCAACTGGATGCCGCCAGCAGCTTCATCATTGCCGACATCCTGTCCGACCGCGCCGCGCGCGCGCTGACCTTCGGCCTGGAAAACGCCTTGTCGACGCGCTACTGGAGCGCCGTGAAAACCGGCACCAGCAAGGACATGCGCGACAACTGGGCCGTGGGTTTCTCGCGCCGCTTCACCGTTGCCGCATGGGTGGGCAACGCCAGCGGCGAGCCGATGTGGGATGTTTCCGGCATGCACGGCGCGGCGCCGGTGTGGCAGGCGGTGCTGGACCGCGCCCAGCAATCCGCCCCGGCATCCTCCCCGCCGGCCGCGCCGCCAGGTTTGGTCCAGCAACGCGTGCGCTATCAGGGCGACGTGGCGGCCAGCCGACTGGAATGGTTCCTCGCCGGGACCGAACGCTCGCTGATCGTGCCGCAGCGCGGCAGCGCGGCCAACCTGACGCCCGGCATCGTCGCGCCGGTGGAGGGCAGCATCTTCGCGCTCGATCCGGACGTCCCGCCGGCCAATCAGCGCATGGTGCTGCGCGCGCGCGGGGTCAGCAACCCCCAATGGTGGCTGAACGGCAAGCGGCTGGGCAAAGGCATGGCCTTGCCGTGGTTTCCATGGCCGGGCCGGCATCGGCTGGAGCTGCGCGGCGGCGATGGCAAGGTGGTGGATGCGGTAAGGTTTGAGGTGCGGGGCGCCTCCTTGCGCCCCAAACCGCGCTGAGGCGCCGCGGATTACGGTTTGGCCTTGCGTTGCCGCAGCGCCTGCATCAGTTGATCGGCGCGCAGGGCCGCGGCCGTCTTCTGCTGCTCGGTCAACGCCTGGTAGTCCTTGGTTTTCAGGAACCAGTCGGCGCTGAGCGCATCGCCGGCGCGGCGCGCCACGACATTCCAGGCAGCGGCTTCTTCCGGCTGTTTTTCCAGCAAATAGCTTTCCGAGATCATCGCCGCGGCATGCGCGTTGCCAGCCGCATAGGCTTGCTGCAAAGCCTCTCTGGCCTCCTCTCGATAATGAAAGCCAGGCTCATAGTCCGGCTCGCGCGGATGGCCATCGAGTTGGAACAGATAACGCTCCGCCAGATGGGTCAGCGCTTGCGGATCGCCATGGCGCGCCTGCTCGCGCAGCTCGGCCAGCGACATGCGGTAATAGCGCGCGTCGATCTGATAACCCAGCTTGCGCAGCTGCTGCTTGCGCGCCTTTTCCTCCGCGCTGTCCTGCGCCTCTGCCGGATGCTGCCCGGATGATGGCATCGCGGAATCGCCGCCCACCGCGAAGCTGAAACCCTCCGCCACAGGCTTGGTGCCGCCCTGGCCTGCCGCTTCCCCCGTCCCGTTCCGCAGCTCGATGCCGGCTTGCGCCGCGAGGGCCGGCTGGCCGCCGGCCCCTGCGGAGTGAACGGGCAGCCAGAACCATGCCGCCGCGGCCGCTGTCCCGGCAGCCGCAATCAACAGTAAGGTTGCCCTTTTCATCGTCAGATCCGCGTCATGCAGCTATTGAAGCCATTGGCGTAGCCATAGCGCGAGTAGTAGTCGCGCTGCGACGGGGTGCCATGCTCCTGGTAATCCGCCGCGTCGCGCGCCGAGGCCACCGCGTTCTCGATGAAGCTGGGGTAGCGCAGATTGGTTTCGGCGTATTTGGCGAAAGTGCCGCCCACGCAATCCGCCTGCAGCTCCTGCATCGGCGGCCGGCGGTCGATCCCGCGAGTGAATTGAACAGAATGCCCCCACTCATGCGCCAGGATGAACTTGGCCACATAGTTGCCATAGCTGTTCTCCTGCTGCTGCAGGAAACTGGTGCCAACGCTGATGGTATACGGGCCGCAGGCCATGGCGCTGGTCTCCGGCTCGCCGCAAGCATTTTGGTCCACATAGACTGTGGGCCTGGCGTAACTGCCCAGAAAACCGCGAATCTCGCCGGCGCTGGCCTGGATGTAGCTGTTGTTCACCGGCATCGCCAGCGCGCCTTGGCCTGCCAGAGCCGCCCCGAGGACGAACAGGCGGATGAATCGATGGGTCATGATCTCTTTCTCCTTGTTGTGTGGTGCCACGGAGATTTATTTATGCAATATGGGTATTGAAGTTTGAAAGAATCAATTCTGCTAAACGCCCAACTTGATATGCATATTGCATTTCATGGCTTTATCGTCCCCTCCCGCCAGAGTCCCCCGAAAAACAACCACCCAAAACTAAAGCGAGCCGCCTCTCGGCGCTCGCTTTGGTTTTTCACTTCCCGTCCCAGGCTCAGGCGGCTTGGCCAGTGGCCGCCAGCACGATCTCGCGGATGCACACCCGTTGCGGCTGGCCGTAAGCATAGGCGATGGCCTGGGCGACATCGTCTGCCGCCAGCACGCCGCCCATCTGCTGCTTCCACTCCTGATAACCGGCCTTGATCGCCTCGTCGGTGGTATGGCCCAGCAGCTCGGTTTCCACCGCGCCCGGCGCGATGGTGATGACCCGCACGCCCTGCCCGGATACTTCCTCGCGCAGGTTTTCCGAGATCGCATGCACGGCGAACTTGGTGCCGCAATAGGCTACGTGGCTGGGAAAGGTCTTGCGGCCAGCAATCGAGCTGATATTGATGATGGTGCCGCGACCGCGCGCCTGCATGCCGGCCAGCACCGCATGGATGCCGTTGAGCAGGCCCTTGACGTTGACGTCCAGCATGCGCTGCCATTCGTCCGGATCCTGCTGCGCCATCGCGCCCAGCAACATCACGCCGGCATTGTTGACGATGGCGTCTGCCGGACCATACTTGGCCTCCGCTTCCGCCAGCGCTTGCCGCATGGCGGCGCGGTCAACCACGTCTACCTGGCGGCACAGGGTATTCGGCAGCGCCAAGGCTTCCAGCCGCTCCACGCGGCGGGCCAGCAGCAACAGCGGATGGCCCGCCTGGGCGAACAGTTTGGCAGTAGCGGCGCCGATGCCGGAACTGGCGCCGGTGATCACGATCAGGGGCTTGTTCATGGATTGTCTCCTTCCATAAAAAAAAACGATGCAGAGTTAATGCATGGCAGTATAGTGAGCCTATATCGCCCTGAAAAATGATAAAAACCACTATCAGCCATCGGATTTTTCTATGGATATTCGCCAACTCAAGGCTTTTGTCGCCGTATTCGAAGAGCGCAGCATCACACTGGCGGCGCAACGGCTGTTCGTCACCCAGCCTACGCTGTCGGTCACCATCCGCCAGCTGGAAGAGGAACTGGGAACCGCATTGTTTGAGCGTCTGCCTCGCGGCGTGGCCGTCAGCGAGCATGCCAGGCTGCTGTACCCGCAAGCGCGGCGGATGCTGGCGCAAGCCGACGCCCTATCGAGAATGTTTCGCCAACAGCAAGACTGTCTGCCCTTGCGCGTGGGCATCGATCCAGACATCAGCCGCAGCCAGCTGGAAAGCTTGCTCGCGCGAATCGCCGCGGCGAAACCGGGGATTCTGGCCGAGGTGGTGGAAGGCTGCGATGGAGACGTCAGGCTGGCCGCGGAGGATGGCCGTTGCGAAGACGAGCTTTTCCAGCCGCTATGGGAAGAGGATTTCGTGCTGGCGGTGCCGTCTGGGCACGCCTTGGCTGCCTGCGCCGAAGCAGACCCGGCGCTGCTGGATGAGCCGGACTGGATCATCTGCCCTGGCCACCCCAGCCATCAGCGACTGTTGGACCTGCACGCGGCCGCCGCGCCATCCCTGGCGGTGGCGGCTCGCGCCGGCAGCCTGAGACTGGCCGCTCACATGGCCGCCACGGGGATGGGAGTGGCGCTGCTGCCCGCCTCGCTGGCGGCAGACCATCCCGGCTTGCAGGCGGTAGCGCTGGCCGGGGCGCGGCCTACTCGGCGAGTCGGCCTGTGCTATCCGGCGCAAGCGCTGGAGCTGCCTGCGCTGCAGGCATTGCAGGAAAATTTGGATGCTTACAGCGGCAGCGGCGCGGCCAGGCCGTAGTTGTAGATCAGCATGGAGGCGGTGAACAGCATGACGAAACCGATCACACAATCCAGCACGCGCCAGCTGACCGGTTTTTCGAACAACGGCGCCAGCTTGCCGGCAAACAGGCCGATGATGCCGAACCACAGCACGGAGGCGCACAGGCTGCCCAGCAGGAAGGACAGATTGGCCTCTTCGCCGTAGACCGTGGACACGCCGCCGATCAGCACCACGGTATCCAGCCAGACATAAGGATTAAGCAGCGTCACCACCAGGATGGTTCGAATGGCGCGTTTGCGGTCGCGCTCCACGCTGCCCGCCAGCGACATGCCGTCGGCGCTCCACGCGGCGTGGAAAGACTTGAAGCCCAGCCACAAGATGAAGGCCGCGCCGCCCCAGGTCACCACGCTGAGAAAGCCCGGGATGCCGGCCACCACCTTGCCCATGCCCAGCACGCCGCTGGCAATCAAGAGAATATCCGCGACGATGCAGATGGCGATGATGGGCAGGACATGGCTGCGCCCTATGCCTTGGCGCAGCACATAGGCGTTTTGCGGGCCGATGCCGACGATCTGGCTGAACGAGATGCCCAGCGCGGAGAGAAAAACACTGAAATTGAACATAGCCTGCTCCTGAATCGTTAGCAGGCAGATTAACCGCAGATAGATAGTTAAGTAAAACTAATAAAAATCATGATACATAAGCAGGATTAATACTGTGCACATCCATGCCGCACAGATTCCAGTCGCGCACCCATCCGGGCAGCTCATGCGCCGCCAAAGGCGGCGAAATGCCATAGCCCTGCCCGTCATGGCAGCCTATCTCCTGCAGCCGCTGCCAGATCGCCCGGCTCTCCACGCCCTCCACCACCAGCTTGCGGCCGGTATAGTGCGCAAACGACAGCATGCTGCGGATGATGGCCTCGTTGCCGGGCATGTCCAGCAGCAGGCGGACGAAACGCTGGTCAATCTTGATGGTGTCGAAGGGCAGTTGCTGCAAATGCACCAGCGACGACGCGCCGGTGCCGAAATCGTCCAGCGCGATGGACAGGCCCAGATCGCGGCAACGCTCCAGCTTGGCCGTGATTTGCTCCGCCTCCTGCTGGGTAACGCTCTCCAACACTTCCAGCTCCAGGAATCCATCAGGCATAGGATGGCTTTCCAGCAGCGCGTTGAGCAGGGGCAGAAAATCGTCGTGCTTCAGCGTGGCCGCGGAAAGATTGACGCTGACGGGTATCGACTGCCCCTGGCTGCGCCACTCGCTGGCCTGGCGCACCGCTTCGCGCAGCACCCACCAGTCCAGCTCCCGCATCAAACCGCTATTCTCGATGGCGGGGAAGAACTCGCCGGGCAGGACAAAACCGCCATCGCGCACCCAGCGCACCAACGCTTCCGCGCCTTCGATGCGGTTGGTCTGCAAATTGATCTTGGGTTGGAAATAAAGCCTTAGCTCGCCGCGCGGCACTGCCATGGCGAAGGCGCTGCGCATCGCGTGCAGGCGGTGGATTTCCTCATCCAGCGCCGCGTCGTAGTGGCGGCAATGGCCGCCGCCCTGCTCCTTGGCGCGATTCAGCGCCAGATTGGCCCGCCGCAGCAGGCTGGCAGGATCGCACGGTCCGGCCGGGCTGACCGCCACCCCGACGCTGCAACGCGCCTCCACCGTGACGCCCATCACTTCTACCGGCAGCGGCAGCTGCCGCAACACCGCGTCCACCAGCGCCTGAACGCGGTCTACGCGCTCGGTGCAGGCCATGAAGCGAGACGCCCCCACGCGGCCAACGTGTCCGAATGGGTAGATGGCGTCGCGCAGCCTGCGCGCCATCTCGCACAGCACCATGTCGCCGCCGTCGTAGCCTAGCCTGGCGTTGATATCGTGAAAGCCTTCCACCGCGACCGCCAGCACCGCCACCTGACTGCCGCCATGCCTGGCGCCCAGGAGACGACCGATCAGATCCTGCATCTGGCTGCGGTTGGGCAGGCCGGTCAGGGCATCGTGGCGGCTGAGAAAATCGAGTTCGGTTTCGATGCGCTGGCTGCGCTCCAGCGCCTCATGCCGCTCCAGCGCGCGGCCGATCTCGCGCGCCATCACGTCGAACAGGGCGAGCCGGGTTTGATCGAAGAAACCGCAGTGCCGGGAATGCAGCGCCAACACGCCGATGACCTGCTGGCGCGCCAGCAGCGGCGCCACCAGCAAGCTGCCCTCGTCCAGGCCGCCCAGCCCATCGCGCCAGCCATGCAGGCCGGAATCATTGCGCACATCGTTGCTGACTTGCAGGGCGCGGCTGCGAACGGCGCGGACCGCCGGATTGGCTTCATGGCCGGCATCCAGCCGGACAAAGGAGAACATTTCCTCGCCTGGCGTGCTCCAGCCCTGATGCGCCAAGGCGGTCATCTGCAACTCGCCGCCATCCAGCATGCCCACCCAGGCGATATTGAAAGAGGATTCCTGCACGCATACATCGCAAACCGACTGCAGCATCACTCGGCGATCCACGCTGTCGGCCAGCGCCAGCGTGACGCCGCTCAAGGTGGAGTACAAGGCCGATATCGACTGCAGATGCTGCTGGCAGGAAGCCGATTCTTGCTGGATGCCGCGCTGGTAACCATGAGTTTTCAGCATCTGATCCAGCAGGATGCGCTTGCGCAACAGCCTCGCGGCCTCGGCGGCGGCCTCTTCGGGCAGCGGCGCTTGCGCCAGGCTGGCCAGCAGATGCGCCTGCACCCGCTCATACAGGCCGGACATCCAATCCAGGCCGATGCCCAGCCGGCAATAGGCTTCGCCGGCCTGGCTGAGCTGGCGGGCCCGCGCTTCGTCCAAAGGATGGCGCAGCAGCTTTTCCCAATCCTGCAACAAGCGCTCCACCGCCGCATCCAGGCAGCCCGCCTGTTGCAGCAGCAGCTCAGACTCGCGCTCGCTCTTCAGCAGATGCCAATACAGCTCCTTGGCCAGCAAGGGCCGCCGCGCCAGGCAAAGCTCGGCGTAGCGCGGCAATTGCGCCAGGTGTTCGGCCCGGATGCCGATAAAACGGCACATCCCCGCCAGGAGTGCCTTGTCTTCCGTCTGCATCTTCACATTCCGCGCCTGATTTGCATCAGGTCCGCCCCTTGCCCGCATCCATCGCTGCAATCATGACAACCCGCCCATGAGCGAGCTTTTTCTTGTATTGTGTTCCGGCGTCCCGATTCTGCGGCTGGCGGCAAGCCCATGGCGCGCAATCGAGATGCCGAAACCGGAACATGCCACGACGCTGGCTTTTAAGCAAGTCCAGCGGCATTGTTAAGCGGTATTATTAATCGGATTTTTACTCATACCTCTTCGGTGAGCGACTCTTGCTAGATCCAAGACAACTGCAGACCCTGGCGGCGGTGGCGGAAACCGGCGGATTCGACAAGGCTGCGAAAAAGCTGTTCCTGACCCAATCCGCCGTGTCGCAACGCATACGCCAGCTCGAAGAACTGCTGGGGCAGCCCGTTCTAACCCGCACGGTGCCGGCGGAGGCGACCGAAAGCGGCCGCCAGCTGCTGCAGCACTATCAGCAGCTGCTGCTGATGGAAGGCCAGCTGTTGCAAAAACTCAACCCCGCCACCCGGCAACGCGAATTCACCACGCTGGCGGTGGGCGTCAATGCCGACAGCCTGGCCACCTGGTATATGCAGGCGGTGGCGCCGGTATTGTCGGAGCGCGACCTGCTGCTCGACATCGTGGTGGACGACCAGGACCACACCCACGAACTGATGCGCACCGGCCACGTGATAGGCTGCGTCGGCACGCGCCCGGTGCCCATCCAGGGCGGGATCCAGCATTATCTGGGCGCGATGCGCTACCTATGCCTGGCCACGCCGGCATTCGCCGCCCGCTATTTTCCCAACGGCGTGGACCATGCCACGCTGGCGCGCGCGCCGTCCATCCTGTTCAGCCGCAAGGACGCGGTGCAGGGCCAGTTTCTGCGGCAGGCCGCCGGCTACGATGGCAGCTTTCCCAGCTTCACCATCCCATCGGCGCAGGGCTTCGTGGAACTGACGCGGCAAGGACTGGCCTATTGCCTGCTGCCGGAGCTGCTGCTGGAAGACGACTTGGCCAGCGGCAAACTGATAGACCTGTTTCCAGGCCAATACATAGACATTCCGCTGTACTGGCATCACTGGCGCGTAGAGTCGCAGCTGTCGCATGCGCTGACCGAAGCGATGCTGGACTATTGCGGACGATACTTGCGCCAAGACAAAGTGAAACAAGCCGAGCAATAGCAGAATCCATTCGACAACACGCTTGGGATCGGCGCGGCAAGCCTGCATTGACAAGGCCTTCGCCCTGTCGCATCATCCGACGCCGACCTGGTTTTATGGAGGCAGCATGACCAGCAATCAGCATGTACCCAGCAATGAACAGTGGGCAGAACTGGAAATGGCAGCGCGTCTGGCCGCGAAACAGGCTTACGCGCCCTATAGCAAGTTCTCCGTCGGCGCCGCCATTCTCGATGGCAACGGCAAAATCCACATCGGCTGCAATGTGGAAAACGCTTCATTCGGCCTGACCAACTGCGCGGAGCGCACCGCCGTTTACGCCGCGCGCGCCAATCAAGGCATGCAGGAAGTGACCGCCGTGTGCATCTACACCCCCACCGACACCCCTACCCCGCCCTGCGGTGCCTGCCGCCAGGTGCTGAACGAATTCGGCCCGACCATGCGAGTGCGCGCCATCTGCGATGGCGACGAGATGATAGACACCACGCTGGACCTGCTGCTGCCGGGCGCCTTCGGCCCCAAAAATCTGCAGGAACCCGTGGCCTGACCATCAATCGGTTCAGCCGCTCACAAAACAAAACGGAAACCCGAAGGTTTCCGTTTTGTGCTTCTCATCCGCACTCAAGCGCCAGCTACATGGCATAGCAAACCCAGCTGCTGCGCGGCTGGCAACCAAAGTAGCAACTGCGCGCGCTGACGCCCAGCCTCGTCCGCATCAGCAGAGCGGCACAACGCATCGGATACGGAACCGCCGTCGCGCATGGCACGCAGCAGCTGGTATTGCCATGGGTCAAGCGCATGAATCTGCACTCGCCATTGCGTCCTGGCCAAGGCCAACATGCAATGCCTGGCCTCCGGCTGCGGCGGCTCCGCATCTTCGCGCCGCAAAGCCTGCCAATACTCATGCACCGGCAGCGTGGTTTCCAACAGCCTGACGCTGGCCGGAACGCGCAGGCCGGCAAACGGATCGGCGGCGGCCAGCAGCGACAGCCACTCGTCCAGCGGGGCCTGCTCCATCGTCTCCACCCCCATCGCCCGCGACGCCTCCACATAGGCCCGCTCCAAGCTGGCCAACTCCACCGGCAGCCGGCACGATGATTGGTCTCCATCCGGCTGGCTGGCCGCCAGGAAAGCGGCGAAGCCGGCGCCCAGATCATGCAAGGAGGGCGAGCGCGACGGCCGCGAAGCGATATAGCCGCGCGCGAACAGATCAAACAACGACGGCCCCAGCAGCTTGAGCAGCATGGGGTAATCGGCGCGCAAACACTCCAGCAGCCGCTGCCAGTAGCCGTGGTGGTAGATGCCGATGCGGTCGAGACGATCGCCGCGCGGGGGGGCGGACACGATGTTCTCATCGACGCCGAGGCTGCGCGCGGCCAAGGCCAGCCCATGCGACAAGCCCTTGCACGCCGTCATGGCCGTCAGCAGCCAGAGCTGGCTGTCAAGCAAGGCAGGCTGGCTCATGGCTTTCCTTTCCGCCGGGCAAAGTTTCCGGCGCCTGTTCGTCCAACAGCCGGCGCGCCTTGCCCAGCTCCGCCAGCAAGTCCGGATACGGCGGAATATCCGCATCCCATTCCAGCAGCGTGCTGACGCCGCCGCAATGCCGCTGCGCTTGCAGATAAAGCTGCCAGACCTGTTCCGGCACCGGATGGTCGTGGGTATCGATCAGGCAGTCGCCGCAGTCGCTGGGTCCGGCCAGATGAATCTGCACGATATGCTCGGCCGGCAATTGGCGAATGTAGTGCGCCGGATCGAAGCCATGGTTGTAGCCGGAAACATAGACATTGTTGACATCCAGCAGCAGGCCGCAGCCGCACTCCTGCGCCAGCCGCGACAAGAAGGCCCACTCCGGAATCGTGGAGTGAGAAAATTGCAGATAGCTGCTGGGATTCTCCAGCACCAGCGGACGACCCAGGAAATCCTGCACCTGGTTCAGCCGGTCTCGCACATGCCGATAGCTCTCCTCAGTCAGCGGCAGGGGCAGCAGATCATGCGAGTTGACCGCCGCCACGCCGGTCCAGCACAGATGATCGGACAACCACGCCGGCCGCAGCTCTTCGGCCAGCCGGCGCAGTTGTTCCAGATAGCCCCGGTTCAGCGGATCGCAGCTGCCGATGGAGAGCGAGACCCCATGCATCACGATAGGCACGGCTTGCCTTAGCCCATCCAGAGCGTGCCTGGCATAGCCGTGGTGATCGATGAAGTTCTCACTGATGATCTCGAACCAATCGACGCCGGCGCCATGCTCGGCAATGTGCGGCAGATGCACAGTGCGCAAGCCCACGCCGAAACCGAGATTGGGCAAGCCTAACCGGGGCTGGGTCACTGCGATCTCCTTGTCAGGTCGACGGCGGCAGGGCGATACGCAGCGGCGTCGGATTCGGCGGATCGCTCACAGTGACGCTAGGCGCCCGCTTGGCCATTACCTCGCGGTAGGCCTGCCAGGCCTTGTCGTACACCACCTCGCCGACGGCGAAGTCCAGCGTCTGCGGCAAGGGCTGGCTGGCATGCTCCGGCCCGACAAAGTCGTACAACTTCATCTTGCCCTGGCTGGGGAATAGTTGCGACGCCGAGATAGGCACCGCGCAGCCGCCGAAGCTGGCGCACTTGTTGTCGCTGGGGGCGCTATACAGATCAGACCCCGGCGTCGGCGACGGTCCGCCGCATTGGCCGCAGGAAGCGCCTGCGGCATGCGCGTGCATCGTCGGCGCGGCTCGGCGCATCGCCGAACAGGAGCCGCCGCCGCTATCGCTCTGGACAAAGCCGCAGCCGCCTTCAGCCTTGCAACTATTGGAGCCGCGACAGGTGTGGTAGATCTCGATGGCGGCGCAAGTTTGGTCGGACGACCCATCAAGACTCATGCCCTGGCAGGCATGGTACAACCTACCGGCCTCGCGCTGCCCCACGCCCAGCGATAAGTCCGGCGCCTTGCCGAACACTGCCCAGCACAAGGAGACGCGGTCGCCCGAACCCACCATGGACGGATACGGGAAAGTCGCCTTTTGGTTTTCCCAATAGTTGTTCAGCACCGTAGTGATGCCTGCGATGGCGCCCACCGACACCTGGCTCAGTACCGAATACATCGTTCGGTCCTGCCTCAAGGTATTCAACGCGTCTGCCACCTGGGCCGGAGCGGGAATGTTCTTAGGCGCGGTGGCGGGATTGTATTCGGCATTGGTCAGCATGCCTGCCGTCCAGCGGTTGCCGCGGGCATGCCATTGCTCCCAGGTCTCGATCCGGCTTAGCAGCAGGTACAGTTCGGTAAAACGCTCGTAATGGGTCCACTCCGAACTGTCGCAGCGCGCGGCCGCGTCCGCCGAAGGCACTTGCCCGCCGGCGCCGTCATAAGACGGGTAATCCACATCCAACGCGGTGCGATCTTCCCGGTACGGCTCCTTCACCTCCTGCAAGAGGGCGCCGCGGCGGTAGCGTCGCAGGCTGATTTCGGCGCCCTCGCCCTGGTCGGTGATGGCCGCCATCATGTCTATGGCCTTGTTGAACGAGCGGTCGCCATCCGTAAAGTCCTCCCGCGTGAACAGCGTGGACATCTGCGGAAACTCTTTCATCGGATGGCTCGGATTGCTGGCGCCATGGACATTGAACAAGTCCTGCTGCACCGAATCCGACGCCGCCAATTTGTCCCACAGCGTCTTGCCGTCGGTGTATTCGATGCTGATGTACTGAGCCAAGCATTCGTACATCCAGCCTATGGTGCCGAACATCGGCAGGTCTTGCACACCCATCGTCGGCTTCCAGCCGGCGAACGGCACCTGCGGGAAGTAGCGGGCCTGCACTTGCGGCGGCTGCTTGGACAGCTCGGCGCGGGCCGCGCCCTCCGGCTGCTCGATGGCCCGGAACAGGGCGATCTGGTTTTCATTGAGCGCTTCCAGGTTCACCTGGACGTTGCGGTAGGTATCGGTGTCGCGCAGATTGATGATGTGCGGCAGCACCGACTGCTGCGGCCCATAGCAGATCCAGCCCAGATCCTTGTCCACCAGCGCCGGCGGCGTGAAATCCGGCTTGACCCCCATGGCGGTAGCCAGGTTGCCGGCCATCTGCAGATGCAGCATTTCCTGGATGAACACGCTGAAAATGATGTTGAAGGCGCGCTCGTTGTCGTTGCTCGCCTTGGCAACCGGCGCCGCGCCCGGCCACTGCCGGCCGCGATAGTAATCCTGGCCTTTGCTATTGATTTGGTGGGTGCCCTGAATCGAGTACATCGTGGTCATGTACAGCGGGATGGTGAACAACTCCACGCTGACGGCCGCCTGGATGATGGCGCGAGCGGCCGACTTGTCGCTTTCCAACTCGTTCAGACTGCGGTCGCAGATAGGCGCCATCCTGGCGCCGAGAACCGGAATTTCCATCTCATCCTCCTAAGAGAGCGCGCAAGGCGCAAGGCTGGGCACTGCCTTATGAATTTAGAAATTACTACTGGATATAAAAGCCCCGAATGGATATCTAAGGAATACTACTGACCTTAAGCGCAGCCTGGAAATCGGGACCAGGCCATTTTCCAGCCGCAGAAAAACCCCGCCTGCGTCGCACGGCGGGGTTGTATGCAGCCCGGACAGTGGCTTAGCGTCCGCCCAGAATGGCCTGCGCCACCGCCTCGGCGATCTTGATGCCGTCCACGCCCGCCGACAGAATGCCGCCGGCGTAGCCGGCGCCCTCGCCGGCTGGGAACAGCCCCTTGACGTTCAGGCTCTGGTAGTCGTCGCCGCGCGTGATGCGTAGCGGCGAGCTGGTACGGGTTTCCAGGCCAGTCAGCACCGCATCGTGCAGATCATAACCGCGGATCTGGCGCGCAAAATGCGGAATCGCCTCGCGCATCGCCTCCACGCAGAAGTCCGGCAGAATGCGCGCGAGGTCCGTCATAGTCACGCCCGGCTTGTACGACGGCTCTACCTCGCCCAGCTTGGTGGACGGTTTGCCGGCCATGAAGTCGCCCAATAGCTGCGCAGGCGCGAAGTAGTCGCCGCCGCCCAGGTCGTAGGCCTTGCTTTCCAACTCGCGCTGGAAATCCAGACCGGCGAGCGGGCCGCCCGGATAATCGACTTCCGGCGAGATGCTGACCACGAAGCCGGAATTGGCGTTGCGCTCGTTGCGCGAATACTGGCTCATGCCGTTGGTGACCACGCGTTTCTCTTCCGAGGTGGCCGCCACCACGGTGCCGCCCGGGCACATGCAGAAGCTGTACACCGCGCGGCCGTTGCTGGCGTGGTGCACCAGCTTGTAATCGGCGGCGCCCAGGATGGGATGGCCGGCATACTTGCCCCAGCGCGCCTGGTCTATCAGCGATTGCGGGTGTTCTATGCGCACACCGATGGAAAACGGCTTGGCCTCCATATACACACCTCGCTTTTCCAGCATCTGGAAGGTGTCGCGCGCGCTGTGGCCCAGGGCCAGCACCACGTAATCGCTGAGCACCTCGCCGCCATCGGCCAGCTTCACGCCGCGGATGCGGCCGTTTTCCAGAATCACGTCGTCGACGCGCTGCTCGAAGCGGATTTCGCCGCCAAGGGCGATGATCTCGGCGCGCATATTCTCCACCATGCTGACAAGGCGGAAGGTGCCGATGTGCGGACGGGCCAAGTAAAGGATTTCTTCCGGCGCGCCGGCCTTGACGAACTCGGTCAGCACCTTGCGGCCCAGATGGCGCGGGTCTTTGATCTGGCTGTACAGTTTGCCGTCGGAGAAGGTGCCGGCGCCGCCTTCGCCGTATTGCACATTGGATTCGGTATTGAGCTGGCTCTTGCGCCACAGGCCCCAGGTATCCTTGGTGCGCTGGCGCACTTCCTTGCCGCGCTCCAGTACGATGGGCTTGAAGCCCATTTGGGCCAGGATCAGCGCGGCGAAAATGCCGCAGGGGCCGAAGCCGACCACCACCGGCCGCTGCTTCAGCTCGGCCGGTGCCTGGCCGACATAGTAGTAGTTTGTGTCAGGCGTGGGCGCCACGCGGCGATCGCCCTTGAAACGGGCGAACAGCTTGTCTTCATTGGCCACATCGACATCAATGATGTAGACCAGGCTCATCACGCCCTTGCGCGCGTCGTAGCTGCGCTTGAACACGGTAAAACCGCGAACGTCTTCGGCCGCCACTTTCAGAAAATCCGCCACGGCTGCGGCCAGCTCCTCCGGAGTATGATCCAGCGGCAGTTTCAGTTCGGAAATACGCAACATAAAAATCCAGTACCAGGTTGGTGTCTATTCAACGAGGCGCCATTGTAGCGGCAAACGGACGCGGCGGCACGACCCAGGTCAAGCCGCCGATTGCAATGCGTTCGGATGTTGACTATAGCCTTCTGTATAGTTCCCGCCGTCCGCCTATGGACTCCTGATGACAGCCGACGGCCCGCACCACCATTCCCCGCCCGCCTCCGCTCTGCGCCAAAGACGCGGCAGGCCTGCATGGGCGCACCGAAGATTTTGGCGTATCAGGAGCAAGACCATGAATCTGGAAATGCTGACGCAACCGATCATCCGATCAGCAATACAGGCATTGCAGCAGGGAGACCACTCCGCGTGGCTGGCTCAATTCAGCCCGGACCTCACCTTCACCGACGAGGGTCTGCCCGCCAACTTCCTCAAGTTCAGCGAACACGCCATGGGGCATGAGCGCTTCACGCGCATAGACCGCGTGGAGAATCAGGGCTTGGATATCTATGGAGCCTTCCACAGCGACCGCTGGGGAGATTTCGAGACCTTCTTCAAATTCCAGCTGGGCGGCGACGGCAAGATCCGCCAACTGGACATCGGCCAAGTCAGCCCCTTGGGCTAACCCGGCTCCGGCGTATGAAAGCGGCGCCTTCGCGGTGCCGCAAGCCTTGCACGCCGGCTCAAGCCACCCGCGCCAGCCTGCCGCCGTCTTCGTCCGGCGATTCGAAGCGCTTCCAGTCCACGATCATCACCTGGCTCAGGCCGCAATCGCGCGCCAACTGCGCTTCTATCTCTTCCAAGACCATATGCCCATGAATCACGCCGTTGATGACGACTTCGGCGCGGCGCATCACGCTATCGTCCGCGCTGACAAACCAGATGCAGTAACGACTCATCGGCAATCCTCCGGCTGGTGGTGCTGCGACACTGATGGAGATGTAAATATGGTCTGAATTGCCACTGCGCCGCAAGCCCGAATGCGCGCGATGCCGTTTTCCGCTGCGGCGGCATGGCAAACACGCCACGCCTTGCGCCTTATCGCGCCAGCGCCTCACGCAAGACAGACCAAGCCTGAGCCTTGGCCTCGAGCGGCAAGGTATGCGCCGGACTGGACGACGGCAGATCGATCAGCAGCAGATCGTCGCCGCAAGACTTCAACTGCCGCCGGCCGATTTTGGCTGCCGTGCCGCCGTTGAACGCCACGGCGCGCAGCGCCGGCAGCCCGCCCAGCAAATCAAGCAGCGCATTATGTTTCTGATTGCGGATGGCGGCGTCCAGGCTGCCCTTGCGCTCGGCCTGCGCGATGACGTCCCACAAGCCCACGCCATGGGCCAACAACGATTCCAATCTCGCGGGGTATGGCAGCGCGCGCAGATCGACGCGAATGACCGCGCCCAGCAGTTCCCAGAATTTATTGTGGGGATACGCGTAATACTGCCCGGCGGCCAAAGAGGCGTCGCCGGGCAGCGAACCCAGGATCAGCAAACGGGTATGGCTGTTTACCACCGGGGCAAAGCAGCGCTTGTCTCCTGGCGACATATCTCAGAACAGCTGTCCCTGCTGACGCGCCAGCCAGGCCTTGACCGGGCCAAAGGTCTTGCGATGCGCCGGCAGGATGCCGTGGGATTCGATCGCCGCCAGATGCTCCGCCGTGGGATAGCCCTTGTGGCGGGCGAAGCCGTATTGCGGGTGCAGGACATCCAGCGCCACCAGTTCGGCGTCGCGCGCGGTCTTGGCCAGGATGGACGCGGCGGAAATGGCCGCGACCTTGGCATCGCCCTTGACGATGGCCTCCCCCGGAACCGGCAGTTGCTTGGGCACGCGATTGCCGTCTATCTGCGCCAATGCCGGCCGTACCGACAATCCTTCCACCGCGCGCGTCATCGCCAGCATGGTCGCCTGCAGGATATTGAGCTTGTCGATCTCGTCCACGCTGGCGCTGGCGATGCACCAAGCCAGCGCGTCGCGCTTGATCAGCTCGGCCAGCGCGTCGCGCCTCGCCTCGCTCAGCACCTTGGAATCAGCCAGGCCGTCAATGGGCTTGGCCGGGTCCAAAATGACCGCCGCGGCGAATACCGCGCCAGCCAGCGGCCCCCGGCCGGCTTCGTCCACGCCGGCCAGCAAGGGACTCAATTGCATCGCGCCACATCCAGCACCGCGCGGGCCGCGCGGTTGGCCGTATCCTGGCGCAGGGTCAGCTGCAGCTCGGTGAAAGTTTTGACCATGTCGGCCCGCGCCGCGGTATCGGTGTACAGCCGCTGCATCTCTTCGGCCAGTTTTTCCGGCGTTGCCTGCTTCTGCAACAGCTCGGGCACCACGAAGCGGCCGCACAGGATATTGGGCAGACCCACATACGGCAGCTTGATCTTGCGTTTGACCAATCGATAGGTCAGCGCCGACAGCTTGTAGCTGATGACCATCGGCCGCTTGGTCAGCGCCACTTCCAGCGTGGCGGTGCCGCTGGTGACCAGCACCACGTCGCTGGCGATCATCGCCATCTGGGCATGGCCGAACAGTTTGCGGATGGGCAAATCGCGCGCCTTGAACTGATACAGCATGCGCTCGAACTGCTCCATCGTGGCGCGGGTGGCCAACGGCACCAGAAACTGCGCATCCGGATATTGCCTGAGCAGCAGCCGGGCCGTATCCAGATAGACCGGCACCATGTATTCCAGCTCGCTCTGCCGGCTGCCCGGCATCAGGGTGAATACCGGCACATCCAGCGGCAGGCCCAGTTGATCGCGCATCGCCTCCTGATCCGGTTCCAGCGGGATCTCGCTGGCCAGCGGATGGCCGACATACGTCACCGGGATGCCCGCCTGGCGGTACAGCGGCGGCTCCATCGGGAACAGGCACAGCACATGGTTGGCCGCGTGGCCGATTTTCTGGATGCGCTCCGGCCGCCAGGCCCATATCGACGGGCTGACATAGTGCACGGTTTGCACGCCGCCCTTCTTCAACGCGGCCTCCAGCCCCAAATTGAAGTCGGGCGCGTCGATGCCGATGAAGACGTCCGGCCGTTCCGTCAGCAGCTGCTCGCGCAGCTGGCGACGGATGCGCAGCAGTTCCGGCAGGCTTTTCAGCACCTCGGAATAACCGCGCACCGCCAGCTTCTCCTGCGGCACCATGCTGTGAAAACCGCGGGACTCCATGCGCGGGCCGCCGATGCCGGCGAATTCGATATCGCTGCGGTGCGCCCGCAGCGCGTCCATCAGATGAGCGCCCAATAGGTCGCCCGAGGCCTCGCCGGCCACCATGGCCACCTTCAGGGCGCCTTTGCGCTTGAACAGGTGATCGCTCATAAGCTCAGCGGATGATTCCTCGCGCCGATTGACCAAAGAAACGCACGAACGGCTCCAGCTCGGCGTGGCCTTCGCCAGCCTCGGCCAGGATGGCGGCCTTGGCCTCGTCGTAGCTCAAACCCTGGCGGTACAGGGTTTTGTAGGCGTTGCGCACGCGGCGGATCTGATCCGGCGTGAAGCCGCGGCGCTTCATGCCTTCCGCGTTGATGCCGGAAGGCACGGCGCGGTTGCCGTGCGCGGTCACATAGGCAGGGATGTCCTGCGCCACGGCGCTGGCGAACGCCGTCATCGCATGTTCGCCCACGATGACAAACTGGTGCACGCTGGTGAAACCGCCCAGGAAGACCCAGTCCCCCAGATGCACGTGCCCCGCCAGCGTGGCGTTGTTGGCCAGGATGATGTGGCTGCCGACCTGGCAATCATGGGCGATGTGCACATAGGCCATGATCCAGTTGTCGTTGCCGATGCGGGTGACGCCCCCATCCTGCACCGTGCCGGTATTGAAGGTGCAGAATTCGCGGATGGTGTTGTTGTCGCCGATTTCCAGCCGTGTCGGCTCGCCGGCGTACTTCAGGTCCTGCGGCATGGCACCCAGCGAACAGAACTGGAACACGCGGTTGTTCTTGCCGATGCGGGTATGGCCCTCGATCACCACATGCGGGCCGATCCAGCTGCCGCTGTCTATGCTGACATTTGGGCCGATGATGGAGTAGGCACCGATTTCCACGTCATCAGCAATCTGCGCCTTCGGGTCAACGATGGCGGTCGGATGAATGGTCATATCACACCTCGCGTTTGGCGCACATGATTTCCGCTTCGCACGCCACCTGGCCGTCCACCAGCGCGCGGGCCGAGTACTTGCCGATGCCGCGCTTCAGCGCCATCTGCTCCACCTCGAATACCAGCTGGTCGCCCGGCACGACCTGGCGCTTGAAGCGGGCGTTGTCGATGCCGACGAAGAAATACAACTCGTTTTCGGCGCGCTCGCCCTGGCTCTTGATCGCCAGAATGCCGGCGGCCTGCGCCAGCGCTTCGATGATCAGCACGCCCGGCATCACCGGATACTGTTCAAAGTGGCCCGCGAAGAACGGCTCATTGATGGTCACGTTCTTCAAGGCCTTGATGCGGGTATTGGCTTCGAATTCGGTGACGCGGTCTACCAGCAGGAACGGATAGCGATGCGGCAGGTAGCGCATGATCTCGCGGACGTCGATCGAGACAGCGTGTTCACTCATGAGGTTCTTCCTTCGAATTTTTCAATGTTTCCAGTTCTCGCTCAAGCTGCTTGATGCGCTTGGCGAAATCATCCAGATGGCGGACATGGACGGCATTGGCCAACCAGTCCTTCATGCTTTGCAGGGGGTAGGACGAGGCATAAGTGCCCGCTTCCTTGATCGATTTCGACACTAGGGTGCCGCCGCCGATATGTGTGCGATCCGCCACGTCGATGTGGCCGACGAACATCGCCGCGCCGCCCACTGTGCAGCGCGCGCCGATCTTGGTGCTGCCGGCGATGCCGACGCAACCGGCGATGGCGGTGTGCTCGCCGATTTCCACGTTATGGGCGATCTGCACCAGGTTGTCTATCTTGGCGCCTTTACGGATCACCGTATCCACCAGCGCGCCGCGGTCCACCGTGGTATTGGCGCCGATTTCCACGTCGTCTTCCAGCACTACCCGGCCGGTCTGCGGAATCTTGAACCAGTGGTCCTTGTCCCAGGCCAGGCCGAAGCCATCGCCGCCGATCACGCTGCCGGAATGCACGCCGACGCGGTTGCCGATCACGCAGCCATGATAAACCGTGACATTGGGGTACAGCGTGACGTCGTCGCCAAGCACGCAGCCGTCGCCGACCACCACGCCGGGCATCAGCCGGCAGCGCTCGCCGATGACGACATCGTCGCCGATGGTGACGTTGGCGGCGATCTCGCAGCTCTGGCCAATCCGGCAGCCCTCTCCCACCACCGCGCGCGGATGAATGCCGGCGCGCGGCGCTTTGGGCGGATGAAACAAGGTGGCCAGCCGCGCAAAATACAGGTAAGGATCCGCGGTGACGATCAGCGAGCGGCCATCAAGCTCGGCTGCGAGCGCCTCGGTTACGATCAGCGCGCCAGCCGCGCTTGCCAGCATCTGGCGGCGGAACTTGGCGCTGGCGACAAAGGCCACCTCGCCGGCGACGGCGCTTTCCAGCGGCGCCAGCCGCTCGACTGCCAGATCCGGGCCGCGCAGCTCGCCGCCCAGTTGTTCAACGATGTATGCGAGTGTGTAGGACATCAAAAACAAAGCCGACCGCGGGTCGGCTTACTCCGGTGACGGTTTAAACGATTACTTGTCCAGCTCTTTGAGCACTTGCGGCGTGAGATCGAACTTGGGGTTGATGTACACCGCCTCCTGCAGGATGAGGTCGTAGTTCTCGCGCTGGGCGATCTCCTTGACCACGCGGTTGGCCCGTTCGGTCACGCCGGCGAACTCTTCGTTGCGCCGCTGGTTGTAATCTTCGGCCAGCTCGCGCGACTTGGCGCGGTAATCGCGGTCCAGGCTGGCGTATTCGCGTTCAAAACGCTTGCGATCGTCCTGAGACAGGCTATTGCCGCCGAGCTGGGACTCCAAATCCTTGGCCCGCGTTTCCATCTTTTTCAACTCTTCGCGGCGATCCGAGAACTCTTTGTCGAGCTTCTTGTAGATGGCTATGGACGCGCCAGCCTCGCGATAAATCCGCTCGACGTTGATGTAGCCGAGCTTGAAGTCGGCGGCATGCACCGGCATGGCCGCAACGCTCAACATAGCCAGCCACCATTTCCATGCTTTCATGATTGCGTCCTCGGATAGCGTTTAGAACGTGGTGCCCATCTGGAACTGGAAGCGCTGAATCTTGTCATTCGGCTCCTTCTTCAGCGGATTGGCAAGACTGAACTTCATCGGGCCCATCGGCGACAGCCAGGTCAGCGCCAGGCCTGCCGAGTAACGCAAGCCATCGCTCGCCGAGCTGTAAATCCCCGCGGCGTTTTGCTGGCTGGTCAGATTGGTGTTCCATAGCGTGCCGACGTCGACGAAGGCGCTGAGGCGCACGGATTTATTATCCTTCAAGCCAGGCATCGGGAACAGGATTTCCGCATTGGCCACCGCCTTGCGGTTACCGCCCAGATAGGAATTGGCTACGGAATCATACGGACCGATACTGCTGGTATCATAGCCGCGCACCGAACCCAGGCCACCCATGTAGAAGTTCTGGAAGAACGGCAGCACCTTGGTCTTGCCGTAACCGTCGGCATAGCCCAACTCGCCGTTCAGCATCAGCGTAAAGTCCTTGGACAGCGGGAAGTACCAGGTCTGCTGGTGCGTCAGACGGTAATATTCCAGCGAACCGCCAGGCAGACCCGCATCGGCATTGACGCGAATGGTGGCGCCGCGCGTCGGCCAAAGCGCGCTATCGCGCGTATCGCGGCTCCAGCCTACCGTGCCAAGTATGGTGTAGTTGCTGCTGCCATACTGGTTGACGAAGTCGATGTACTGCTGCGGGCTATTACTATACGTCGTGATGTCGGTCTTTTCCGCGCCCAACGTGAAGTTGATGCGGTCGTACTCGGTGATCGGCACCCCAAAGCGCACGTCAGCGCCTATCGTGCCGGTCTTGTATGCCGAGATAGAGGTCGCGTCCGGGTTGTAGACGCGGTCGTACACGTCATAACCCAGGCTGACGCCATCCGGCGTGAAGTACGGATCGGTGAACGACAGCGAGTAATTCTTGTTGACCTTCCCGGTGGACATGCCCAAAGACATGTATTTGCCGGAGCCGAAGATATTGCTCTGCGAGATGTTGGCGCCGATCACCAGGCCTTCGCCCTGCACAAAGCCCAGGCTGCCGGAGATGCTGCCGGTGGAGCGTTCCTTCAGGCTGATGTTCATGTCCACCTGATCCGGCGCGTCCGGCACCGCAGGCGTTTCCACGTTCACGTCTTCGAAGTAACCCAGGCCGTCCAGGCGCTCCTTGCTGCGCTTCACATCGGCAGCGTTGTACGGGGCGCCTTCCATCTGGCGCAATTCGCGGCGAATCACTTCATCGCGGGTCTTGTTGTTGCCGGCCACATTGACGCGGCGGACATAGGTTTTGCGGCCCGGATCGACGAAGAAGGTGAAAGCCGCGGTCTGCTTGTCGTGATCGATATCCGGCAGCACGTTGACGTTGGCGAAGGCGTAACCGGCCTCGCCCAGGCGGTCGCTGATCGCCTTGACCGCTTCAGTCACTTTCTCATTATTGAAAGTGTCCCCGTTCTTGATGCTGATCAGCTTGCGCAGCTCCGGCTCCGGCACTTTCAGATCGCCGGCCAAGCGCACGTCGGACACGGTGAACTTCTTGCCCTCATGCACATTGATGATCAAGTACATGCTCTGCTTGTCCGGGCTGATCGACACTTGCGACGAGTCGATGCCGAACTCCATATAGCCCTGATTCTGGTAGAGAGCCTTGAGCTTCTCCAGATCGCCAGTCAGTTTCTGCTTGGAATACTGGTCATCCTTGGTGATCCATGACAGCCAGCCGCCCGTGGTCAGGCTGAACTCATCAAGCAGCTTGGACTGCGAGAAAGCGTTGGCGCCGACGATGCGGATTTCCTTGATGCGCGCGGTCACGCCCTCGTTGATGTCCAGCGTGACCGACACGCGGTTGCGCTCCAGCTTGGTGACGGACGGCGTGATCTCCACCGAATACTTGCCGCGGCTGTAATACTGGCGCTTCAATTCCTGCACCGCGCCATCCAGCAAGGCCTGGTCAAAGATCAGCGACTCGGCGAAACCATTGTCCTTCAGCGCCTTTTTCAGTTGATCCTTGCTGAATTCCTTGGCGCCGTTGATGTTGAGCTGGGTGATCACCGGGCGCTCCGCCACGGTGACGATCAAGGTGGCGCCACGGCTCTCGACGCGCACGTCGTTGAAGAAACCGGTGTTGAACAGCGCTTTGATCGATTCCTGCGCCTTGGCATCGGTAAAGGTGTCGCCCACCTTGACCGGCAGATAGTTGAAGACCGTGCCCGGCTCGGTACGCTGCAGGCCCTCAACGCGAATATCCTTGATGACGAAAGGATCAGCGGCCATCGCAGTGGAGGCCATGGATAGGCCCAGCACGGCCGCTGAAAGTAGCTTCAATTTCATAGGTACGTTTTAACCCCCAAATAGGCGGCTGAAATCATTCAGCATGGCAAACGCCATCAAAGACGCCAGCAATATGAAACCAATTTTTTGTCCGAGCATTTGCGCCCGTTCGCTGACGGGCTTACCTCTTACCAGCTCCGCGACATAATACATTAAGTGGCCGCCATCCAGAACCGGTATGGGCAGCAGATTGAGTATGCCGATGCTGATGCTGATCAGCGCCAGAAATTCCAGATACGGCGTCAGTCCCTCGCGCGCCGTCTGCCCCGCCACATTGGCGATGGTCAGCGGACCGGACAGGTTGTTCAAAGAAGCGTGGCCAATCAACATATTGCCCAGAAACTTCAGGCTCATCCAGGCGGTGTCGCCCGTCTTCACCGCAGCCTGCTGCAATGCGCCGAACACGCCATAATGCACCATGAAGCTCAGCTTGTCGTTCCAAGCCGCATCCGGCAACGGCGCGACGCCAATGCGCCCCACCACTTCATCATACTGCGTCACCGCCTGCGGCCGCAGGCTCAATTGCATCGGCTTGCCGTCGCGCTCGATGCGGATTTGCAAATCCTTGCCAGGGCTATTGCGCACCTGCTGCACCCAAGCCTCCCAGCTGGATAGCGGCTGGCCGCCGACAGACAACAGCTTGTCGCCGGGCTTCAAACCAGCTTTGGCAGCCACGCCACCCGGCTCCACGACGCCCACGGCCGGCAGAAAGCGCGCAGGCGAAAACCCGGGATCGCCCTGCTGCAAGGCCTGCACCGCCTTGTCGCCAAAGCGGGCGGCATCGATACGCCGCTCCGCAGCGGCGCCGGAGGCATTCTGCACCCGCACGGGGATCACGTCGCCTGACATGGCGGCATCGACCAGGGCCAGGCGGATTTCCTGCCAGCTGGACACCGCGCGCCCAGCCACGCTGACCACCCGGTCGCCATCGCGAAACCCCGCCGCGGCCGCCGGCGTCTGCGCCACCACGGTGCCGATCAGCGGCTTCAGCTGCGGCACGCCCTGGGCAATCACGCCCCAGTACAACAAGACGGCCAGCAGCAGATTCGCCAGCGGGCCAGCCGCCACGATGGCGATGCGCTTGAGCACATGCTGGTTGTTGAAGGCGCGGGGCCGCTCCTCCGGATCGACATAGCCTTCGCGCTCATCCAGCATCTTGACGTAGCCGCCCAGCGGAATCGGGCAAATCACCCACTCGGTCTCACGCGGCTTGAAGCGGAACAGCGGACTGCCAAAACCGATGGAGAAACGCAATACGCGCACGCCGCACAGCTTGGCAACCCAATAGTGGCCAAGCTCGTGAAACGTCACCAACACGCCTATCGCCAGCAGGAACGCGAATACAGTCAACATAAGGCCACCCTCTGCTCCGCGTAGCGCCGGGCCTCGGCATCCCGCGCCAGTAATCCGGCCAGCGAATCGCTGGCCGCAGCCGGGACGCCGGACAAGGTGTCAGCCACGATGCGCGGTATGTCAATGAAACGAATCCGCCCTTCCAGGAAGGCGGCCACCGCCACCTCATTGGCGGCGTTCAACACGGCGGGCGCGTCGCCGCCGGATTCCAGCGCATCGAAAGCCAGCTGCAAGCACGGGAAGCGCCGCATATCCGGTTTTTCAAAGGTCAAGTCGCCCAGAGCGAAGAAATCCAGCGACTCCACGCCCGCCTCTATGCGCTCCGGCCAGGACAGGGCGCACGCGATAGGCGTGCGCATATCGGGAGAACCCAGTTGCGCCATCACCGAACCATCCCGATATTGCACCATGGAATGGATCACGCTCTGCGGGTGCACCACTACATCGATGCGGCTTGGCGGCACATTAAACAGCCAGCGGGCCTCTATGACTTCCAGCCCCTTGTTCATCAGCGTGGCGGAGTCTACCGAAATCTTGCGTCCCATGCTCCAGTTGGGATGGCGGCAGGCGTCATCCGGAGAGACATCCAACAGCTCGGCGGCGGACTTGCCGCGAAACGGGCCGCCAGAGGCAGTCAGGATGATCTTGCGGACGCCGGCGACATCCGGCTGGCCGGCATATCCCGCCGGCAGCGACTGGAAAATCGCGCTGTGCTCGCTATCCACCGGCAGCAAGCTCGCGCCGCTGCCATGGACCGCGTCCATGAACAGACGGCCGGCCACCACCAGCGATTCCTTGTTCGCCAGCAGGATGCGCTTGCCGGCCCGCGCCGCGGCCAGCGCCGACGGCAAGCCGGCCGCGCCGACGATGGCGGCCATCACCGCGTCGACTTCCGGCAAGACGGCCACCTGCTCCAAGGCCTGCGCGCCAAACAGCACCTCGCCCGCCAAGCCGGCATCGGCCAGGCGCAGGCGCAATTGCGCAGCGGATTCGGCATCCGCCACTACCAGATAATCGGGATGAAAACGACTTGCCTGCTCGAACAGTTTGTCGAGCTGGCGATGAGCGGTCAGCGCCACCACCCGGTAGCGCTCGGGATGACGGGCGATCACGTCCAGCGTGCTGCAGCCTACGCTGCCGGTCGCCCCCAGTACGGCAATACCCTGAGGTTTGCTCATGTGAACCTTCCAGAATTACATGCCGCCCAGCGCGCGCAGGGCGTTGCTGACCGCCAGCACGGCGATCAGACTGTCGATACGATCGTACACGCCGCCATGGCCGGGCAGTAGCGCGCTGCTGTCCTTGATGCCGGCCGAACGCTTGAACCAGGATTCCAGCAAATCGCCGCACACGCTGACCGCGGTCAGCGGCAAAGCCAACAACAATAGCCCCCACAGCGGCAGATGAATGTCCAGCCAGCCAAAGTGATCGACCAGCGCCACATACAAGGCCACGCACGCCACGGCGCCGTAAACGCCCTCCCAGCTCTTGCCGGGACTGATCGCCGGCGCCAGCTTGCGCCGGCCAAAGGCCTTGCCGGAGAAATAGGCGGCCACATCGGCCACCCAAACCAGCCCCATCACGGCCAACAAGGCCAGCGCATCATGCCGCGTCGGCTCCGGCCGCCACTCCATGAAGGCGAACCAGGCCGGCAGCATCAGGGCCCAACCGAGCAGCCAAGCCGCTGCGCCCGACGGAATCGGCCAGCGCTTAACCAGCCAGGCCGGCACCAGGACCAGCCAGAACGCCAGCGCCAGGCCATGAACGGCGGCATGCGTGTGCCAATGGCCGAACCAGGCGATCACCGCCAGCAGCGAAGACAAGGCCAAATAGGCGGCTTGCTCAGGCAGGCGCATCTTGACCATGCGGGAGTACTCCCACAGGGCCAGAATGACGATCAACCAGGAAAAGCCGCCCCAGGCGGCCGCAGGAAACAGGAAAAGTGCCGCCAGCATCAGCGGAAGCAGCACCAGCGCAGTCAGAATACGCGTTTTGAGCATGAAAGGTTAGGGTCGGTCGCGGCGCAAATGTTCCGGCAGTTGCTCGCTGGTGCGACCAAAGCGCCGTTCACGCTGCCAGTAGGAAGAAACGGCCTGCTCCAGCGCCGCGCGATCGAAATCGGGCCACAGCAGATCGGTGAAGTACAGCTCGGAATACGCCAGCTGCCATAGCAGGAAGTTGCTGATGCGCTGCTCGCCGCCGGTGCGGATGAACAAATCCGGTTCCGGCGCCCAGGACATCGTCAACTGGCGGCTCAGGGCCTCCTCGGTGATTTCAGTCGCGCCCTGCCGCAACAACTGGTTGGCAGCCTGCACGATATCCCAGCGGCCGCCATAATCGGCGGCGATGCTGAGCACCAGGCCATCATTGCCGGCCGTTTTTTGCTCCGCGCGATCGATGCGCTCGCACAGCTCGGCGCTGAACCGCTCGCGCGAACCCAACACCTTCAGACGGATATTGTTGCCATGCAGACGCTCCACCTCATTGTCCAGCGCGCGCAGAAACAGCTCCATCAGGAAGCTGACTTCCTCTTGCGGCCGACGCCAGTTTTCAGTGGAGAACGCGAACAGCGTCAGATAGCCGACGCCCAGCTCCTTGCAGGCCTTGACGATCTCGCGGACCGCGTCCAGTCCACGCTTGTGGCCGGCCACGCGCGGCAGGAAACGCTTCTTGGCCCAACGGCCATTGCCATCCATGATGATGGCGATATGCCGGGGCGGCTCGCGCCCCTCCGGCGTATCCTTCCAGGATGCGGAAAACAAGAGCAGCCCCTTACACAGCCATCAGATCGGCTTCTTTGGCGGCCAGCATCTTGTCGATTTCTGCGGTGTACTTGTCGGTCAGCTTCTGGATTTCGTCCTGGCCGCGGCGCTCGTCGTCCTCGGTGATGGTCTTGTCCTTCAGCAGATTCTTGAATTCAGTGTTGGAATCGCGGCGGATATTGCGCACGGCCACGCGCGCGCCTTCGGCCTCGCCGCGCACCACCTTGATCAGGTCCTTGCGGCGCTCCTCGGTCAGCATCGGCATCGGCACGCGGATGACTTCGCCCATGGACGCCGGGTTCAGGCCCAGATCGGAATCACGGATGGCCTTCTCGATTTTGGCCAGCATCGGCTTTTCCCACGGCTGCACGCCGATGGTGCGCGCGTCGATCAGCGTGACGTTGGCCACCTGATTCACCGGCACATCGCTGCCGTAGTAGTCAACCATGACATGATCCAGAATACCGGTGTGGGCGCGGCCGGTACGAACCTTGGCCAAGTCGTTCTTGAACGCCTCCAGCGATTTCTGCATTTTTTGTTCGGCCGATTTCTTGATCTCGTTAATCATGTCGCACTCCCAATCGAAACTTCAAATAACAAGGCGAAAACGGCCATTGCCGTTTTCGCCTTCAGCAATTTTCAAACTCAGCAGTGTACCAGCGTGCCTTCGTCTTCGCCAAGCACGACCCGGCGCAGCGCGCCGTTCTTGAAGATGCTGAACACCTTGATATTCAGCTGCTGGTCGCGGCACAGCGCAAAGGCGGTGGCGTCCATCACTTTCAGATTACGCGAAATGGCCTCGTCGAAAGTCAGGGTCTGGTAGCGCACCGCATCCGGGTTCTTTTTCGGGTCGTCGGTATACACGCCGTCCACCTTGGTGGCCTTCAGCATGATGTCGACGTTCATTTCCATGCCGCGCAGCGCGGCGGCGGTATCGGTAGTGAAGAAGGGGTTGCCGGTGCCGGCGGCGAAGATCACGACCTTGCCCTCTTCCAAGTACTGCATGGCCTTGCCGCGCACATAAGGCTCGGCGATCTGCTGCATGGTCAGCGCGGACTGCACGCGGGCGATCAGGCCCACCTTGGTCATGGCATCCTTCAGCGCCAGCGCATTCATCACGGTGGCCATCATGCCCATGTAGTCCGCGGTGGCGCGGTCCATGCCGGCGGCCGCCGGCGCCACGCCGCGGAAGATGTTGCCGCCGCCGATGACGATGCCTACCTCTACGCCAAGCTCCACCACTTCCTTGATCTGGCCGACGATCTGCTCGATCGTGGCGCGGTTGATACCATAGCTGTCATCGCCCATCAGGGCTTCGCCGGAAAGTTTCAGCAGAATGCGTTTATAGGCAGGAACTTGGCTCATGATGTCCTCGGTGTTGGCGGTTTATGGTATTTCAGTTTGCAAAACGGCACCCTGCATGCAGGGTGCCGTCGGTACAGCGGTAGCGTCAGGCTTACAGCTTGGCGGCGGCAGCCACTTCAGCGGCGTAATCCACTACCTTCTTCTCGATGCCTTCGCCCACCACGAACATGGCGAACGCCTTCACCGAGGCCTTTTGTTCGGCCAGCAGCTTTTCAACGGTCTGATCCGGGTTCTTGACGAAGGGCTGACCCAGCAGGGTCACTTCAGCCAGGAACTTGTTCACGCGGCCTTCCACCATCTTGGCGACGATGTCGGCCGGCTTGCCGGATTCGGCAGCCTGAGCGGTGTAGATCTTGCGCTCTTGCTCCAGGGTCTCGGCCGGAACCTGATCCTTGGACACGCACAGCGGCTTGGAAGCGGCGATGTGCATGGCCACGTCCTTGCCCACTTGCTCGGCGCCGGCGTAGTCGACGATCACGCCGATCTTCGCGCCGTGCAGGTAGGTGGCGATCGCGCCTTCGGTCTGGTAGCGAACAAAGCGACGGATGGTCATGTTCTCGCCCAGCTTGGCGATGGCGGCCTTGCGGATTTCCTCCACTTGCACGCCGTCCACCTCAACCGCGCCCAGCGCTTCCACATCGGCCGGATTGGCGATGGCGACAGCCTTGGCGGCGGCGGTAGCCAGGGCGACGAAGGTCGGGTCCTTGGCCACGAAGTCGGTTTCGCAGTTCACTTCAACCAGCGCGCCCACGCCAGCTTCAACGTAGGAACCGATGATGCCTTCGGCAGCCAGGCGACCGGCCATCTTGGAGGCCTTGTTGCCGGACTTGATGCGCAGGATTTCTTCCGCCTTGGCGAAGTCGCCTTCAGCCTCAACCAGAGCCTTCTTGCATTCCATCATGCCCAGGCCGGTGGCCACGCGCAGATCCGAAACCATTTTTGCGGTGATTTCCGCCATGCTTCACTCCTAATAATTTGGATTACGTAAATGATCGGGTCCAAAAAAAGGGGCTTGCGCCCCTTTTGGTCCGCTTACTCGGCCTGAGCCGTTTCAGCAGCAGCGACGATCTCTTGCAGAGAGTGCGCGCGACCTTCCAGCACCGCGTCGGCGATGCCGCGAGCGTACAGACGGATGGCGCGGCTGGAGTCGTCGTTACCCGGGATCACGTAATCGATGCCGTCCGGGGAGTTGTTGGTATCAACAACGCCGATCACCGGAATGCCCAGCTTCTTGGCTTCGACGATGGTACCCTTCTGGTAGCCGGTGTCGATAACGAAGATGGCGTCCGGCAGGCCCTTCATATCCTTGATACCGCCCAGCGAGCGCTCGAGCTTTTCAACTTCGCGCTGCAGGTCCAGCAGTTCTTTCTTGTTGTAACCGGTTTCGCCGGCGGATTCCAGGATGGCGCGCTTTTCTTCAAGACGCTTGATGGACTGCTTCACGGTCTTGTAGTTGGTCAGCATGCCGCCCAGCCAGCGGTGGTCGACAAACGGCATGCCGCAACGGGCAGCTTCTTCACGTACGATCTCACGCGCTTGACGCTTGGTGCCCACGAACATCACGGTGCCCTTGTTGGCAGCCAGACGACGCACATACTCCTGGGACTCTACGAACAGCGGCAGGGTCTTTTCCAGGTTGATGATGTGGATCTTGTTGCGGCTGCCAAAGATGTACTTAGCCATCTTCGGGTTCCAGAAGCGGGTTTGGTGGCCGAAGTGAACGCCGGCCTCAAGCATTTGACGCATGGTAACGTTGGTGGACATGCAAAAACTCCTAAAAGGGTTAAGCCTCCATCCGCGCAGACAACCCGTTCTGGAAACTGGTTCCGCCGGGCACCCTTTGGCGCGGATGTGCGTAGTTTTGATTAAAATCCCAGCCGATATGGCAAGGACGCAAGATTCTAGCACCGGAAAGCCTTCCGCCTCAAGCTTTCCGTCCCTGTTCTCGCTCCGCGCGGCGGCGACGCAGCTTGTTGCGTACCACCCATGCGACAAACCAGGTTGGCAGCACCCCGAGCAGGAAGCCGACAGCCAATCCGGCCGCCACGGAATCCTGCGCTACGGCAAGCATCAATACCACATATAACCAGGCCATCAGCACGATCAGCATCATAATTAAAACAATCGTTTGAATTTCAGGAAAAATACATCAACAATAAGGCGTCATTGTAAACCAGCCATCGGCCGCCATCATGCACACCGCCATCACCCGCCTGTTTGGCATAGAACGCCCGCTGCTCTGCCCCGGCATGAGCTATATCGCCACACCGGAACTGGTCGCCGCCGTCGGCAATGCCGGCGGCCTGGGCATCCTCGCCACCGGCCCGCTCTCCGCCGACGCCACCCGGGCCGCTATCCGCCGCATCCGGGAGTTGACTGACAAGCCCTTCGGCGTCGGCTGCACCTTGATGATGCCGGGCGCGGCCGACAATGCCAGGGTCGCGCTGGAAGAACAGGCGCCGGTGATCAACTACTCGCTGGGCAAGGGCGACTGGATCGCCGAGGCGGCGCACCGCTACGGCGGCAAAGTGCTGGCGACGGTGGTCACGGAGAAGCACGCCGTCTCGGCGGAAAAATGCGGGGCCGACGCCTTGTTGGTGACTGGGCACGAGGCAGCGGCGCACGGCGGCAGCGTCACCTCGCTGGTGCTGGTGCCGGCGATCCGGCGCGCCAGCTCGCTGCCCATCGTCGCCGCCGGCGGCTTTGCCGGCGGCGAGGGCCTCATCGCGGCGCTGGCGCTGGGCGCGGACGCCGTCGCCATGGGCACCCGGCTCGCCATGACGCGGGAAAGCCCGGTGCATGCCAACACCAAGGACATGGTGCTGCAGCGCGGCGTAGCCGACACGCTGTATTCGAAAAACTTCGACGGACTCTGGTGCCGAATGATGGACACCCCCGCCGCGCGCCGCGCCAGCCGCAAACCACTGGGGCTGATCCCTGCCGCCTTCCGCGCCAGCGCGGTCGCCCGTCGCATGGGGATGCCCGTGATAAAGGTGGCGATAGGCGGCATGCTGAGCCAGCCGCAAGCCTTGCGCCAACTTGCGCTGTTCGGCGCCGCGACGGAATCCATCCGCCTCGCCATCCAGGACGGCGACCATGAAAAGGGCGTGCAGTTGATAGGCCAGGCTCAGGGCCTAATCGACGATGTGCCGACGGTGGCCGAACTGCTTGCCCGCATCATGGACGAGGCGCAAGCCTGCCGCGCGCGGCTGGCCCAGTTGTGATTGAAAAAGCCGGGGCTACGGTTACAGCGCCGACATCGACTCCCCTCGCCGCTCGCGACTGAAGCGGATCAATATCGCGATGGCCAATGCCACCAAGCCGGCGACGATGGCCATCGCCAGCCCATAGTCGCCGCCATTGGTCTTGGCCATGTGCGCCTGCATCGGACTATTGACCGATGCCAGCAGATTGCCCAGCTGATAGACCAGCCCGGGAAAGGTGGCGCGCACCGCCAGCGGCGAGATTTCGTTCAGGTGCGCCGGGATCACCCCCCAAGCGCCCTGCACCGCGATTTGCATCAAAAAGGCGCCGGCCGCCAGCATCAGCGGCGTGCTGGAGAAAGCCCACAACGGCAGCACCGGCAGCGCGAACAGCGCCGCCAACGTAATGGCGTTGCGCCGACCTATCTTTTCCGACAGCGCGCCGACCGACAAGCCGCCGATAATCGCCCCCACATTGAGGCAAATGCCTATCATCTGCACCGTATGCGGATCGAACTTGTGCTGCACCCGCAGGAAAGTCGGATACATGTCCTGCGTGCCGTGGGAAAAGAAGTTGAAGCAGGTCATCAGCGCGATGGCGTACAACGACAGCCTCCACTGCGCGACTATGGTCTCCAGCAGGCCAGGCTTGTCGTGATGGCGCGCGGCTTCCCAGCTGGGACTTTCCGGCACATTGCGCCGGATATACAAGGTCAGCAATGCCGGCAACAGGCTGAGCATGAACATGCCGCGCCAGCCTATATGCTCGAACAACTGGCCGAAAGCCAGCGTCGCCAGCAGGTAGCCGCTGGGATAACCAGCCTGCAGCAGGCCGGAGACGAAACCGCGCGATTCCTTGGGTATGCTCTCCATCGTCAGCGACGAACCCACGCCCCACTCCCCGCCCATCGCCACGCCGAACAGGGTGCGCAGCACCAGCAGCACGATCAGATTGGGCGCAAAGGCAGAGGAAAAACCCAACACGGAATACAGCACGATATTGGCCATCAGCACCGGACGCCGGCCGAATCGATCCGCCAACCGGCCAAATATCAACGCGCCTATCGGCCGCGCCGCCAGCGTCAGCATCGTCGCCCAGCTGACCGCCTCGATATCGGTGCCGAACTCGCGGGCGATATCCTTGAGCACGAACACCATCAAGAAGAAATCGAACGCATCCAGCGTCCAACCCAGATAGCAGGCGAACACCGTTTGCCTTTGCGCTTTCGTCCAAGCCATTGCCCGCTCCTCCTTCATTATTCTCGATGGACCATCCAGTTCATGATAAATGAATCAAGCAAACGCGCAGCGGCAGCGCAAAAAATCGCAACAAACTAAAACAGCGAAACACCTAAGAGACGGCAAACGGCAATCCGCCATGCATCCAACATGGTTTTTGACTAGTCTGAAAACACTGGCCGTTGCCGGCCAAACCGCAAAGGAGAAATGCAATGAAGGCTCAAGCTGCATGGTTTTGGCTGGGATGCTGCTTCATGCTGGCATCCTGTGGCGGCGGTAGCGGCGGCGGCAGCTCAGGATCGAGCAGCTTGTCCGGGACCGTGGCGGTAGGCGCGCCGATGCAGAATGCCACGCTGACGGTGCTAGGCGCCAATGGCCAGACCGCCAGCGTCAGCGTCAATAGCGACGGCAGCTACAGCAACCTGGACGTCAGCGCGCTGACCGCGCCCTTCCGACTGCAGGCCTGCGGCCTGGTCAACGCGGTCTACACCTGTCATTACGCCGTCGCCCAAAGCGCGGGCACCGCCAATGTCACGTCGTTGACCACCGCCCTGGTCACGCTGGCCAGCGGCAGCGACGCCGCCAACATCATGACCGCCGGCGCGCCATCCGCCAGCGCGCTCAGCAGCAGCCAGCAAACACTGCAGGGCGCTTTATCTCAAGTCCTGGCCGCATCCGGCCTCAATAGCGGCGCTGACCTCACCACCACGGCCTTCAGCGCCAATCGCACCGGGATGGACAAGGTGCTGGACGCCATCGCCGCCAATACCGGGACCAATAACGGCCATACCTTCGTACAGCTGGAGGGGCGCTTTGGCAGCAGCAACTTCTACGTGGACAATAGCGGCAGCCAATCCGGCAGCCTGAGCGACAGCACCTTGATCAATGGGCTTAGCTTGGACCTGACCAGCATCAGCCAGATATTTTCGGCATTGAATAGCGCCGCCGGCAGCAGCAGCGCCAGCGCCTGCGCCGCCGTGCTGAACAACAACGTCGGCCTGCTGGATCCTCAGTTCACACTCAGCATCAACCAGCAAACGCTCAATACCAGCAATTTCGCTTCGCAAATCTGCGGCTTCCTGTCGCAAGGCGGCTTGCTCGGCGGCAGCGTCGCCAACCCCACGCTGCGCGATTGCGACTTCTCCGGCAGCGACAAAATCTGCACGGCCGGCTTCGACGTCATCAACGGCAGCACAGTGCAGGAAGGCGCGGAAATGGCGGTGGTGCTGCGCAACGGCACAACGGCGTGGAAACTGCTGGGCCAGGCATCGCCCTATGAAATCCATGTCAACGCCAATGTGCAGCGCACGCTGCGAGTAGGCGTCAGCAATCCACAACCCAGCTATTACCGCGCGATTTCTTTTGAGATTCATACCAGCGCCAATGGCGTCAGCAACGTGATTCAGTCCGCCAAGGTCTATCAACGCAACGCCACCGGCACCGGCTGGGACAGCACACCCATCGCGACGCTCAGCAATGCCGGCTGCACCAGCCAATCCTGGCTCACCATGCAAGGCAGCAGTTGCGGAAGCACATGGCTGGGCTTGGACGGCTTCAATAATGGCAACCTCGCCTCCGGCGATGCCCTGATCTCCGCCTTCTTCCAGCGCGGACGGCAAGTGAAGATCGACCTGTACTCCGACAATGCCTTCGGCAGCCTGATCACCAGCGTCTTCACTCGCGTGGATGGCGTGCCGCCTCAATCGTCTCAGCTGGCGACACTGCCTTGGCTGACGCTGGACAGCGCCAGTCAGAGCGCCTTGGCCAACTACGCCAGCGCCCAGGGCAACACCTTGAGCTTCTCCTGGACAGGGGACAATGCCGTCGTCCCGCATGATGCCTCATTCTGCAACAGCGGCAGCTGCAACAATCCCGTCCACATCGACCTGGGCGGCAAGCTTGGCAGCGCCGGCAGCGCCAGCTTCAACCTGTCCAGCCTGACGCTGGCCGCCAGCGATTACAAGATGCTCGCGCTGTACGGACGAGACCGCAGCAATCTCGGCTTCGAGAGCAATTACGTCAGCTGCGTCAGCGGCAGCAACAACTGCCCCTGATCAAGCGTTCAACCTGATCAGCCGTTGATTATCCGACCCCCGCCAGGGCTTGCTGGTCGGCAAGTCCTGGCGGTAGCGGCCGTCTATCAGCACATCGACGTAGCGCAGAATATCCAGCTCAGCCACTTCCTCATGCCGGTAGCCGGTCCATAGCCAGATATCCTTGTCCGGATAGCGGGCCTTGAAGCGCCGGCACAAGTCCAGAATCTCGCCGCGATTGGCCGGGTGCAGCGGATCGCCGCCCGATAGGCTCAGGCCGTCGTGCTTGGCGCAATGCGCCAGCAACTGCTCGCGCACTTCCGGGGTGAACGGCCGGCCCGCCTTGCGGTCCCAGGTCGACGGGTTGTGGCAGCCTGGGCAGGCATGCGGACAACCGGTGACAAACAGCGTCACCCTCACCCCTTCGCCATTGAGCAAATCGCAGGTGTAGTAGCGGTCGTAATTCATCGCTACCTCAATGCTCGCCGCCATAATGCTTGACGCGCCGCATCACTTCCTTCTGTTTGCCCGCATTGAACGGCCGGGCATTGGGACTGCCCAGATAACCGCACACCCGGCGCGTCACCGACAGCGAGGCGCTGTCGCGGTTGCTGCATTGCGGGCAGCAAAACCCCGCCGCGTCGGCCACGGCCTCTCCCATGAAGCCGCACTGGCCGCAGGAGTCCACCGGGGTATTGCTGCCGAAGTACGGCACGCGCTGCAAGGCGTAATCCCAGATCGCCTCCAGCGCCTTCAGATTGTGCTGCATGTTCGGCAGCTCGACATAAGTGATATGGCCGCCGTTGGCCAGCTCGGCGAAGCCGGTTTCGAAGTCTATCTTCTCAAACGGGTTGACCTTGCGGAACACGTCCAGATGGAAAGAGTTGGTGTAATAGCCCTTGTCCGTGACATCGGGAATATTGCCAAACCTCTCCTTATCCAGCTTGCAGAAGCGATGGCACAAGGACTCGCTGGGCGTGGAGTACAAGGAGAAGGCGAAGCCGGTTTCGCGCCGCCATTCCGCGGCGGCTTCCTTCATCCGCGCCACCACCTGGCGCTGGAATGCCTGAGCCTCGCGGCTGTCCGCCGGATGCGCGCCGAACAGCAGCACGCCCACCTCATGCAGGCCGATGTAACCCAGGGAAATGGAGGCGCGCCCGCCCTCGAACAAACGCATGATGTCCTCGTCCGGCTGCAGCCGCATGCCGAAGGCGCCTTCGGTGTACAAAATCGGCGCCACATTGGCCTTGACCCCGCGCAGCCGCTCGATGCGCAGCATCAGCGCGCGGAAACACAGCTGCAGACGCGGCTCCAGCAAGCGCCAAAACGCCTCGGCATCGCCGCGCGCCTCGATGGCGATGCGCGGCAGATTCAGGCTGACCACGCCCAGATTGTTGCGGCCATCCAGCACCTCCCGGCCCGACGCGTCGCGCCACACCGACAGGAAACTGCGGCACCCCATGGGCGAAACCGGCACCGAAGAGCCGGTGGTCTGGCGGATCAAGGCGGCGGAAATGATGTCCGGATACATGCGCTTGGACGTGCATTCCAGCGCCAGCTGCTTGATATCGTAATTGGGATCGCCCGGCTTCAGATTGACCCCATCGTCGATGAACATCACCAGCTTGGGGAATACCGGCGTGATGCCTTCCTTGCCCAGGCCTTTGATGCGCACGCGCAGGATGGACTGCTGAATGATGCGCTCCTCCCAAGCCGTACCCATGCCGAAGGAGAAAGTCACGAACGGCTGCTGGCCGTTGGAGCTGAACAGGGTGTTGATCTCATACTCGCAAGCCTGAATGCCATCGTAACATTCCTTCTCCGTCCGCTCGCGGGCGTAACGATCAGGATCGGGGATGGCGTATTGCCTGGCCACATCCAGATTCTTGCGATAGCTCTTCAGCACATACGGCGCCAGCGTCTGATCGATATTCGGGATGGTGGTGCCGCCGTACTGGTGGCTGGCCACCTGCGCGATGATCTGCGCGGTGACGGCGCACGCCACGCCTATCGACTTGGGACTCTCGATCTGGGCATTGCCCAGGCGGAAACCCTGCTCCAGCATGCCCTGCAAATCCACCAGGCAGCAATTGGTGAACGGCAGGAACGGCGAGTAGTCCAGATCATGAAAATGGATATCGCCATCATCATGCGCTGCCAGGATATCCTTGGGCAGGAAGTTGCCGGCGAACTGCTTGGACACGATGCCCGCCATCAGGTCGCGCATCACCGGAAACACATTAGCATCCTTGTTGGCGTTCTCGGTGGTGGCCTCCTCATCGGTCTTGTGCACCAGGCCCATCAGTTTGGCGTGCAGCTCGGAACCGCGGGCGCGCACGGTGTCGCGGTCATGGCGGTACTCGATATAGACACGCGCCACTTCCGGATAACGCCGCATCAGCGCATCCTCTACCCGCTTCTGGATGGCCGGAATGTCCAGACGGCCATCCCGCGCCAATTCGCGGCACTCGCGCTCCACTTGCGCAGCGATTTCCAGCGCCAGACCGGCCGGTTCCGCATGGCCGGCCGCCGCCGCCGCCCGCCGGCAAGCATTGGCAATCTTGCCGATGTCGAATTCCACCACCGCGCCATCGCGCTTGCGCACCTGAAGCATCGTCGCCCCCTCCACAGTTCTATCGTCGGAAAACGGAAATCGGCGCGCACTGTCGCGCGCCGGCTCCGCAACGGACGTTATTGTGGCGAAATCCACCAGGCGCTGCCCGGCTTTTTATTCAAAATATGGGGAAAGAATTTGCCATCGATCAATATATTGTGATTTCACAGCAATCGATGATGATGCGCACAATATGAAACACCAATGGCATGAAATCGCCGCTAAAGTGCATGACAATATTCAACGGAGCAAAGCCATGCGCCGTATTGTGATGTTTTATCTGCTGGCCGCACTGAGTGCGCACAGTCTGGCGGCCGATAACGAACAAGTTCAGGGCCAGGGAGGCAACATTCTGCGCTACAGCTCGACGCAACTCCGCATCGAGCCTTCCGCCCAAGAAAACCAGAGCTACCTGCAAGTGCGGGATACGCGCCTGGAAGGCGCGACCACGGCCTCGGCGCTGCAGGCGGGACGCAAGGCGCTGGAAGCGCTGGGATACAACCGCATCGAAGTCGACGCCGACTACGGCCTGATTCGGGCGGAAAAGGATGAGGTGCTGATCAGCCAGTCGCGACAAATTTTACGCGGCATCCTGAAATTGAAGTTCCCGCTGCCCGGCAAACCCGACCACCAAACCACGGAAACCCTGCTGACACTGCGCCCAGGCGGACAAGCCGGCCAAGTCTTGCTGCGCGCGCATATCCGCCAGACCATCTGGGACAGCAACGGCAATTCACGCACCAAGCTATGCAGCGACCAGGCCGTCTATCGCCAGTTGTACGACAAAATGAACAGCGCGCTGAGCGGACGCCAGTAGTGAAAAAAAGCCCCGCTTGCGCGGGGCTTGTTTCATGCCAAGCTGTAAAGCCTGATCAGTTGCTTTCGATCTTGGCCATCTTGCGGCGCTCATGCTCTTGCAGGTAGCGCTTGCGGATGCGGATGGACTTCGGCGTGATTTCCACCAGCTCGTCGTCGTCGATGAACTCCACAGCCGATTCCAGCGTCAGCTTGATCGGGGTGGTCAGGCGCACGGCTTCGTCGGTGCCGGAGGCGCGCACGTTGGTCAGCTGCTTGCCCTTGACCGGGTTCACCACCAGGTCGTTGTCGCGGCTGTGAATGCCGATGATCATGCCTTCGTACAGCTTGTCGCCCGGGGAGACGAACATGCGGCCGCGATCTTCCAGCTTCCACAGCGCGTAAGCGACAGCCTCGCCGTTTTCCTGCGAGATCAGCACGCCATTGTGACGGCCCGGCAGATCCGGCTTCACCGGCGCGTAGTCGTCGAACACGTGGCTCATCAGGCCGGTGCCGCGGGTCATGGTCATGAAGTCGGACTGGAAGCCGATCAGACCGCGCGCCGGGATATGGTATTCCAGGCGAGTGCGGCCCATGCCGTCCGATTCCATATTGGTCAGCTCGCCGCGGCGGCGGCCGATTTCTTCCATCACGCCGCCCTGGTGATCGTCTTCCAGGTCGATGGTCAGGTTTTCATACGGCTCGCACTTCTGGCCGTTGATTTCCTTGTAAACCACGCGCGGCTTGGCCACAGCCATTTCGAAGCCTTCGCGGCGCATGTTTTCCAGCAGGATGGTCAGGTGCAGTTCGCCGCGGCCGGACACGCGGAACACGTCGGCGTCGCCGGTGTCTTCCACGCGCAGCGCCACGTTGGTCAGCAGCTCTTTGTTCAGACGATCGCGAATCTGGCGCGAGGTCACGAACTTGCCTTCGGTGCCGGCCAGCGGCGAGGTGTTCACCATGAAGTCCATGGTCAGCGTCGGCTCGTCCACGGACAGCACCGGCAGGCCAACCGGCTGGTCCTTGTCGCAGATGGTCACGCCGATGCCGATATCCTCGATGCCGGAGATGATCACGATGTCGCCGGCTTCCGCTTCCGGCACTTCCACGCGCTCCAGGCCCTTGAAGCCCAGCACCTGATTGATGCGGCCGGTGGCAACCTGTTCTTCGTGGTTCATCACCACCACTTGCTGACCCGGCTTGATGCGGCCGTTCAGCACGCGGCCCAGGCCCAGGCGGCCGGTATAGGTGGAGTAGTCCAGCGCGGAGATCTGCAGCTGCAGCGGCGCATCGGCGCTGCCCGCCGGGCTCGGCACGTGGGACAGCACGGTGTCAAACAGCGGACGCATGTCGCTGGATTCCTGATCCAGCTCATGCTTGGCGAAACCGGACAGGCCCGATGCGTAGATGATCGGGAAATCCAGTTGTTCGTCGGTGGCGCCCAGCTTGTCGAACAGGTCGAAAGTCTGGTCAACCACCCAGTCCGGACGCGAGCCCGGACGGTCGATCTTGTTGATCACCACGATAGGACGCAGACCCAGGGCCAGCGCCTTCTTGGTCACGAAGCGCGTTTGCGGCATCGGGCCTTCCACGGCGTCGACCAGCAGCACCACGCCGTCCACCATGCCCAGCACCCGCTCCACCTCGCCGCCGAAGTCGGCGTGTCCCGGGGTGTCGACGATGTTGATGTGCACGCCTTCGTAGTTGATGGCGGTATTTTTGGCGAGAATGGTAATGCCGCGCTCTTTTTCAAGATCGTTGCTGTCCATTACGCGTTCGTCGACATGCTGGTTTTCGCGGAAGGTGCCGCTTTGTTTCAGCAATTGGTCAACCAGGGTGGTCTTGCCATGGTCCACGTGGGCGATGATGGCGATGTTGCGGATTTGTCGGGTCATGTTTAGCGTTTCGGCTGGAATTCTGAAAACAGAAAAATCGAAAGATTATAGCATGCTAGCCCAGCGCCAAGAAAATTTCGGTAAAAACAAATGATAGTTTTATAGTTTCTCCATTAATAAACGGCGGCGGCAAAAACTTGAGGCCGAAAGCTCGGCCGACTCGTCGCCATCGGCTTTTGGCGCTACACTGCCGGCCATCCGGCAACACCAAGGACTCCCGACATGTACGACTGGAACGCTCTGTGGCATGAGCGCGAAGCCTACCGCACCGGCTTCGACATCCACCATAACGACGCCAACGAGCTGGCAGACGCGCTGCGCGCCAAGCTGATCCATCCGGCCGCCCATCCCGAAGAAGTGGCCGTTTATGAAAATGACGATCGCTACATCCTGGCCGGCCACGCCGGCGGCCTGCAACTATTGGAAGTATTGAAGCACGGCCTGTTCGACATCACCCTGCGCTTCGTCACCGAGGACGAGGGGCAGAACGTGCCGCTGCCGTATGTGGAAATCCACGTCGACAATCTGGCCACCGAAGAACAGGCGGTCTGGCGCGGCGAAGCCCGGCTGGACGACGAGGGCCGCATCTGGGTGGGCAAGCGCACGCTGGACGAAAACGTGCTGCCGGCCATGCCCTTCGACGAGCTGTCCTTCACCGACAACGCGGAATTTCGCGAGGCCCTGTCGCGCGTCTGGCATGAGGACTTGCCTCAGCTGCGTCCGCTGATCGAGGCCTGGTTCCATCATGGCGGCGCAGCGCCAACCCACGAGGAGCCCGCCCATTACGGCGACGCCGACCGCGTGCAGCAAATCTGCGACCGCTACGCCGAAATCGTCCGCCGCGAGCAAGCGCTGCTGTCGCGCCTGTTCAGCGACGACGAACTGCGCCTGATCGCTGGCGTCATCGCCGGCATCCACTTCGACAGCGCGGCCTCCTGCCGCGGCGTGTGGCTGGCGGTGGAAGCCCGCATCATCGACGACGAGCTGGATCAACAGTTCCAGATCGACAGCGAGGCGCTGCTCGGCAAGCTGAAGAATCTGAGCTACGCCCAGGAAGTGGCGCTGATCGAAGCGCTGTCGCCGCTGCAATCGTGACATGCCGGCGGCAGAGTCCGCCGCCGCGTCGAAATGGCGCGCATGAGAAGCCGTTTCGGGTATCATGCACGCCATTTTCGAGCAATCACACTAAAACACTCGCAACATGCCCGCCATTAGCGCGGCAAGTCGCCATCAATCCGGAAAGATCGATCACATGACCGAAGCCACCGCCCTGCGCACACTCCCGCAACACACCCTCTTCCGTCCCGGCGACGTATTCGTCCTGTTCGGCGAATTGTTCGGCCGCGGCTACGCCAACGGCCTGATCAACGAGGCGCGCAAGGCCGGCATGGAAATCATCGGCATGACTGTGGGCCGCCGCGACGAGAACAACCAGCTGCGCCCGCTGAACGAACAAGAGCTGGCGGAAGCGGAGGCCAATCTGGGCGGCAAGATCATCAACGTGCCGCTGATGGCCGGTTTCGACCAGGATGCGCCGGCAGGCGAAGCGACGCCCACCCAATTGCTGGGCGCGCTGAGCCTGAAAACCTGGCAGGAAGACAAGCTGGACTGGGAACATATCGAGAAATGCCGCCAGATCGGCGTCGCGCGTTTCCAAACCAGCGTGGCGCAGGCCATGGCGCAGCTGGACGGCATGATCGCCGATGGCCGCAATGTGCTGTTCGCCCATACCATGGCCGGCGGCATTCCCAAAGCCAAGGTATTCCTGGCCATCGCCAACCGCGTGTACAAGGGCCGCGGCGAACGCTTCCTGTCCACTGAAGCGCTGCTGGGCAGCGATCTGGGCAAGCTGATCCTGCAGAACTTCGACGAAGTCACCGCCAATACCTTCCAGCACCTGATAGACGGCAGCGCCAAGCTGCGCCAGCGCCTGGAATCATCCGGCGGCCAAGCGCGCTATGCGGCCTACGGCTATCACGGCACCGAAATTCTGATCAACGGCGAATACCAGTGGCAGACCTATACCAACTACACCCAGGGCTACGCCAAGAAGCGGCTGGAGAACATCGCCCGCGCGGCCTGGCAAAACGGCGTCAAAGCCACGGTGTTCAATTGTCCGGAAATCCGCACCAATTCGTCCGACATCTTCGTCGGCGTGGAGCTGCCGCTGCTGGCGCTGCTGCGCGCCTTGAAGCGCGAGCAAGCCGGCGCTTGGGCGGACGCGCAATGGCAAGCCTGCGCCGCGTTGCTGCAGGACGGCTGCGCGCTGGAAGACGTGCTGAGCAAGCTTGACACGCTGAATAATGACGAAGTGATGCGCGGCTTCCGCAATTTCGCCGCCTGGCCGATGCCGAACAGCCCGGAACTGGCGGAAGTGATGATAGGCACCTCCGAATCCATCGTCGCCATGCACCGCGACGCCAAGGCGCTGATCACCGACCACCTCAGCAGCCTGGTGATCGAAGCCAGCGGCGCGCTGATGTTCGGCGAAGCCGCGCAGCCGGCCGCCCCGGTGCTATGGCTGAACCACGACATCATCGCCCGCCAACTGAACCAGGCCCACGGCTAAGCCATACCCGCTCAGGCCTCCCCGGCCTGGGCGGGAAACATCGTCAGCACCACCTTGCCCAGGTTGCGGTTTTCCGCCATATACTGATGCGCGTCCGCTACCTGGGTCCAGGGATAGCTGCTGTCCACCACGGCGCGCAGCCGGCCGTCGAGGATCGCCGGCAGAATGCGCTCGCGCAGCGCCGCCGCCAACCTGGCCTTCACCGCCAAGGGCTGCGGTCGCAGCGTAGAGCCTATCAGGCTGATGCGCTTCATCAGCAGCCGGCCGAAATCCAGCTCCGCCTTCAAGCCGCCCATCAGGCCGATGTTCACTAAACGGCCATCCGGATTCAGCGCCTGCAGGTTCTCCGCCAGATAGCTGGCGCCCACCGGGTCCAGCGCCACATCCGCCCCGCCCCAGCTTTTGACCAGATCGCCAAATGCCGCCGTCTCGCGGTAATTGAAGACTTGCCGCGCGCCCATCTCGCGGCAGAACGCCAGCTTTTGCGCGCTGCCCGCGCTGGCGAACGCCGTCGCGCCCAGCATGTTCGCCAGCTGGATCGCCGCCGCGCCCACGCCGCTGGCGCCGGCATGCACCAATACGCGCTCGCCGGCTTGCAACTGGGCCTTTTCCACCAGATTGAACCAGGCCGTCATCCAGGCCTCCGGCAGGCTGGCGGCCTCCACCCAGGACAATTCGTCCGGCTTGGCGATGGCCAGCGCTTCCTCCATCAGCACGTACTCGGCGTAGCCGCCGCCCTCCACCAGGCCGAATACCGCGTCGCCAGGCTGGAACGCCGAACCGTCCGCCGCCTCCTCCACCCAGCCGGCCACCTCCAGGCCCATCAGCGGGCTGGCGCCAGGCGGCGGCGGATAGCGGCCCTCGCGCTGCATCAGGTCGGCGCGGTTGACGCCGGCCGCCATCACCCGCACCAGCAGCTTGTCCGGCGCCCATTGCGGACGCGGCCACTCGCCGATTGCCATCGTTTCCACGCCGCCGGGCGTGTTTTGCACCACTGCCTGCATCATGATTTCCATCCTTTCGTCGGCTTGCGCTCAATGACGGACAGATGCGGCCAATGCCGGACAATGCAAGCGCCGCGACTGGACAGCCTATGAGCTGGATCAAGCAATCCGGGCCAGCATTGATTACAATCCCTCGTCATGAGCGAGAACTGTTTCCATTGCGGCCTGCCCGTCCCCGCCGGCGCCCGCTTCCCCATCCGCTACCGCCAGCAAGAAGAGGCGGCCTGTTGCGCCGGCTGCCAGGCGGTGGCCAACACCATCATCCAGTCCGGTCTGGCCGACTATTACCAACACCGGACCGAAGGAGCGGCCCGCGCCGAGGCGCTGCCATCCGCCGTGCTGGAGCAGATCAAGCTATACGACGCCGAAGAGCTGCAGCAAAGCTTCGTCCACCGCGGCGACGGCGAAGAGCGCGAAGCGGCGCTGATGCTGGAAGGCATCACCTGCGCCGCCTGCATCTGGCTGAACGAACAGCATCTGCGCCAACTGCCCGGCGTGCTGTCGGTAGACATCAATTACAGCACCCAGCGCGCCCGCGTGCGCTGGGACAACAGCCGCATCCAGCTGTCCTCCATTTTGCAGGCGGTGGCGGACATAGGCTATCGCGCCCACCCCTACGATGCCGAGCGCCAGGAGAAACTGCAGCAAAAAGAACGCAAGCAGGCCTTGACCCGGCTATGGGTGGCCGGGCTCTCGATGATGCAGGTGATGATGTACGCGGTGCCGGTCTACCTGGCGCCGGACGGCGACATCGCCCCGGACTTCCTGTGGCTGCTGCACTGGGCCAGCTTCATCCTGACGCTGCCGGTGCTGCTGTATTCGGCCCTGCCGTTCTACCGCAATACCTGGCGCGACCTGAAACGCGGTCGCGTAGGCATGGATACGCCGGTCACCATCGGCATTCTCACGGCATTCTTCGCCAGCTTCTGGGCGCTGATCCACAAGTACGAGCACGGCATCTATTTCGACTCGGTGTCGATGTTCGTGTTTCTGCTGCTGGGCGGCCGCTATCTGGAAGGCATCGCCCGGCGCAAGGCCGGCGCCGCCAGCGAAAGCCTGGTCAAGCTGGTGCCGGCCTTCGCCCACCGCCTGGCGAATTGGCCAGACAGCCGCGACAGCCACGAAGCCACCGTCGCCAGCCTGCGCCCCGGCGACGTCATCCTGATCAAACCCGGCGAAACCATCCCGGCCGACGGTGCCGTGCTGGACGGCAAAAGCGCCAGCAACGAATCGCTGCTGACCGGCGAAAGCCGGCCCATCGCCAAGCAGCCCGGCGATGCGCTGATCGCCGGCAGCGTCAACACCGCCAGCCCGCTGGTGATGCGGGTGGAACAGGCGGGCCCCGCCACCCGGCTGGCCGGCATCGTGCGGCTGCTGGACCAGGCGCTGTCGGAAAAACCCAGGCTGGCGGTGCTGGCGGACCGCTTCGCCAGCTGGTTTGTCGCGCTGCTGCTGCTGGCCGCCGCGGCCAGCTATATCGGCTGGCATGTCATCGATCCGGACCGCGCGCTGTGGATCATGGTGGCGGTGCTGGTGATCTCCTGCCCCTGCGCGCTGTCGCTGGCCACCCCGGCGGCGCTGACTGCCGCCAGCGGCAACCTTGCCGCGCAAGGCGTGCTCACCACGCGCGGCCATGCCTTGGAGGCGATGGCGAAAATCACTGACGTGGTGTTCGACAAGACCGGCACCCTGACCCACGGCCAGATGCGGCTGCGCGATGCGCAAGGCCCATTGCCGCGCGAGCAGGCCTTGGCGCTGGCCGCGGCGCTGGAACAGGCTTCCGAACACCCGCTGGCGCAAGCCATCGTCGCCGCGGCGGAGGGCCTCGCGCTGCCCACGCTGCAATCCGCAGCCAATCATCCGGGGCACGGCGTCGCCGGGAGGATTGACGGCGAGGAATGGCGATTGGGATCGGCGCCGTTCATCGCCGCCTGGCTGAACCAGCCGGTAACGGAACAGACAAACTGGCATCCAGACTGCAGCCACGTGCTGCTGGCCAATCGCGATGGCGTGCAGGCCTGCTTCGCCATCGGTGACAGCTGCCGCGACGACGCCGCCGCGCTGGTGCGCAAGCTGCGCGCGCGCGGCCTGGCCGTGCATCTGCTCAGCGGCGATGGCGAAACCGCCGTCGCCAGCTTGGCCGCAGAACTCGGCATCGCAGATTGGCGCGCCCGCGCCGCGCCGGAGGACAAGCTGGCCTTCGTTTCCCAACTGCAGGCCCAGGGCCGGCGCGTGCTGATGGTGGGCGACGGCATCAACGACGCCCCGGTGCTGGCGCGCGCCGACGTTTCCATCGCCATGGGCGGCGGCACCGATGTCGCCCGCGCCAGCGGCGACATGGTGTTGATCGCCGACCAGCTGCTGCTGATAGACCAGGCCATCGCCATGGGCCGGCGGGCGCTGACGGTGATTCGGCAAAACCTGCTGTGGGCGGCGGGGTATAATGTGGTGGCGCTGCCCTTGGCCATCGCCGGCCATGTCACGCCGTGGCTGGCCAGCCTGGGCATGGCGCTCAGCTCGCTGCTGGTGGTCGGCAACGCCCTGCGCCTTACCCAACGGAAACCTTGATGGAAAGCCTTTATCTGCTCATTCCGCTCAGTCTGGTGCTGGCCTTCGTCATCGGCGCGATTTTCTGGTGGGCCACCCGCGCCGGCCAGTTCGACGACATGGAAGGCCCGGCCCACCGCATCCTGATGGACGACGACACGCCGCATAGCGACGACAAGCCGGAATGACGATGCGCTACCCATCCGGGTAAAATGCGCCGCAATCGACCGCCGCCCTTTATGGCCGCCGGTTTCTTGCTGTAGAATGCCGCGTCTTTAAGCATTAGCAAATCATTATCCTGCTAGTTTTAAAGGCGTCTCCGTGAATACCATACAAGCCCTGGCCGGCATGCTGCTCCTTGTCGGCACAGCCTTCGCTTTCTCCACCAACCGCCGCGCCATCAACTGGCGCACCGTGCTGATCGGCCTGGCCATTCCCAGCGGCCTGTTCCTGGCGATCAACTACCTGCCCGCGGTCAACGCCGGCTTTGCCGCTTTCGGCAGCGGCTTCGCCAAGGTATTGAGCTTCTCCGGCGACGGCGCGCGCTTCATTTTCGGCGACCTGGCCCATCCCGGCGGCAAGCTCGGTTTCCTGTTCGCCTTCACCGTGCTGCCGGTCATCATCTTTTTCTCCGCCTTCAGCGCCTTGCTGTACCACTTCGGCATCTTGCAGAAAGTGGTCAACGGCCTGGCCTGGCTGATGAAGCGCAGCCTGCGCCTGTCCGGCTCGGAGAGCGTGGTGACTGCGGCCAACATCTTCCTCGGCCAGACTGAGGCTCCGCTGCTGGCCCGGCCCTATATCCAGCACATGACCCGCTCCGAGCTGGCCTGCGTGATGATTGCCGGCATGTCCACGCTGTCCGGCGGCGTGATGGCCGCTTACGTGGCCTTTCTCGGCGGCACCGACCCGGCCGAGCAAGCCCGCTTCGCCACTTATCTGCTGACCGCATCCTGCATGAACGCGGCCGGCGCCGCCACTTTCTGCAAGATCATGTTCCCGGAGACCAGCCCGGCCGAGATTTCCAGCAACAAGCTCACGGCCGAGCAGGAAAAAACCGGCGGCAACTTCGTCAGCGCCGTGGTGTCCGGCGCGCTGGACGGCATGAAGATGGCCGCCGCCGTGGCCACCATTCTGCTGGCCATCGTGTCGCTGATCGCGCTGGCCAATTACGCGGTGAAGGATGGCCTGGGCGAACTACTGGGCGTCAACGGCGCCATCCGCGCCGCCACCGGCGGCATGTTCGACGGCCTGACGCTGCAATACCTGGCCGGCCAAGCTTTCCGCGTCTGCGCCTTCCTGATGGGCATAGGCTGGCACGAGACCCTGGGCGTCGGCAGCCTGCTGGGCCAGAAGATCGTGCTGAACGAGTTCATCGCCTATCTGGACCTGGCCAAGATGAAGGCGGCCGGCTCGCTGTCGCCCAGCACGGTGATGATCTCCACCTTCGCTCTGGCCAGCTTTTCCAACTTTTCCTCCGTGGGCATCTGCGTGGCCGGCATCGGCGCGCTGGCCCCGTCGCGGCAGCAGGAGCTGGCCGACATCGGCATGCGCGCGCTGCTGGCTTCGATACTGACCGGTTTCATGACCGCCTCCACGGCCGGCCTGTGGCTGTCGCTGGCGTAAACCGGCGCCACTGACAAGTGGGCGGGAATCCGTTAGCATGCGGTTCCCGCCTTTTTCATGAACGGCTCCATGAAATCCGAATTCTCCTTCTTCGCCACCCGGCGTTTCCTGCCGCTGTTCGGCACCCAGTTTTTGGGCGCCTTCAACGACAATATGCTGAAAACCGCCATTGTGGTGCTGATCAGCTTTCACGGCCTGACTACCGCCGGGCTGCCGCCGGAGCAGCTGGTCAACCTGGCCGCCGGCATTTTCATTCTGCCGTTCTTTCTGTTCTCGGCCAGCGCGGGCAAGTTGTCCGAGCGCTTCGACAAGGCGCGCATCGCCCGGCTGATCAAGCTGGCGGAAATCGCCATCATGCTGCTGGCCGGCGCCGGCTTCCTGTTGCAATCGGCCGCCATCCTGCTGGGCGCCTTGTTCCTGATGGGCACGCACTCCGCCTTCTTCGGTCCGCTGAAGTATTCGGTGCTGCCGCAGTATCTGCGCGAGCACGAACTGGTGGGCGGCACCGGTCTGATCGAGATGGGCACCTTCCTCGCCATTCTGCTGGGCCAGCTGCTGGGCAGCATGCTGACGCACAATAGCGTGCTGATGATCATCGCCGCGCTGCTGGCCACTGCCGTGCTCGGCTATTTCAGCAGCGCCAAGATGCCCTCGGTGCCGGCCGGCGCGCCGCACCTGAAACTGTCGTGGAACTTCATCGGCGATTCGGTGCAACTGGTAGGGCAAGCCTGGAAAATCCACGATGTGCGCTGCGCCATCCTCGGCATTTCCTGGTTCTGGCTGATGGGCGCGATCTACACCACCCAGCTGCCCACCTTCACCCGGCTGCATCTGGGCGGCGACGCCGATGTCTACACCCTGCTGCTGGCCTTGTTCTCCATCGGCATCGGCATCGGCTCCATGGCCTGCGCCAAGGTATCGCACGGCCAATTGCAGCTGGGCATCGTGCTCCTGGGCAGCGCCGGCATGACAGTGTTCGGCGGCGATCTGGCCCTGGGCGCGATGCCGCATTACCAAGGCCAGCTGGCCACACTGACAGAATACCTGTCGCGCCCCGGCAGCTGGCGCAGCATCGTCGATGTGGCCTTGCTGGGCTTCTTCGGCGGCTTCTTCACCGTGCCGCTGTACACTTGGCTGCAAACCGGCAGCCCGGACGCATTTCGCTCGCAAGCTGTAGCCGCCAACAACATCATCAACGGCTTCTACATGGTAGCGGCGGCAATAGGCAGCGCGCTGATGCTGAAGTGGTACGACAGCATCTCCATGCTGCTGCTGGCGGCTGCCTTGCTCAATGTGCTGGCCACCGCCCACCTGGCCTGGTGCGCGCCGGTGATCTGGCGCCAGCGTTTCAGCTGGATACGGCCGCTGCTGGGCCGCTCATAAATGACAACGGGGGCCAAAGCCCCCGTTTCTGTATCCGCGCCAAGGCGGACCTCCCATCAAGCCAGCTTGGCCAACGCGTCGCGCAAGGCGGTGCGCAGTCCTTCTTCTATCACCGGATGGTAGAACGGCATGTCCAGCATCTGCGAGAGGGTCAGCTGTTGCTGATGGCTCCAGGCCAGCAAGTGGGCCAGGTTTTCCGCGCGCGGGCCTATCATCTCGGCGCCGAGGAAGCGGCCGGTTGCCTGGTCCGCATACACATGCAGCAAACCCTTGTTGATGCCCATCACCCGGCTGCGGCCCTGGTCTTCGAAGCTGACTGCGCCCACCACGAAGCCGCCTTCCGGCAGATCGGCAAAGCGGCGGCCCACCATCATCATCTGCGGGTCCGAGAACACCACGGCGATGGGCGAGCGGCGCAGGCCCGGCGTCACGTCGGGATAACGCGCCGCGTTGAAACCGGCGGTCTTGCCTTCGTCGGCCGCCTCGTGCAGCAGCGGCAGGATGTTGTTGGCGTCGCCGGCGATGAACACCGGGGCACCGACGCACAACAGCGTTTCCGGATCGAACACCGGTGCGCCGCGCGCATCCAGCTGCACGCTGGTATTTTCCAGCCCCAGCCCCCGCACATTCGGGGTGCGGCCGGTTGCCGCCAGCACATAGTCGAAACGCTCCTCGACCGCTTCGCCATCCAGGTTCACATAACGGATGCGAGCGGCGTCGCCCTCATTGGCCATTTCCAGCACCTGGGCGCTCGGATCGAGGTAGAACTGATCCTGCAAGGCCTGGCGGGCGTAATCGCGCACCGCCGGATCGGACAAGGGACCGACGCCGCCGCCCACACCGAACACGCGCACCCGCACGCCCAGCCGGGACAAGGCCTGGCCCAGTTCCAGGCCGATCACGCCCGGGCCGAACACCGCCACGCTTTGCGGCAAGTCTTCCCAATCGAAAACGTCGTCGTTGACGATCAGCCTATCGCCAAAAGCCTGGAACGGCGCCGGAATGGCCGGCGACGAGCCGGTGGCGATCACCACGCGCTTGGCCTGGACGATGGCGTGGTCGTCCACCTGCAAGGTAGTGTTGTCGATGAAGCGGGCGTAGCCGCGCAGCTTGTCTTCGGCCGGAATGCCATCCACGCCGCGCACCACAAAGCCGACAAAGCGGTCGCGCTCGCTGCGCACCCTGGCCATCACCTCGCGGCCATCGATGCGGACTTCGCCATCGACATGCACGCCGAACATGTCCGTGTGGCGGGCGTGATGGGCCGCTTCAGCGGCGGCGATCAACAGCTTGGACGGCATGCAGCCGACGCGGGCGCAAGTGGTGCCGTAGGGGCCGCCTTCGATGATCAGCGCGGAGGCGCCTTCCGCCTTGGCGGCGCGGTAGGCGGCCAGGCCGGCGGTGCCGGCGCCGATGACGGCAACGTCGATATGGATGGTTTTCATGGTCTGTATCCTCTTATTTGGCGGGGATGCGGCACGACACGCCGCGCATGCCGTCCCGCATCCCGGCGAAAAAACGGCCGGCAGGAGTACCGGCCCAAAGCGACCGGCGGCGTCAGGGCCCGAAGCCGCCGGCAACGAACGTCAGTTCAACCTTACTTGGCGAAGCGCTTTTCCACCTCGTCGGCGGAGCCGATCAGCTGGCCGTTGATGAACACTTGCGGGGCGGTCATCGCGCCGGATACGGCGCCCAGCACCTTGCCGCGAATCTTGTTGTCCAGCGGCACTTCGACGAAGTCGTAGCCGTTTTCAGCCAGCACGGCCTTGGCGCGGGCGCAGTGCGGGCAACCGACCTTGGTGAACACCACCACTTGATCCGGCTTCTTGGCCGTCGGGTTGATGTAGTTCAGCAGGGTGTCGGCATCGGACACCTTGAACGGATCGCCCGGCTCTTGCGGCTCGATGAACATCTTGTCCACCACGCCGTTCTTCACCAGCATGGAGTAGCGCCAGCTGCGCTTGCCGAAGCCCAGGTCGGCCTTGTCCACCAGCATGCCCATGCCTTCGGTGAAATCGCCGTTGCCGTCCGGAATCATCACCAGATTGCTGGCTTCCTGATCCTTGGCCCATTCGTTCATCACGAAGGTATCGTTGACCGACACGCAGAGGATGGCATCCACGCCGTTGGCGAAGAAGGCCGGCGCCAGTTCATTGAAACGCGGCAGGTGGGTGGACGAGCAGGTGGGGGTGAACGCGCCCGGCAGCGAGAACACGGCGACGGTCTTGCCATCGAACAGTTCTGCGGTGGTAACATTCTTCCATTCGTTGTTTTCGCGGATGCGGAAAGTAACGTTCGGTACGCGTTGGCCTTCACGGTTTTGCAGCATGGCTATCTCCTTAGCGGGGTGATGCGGTTGTTAACTATCGATAAGTGCATTCTGATAGCCATGATCAAATTCGTCTAATTGATTGTTGCAAGAATTCTGATTGTTTTTCCTAATGAGCTACGCACGCGACAGGCTGCCATGGGCCGACGGCGCTGCAGCATCGGCATCGAACACACATCCTTCCAAATCGATATGCATATTCACGGCCTGCACCACGTCGCCATCATCGCCTCCGACTATCCGCGCTCGCGAGACTTCTACCATCGCATTCTTGGGTTGCCGATCATGGCCGAGAACTGGCGGGAAGAGAGGCAGTCATGGAAATTGGACCTGGCCTTGCCGGGAGGCGCCCAAATCGAACTGTTCAGCTTTCCGTCGCCGCCGCCCCGCCCCACCAGGCCTGAAGCCTGCGGCCTGCGCCACCTGGCCTTGGCCTGCGCCGATGCCGCGGCCGCGCGCAGCTATCTGCAGGCGAGCGGCGTCGCCTGCGAAGCGCTCAGAGTGGACGAATATACCGGCGCGCATTTTTTCTTCTGCGCCGATCCAGACGGCTTGCCAATCGAGTTTTACCAACGCGCCTAAGCGCCGCTCACCCGGCGCCGCGGCCATGGGCGGCCGCCCATGGCTCAAGCCGCTCGACAAACCAGCGCAAAGCCTTGCCGCTGCTCCCGTGCCGCCAGGCAAAGCAAGCCGCCGGCATCGGGCGGGCGGATTCCACCCGCCGCGAAACCAGCTCGCCCGCGGCCAGGTGCTGGCGCACGCACTCCCTAGGCAGGTAGCACACGCCCAGGCCGGCAAGCACCAGGCTGAGCTTGGCCGAATTGCTGTAGACCAGCAGCAGCTCCTGACCCTCTTCCATGCCGGCCGCGCGACCGCGCATATTGCGCGCGGTATCCCCGATGGCGATCAGACGATGGCGGCGCAACTGTTCGCGCCCGATCGGCTCTTGCTCGGCCGCCAGCGGGTGATCTGGCCGCATCAGCAGCAACATGTCCATCTGGCCGATCTCGCGGCAGTTGCAACCATCCGGCACCACCTGCATCGGCGCGCCTATCACCAAGTCGGCCCGTTCATCAAGCAGCGCGTCCCAGGTGCCATTGAAAATTTCGCGGGCAAAACTTAGCCGGGTGCCGGTGCCCAAGGCGTCGAATTCTTGAATCAGCGGCACCAGGGTATCGATCGGCGTCACCCCGCTCAGCGCGATGCGCAATTCATCCTCCCAGCCCTCGGCGCACAGCGCCAGCCGCCGCTCCAGACGGTCGGCGGCATCCAGCAACCGGCGTCCATCGCGCAGCAGCACTTCCCCCTCTGGAGTCAAGCGCGCGCGGTAGCCGCTGCGGTCGAAAATGGCGATCCCCAGCTGCTGTTCCAATTTCTGCATGGTGTAGGTCAGCGCAGACGGCACCTTGTGCAAAGCCTCCGCCGCCGCGGCGAAACTGCCGTGCCGCGCCACCGCATCCAGCGCCGTCAATGCCTCGAGCGAAATCTTCATATTCAAATTCCTTGAAATTCAACTTCTATCATTTCCGCTTTTTTCGACCGGATATAGAAAATAAAATTCAAACACCGCTTAAAAACATTGGAAAAATGGATTTTATTAAAGAGACATGAAATATTAAAACAAATTAATAATTCAATTTTTTTCACAATAATATGCACCACAACACTTCAGCTCAATACACGCTCACCTCATGATCCAAACCAATGCCCCACACAGTTAACGCCGCTGACAAAACCTAGAAAAGCGCCTGAGCCAAGACCCGCCGACAAGGATCAGGCGTTTGTCAGCGGCGTTTAGGCCGGCCTGCTTCATTCATGCGTCCATACACAACCGCCTGATTGCCCATCCGTACCCGCAGCATCTGCGGCATCCGTCCGCACAGGAGTTCCATCACATGCACCACCCACTGCTACGTCCCTTATGGCTTGGCCTGTTATTGCCGCTCATGAGCGCCTGCGCGCCCTCGCAGCCCAAATCCGAACCGGAGATTCCTACCGTCACCGTGCAAACGGTACGCCCGCACAGCGTCCCGCTGCGTCTGGAGCTGGTGGGCGAGACCGCCGGATTCCGCGATGTGGAGGTACGCGCCCGCGTCGGCGGCATTCTGCTCAAGCGCACGTATACGGAAGGCCAGCCGGTAAAACAGGGACAAGTGCTGTTCCAGATCGACCCCGCGCCCTACCAGGCCGTGCTGGAACAGGCGAAAGGCGCGCAAGCGCAACAACAAGCCGCGCTGGACAAGGCCACCGCCGACCGCGACCGGATCATTCCGCTGTTCAAGGAAAACGCCGTTTCCAAGATGGACTACGACAACGCCGTATCCGCCTACAACAAGGCGCGCGCCGCCAAACAATCCGCCGACGCCAAGGTCAAGGAGGCGCAGCTCAACTTTGACTACACCCATGTCGCCGCGCCCATTTCCGGCATGACCAGCAAACAAGTGCAATCGGAAGGCAGCCTGATCCGGGTCGACGCCGCCGAGCCGCTGACCACCATCTCGCAACTCGATCCGATGTATGTGAACTTCTCGATCTCGGAGCAGGACCGGCTCGACTACGAACACGGCGTCAACCATGGCGACATCGCGGCGCCCCAAAACGCGCCGCGGGTCCGCATCCTGCTGGCCGACGGCAGCGAATATCCATTGACCGGCGAACTCAACTTCCACGACAACCGCGTGGACCCGCGCACCGGCACCATCCGCAGCCGCGCCATCTTCGCCAATCCGGACGGCAAGTTGCTGCCTGGCCAGTTTGTGCGCGTGCTGCTGGATCTGGGCACCCGCCAGAACGTGATCACCGCGCCGGAGTCCGCCATCATCCAGTCGCAAGCCGAAAACATGGTGCTGACCGTTGACGAGAACAACAAGGTAGCCGCGCATCCCGTGGAGCTGGGCATGCAGAGCGGCGGCGAGGTGGTGATCGAATCCGGGCTGGCCGCCGGCGAGCGCCTGATCGTGGATGGCTTGATGAAGGCCACGCCCGGCAGCGTGGTCAAGCCCATCGCCCAGGCCGGCAAATAGGAGGCGACATGTTTTCCAGATTCTTCATTCACCGCCCCATCTTCGCCAGCGTCATCGCCATCATCATCACGCTGGCGGGCCTGGCTGCCATGCGCGCGCTGCCTATTGAGCAATATCCGCAGATCGTGCCGTCGGTGGTATCGGTCAGCGCCAGCTACCCCGGCGCCACGCCGGAAACCATAGCCGAAACCGTAGCCGCGCCGCTGGAGCAGCAGATCAACGGCGTGGAGAACATGCTGTATCTGCAGTCCAACGCCTCGTCCACCGGCCAGCTCAGCCTCAACGTCTACTTCAAGGTGGGCACCGACCCGGACCAGGCCACCATCGACGTCAATAACCGGGTGCAGGCGGCGATGAAAATGATGCCGGAGGAAGTGCAGCGCCAGGGCATCACCGTGCGCAAGAAATCCACCTCCGTGCTCAGCGTGATCTCCATCGGCTCGCCGAATGGCCAATACGACCGCAACTACCTGGCCAACTACGCGCTGCTCAACATCATGGACGAGCTCAAGCGCATTCCAGGCATGGGCGATGTCAATATGATGGGCGGCACGGATTACGCGATGCGCATCTGGTTGCGCCCAGACCGCCTGGCGCAACTGGCGCTGACGCCGGCCGACGTGACGCGGGCGGTGCGCGAGCAGAACGCCCAGTTCGCCGCCGGCAAGATCGGCGCCCAACCCACCAACCAGGCCATCAACTTCACCTATACCGTCAACGCCAAAGGCCGGCTGGCGGACCCCAAGGAGTTCGGCGACATCATCATCCGCTCGGAGCCGGACGGCTCCAAGATCCGCGTCAAGGACGTGGCGCGGGTGGAGATGGGCGGCAACGACTACGACGTGATCGGCATGCGCAACGGCAAGCCAGCCGTGGGCATCACCACTTATCTGCAGCCGAACGCCAACGCGCTGGAGGTGGCCGCGGCCATCCGCTCCAAGATGGAGGAACTGAAAGCCCGCTTCCCGGCCGGCATCGACTACGCCATCCCCTTCGATACCACCCAGTTCATCCAGGTTTCCATCGAAAAGGTGGTCTCCACGCTGCTGGAGGCGACCGTGCTGGTCTTCGCCATCGTCTACCTGTTCCTGCAGAACTTCCGCGCCACGCTGATTCCCTGCATCGCGGTGCCGGTATCGTTGATCGGCACCTTCGCCGGCATGATCATGCTGGGCTTCTCCAGCAATCTGCTGACGCTATTCGGCATGGTGCTGGCCATTGGCATCGTGGTGGACGACGCCATCGTGGTGCTGGAAAACGTGGAACGGATCATGCGCGAACAGCGCTGCTCGGCCAAGGAAGCCGCCATCCTGGCGATGCAGGAAGTCTCCGGTCCGGTGGTGGCCATCGTGCTGGTGCTGTGCGCCGTTTTCCTGCCGGTAGCCTTCATGGGCGGCATGACCGGGGTGATGTACAAACAGTTCGCCATCACCATCGCCATCTCGGTAATTTTGTCCGGCATTGTGGCGCTGACGCTGACCCCGGCGATGTGCGCCTTGCTGCTTAAGCCGGGACATCATGAACCGGCGCGCTTTTTCGCATGGTTCAACCGCGCCTTCACCCGGCTGACTTTCGGCTATGTCACCGGCGTCGCCTTTCTCAACCGCCGCCGGGGGCTGGGGCTGGGACTGTTCGCCGCCATGCTGCTGGCCACCGGCCTGCTGTTCACGCGCGTGCCCGGCTCATTGGTCCCGGACGAAGACATGGGCAGCCTGTTTGTCAGCGTGGCGCTGCCGGACGCTGCCGCGCTGACCCGCACCGCCAAGGTGACCGAGGCGTTCGACAAGGTCTTGCTGTCGAACCCCGATATCGCCAATGTCACCACCTTTACCGGCTTCGACATCCTGTCCAGCTCAAAACAGTCCAATCACGCCACCAGCTTCGTCACCCTGAAGCCCTGGCATGAGCGCAAAGGCGCCGGGCAGGATTCCGCCAGCATCGCCGCCTGGGCGATGGCGCGCGGCAAATCGGTTCAGGCGGCCGTCATCCGAGCCTTCACTCCCGCCCCCATCATTGGGATGTCCACCACGGGCGGCCTGGAGGCATTCTTGCAGGACCGCGGCGGCAGCGGCTCGCGCAAACTCAGCGAAGCCACCACGCGCTTTCTTGCGGCGGCGGAAAAACGGCCGGAGTTCGCCTCGGTCAGCACCACTTTCCGCGCCGATGTGCCGCAGAAGTTCATCGATCTGGATAGGGAAAAAACCAAGGCGCTGGGCGTGAACATCAACGACGTGTTCGACGCCATGTCCGCCACCTTCGGCCAGCTTTACGTCAACGACTTCAACAAATTCGGCCGCACCTACAAAGTGCAGCTGCAATCCGAAGCCGATTTCCGCGCCCGCCCCGAAGACATCCGCAATGTGCATGTGCGCTCCGATGACGGCACCATGATCCCGCTGACCAGCCTGGTCGCCATCCGGCCCAGCTTCGGCCCGGAGCTGGTAAACCGCTTCAATATTTTCAACGCCGCCAAGATCATGGCGCAGCCGGCGCCCGGCGTCAGCTCCGGCCAGGCCATCGCCGCGCTGGAGCAAGTGGCCGAGCAAACCCTGGGCAAAGACTATACCCTGGCATGGAGCGGCAGCGCCTATCAGGAAAAACTGGCTGGCAACAGCGGCGCCATGGCCTTTGCCTTCGGCATCCTGATGGTGTTCCTGATCCTGGCGGCGCAATATGAGAAATGGAGCCTGCCGCTGGCGGTCGTGAGCGCAGTGCCGTTTGCGCTGTTCGGCGCCTTGCTTGCCGTTTACCTGAGTGGCATGAGCAACGACGTCTACTTCCAGATAGGCCTGGTGACGCTGATAGGCCTGGCAGCCAAGAACGCCATCTTGATCGTGGAGTTCGCGGTGATGAAATACCAGGAAGGCATGTCGCTGTCGCAAGCGGCATGCGAGGCGGCGCGACTGCGCTTTCGCCCCATCGTCATGACCTCGCTGGCCTTCATCCTGGGGTGCGTGCCCTTGCTCACCTCCAGCGGCGCCGGCGCGGCCAGCCGGCACTCGCTGGGCACGCCGGTGATAGGCGGCATGCTGGCCGCCACCTTCATCGCCATCTTCTTCATTCCGCTGTTCTTCATCTTGATCATGCAGCGCGGCCGCAAACCTCGCCAAACGGTTGAGATGGCACCTGCTGAAAACGGCGGATCGGGCCAGCGTTAAACAAGCCCACCCCCTCGCGGCCGCCCGCAGCCGATACCGGCGGCCGCCCAGCCCGCTCACGCGCATCCTCGCCATCGAATATCTGCAGGCGGACTGGAATCGGCGCCCCACGCATCATCAAATATTTCCAACCCCAA
>NZ_PPTF01000052.1 GCF_002902845.1 Chromobacterium sinusclupearum
GCCGCCATCGCTGATCGAGACCTGGGCGTTGCCGCCGTTGGCGAGGTTGCTGGCATCGAGGCTGACCGTCGCCTGCACTTGGCCGTGGGCCACATCGCCGCTGGCGATTTGCTGGCCACTGTGTTCGGTGATCGCCACCGTCGGCGCGCTCGGCGCGGTCAGGTTCAAGGTGCCGCTCGTGGTCCCGGCTAGCGAGGTGTTGCCCAGCGCATTGCTTTGCGTCGCCGACACGCTGACGGCCTGGCCGTTGGCCGGTTCGGGAATGCCGAGGCTCAGCACGCCATTGGCGTAACTGGCGGTGACGGCTGGGTTGCTGCTGCTCACCGAGCCGTCGCTATGCACAGTGACGCTGCTGATCGCGCCGCCATCGCTGATCGAGACCTGGGCGTTGCCGCCGTTGGCGAGGTTGCTGGCATCGAGGCTGACCGTCGCCTGCACTTGGCCGTTGGCCACATCGCCGCTGGCGATTTGCTGGCCGCTGTGTTCGGTGATCGACACGGAAGGCGTGGCTGGCGGTGTGGTATCTACCGTGGCGGTCAGCGTGCTTGTGGCCGATGGGTTGCCGATGCTGTCGGTGAATTGGGCGCTCAACGTCAAGCTTTGGCCGTTGGCAGCTGCCGGAACATTCAGTGCCAGACTGCCGTTTTGCAGGTCGGCGGCGGTCAAGACGTGGCTGTAGGCTTCGCCGGTGTTGCTGGTCAGTGTCAGGGTGGTGCCGGCCTGCAACGAGGGGTTGTTCAGCGCGACCTGTACGCTGACTTGCTGATTATGGATATCGCCGCTGGCGATGATGCCGCCATGATCCTCTATGGTGATTTGCGGCGCAGCCGGAGGTGCGGTGCTGACTAGGCCTTGGTCGCTGGCCGGGCTGGAAACATTGCCGGCTGCATCGGTCTGGGTGGCGGCAATTTGCAATAACGTACCCGAGCTGGCGGGTTGGATGGACAATGTGACCAAGCCATTGGCGTAGCTGGCCTGGATGCCGGAAGCCAGCCCGGTGATGCTGCCGTCGCTATGCACGGTGAGCGTGGTCGGATGGCCGCCCTCCGTAATGGTGATGTTGGCCGCGCCTTGCTGTTGCAGATCGCTGGCGTCGAGTTGAACCGTTGCGCGGACGGCGCCATTCACCAGATCGGTCTGGCTGATGGCGGCGCTGCCGGCGCCATCATCATGCTGCGTAATGTGCACGACCGGCGCAAGGGGCGGAATGGTGTCCACTGTCACAATCGCCGTCGACTGCGTGCTTTGTCCGGCATTATTGCTGGAGGAGGCGATCAGCGTGCTGGCGCCCTGAGGCAAGGGCTGAGTCGGCGTGAGCGACCAGCTGCCATTGGCGGCAACCACGGCGCTGCCGAGCACCGTGCCGTTTGCTTCGGAAACGGTGACAGTCAGTCCCGGCGAGCCGGTGCCCTGGAGTACGGGTTCGCTATGATTGGTCAGGCCTATATTGTTGAAAGTCAGCGTTACCGGTGGCGCGGGGGCAGGGGTGAACGATGCGTTAACCGGCGCGGTGGAAATCGGCGTGAAGGTGGAGTGGGTTGCAGTGGGGCCGACACTGGGGGTAAAACCCGTTCCCGTGGTCCCTACTGTATTGGTGTTGCCGGTCAGGTCGATGAAAGTGTGATCGATGTTTTCGCTGGTGCCGCCCGCAGCGGCCAGGCCGGCCGCAGCAGACTGCAGCTGCGCCAGCGGGTCTTGGCCATTCGCCAGGCTGGCCAGGACCGATTGCGCTTCGGCATTGGCGTTATTGCCGTCTTGACCCGGTTGTGGCGGCTGGCCATTGATAGCGGTGTTCCAGCCTGGCACGGCTGGATTGTTTGCGTCGCTTGGCGCCGTCGTTTGAGGAGTGGCATTGCTGGCGGGCGGCGTGCCTGTTTCCTTGGTGTCGGACAATAGAACCTGCTGTCCGCCATCCTGATTCAGCAGTAGCGAGGCACCCTGTTCGAATACCAGGTGATCATTCGGGTGGATGATATCCCCTACTTTGAGGATGTGTTCCTGCCCTTGGGCATCGATGACTCTGACCGTTCCTTTGAGAGTACCGATCTTCCCCGATAGTGTTGTATTTGCTGCCATCGGCATCTCCCGGCCGTATCATCCCGCGCATCAACCTCTGTTCCTGCGTGCATCTCCTTGTGGTGCGGCCGTATGTTTCAGCGCCTTGCAAAGGCGCCAAGCAAACTTCCAGGCTGCTCTGTGAACCGCTGACTCAACCCTGGCTCCCTGTCTTGCGCCTTCTTGCCGTATGGCTTGTGCTGTCTGCCTTGGCGTGTCTTGCACTGGGGCTCTGCGTGGTTGTTGAGCGGCTCTAAATGATGGATGGACTACAGGCAGTTTTAACTGTAGCAAGTAATAAAGTTATTGCTAGAAATACCTATCTGAAACATGAGGTTGCGGTAAATCATCCTCTCCGGCCATGCCGGCAATGGGGAGGAGCTTGGGTTCGCATGGATGGAGAGCAGGGTGATTGTCGCGCTGCCGCCAGCGAGTCAAAGACATGCGCGTGCCGGCCGTTGGGCATGCGGGCTGGCGCTTTGGGATTCGATATCGAGATGGGTTTAGCGGGCCATAGGCCAGCAGTTTCGATTGATTCCAGATCGCGGGCGCGTTGGCGCTGTGGGTCGGTCATGCCGAGTTCGGCTGGTTTGAGGAAGCCGGTGATCTGCGCGCCTTGATATCCGTCATTCTCCTTCCGTGACGGACTTATGTTGGCATGGCCTGAGAGGGCAGATCAGCGGCTTCACCGCTCGGTAAAGGCTTCCGATTTGGCGCGCAGTACGGGCTTCAGCAGGTAGGACAGAATGCTCTTGGTGCCGGTCATGATGTCCACCTGGGCCACCATGCCGGGAATGATGGGCAAATGGCGGTCGCCCAGCGTGCCTTGTTTGGTTTTTATCTTGGCCAGGTAAAAGGAATTGCCGCGCTCGTCGGTTTCGGTGTCGGCGCTGACGTCCTGCACTACGCCCTCCATGCCGCCGTAAATCGTGTAGTCGTAGGCGGTGAAGCGCACAGTGGCGCGCTGCCCGGGGCGGATGAAGGCGATGTCGCGCGGCAGGATGCGCGTCTCCACCACCAGCGATTCGCCCAGCGGCACAATCTCCATGATGTCTTTGCCCGGCGCCACCACGCCGCCTATCGTATTGGCGTAGATCTGCTTGACTTGGCCGTGCACGGGGGAGCGCATTTCGGACAGCTTCACCTTGTTGGCCAGGCCGGAGGTGTCCGCGGACAGGCTGTTGATCTTGGCCATGGTGTCGGAAAGCTCGGCGCTGGCCTGGTTGCGGAAGGTCAGTTCGTTTTCCTGGATCTTGCGATTGGCCTCCTCTATGGCGGCTTGCAGGCGGGAAATCTGCGCCTGCGCCATGTCGCGATCGCCTTTGAAGCGCGAAACCTCGCGCTCCAGCCGCAACAGGTCCACATCGGATGCGGCGCCGGAGTCCAGCAGCGGCCGCGTTTGCTCCAGCTCCTTGCTGGTGAACTGGAAGCTTTGATCCGCCTGCTGCCGGCGCGCCTTCATTTCGTTCATTTCCTGCATGCGCTGGGCCAATTCCCCCCTGGCGATGGCGAGGTTGTTGTCCAGCTCCTGCTTTTTGGCCAGATACAGCGCCATTTCCTGGCGGGCGATGTCCGGGGCCTGCTGGCTAACCTGGGACGGAATGGCCAGCGGCGTGCCATGGGCAATCGCGCCCAGCCGCGCGGCCTTGCCCAACAGCGCCAGATATTGGGCCTGATTGGCCTGCAGCGACGAGACAAACCGGGTGTTGTCTATGCTCAGCAGCAGCTGGTTTTGCTGCACGATCTGCCCCTCATGCACCCATAGCTTGGCCACGACGCCGCCATCCAGGCTCTGAATGTGCTGGATCTGCGAAGTGGGCACCACCTTGCCCTGGCCCTTGGTCACCTCGTTGATCTGAGCGAAGGCGGCCCACATGAAGGCCGCCAGAAACAAGCCGGCCATGGTCCAGATGAAGACGCGGGGGCGGCCCGGGCTTTGTTGCAGAATCGCCCAGTCGGCGTCGGTGGCGAAATCGACATGCTCTTGCAAGTCGCGCGCCTCCGCCCAGTCCATGACCCGTTCCCAGTATGGGGAGGTCTTGCGTTGGCCTTGTTCCATCCAACGTTGCCAGAACGGCTGCTTCATGTTTTTCCCCTGGAAACTTGCCCCTGCTGCAGGGCTTGGATGACCTCCGCCTTTGGGCCGTCGGCCACAATGGCGCCGTTTTCGATGATGATGAGCCGGTCTACCAGGTCAAGCAGCGCGGCATGGTGGGTGATCAGCACTACCGTCTTGCCCGGCATGATCTTGGCCAGGGTCTGTTTGATATGCGCCTCGGCGCCGCTATCCATATTGCTGGTGGGTTCGTCCAGCAGCAGGATGGGCGGCGCGTTGAGCAGGGCGCGGGCGATAGTCACGGCCTTGCGCTGCCCGCCGGACAGCGACTGGCCTCGCTCGCCTATGATCATGTCGTAGCCCTGCGGGTGGCCGTTGACGAACTCGGACAAGCCCGCCAGCTCAACGGCGGCCTCGATGCTGGCATCGTAGGCATGGGGGGAGCCCATGGCGATGTTCTGGCGCAGGGTGCCGTAAAACAGCGAGGCATCCTGCGGCACATGGCCGATATTGCGGCGCAGTTCGGTGGGGTCGATCTGGTGGATGTCGATGCCGTCTATGCGCACCGATCCCTGGTCCGGGTGATACAGGCCCATGATCAGCCGCTGCAGCGTGGACTTGCCGGATCCGATGCGGCCGATGATGCCCACCCGTTCCCCCGCCTTGAGGTGGAACGATACATTGCGCAGCGCGTTGGCCGGGTTGTCCGGATATTGGAAATCGACGTTGCGGAATTCGATGTCGCCTTTGAAACTGGTGCGATGGAAGAAGTTGGCGTCCTTTTCCCGCTCCACCGGCATCTCCATGAAGGTGTCCAGCGACTTCAGCGAGAGTTTGGCGTTATGGTACTGGGTGAGCAGGCCCACCAGCTGGCCCAGCGGCGCCATGGCGCGGCCGGAAAGCATCACCGCGGCGATCACGCCGCCCTGCGAGGCCTGGCCGCGAAAGATGGCATAGACGCCTATCACCAGCACGGCGATGGTCACGCTTTGCTGGACCAAGCCGGAAAAATTATTGGCCGACGCCGCCAGCATTTTCAGTCTGGCGCCGATATGCGCCAGATAGGCGGTGGCTTCTTCCCAGCGGCCTTGCTGCTGGCCCTCCGCGGCCAGAATCTTGATGCTTTCCAGCTCGCCAAGCGTTTCCACCAGCTGGGCATTGCGTTGGGCCGTGGCGCGCAGGGTGGCCTCGGTCAATACCTTCATCTTCTCCTGGATTAGCAGGGCGAAGATCAGCATCATCGCCCCGCCTATCAATATGGGCAGCATCAGCAGCGGTTGAATCCATGCCACCGCCGCCAGGAAGATCAGGACGAAGGGCAGGTCGATCAGCGCGGTGATGGAGGCGGACGCGATGAAGTCGCGTATGGTTTCGAATGAACGCAAATTGGCGGCAAAGGCTCCGACGGACGCCGGCTTGGCCGACATCCGCACCCCCAGCACGCGTTCCATGATCAGAGAGGACAGCTGGATGTCGATGCGCTTGCTCGCCAGGTCCAGCATATAGCCGCGTGTCATCTTCAGCAGAAAATCGAACACCAGCGACAAAATCGCCCCGGCCGCCAGCACCCACAAGGTGTAAATGGCCAGGTTAGGCACCACCCGGTCGTACACATTCATCGAAACCAGCGGCAGCACCAGGGCGAATATATTGATCATCAAAGAGGCGAGCAGGGAATCGCGGTACAACGGCAGCCCGCCGATGACCGCGTGCCAGAACCAGTGGCGCGAGCGGATATTGCCCATTTCCGGCGCCCGCCGGTCGTAACGGAAGCGCGGCCGGATCAGGATGGCGATGCCGCTGTACAAGGCGGCGAACTCATCAAGCGAGCGCGTCTCTTCCGATTCCGGCAGCTCGGAATGGCTGAAGCGGACAATGCCGGCCTTGAGGTCGATGCCGCGCAGGATGCAGGCCTCCTCGCTTTTCAGCAGCAGCACGGCGGGCAACAGCGCCTGCGGCAGCTGCGGCAACGGTTTTCTGACCACCCGCGACGTCAAGCCGATGCGGCGCGCCGAACGCGAAAACATAGACGGCGTCAGCCGGTTGTTCTGCAACGGAATCCCCGCCACCAGCGATTCGCGCGTGGCATTGATGCCGTACTGTCTAGCCAGCGCGAACAAGCAATCCAGCAAAGGATCAAGATGGGTGGCTTGCAAATGCAATCCCCCATTAGGTATTTCTTGACTAATGTTTTGCATTTTCACCTCAGGCGGCATGGTGACTACTCCCCGACAGATAGTATGTCCAGCCTTTTTTTGACTATAGCTAGTTTGAATCGAGGTGAAACATTCTTTTGGTTCGATCTATGTCTTTGTTTTAATTAATGCTTCATATCGTTGGCATGGTGCGATGCGGCGGGGCTGCCGGCGGGTGCGGGAATGAAAATGATAATGGCGGGCCGGGAAACAAATAAGGCAGATAAAACATGCGCTTTCCTGGATTCAAGCCATCAGGATGGCCAGACAGGCTTCAAAACGCTCCGCCTGTTTTCCGGCGGGATGGGCGTGTCTGGCAAATCGGCAACGCGCCGCTAACAAGATGCATGAATAGAAAAGCCCATGCCGCGCAATGTGGCCTCTGCGCTGATATCTGCCGCGATTAATGTTTCGAGGGAAACCAGATCGCTAAATAGGCCTTGCGGTAGGCTTGGTCGTCTTCGATATCGCCATCGCGGGGATGCGCCAGCAGCCTTTCCTGCGTCACCAATATGGGCTTGCTGACAAAGTTGCTGGGGGCCTGCCGGGCAAAGGCCCGATTCAGCTCATCGGCCATTTGCCAGCCTTGCTGCTGGCATGGCTCGGCCACGGTCGCCTTTTGCTGGGAGATGCCCTCGCGGATGCGGTTCATTGCCAGGTTGGAGCCATCGCCAGCGGAGATGTTGACGATGTCCAGGCGGCCAATCTGATGCAAGGGGAAATTGATGTTGTCGAAGTAGAGGTCGTTGATGGCCAGCGTATGGGTCCAGGCGCGGCCGAACTTCTGCGCCATTACGGGCACTTGCGCCGGAATCAGCTGGGTGGTCATGCTGAGGTCCATGTCCTGCACCGCCAGCACCTTGCATCGCTTGCAGCGCAGCAGCGCCTCCTTCATGGCGTTGGCCTTGCGCATGGCGATGGAAAAATGCGAATCCGTCAGGATCACCGCGCCCAGCGGGCCGGAGCTGCTGCCTATCGCATAGTCCACGGCCGTCTGCGCCACGGTCAACGGATCGGTGGTGATGTTGGCGAACAGCTCGGCATTCGGGCCGGGGCTGCTGCCGGCGTGCCAGCCCACGGCGGGCTTGCCCATTTGTTTCAGCATGGTCATTTCCAGATGGAAATCCGAGCTGTCCGTGCCGACCAGGGCCACGCCGGAAATCTCCTGCGCGGTGGCGTGCAGCAGCAATTGCTCGCGCACGGCATTGCGGTCGCTCTTGGCGTCCGTCACCTTGACTTGCCAATGCAGATAGGCCGCCGCGTTGAGAAAGCTGCGCACGGTTCTGGAAATCCCGCCGTTGCGCAGCTCGTAGGCGATCAATAGCACATGCCGTCCCAGCTGGGCCGGCGGACCGGAGGAGGGCGCCACGCTATCAACCGGTTCCGCTTGGCTGATGGCGCAAGCGGTCAGCGCTGCCAGCGCGCCATGCAGCAGCACGCGGACAATCAGTTGGGTGGAGGCGGGAAAGCGGCTCAAGCGCATGGGCACTGGGTGTTATCGCCTTGGCGTGTCGGGGGCATGCTCAAATATAGCAAGCAGGCTGGCGCTTGCTGATGGCATGTGGACGGTGCGAGCGCTTGCGCGGCGCGCTTGATTTATCGATGCGGGATGAACATGATAGACGGATAGCCGCCGGGCGGATTTCCGGCGGCATCGCCAGCGGATGGCCAGCCTGGCCAGGCCGGGCTTGCACTGTTAGCCGGCTCTGGCACAATTCACCGACTGTAAGCCAACCCAAACGCATATCCAGACAAGGAAACATCCATGCACAAGCCATCCCGCCTTGCCCTGACCACCTGCCTGCTGGCCGTTTTTGCCGCGCCGGCAGCCTTTGCCGCAGACGCGCCGGTCGCCACGGTAAACGGCGTAGCCATTCCTCAATCCAGAATGGACCTGATCCTGAAATCGCAGGAAGAGCATGGCGTCAAGGATAGCCCGGAGCTGCGCCAGCAGATCCGCGATTTCCTAGTTACCAATGAAGTGCTGGTTCAAGAGGCCAAAAAACAAGGCATCGACAAGAGCGACGCGGTCAAGCAAGAGCTGGAAATGGCCCAGCGCGGCGTGTTGCTGAATGCCTTTCAGCAAAACTTCATCAAAACCAATGTGATTTCCGACGATCAGCTCAAGGCCGAGTATGACCGCCTGAAGGCGGCCACCCCGTCCAAGGAATATCACGCGCGCCATATCCTGGTGAAAACCGAAAAGGAAGCCAACGCCATCCTGGCGCAGCTGAAGAAGGGCAAGTCGTTTGATGCGCTGGCCAAGGCCAAGTCCGACGACCTGGGCAGCAAGAACAGCGGCGGCGATCTGGGTTGGAGCGATCCCAGCCAGTACGTGAAGGAGTTCGGCGAAGCCATGGTCGCCCTGAAGCCGGGCGAAATCACCCAAACTCCGGTGAAATCGCAATACGGCTATCACATCATCAAGCTGGAAGGCGTGCGCGAGGCGGAAGGCCCCAAGTTTGAAGATGTGAAGCCGCAGCTGCAGCAGGAAATGCAGCGCACGGCCTTTGACAAGATGATCCAGGACTTGAAGGGCAAGGCCAAAGTCGAGTAAGTGGCGGACGCATAAAAGCCTGCCCGTTTCGGGGCAGGCTTTTTCATGTTGCCGCTGAGTTTAATGCGTAGTCTGGTTAACGTAGGACGGCGCGCCGGCCAGCCAGGTTTCATGGATGGCGATATCGCGCAGTGCCTCCTTGGACGGATCCAGCGGGTCATCCTTCAGGATCACCAAATCCGCCAGCTTTCCAGGCTCCAGCGAACCGACCAGATGATCCAGATGGCAGTGCCAGGCCGCGTCCAGCGTCACCGCGCGCAGCGCCTGCTCGTGAGTCAGGCCTTCTTCCGCATTCAGCGCCGGTTTTTCCGAGCCTGGCGCGGCCTCCATTTTGCGATAGATGGCCTGTTCCGCCATGCGCAGCGGCCCCAGCGGGGAAACGAAGTGGTCGGAATGCAAGCTGACGCGCATGCCGGCGTTAAGCGCGGATTGGCAGCGGTCCAGCAATCGCGCCTTGTTCTCGCCAAAGATCTTTTCCTGGAAAACGTAGCCCCAGTAGCCGACGTGTCCGATCAAGAAGCTGGGGCTCAGTCCCATCGATGCCATCTTGGCGATATCCTCATCATCCAGCAGCGAGGCATGCTCCAGCCGAGAGCGCAGCGCGCGGCGGCGTTTGGCCGGCTCGCTGCTGGCTTCGTGCGGGAAAGGATTCAAGGCCTTGCCGTAGGCGTTCAGCACCCGCTTGATTGCCTTGTCGCCATTGGCATGCACCAGCGTGGGCCAGCCTTGGCATAAGGCGCGCAGCACCAGAGATTCGAGATCGGACTTGGGTTTGTAATTGTATTTGCCATTGAGCGGCACGCCTGGCACGGGGGGCACCTTGGATTTGTCAGGGTTGATAAGGCAGTGGTACGGCTGTTTCTGGAAGCCTGTCAGCCCCTGGTTGGAACCATCGGAAATGATTTTGATGCCCTTGATGCTGAAACGCTGGTTCAGATGATTGTCCAAGTCCAGGTGGTAGTTTTCCAGCCAGTAGCTGAGATCATCCTGCGTGCGCACAAACAGGCCGCCAGCCAGCCGCAGCGGACCAAACTGGGCGATCAAGCGCAGCGCGCCAAGTTCCAGCTCCTTGGCCGAGTTGTCTGGATTGGTGCCCATGCTGGGGTCGAATAGCGTGGTGATGCCTTTGCTGGCAGCATCCTGAAGCACTTCCGCGACGCAGTCGCCCAGGCTCTTCTTGGTCAGGGTCGATCGATTGACCTGATTCATGGCATCGGTGACTTGGCCTTCAGCCAGCACGCCGCCGGCGCTTTTGTTGAGCAGTTTTTGATTGGCCACGCTGTTGACATACGCCAGATGGCCGGAGGCGTTGACCAGCAGAATCGCAATGTTCCGGTCGGCAATTTTTCCTGTCCATAGGCTATCCATCTTCCCCAAATTGATGTTCGGCCAGTCGCTCATCAGGGAGGGATCTAAACCATAGCCGACGAACCAGGCTGTGCTGCCGTCATGATCGTTCAGCAAATATTGCTGACTCTGCGAGCTGCGCAGCATTTCGCCAATCTGGGCGCTCAGGCGTTCCCAGCTGTATTGCGGGTCGAGGTTTTGCTTGTCGAAGGCCGAGACATTATTCCACCCCTTGTTCAGCGCGCTGCCGAGAATATGCATGTGAGGGTCGATCAGGCCGGGCATCAGTGTGCGGCCATCTAATAGGCATTCGTGGGCATCGAAGCCATCCTCTGCCATTTTCCTTTGAACTTCATCAAAGGAACCCGTTGCCACAATCACGCCGTTGGCTATGCCCAGCGCCTCCACCGTCCGGCTGGCAGGCGCTTCCATGGTGTGGATGGTGCCGCCATGAAAGATCACGGTTTGTTGCGGGTTTTGGCGAAAGCTATCGAGCAGCGTCAGTTTGATGGCATCCAGCATGTTTTCATTATCTTCTTGCGTGCCGCCCAGCTTGGGGGCGTGGCCGCAGCAGGCGCAGCCTAAGGTGTGGTCGTGAGGCATCGGTGGCTCCTTGATTTGTGCATTCACATGTCATTACAAGCAAAATGCTAATCTTTTTTCATGAAAAATTTCAAATGGATTGTCAGCGCCCTGCCGTAAGGGACAGGAAGTGGGCGTGGGCTGGGTGCCCCGCAGGCATGGCGGCACTCGGAGAACAGCTGAAAACCGGTTATAATCGAACCATTTTTCCATCCAGAAAACCAAGATTCAGACATGGAACTTGCTAAGAGCTACGAACCGGGCGACCTCGAGCGCCGTTGGTACCAACACTGGGAACAGGCCGGCTACTTCAAGCCGAGCATGGACACCGCCAAACCGTCTTTCGCCATCCAGCTGCCGCCGCCCAACGTCACCGGCACGCTGCACATGGGCCACGCCTTCAACCAGACCATCATGGACGGCCTCACCCGCTACTACCGGATGAAGGGCCATAACACCGTTTGGATTCCAGGCACCGACCACGCCGGCATCGCCACCCAGATCGTAGTGGAGCGCCAGCTGGCCGATCAGGGCCAAAACCGCCACGACATGGGCCGCGAAGCCTTCACCAGCAAGATCTGGGAATGGAAGGAAAAATCCGGCGGCACCATCACCAGCCAGATGCGCCGCGTCGGCTGCTCCGTGGACTGGGACCGCGAATACTTCACCATGGACGAGGCCCGCGCCGAGACCGTCACCGAAGTCTTCGTCCGTCTGTACGAGCAAGGCCTGATCTACCGCGGCAAGCGCCTGTCCAACTGGGACGCCAAGCTGGGCACCGCCATCTCCGACCTCGAAGTGGTATCCGAGGAAGAAGACGGCAACATGTGGCACATCAAGTACCCAGTGGTGGGCAGCAATGAATACGTCACTGTCGCCACCACCCGTCCGGAAACGCTGCTGGGCGACGTGGCCGTAGCCATCGCCCCGGATGACGAGCGCTACCTGCACCTGGTGGGCAAGCAGCTTGAGCTGCCGCTCACCGGCCGCACCATCCCGGTGATCGCCGACGAGTACGTGGACAAGGAATTCGGCACTGGCTTCGTTAAGATCACCCCGGCGCACGACTTCAACGACTACGAAGTGGGCAAGCGCCACAACACCCAGCTGATCAATGTGATGAGCCTGGAAGCCAAGATTCTGGCCAAGGCGCAAATCTTCGGCTTCGACGGCACCGCCCAAGGCACCATCGAGCTGCCGGCCGCCTACGCCGGCCTCACCGCCCAGGAAGCGCGCAAGGCCATGCTGGCCGATCTGCAAGCCCAGGGCCTGCTGCTGGACACCAAGCCGCACAAGCTGATGGTGCCGCGCGGCGACCGCACCGGCACCGTGATCGAGCCGCTGCTGACCGACCAATGGTTCGTGGCCATGAACAAAGTCGCCGAGGGCGACGCCACCGGCCAGTCCATCGCCGCCAAGGCGATTGAAGCGGTGGAATCCGGCGAAGTGCGCTTCGTGCCGGAAAACTGGGTCAACACCTACAACCAGTGGATGAAGAACATCCAGGACTGGTGCATCTCCCGCCAGCTGTGGTGGGGCCACCAGATCCCGGCCTGGTACGACGAAGACGGCAACATCTACGTCGGCCGCACTGAGGCGGAAGCCCAGGCCAAGGCCGGCGGCAAGACGCTGCGCCGCGAGCAGGACGTGCTGGACACCTGGTTCAGCTCGGCCCTGGTGCCGTTCTCCACGCTGGGCTGGCCGGAAGAAACGCCTGAACTCAAGGCCTTCCTGCCCTCGCAAGTGCTGGTGACCGGCTACGAAATCATCTTCTTCTGGGTGGCCCGGATGATCATGATGACCAAGCACTTCACTGGCAAGGTGCCGTTCAAGGATGTCTACATCCACGGCATGGTGCGCGACCACGAAGGCAAGAAGATGTCCAAGTCCGAGGGCAACGTGATCGACCCGGTGGACCTGATCGACGGCATCGCGCTGCAGCCGCTGGTGGAAAAACGCACCACCGGCCTGCGCCGCCCGGAAAAGGCCCCGCAGATCGCCAAGGCCACGGAAAAATTGTTCCCGGAAGGCATCCCGGCCTACGGCACGGACGCGCTGCGCTTCACCATGGCCAGCTACGCCACGCTGGGCCGATCGGTCAACTTCGACTTCAAGCGCGCCGAAGGCTACCGCAACTTCTGCAACAAGCTGTGGAACGCCACCCGCTTTGTGATGATGAACGCGGAAGGCAAAGACTGCGGCCAGGACGAAAGCCTGCCGCTGGAATACAGCTTTGTGGACCAATGGATCATCGGCCGCCTGCAGCAGGCTGAGATCGACGTCACCAGCGCGCTGGAAACCTACCGTTTCGACATCGCCGCACAGGTGATCTACGAATTCATCTGGAACGAGTACTGCGACTGGTACGTGGAACTGGCCAAGGTACAGATCCAGGGCGGCAACGAAGCCCAGCAGCGCGCCACCCGCCGGACCCTGGTGCGCGTGCTGGAAGTGGCTCTGCGCCTGACCCACCCGCTGATGCCCTTCATCACCGAAGAGCTGTGGCAAACCGTCGCCCCGCTGGCCAACGCCAAGAAGACCGAATCGCTGATGCTGGCCGCCTGGCCGGTGGCGGAAGAGGGCAAGATCAACGCGCAAGCCAACGCCCGCATGGAAGCCTTCAAGGACATGGTCAACGCGGTGCGCAATCTGCGCGGCGAAATGGGCATCGGCCCCGCCGTCAAGGCCCCGCTGTTCATCGAAACCGCCGACGCGTCCATCGCGGACTTCGTGCCTTACCTGAAGCTGCTGGCCCGCCTGACCGAAGGCACGCTGGTGGCCAAGCTGCCGGAAGACGACGCCCCGGTGGCGATGTCCGGCGAAGCGCGCCTGATGCTGAAGGTGGAAGTGGACAAGGCCGCGGAAACCGCGCGTCTGACCAAGGAGCAGGGCAAGGTGGAAGCCGAGCTGGCCAAGTTGACCGCCAAGCTGGAGAAGCCGGGTTATGTCGACAAGGCGCCGGCGCATTTGGTGGAGCGCGATAAGGCCCAGTTGGCTGAGTTGAATGACAAGTTGGAGAAGATTAGGGCGCAGCTGATCAAACTGGCTTGATAGTTAAACGTCATTTATGATAAAAACCCTCCACTTTACAGTGGAGGGTTTTTTTTATGACCAAGGCAAGTAGTTTTAATCTTAAGTATTTTTTTGAAAATTTTGATAAGTTAGTGCTGTCAATCACTACCTTTTTCTTTCTGGTAGGTTTTTTTTGTTTGGCATTTTTCCTAAATAAGCTTGGTATCGGATTGGCAATTGATCTGACATTCTTGCCGATATATGGCGCTGTTTCAGTAATGCTGTCCTCAATCTTGGCAGCATCATTGATGATTCCATATTTCATCGGGGTCTCAAGGGATATTATACCAAGCTTTAAAAGTAATCAATTACATGATCTTTCTTTGCGATATTTCGGGTGTGTTGTTATACCGTTGTGTATTTCTGCTATTATTTTTTATAATGGTTTTGGTTTTGGCTGGCTTTGGGCTTTGCAGATTTTCCTGCAATTACTTTATGCGGCTTTCTTGTCAGTTTATTTTAGAAGTAACTTTTCTTGGAAGAGTAAAGCACATTTGATGGAATTTTCCATTTTATTTGCATTGTTTTTGTTTTTCTCACTATTCATAACTGTATTTTTTGCAATTGATTTGCTGTATGTGATTGAAATATTGCTTGATAGGCAAATGGGTAATATTGAGGCGGTGTACCCATATATTTTTATTTCTTTTGGGTTCTTGGTGATTTTGTATTCTCCAATTTTTCTTGTAAAAAGTGGTCGGTATAATTTTGGAGTTATCTATTTTGCAGTGATGGTTTTTTTTGTTGTAATGGTTGGTTTTCCAGATTTTCTTGGTCAGCGCACACTTAGGCTTATTGGTACTGGAGGAGGTATTGTGAAGAAGTATAATGTACGCATGGAGGATGTTGGGAGTTTGCCTTTGAAGGCAAGGTCTATGTTTTGTAATGACATGGTTAATTGTAATTTTACCATTTCAAGAAGGGCTTGTTTATGGTTTTCTTCAGGGTCAGATCTCTATATTTCAGAAATTAGTGGTTTCGATGCGCAAAAAAAATTTTGCACGGCACCGCAAGGCGCAGTTTTCTCATTGGGAAAGAGCTTGCTTATAGAGCGCTAGTTTTTATGGTGTATTGAATCGGGAAAATAAAAATCAACCGCGTACCCCGGATAATTGACTGATGTTTTGTATTTGATGCGCTGGCTGCATCGTGGCGGAACTCCCGGCTTTGCCGGGATTCCGCCCTACGGGTCGAGGTCGGTATTCCGCCGTAGGGTGGATGCCCCGGAGGGGCGATCCACCTTTGCCCACGGCTGCTGATTGGTGCGTGCAACCCCCGCGGCTGACCTTGTCGCCGGCCTTTTGACGGATTGGTTAACGGGTGTCTGTTGTCTTATGGTTTGGGCTTTGGTGTTCTGGGGAATGGCCATGCCCAACTATCGACGCTGGCGCGTGCCAGGTGGGACGTATTTCCTGACCTTCACGCTGCTGGATCGAGGCACCAGCTTGCTGGTGGACCATATCGACGCGCTGCGCGAAGCGGTGAGGCTGACTCGGCGCGAGCGCCCATTTCATATCGACGGATGGGTGGTGCTGCCGGATCATGTGCATTGCATGATCACTTTGCCGCTTGGCGATGACGATTTTTCCAACCGCATCAAAGCCATCAAAATCCGTTTCGTCCGCGCCTTGCCCGCGCAGGAATATCGCAATCCCGCTCGGCGCCGCAATGGCGAACGAGGCATTTGGCAACGCCGCTTTTGGGAGCATTGCATCCGTTCCGAGGCCGACTATGCCGCGCATCTGGATTACATCCACATCAATCCGCTCAAGCATGGTTTGGTGTCTCGCGTCCGGGATTGGCCGTTTTCCACTTTTCATCGGGCGGTTAAGCAAGGCTTGTATCCGCAAGACTGGGCGGGAGGAGATGACTTGATGTCGGTATCCGCGCCTGAGTGATGTGTCCGCTTCGCGGACTAATATTTTAAGTGCCGGTTCCGCCCGGCATGACGGGTCCATTTCTTTTGCTCCGCCAAAAGAAATGGACGAAAGAAAAGGCGGCCCTGGGCGCTTCGAAACCCCGGTCAAAACAACGCGCCCCAGGCGCGGCCGAACTCGCACCGCGCTAACGTCGCGGTGCTCAAACAGGCGGCCGCTTAAAACCTGGTGCGCATTGTTTTGACCGGCTTGCGCCAAGGGAGCGGGGCTCGTTGCTCACACTCTACTGGGCGTGCTTGTTGCAAGCTGCGTGTGGTTGCGATGCGGCCGAACTCCCGGCTTTGCCGGGATTCCGCCCTACGTAGGGCGGATGCCCCGAAGGGAGATCCGCCGCAGAAGATAAGCCCATGTTGTGTGGCAGCCAATTTGCCCCTGCATCCCGCGCGGAAAGTGGCACCTAAATCATTATCCGCGAAGCGGATACGAAGGTCTTTTCTACACTTCTTGCCAGTCTCGATCGTGGAAACCCTGATTGATCTGGCGCTAAGACGCATTTAACCTGACGCAGTCATGCTTGACCGCATGACCGGGTTTGGCGACCTGAACTACTTGGATCGGCGCGCTGCTTCGCAGCGCTTCACAATCTTGATGGAGTTCTAGCCATGACCCAGTTGGCGCACTCTCCCATGCAGCCTGGGCTGCTGTCTTTTCCCTTCCTTACGCACACTATCCGTCTCCTGCATCGCCACAACGGCTTGTGGTTCTTCGCCAATGACGTCGCGGCGGCGATCAAGTGCCGCAGCACGGCGGTGCTGCTCAGCAAACTCAACAGAGAAGAAGTCCGCACCCTGCCGGTAGGCGTGGAGGATGTGGTGTGCCTGTCCGAAACCGGCGTGGCCATGGCGATTCGGCGCTATCGCAAGCCGGCGGCGCTGCGGTTTCGGCGTTGGTTGGAGGAGGAGTTGCTGCCAACTTTGCGGCGGGAGGGCGAGGAGGCGTTGACGGCGGATCAACTGGAGCTGGCTTTGGCGCTGGCGGCGGAGGCAGCGCGGCAGGTGAGCCGGGCGGTGCTGGATGCGGTGTTGGAGAACGGCGAAGCGTGCTGGCAGCATACGCGCTGGCTGGTGACGCTGGATTACGAGCGCCATAACCGCCAGAAACATCCGCTTGGCCGCATGATGGGCCTCAACAGCTCCGTCGCCACCTTGGATGCCTTGGCGGAGCTGATCGCGGTGCCGGACGGCATGCCGGCGAGCGATACCGAGCTGGTCAAGTTGGCGGCGGCCTGCCATTTGCGCCTGGCCGAGCGGATGAGTCTGCGTGTGGCGGATGATGAGTGATTCGTAGGGTGCGTCACCCCGCTGGGTGACGCACCGTTTGCATTTCACTCCCGCATATGGTGAACCGGCGAGATATGTTGGCGATGCGTCGCCCTTGCAGGTGACGCACCCTACTTGGAGATCGTTTGTGATGGTCAAGTGGATGGGCCTTCGGAGTGAGGGACGATTGCGTTCTTTCTGACGGAGCGACGCGCCGTTTGTTTACAAAGCCTGAACCCGCTGGCCGTGTCGTGGTCTATTCATTTAATGCTGCTATGCTGTGGCTAATGCAGCCTTCATGCTGGTTTCTCCCTTCCTCTTACTGAGCGGTCGCGCAGGGTGTCCCGGCCAGGTCTTTTCGGCGCGGGATGCGCGGCTGTTCGTCAACAATAAGGAAAATTCATTGATGCATTCCACGATTCCGCGCTGGACCATTGTCACCCCTGTCTTGGCCTGGGCCGCCATCGCCGCATCGTCGGCGGCGGGCGGGCATGCTATTTATCTTGCCCTGCTGGCAGTGTTGCTGGCGGGAACGGTATTCGCCGCGGTGCACCACGCCGAGGTGGTGGCGCATAAGGTCGGCGAGCCTTTCGGCACGCTGATCCTGGCGCTGGCGGTGACGGTGATCGAGGTGGCGCTGATCATTTCCTTCATGCTGGGCGGGGGCGAGGAGAAGCTGGCGCTGGCACGGGACACCATTTTTTCCGCCATCATGATCACCTGCAACGGCATCTTGGGCATTTGCCTGCTGCTGGGCGGTTTGCGCCATCGCGAGCAGAATTTCCAGCTCAGCGGCGCCAAGGCGGCTTTGACCGTGCTGGCGGCGATTTCGGTATTGGCGCTGGTGCTGCCCAACTACGGCACCAGCCAGCCGGGGCCCTTGCTGTCGTCGTCGCAGCTGGCGTTCACCGGGGTGGTGTCGCTGGTGCTGTACGGCGCTTTCGTGTTTGTGCAAACCATTCGCCACCGTGATTATTTTCTGGTCGATGGCAGCGATGACGAGAATGAGCACGCGCCGCCGCCGTCCAACAGCGTGGCCTTGCTTAGCGTGGCGATGCTGCTGATTTGCCTGGTGGCGGTGGTGACCCTGGCCAAGCTGCTGTCGCCTTCGATTGAGCGTTTTGTGGTGGATGCCGGCGCGCCGGCTGCCGTGGTGGGCATCATCATCGCCTCTCTGGTGCTGTTGCCGGAAGGGCTGGCCGCCGCCAACGCGGCGCGGGCGGATCGGGTGCAGACCAGCCTGAATCTGGCCTTGGGCTCGGCGCTGGCATCGATTGGCTTGACCATTCCCACGGTGGCGATGATTTTCGTGTTCAAGGGCGAGCCGCTGATTCTGGGTTTGGAAATCAAGGAAACCATCTTTCTGCTGCTGACGCTGGTGACCTGCTCCTTGTCGCTATCGGTAGGGCGCACCACCATTTTGCAGGGCATCGTGCATCTGGTGATCTTCGCTTCTTTCGTGTTCTTTGCGATCAGCCCCTGAGCGAGCCTCGATGAATGAACGCAAAAGCCGCCAGCGTCTGTGCTGGCGGCTTTTGTGCTTGATGGGTGGCGCGTGCCATCCGCGCGGAGTGGCGCGCGGTTTGTTTTCTGGACCGCATAAGCTTTGGCGCCCTGAAACCATCCCTCCGCGTGGCGGTCAATAGGCTTTTATCCGCGGGATCACGCATGCGATTTCCTCTACTGGCGGCCTGGCTGGGCTGTGTATCTGCCGGGCCCGCGCTGGCCGATTATTCCGTTTTCTACGATCCGGCACAGAATCTACCGCCTGTGTTCCGGCTGGATTTGCCGGCTGAGCACGGCAACGCGCTGGAGGCGCGGGCGTCGGCTTATGGCCAGTCGTCGCAGATTGTGGATGTGCGTTGCGACGGCCAGCCGCTGGCGCATGACGGAATGGGCCGCTGGCGCCTGCCGCCACAATGCAGGCAGGTGGAGTGGCGCGTCGCGCTGAAGATGCCGCCGCCCGATGGCGCCAATGTTTCATTGCAGCAGAGCCTGGGCTTTCCCGGCTGGGTCTTGCTTTCGTCGTCCACGGCATTGCTTGCTGAGCCGGGCCGGGAGGCCGCCGCGACATTGCGCATCCGCGTGCCGGGCCAGGCCGAGTCATTGGCGGCCATCCCGGCGGCTGGCCAGGCGCCGGAGTTTTACGCGATCGGGAAAACGCAGGAGACGGTCCGGCAAGTGGCCGGGTTGCGAGTGCGATATGTCGCCGATGATCTGGAGCGGGTGACGCGGCGCGGGTTGCTGGACTTGCACGCGGAGGCGCTGACTGCGCTGCGCCGTATTTTCCCGCCGCCCGCCGCCCATGCGCCGTTTGCCGATGATTTGCTGGTGGTGATGCTGGGGCGGAATAACGCAAGCAGCGCGTTTGGAGCGGGCGGGCTGCACGGTCTGCTGGCCAACTATCCGCGCGAGACCGCCGCGCGGGACACTTTTCTACTGGCGTTGCTGGCGCATGAGCAGGCCCATCAGCTGCTGGCGCTGGGCGAGGTGAAGCAAGGCAGCACCTGGATGGCGGAGGGTTTGGCTCATTACTACGGCTTGAAGGTGATGCGGCAGAGCACGCTGCCGGAGGCGGAAAAGGAAAAAGTGTGGCGCTTGTTCATCAAACCGGAGGCGCCTGTCGCCCAAGGACTGATTGCGTTGCAGCAGCGCTACCGGGATGGGGATCAATCGGTTTACCCCTTGTTTTATTCGCAGGGCGCCACCTTCTTTGCCGAACTGGACCAAGCCCTGCAATCCGCCAGCCAGGGCAAGCATTCGCTGGATGACTTCATTCCGCAGCTGCGCACCCAGGCCGATGGCAGCTTGCCGGATGCCTTGCTGGCTCAACTGCGCGAGACCGGCGGCGAGCGAGTGGACGCGCTGGCGGCGCGTTATCTGGGCAAGGGCTGACCTCACAGGCGGCAGAACCAGATGGTGGCCCTGTCGGCGGCCTGGCAACAGCGCCTGGCTTGCGGTTTCCTGCATGCGAAAACCGTCAGGCGAAGTCGTCTATGGCGCTTTGTCCATTCTGCTTTTTGCCGGCAGGGGTGCGCCCGTGATGATTGGCGGGACGTTCTTCCTGCTGCTCCTTTTGGGCCTTGAGCTGGGTAATCTCGGCTTCCAGTTCTGCAATCTGTTGCTTGAGCTGTTCTGCCAATTTCTCCTGCTCCTGTTTGCTGCGGGTGCTGGCCGCTTGCCCTCCGTTCTGCAAGCTCTGAAGCTGTTCTTTCAATTGCTGCAGCTGCTGTTCCAGGTTGGCGATCTGGCTGTCGATGTTTGAGCTGTCTGCGCGTATGGGTCTGGCGGGCAATGCCGGGGAAGCGGAGAGGCTGCTTATCATCGCGGTATCCTTTCTCGTTGAGCGCGCTGAATGGCTGGCAAGGTTGCGAGAGTGACGGTGAAAACGGAGCGCACAATCAAATATTTAGATCAAAAAATGCCATTGTCAAAATAATGAATTTTGTTGGTCGTTTTGTCATTCTGCTGCGGCGTTCGTTTTACGCCGGAATGAGAAGGCGGGAGCCATGCTGGCCGGATAGGCAAGCACGGGCTTGGTTTCTGTCACTTCGCATCGCTGGCGGCGCTTCCCGTCGACAGCCAGCAGGAGCGAGCCTGGGGTGGATCAGCCCGCTTGCCCGCGCAGCCAGTTGATGAGGGCCTGCAGTCTGGCGGATGTCGGGCCGGGCGGGTGAGCCAGGTAGTAGTCGTAATGGCCGGCGGGGATGAAACCGCCCAGCGGCATGACCAGCTTGCCTTCGTCCAGCAGGGTTTGGGCCAGCCGGCGGCGGCCAATGGCGATACCCGCATGGTGGACGGCTGCGGCCAGGCACAGGTCGGAACGGTCGAAGGTGAGGCTGGCGGCTGGCAGGTTGGCTTCGCGGCCGGCGGCGCGTGCCCACAGTTGCCATTCCGCGTTGTAAGCCGCATGGCGCCAGGCGTGGGCGTCATGCAGCAGCACGCAGCGGCTCAGCGCCAGATGGTTGCCCCGCAGCCCGTATCTCGCGGCGTATTGCGGGCTGCATACCGGCGCCATCTGCTCGTCCATCAGTTTGATGCTGGCCAGGCCGGGAAAGGCGCCATCCGCGTAGCAAAGCGCCAGATCAACGCCGCCGGCGCGGAAATCTGCGTCGTCGTTGCCGGTGCGGACTTCCAGTTCGATCTGCGGGTAGTGTTCGCAAAAGTCTGCCAGCCGTGGCGTCAGCCAGCAATGGGCGATGGAGGGGTGGGCATGCAGCCTCAGCCGCCCGGCGGGAGCGTCGGACTGCGGCTGCAGGGCGGCGTCCAGTTCGCCCATGCCGCGTTGTAAAACCGCGTAAATCCGCTCGCCGTCGGCCGTCAGGCGGATGTGCCGGGTCAGGCGCAGGAATAGCGGGTAGCCGAGCGCGTGTTCCAGCCGCGCAATGCGGTGGCTGACGGCGCTGGGCGTCAGGCATAGTTCCGCGGCGGCGCGCGCGAAGCTGAGGTGGCGGGCCACCGTCAGGAACGTATGCAGATTGGCGAGCTGTGCGCCATCCAGCCGGGGCGGACGCATGGCTTAGGCCTGCAGCGCGCGGCCGCGCGCCAGGTAAGCGTCCATTTCCGCCGCAGGCACCATGCCGCCGCCGGTGGCCCAGATCAGGTGGTTGGCTTGGGCCATGCGCTCCGGCGTCAGGCCCAGCCGAGCACGGTAGTGCTGGGTTTCAGCCTGTATGCGGACGATGCCGGGTGCGCCGGCCAGGGCGGACGGCTCCAGCCGCAGGCCTTCCGTGTGTTCCATCATCGCCAGCAGCCGGAACAGTTCCTCATCGCTTACGGTGTAGTAGCCATCGATCAGCCGCTGCATGGCGCGCCCGACGAATCCGGATGGCCGGCCTACCGCTAGGCCGTCTGCCGCGGTGCGGTTGTCGATGCCGAAATCCTGCACGGAAACCTGATCGTGCAGGCCGGTGTAGACGCCCAGCAACATGCACGGCGAGTGGGTGGGTTCGGCAAACAGGCAATGCACGGCATCGCCAAAAGCCAGCTTCAGGCCGAAGGCCACGCCGCCGGGGCCGCCGCCTACGCCGCAAGGCAGGTAAACGAACAGCGGATGCGCGGCGTCCACTACCACGCCGGCCGCATCCAGCTGTGCTTTCAGCCGCTGTGCGGCCACAGCATAGCCGAGGAACAAGCTGGTGGAATTTTCATCATCGACAAAATGGCAGGCCGGGTCGCTTTGCGCCTGCTGGCGGCCTTGCGCCACCGCTGCGCTGTAGTCGGACGAATATTCGATCACTGTCACGCCGTGGGCGCGCAGCATGTCTTTTTTCCATTGGCGGGCGTCGGCCGACATATGGACCGTAGTGTGAAAACCCAGTTTGGCGCCGATGATGCCGATGGATAAGCCCAGGTTGCCGGTGGAGCCCACTGCGATCTTGTAGCGGCTGAACACGGCGCGCGCAGCGGGGCTGTCCAGTTTGGCGTAGTCGTCATCCAGACTCAGCAGTTTGTGCCGCAGCGCCAGATCCTCGGCATGCTTGAGCACTTCATAGATGCCGCCACGCGCCTTGATCGAGCCGGAAATCGGCAACTGGCTGTCCGCCTTCAGCCAAAGCCGGCCGGGTAAGGCCATGCCATGGCGGCGGCCTAGCGCGTCTTGAAAACCGGGTATGGCAAGCAAGGGCGACTCCAGAATGCCGGCGCTGGCGACGGTTTCCGGAAAGGCCTGGCGGAAGTAGGCGGCAAAGCGCTGCAGTCTGGCGGAGGCATCGGCCACATTCGCCGCAGACAGGCCAACATCGGCCAGGCTTTCCGCCGCGGGGGCGATGCCGGGGTTAAACCAGCTGCATTCCTGCAGCGCCATCATCTCTGTGATCAAAGGATGGTTGCGCTGCCATTCGGCCAATGATTTAGCGTGATTCATCTGTTCCCCCTGTATGCGCGCGGCCATGCCATCGCGCATCATTTTAATCGCCAAGCAATTTATTGTCGTAACACGCATTAGACAATCAGGTAGGCCGAAAGGCAAAAGATCATTTTGCAGGTGATGGATGAATTGCATTCATGTGTTGGGGCTGCCGCATGTGACCCGCATCGAAAATTTCCAGCTTTGATATCCGCAGTGGCGGACTCAAGATTGGGATAGAAAAAGCACGCCAGATGGCGTGCTTTTCTCTCGGAAGACGGCAGACGTGGCGGCGCAAGGATGGGGTGGCCGCATATCCTGATGGTTTGCGGCCATCTCGCTTAAAAGACGGCCTGTTTGTCGCCGCGAGTGGGTTGTCAGAGCGCAACCACGGGGAAGTCGATTTCCGTTTGCGCAACGTTGTTGATGTAGTTGGTCAGCACATTCAGAGCCACGCCGGCCACGATCTCGACTAACTGCGCGTCCCCCAATCCCGCGGCGCGGGCTGCCTGCAGGTCTTCGTGGCTGATGGCGCCGCGCTTTTCCGTGACTTGACGGGCAAAAACCGCAACCGCATTGCCTTCCCCCTGGCGCGCGGCGGCGATGGATTCGGGCGACAGGCCGGCGCCCTTGGCGATCAGGCTGTGGGCGGACAGGCAGTAAGCGCAACGATTGGCCTGGGCCACGCCTAGCGCGATGCGCTCGCGGTCGGCAGGCGCCAACGCGCCCTGGGATAGCGCGCCGGAAAATTTTAGATAGGCGTCGAGCGCGGCAGGCGATTGGGCCAGGGTGCGAATCAGATTGGGCACCATGCCGAACAGGTTTTTGACTTCGGCAAACACGGCCTGGGTTTGCGGGCTGGCTTGCTGGTCGGTGACGCTGGGGATGCGGGTCATGATAGATTCCTTTTTTGGTTGGGGTGGCGGAAGCTGTTCCGCACGCTTTGCATCATGGACTTTTGACTCCATAAGCGGTCGACAGGGCGTCTCAATTTCCATACCAATCGTCTACGGCGGTTTATCATCTCTCTGACCGGGCGCCTGTAGTCTTGCCTGGATTGTTTGAAGCCAAACTCCACCAGGACCCACTCACCCCATGGACCCGCTTTCCGATGTGCTAGATGTGTTTCGACTATCCGCCGGCTTGTTCTACAGCGGGCGGCTTTGCTCCGTGGTGAGTTTGGGCGGTGACGGCGACCCGGGCAGCGGAGCGGGGCTGGGGCAGTTTCATATTCTCACTGGCGGCCGCATGGACGTGCTGGTGCCAGGGCATGGCCGCTATCGGTTCGATACGCCCGGCCTGCTTTGTTTTCCGCGCCCCTTGCCGCATCGCTTTGAACCGGATGCCGAACAGCCGCCGGAACTGGCCTGCGCGTCGGTCCGGTTTGGCCTGGATGTCGACAACCCCTTGGCCCGCGCCTTGCCCGATGTGCTGTGGCTTCCCGCTGGCGAGCTAGGGGCTACTGCTGCCTTGATCGGCTGTTTGCGGGATGAAACCCGTTGTGAGTTGCCGGGCAGGGTGGCATCGGTGAATCGTCTGTTTGAGGTGTTGTTGCTGAGGGTGATGCGCCAGATGATGGCCGAATCGCGTCTGGATACCGGACTGCTGGCCGCGCTGGGTGATAGACAGTTATCGCGCGCCCTGGCCGCTATTCATGCCAAGCCTGAGCAGCCCTGGACAGTGGAAGGCATGGCCGTCGCCGCGGCGATGTCGCGCCCGCGGTTTGCAGCGCGCTTTCATGAGGTGATGGGACAGACGCCCGCGCATTATCTGGCAAGTTGGCGCATCGGCTTGGCCCAGCGTTGGCTGCTGCAGGGCAAGCCGATGGACTGGATTGCTGGCCAAGTGGGGTATGACAGCGCCTCGGCCTTGGCCCGCGCGTTTCGTCGGCATGTTGGCCAAGCGCCGCGGCAGTGGCTGGTGGCTAAGGCCAATGCAGGATTGGCGTGACAAACCAGTTTCGTGCCAGGCTGCGGGGCGGTGGTCGCGCTTAGCGGTTCTGGTAAGGCGGGAGGGGCTGCAGCATGTGCATGGGGATGGCGCGTTTTTTCCCCGTTTGCGGGTCGATTCCCAGTCCCGGCGTCATGGGCTGGCCGGGAAAGTCTCTGCGCCAGGCTGGAATGGCTTGGTAGCCATGCGGCTGTTCCCAATGGGCATTGGGCGAGCGCATGTCGCCATCGACTGGCTTGGAGGCGTTCATCTCCAGCCAAGTCTTGTCGAGGTTGCCTAGCGGGACGCGCGGGCCCACTTCCAGCGCTTGTTTTTTGCTTTTTGCTTCAAATGGGCTGGGGGGATTTGCAGGCGAGTGGGCCGGTTTGACAGCAAAATCGTAGGAGGGGAGAGAAGAGGCTGCCAGCGGGGCGCTGCTAAGCGCCAATGGCAGCAGGATAAGGAGTTTGCGCATATTGATTCCTGCCAGAATGGGCATGCGAAGCTGCCCGCTGTTGCATGGGGGTGGTATCGCTGTCCTGCCAGACGCGCGACCTGCCCGAAGGGTGTCCAGCTCTAGGATGTTGAGTTTGATAGATAGAGCATTCTACCTAATTTACATCATGGTAACAATCCGCTGCCCAGGCGCGCAGACCAAGCCTCGCGGAGGCGCTGGGTGAAACGGCAATTGTCGTGTGTATAAAAATGATATTAAAACCAGTACGGTAGAGGCTGGGGCGCTTGTTGTGGGGAGGTAGCGTTGGACGAAATGCACCACTTGCCAGGCATGGGCCTCGCAATGAAAACAGCCCGAACTGCGCCAGTTCGGGCTGCTTCATAAGCCTGCTCCTCAACACCAGCAGTCAAGGGGCAAGCTTAATCCACCATCTTCACATCACACTTGTAGGTATGGGTGCCTACAGTGAATTGGCCTTGGCCAGTCCAGTCGGCGCCGAGGCCAAAGCTGGCGGAGAAGGGGGCAAGGTAGGTGCCGATCGCCGGCGGGGCGACGGATACGGCGGCTTCGCCATGAACCGCGCCAACCTTGGTGATGTGGCCAAAGCCAGTGCTATGCATGGCGCCGATGGCCGGGGCGGTGAAGGTCGGGGAGTGCTGCGTACCTTCCAGAATGGAACCATGTGCCTGGCCGTGCAGAGCGCCGGTGGAGGCATTCACCGTTACGGCAAGCGTCATGGAGCCTGCGCCAGTCATGCCTTTTTCGGGAGTGAAGCTCAACTTAAGCAAATACAGGCCTGTTTTTTCCATAAGAAAATCTCCAGTGGATTCAACGCAGTTGATGTGACTTCCAATCGTCTTCCCAAGTCCAAGCTGGCGCAGGTGCGGTTTAGGTCTGCTTGCTTCTGTTGGAAATGGCGATGCAGCCCCCGTGCTGGCGACCTGAACAACACCAGACACCGTTCTGGGGTAGCTCCACTGTAGGTTATGGGGCAGTTCTTCTCCCTGTCCTTTGTGACTGGGTTCGGCCCCGGCTAAAGGATGGTTGACACACTCTTGATGGTGGATTCATGCCTCAGAGTTGCCTAATAAACTCCGAAAGTGCTAGCTGGATTGTTCAAATCTGGATTGTCTGCAGGGGCCAGGCAAGTCTACTCGCGGCGCCGAATCGATGGGCATAGCGTTGCCGTCAGAGAGATTGCTTGGGGGTGTATGATCATAATGAGAATGGGAAGGTGACTCTCGAAATACGCCTCTAAGGCTTTGGTTTTTAATGACCCACTTTCTGCTTTTTTCTTCATGCACAACATGATTATTGTGGTTTAACTTGATGTTTTCATATGAAGAATATCAGCGTCATAACCTATAACATCCACAAAGGAATGTCTCCGCTGAACCGCCATGTGCGCGTGGGCGACATGGCCGAGGCGCTGGCGGATCTGGCGCCGGACTTGCTGTTTTTGCAGGAGGTGCAAGGCCGTAATCTGGCGCGGGCGCTTAGCCATCAGCGCTGGCCTGTCCAGCCGCAGCACCATTTCCTGGCCAGCCGCCTGGCGCACCGCGCCGTATATGGCCTGAACGCCAGTTATGACCATGGCCATCACGGCAATGCCTTGTTGACGCGGTTTCGCGTGGGGGAGTGGTGCAACCGCGATATTTCGGTCAATCGTTTTGAGAGCCGCGGTGTGCTGCAATGCTTGGTGCAGCCGGATGGCTGGGCGCAGCCGGTGGTGGCGTTGTGCGGGCACTTCAATTTGCTGGCGGTTGACCGGCGCAAGCAGTACCGGGGTTTGGCGCGCTATGTGCAGGAAGCCATTGCGGAGCACCAGCCGCTGATTCTGGCTGGCGATTTCAACGACTGGCGCGGCGAGGCTAGCGCCTTGCTGAAGGGCGAGTTGGGTTTGGACGAGGTGTTTCTGCAATTGTATGGCGGCCACGCGCAGAGCTTTCCGGCGCGGATGCCGATGCTGGCATTGGATCGCATCTATGTGCGCGGCTTGAAGGTGGAGTCGGCAAGGGTACTGTCTGGCAGGCCATGGTCTGGCCTGTCCGATCATCTGCCGCTGTATGCGCAACTCTGTCTATCCTGATCGGGAAGGCGGCAAGGCGTGATCATTTCAGATAAAACAAAAAGTGCTTAATAAAGAACGGTTTTTCATATTGCAAAGCACTTTTTGCGATATGGAGACAGTTTTATATAATCTTTCAAAAGGTGGTTGACGCTAAGCGAAAAAAGATGTTCAATCTCAATCAAATTTATCGCCGATTTGAACACAGCTTGCGGGCGTAAAACAGCTAAAGCGTGGGTAGACAGACCCAGCATCATCTCAATCTGTCTACATTTAATCTCCCGGATCATCCGAAGATTTCCACAGCAAAGCCCGCCGCAGCTATCGGCGGGCTTTATGCTTTGGGAGTGTTAGGAATGATTCATCTGCAAAATGTCTGCAAACGGTTCCGCCGCCCGGAAGGCGGCTGGTTTGATGCCGTGGCGGAAACCTCGTTGTCGATTCGCCAGGGCGAAGTCTTTGGCCTGATCGGCTTCTCCGGCGCCGGCAAGTCCACCTTGTTGCGTCTGATCAATCTGCTGGAACGCCCAGACGCTGGCGCCGTCATCGTGGATGGGCAGGATCTGACTAGCCTGAACGCCAAGCAACTGCGAACCGCCCGTCAAAACATCGGCATGGTGTTCCAACAATTCAATCTGCTGGCCAACCGCACCGTAGCCGGCAACGTGGCCTTCCCGCTGGAAATCGCCGGCTGGAGCAAGGCGGACATCGAGAAGCGCGTGGCGGAGTGCCTGGCCATTGTCGGCCTGGAAGACCGCGCAAACCATTATCCGGCCCAGCTGTCCGGCGGCCAGAAGCAGCGTGTCGGCATTGCCCGCGCCTTGGCGCCGCGGCCGCATGTGATCCTGGCTGACGAGCCGACTTCCGCGCTGGACCCCAAAACCACCCAATCCATCCTTGACTGCCTGAAAGACATCAACGCGCGCTTTGGCGTCACCATCGTGATCGTCACTCACGAAATGCATGTGGTGCGCAGCATCTGCCACCGCGCCGCGGTATTGGACCAGGGCCGCGTGGTGGAGATCGTCGATGTCGACAATGCCGAAGTGGAAGCCGATTCCGATCTGGCCCGCTCGCTGCTGGAGGCCGCATAAATGGATGCCGTAACCCTGAACGAAGCGTTGCTGAATCTGCAATCGATGGCGCCGGAAATCTGGCAGGCCTGCAAGGAAACCGGCGTGATGCTGGGCATCGGCCTCGCCGCCGCCATCGTGTTTGGCGGTCCGCTGGGCGTGATCCTGTACCTGTCGCAGCCGGGGCAGCTGTTCGCCAATCGCGCCGTCAACGGCGTCTTGAGCTGGCTGGTGAACCTGGTGCGTTCCTTCCCCTTCATCATCCTGATGGTGGTATTGATTCCGCTGACCCGCGCGCTGGTGGGCAGCACCATTGGCCCGGTGGCGGCTTCGGTGCCGCTGGCTTTCGCCGCCATTCCGTACTTTGCCCGCCTGGTGGAGCAAACGCTGCGTGAGATTCCGCGCGGCGTGGTGGAGGCGGCCGAGGCGATGGGCGCCAGCCCGCTGCAGATCATCTTCAAGGTGCTGGTGAACGAAGGGCGTTCCGGCCTGATTTCCAGCCTGACCATTCTGACCATCAGCTTCCTCAGCTACACCGCGGTGGCGGGCGTGGTGGGCGGCGGCGGCATCGGCGATTTGGCCATCCGCTACGGCTACTACCGCTTCCAGACCGATGTGATGGTGGCCATGGTGCTGCTGCTGGTCGTGCTGGTTCAGATTATTCAGCTGTTGGGCAACCGCCTGGCGGCCAAGCTAGACAAACGCTGATTTTCAAGACGCGCAAATTTAAAGGAGAGAACAATGCGTAGATTCGTTATCAAGGCAGTTGCCGCATCCGTAGTGGGCCTGGCCCTGGCAGGCCAAGTGCTGGCCGCCGATCCGGCCAAGAAGGAAATCGTCATCGGCACTACCGTGGGCGACTTTGGCGACATGGTGAAGCAATCGATCAAGCCGCAGCTGGAAAAGCAAGGCTATGCCGTGAAGCTGGTGGAGTTCACCGACTATGTGCGCCCCAACCTGGCGCTGCAGGAAGGTTCGCTGGATGTGAACGTTTTCCAGCACAAGCCTTACCTCGACAACTTCGCCAAGGAGCACAAGCTGTCCCTGAAAGAAGTATTCCAGGTGCCGACCGCGCCGCTGGGCATCTATCCGGGCAAGCTGAAGTCGCTGAAGGACGCCAAGGCCGGCGTGACCCTGGCTGCGCCTAATGACCCGTCCAACTTCGCCCGCGCCCTGGTGATGCTGAACGATCTGGGCTGGGTCAAGCTGAAGCCGGGCGTCAACCCGCTGACCGCCTCCGAGCGCGACATCGCCGAGAACGTGAAGAAAGTGAAGATCATCCCGCTGGAAGCCGCCCAGCTGCCGCGTTCGCGCAGCGATGTCGACTTCGCTGTGATCAACGGCAACTACGCCACCAGCTCCGGCATCAAGCTGACCGAGGCCGTGTATCAGGAAAAGAGCTATGCCTATGTGAACTGGGGCGTGGTGCGTGCCGCCGATGCGGGCAAGCCTTGGGCCAAAGACGTGATCGCCGCCTACAACTCCCCGGCGTTCAAGGCCTATACCAAGCAGAAGTTTGCCGGCTACAAGCTGCCGCAAGGCTGGAACTGAGTTTTTCTTGTAACACTCCTGGCTACAAGACTTGCGGAGGGCTGCGGCCCTCCTTTTTTTATCTCTATTCCACTCAATTCATATTGTTCCGAGACGACTCTGGCGGCTTGGCCAAGCCTCGCGCCATAAACTGGACAATCGAAGATGAAGTGAGTGTTTCCATAAAGTCCCCTGCCCAGCGGCCCTGCGCCGCCAAGGCCGCATGCGCGTGGCAAGAGGGCATGCACACAGTCTTTCGTGGTAGAATGGAGGGATTGTCACATCACGTCGGCCAGCGCGCCCGGCGGCCCCGAATCGCCAGTGCGACGGGCGCTTGCTTCGCTTCGGCCGGATCATTCTTACGAATCAAGACACTTATGACCGATAACCAGTTCGCCAAGGAAACGCTTCCCATCAGCCTCGAAGAGGAGATGCGCCGTTCTTACCTGGATTACGCGATGAGCGTGATCGTAGGCCGGGCGCTGCCAGACGTGCGCGACGGCCTGAAGCCGGTGCATCGCCGGGTACTGTACGCCATGCACGAACTGTCCAACGACTGGAACCGCGCCTACAAAAAGTCGGCCCGTATCGTTGGCGACGTGATCGGTAAATACCACCCGCACGGCGACTCCGCCGTGTACGACACCATCGTGCGGATGGCGCAGGACTTCTCCTTGCGTTACCCGCTGGTGGATGGCCAGGGCAACTTCGGCTCGGTGGACGGCGACAACGCCGCCGCCATGCGTTACACCGAAATCCGCATGGCGCGCATCGCGCACGAGCTGCTGGCCGACATCGACAAAGAAACCGTGGATTTTGGCCCCAACTACGACGGCTCCGAGCATGAGCCGCTGATTCTGCCGGCCAAGATCCCGAACCTGCTGGTCAACGGCTCGTCCGGCATCGCGGTGGGCATGGCCACCAATATTCCGCCGCACAACCTGAATGAAGTCATCGACGCTTGCCTGGCTCTGTTGGCCAACAGCGATATCACCATTGACGAGCTGATCGACATCATCCCGGCGCCGGATTTCCCCACCGCCGGCATCATCTATGGCACGGCCGGCGTCAAGGAAGGTTACCGCACCGGCCGCGGCCGCGTGATCATGCGCGCGCGCACCCATGTGGAGCCGATCGGCAAGGGCGACCGCGAAGCGATCATCGTCGACGAGATTCCGTACCAGGTGAACAAGGCCCGCCTGCTGGAACGCATCAGCGAACTGGTGCGCGACAAGCAGATCGAGGGCATCTCCGACCTGCGCGACGAGTCGGACAAGTCCGGCATGCGCGTGGTGATCGAACTGAAGCGCGGCGAAGTGCCGGAAGTGGTGCTGAACCATCTGTACAAGATGACCCAGCTGCAGGACAGCTTCGGCATGAATATGGTGGCGCTGGTGGACGGCCAGCCGCGCCTGTTGAATCTGAAGCAGATTCTGGTGGAATTCCTGCGTCACCGCCGCGAAGTGGTGACCCGCCGCACCATCTTTGAACTGCGTAAAGCGCGCGAACGCGGCCACATCCTGGAAGGCCTGGCCGCGGCCTTGTCCAATGTGGACGAGATCATCGCGCTGATCAAGGGCTCCGAGGCGCCGCCGCAAGCCAAGGCCGCGCTGATGGCGCGCGCCTGGCGCTCGTCGCTGGTGGAAGACATGCTGTCCCGCGTCGAAGGCGACAAGGCGCGTCCGGAAAACATCGACCCGGCCTACGGCATGAAGGAAGATGGCTACCATCTGTCCGACACCCAGGCCCAAGCCATTCTGGACATGCGCCTGCAGCGCCTGACCGGCCTGGAGCAGGACAAGATCGTCGGCGAATACCGCGAGATCATGGATGTGATTCTGGACCTGCTGGACATCCTGGCCCGCCCGGAGCGCATCAACCAGATCATCAGCGACGAACTGACTGCCATCCGCACCCAGTTTGGCGATCCGCGCCGTTCCGAGATCGAGCCTTACGGCGGCGATATCAATATCGAAGACCTGATCACCCCGCAGGACATGGTGGTCACGATTTCGCACACCGGCTACATCAAGGCCCAGCCTATCGACGATTACAGCGCCCAGCGCCGCGGCGGCCGCGGCAAGCAGGCGGCGGCCACCAAGGACGACGACTTCATCGAAACGCTGTTCGTGGCCAATACCCACGATTACGTGCTGTGCTTCTCCAGCCGCGGCCGTTGCTACTGGCGCAAGGTGTACGACCTGCCGCAAGGCGGCCGCCAGAGCCGCGGCAAGCCCATGGTCAACGTGCTGCCGCTGGAAGAGGGCGAGAAGATCAACGCGCTGCTGCCGGTCAAGGAATTCCGCGACGACCAGTATGTCTTCATGTGCACGGCCAGCGGCACGGTGAAGAAGACGCCGCTGGTGGACTTCTCGCGCCCGCGCACCGCCGGCATCATCGCGGTGAACCTGGAAGACGGCGACAATCTGATCGGCGTGGCGCTGACCCACGGCGACGACCAGATCATGCTGTTCTCCGACGCCGGCAAAGCCGTGCGCTTCAGCGAGACCGACGTGCGTCCGATGGGCCGCAACGCGACCGGCGTGCGCGGCATGATGCTGGGCGATGAGCAGCAAGTGATTTCGCTGCTGGTCAGCAATTCCGAACAGCAAATGGTGCTGACCGCCAGCGACGGCGGCTACGGCAAGCGCACCTGCGTGGGCGACTTCCGCCTGACCAGCCGCGGCACCCAAGGCGTGATCGCCATGGATCTGACCGACAAGACCGGCCTGAAATTGGTGGCGGCCAGCCTGGTGGAGGAAAGCGACGACATCATGCTGATCACCACCGGCGGCGTGCTGATCCGCACCAAGGTGGCGGAAGTGCGCGAAACCGGCCGTTCGGCCCAGGGCGTGCGCCTGATCAATCTGGACGAGGGCGAAAAGCTGATCGGCCTGGAGATTGTGGCCGAGTCCGAGGCAGAGTGCGAGGAAGTCGAAGGTGAGGGCGATGCCGCGCCGGAGCAGGGCGAGGCGTGATGATTCCGACTCCCGCCAATCCCCGCGTGCTGGAGGCGATGAGCCAGCTCTTCGTCTCCTTCCCGCACTGCGCGACGCTGGGCTTCGAGTACGTCGGCACCGACGGCCGCAAGCCCACGCTGAAACTGCAATGGCGCGAAGACCTGGTCGGCAATCCGGCCACCGGCATCCTGCACGGCGGGGTGATCACCTCGCTGGTCGATACCTGCAGCGCCATCGCCGTCACCGCGCATCTGCCCAGTATTGAAACGATCGCCACGCTGGATCTGCGCATCGACTACCTGAAGTCCGCCACGCCGGGCAAAGCCATCCACTGCACCGCCGAATGCTACCGGCTGGCCAGCCAGATCGCTTTCACCCGCGCGGTGTGCTATCACGACAATCCGGCAGACCCGATCGCCCACGGCGTGGCGACCTTCATGCGCGAGTCCAGCCGCACGCCGATGTTGCAGGAGGCTCAGCCATGATGAGCGAATTCATGCAACGTTTCGCCGAGCTGCGCGACCGCAAGGCCTTTGCCGAGATCGTCGATTCGCTGCCCTACGTCAAGCTGATGGGCACGGTGATGGCCGAGGACGAAGCCGGCGAGCTGCGCTTCGAGCTGCCGTTTCTGGCGCGCAATGTCGGCAATACTTCGCT
>NZ_PPTF01000053.1 GCF_002902845.1 Chromobacterium sinusclupearum
GTTTGAAGCAATGTATCTTGGCTTCCACCAGGCTGCGGCGATAGTAGCCGCTCCAACGTTTCCAGATCGCCCTGCCTAGTCGCTTGGTCGCCCGTAGAATCTCGTTGCGAGCCAGCACCCCCAGCGAATTTCCTTTCCACTGTTTCGCATTCTTGCGGGGCGGAATGCATCCGATCGCGCCACGTACGGCAATCGCCTCATGGCACGCTTTGGTATCGAAAGCCCCGTCGCCGCTCACGCAGCCTATCGGCTCATCGGCCGGGATTTGCGCCAATAGCGAAAGTAGCATTTGCGCATCGCCCTGGCGATTGTCCGTGACTTCAATGGCGCGGATTTGCAGGGTTTCCGCATCGATGCCCAGATGCACCTTACCCCATTGCCGGCGGTATTCTGCACCGTGCTTCTTGGTTTTCCATTCGTACATGGACGCCCCCAGTTTGCCAAGCGCTCAATTCATGACAGCGTGAAGGTATAGATTGCACCCGTACATTCGGACTTTGTTCGTGGAACCATGCCACTGTCCCTGATGGGTTACGCTGGTTGACGCCTCAATCGCCTTCTCGCACTTAAGGTGCCGCGAATGGAACGGGCTTTGCCAACCACGGTCTGACCTGTCTTACCATCACTTCATGATTGCCTGAGCAATCGCTGATTCTACTCCCCCCCATGGCTATTGCTTGACTTGGTGGCGACCACTCGGTCGGTTTATCAGGCGCAGAGCTTGGTGGGGATATATCCCGCCTGATACTGACGATCATGAGCCAACAATGCCCAGACGATGCGAGCATTCTTGTTAGCCAGCGCCACCGCCGCCACGTTCTTGTTGCGCCGGTTGACCACCTGGTTCACCCAGTTGCAGGTCGCATCAGGTTCCGTCTTGCGGGTTGCATGAAAGATCACCGCTCGGGCACCATGAATCAGCAAGGTTCTGAGGTACGTGTCACCGCGCTTGCTGATACCTAGCAGGTTTTGCTTCCCTCCGCTGGAGTGTTGTCGAGGCACCAGCCCCAGCCAGGCTGCCACCTGCCG
>NZ_PPTF01000054.1 GCF_002902845.1 Chromobacterium sinusclupearum
ATGGACTTCAACATCCTGATCCGCACCTTCATGCAGGAGGGCAGCCAGCTGCGCTTCCGCGCCGGCGGCGGCATCGTGGCCGACTCCGATCCCGAGCGCGAGCTGATGGAAACCCGCCACAAGGCGCGCGGCCTGCTCAGAGCGCTGGGCGTGTAGCAGGCTTGATGGCCATCCTCATCAACGGCCTGCCGGGCGAAATGGTCTCCGCCTTGGATCGCGGCTTCAATTACGGCGACGGCGTGTTCCGCACCCTGCAGCTGCGCCGCGGCCGGCCATGGATGTGGCGGTGGCAGTACGCGCGGCTGGCCCACGACGCGGCGCGGCTGCGGCTGGAAGCGCCGGACGAGCAGTTGCTGCTCGACGAGCTGATGGCGCTGGGGCGCCAGCACGAGTTGGCGGTGGCCAAGATCGTGCTGACGCGCGGCGCGGGCGCGCGCGGCTATGCGATGCCGGTTGCTGCGGCGTCCACGCGCATCGTGTCGGTTTCGCCATGGCAGGGTTACCCGCAGGAATATGGCGAGCAGGGCGTGACAGCGCGCTGGTGCGAGCTGCGCCTGTCCATCCAGCCCGCTCTGGCCGGCATCAAGCACCTGAACCGGCTGGAGAGCGTGCTGGCCCGCTCCGAATGGGACGACCCGGCCATTCAGGAAGGGCTGTTGCTGGATCAGGACGGCTGGCTAGTCGAAGGCACCATGAGCAATGTCTACCTGCTGCGCGGGCGGCAGCTGCTGACGCCCCGGCTGGATCGCAACGGCGTGAACGGCGCGGTGCGAGATTGGTTGACCGACAATGTTGCTGATTTCGGACTTGAATTTATAGAAAAGCGACTTTTCGCCGCCGATTTGATTGACGCTGACGCGGCCTTTCTCTCCAATAGCCTGATGGGCATCTGGCCGCTGGCCCGCTTGGGCGAGCGCGTCTGGACGCCTTCCCCTTTGCTGCAAGCATTGCGGCAAGCCTTGTTACAACAAGCCTGAAGCCTGGCGCCGGAGGGACAAACCGGCGCCGCGTTCCGCCTGCCGTCTCGGCGGGTCTCCCCTCATCGCATGCCATCCGGCCGAACCGGAGCGGGGATGCTTTGCCTGCGCGCGGCGGATACGGGCTGATACAACGGACAAAGAGGTCGTGTTTTGAAATTGATTCTGAAATTGCTGGCCGGCATGGCGCTGGGCATGTTGCTCGGCCTGTACGCGCCGGACCCGGCGCAATCCTTGCTGCTGACCTTCAAGGGCCTGTTCGGCCAATTCATCGGTTTCATGATTCCGCTGATCATCGTGTTCTACATCATGCACGGCATCGCGTCGCTGGAGAGCGGCTCCGGCCGCATGCTGGGCTGGACCGTCGGCCTGGCCTATGGCTCCACCGTGCTGTCCGGCGCGCTGGCCTTCGGCGCCGCGTCGACAGTGTTGCCGCAGTGGGTAGGCGAGGCGGCCCAGGCGCCGGTTGCGGCCAGCGCCATCGCGCTGCTATTCAAGCTGGAGATCAAGCCCTTGTTCGATGTGATGACGGCGCTGACCCTGGCCTTTGTCTTCGGGCTGGGCATTTCCGCCACCGGCGCGACGCGCCTGCATGAGCTGGCGGAGCAGGGCAAGGACATCGTCGAGAAGGTGTTGGCCCGCGTGCTGGTGCCGCTGCTGCCGGCTTATATCGCCTGCGTATTCGCGGACATGGCTGCCGCCGGCACGGCTTTCGCCACCTTGCAGACCTTTGCCGTAGTGCTGCTGTTGGCCATCGGCCTGCACGCGCTGTGGCTGACGCTGCTGTACGGCGTCAGCGGCCTGTTGCTGGGGCGCAATCCGCTCTCGCTGCTGCGCGCCATGCTGCCGGCCTACTTCACCGCGCTGGGCACCATGTCGTCCGCCGCCACCATTCCGGTGGCGCTGCGCTCGGCCGGCAATATGAAGGTGGCCTCGCCGGTAGTGAACTTCGTGATGCCCTTGTGCGCCACCATCCACCTGTGCGGCTCCACCATCACTCTGGTCAGCTGCGCCACGGCGGTGATGCTGATGACGGAGGGCCTTGCGCTGCCGGGTTGGGATGTCATGCTGCCATTCATTTTGCTGTTGGGCGTGACCATGGTGGCGGCGCCGGGCGCGCCCGGCGGCGGCGTGATGGCGGCGCTGGGCATCCTGTCCAGCGTGCTGGGTTTTCCCGAGGCCGCGCTGGCACTGATGATCGCGTTGTATCTGGCGCAGGATAGCTTCGGCACTGCCTGCAATGTGGCGGGCGACGGCGTGATCGCGCTGTGGGTGGAGCGGTTGACGCTGCGGGCTGAACCTGCCATGCAAAACGGTTAACGGTGATTTGCAAAGCAGAACAAGTGATTTGGTGGAGGCGGCCGCGTTCGGTATATTGTTTGCCATGACCGAGTCGCCATGGCGCAAGCCGGGCATTGAGTTTCGGTTTCTCTCGTAAATCGTGTTTCTTTCGGCCGGGCGTTTGCCCGGCCTTTTTCTTGCCTACAGCGGCCGGAACCATTCCTCATGTGCCGGCATGACCAAGTTGTGACGCTGGCGCGCGGCCTGCCAGACGCCGCGGAAGGCATCCCGGTCATCGATGCCGGCATACACCTCCATCCAGGTCGTTTCGTCGTCGCAGCGCCGCAGCAGTTCGCCCGTCCAGCCGGCGGCGGCCAGTTCGCCCTGCAGCGCGCGCAGCCTTTGCAGCTGGGCCTCGGCATCGGTTTCGACTTTGAAATAGCAATACAGCGTGACGGTCATGTCGGTCTCCAGACTGGCCTGATCGGGAAAATCGCTTATGATAGACCTTCGCGCCGCGGGGGTGGCGGCAGAACAAAGGGGATGCAGGTGCAGCAGCAGATAGACACGCTGGTGGTGGCGGGCGTCGGCCTGATCGGCGGCTCGTTCGCGCTGGCGCTCAAGCGCGCCGGCCGGGTGCGTCGGGTCATCGGCGTGGGCCGCACGCAGGCCAATCTGGAGAACGCGCTGGCGCTGGGCGTGGCCGACGAGGTGACGCAGGATATCGCCAGCGTGGCGCATCGCGCCGACATGGTGCTGTTGGCCGCGCCGGTGGGGCAGATGGGCGCGCTGATGCGGGCGCTGGCGCCGGGGCTGCGGCCGGGCGCCATCGTCACAGACGGCGGCAGCACCAAGAGCGACGTAGTGGCGCTGTACCGCGAGCATCTGCCGCAGCATCTGCCCTGGTGCGTGCCGGCGCACCCGATCGCTGGGTCGGACCTGTCCGGCGCCGCCGCCGCGCAGTATGGCTTGTACGAGAACCGCCGCGTGGTGCTGACGCCGCTGGACGAAACGCGGGCGGAGGCGGTGGCCGTGGTGGCGGAGCTGTGGCGCGCCTGCGGCGCGGAAATCCACGCCATGAGCGCCGCCGAGCACGACGCGGTGTTCGCCAGCGTCAGCCACCTGCCGCATTTGCTGGCCTTCGCCTATGTCGATCAGGTGGCGGCCAAGGCCGACGCCGAACGCTGCTTCGACTTCGCCGCCACCGGTTTTCGCGATTTCACCCGCATCGCCGGCAGCCATCCGGAAATGTGGACCGACATCAGCCTGGCCAACCGCGACGCCTTGTTGGCCGAGCTGGCGAACTACCGCGCCAGCCTGGAGCGCTTGTCAGCCTTGCTGGAGCAGGGCGACGCGGCCAGTCTCAATCAATTGTTCAGCGAAGCGCGCGCCGCGCGCACGCGCTGGCATCAGCAGTTTTTGCGCAGGGGCTAGTTTTCAGTCCCCACTCCGGCCAAAAAATTGGCCACCAGCGGCGAATCTTCGTCGCGGCGGATGGCGATGCCTATCGCCAGATAGGCGTCGTGGTCGGACAGCGGCACGTAGCGCACCGCCGGCAGCTGCACGCACTCCAGCGGGGAGGGCAGGATGGCGATGCCGACGCCTGCCGCCACCAGCCCGATCTGGGTGATCGCCTCGCCCGCCTCTTGCACCACGTTCAATTCCAAACCATTTTGCCGCGCCAGTTGCAGGATCACGTCGCGCAGGCCGGCGCCGGATTCCTGCGGATAGCCGATCAATGGCTCGCGCGCCAGTTCGGCCAGCGCCACGCTGCCGGCTTGCGCCAGCGGGTGCGCGCGCGGCAGCACGGCCAGCAGGCGGTCGCGGTGCAATTCCCTGACTTGAATCCGCGCGCTGGGCGCGGGGCCGTTGAAGCGGACGAAGCCCAGGTCCAGCTGGCCGCGTTCCAGCGCGTCGAACTGGCCGGCGGTGAACATTTCGCGCAGCGTCAGCCTGACGTTTGGGTATGCCGCGCGGTAGTGCTGCAGGCTGTGGTGCAAGATGGGAGTAAGCGGCAGCGAGGAGGTGAAGCCGATGCGCAGCTCGCCGATTTCGCCATCGGCCGCGCGGCGGGCCGCGGCCATGGCGGCGGCGCTGTCGGCCAGGATCTGCCGCGCGCGGGGGAGAAACTGGCGGCCGGCGGCGGTCAGCTCCACTTTGCGCTGGTGGCGGCGGAACAAGGCCACGCCGAGCTCCGCTTCCAGCGCCTGGATTTGCTGGCTCAGCGGCGGCTGGCCGATGTGCAGGCGTTCGGCGGCGCGCGTGAAGTGCAGTTCCTCGGCTACCGCCAGGAAATAGCGCAGATGTCGCAGTTCCATAATTGATATTTTATAAGTATCAATGATTGGTTAAATATATATTGGACTGCTGTAATGGCCAAGCCTAAGCTGACGGTGTCGTCAGTTTCATGAGATTGTCGCTGTGTCCACCCCCCTTTCCGCTACTGTCTTGTCCCCATCGCTTACCGCCGCTGCCGCATCGCCTGTCGGCAAGCTGCATGCTGGCAGCCCGGCGTTTCGCGCCACGTCCCGCGCCATGTTTGTCGGCGGTTTCTGCACTTTCGCCATGCTGTACTGCACCCAACCCTTGATGCCGGTGTTTGCGCACGATTTTGGCCTGACGCCTGCCGCCGCCAGCGGCGTGGTGTCGATGTCCACCGGCACGCTGGCGTTGAGCCTGATCCCGGCCAGCCTGCTGTCGGACCGTTTCGGCCGCCGCGCCTTGATGAATGGCGCGCTGGCGCTGGGCGCGCTATTGATGCTGCTGTCGGTCTTTGTCGGCAGTTTTGGGCAGTTCATCTGGCTGCGCGCCTTGTTTGGCATTGCCTTGGCCGGCTTGCCGGCGGTGGCGATGGCGTATCTGAGCGAGGAGGTCGATGGCAAGTCGCTGGGCCACTCCATGGGGCTGTATATCGCCGGCAACGCGCTGGGCGGCATGTGCGGCCGGTTTCTGGCATCGGTGCTGGCCGATCATTTCGGCTGGCGCGGCGCGGTGCTGGCTTTGGCCTTGTTAGGCGGAGTGGGCGCCTGGCTGTTCTGGCGCTGGTTGCCTCCGTCGCGCCATTTCCAGCCGCGCGAGCATGATTTCACCCGCATGCGGCGGGAGGGGAAGGCGATTCTGCGAGATGGCGGGCTGCCCTGGCTGTTCCTGACGGCTTTCCTGCTCATGGGGTGTTTTGTCAGCCTCTACAACTACCTTGGCTTCCGCCTGCTTGCCGCGCCGTTTCACCTGAGCCAGAGCATGCTGGCGCTGGTGTTCTCGTTGTATGTGGTGGGCATCTGGTCGTCGGCCTGGGTGGGCCGGCTGGCCGACAGGCTGGGTCGCCGCAATGTGTTGTGGCTGATGGTGGCGATGATGCTGGCTGGCCTGGCGCTGACCTTGGCCGATACCTTATGGCTGATGGTGCCCGGCATCGCCTTGTTCACTTTCGGCTTCTTCGCCGGCCATTCTGTGGCCAGCAGCTGGATAGGGCTGCGGGCAAGGGAGGCCAAGGGATTGGCTGCGGCCCTGTATCTGAGTTGCTATTACCTCGGGTCCAGCGTGTATGGCTCGCTGTCCGGCCTGATGTGGGGGCGCGGCGGCTGGCATGGCGTGGCCGCGGTGCTGGCTGGCGGTTTGTTGCTGCTGTTGGCGGTGGCTTTGTGGCTGCGGCGTTTGCAGCCGCTGCCGCAGCATTGAGTGCGGCTTGATGCAAATGCCCCGCGGTCAAACGCGGGGCTTTGTTTTGCGTGTTTGCCATCAGTCGATGACGGACAGCGGGCGCTGTGCGGCCAATCCGATAATCCAACGCGCTGCGACGCGTATCAGTCCCCTTCTCAGGCCTGGGGCAATATGAGCTTGGCGACAGTTCCGATGCTGACCTTACGGGCAGGTTTGTTCTGACAGACCACTTTAATACCATGCATCAAGCGACTGAATTGTCGATATTTTTCAAAATAAATCAATGAGATGTATGTTTTTCCACGGATTGGGACGCGCAATTTCTGCTGCTATGACTATCGGTATGCTCATGGTATTTCATGGGCGGGTGTTGAACTGCAAACGCGTTCCAACTCTGGGGAGTCGAAATATGCAGTCGAAATCCGTGATCATGGCGGCCTGGCTGGGACTGGCCGTTCTCGTCGGCGGCATCGCGCCGGCCCATGCGGCGTCCTTATCCGCCGCGCAACTGGCCGAGCAGCAAACCGGCGCCGCGGCGGCGGCCAGGCAAGGCCTGGCCGCTTTCGTCAGGCAGAATGGGCAGGCGTTCGGCAATCGTCTGCCGGAGGGCTTTCCGCTGGATGTGGCGGATGGCCGCGCGCTGGCGTCTTTGCGCGTCGGTGCCGGTTTTCCGGTATACAGCGTGACGCCGCAACAACTGTTGGCGAACGATGCCGATCTCAGCCGCCAAATGGCGCCCACCGGCGCCTGGCGCTTCACCGTGTATCAGCAACAGCGGCCGGTTGGCCTGGTGACGGTGGAGAAGGTGGCGGGCCGTTGGCAAGCGGTGTCCTATGGCGCGGCCGGGCTGGCTAAGGATCTGGAGTCGTTGCGCGCGGCTTATGGCGATGGCGGCCAGGCTGCCACCCGTTTCCTGCGGGTATACCAGGCGCAATCGGACTTTCTGGAGGTGACGCCGGCCGGCGGCAAGCCGCGCTTCGCCGCGCTGACTTCAGCCAATGCGTCGCTGCAACTGCAACGCCAGGCCGATGGCGGCGCTGTCCTGCTGGACGGCGCGCAGTTGCTCGAACCGCTGCGCGCCGCGGTGCGCAGCAATCTTTCCAGCTGGCGCTGAGGGGAGGCCATCATGATGAACATGCATCTGGGCAAGACCATTCTGGCGGCGGCCATGCTGGCCGGCGCCGTTGCCGCGCAGGCAGACAGCAAGGTGCTGGGCGTGCCGTTGACGGTGCAGGAGCATAGCCAATGGTGCTGGGCCGGCTCCAGCAAGGCGGTGCTGGCCTGGTACAAGCAGACGCCGAGCCAGTGCGCCATCGTCAACTGGGCATTCGGCATCAACTACGCTTGCGGCAACAGCAACTTCAACTGGAACAGCGACGCCAACAGTCCCAATAATATGTTCGGCGGCGGAGGCAGCCTGCAGGACATCCTGACCAACTGGGGCGTGTCCAACTACACGGTCTACGACTATCTGTCCTGGACGCATGTGCAGCAGGACATCCAGGCCAGCCGGCCCTTTGTGATCCGTTATGGTTGGACCAGCGGCGGCGGCCATTTCATCGTAGGCCGCGGCTACCAGAGCGGCAGCAGCGGCAATTACGTCTACATGATGAATCCGTGGCCGGGGGAGGGGATGACTTACGCCTTGTACGACAATGTGGTATCGGCCAGCGATCATGACTGGACCCATACCCTGCGCATGAGCGTCAGCCCCAGATAGACTTGATCGACGATCAAAGACGGCAGCTTGGCGCTGCCGTCTTTCATTCAGAAATCCCCGTTGTAAGGCAAAGCGTCCGCTGCGGGGCGCCCGGCCAGGAAGTCTTCCACGGCGGTGGACAGCAGATCGGCCAAACCATCCTGCTGCGCGTCCACCGGAATCACCTCCAGGCTGCGCGTCCAGGTCAGCTGGCGTTTGGCCAGCTGGCGGGTGGCGGCGATGCCGCGTTCGATGAAGTCGTCGTAGCCATATAGGCCATCCTGATGCTCCCAGGCCTGGCGATAGCCGACGCAGCGCATGGAAGGCAAGTCCAGCGTCAGTTCCGGGTAGCTGGCGCGCAGCCGGCTGACTTCATCCAGAAAGCCCTGCTCCAGCATGAGATGGAAGCGCTGGGCGATACGCGCGTGCAGCCAGCTGCGTTCGCGCGGCACCAGTGCCAGCGGCAGGAAGCGGAAGCTGGCGGCCGCCTCCTTGCCCTGGGCAATCAACTCGGACATGGGCTGGCCGCTGAGCAGGCAAACCTCCAGCGCGCGATGGATGCGCTGCGAGTCGTTGGGGTTGAGGCGGGCGGCGGTGGCTGGGTCCAGCGCCGCCAGCTGCGCATGCATGGCGGGCCAGCCCAGCCGGGCGGCTTCGGCATCCAGCTCGGCGCGCAGCGCGGCATCGGCTTGCGGCAGGTCGGACAGGCCTTCCAGCAGCGCCTTGTAATACAGCATGGTGCCGCCGACCAGCAGCGGCAGCTTGCCGCGAGACTGGATATCGGCGATCAGCCGGTTGGCGTCGGCATGGAACTGCGCCGCCGAATAGCTTTGCAAAGGGCTGATGATGTCGACCAGGTGGTGCGGACAGGCCGCCATTTCTGCGGCCGTCGGCTTGGCGCTGCCGATGTCCATGTCGCGGTAGACCAGCGCGGAATCGACGCTGATGATCTCGGCGGGAAAACGACGCGCCAGCTCCAGCGCCAGGCCGGTTTTGCCGGAGGCGGTGGGGCCCATCAGCAGAATGGCTTGCGGGGTGTGACTCATGATGTGACTCGCTGCGATACAGGGTGGAATTGTCGCATAGCCGGCGAAGTCATGCGCAAAAGCCTTGACCTCGCCTGCTGGACGTTTACGATGGGAGTATCGGAGCCGGGAGCATGCAATGAGAATCGAAGCCGCCAGCGAAAAACATCTTTCCGCGTATCGCCAATACTTCCAGGCTTGCCGCGAGCTCGATTTCGATTACTACCGCGATCTGGCGGATGATGCGGATGCTTGGCTGCGCAAGTTGGTGCGGCATGCCGATGGAGAGGAGATGCCGGCGGGGTGGGTGCCTTGCCAGACCTGGTTTCTGCTGACGCCCGAAGGCGAGATCGCCGGCGCGGCGCGGCTGCGGCATGGCGAAACCCACATGATCCAGGAAAAGATCGGCCATATCGGGTTTGAGGTCTTGCCAAAGTGGCGCGGCAACGGTTACGGCCGCGTGCTGCTGCAATATGTGCAGGCCATCGCCGAGCAGCCGGAATGCGGCAACTGGGTGGTGGTGTGCGACGCCGCCAATCCCGCCGCGGTGCGCACCGTGGAAACCTGCGGCGGGCAATTGCTGGAGGATGTGCGGCAAACCGATGGCACGGTGCTGAAGCGCTACAGCCTGACGCCGATAGGCGGTTTGTTTGCGTAGTTTCGCTTGTCGCGAAACTCGTGTAGAATCCACGGCTTCCCGCGCTTTGAAAACCCCTGACTTCCCCGGCACCCCGGTTTAATGTCCACCATTACCGATTTAAAATATCTGAAGATCGTGCTGGAAACGGCTTTGCTGACGGCCCAGGAGCCTTTGTCGGTTTCCCAGTTGAAAAAGCTGTTCACCGAAGACGTCAAGGCTGCGCTGATCAACGATATTCTGGAAGATATCCAGGGAGACTGGCGCGGGCGCGGCATTGAACTGGTCAAGCTGGCATCCGGCTGGCGCTTCAGAGCCCGAGCCGAATTCACGCCGTATTTGAACCGGCTGAATCCGGAAAAGCCGCCGCGCTATTCGCGCGCGGTGATGGAAACCTTGGCGATCATCGCCTACAAACAACCTGTGACCCGTGGCGATATCGAGGCGATACGAGGCGTATCGGTCTCAACCAACGTGATGCAGACCCTGCTGGAGCGCGGCTGGATCGAAGTCATCGGGCACAAAGACGTACCGGGCCGTCCCGGCCTGTACGCTACGACACGCAAATTTCTGGACGATCTGAGCTTTGTCTCGCTGAACGACCTGCCGCCGCTGGCGGAGTTGGGCAGCTTGGTGGTGCCGGACGTTCAAACGCAGGACCACCGCCCCGATGCGGGCGCAGACGACCTCCCCCTCGACGATGAGGCGGACAATTTAGAGCCAGTCGCGGAATAAGTTTCCGCCAGTTGCTCACATGGAAAGAGCAAACACATGTCTACAAAAGGACAACGTACCCACGCGCGCCAGCCGGTTTCGCGTGTAAAGGGCCGTGAAACCTCCCAGCCGCGCGATAACGCCGGCCGCAGCCAGGGCCAGTCGCGCCAGGGCAAGCACCCCGCCGCCACCGGCGCCCAGTCGCGCTTCCCGCAACAGCAGCCGGGCCAGCAGGCCC
>NZ_PPTF01000055.1 GCF_002902845.1 Chromobacterium sinusclupearum
GGGGGGGTGCCACCGTAATAATTGCCAATGACGGCATACAGCGCCTGATTCTGGCTGACCTGCAGCGTCTGACCCTGGCATTGCGCCCAGTCAATCGGCGGATAGTCAAAACCAAAGGGGATAATGGTGCCGATATAAGCGTCCACGTTTGCTCCTTCGTCGATGATCCTGTCGGCGGAATTGCCGGCAAGGGAGAAACATCCATCGTTGACATAGGTTTAGCCCATGGGGACGCGAATTCAATCGTCATTGTCATAATTTATGATAAGTAGTTCCACTTAAGCATTTTCAACCACAGTTCAAGGCGTAGCGCAGGACGGATGGAGATTGCGCGGTGGCGGGGGATGCCCCGCGCTTGGGCGTGGATGGAGCCATGTCTAGGGGACGGGCATGCCGTTACTGATGGGGTGGGCTGCTGGGATTGTGGCTTGCGCTTTCCTGTCCGAATTGCCGGCTGCCAGCGCGCTGGCCGGGATTGTCGCGGGTGCGGCGGGGCTGATGTGGCGGGCGATCCCGCGTTGGCGGCCGTACACCGTCTTTCTCTTAGCATTGACGCTGGGGCTGGCTTATGCCGACTGGCGCGCGCAGCAGCGAATGAGTCAGGAGCTGGCGGCCGAATGGGCGAAAAAGCCGGTGGAGTTCATCGGCACGGTGCGGGGCTTGCCGGACCCGGGCGAGTTTGGCGTGCGGTTAACGCTGGAGGTGGAGCGCGTGTTGACGTCCGGCGCCTCGTTGCCGCCCAAGGTGCAGATATTCGATTACCGAAATCAGGTTTGGCCGCCTGGCAGCCGCTGGAGGCTGTCCGCCCGCTTCAAGCCGCGGCGCGGTAGCGCCAACCCGTTTGGCTTCGATGCGGAACAATGGCTGTGGTCGGAAGGGTTGCTGGCCAGCGGTTCGGCCGGCAAGGAACGGTTTCGCCTGGCGGACCGCGCGGATGCGATGGCATGGGTCGATGGCTGGCGCGCCGCGCAGGTGGGGCGGATCGAGAGCGTGCTGGGCGTCGGGCGTGAGTCGGCGTTGGTGGCCGCGCTGACCGTCGGCGCCCAGCAGCGGGTGGCGCGGGAGGACTGGCGCTTGTTCTCCGCCACCGGGCTGACCCATATCGTTTCCATTTCCGGTCTGCATATCACCATGTTGGCCGGTTTGGCCGCCTGGGTGGCTTCTTGGCTGCTGCGGCGCTGGCCCATGTTCAGATCGCCGCGGGTGGCCACGGCGGCGGTCGCCTGGCTGGTGGCGGCGGGCTACGCGCTGCTGGCGGGGTTCTCGGTGCCAACGCAGCGCACTTTGTTCATGCTGCTGGTCGGCGGCGGCTGCCTGTTGCTGCGCCGCCAGCTATCGCCGTTTCAGGCCTGGTGGCTGGCCTTGGCGCTGGTGTTGCTGATCGACCCGTTCGCCGTATTGGCGCCGGGATTGTGGTTGTCGTTTGGCCTGGTCGCCGCCCTGATGTTCGGATCGTGGGCGCGCAGACGACCGGCTGCGGCCTGGCGCGCCGCGCTAGGCGGCCAGTGGTCGGCGGCAGTCGCCAGCCTGGTGCCGTTGGCGGCTTGGTTTGGCGGGTTTCCCCTGGTCTCGCCCTTGGCCAATGCGCTGGCGATTCCCTATGTGTCCTTGCTGTTGACGCCCGTCGCGCTCTTGGCGGTGTTGTTGCCCTGGGATGGTTTGCTGCCCTTGGCTGGATTCTTGGTTCATGGGTTTTACTGGGGCGTGGATTGGCTGGCGCGAGGGCCGGCCTGGCATGTTGCCGGCCCGCCATGGCCCTTGCTGGTTTTGGCCGGGATCGGCAGCGTCTGGCTGATTGCGCCGCGTGGCGTGCCGGGCAGGGGTTTGGCCGGCTTCTTGTTGCTGCCCGCGCTGGTTTATCGTCCGGCAGGGCCGGAGGAGGGGGCCTTCCGGGTGACGGTGCTGGATGTCGGACAGGGGCTGTCCATGCTGGTGCAGACCGCGCAGCATGCGCTGTTGTTCGATACCGGCGCCGGCGATGCCGGGCGGGTGGTGCTGCCGCAGTTGCGCGGCTTGGGGGTGGCATCGCTGGATGCCTTGCTGTTATCGCATCACGATGCGGATCATGACGGCGCGGCGGAAGGCGTGTTGCGGGAGATGCCGGTGCGGCGTTTGCTGGCGGGGCAGCCGCAAACGCTGCGCGCCTGGCCGGCCGGGCCTTGCCGGCAGGGCGATGCATGGACCTGGGATGGCGTGCGCTTCGAGGTGCTGGCGCCATTGCCGGATATGCAGCCGACGGAGGACAACGCGCATAGCTGCGTGTTGCGGGTGGCTGGCGCGAAGCATGCGCTGCTGGTCAGCGGCGATGCGCCGGCGCTGGTGGAGGAGGCGCTGGTCGCGCATTATGGAGAGCGCTTGCGCAGCACGGTGCTGATTGCAGGCCACCATGGCAGCAGAACCTCAAGCAGCGAGGTTTGGCTGAAGGCGGTCCGACCGCAGTTGGCCGTGGTCAGCGCCGGCTATATGAATCGTTATCGCCATCCGCATCCGACTGTGCTGCATCGTCTGCGGCAGCAGGGCATCGCGCTGCTGCGTACCGATCTGGACGGCGCCTTGACCCTCGAATTGGCGGATGCGGTGGACTGGCAATGCCTTCGCTTGCAGCAGGCTCGCTATTGGCGGGCGCGCGGCGATTGCGCGGCCCAGCCGCTCACGTCTGATTGACCACGGCGATCACGCGGTTGCCGTTGCCTTCGTAGCGCAGGCTGTCGAACGACAGCTTGCGGGCGATCAGAATGCCGCGGCCGTGGCAGGTCATCAGCGAGGCCGGTTCGGCGTTTTGATAGTACGCCCAGTCGAAGCCATCCCCCATGTCCTCAATGGTGAACTGCAGCTGATGGCCTTGGTGGTCGAATTCCAAAGCGACTTGGCGGTCGCTGTATTCCGGGGCCTGCAGCCGGTTTTCCAGTTCATTTTCCCAGGTGCCGGCGGCAATCAGCTGGCTTTTCTCTTCGTAGCTGATGCCCAGGTTGCCGTGCTCGATGGCGTTGACCAGCAGCTCGAACAGGCCGGTGGCCACGCGTTCCGGCTGGCGGCTGGTTTTGGCCAGCAAGGCGGTGATCGCCTGCGCTTCGCGGTGGGTGCGGCAGCGGAAGCGGGCGCTTTGCAGATGGCGCAGCGCATCGACATGCAGATTGGCCAGCTCGCGGAAATGCGCGTAGCGGTCCCAGTGGCCCACCGCCGCGCCGACGATGGCCAGCAGCATGTCGCGCGAGAACGGCTTGGTCAGATAGTAGAACGCGCCGGCCGCCAGGCCTTCCTGCACGCTGGAGGCGGCGCCCATCGCCGTTTGCATGATGACGGGCAGAAACTCCAGCCTGGGCTCGGCCTTGATCTTTTTGAGCACGTCGAAACCGCTCATGCCCGGCATCATCTTGTCCAGCAGGATGGTGGAGAATTGTTCGCCGTCGCGTTGCAGGATGTCCCAGGCCACCTCGCCGTTTTCCGCCAACTGGGTTTCGTAGCCAGCATCCTGCAGCAGCTCGGACATCAACTCAAGGTTGAACGGCTCGTCGTCAACGAGCAAGAGTTTATGAGGCATCAGGGAGTCCCTCCTCTAGGTTCCGCTGAAACTGCCGCGGGATGCAGAATGTAAATACGGCGCCGCCATCCGGCCGATTCTGCGCGCGGATCTGTCCGTGATGGGCATGGATGATCTCACGGCTTATCGCCAGCCCCAGACCGGTGCCGCCGGCGCCGGTTTTGGTGGTGCTGCTCTGGATGAACTTGTCGAATATGGTTTCCAGTTCCTTTTCCGGAATGCCCGGACCGGCATCTTCTACACTGACAATGGCCCATTCCCGGCCTTCCTGCTCGATCAATTTGGCGCGCACATGAATATCGGCTCCAACCGGACTGAATTTGACGGCGTTGGACAGCAGGTTGCGTATCACTTGGCCGATACGGAAGGGGTCGATGTCGGCGACCAGCAACTCGGGAACGCACTCCAGCTGCAGACGGATCTGGCTGCGGCTGGCCAGCGGGGTGATTTCATCGCAGGCGTCGCGCAAGCACTGGCTGAGGTTGTTGCGGCTGATCGAATAGTCCATGCGGCCGACTTCCATCTTGGCCATGTCCAACAAGTCGTTCAGCAGCGTCAGCAGGCGGTTGCCGCTGGCATTGATGCGGCCGAAGTACTGTTCCAGCTTGCCGTCGTCCAGGCTGCGCGCGCGCAGCTGTCCCATTTCGGTGAAGCCGAGGATGGCGTGCAGCGGCGTGCGCAGCTCATGCGACATATTGGCGAGGAATTCGGTCTTGGCGCGGCTGGTTTCCTCGGCCAGCACCTTGGCCCGCCGCAGCGTGTCTTCCACCGAGCGCTGTGCCGAAATGTCCTGGTATACCCAGATGGTGCCGAGCTTGGGCACCGATGGATTAACCGCCTTGCCGTGCAGCCGGCACCAGAACAGCTTGCCCTTGCCGGTGCGCAGCCGCACTTCGATCTGCACCACCTTGCCGTCGTTGAGCAGGCTGTACAGCGCCTTGCCAGTACGCTCCCATTGATCCGGATTTTCAAAATAGGGCAGGGTCGGCTGGCCGATCACGTTGCGGCCCTGCTGCTGGAACAGCTCCAGAAAGGCGTTGTTGACCTGGCGCAGGTGGCGATCGACGATATAGGCCATCGCCAGCGGGCTGGCATCCAGCAGCGCCGATAGTTGCCGGCTCTGCACTTCTACCTGTTCGGCCAGGCTGTTTTTCAGGCGGATCAGCGCTTCTTCCTGCTGTTTGCGCACCGTAATGTCGCGGCAGACGGTGACATAGAACCAGTCGTCCGGCATCACCACGCGGCTTAGCGATAGCTCAACAGGCAGCAACTGGCCATCGCTGCGCAGCAGGCTGGCTTCGAATGGCCGGCCCTCGTGCTCCAGGGCGGTTTGTTCGAAGGCTTGATTGGGATGGTGGCTGTACAGCTCCGGAAACAGCACGCCTACCGGCAGGTGCTCCAGCGAGGTCGCGCTCTGTTCCACCAAGCCGGCCGCAGCAGGGTTGGCCTGCAGGATGTGCCCGCCGCGGTCGATCAGAATGATGGCGTCCGAGCTGGCTTGCAGAATGGCGCGCTGGCGCGCCTCGCTCTGCGCCAGCGCCTGTTCCGACTGGACGCGGTCATTGATTTGCTCGTTCAGGCTGCGCGTGTTCTGCTCCAGCTGTTGCTGCTGTAGCTGCAACTGGCCATGCAAGCGCTGGTTCTGCCGCAGTTGGCGCTGCTGCAGCAACAGCAGCAGCGCCAGGATGCCGGCGGAGGAGCCCAGCATGGTCCAGGCGGAGGGCGGCAGCATCGGGTGAATCGGCTCAAGCGCGTAAGCGCCCAGCAACAGCTCGTTGCCGCCCACCGTGCTGCGCCGCGAGAAGCTCGGCGCATCGGAAGGAATGGCCTTGCCTGGTTGCGAGTCCAGCAGGGGAATGTCCGGCTGATTCTTGCTCCAGACCAGCAGCCGCACATGGTGCAAGGGGTTGTCGGCGACCAAGGCGTCGCCCATGGGCTGAGTCAGCCGCTCCTGGCGCAGATTCAGCAGCAGCAGCGTGTGGTCGTCGCCCAGCCGCGTGACGATATCCAGCCGATGGCTGCCGGAACCGGCTCCCTGGCTGGGAAGCAGCATGGGCAGATCGCTGCGGCGCGCCAAATCGAGCAGCCACTTGGTGTCGCCCTGGTGGCTCAGGTCCAGGCCTTGCGGCAAGGCGTTGGCATCGTCCGGCAGATAACTGGCCACCGGGTAATACTGCATTTGCGCCGGACTGGGCACCAGGTGTTGGTTTTGCAGATAGCGTATGCCGGTGGCGATGCGGTTCTCAAAGGCCTCGCGCTGGTTCTGCTCCACCAAGACCACGGTGCCGATGCCGGCAAACGCGCTATCGTCGCGCGCGACGCGGCGGGCAAGTTGCTGAAAGGCATGCGCTGGGTCGCCGTTTATCAGTTGTTGCGCCATGATGCGCGAGTGTTCCAGCGCATCGCCCAGCTGCAGCACCACCAGGCCGGTGGCCAGCGAGCCCCAGTGCTGCTGTTGCTGTTGACGCTCGTTGCGGTCGTGCTCCAGCAGCAGCCAGTATTCAGTCAGCAGCAGCGCCGCGCTTAGCGCGATGCCCAGCAGCAGCGTGGAGAGGCGGTTCAACCGCGGCATATTAGCCCCGTCAGCGTTCGCTTAGTTCTTGATACAGCGCCTCGAATTCGCGCGACAGTTTGTGGCGCGGGTCCAGGAAGATCATGGGGCGCGCGGCCTGGTGCGATTCGCGGATTTTGACCGAGGCCGACAGCGGCGAGGCCAGCACCGGCAGGCCTTCGGCTTTCAATTCGTCCACTAGTTTGACCGGCAGGCTGGCGCGCGGCTGGAACTGGTTGACCACGATGCCTTCGATGAACAGCGCCGGGTTGTGATCGGCGCGGATCTCGTCGGCGCTGGCTTTCAGATTGTACAGGGCGTGGCGGGAGAAGGCGTCGCAGTCGAACGGGATCAGGCAGCGATCCGCCGCGATCAGCGCGGAGCGGGTGTAGAAGTTCAGCGCCGGCGGGGTGTCGATCCAGATTTCGTCGTAATGCGGTGCCAACAGGTCCAGCGCTTCCTTCAGCTTGAACATCTTGTAGCGCGATTCCAGCTTGCCCATCAGCTCGGCCAGCTCCGGGTGCGAGGCCAGCAGCGACAGGCTGCTGATGGCGGTGCCGCGGACGAATTCATGCGGCTCCTTGCCGAACAGCGAGATATTGAGCATCTGCTGGAACAGGTCGGCCACGCTGGGGGAGCCGACCGCCGCGGCTTCTCCCAGCAAGTACTGGCTGGCGTTGCCTTGCGGATCGAGGTCGATCAGCAGCACGCGGCGCCCCTGGCTGGCCGCCACCGCGGCCAGGTTGACGGCGATGGTGGACTTGCCCACGCCGCCTTTCTGATTGAATACCACGCGTCGGATGGTCATGACTGACTCCTGTTGATAGCGGTGCGGCGACAGGCTCAGAAGCCGGGCTGCCCTTTGCAGACCAGCAGCATTTGTTGATAACTGGCGGAATTCTGCACAACCGGCATGGATTTTATCTGTGCGTCATTATAGGTGAAGCTGGCGATCTGCCGGCCGTTTTCATCGAACAAGGTCATGTCCAGCAAGCGGAAGGTATGTTGCGAGCAATCGATCTGCCAGGTGTTCAGCGATACCTTGTGCCGAGGCGTGGTCAGGAAGTTTTCTTTTTTCAGATTAAAGATGGTCTTGCGGTCGCGGAAGGTCGCCAGCGCGCCTTGGCGCTTGATCGACAGCAGGTCCAGCTCATTGAGGATGTTGCCATTGGGCGAAACGCCCAGGTTCTGCCAGTCGGCGCTGGCCGGCTGCGTGGCGGGCGCGGCCGGCTTGGCCGCCGTCTGGGACGCCGTGGTGGACTGCTGCGGCGTGGCGGCGCAGCCGGCCAGCAGCATCAGGGCAAGCAGGGAGGCGATTTGGGTACGCATATCAGGGTCTCCGGAATTTCCCGCAAGTGTCGCATGGCGGAGGGGCGGCGGGGAACCGCCGCTGCGATGCGGCAGAAATTTTCAAAAATTTTGGAACTTAACTCGAGCAGGGGGAGTCTTTCACAGTGCGAGAGCATTTTTCCTCTTCGTTTCACATTGTCTCCATCCAACTTATGGCCGCCTCCCCGGGCGGCCACTTTTTTTGCCTATCGTCCCCCGCGGCGGATGCTTGCCGTACAATACCGCTTTTCCCGCAAGGCGTTTCTTCCGGCATGCACGACGCAGTCTCCATCCTTAATCATATTTTCGGCTATCCGGAATTCCGGGGCCAGCAGCTGGAGATCGTCGATCAGGTGGCGCAGGGCGGCCATGCCCTGGTATTGATGCCCACCGGCGGCGGCAAGAGCCTTTGCTATCAAATCCCGGCGCTGCTGCGCGACGGCGTGGCCATCGTGGTGTCGCCGCTGATCGCGCTGATGCAGGACCAAGTGGCCACGTTGCAGGAATTGGGCGTGGCGGCGGCCTGCCTGAATTCCGCCACCGGGCCGGACGAGGCGCGCGACATCGCCCGCCAGGCGCGCGCCGGCACGCTGGACCTGTTGTATGTGGCGCCGGAGCGGCTACTGACGCCGCGTTTTCTGGAGTTCCTGTCCCAGCTGAAGATCGCGCTGTTCGCCATCGACGAGGCGCACTGCGTCAGCCACTGGGGCCATGATTTCCGGCCGGAGTACCAGCAACTGGGCCTGCTGGCCGAACGCTTCCCCCAGGTGCCGCGCATCGCGCTGACCGCCACCGCCGACGAGCAGACCCGGCTCGACATCATCCATTACTTGAAGCTGGCCGAGGCGCGGGTGTTTTTATCCAGCTTCGACCGGCCCAATCTGTTCTATCAGGTGGTGGAAAAGCACAACGCCAAAAAGCAGTTGCTGGACTTCATCCGCCATGAGCATCAGGGCGCCACCGGCATCGTCTATTGCCTGTCGCGCAAGCGGGTGGAAGATACCGCGCAGTGGCTGCGCGAAAACGGCATCGAGGCGCTGGCCTACCATGCCGGCATGAGCCATGCCGAGCGCGAGGCCAACCAGCGGCTGTTCCTGCGCGAGGACGGCATCGTGATGGTGGCCACCGTCGCCTTCGGCATGGGCATCGACAAGCCGGACGTGCGCTTCGTCGCGCATATCGACATGCCGAAAAGCCCGGAAAACTTCTACCAGGAATCCGGCCGCGCCGGCCGCGATGGCCTGCCGTCGGCCAGCTGGCTGTGCTACGGCCTGAACGACGTGGTGCAGCTGCGGCAGATGATAGAAGGCGGCGAGATGGCCGAGCTGCAAAAACAGGTGGAGCTATCCAAGCTCGATGCGATGCTCGCCTTCTGCGAGACCGCCGGCTGCCGCCGCCAGCACATCCTGGCCCACTTCGGCGAACAAAGCCGCCCCTGCGGCCATTGCGACAACTGTCTGCATCCGCCTATCACTTACGACGCCACCGAATCGGTGCGCAAGTTGCTGTCCTGCATCTATAGAGTGGGTCAGCGCTTCCCCACCGGGCACGTCATCGACGTGCTGCTGGGTCGGCAGAATGCCAGCATCAGCCATCACCGCCACGATCAGCTCAGCACCTATGGCATAGGCAAGGACATGAACCAGCGCTGGTGGCGCTCCATTGTTCGCCAATTGGTGGCGCGCCAGCTGGTGCAGGTTGACATCGCCCGCGGCCAGTCTCTGGTGCTGACCGATGCCTGCCGACCGCTGCTGAAGGGCGAGCAAACCATCTATCTGCGGCCGCTGGCCGATGAGAAGAAGTCGCGCGGCAGCGGCGCGGCCGACCGCTGGCTGCGTACCGAACGCGAGGAGCGGCTATGGCAGGCGCTGCGCCGTTGGCGCCGCCAAGTGGCCGACGAACACAATGTGCCGGCCTATGCCGTCTTCTCCGACCGCACCTTGCGGGATCTGGTGGAGAAGCGCCCTGATAGCTTGGCCGGTTTGCAACGCATCTATGGATTGGGCGAACTGAAACTGGCCCGCTATGGCGACGCGCTGCTGGATTGCCTGCGCGCGGCGCAGGACTAAAGCCCAAGCGGCGCTGGACGTTTTGTTACGCCATGCGTGACCACATTCTTATACAATTGGTCGCATATTTGTAAATTCGGAGAATTCCATGGCAGTGAATCTGAATCCGCCGCAAGCCGGCCAGTTGCCGGCGATTGCCGGCGTCGAGCTGCTGGTGGCCGAAGCCGGCATCAAGACTCCGGGACGCAAGGATGTGCTGGTGGTCCGTCTGGACAAGGGCAACACCGTGGCCGGCGTGTTCACCCGCAACCGATTCTGCGCGGCGCCGGTGCGGCTGTGCCAGCAGCATCTGGCCGCAGGAGTGCAGATTCGCGCGCTGGTAGTGAACACCGGCAATGCCAACGCCGGCACCGGCGTGGATGGCCACAACCGCGCGCTGGCTGTCTGCCAGGCGGTAGCGGAGCAAAACCAGCTGCAAGTGGAGCAGGTGTTGCCGTTCTCCACCGGCGTCATCCTGGAGCCGCTGCCGGCCGACAAGATCATCCAGGCGTTGCCGACGCTGCGCCAGGCCGACTGGGCCGAGGCCGCCCAGGCCATCATGACCACCGATACCATTGCCAAGGCGGCCAGCCGCACGCTGGAAATCGACGGCAAGAAAATCTCCATCACCGGCATCGCCAAGGGATCGGGCATGATCCATCCGAATATGGCCACCATGCTGGGTTTCGTGGCCACCGATGCCGCCGTCACCCGCCCGCTGTTGAATCAACTGGTCAAGGAAGTGGCGGACCAGTCCTTTAATAGCATTACCGTCGATGGCGACACCTCTACCAACGACAGCTTCATTCTGATTTCCACCGGCAAGAGCGAAGCCGCGCTGATCGACTCCGTCGAACAGCCGGCCTACCTGCAGTTGAAACAGGCGCTGCTGGACGTGGCCATCGAACTGGCGCAGGCCATCGTGCGCGATGGCGAGGGCGCCACCAAGTTCATCACCGTCGAAGTCAACGGCGGCCGCTCGGTGGCCGAGTGCAAGGATGTGGCCTACGCCATCGCCCGCTCGCCGTTGGTGAAGACGGCCTTCTTCGCATCGGACCCGAATCTGGGTCGTCTGCTGGCGGCCATCGGCTATGCCGGCGTGGCGGATCTCGACGTCGATCGACTGTCTCTCTATCTAGATGATGTGCTGGTGGCCTGCGACGGCGGCCGCCATCCGGACTACCGCGAGGAACAGGGCCAGGCGGTGATGAACCAGAGCGAGATCACCGTGCGTGTCGAGTTGGGACGCGGCGCGGCCTGCGCCAAGGTGTGGACCTGCGACTTCTCCTATGAGTATGTCCGCATCAATGCCGACTACCGCAGCTGATCTCTCTATATAGATAAGTTGCAAAACCGGCTATCTGTGCAAAAAGCTCCCTTCCGAGGGAGCTTTTTGCATTTCAAGCCATAAGCACACACGGTCTGCCGGCCCTTCCTAAGGACGGTCCTGACGGGAAATAAATAATTTCATATTCATATATTGTTGCTTATCAGGCGTTTGCGCGACATCTCGTAAAAAACCTGCATTTTTCTCAAAAAACCTGTTGACCGAGGGTGAGGGCGCAGGTATAGTTCGCCTCCTCAGCTGACGCAGCGAACGAAACAGCGGAAACGAAACGGTTCCGCAGCGACGACGAAGCGGGCAGCACTGC
>NZ_PPTF01000056.1:0-4211 GCF_002902845.1 Chromobacterium sinusclupearum
AGCAGCTGCTCGGCGGCGATGCTGCCGTTGCCGAGGGACAGCGTCAGCTGGCGGCGGTCCTGGGTGAAGGCGGAGGCGAAGCTGGCGAGCAGGTTGGAAAGGTCCATGATGTATTGCGGGCGGTTCAGCCCTGTACTTTGTAAACGTTGGAGGAAAGCTGCAGCGTGGCGTCGAAGGTCACCGGCGGCTTGTGCGGATGCACCTTGAGCACCGCGTCCACGCGGAAGCGCAGGTGACGCTCCATCTCGCGCGGGGCATCCAGGCTGACGCGCACGCGCGACAGCCGCGGCTCGTGCAGTTCGATCGAGCGGCGCAGCTGTTCGCGCAGCAGTTCGCGGTCGTCCGGATTGAGCAGGCTGATGCCGGACAGGTCCGGGATGCCGTAGCTGAGTAGGCTGTCCCGCGCTTGCGGGAACGGGTCCAGCGGATCCAGCGGCATCAGCCGGGTATTCAGCAGCGCCTCAAGGTCGCGCGCCAGCGACTGCTTGAAGTGCGACAGCTCAAACAGGCTGATCGGCTCGATGTGGCTTTGGTCCGGCTCATCGTCCAGCAGGCGGTCCAGCACCGAGGGCAGGATCAGCGCGTGGCGATTGCCGCTCATAGCCCGAACACGGCGGCCGCCTGGCGGCCGAGCATCCAGCGGAAGGCGACGAAGATGCCGGCGCCGGCTACGGCCAGCAGGGCGAAGTACAGCCACAGCGGCAGCTCGTGGCGCACATAGGCCTGGAAGCGTTGCGGCAGCTGCCAGTGCGGGGCGAAGTCGGCTTTGCCGCCGCGCACCTGCTGGATTTCCTGGCCCAGCTTGTGCACCAGATAGCCCAGCTTCTCCTGGCCTTCCAGCAGGTACTTGCCCTGGAAGCCCAGCAGCAGGCAGGTGTAGAACACTTCCAGCGCTTCCACATTGGCGGCTGGGTTGTCGCGCAGTTGCTCCAGGCGGTTGAAGAAGCCTTCGCCGGCCAGGTGTTCGCCAAACAGGCGCAGCTGCAGCGGCATGCGTTCCCATTCGTCGCGCAGCGCAAACTCCGAGGACAGGATGATTTCGTCCATCAGCGCGCAGAAGGCGTACTTGGCGTGGTTGATGGCGTTGTTGTCCTTGCCGAAGTTGCGGGCGTTGCGCTCGAACTGGCCCAGGAAGTGGTCGACGCGGCGGTTGAATTCCACGGCGCTGCTGGGCGCATTGCCTTCCTTCAGCAGGAACAGCAGGTAGATGCCGTCCTCCAGCATTTCGCGCAGGTTGGGAGCGGCGGGGGCGGCCACGTCGATGACGCGTTCCGCCGTTTGGGTCAGGGTAGTGTTCATGGCGTGTTCAGCGGAAGACCGCGATCAGTTCTATGGAAATATTGGCCAGGGTTTGCGGCACATAGATGCAGATGCTGCGCGATTGCAGCATGCGGCTGTAGATCTCGCTGTGCGGCTCCAGGGCGAAATAGTGGTTGCCCACCCGCACAGGGATGGCGGACGGGGTTTGGGCAGTATGCGACAGGCTGACGCCGCGCATCGCGGAGTTCAGGATGCGCTCCACGTCGTCCGGCGCGCCTATCTTCAGCTTCAAGGGCACGCTGTCGATGATCTGCGCGGCCGGCAGTTCGCTCTGCACCGACAGGTAGAAGTCCACGTTATCCAGCAGGCGGTCGCTTTCCAGGCGGCCGATGTGGAAGGACGGGCGCGGCGAATGCAGCGGGATCACCTTGTAGCGCGCGGACACCACGGTTTCCAGCAGCTCGCGGATTTGCAGGTCCAGCGGCGGGAACACCTCGTGCAGCTTGTCGTGGCGATAGGCCGGGATGTCGGACAGCGTGTACAGCGTGGTGAAGGTCTGCAGCTCGCCGCAGAACTCCGCCAGCGCCATATAGAGTTCTTCCGGGTGCAGCGGCTGGCATTGCGACAGATGGCGCAGGCGCGCGAAGTTGCGGTTCACCGTGTGCAGCAACCAGAACGAGCTGATGTCGGCGGAGCCGAACTCCATCACGCTTTTGGCGCGCTCGCGGTGGGCGCCGGCCAACGCCTGGCTCTTCACCAGCAGAATGTCCAGCAGCCGGCGCAGCATTTGCATCATGTCGCCGGAGCCTTCAATCGCCAGCAGCGGCGGCAGGTAATCCTTGGCCACCGTCCATTGCCCAGTGGCGTCCTTCTCCAGCTGGCACAGCGCGATGGCGTCGTAGCCATCGCGGTTTTCCTCTTCCAGCATCAGCTTCACGTCCAGCTGCAGCGTGGACAGGTCGGCGGGCAGCGCCTGGGTGTACAGGTCGGCCGTTTCGCAGTGGTCGCTGTGGAAGCGGGTGGGGCGCGCGCCGGCTTCGCTGCCGCGGGTGTTGCCGCCATAGGGCTGCAATTGAGCCAGGCAGGCGTACAGCGTGGTGCGGATGCCCAGCTGCGGCAGCGTCGCCAGATCGCGGCTCAGCGGCAGCGGACCATGGCTGGGCGCCTGGTATAGCGTGCCGTCGCGGAACAACATGGCCAACTCGTCCACGCGGATCATGCCGCCTTTCAGCGCGGCCTCGTCCAGCGTCAGGCGATGAATGCCCCAGGCGTGGCGGTGAGTGAGCTGCAGCAGGCTGGATTGCGTCTGTTCCTGAAACAGGGCTTGCTGCTGGAAATGCTGCGGGCGAAGAAACATGCCTTCGCCCCATAATATTCTTTGTGCATGAAGCATTGCTGGGGAGGCCTTAGCGTGCGTTTTCTGATAATGCCGATGTGATTAATAGCCAGCTGGCTGGCATTCTATTTTTGCGGTTTTGGGCTGATCCGGCAAAGCAATGGATTCCGGTTTGATAGCCTGTAAATAGCAATCGCCAACCTTGAATTTGAGATCCTTGCTGCGCACTCGTCCGGCGTCATAAAGCAGGCGCCAGAAATGGGGATTGGGCTGGCGGAAATACCCAATTACGCCAACATAATTGGCGTCCTCCAAAACGGATATATCTAATTCTTTTTTGTCACCTGGCAAAAAGACCAGTTCCTTATTGGATATAACATCCGAACCAAGCACATCTTGAATTGGCTTGCCACTGGCCAAAAGGTCAGGTGTCAGTAATTTGAAGGCTTGGTCGTTTTTGAGCTGATACACCTGAACCACGACAGACAAGGGTTTCCCCTGCCTGTCGCGGTTGAGCGTAGCGCTTGCCTCGCTTGAGATTGTGATATTCTTCGGCCCCGCGCAGCCGTTGAGCAGCGATAGCGCCGCAACGAGCGGGAGTAGAATGATCTTGTGCCAGAGAGTGGTGAAATCCATACAGTCTGCGCCAGAAAAATACATGTTGGAGGTGAATAAACGTGGAGAATGGATTGGCGATTTCCCGTATTTTACCGCCACTTGCCGATTACGGGACTTGACTTCTTCGCGAATCAAATCAAGCATATCGCGTTATTCGCATATTCATCAATCGTTAGTAAAAAATTTCCAATGATGTTTTTGGCGCCACTGGTGGTGGTTGGCATCGTACTGCTTTTGCTGTGGCTGGGTTGGCGGTATTTCCTTGGCGGAGCCAGACTCCGCGTAGAGCAGTCGTCGATTGCGACTCCCCTGAATATGACTTGCGATCCGGTGGAAATCCCCCCGGTTTCCCCCCCTTTTTTTCAGCGTTTAAGGGGGGGATTCTCGACGCCTGCCTGGCTGAAAACGCGGGCGATGATCTGGCTGGTGCCGCTGCTGTCCTTGGGATTGGTCAGCATGGTTGTTGCAATTACGCTGCACTTTGCGGGATATCACCAGGAAATCGGCTATCAGCCGCAAAAATATGCCCATGGCAATCAGATTCGCCAGGCGCTGACCGAAGAAAAGCTGGTTCCGCCGCCACCACTGGCGCCGGAGGCTTTTGTCGATGCGGTGGCGGAAAAGCCGCAGTTGGCGCTGGATAAGGCGGACCGCGACTGGAACAAGATGGACCAGGCGTTTGTGCAGGATGTGCTGCGGGTGATGGAAAGAATGAAGGCGCGCGGTTTCCCGATGGTGTTGCTGGAGGGCTACCGCAGTCCGGAGCGGCAAAACCATTTGGCCGGCGGCAGCGTCAAGGTGACGCAGGCCCGGGCCGGCGAGAGCAAGCATCAATACGGATTGGCGGCGGATTTGGCGCCGGTCCGCAACGGCAAGGTCGTGATCTCGGAGCGGGATCCGTGGGCGATGCAGGCCTATACCGCGCTGGGCGAGGAAGCCCAAGCGCAAGGGCTGGGCTGGGGCGGAAATTTCAGTTTCCGCGACTACGGCCACATCG
>NZ_PPTF01000056.1:4237-12384 GCF_002902845.1 Chromobacterium sinusclupearum
TCTAGGGGAAGGTGAGTTGGTGTCTAACAAGGGTTGGCTACGCAATGCCAAGGTGGCTTCCGCCATCGGATTCTTGATCCTGATCGCGCTGATCTGGTGGGTCGGCCCCTGGCTGGGGCTGCAGTCGCTGGAAACCAGGCTGGGCTGGATCATCGTGGTGATGGTCGTGTGGGTGCTGGCCTTGCTGATCGGCCAGGCGCTGACCAAGCGCGCCGGCGGCATGCTGGAAGGCATGCTGCGCCGCCAGGCGGACGACGCGGTGATCAATGCCAGCGCCGACAAGCGCGCCGAAGTGACGCTGCTGCGCCAGCGTTTGCTGGGCGCGATCGATACGCTGAAAAAATCCAATATCGGCAGCGCCCGCGGCAGCGCGGCGCTGTATGAGCTGCCGTGGTACATGATCATCGGCCATCCGGCGGCCGGCAAAAGTTCGGCCATCCTGCAGTCCGGCCTGAGCTTCCCGTTCAGCGACAAAAGCGGCATCCAGGGCATAGGCGGCACCCGCAACTGCGACTGGTTCTTCTCCACCGAGGGCGTGCTGCTGGATACCGCCGGCCGTTACGCCACGGAGAGCGAGGACCGCGGCGAGTGGCTGGCCTTCCTGAAGCTGCTGAAGAAATACCGCGCCAAGGCGCCGGTCAACGGCATCATGGTGGCGATCAGCCTGCCGGAGCTGGCGCAGCACAATAGCGAGGGCTTTGTGTTGTATGCGCGCCAGGTGCGCGAGCGCATCCATGAGGTGTGCAATACCTTCGGCCTGATGGTGCCGATTTATCTGGTGTTCACCAAGCTGGACCTGCTGGGCGGCTTTGCCCAGTTCTTCAGCGAGGCGGGCGAGGAAGAGCGCGCCCGCGTCTGGGGCGCCACGCTGTCCGCCGACCAGGGCACCGGCTTCGACGCCGCGGCCGTGGTGTCCAAGCAGTTCGAGCAGCTGTACCGCGGCTTGGTGCAGATGGGCGAGGAGAAGCTGGTGGCGGTGCGCGGCGACGAGGTGAGGTCCGCTCACTTCGCCTTCCCGATTGAATTCCACGGCCTGCAAGAGGCGGTAGTCAAGTTTGTCCGCGTGCTGTTCGAGGAAGACCCGTACCATTCCCGTCCGCTGCTGCGTGGCTTCTACTTCACCAGCGCCTTGCAGGAAGGCGTGCCGCGCATCGTGACCGCCGGCCGCGTGCAAGGGCAGTTCGATCTGTCGTCCTCCAGCCTGGACAAACATCAGGCCCCGGCTTCGTACAGCTACTTCCTGCGCGGCCTGTTCCGTGACGTGCTGTTCCCGGACCAGCACCTGATCTTCCAGCAAACCCGGCCCAGCGGCAGCCGCTGGCGCTTGGCCGGCATGGTGGCCGGCGTGCTGTCGCTGGCCGCGGTGGCCGGCTTGTGGACCTGGTCCTATATCGGCAACCAGCAGATGATCGCCCAGGTCAGCGCCGAGCGCGCGCAAGCGCAGAAACTGGCCGCCTCCGGCCAATTGTATGACCGTCTGAACGGCCTGCTGGTCCTGCAGCATCGCATCGAGGAGCTGCAAGCCTACCGCCGCAACGGCGAGCCGTGGCAGATCGGCCTGGGCCTGTACCAAGGCGCCGAGCTGGAGCGCAATCTGCGCAAGGCGTATTTCGCCGGCGTGAAAGACCTGATGTTGCAGCCGGTGCAGAAGAATCTGGAAACCACGCTGGCCGCACTGAAGCCGGGCGCCGTGCAAGCCGTGGCCGCGCCCAAGCCGGAACCGAAACCGGAGCCCAAGCCGGAGCCGGCGCTGAAACCGGTCAAACCCAAGTCCAAGGGCCACGGCCTGCCCAATATCAAGCTGAGTTGGCTGGACCTGCCGCAGCGCGCCACCGCCGGCAAGCTCGACGCCTCCGTGCCGGCCGCCGCGGGCAGCGCCGAGCAGCAAAAGAAGCCGCAGCTGGACGTGGCGTACAACGCGCTGAAAACGTATTTGATGCTGCATGAGCAGAAGCGCATGGAAGAAGCGCATCTGGCCGATCAGCTGCCGCGCTACTGGCGCCCGTGGCTGGAGAGCCAGCGCGGCGAATATCCGGTCAGCGAAGTGATGGGCCTGGCCGAGAAAGTGCTGGCGTTCTATGTCAGCCAGATCAAAGAGCCGGACCTGCCGCTGATCGACAACGATCCCAAAGTCGTGGCCGACGCCCGCGATGTGCTGCGGGGCTCGTTCAAGCAGCTGTCCGCTCAGGAGCGCGTGTTCAACGAGATCAAGGCGCGCGCCAATACCCGCTTCGCGCCGCTGACCGTGGCCCGCATCCTGGACAACCGCGACATGGACATCATGGCCAGCAGCCAGATGGTGGAGGGCGCTTACACCCGCGAGGCGTGGAACACCTACATCCGCAGCGCCATCGACGAGGCCAGCAAGGGCACGATACGCAGCGACGACTGGGTGCTGGCGTCCAGCACGCAGGACGACCTGGGCAAGGACGGCAACGTGGAGAAAAACCGCGCCGCGCTGGAAGCGCTGTATCGCGCCCAGTACATCGCGGCCTGGCACAAGTTCCTGCAGGGCGTGGTGGTGCGCGACATCACCAATCCGGCGCAATCGGCTTCGGCGATGACGCGCCTGGCCGACAAGCAGAATTCGCCGATCAAGCTGATTCTGGCCCGCGCCGCGCAGGAAGCCTCCTGGGACAACCCGTCCGAGCTGAACCGCTCGTTGGAAACCGCCAAGCGCTCCGTGCTGGAAAAGACCACGGAGTTCTTCAAGAGTGGTGACACCCCGGGCGAAGCCAAGAACGAAAAGCAGTACGGCGTGGTGGGCGCGCACTTTGCCGGCGTGGCTGCGCTGGTGAAGGGCGACAACGCTCCGATCAACGGTTACCTAGATCAGCTGGCCAAGCTGAAGGTGAAGATGGCGGCCATCGCCACGACCGACCAGCCCGGCCCGCAAGCCCGCACCGCGCTGCAGGCCACGCTGAACGGCTCCGGTTCCGAGCTGGGCGACACCCAGTCTTACGTCGACAACACCCTGTTGACCGGCGCCACTCCGGACACCATCGAGATGGTGCGGCCCATGCTGGTGCGTCCGCTGACGCAATCTTACGGCGCGCTGCTGGGGCCGGTGGCGCAGGACATCAACCAGGCCTGGGCCAACGAGGTGTTGCCGCAGTGGAAACAGCTGGCCAGCAAGTATCCGTTCAGCGACGCCAGCACCAGCGCCTCGGTGGCGGAGATCAACCGCTTCGTCAAAGCCAATGACGGCACGCTGGACAAGTTCATCAACAAATACCTGACCGGCCTGGTGCAGAAGCAGGGCGATACCCTGGTGCCGCGCGCCTGGGGCAGCCAGGGCGTGCGCTTCAGTCCGGAATTCCTCAACGGCGTCAGCCGCCTGATGGCCCTGGCCAACAGCCAGTTGCAGGACGGCGAGAACAGCCGCTTCGAACTGCAGCCGCTGCCGACGCCGGGCCTGTCCGAAATCGTGCTGAGCATAGATGGCCAGGAACTGCGCTACCGCAACGGCCCGCAGCCGTGGCAGCCGTTCAACTGGCCGGGCAGCGCCGGCGAGGGCGGCGCCCGCATCCAGGTGGTGAACTACGCCGGCGCCAGCACCGTGGTGGGCAACCAGCAGGGCCGCATGGGCCTGATGCGTCTGTTGTCCGGCGCCAAGGTCAACCAGGATGGCGCGGAAGGCACGGCGCAACTGACCTGGACCCTGCCCAAGGGCAGCGGCGCCGAAGGCCAGACCGTGCGCTTCAATTTCCGCATGCTGGGCGGCGTGAATCCGCTGCAGCTGAATCGGCTTTACAAACTGACGTTGCCTGAACGCGTGACGTTGTAAGGGAGAAGAACGGCATGGCGTTCAATTTCAAGCGCGCCCAGGAGGTGCCGCCGCAATTCTGCATCTTCGGCAAGCTGCCGCGGCGCGCCGATTTCGTCCGGGTCAACGCCACCCACCCGGCGGCGATGCAACTGGACCAGCTGCTGGCGCAGAGCCTGCAACGCATGGAAGCGGGCGAGGAAGCCGCGCGGCGCTATCTGGCGATGCCGCCCACATCGTTCGTCTTGAAGTCGCGTGACCAGCAATGGTTGTCGCTGGGCGTGATCCAGCCTAGCCGCGACGAGGGCGGCCGTCTGTATCCGCTGGTGGCGGCGTCCCTGGTGGCCATCGATGCGGCCTTGCCGCCGACCGCCATCCTGCTGCTGGCCAACGAGTTGTTCTTCACCGGGCTGAAGGAACAGCTGGCCAACGCCATCGACAACTCGGTGGAAATGCTGGCCTGCAAGCAGTTCCTGGAGGAGCAGCTGCGCTTCGGCGCTTCGTCGATGGCCGACATCGAGCTGTCGCAGCAGTTGCTGGAAAAGCACCTGGCGGTCACGCCGGCGTCTGCGCTGGCGCGCAGTCTCAGCGAGGCCGGCCGCTGCGATATGGAAACGGTGCTGCTGGCTTTTGTGTTCCACCACCGGCTGCTGAAGAAATTCCGCGACAGCCTGCCGGTGCAAGCCTACTTCCTGCCTCTGCCGGCGGTGGAAGGGGAAAACGTGCTGGCCGCCGTGACCTGGCTGGCGCTGTATCACGCCGCGACCGACGGCAACGGCGAGCTGGAGCAGTGTCTGATCCTGCGCCGTCCGGAAGGCCATGTGCTGGCGTTGCTGCCAGCCGGCCTGAACGAGCCCATCGCGGCGCAGTGCTGGGGAGCGGAGCTCGATCCCAAGCACGTGGTGGATGTGAACGACGCCAAGGCGCCGTGGCGCAGCCACCAGTCTTACGCGGAGGCGGCCTATGTGTTGGGCCGCCAGCTGAACGATCCCGGCCTCACGCTGGCGCAATTGCGCGGCGTGCTGGCCAGTCTGTCGCGCAACATCGCGTAGTTTTTTTGAACCTTTTTTGAACATTCTAGAGATGAGCCATGGGTAAAGAGAGCACTCAGAAAAAACTGTCGAGGGTCCGCCCGCCGCGCGTGCAGATCACCTATGACGTCGAGATCGGCGACGCGATCGAAACCAAGGAACTGCCCTTCGTACTGGGCGTGCTGGGCGACTATTCCGGCCACAGCAAGGACCCGCTGCCGAAGATGAAGGAACGCAAGTTCGTTCAGATCGACCGCGACAACTTCGACGAAGTGCTGAAGGGCATGGCCCCGCGTCTGGCGATGAAAGTCGACAACGCGCTGAAGGACGACGGCAGCCAGCTGGGCGTCGAGCTGAATTTCGAATCGCTGTCCGATTTCGAGCCGCAAAACGTGGTGCGCCAGATCGACCCGCTGAACCAGCTCTTGGAAGCGCGCAGCCGCCTGGCCGACCTGCGCAACAAGCTGTCCGGCAACGACAAGCTGGAAGAGCTGCTGGATGAAGTGGTGCGCGACACCGAGAAGCTGCGCCAGATCGGCCAGCAAGCCGGCAAGAAGGAAGGAGGCGAACAGTGAGCGCGGAACTGCAACAACAGGCGGCGCCCGCCGCCGCGGAGGCGACCAGCCTGCTCGACAGCATCATCGAGCAAAGCCGCATCGCCACCAACGAGAGCGAAAAGAGCCACACCCGCGATCTGATCGGCGAACTGGTAGACCAGGTGCTGCAAGGCAGCGTGACCGTGTCGCGCGACCTGTCCGCCAGCATCGACGCCCGCATCGCCGAGATCGACAAGCTGATCTCCGACCAGCTCAACAACGTGATGCACCACCCGGATTTCCAGAAGCTGGAAGCCTCCTGGCGCGGCCTGAACTACCTGATCATGCAGTCCGAAACCGGCACTATGATGAAGATCAAGGTGCTCAACGCGTCCAAGAAGGACCTGGTCAAGGACTTCAAGGCGGCGGCCGAGTTCGACCAGAGCGCGCTGTTCAAGAAAATCTACGAGGAAGAATACGGCACCTTTGGCGGCGCTCCGTACGGCGCGCTGGTGGGCGACTACGAATTCACCCGCCATCCGGAAGACTTCTACCTGCTGGAAGAGCTGTCGCATGTGGCGGCCTCCGCCCACGCGCCGCTGATCACGTCGGCCGATCCGGGCCTGTTTGGCCTGGAAACCTTCGCCGATATCGGCAAGCCGCGCGACCTGGCCAAGATTTTTGACACCGTTGAGTATGCCAAGTGGAAATCTTTCCGCGAATCGGAAGACTCCCGGTATGTCGGCATGGTGCTGCCGCACGTCCTGGGCCGCTTGCCGTACGGCCGCGACAACGTGCCGGTGGAGGAATTCGATTTTGAAGAAAACGTCGATGGCAGCAACCACGACAAATACTTGTGGACCAACGCGGCCTATGCCTACGCGGCTCGTCTGACCGACGCCTTCGCCCAGTACGGCTGGCTGGCGGCCATCCGCGGAGTGGAAGGCGGCGGCCTGGTGGAAGGCCTGCCGGCGCACACCTTCAAGACCGACGACGGCGAAGTGGCGCTGAAGTGCCCGACCGAAGTGGCCATCACCGATCGTACCGAGAAGCTGCTGTCCGACTTGGGCTTCATCTCGTTGGTGCACTGCAAGAACACCGACTACGCGGCGTTCTTCGGCGGCCAATCGACGCAGAAGGCCAAGACCTACAACACCGATTCGGCCAACGCCAACGCGCGTCTGTCCACGCAGCTGCCGTACATCTTCGCGGTTTCCCGCATCGCGCATTACATGAAGTCCATCATGCGCGACAAGATCGGCAGCTTCGCCTCGCGCCAGAACGTGCAGGACTACCTGAACACCTGGCTGTCGCAGTACGTGCTGCTGGACGACTCCGCCAGCCAGGAAGCCAAGGCCAAGTACCCGCTGCGCGAAGCGCGCGTGGACGTGGTGGAAGTGCCGGGCAAGCCGGGCGTCTACCGCGCCGCCGCCTTCCTGCGTCCGCACTTCCAACTGGACGAGTTGACCATTTCCTTGCGTCTGGTCGCCGAGTTGCCGCAACCGGCAGGCTAACGCATTGCTCGCTAGGGGGAGTGGGTTCCCCCGTTTTTTGAACCTTGTAAAGGAGAAGTACTAATGGCTTTTGATGCATTCCTGAAGATCGATGGTATTCCTGGTGAAAGCGGCGACGACAAGCACGTAGACTGGATCGAAATCCAGTCCTTCGCTCACAAGCTGGAACAGCCGGCTCAGGTTTCCGCCAGCACCGCCGGCGGCGCCACTGCCGAACGCGTGAACCACAGCGTGTACGAAATCACCCACTTCCTGGACAAGGCCAGCCCGAAGATCTACGAAGCGTGCTGCACTGGTAAGCACATCAAGGAGATCACCATCGAGCTGTGCCGCGCCGGTGGCGACAAGGAAAAGTACATGGAAATCAAGATGGAACAAGTCCTGATTTCCAAGGTTGAGCCGCAAGGCACCGCTACCGACACCGGCTTCCCGTCGGAAAAGGTGAGCTTCAGCTACGGCAAGATCAAGTGGACCTACACCCAGCAGAAGCGTGCTGACGGTAAGGGCGCTGGTAACGTCAGCGCCGGTTGGGACCTCACCGCGAACAAGACCATCGCCTAATTCCAGTAATGGAATGACAACCCGCCCGGGCCCGGGCGGGTTTTATGCCTCTACTCAGACCTGTGGGAATATTTGCTATGAAACGTTTGTTGACCGCCTTGTTTGTTTCCGCGTTGTGCGCCGCCTGCGCAACGCCCAAAAAAGCGGAACCGACCCCTAGCCAAGCTGCCCAGGCTGCTGCTGCCGCCAATGATCCCAAAGTGCAGATCGCCAAGCAGGCTGCGGTCAACTACGCCGCCGACGCTACCCTGATCCCGTTTGACAAAATGAGCGCCAAGCTGAGCCCGGTGGGTGAAGCCCAGCTGGATCTGCTGGTGGCCAAAGACCTGAAGAATGCCAAGTCCATTCTGGTGCGTGGCCACTGCTACCGCCGCGACATCGGCAACGCCAAGGCCGCCGCCCAGACCCGCGCCGTCAGCGTGCGCCAGTACCTGGTTGATGCCGGCGTGCCGCCCAGCAAGATCACGATGCGTTACGACACCGAGCGCTCGCTGCATGCCGTGCGCCTGGTTGTGAGCAACTGATTACGGATTCGCCATGAAGCTTCCCGCAGCCATCCGGCCCCGTCAGATGGGGCATGGCTGCAGGGGGGCCGGTTTTTGACTTGTTCCTGATGGATTCACTGTAAAGCCATGGACCTTAGCACCCTCCTTGCCAGCTTCGCCTCCGCCTTCACCCAGGACCGCCGCCAGCTGACGCTGTCCCTCGGCAACGGCAGCATCGCCGCCGAGCAGCTGCT
>NZ_PPTF01000057.1 GCF_002902845.1 Chromobacterium sinusclupearum
GCTGTTTCGTTCGCTGCGTCAGCTGAGGAGGCGAACTATACGCCCGGGCCTCACCCTCGTCAACACCTTTTGCGAGAAAAATTGAAGGAAATTCGCAACAAAACCCAAAGAGAGGAGCAAGCCACTGAAAATTAAATAGATATGAAGAAGGGGTATCTTGATTCGCTGCAAACAAACCGTAATCTACCCTTCCCGGGACGCGCGGATGGCTACGCGCCCGCTGCCGATTCTGCTACGCTGGCATGCGTTTGGCACGCGATGTGCCTGCCGTGGACACTCTATATATGCTCAAATTTGATGTTCTGATTATCGGCAGCGGTCTGGCCGGGATGACGCTGGCGCTCCATCTGGCGGAAAAACGCAAGGTGGGCCTGATCACCAAGCGCGATCTATTGGAAGGCAGCTCTACCTATGCGCAGGGTGGTATTGCCGCGGTACTGGATACCGAGGACTCGGTAGAAGACCACATCCGCGATACCTTGATCGCCGGCGCCGGGCTGTGCGACGAAGACACCACGCGCTTCATCGTCGAGCACTCCAAGGAAGCGATAGATTGGCTGATCAAACTCGGCGTGCCCTTCACCCGCGACGACGAGCACCAAACCGGCTACCACCTGACGCGCGAAGGCGGCCACAGCCACCGCCGCATCATCCATGCCGCCGACGCCACCGGCGCCGCCGTGACCAGCACCTTGGGGCAGAAGATCAAGGCCCACCCGAACATCACCGAGCTGGAACACTATATAGCCATCGATCTGATCACTTCTCAGAAGCTGGGCCTGCCGGGCAAGCGTGCCTATGGTGTGTACGCGCTGGACAAACAGAGCGACGAAGTGGTGACCATTGCCGCCCAACACACCATCCTGGCCTCAGGCGGCGCCGGCAAGGTCTATCTCTATACCACCAATCCGGACACTGCCACCGGCGACGGCATCGCCATGGGGTGGCGCGCCGGTTGCCGCGTCGGCAATATGGAGTTCATGCAGTTCCACCCGACCTGCCTGTACCACCCGCATGCCAAATCCTTCCTGATTTCCGAGGCGGTGCGCGGCGAAGGCGGCATTCTGAAGCTGCCGGACGGCACCCGCTTCATGCCGCAGCACGATCCGCGCGGCGAACTGGCGCCGCGCGACGTCGTCGCCCGAGCCATCGACTTCGAGATGAAGAAACACGGTCTGGACTGCGTGTATCTGGATATCTCTTACAAACCGGCCCAGTTCATCAAGGAACACTTCCCCAATATCTACGCCCATTGTCTGGAACTGGGCATAGACATCACCCAACAGCCGATTCCGGTGGTACCCGCCGTGCACTTCACCTGCGGCGGCCTGGTCACCGACCTGGCCGGCCGCACCGACGTGACCGGCTTGTACGCTGTGGGCGAAGTGGCGCATACCGGTCTGCATGGCGCCAACCGGCTGGCCAGCAACTCGCTGCTGGAATGCCTGGTGATCGGTAAGGCGGCGGCGACGGACATCCTGGCGGCCGACGCCATCAAGCTGCCGGCCATTCCAGCCTGGGACGACAGCCGCGTCACCGACCCGGACGAGGAGGTGGTGATCAGCCACAACTGGGACGAGCTGCGCCGCGCGATGTGGGACTATGTCGGCATCGTCCGCACCAATAAGCGGCTGGAACGCGCGCTGCACCGCATCGATCTGCTGAAAGACGAGATTGACGAGTACTACAGCAACTTCCACGTCAGCAATGATTTGATCGAGTTGCGCAACCTGGTGGAAACCGCCGAGCTGATCGTCCGCTCCGCCATGCAGCGCAAAGAAAGCCGCGGCCTGCACTACAGCCGCGACTACCCGGACCTGTTGCCGGAAGCGCAAGATACGGTGCTGACGCCGCCCTCGCGCAGCGAGTAAACAGCAGGCGACTGGCAACTGAAGTAAACCCGCCGCCATTTGACAACCCGCCGGAGCTTGCTCCGGCTTTTTATTGCAAACAAGAAAACAGGCCAGATCAACTTGCGCAGAAAACAATCAAAGCTGTAAATATCTATTAATTTACGAGAACTTGGCCAAGGCTGCGATATCGTATGTCATGACATGCCGGCCCGTCTCCCTGAGATCCGGCCCCCATTGCTGGAGACTCAAAAATGATTTCGACATACAAACTGGCGGCGATGCTGGCCCTGGCCTTGCTCTCCCACCTGGCAGCAGCCGGCATCTTCAGCAAGAAAGACGCTTCGCAGGCCGCTGACGAGCCCAAGCGCGGTCGCCGCGTTCTGGAAAACCAGGCGCTGGGCCGCGCGCTGGACAAGAAGCCGATCGGCATCGCCGTGATCCGCCGCGCCGGCGACAAGGTCAATGACGCCCTGCCGTCCGGCCCGTCGCTCAAGTAAACGATTACCCGCAAGGAAACGCACCATAATGAGAAACCGCTTCTGGAAAAACGTCACCATCATCACCGTGATCGCATTGCTGGTAATCTGCACCGGCTATCTGCGCATGCGCAGCTCGCTATTGGCGATGGACATCGGCGAAATGAACAAGAGCCAATTCTGGAAAGTCTCTTCGCTCGTCCTGCTCGACGGGGAGGAGCGCAGCGCCCTCTCCCACTTCACCTCGGACAAGGCCACCAACTGGCACAAGTTCTTCACGCTGGCCAGCGGCATGACCGTGCGCCAGGTGATAGAGAGCGGGCAGGCTGCGCAGATCTCCGCTTCCGGCGGTTCGCACTGAACCAGATAAGCAGGCTACTCAAACGAGCGGTTTGACTCGCGCCCCATCCGGGCCATCCTCCACCGCATAGCCTTGATCCAGGATGGCGGCGCGCAGCGCGTCCGCCTCCTGCCAATTGCGCGCCGCCCGCGCCGCCTCGCGCGATTTCGCCAGCGCCAGCACAGGCGCGGGAATCTCCGCCGCCATCGCTGGCCAGCCATCCAGATCCAAGCCCAATGCGCGGTCGCAATGACGCAGCGTGGCTTTCTTGTCGCCCTCTCGGCACTTGCTCTTGACCAGCCCCCACACCAGCGCCAGCGCGCGCGGCGTATTCAGATCCTGATTGATTTCAGCGGTAAACGCCTCGACAAAGGTGCCATCGACCTCGCCGCCTTCCGGCCAGGCCGCATACTGCCGACGCAGCTTGTCCAGCGCCAGGCTGGCGGCGTCCATGGCTTCCCAGCTGAAATTCATTTGCTTGCGGTAATGCGCGGTCAAGTTCAGGTAGCGATAGGCCAGCGGATCGTAGCCGCGGTCGATCAGCGTCTGCAGCCGTAAAAAATCGCCGCTGGACTTGGACATCTTGGCGTCATCCAGTTGCAGGAAATAACCATGCATCCAGAAATTGGCGGCGCGGGTGCCATGACAGCCCTGGCTCTGGGCGATCTCATTGCTGTGATGGACCGGAATGTGGTCCTCGCCGCCGCAATGGATGTCGAACCACGGCCCAAGATGCTTGGCCGACATCGCCGAGCATTCGATATGCCAGCCCGGAAAGCCAACGCCCCAGGGGCTGGCCCACTCCATCTGCCGCTGCTGGCCTGCCGGACTGAATTTCCACAACGCAAAGTCGGTGGGGCTGCGCTTGGCGCCCAGCCCCACGCGCGAGCCCGCCTGCAGGCCTGAGCGATCCAGCCGCGCCAAGTGGCCGTAATCATCCAGGCGCGAGGTATCAAAGTAGATGCCATCGTCGGTGCGATAGGCATAGCCCTTGGCCTCCAGCGCGGCGATATAGGCTATCTGCTCGGCGATGTGATCGGTCGCCCGGCTCCATAGCGTGGGCGGCAAGACATTCAGCGCTGCCAAGTCCTGCTGGAAAGCCTCAGTGAAGCGCGCGGCGATGCCCCAGGCCGAGGCGCCGCCAGCGCGCCGGCTGCCCGCCTCCATCTTGTCCTCTCCCTCATCCCCGTCCGATACCAGATGCCCGACATCCGTGATATTGACCACATGACGCACAGCATAGCCATTGAACTCCAGCGCGCGGCGCAGCGTGTCCTCGAACAGATAGGTGCGCAGATTGCCGATGTGGGCGTAGTCGTAAACCGTAGGGCCGCAGCAATACAGGCCGACGCGCTCCGCATGCAAGGGCGTGAACAAGCGGACGGCGCGGTGCCAGGTATCGTACAGATGCAGCTGCATGGTTTCTCCAGACATGAAAAAGGCCGCCGGGTGAAACACGCGGCGGCCAAGGATGGTGGAATGCGAATGCTAGACGCGCACGGTCCCCGGCCGTGCTGGACAACACGGTTGCAGGCGGGCGATCAGCATTTCATTCCTGTTCATGCTATCGATAGTACGGTTCGATCATCGTGCGGTCAATTGTCTACCCAGATTAAGTCTGGCTGATGGCGCGGGTACATCGCCATGATCCCTTGCGCGCAGCGTCCGCCGTCGCATGCATGGTTGGTTGTCGGCAAGCCAACACGCTTAGAACGGCAGAAACAACTGCTTGATGTCTACGCTGGCACGACGCCCGACCTTGCCGCCATGCTGATCCATCCACGCCAGCGCAGCCTGCCGCCCTTCATCTCGCAGCCCGGCCAGAAACGGGCCATAGGTCAACGCCCGGCTGGAGGCATCCATGCCGGACAGCAGATCCTGCGCCTCGATCAAATGAAACCGCGCGGCCTTGAGCCGGCGTTCCAGCCAGCCGCGCCATAGCCTGGGCGAGTCGGCCATTTCCTGCAGCAGGGCGAACAAGCGCATCTCGCGCAGGAAGGCGCTGTTGAAGCCCAGCGTCGCCGCGCGGCGCTGAATCTCATCGGCAGTGCGCGGCGTGTCGCCATGACGCATAGGCGCGAGCAACACCAGCAGGATGTCGTCGCTGCGGCAAAACTTGAACAGGGGGAACACCGCCGGATTGGCGGAGAACCCGCCATCCCAGTACGCTTCGCCGTCTATCACCACCGCCTGCTGCAGCGCTGGCAAACAGGCGGAAGCCAGCAAGGCGTCCACGCAAATATCGGCATTGCGGAACAGTTTCAGATGGCCGCTGTTGGCATGGGTGGCCGCCACGAACAGCTGTACCGGGGAGGCGCGACGGATGCGCTCAAAATCAAACAAGGATTCGATGATGGCGCGCAGCGGATTGTAATCGAGCGGGTTGAGCTGATACGGCGAAAACCATTGAGCCAGGCGCCAGGCCATCCGCAAGCCAGGCGGGGCCTTGGAGTCGGGCCCCAAAGGCAGCGGCCGCGTCATTTCTTCCGGAAGACTCTCGCCGACCTGGGACCAGAAGGCGGACAGCGCCTCTCTCGCCTCGTCGGGACCGCCGCCGCTCAAGCCATGCGCCACGGCCACCGCGTTCATCGCGCCGGCGCTGGCGCCGCTCAAGCCATCGAATCGATAGACTCCCGCCTCCAACAGGGCATCCAGCACGCCCCAGGTAAAGGCCCCATGGGCGCCCCCGCCCTGCAAAGCCAAGCTGAGAGTCAGCTTGCCGCCCCGTCCGAGCATCGTCATCTCGCAATTGCTGCACTGCACAAAGCATGGCACAGCCATCGCTTGGACTCAAGGAAACCAGACTGGCGGCAAAACAACGGCGGACGTAAAGCAGCTGTCGAGTGTCTTTCACATGGCGCGGAGCCAGGGCAGCCGCAAGGGCAGCCGCTATCCTGGCGGACCGCGCATGGCCCTTGCTTACGGCTATGGGGCGTCAGGCCGCCCAGCGCTCCTGGCATTGGCCAGCTTGGTCAGCACATTGGGGATGAATTTCTCGGCGAACCCGAAGAAAAATCCCCACACCGCCATCTTGCCATAGTCGGCCGCGCCGGCCAGATAGGGCAGACAACCACCATGGCCTGTGCCAGGGCAAACCGTGCCGGCCTTGGGCTCGATATTGGGGATCAGGTCCCATGACAGAAAATGGCCGCCGATATCCGCCGCGAAGGCATAAAAACCGAGAATGCCGAACAGCACGCCGCTCAACAAGGCCAAGTACAGACTCCAGGAACCATCGGTCAGCGTCGCGATGCCGGCGCTGGTCTGGCCGTTCAGGTTCTGTCCTGCATCCTGAATACGCATCAAGATGCTGGTGAAGGAGCCCAGAATGCCGAACATGCCGGCCAATGCCAGGGAGCTGCCGGAAGCCGACGGCGTCCAGAGAAAATAACTGAACAATACCGTCGCCAGCAGCAGCGCGAACAAGCCAAGATGCAGGCGCAGCCGGTCCAGCGCCCTCTCCCGCCGCAGCACTTTGAAGTAGCGCTGCTGCCCTGCCAGCACGACGCGGAACAGATCGTTGCGGCCCACGCCAACCGGCGCCGCCTCGCGCCAATGCGCGGTCAAGATGCCGAATTGCTCCTCGGTGGCCAGGCTCACCGCCAACAGCTCCAGTTCGAACAACTCCGCCCAGCTGTAGCCGTCCTGCGCAATCAGTTCGCGCGCGCGCTGCTGGTCGGCGGGCAGGCCGTATTGATACGGCTGCAGCGCGCGATGCAGGCCCTTTACCCGAATCACATAGCCTTTGGCATTGCGTTCCACATCCGCGCAGTCATGTTTATATTGTCGCCGCAGCTTGTCTCGCGGCAAATCCAGCTTGTCCCAAGGGCTGGCAAACCGATAGCCCGTGGTCGCTTCCGGGGGCGTTTCGCTCATGTCGCTCATCCTGCTCTCCGTTTCATGCCTGCGCTCAGGCAATACGCTGTTGCGAGCCATCCCGCAGCACATTCGGCGCGTGCTTGCGTTGGTTCTTGATCGAGACTGGGATACGACTGCTGCCGTTGAAGCGATCGGAACTGCAAGGCGCAGAACGGCTCTTGGCGCCTCCAGCATGCGCGAGGGAAAGAGCACAGGAGATGCGCCCCTCTCGGCCATCTGAATCATGCTGGTACTTGCGCCGCAGAGAGAAGCCAACCGCTCGCCATGGCTTCATGCTTGAATCATCATGCTATTGCATATAGCAAAGGGATATACCGAGCGCAAACCGCCACGGCGTGGCGACGCGGCCTCAAGACACGCAAAACATCAGATGCCATCAAAACATTAGATACGAAAAGCCGCCAGACGGCGGCGGCAGAGCGCACGTGCGGCAAGAATCAGCCGGGGCTTTGCAACAGCAATTGGCCAAACCGCGTTTCCACCCATTGAGCAGTTTTGCTCAAGGGCATGCCCTGCAGCCACAGCATGCGCACGGACAGCCGCGGCAAAGCCAAGGCCGGGCAGGACAGTTGCTGCAATTGCTGCCGATAGCTTTCATCCTTCGCCACATTGACCGGCAGGATGGCCCAACCCAAGTCATGCGCCGCCATCTCGGCGATGCTGTAAAAGCTGTCGGAGCGCCATACCTTGGGACTGTATGCGGTTTCGTTCACATCATCGGCATGCATCAGCAGCTGGCGATGCCGCAGCAGATCCTTGCGGCTGACCGGCTGTTTCGCGGTTAGCGGATGACCGCTGGCCACAAACACGCCCTGCGCGACGCCGCCGACGCATCGCTGCTCGAAACCGGCGTCCACCGGCCCGCGGTCAAAGTGAAACGCCACCTGCGCGCGCTGCAAGGCGACATAATCGGCAACTTCGGTGGCCGTGCCGTTGAGCAAGGTCAGCTCCAGATCGGGGAACGTCCTGGAAATTTCCCGGATCAGCGTGCTGACCGCGGTATAGGGCAGCGCCTCGTCCAGGGCCAGGGACAGCTTGGCCTCGCCGCCCTCGCTCAGAGAACGCGCGCGCAGATCCAGCGCCCGCGCCTGGCGCAACAGCTCCTGCGCCTCCATCAGCAGCAATTGCCCGGCATCCGTCAGTTGAGCCTGCCGCCGCGAGCGGTCGAACAGCTCCACGCCCAAGTCGGCCTCCAGCAAACCGATGGCGGTGCTGACCGCCGATTGGGCCTTGCCCAGATGGCGCGCGGCGGCGCTGAATGAACCGAGTTCAGCCGTCATCGCAAACTGCTGCAATTGATCTAGTGTCCATCGCATACGCGCATATTATCAATAAATCAGATGGATATGATCTTTTACCATCAAGAATGCTGAGGCAGACTGTGCTTTTTCAAGCCGAAGCTCTCATGCATTTACGTCCCTGGTTATTCCTGCTTGCCGCCATCACGGTCGAAGTCATCGGCGTCACGGTCATGAAACGGGTGGCCGACTCCGGCGGCTGGTCTGCCCTGCTATTCATGTACGCCATGATCGGCCTTTCGTTCTTCTTCCTGGCCACCGCCATGGAATCGCTGCCGATCGCCTCTGCCTATGCGACCTGGGAGACGATAGGGTTGATCGCCATCACCTTCATCGGCTACCGCTACTTCAGCGAAGAAGTCGGCCTGCTCAAGCTGCTCGGCATGAGCATCCTGATCGCCGGCGTCGTGCTGGTGAACCTCAGCGCCAAGCCGGCGCAGGAGTAAGCCATGCAAAACGCGCAATTCATCCACTATGTTTTCATGCTGCTCGCCATCCTGCTGGAAGTGGCGGCGAATATTTTCATCAAGTACTCGGATGGTTTCCGCCGCCGCGGCATGGGCGCGCTGGGCATCGCGTCGATTCTGCTTTCCTTTACCGCCTTGTCGCAGGCGGTCAAAGGCATCGATCTATCCATTGCCTATGCAATCTGGGGCGGCACCGGCATTTTTCTGACCACCATCGCCGGCTGGGCATTGTTCAAACAACACCTCAGCCGTCGGGGCTGGCTAGGCATCGCCCTGATCGTCACCGGGATGTCGCTGCTGAAGCTTGCATAGGGGCCGTCAACGCTTGCCGAGCAGTCGCGCAGACAGGCAAACCATGGTAAGAACATAGCGCCATGTGCAAGCCGTCCTTTGCCTGCTGACTTCAACAAAGAGTATGCGACTGTGTCGACCAAGCTAGAAACCACGACCGATAGCGCGTGGACGATTTTTTTGATTTTCCTGCGGCTGGGCCTGACTTCGTTTGGCGGCCCCATCGCCCATGTGGGCTACTTCCGGTCTGAGTTCGTGATGCGCCGGGCCTGGCTGAGCGAACGCAGCTTCGCCGACTTGGTGGCGCTGTGCCAGTTTCTGCCCGGGCCATCGAGCAGCCAGCTCGGCATCGCGCTGGGACTGTCTCGCGCCGGCGCGCGCGGGGCCGCCGCAGCCTGGTTGGGTTTCACCCTGCCATCGGCCTTGGCGCTGGCCTTGCTGGCAAGGGGCATGGCGGCCTGGGGTCAGGCCGCTCCCGCCGGCGCGCTGCATGGGTTAAAGATTGTGGCGGTGGCGGTAGTGGCCCAGGCGGTATGGGGCATGGCGCGTTCGCTATGCACCGATGTTCCGCGCTTTGGCATCGCCGCCGTTTCGGCCATTCTGGCGCTGTCCTGGCCAGCCGCGGCTGGGCAAATCGCTATTTTGGCGGCGGCGGCAGTGCTCGGATCGGCCTGGCTCAAGCCTGCCGACGATGGCGTGCGCGCGCCGCTGCCGATTGCCGTGCGTCGCCGCTACGGCGCGCTGCTGCTGGGTCTGTTTTTTGCGCTGCTGATCGGTTTGCCGCTGGCCGCCGGACTCTGGCCCAGCCTGCCGCTATCGCTGATCAACGCCTTCTACCGCGCCGGCGCGCTGGTTTTCGGCGGCGGGCACGTCGTGCTGCCGCTGTTGCAGGCGGCAGTTGTGCCGCCGGGCTGGGTGAACAACGAAACCTTCCTGGCCGGCTATGGCTTGGCTCAGGCCGTGCCGGGGCCGCTGTTCACCTTTGCCGCTTTTCTCGGCGCAGCCATCTCCGGCTGGCCGGGCGCGGCGATTTGCCTGCTCGCCATCTTCGCGCCATCGTTTCTGCTGGTGGTCGGCGTCTTGCCATTTTGGGAGTCGTGGCGACACCAGCGGCGCGCCCGCGCCGCGTTGGCCGGGGTCAATGCCGCCGTGGTGGGCCTGCTATTCGCCGCATGGTGCCACCCGGTATGGAGCAGCGCGATTTTCCTGCTGTCCGACTTCGGCCTGGCCTTGCTGGCGCTCTTGGCACTGATGCGGTGGAAGCTCCCGCCCTGGCTCGTGGTCGCCGCCGGCGCCGGCGCGGCCTGGCTGTCCAGCTTGTCTTTCTGACGACAACCGAGCGAATCGGGGCTACTTCAGGTAAGACTTGATCACCTGCAGCACCACCGCCAGGTCTTCCTGACGGTGGGTCAGCTCCGGCTCGTTCACCAGATGTTCGGTCAGATGGCCTTCGATCACCGCGGCCATCAAACCATTGACCGCGCCGCGGATGGCGGCGATCTGCTGCAGGATCGCCACACAATCCTCTCCGCCCTCATCCAGCTGTTTTTCCAGCGCCGATGCCTGCCCTTGTATCCGTCTGACTCGCGCCAGCAATTTGGCTTTGTCGCGTACGGTATGCGCCATGTGCTCTGTTCCAAACTCAAAAAATATACTGGAGGGTAGCATATTTATACTGGGGGGCAGTATACTCAACGGCGCAAATACCCACGGATAACCACAATGACCGAATTCTCTACCCTGCTGCTGCATGGCAATGCCTGGCTGTTCATCCCCAGCGCCATTGCGCTGGGCGCCTTGCATGGCCTGGAGCCAGGCCATTCCAAAACCATGATGGCCGCCTTCATCGTCGCCATCCGCGGCACAGTTGGACAAGCCGTGCTGCTGGGCCTGTCGGCGACGCTGTCCCACACGGCGGTGGTGTGGGCCATCGCCATGGCTGGTTTGCACTTTGGCCGCAACTGGAACGCCGAAACCACCGAGCCGTATCTCCAGCTGGTCTCCGGCGCGCTGATTCTGGGCGTGGCCGCATGGATGATTTGGCGCACCTGGCGCAATCAGCAGGCCGCGCACAGCCATGGGCATGACGATCATCACCATCATCATGACGAGGCCAAATTCATCGATACCGGCCATGGCGCCGTGCGGCTGGAGATATTTGAAGACGGCGTCCCGCCGCGTTTCCGCCTGTATCGCGATGGCCGCCATGGCCACATCTGGCCTGCGGATCAAGTCCATCTTGAAACGGAGCGAGCGGACGGCGCCCGCCAGCGTTTCCGCTTTGTCCAGCGCGATGGCTTTGTCGAATCCGAGCAGGATATTCCCGAGCCACACGCATTCGTCGCGCGCTTGCGGCTGGGTCATAATGGCCACAGCCATGACTACGATGTGGAATACATCGAGCACGGCCACGGCCATGCGGTGAAAGATTACGCCGGCCTGGATGTGTCGGCGCCGGGCTATCAGGACCCGCACGAACTGGCCCACGCCAACGACATCCGCCGCCGCTTCGCCAACCGCGAAGTGAGCACCGGCCAGATCGTCATGTTTGGCCTGACCGGCGGCCTGATTCCCTGTCCGGCCTCGATCACCGTGCTGCTGCTCTGCCTGCAATTGAAAAAGGTGGCGCTGGGCGCGGCCCTGGTGCTGTGTTTCAGCATAGGCCTGGCGCTGACCATGGTGGCGTCCGGCGTGCTGGCCGCCATCAGCGTGAAGCATGTTTCCCGCCGCTGGAACGGCTTTGGCGAGTTTGCGCGCAAAGCGCCGTACTTCTCCAGCGGCCTGATCGCGCTGGTTGGACTGTATGTTGGCTATCACGGCTGGATGGCGCTGGCGTGATCGCATCAGCCGGCCAGTCAGCAACCATGCATGGCTGATGCGGATTGATGGCCCTTGCTCTGGCGACGGTTATTTTTAACCTGCATCAAAAACAGTAAAACCATTTGGTTTCCTCCATTCCCGATTGCCGCCTATAACCACAAAGGTAATTGGGTCTATACCATCCGGGAGAAACCATGCGCATCCATCGATTGCTGGCTTGGCTGACAACTAGCGCAATGTGCGCTCTGCTGGCGTGGCCCGACGCCTCCCAGGCGCTGCCCAGCTATGCCAGGCAAACCGGCGAAGCCTGTATCGCCTGCCATGTCAGTTTTCCGGAACTGACACCGTATGGCCGGCTGTTCAAGCTGTCCGGCTACACCCTGGGCACCACCAAACTGTTTCCCCTGGCCGCCATGGCTACCGGCTCGGTTTCCCATGTCGGCAGCACCCAAGGCAATAATGCCGCCTATCCGCGCCAGAACGACGGCGTAATTGAGGGCGGCAGCCTGTTTGTCGCAGGCAAGCTGGGCGACCATTTCGGCCTGTTTTCGCAATGGACTTACAACGCGCTGAACCAGAATCCGGGCAGCACGGCATTTTCCGGCCACACCGTTGCGGACAACAACGACTGGCGGCTGACGGACCATATCGCCCGAGCCAATCTGGACCTGATCTACGGTCTGTCTTTCAATAACAACCCCACGGTGCAAGACGCGTGGAATTCCACGCCGGCCTTCGGCTACCCCTTCCAGACGACCCATCTGAACAGCGCCTGGAGCATTGCCCCGCCCACTACGCTGATTGAAGGCGGCTTGGCGCAGCAGGTAGCGGGCCTGAGCGCCTACGGTTTGCTGAACAAGTCTTGGTATTTTGAACTAGGCGGCTATCGGGTAGCCAAGGGCGGCTCGTCCTTTTTGAAGAACGGCGTGACCCTCTCCAACCGGTTGAGCGGCACCAACCCCTATTGGCGCTTCGCCTATAGCCATGACTGGCGCGTCAACTCGCTGGAGCTTGGGACCTTTGGCCTCGATGCACGGGTGAACATCGATCCCACCGACGCGGGTTCGCCTTCCGACCATTTCCGCGATACCGGCGTAGACGCGCAATATCAATATCTGTCCGACCCGCACATTTTCACCACGCAGGCCTCGCTGATCCACGAACACACCGACTGGGACGCCTCTCACCTGGGCGTAGATAGGCAAAACCCCAGCAGCTCGCTGAACTCTTTCCGGCTCAAGGGCAGCTATTGGTATCAGCGCACCTATGGTCTGACGCTGAGCTATTTCTCGGAAACCGGCTCCGCCGACAATGTGTATTATCCGGTGACCGGCAGCCCTAACACCAACGGCTACGCAGCGGAACTCAACTACATGATCAAGCCCTATTGGCGTTTGGGTCTGCAGTACACCGGCTACCTCAAATACCAGGGCGCCAGCAGCAATTACGATGGCAACGGACGCAACGCGCGCAACAACAACGTAACCTATCTGTATACCTGGATAGCGTTCTGAACCGGAGAGTAGACATGAAACCTGGCAAGACATCCATACTGCTGGGCCTGCTTCTCCTGGGCTCTCAGGCGCTGGCGGAGCAAACGCCGGAACAGCTGGCGCGGGCCTGGTGCGCCAATTGCCATATGGCCGACGGCAACAGCATCTCGCCGCTGTTTCCTCGACTGGCCGGACAGCAAGCCGCCTACCTGCAGCAGCAACTGCAGATGTTCCGCGCCAAAAGCCGCAGCGACGACGCCGCGCACGACTATATGTGGGGCGTGGCCGGCGGGCTGAGCGATGAGCAGATCATAGGCGTGGCGGCGTATTTCGCCGCGCAGAAACCCGCGCCGAACCCCGCCAAGCGCGATGAAAGCCTCATCGCGGCCGGCAAGCTGATCTACGAGCAAGGCAAGGAAAGCAGCGGCACACCGGCTTGCCAAGCCTGCCACGGCCCGCGCGCCGAAGGCACTGATCAAGGGCCACGGCTCGCCGGACAGCATGCGCCATACCTGATGAAACAACTGCATGTGTTTGAAAGCCCCCAGCGGCCTTCCGCGGTCGCGATGCAGGCCATCATCAAGACTTTGTCAGCCGATGACCTTCACGCGCTGACAGCCTACTTGCAAAGCCTGTGAAAGCCGGTGCCGGCATCTCCGCCGGCATCGGACTCCGCCACGTCCCTGGCCTGCTCCTCCCATCGCCTGGCCCGTCATGGCATGCCGTTTCGCCAAACCGCGATAGCCTGTACAGTCTGAACGACTTAATCATCCATTCAGACCAGGGGTCTCCATGTTCGCCACATCCGGTTGGTTCTTATGGGCGCTGCTCTCCGCGGTATTTGCCGCCTTGACTGCCATCTTCGCCAAAGTCGGCATCAAGGGGGTGGATTCGGATCTGGCCACTCTGATCAGAACCGGCATCATCGGCCTAGTGCTGTCGCTGTTTGTCGCGCTGACCGGGAAGTGGAGCAATCCGCTGGCGCTGCCGGGCAAGACTTGGCTATTCCTCGGCCTGTCCGGCGTAGCCACCGGCATTTCCTGGGCGTGTTATTTCCGGGCCTTGCAAATCGGCGAGGCCTCGAAGGTCGCTCCGGTAGACAAGTTCAGCCTGGTGCTGGTGGCGGTATTCGCCTTCGCCTTCCTCGGAGAACGCCCGGCCTTGCGCGAATGGTGCGGCATTGCCTTGATCGCCGGCGGCGTGCTGGTGCTGGCCTGGAAACGCTAGGGGCGGTTAGATAGCAAAGGATAAACAGGTCGGCAGGGTAAGCATGGCCTCACGCCACGACGCCCAGCGCCGCACCGATCCCCGCGGTTATTCCCATCGCCAGCGCGCCCCAGAAGGTCACCCGCAGCGCGCCGGCAGCGACCGGCGCGCCGCCGGCCCGCGCCGCCAAGGCGCCCAGCAGCGCCAAAAAAAGCAGCGAGGCCGCGGAAACAACGGGAACCAGGTGGTTGTGCGGTGAGAGCATCACCACCGCAATGGGGAGCATCGCGCCCACAGTGAAGCTGCCGGCCGAAGCCAGCGCCGCCTGCAACGGCCGCGCGCTTTGGGTGGCGGTGATGCCGAGCTCATCCCGCGCATGCGCGCCCAGCGCATCATGCGCCATCAACTGTTCCGCCACCTGTTTGGCCAACTCCGGCTCCAGCCCGCGGCGCACATAGATGCCCGCCAGCTCCTTGTGCTCCGCGGCGACGTTGGCCTGCAATTCCATGCGCTCTTGTTCGAGCGCCGCCTGCTCGCTGTCTTTCTGCGAGTGGACCGAAACATATTCCCCGGTCGCCATGGACATCGCCCCGGCCACCAGGCCTGCGGCGCCAGCCACCAGAATATTGCTGTGGCTGGCATGCGCGGCGGCCACGCCTACAATCAGGCTGGCGGTGGAAACCAGACCATCGTTTGCGCCGAGCACCGCCGCCCGCAACCAACTTGTCCTACCGGAGAGATGATGCTCTCGATGGCCTGCATGCATATCGCCACTCCGCTGATGCGCGGCCGACTGCGCCGGTCGCCACAGGATGCCAAGCTTCCGTGAATTGGCCTGTCCAGCTTATGTTGTAGGCGAATGTCGGCGCATCCAGATGGGTAATCCGACGCCGTCCTGGCGCGCAGGGCGGACGTAAGGACGGCGAACGGCGCTACTCCGGCGTCTTGACGTCCAGCAACTCCTGCAGCTGGCTCAGCGTGCCGCTGTCCTTCACCACATGCTGCAGCCATTCCTCCAGGCTCATCTCCGCCCAGCGCGCCGCGCGTTCGGCCAGCAAGGACACCGGGCTGTGCGGTTCGTTGTGGCGGAAGTAGCGCGCCACTTCACCCAGCATGAACACCGCTTCCTCGCGGCTGCGGATCTGGCCGTTGAACGTGCTGGCCGGGGCGGCGGTGTAAACCGGACTGGGCATGGCTTGACTCACGGATTTGCGTTCCTCGACGGGTTGCGGCTGCGGGGCGGCCGCAGGCTTGTTGCCGCCCAGCTGCTGGCGGTAGCGCAGCACCAGGTCCTGGCAGGCGTAGATGGCGTTGCGGATATCGGCCAGGCTGGGCGCCTCGTTGCCGAAGCGCTCGTCCACCAGGCGATCCAGCTCCTCATAGGCGGTAAGCAGCGCCACCAGCTCCTCGGCCTTGGCCTGGAACCAGAGGTGGCCGGACTGGACGGCGGATTTCTCGAAGGCCTCGCCGCTGAGCTTGCCTTCGGCGATGGCCGCGTCGCGGGCTTCGCTATTCTTCAGCCCCAGGTTCTCCACTTCGCGCGACTGCTGCCACTGGTGCCAGCTGTAGCCGCCGAATTCCGGCTTGGTCATCGGCACATTGCGCAGCGCGTTGCCCAACTGCTGGTTCATCCATTCCAGCTTGGCCACGCGCTCGTCCAAATCATGCGGGTCCAGTTCCGGGAAACCGTTTTCCCAATAGCGCTCCAGCCAGCCGTTGACTAGCGCCAGGCCGCGCACCAGGCCAGCCACGCCGTTGACCTGGGCCTGAGCCTCGGCGTACCAGGCCAGGATTTGCAAGTCCTTGCTCTGCTTCTGCAGCGCCTCCTCGCACAGGCGGATCACCTGCGGCCATTCGGCCGTTTTCAGCGCCTGTTCCCAGTCGCCCTGCGACAGCGACGGGTCGTCGCTGCGCCGCGCCTCGCGGATCTGGTCGAAAATCAGGGAGTAGGCCAGGTCTTCGCCGGCCGGGGCATCCGGGCGTACCGGCTGCATCAAGTGTTCAATGCTTTGATCCATATTCTTTCTTTATCCCTTCCTGACCTGGGGCAGCGTGGAAATCAGCGTGGCGCCGCAGCTGACCTTGTGGCCGTCCAGCGCCACCGGCTTGCCGCCCACCAGCCAGCTGCCGTCGCCTTCGACGATGGTGCAGTTGACGTGGCCTTCCTTCGGGCAGCTGACGGCGTCGCCGACGCAAGCCACCTGCTTGCCGAACAGCGTGGTGCTGGACGCGGCGCTCACTACCTTGCCGCCATGGTCGGTGGGGTCGCCCAAACGAATTGCCGCCTTCATGCTGTCGCCTCCTCTGCCGGCGGCCTGGCCAAGGCCAGCGACACCAGCTCGTCATGGAAATGAGTGATCACTGCGGGCGCCTGCAGCCGCGCGCAGTGGTTGACCGCGGTGGCGGCCATCAATAAGGGCGTGGCCGATCCGGCGTCGCCCCACTCGCGCACCACGTTGCTCGCCTCGTCTATCGGGTGCAGTTCGACCTCGTGCCGCGACAAAGCGGTGGCGATGGCCGCCAGCCGCACGCCGCCGACATCGATCTGCCCGCTGTTGTGGCACAGCCAGGCCACCGTGGCGGCCTGCTTGTTTTCCGGCTTGGCCTCCTCCGGGCTGAACGGGTAGTCCAGCAAGGCGGCGTTGACCAAGGCGTTGTCCAGCACCGGTTGCAGCTGGCGCGCCAGCTGCAAGGCGCGGTCTTGCGCCAGCTGGGTGGAACTGGATTGGGCCAGCACCGCCAGCACCGGCAATGCCGCCAGGCTGGCTTGGCGGCTGGCCGGCACCACGCCCCAGCCGGCGGACGGGCCGGAAAAGTCCTTCTCCCAATACGGCTGGTAGGGATCGGCGTCCGCGGCTTCCTGATCCGGCTCGGCCGGCGCGACCAGATCGTCGCGCAGGAACAGCATGGCCACCACGGCCATGCCGGGCTCGCCGTGCCAACGGCGGTATTCGCGCAGCGCCGGGTCCACCTCGCCCCAATCGTCGTCATCGTCCTGCGTGGCCAGCGGCGCGTCGGCGGCCAACACCAGCACGCCCGGCGATTCCGGGTCCTGCTGCAGCACCTGCAATACGCGTTCGGCCAATTGGCCGCTGCCCGGCAGGAAGCGACATTCGCCGGACACGTGGGCGTCGGCGCCCAGCGCCTCGGCCGCCGCCTGCTGCCTCAGCTCCTTGACGCGGGTCAGCTGCTCCACGCCTGGGACTTCGCGCATCGGCTCCAGATACAGCGGCAGCCAGGCCGCGCCCGGCGCTGCTGCGTACAGGCTGCTCAGCATCTCGGCGATGTGCGGGGCCAGCGCGTCCAGCCGCTCGCCCGCTTCCACCTCATCCTTGTCCAGCGCGGCCCACCAAACGCCTTCGGCGCTTTCCGCCAGCCAAGCCGGCTCGTCCTTGGCCGGCACGGCCGCCGCCCACAGCCAGCGGCAACTGACTGCGCGCTGGCGTTCCTGCAGCGCGGCCGCATGCTGGGCGCGGGCTTCTTCGCGCTTGCCGGCGCGCTCGGCTTCGGCCTGGGCTTCCTGCTGCTCAACCTCGGCCTTGGCTTTCTTCTCTTTCAAGAACGTCCACACCTTGACGCCCACGCTCAGCAGCATGGGCGGCCCCAGGTGCAGCAGCAGGATGGCGGACGGGCTGATGCGCTGCCAGCTTTGCGGCAGCACCAGCCACAGCAGCGCCCACCAGCTGACGCTGGCGCCGGTAAACAGGGCCAACATTCTCCACATGGGAAACGCTCCTTAGCTAACCTTCACCTTCACCTGCTCGCCCTTGAGCGAGACGGCGATCTTCTTCACCGGCTTGCCCGTGGCCATGCGCGACAACAGATCGTTGGAGATCTGCGCCAGCAGCGTGCGGGTGAGGATGGCATCGGCGTTGCGCGCGCCGCTGTCCACGTCCAGGCAGCGCGCGGCCATCTGCTCGGCCAGATCGGCCGGGAACTCCACCTGCGCGCCGTGGTTGTCGGCGATGCGGCGGCGGATCTTTTCCAGCTTCAGCGAGACAATGGCGCGCAGCACTTCGTCGCTGATCGGGAAGTAAGGCACGATGGTCAAACGGCCCAGAAAAGCCGGCTTGAAGGTCTTCTGCAACGTCGGGCGCAGGATTTCCACCAGGTCTTCGGCCGTCGGGTCGCGGGTTTCGTCTTCCACTGTCACGCCGTGCTCGCAGGCGCGCATCACCAGATCGGTGCCGGCGTTGGACGTCAGCAGGATGATGGTGTTCTTGAAGTCCACTTCGCGGCCTTCGCTATCCTCCAGCACGCCCTTGTCGAACACCTGGAAGAACAGCTCCAGCACGTCCGGGTGCGCCTTCTCTACTTCGTCCAGCAGGACGACGGAGTACGGCTTGCGGCGCACGGCCTCGGTCAGCACGCCGCCCTCGCCGTAACCGACATAGCCCGGCGGCGAGCCTTTCAGGCCGGACACGCTGTGCGCTTCCTGGTATTCGGACATATTGATGGTGATCAGATTGCGCTCGCCGCCGTACAGCGCCTCGGCCAGCGCCAGCGCGGTTTCGGTCTTGCCGACGCCGGACGGGCCCACCAGCATGAACACGCCCTTGGGCTTGCCCGGATCTTCCAGGCCGGCCTTGGCGATCTGCACGCGCTCGGCGATCTGCTCCAGCGCGTGGTCCTGGCCGATGACGCGCTCGGCCAAGAGCTTGGCCAGCTTCTGCACCTGTTCCAGCTCGTTGCTGACCATGCGCCCCAGCGGGATACCGGTCCAGCCGGCGATGACGTCGGCGATCACGCTTTCGTCCACGCATTCGAAAGCCAACGGCTGGTGCTTTTGCAGCTCGCGCAATTCCTTGCGCTTGGCCTGCAGCGGGCTGAGCTTCTTGCCCTTGGCCGGCTTGGCCTCGCCGCGCTGCGCTTTCAGCTGGTCGATTTCTTCGATCAGCTTCTGCTGCGCTTCCCAGGCTTCGTGCAGCTGTTGCAGATTGCCTTCCAGCTCGACGCGCTGCGCTTCCAGCTCGGCGATGCGCTCGGCGTGGCCTTCCTCGCGCTGCAACGCGGCGATTTCGCGGTCGATGTTTTCAATCAGCACCGACACGTCTTCGATCGGTCCCGGCTTGCCGGCGCGCGACAGCGCCACGCGGGCGCAGGCGGTATCGAGCACGCTGATGGCCTTGTCCGGCAGCTGGCGGCCGGCGATGTAGCGGCTGGACAGATGCACGGCCGCGGCGACGGCCTCATTGAGGATTTCCACTTCATGGTGCTTGGCCATGGCATCGGTCAGGCCGCGCACCATCTGCACGGCGATTTCCGGGGCCGGCTCCTCGACCTTCACCACCTGGAAGCGGCGCGCCAGCGCTGCGTCCTTCTCGAAGTACTTCTTGTATTCGGCCCAGGTTGTCGCCGCGATGGTGCGCAGCTCGCCGCGCGCCAGCGCCGGCTTCAGCAGGTTGGCCGCGTCGTTCTGGCCTGCCGCGCCGCCGGCGCCGATCAGGGTATGCGCCTCGTCGATGAACAGGATGATGGGCACCGGGCTGGCCTTGACCTCGTCGATCACCTGACGCAGCCGGTTCTCGAACTCGCCCTTGACGCTGGCGCCGGCCTGCAATAGGCCCAGGTCCAGCGTGCGCAGGGTCACGCCGGTCAGCACCGGCGGCACTTCGCCCAGCACGATCTTGCGCGCCAGGCCTTCCACCACGGCGGTCTTGCCCACGCCCGGCTCGCCGGTGAGGATGGGGTTGTTCTGCCGGCGGCGCATCAGGATGTCTATCATCTGGCGGATTTCGCCGTCGCGGCCCAGGATGGGGTCGATCTTGCCGGCGCGCGCCTGCGCGGTCAGGTCGATGGTGTACTTGTCCAGCGCCGGGCTGCCGCGCTTGCCCTGCGGCGCGGCGGGCGCGTCGTCGTCTTGCTCGGCGCCGGCTTCTTCCGCGGCATGGCCCATGGCTTCGCCGCCATGCTGGCGCAGCGCGGCGTAAGCGCCGTCCAGCTTGCCGGCGTCCAGCCGCGCCAGCGCCGGCGCGCCCGACTGCAGCGCGCCGCGCAGGGCGTCGTCCTGCCACAGCGCCAGCATCAGGTCCAGCGTGGACACATTGTCCTGGCCATGCTCGGCGCTGGCTTGCAGCCAGGCTTTTTCCAGCCACTTGGGCAGCCAGCCGGACAGCACGGGATTGCGGGTATTGCCGCTGCGGAAGGCGTCCAGCGCGGCGTCCAGCTCGCGCTCCAGCCGCGACAGATCGGCGCCCAGCGCGCGCAGCGCCGCCAGCGCGGCGTTGTTGTCCTGATCGAACATCGCCAGCAGCACGTGCTCGATCTCGATCTCGAAATGGGTGCGCGCCAGCGCGCGGCTGGCGGCCTGCTCAATGGCCTGACGCGCGGTGGGCGTCAACCGGTCTATCAGGGATTTCAAAGAAACGGACATATGCTTCCAATGCTTGAGATTTAAGATGTTTGCTTTAAGGTTGTTCTTCGTTGGCCGCGGCCGCGGGCAAGGCATCCGCCAGCCAGCCACTAAGCGCGGCGCGGCCATCCGGGTCCAGATCGTCCAGCATCACCCGGTACCAGGCCAGCAGCGCGCCGTCGTCCAGGCATTGCCGCAACAACGGCCAGCTGTTTTCCAGGAATACGCCGAAAAACGGCACGCCCCGCTGGTGCAGGAACATGTCGTCGGTGATTTTCAGTTCGCGGTACAGCTCGCGCAGCCAGGTCAGATACGGCACGGCGTCCGCCACATGGCCGGCCTGGGCCAGGGCGGAGGCGAAATTGGCGTAGGCCATGGCACAGGAGAACTCGCGGCTTTGCCGGTTCAGCTCGTCAAACTTCATCATCCAGGCCTTGCCGCGCTCCACCGCGCCGGCCATCACCGAGGTGCTGGCCAGTTGCAGCGCGTTATGGGCAGTGGGCTCCAGCTCGAACAATTTCATCCAGCAGGAGAACGCCGTATCCCATTGCGCCAGACGGCTGCTGGCCAGCGCGCACAGCCGGTAGGCATCGGCCCGCACCGCAGGGGAGCGCGCCTCCAGATGCGGCTGCGCCAGCCGCAACGCCTGCGGCCAGTCTTCGCGCTGCAGCGCGGCCACGGCCGGCTCCAGCTGCGGCGGCGTTTCGGCCGGCCGCGCCACGCGCAGTTCGGCCGGTTTGCCGCGGCCCAGCAATCGCTTCAGGATGCCCATTTTCGACTTTCCTATCAGTTCAACAGGGTGTAACGCATATCGTCGGGATGGCCTGACGGGCGGCCCAGCCAGCTGTCGCCGCCCAGGCTCAGCGCGGCCGAACCCAGCACCGCCGGCGCCACATCGCGCTCATCCAGCACCAGGCAGACCTCGGCTGCCAGGCTGTGGCCCAGCGCGTACTGCATCAGCGCGCGCAGCGCCTGCGCGCCGGCGGCGTGCGGCTGCAGCGCGTTGAACTGCTCGCGGCGCAGCGGCCCCAACCGCAGCTTGATCTTGGTCTGGCGGTCCCAGATGCGCTCGCCGGCAAAGGCGGACAGGCCCAGCTCGCAACCGTCCACGCCCAGCTGGCTCTGCTCCTCGCGCGGCACCTGCAGCCACTGGCCGACAAACTGCTCCAGGCTGGCCTTGACGCCAAAGAAACCCTCCACCAGCGTCACCAGCGATTGCGCCGACAGCGGCTTCTGGCTCAGCAAACCGGCGTAATAGACAAACATCCGCTCATCCAGCTGCGCGCCCGGCCCCATCTGCTGCCGCAGCTGGCCCAGCCCGACGCCGCCCAGGTCCAGCAGATTGCGGGTGAAACCATCGCGCTCGCCGGCCTCGACATTGACCCAGCTGCGGTACTTGCACCAGGCCTCGAAAAACAGCGAGGCGGCGCGGTGGCTGAACAGGTCGAAAAACGCGTGCATGGTGTCGTCGCGGTGGCGCAGCCGGCGCTCCAGCAACAACTCCGTATACGCGGTGGGCAAGGCGCCGCTCGGCCCAGTGAGGCCCATGAAGCTGATGGTCATCTCATCCGCCGCCTCGCTGCCCTCCGCCGCCGGCTGGTAGCCGGTCAGCTCGCTGGCCGGGAAGGACAGCGACGCCAGCGTGCGGAAGCGCAGCCGCTCCGGCAGCCGCCCGCGCCAGGCACCGGCCCGCTTGTGGCCGGACAGGCCCAGGATGCGCGCCGCCTGGAAGAAGCCGAACTGGCTGGCGTCATGGGCCAGCTCCTGCCTCAGATCACGAGGGCTTCGCCCGCTCTGGCCGGCCATGCCGCCACCTCCTGATTCTGTTGCACGGTTTCCACCCGCAAGCGGGTGAAGCTGTTCGGCGCGCAATACAGCGCGAAGAAGCGCTCCAGCACCGAGGCGAACAGGTAGACGCTGCCACCCACATAGTAGTCCGCGTCCAGTTTCAGCCGGATGTCGCTGCCGCGCACAAAGCCTGCAAAGTCGCGGCCGGTGACGCGCGTCACCGCCGCTTCGCTATGAATGCCCACCACGCCCTGGATTTGCCGCACGTTGACCGGCGATCCGGTGAGGTTGTACAGCGCCAGCATCTCCTGCAGCGCGGCCACGCCGGAATCGACGATGGACATGTAGTTCAGCGACAGGTGAGAGATCAGCCGCCACTGCACGGCGCGGCCCAAGGGGCTGCGCTGGGTGGCGGAAGGCTTGCGCAACAGGCGCACGCGCTTCACCACCGAGTGTCCCGGCAGGGTGAAGTCGGTGCGCTGCGCCGCCTGGCTGCCGCCAAACGGAATCTGCTCCGGCAGATCGCGGTTGCTGCACAGCAGCTCCAGGCTCAGCACCTCAGCCGCTGGACGCACCGCGTTGAACTGCAGATCCACCAGATGCAGCTCCAGGTCCGTGCCCTTGTCGCCCTGGCGCGGCGAACCTTCGCGGCTGGCGTGCCAGTAGAAGCGCGGCGCCTGGCGCTCGCTGCCGTGGCGCGTGGCATAGAACGGCGGCACTTCCTCGCTGGTTTCGCCCTCGCCGGATTTCTCCACCCGCACCACCTTGCGGATCTGGATCACTTCGTAAGCCTGCGGCTTGCGGCCATCGGCCAGCACCGGGTAGCCCGTCTTTTGATGGCTGATGCGGATAGGCTCGCCCGGCTGCTTGAACAGGTTCACCACCGGGGTGCAGCCCAGCTTCAGATGCTGCGGCTGCAGCTGCGTCAGCAGCCGATGATGGCGCTCGCTGTCCGGGTAGTCGCCCAGCACCAGCTGCAGCACCAATTTTTCCCCGTTCAGCCGCGCGGCCGCCTTGTCCAGCTCCGCGATGTCGACAAACAGGAATTTTTCCGGATAGCAGAAGTATTCCGTCAGCAGACGGTAGCCCATGAAGGAGCGCTCGTCGTACTCCAGCATGCCCTCGTCGCGGCCAAAGCCCACCGGACGGATGGCCGAGGCCGGCAGCGTGAAGGTGCGGGCCGGGTCCTCGCTGCCGTCGCCCACGCGGATGCGCAGCACCTGCGACAGCAGCAGCTCGTAAAGCAGGTGCATCAGCGCCGGCTCGCCGTCCAGGAAGAAACGCAAGGACGTCAAACCGATGTGGTTCAGCGCCAGCCCGCCATGTGTGTGGCACTCCAGCGTCAGCAGCGCCGCCGCGTCCGGCGCCAGTTGGCGCAGGTACGGCGAGCCGCTGGTCAGCTCCAGCCGCGCGTCCTTCAAGGACAGCGGATACAGGTCCACCGGATAGGCGCTGCGGAACTTGCACACCACGCCGTTGATGGCCGGCGCATGCACCGCCTGCCCGCGCTCCACGCGGTAGCGCTTGGCGATCTCCGGCCGCGCCGGATCGCACTCGAACTGCACGATGGTGGCGGACGGAATCGGCTGCAGATAATGCGGATACAGCACATCGAGGAAGCTCTCCGCCACCTCGGGATAATCGTCGTCCAGCTTCTTGTGGATGCGGGACGCCAGCAACGCAAACGCCTCGATCAGCCGCTCGGTATGCGGATCGGCGCACTGGTCGCCTTCCATCTGCAGCCGGCCGGCGATCTTGGGATAGCGGCGCGCGAACTCGCCGGACAGCTCGCGCAGCTGGCCGAGTTCGCGTTCGTAGTAGGGGAGTAAGGATTCAAGCATATTTCAATCGTCGGTTCGGCTCTTGGCGCGATGCGGATGCACCAGTCAACACATTCATTCGCGGCCAACTCATCGCTGAGTAAAAGCCTTCACCTGTTCCCTACGCTGCAATTCTTTCTGGAACGCCTCATTGGCTTCATCCGATTCGCAAATCAGTTTCTTGTTATCGTCATGCGTAAAGAAAACCGTGCGGTAGCGCCAGTACGAACCATGCGGCTCCAGCTTGCCCAAGGCGGAGTACATGAACCAGGCGCGCGAGTCATGCACATGCTCGTCGTACAAGGCCATCAAGTCCGCATTGTCTTTCACATTCGGATAGAATTTTTCGCTCTTCTCGATCAGCAAAGCCCGCTCCTTACCGGTGCAGTCTTTGCTGAACATCCGCGATGCGGCAGTAAACATGGTTGCCAGCCAGCCTACCGGGTTCAGCCCCACGCTGATTTTGCCCAGGTAATCATCCGTGAAATCCTTGGCCCCCACCTGCAACTGGGTGCCGTCCTGCGTCGGCTCATATTCTTTGGACAGATTAGGCGTGAACGGCTTGCCAATATACGCCTTGTCCATCTCGCTCAGCTTGTCCTGCGGAATCGGCACTTGCACGAATCGCTTGTCCTGTGTCGAGTAGACTCCGCTAGTCGGCGGCGCCATCGTCACCTCGCTGGCGCTGCCCTTGCGGCTTTGCCGGCCCCAGGCCGCCTTTTCCTGATCAACGGCCCAGGACGGCGTTTCACGTTGCGATTGCGCGTATTTGAAGTAGTCGGCGTTCTGCTGGCCCTGCCCGCCCCGGCCTTGCAGGCCGCCCGCATAGCGCTCGATGCGCCAGGCGTTGATCTGGGCGGTTTGCTCCTGCAGGATGGCCGTCAGCGAGCCGGAAGCCTTGGAGGCGGCGCGCCAGGCGTTGAATCGTGCTTTTAGCTCAGTGCTCGTATCAAAAAGACTAATATCCTTCTGCTCCATAAAGCGCCACGGTTCCTGCTTCTGCAGCAACGCTAGTTTCGCCTTATCCGCGGCGGTGCCTTCGGTCAAAGCTCCGGCATTGATCTTCAAGGGCGCGCCGGCCTCAAACGCCAGCCGGTACATATGGTTCAGCGGCAACTGCGACAACAACAGGCCCTGCTCGCCGCGCGCCTTGCCCTGGTCATTGGGCGGATAGCCGCCGCCGACATCGCTATGCATGCCGGGATACACCCATTCCCCCTTGACGCAGCTTGGGTAGCCGCCGGAGGCGCTGTTGCCCACCGAGTCCAAGGGAAAGCACAGCCGCTGCTCATGGGCGCTGACCATATGCTCGCAATGTTGCAACCAGGTTTTGTCCGGCAGCGCCATGTCGCCACCCCAGTCCAAGTGTCCCTTGGCGCCCGGCGCCAGTTCAGTCAGGCCCACCGAGGCCACAGTGTCGAATATCCCGAGAAATTTCACTTCCAACGGGATGCCGAAGAAGGTCTCGTCCGGCATCTGTTCGTTCAGCCGCCACAAAAAGGCGCGCGCCTCGGCCGCCCCGCGCGAGAAGCCGTAAACACACAACTTGATCTTCAGCACCTGCGGTTTGAAGTCCGGCTGCGCCAGCTTCTTTAGCACCTCGGCCATGCCCTCCTTCATCGCGGCTTGACGATCAGACAGGCTGGTAGGCTTCTTCACCTTCAGGCCGTTTTCCGCCTCTTCATAGGTGAATTCCATTTTCTGGATCACACCCAAGGCTTTGTCATCATCATATTTACCGATGCCCACCGCTCTTTGCAGCGAGTCGATCAGCCGGGTCAAGCCCCATAGAATGCGCCGCTCGCCGCCTGTGGCAAAACTCAGACCGGATGAGGAAGGGCCATTTTCCTTGATTTCTTTAAATGTAGTCCCTACACCCTGCATGTAGTGCTTAAAATAACCACTAGCAATTGTTTTTGCATCCCCTATGGTTGCATGAAAAAGGCGTCGCACATTGCTGCTACACACAGGGCTAGCCTTGTCATCGGAATCACCGTGATTATTCGTACCATCAAAAAACAGGCTAATGTTCAATACTTGACTGCAAGGCGCAGGCTTCCCTTCGGATCTTTCCGCCATACAACTTTCTGCAATTTCCTGCTGTTGCAGACGGCGCTGCTTTAAGACTGTTGGAACTTCGGTCGGGAAATATCCTGTGCTAGGATAGGCTGGCGCCAAACTTACCGACATGATTGCCTCCCACCCAAACGACGAATCAACTCTGAGTCGAATTTTTCCCCACCCGGCAAATTATTCATAATTGCTAGATCTTGATCACAATCAATAATCACCCTTGGGTCATCGCATGGCAAAAATATCAATGACACTCCACATGTTCTCTCATACTTGGGCACATTTACTATCTTGCTTAGTGTCTGATAATTTGATTTATGAATACGCATCCACTCACGCCACTCAGGGGTGGAACTACCATTTTTCCACTTCGGCGGCGGGATGTTTCCTGGATTTAGCTCAGGACTCGGGTCTTTTTCCCAAGTAATTTCGGCAGTCATTTCTGGCTTCCACTTCCTTGGGATGCTGATGCAGCACTCATCTCCACCTCCACCGCTTACCCCTTGGCCATTGAATGTGGCACGAATAATGCTAATGCTTTTATCGGCATTGACAACGCGAGCCGGAACCCCTTTCATCTCCTCGCCGGCCAGGCTTTGGCAGCCAGCCAGCAAGGCCAAAATCGAGAAAACCAAGGCGGTCAACCATCGTTTTTGCATCCTATTTCTCCACAATCTGTTTGAGAATTGCCATAGCGCTTACTGACAGGTTTGCTTGCCACCCATGCGGCGAATCAACTCTAGATATCGGTTTGGTCCTGCAGGCAAAGTGCGGAAAAGCTCACTTTTTTGATCACAATCAATAATCACCCTAGCATCATCACAGGGCAGAAAAACAAAAGTAACACCGCAGGTATCGCCGTACTTCGGCACATTGATAGTTTTGCTCATTGTCTTGTAATTAGACTGATGAATACGCATCCATTCGTCCCACTCTCTAGTCGGCTCACCATTTTTCCATTGTGGTGGGGACGATCCATCTGGATTTTTTTTGGGTGTCGGGTCTTTTTTCCAAGTAATCTCGGCAGTCATGCCGGGCTTCCATTTTTCGGGTATGCTCATGCAGCATTCATCTCCGCCGCCGCCACTCACCCCTTGACCATTGAATGTAGCGCGAATAATACTGATGCTTTTATCGGCATTCACCACTCTTGCCGGAATGCCTATCATCTCCGCGCCCGCCAGACTTTGGCAGCCGCTCAAGCTCAGCCATATCCAGGCTGCGCCTGCAAAACCGAATAGCCGCCTCATGCCGGCCCCTGGCCAAGGTAGCGCTCCACCAGCGGCATCCGCTCGTCTTCAGACCACAGCTTGGCCTTGTCGGCTGCTTGATGCGCCATAGCCAGGCGGCGGATCATCTCTTCCTCGGAATCCAGGCCATAACTCTCCGGCACCAGCAAATGGTTTTGGCGCCAGGTTTCGGCCAGATGCCAGCTGCTCAAGGCGTCGATGTGATCCTGCTCTAAAGTCAGAGAGTCATGCCGCCATTGCAGCGGCGGCAGCAACTGCAGTGCGGCGGCATCCAGCATGCGGGCATGGCCATCGCGGTCCAGCCAGTGCCACTTCGAAGCGGGCTCCAGCAATAACTGCTGCCGCTGTTCATCCAGCGCCTCCACCACTGCGCCAAACAGCCGCGGGTCGTGGTATCTCAACACCCCCTGTTGCAAGCCCTTGTCCCATGATGCTTGCAGACACAGCGTGAGCCTGGCGGCCAAGGCGTCATAGTCCCAGGCGCTGAACAAAGCCAGCACGCGCGGCTGGCCCTGCCATTGCCGCAATAGCTTCAGCAAACGCGTTTGCGGCTGGCTGGCATCCAAGCGAACCAAAACCGGCCCCTGGTCCGCCGCCTCGGCATGCGCCGTGTTTTGCAGCAGCATGCGCGGCGGATACAGCGCGCCTATCCGGCCCTGCCAGCGCGATCCCATCTCCGCCTGATCGATGATCAGATCAAACCAAGGCAATTCCAGCGCTTGCGCCTGCTCCAGCAACAAGCCAAGCCATGTATCCGGGCTGGCTTGTTTCAAAACAACTTGTTGCTTCATTTGGCCGCCACCAAGGGGTTGGCTTGGCTAAACGCTTGCGCCATGCAGGACTTGCAGACCGTGTTCGGGAACTGCGGGAACGGCAGGTTCATGCTCGCCGGCCCGCTCCAATCATGGCTGGCCCCCTTGAAGCTGACGGTGCCCGGCGCATGCAGCTCGATCTTGCCGTCCTTAATCCGCACATAAGCGCCGCCGCTGGTCAGCAGGATTTCCTGTTTGCCGTTGAACTGGATTTTCTGTTTGACCGAGGTAATGGTCACATCCTTATCCGCCGTCAGCTCCATCGCATCGCTCTGCGCCTGAACTTGTACCTTGCCCTTGGCCGCGATCAGCTTCAGCGCCACCTTGTCTTTCACCCCAGCCACAAACAGGCTGATGTGCTGGCCCACGTTGTGCAGCCAGCGTCGTCCCGTGCTGTGGTTGGCGTCGCGCTGGGCGACCAGGTTCAGGTTGGCCCCGGCCGAGATGGTTTGGCTTTGTTCGGTCAGGGAGGCGATGCCGGCCGGGCCGGACAGGATCAGCAGCGGCTGTTGGCCAGCCTGCTCTTTCGCGGTTTTGCCGTCTTTGTCGGTGTTGCTGCCGGCTTCCCAGGCTTTGAGCGCGTCGACGTGGTGTTGCAGGTGGCCGTCCGGCTTTTTGCCGGCTTTGGCGTTGTCCGGGCTGATTTCGTCGGGGCCGGTTTCCATGGCGTCGGCCAGTTG
>NZ_PPTF01000058.1 GCF_002902845.1 Chromobacterium sinusclupearum
TTGACCAGCACGTCCAGCTTGACCAGATCGGCGCTCTGGAATTCCTTGAACTCGTAGTCCAGCGAGGCGTAGCCGCGGCTGGTGGACTTCAGCTTGTCGAAGAAGTCCATCACCACTTCGTTCATCGGCAGGTCGTAGGTCAGCATCACCTGGCGGCCCATGTACTGCATATTGCGCTGCACCCCGCGCTTCTGGTTGCACAGGGTCATCACCGCGCCGACATAATCCTGCGGCACCAGGATGGTGGAGGTGATGATAGGTTCGCGCAACTCGTCGTACTTGCCGGCTTCCGGCATGCGCGACGGGTTGGACACCACTTCCACCGTGCCGTCCTTCATCACCACTTCGTAATTCACCGTGGGGGCGGTGGTGATCAAGTCCATGTCGAACTCGCGCTCCAGCCGCTCCTGCACGATTTCCAGATGCAAGAGGCCAAGGAAGCCGCAGCGGAAGCCGAAGCCCAGCGCCTGCGACACTTCCGGCTCGTACTTCAGCGAGGCGTCGTTCAGCTGCAGTTTTTCCAGCGCGTCGCGCAGCGCTTCGTAATCGTGGCTTTCCACCGGATACAGGCCGGCGAACACTTGGGACTGCACGTCCTTGAAGCCCGGCAGCGCCTCGGTGGCCGGATTGCTCACCAGGGTGATGGTATCGCCCACCTTGGCCGATTTCAGCTCCTTGATGCCGGCGATGACAAAGCCGACCTCGCCCGCGCTCAGGCTGGGGCGCTGCACCGACTTCGGCGTGAACACGCCCACCTGCTCGCACAGATGCTCGGCGCCGGTGGCCATGAACTTGATCTTGTCCTTGGGTTTCAGCGAGCCGTCGATGACCCGCACCAGCATCACCACGCCGACGTAGTTGTCGAACCAGGAGTCGACGATCAGCGCCTTCAGCGGGCCGTCCGGATTGCCCTGCGGCGGCGGGATCTTGTTGACCACCTCTTCCAGGATGTCCTCGATGCCGATGCCGGACTTGGCCGAGGCGCGCACCGCGTCTACGGCTTCAATGCCGATGATGTCCTCGATCTCCTGGGAGATGCGTTCGGGGTCGGCGGCCGGCAAGTCGATCTTGTTCAGCACCGGCACCACTTCCACGCCCAGTTCGATGGCGGTGTAGCAGTTGGCCACGGTCTGGGCTTCCACGCCCTGCGAGGCGTCCACCACCAAGAGCGCGCCTTCGCAGGCGGACAGCGAGCGCGACACTTCATAGCTGAAGTCCACGTGTCCCGGGGTGTCGATCAGGTTCAGATGGTAGACCTCGCCATTGCGGGCCTTGTACTGCAAGGCGGCAGTCTGCGCCTTGATGGTGATGCCGCGTTCCTTCTCGATATCCATCGAGTCGAGCACCTGGGCGCTCATTTCGCGCAGCTCAAGGCCGCCGCAGAATTGAATGAAACGGTCGGCCAGGGTGGACTTACCATGGTCGATATGGGCAATGATCGAAAAATTTCGGATGTTCTTCATCGGTTTCCAGCAAAAGAGAAGGGCACGCAAGCGTGCCCGGGGCTGCTGACGGATGGCCCTTCCGGGGGACCCGCTCGGGTCCGACGGCTGCCGGAAGCCGATCAGCAAGCGGGGGCGCGTCCTGCGCGCCCCCGGTTTGACTCACACTGGCGCGGATTTTAGCCGATTTCGCCCAAGTGTGCAGCCAACTTCGTCGCATCGAGATGCCAGTGGCAGATTTCGGTCTCGCCATCCATCAGCACCGGCACCAGCTCATTGAAGCGGGCCTCCAGCGCCGGATCGGCATCGACATCCAGCACTTCCAGCTCAAAGCCGTGGCGCTCGCGCCAGGGCGCAAGCTCCGCCAGCATCTGATGGCACAGGCTGCAGTATTCGCGGAAGTAAAGCGTCAGCTTCACTGCGCGTCGCCCACAGTCAGCGGCACAAACTGCACCTGCCCCTGGCGCATCACCTGCAATGCCACGGTGCCGCCCTTCTTCACTTGCTCCAGCGCCTTCTTCAGCTGGGCGAAGCTCTGCAGCGGCTCGCTGCCGACGCCGACGATGACGTCGCCAGGCTGAATGCCGGCGCGCATCGCCACGCCGTTGGCCGCGCGCACCAGCAGGCCATAGTCGATGCCGGCCTGCTTCAGCTGCATCGGCGTCAATTCCTGCAGTCGCAGGCCGATCTGCGCCAAGCTCTGCTCACCCTGCGCGCCAGGCTTGCGGTATTCGCGCTGGGCGATGCGGGAGTCCTCCTCCTTCAACTCCTCCGGCACCACGCGCACGCTCGCCGGCGCGCGGTTGCGCCAGATATCCAGCGCCAGCGGCTTGCCAGGCGGCATATCGCTGATCAGGCGCTGCAGATCGCCGCCGGAATTCACTTCCTGGCCATTGACCTTGACGATGATGTCGCCAGCCTTCAGCCCCGCTTTCTGCGCCGGGCCTTTCGGATCCAGCGCATTGATCAGCGCGCCGCTGGGCTTGGCCAGGCCAAACGAGGCCGCCAACTCCTTGCTCAGCTCCTGAATCACCACGCCGATGCGGCTGCGGGTCACCTTGCCCTTTGCCTTCAGCTGATCCGCCACATTCATCGCGGTATCGATCGGAATGGCGAAAGAGATGCCCATGAAGCCGCCGGAACGGCTATAGATCTGCGAATTGACGCCGATCACCTCGCCCTTCATGTTGAACAGCGGGCCGCCGGAGTTGCCGGGATTGACCGCGGCGTCGGTCTGGATGAACTGCACCGCGCTCTCGTCCGGCAGCATGCGGTTCTTGCCGGAAACGATGCCCGATGTGGCGGTGTTTTCAAAGCCGAACGGCGAGCCGATGGCCAGCACCCACTGTCCCACCTTCACATCCTTGGCATTCCCGAGGCGGGCCACCGGCAGGTTGGCGGCTTCGATCTTCAGCAAGGCCACGTCGGAACGGGCATCGGAGCCGATGACCTTGGCCTGGAATTCGCGCTTGTCGGTCAGTTTGACGGTGATCTTGTCGGCGCGCGCCACCACATGGGCATTGGTCAGCACGTAACCGTCAGCGGAGATGATGAAGCCGGAGCCGAGCGAGCTTTCCTGGCGTTCCTGCATGCGCGGCGGCGCGAAACGGCGGAAGAACTCGAAGAACGGGTCGCCCTCCATGCCCTCCGGCAAGCCGGACGACACTTCCTTGACCGTGGACGTGGTGCTGATATTGACCACGGCCTTGCCTTCGGTTTCAACAATGGCGCTGAAATCCGGCAGATCCGCCGCCATGGCGACGGGAACCGCGGCAGTCAGCACCGATGCCGCCAGCATGGCGGAAACGATCAGCTTTTTGATCGACATGTGCGCTCCATCTTTTTGCTGTGTTGTGGATTGAATACGCCGGCGAGCGCCGGCTATTGAAACGAACAGACAGGAAATACAAGCCTGGCGGCCGGCATCACCCCTCCTCTATTCTCATCGACGCGGAAGAACAACCACGCCGGTCACTGCGGGCCACTCTCCCGCCGCGAGCGGAAAAGTGGCCAATCCCAATCATCTTGCCCGGCTCACTCGCTCTTGGCATTGAGATGCATACCCTTGAGCAGCGCCATCATCGCCGTTTGCGGCATATCGCCCACCGCCGTCAGCTGCATATCGCCCTGATAGCTGGTGGCCATATTGATTGCGCCGTGCAGATTGCCCACCCGCTCCATCCGCGCGTTTTCCGGCGGCGGCGGCTCGACGAACACCGACAGCATCACCAGCCCGTCGGACAGCACCAGATGACGCACCGGCTTGGCTCCCGTGCCAGGCAACACCCGTTCCGCCGAGCGCAACAAGCGGAAGCCCTGCGGCAAACCGGTGATTTCATTTTGCGAAATCGACGGATCCGCGCCCGTCGGCGCCTTGGACGAACGCAGCAGGAACTTCTGCGGCAGCTTGGCGCGGTAGGCCCGCTTGTCCTTGACGCCGGCCAGCTCTATCTCGGTGAAGGTGAATTGCTCCACCGAGTCGCCGCGCGGCGACAGGGTGATCATCTTCAAGGGCAGATAGGTGGTCGGCTCGACGCACATGCGCATGGTGTAGCGTTGCGGATCGCGCGGCTGAAGATCCAGCCACTGGCAGTCTCGCTGCGCCACCCTATCCGTGCCGGTGCGCTTGAGCACATAGGAGCGGGCAATATCGTCGACATCGTCAGGCAGCAAGGCCGGGAACAGCCGCATCGCGCTGATCTTGCAGGCCATCAGCGCGCGCTTGTCCTGCGCGTAGCAAGTCAGCTCGCCACCGTTCCTCACCACCTCGCGCGGCGGACCGTCCAGCGAAGTACGCTTCTCGCGGACATTGTCCCCCTGCCCCTGGCGCACCAGGCGGAAGGTTTCCAGCATGCCATTCATCTGATGCAGATAGGTGCCGTCCAAAGCCTGCTGCCGGCTGGCATTGCCAACCTTGCGCAACAGCTGCATGTCATCCTCGGCGTGGGCCGCACAGGCGGCCCCGAACATCAACACACCAATCAGGGGTACGACACGCATCAGTGGCGAACTCCGTTTCCGTAAGATACGCGCATCACACCTTGATCCGCGGTCACTTCCTGGTGAGCCAGCACGTACGGGTCATCCTGCTCCAGCTGAGCCGGCTGCGCCATCTGCACCGGCACGCCGCGATCGGCGATCACGGATGGCGCGGCCTGACGATGGCTGAGCTGCTGCCAGCCCACCACCGCGGCGAAGCTGACGCTGGCGGCCAGCGCCACGGCGCCCGCCGTTCTGGCGCGCTGCGGCCGCATCCAGCGGCGCGGGGCCAGCACGGTCGGCTCCGCCGCCAGACGCTCGGCCACCTTGGCGCGCACGTCGAGCGAGGCCAGCCGATTGGCGCGCATCGCATCGCCGATCAGATGATATTGTTCCCAGGCCGCATCCAGGTCTTTGTCGTCGGCGATCGAGGCAATGGCCTTATTGACCAGGGGCTCGTCCAGTTCGCCGTCAATCAGCGCGGAAATCGTTTCTTTCATACTTACCACCTTCTGTTCTTGGCCGTATCCAGCAGAGGCCGCAGTTCAGCAGCAATCGCCTCGCGAGCGCGGAAAATCCGCGAACGCACAGTGCCTATCGGACAATCCATCACCGTAGCGATCTCGTCGTAGGACAGCCCCTCCATTTCCCTGAGGGTAATGGCGGTACGCAACTCCTCCGGCAAGGCTTCCACGGCGGCATTGACCGTTGCCAGAATTTCCTTGTTCATCAGCTCGGTTTCGGGCGTGTTCATGTCCGGGATCTGCGACGCCATGTCGAAGCTCTCGCCGTCCTCGTCCTCGATCTCGCTGTTCACCACCGGGCGCCGCCCGTTGGCGCTGAGGAAATTCTTGGCCGTATTGATGCCTATCCTGTACAGCCACGTGTAAAACGCGCTCTCACCTCGGAAAGACGGCAAAGCACGATACGCTTTGATAAAAGCTTCCTGCGTCACATCCTCGATGTCCGAACCGTCGCGGATAAACCGCGACAACAGCCTGGCGAGACGTCGCTGATACTTGGCAACAAGCAGATCGAAAGCTCTTTTTTCACCTCGCTGGGCACGTTCCACCAACTGTTGATCGATATCCCGATCACTCATGTCGTTGTTATGCTCCCTGGTTTGCCCACTGTTCTATGTGGTCGTTACGTGGACTGTGATCTAGACCACAGGCTTCGCCTTGAGTTCCCAATATCGAGGACGATGCGAAACATATCATCCCCGCGGCAAAACTTGAACATCCAAATGTCAACTATTGCCAGTATTTTCTAGAGCCTTTACACTCCAACCAAGCACTTGCTTGAATGACAGGCAGCTAACCCATATCCACCGTCAGGAGCATCCAATGAGCACTCCCGGGCAGCGTTTCCGCCAGGCCGTGGCCACCGAAAAACCGTTGCAAGTGGTGGGCGCAATCAACGCCTATGCTGCACGTTTGGCCGAACACTCAGGTTTCAAGGCCTTATACCTGTCCGGCGGCGGCGTCGCCGCGGCATCGTGCGGCATTCCGGACCTTGGCATCACCACGCTGGAAGACGTGCTGATCGACGCTCGCCGCATCACCGACGTCACCGACCTGCCGTTATTGGTCGACATCGACACCGGCTGGGGCGGCGCCTTCAACATCGCCCGCGCGGTGCGCAGCCTGGAGAAAGCCGGCGTGGCGGCCGTTCACATTGAAGATCAGGTTCTGCAAAAGCGCTGCGGCCACCGCCCCAATAAGGCGATCGTGCCGCAGGATGAGATGGTGGACCGCATCAAGGCCGCCACCGACGCCCGCCGCGACGACAGCTTCGTCATCATGGCCCGCACCGACGCCCTGGCGGTGGAGGGTTTGGACGCCGCCATCGAACGCGCCGTCGCCTGCGTGGAAGCCGGCGCCGACATGATCTTCCCGGAGGCGATGACCGATCTGGCCATGTACAAGCGCTTCGCCGAAGCGGTGAAAGTGCCGGTGCTGGCCAACATCACCGAGTTTGGCGCCACCCCGTTGTACACCACGGACGAACTGGCCGCCAATGGCGTCGGCCTGGTGCTGTACCCGCTATCGGCCTTCCGCGCCATGAGCCAGGCCGCGCTGGAAGTATACGGCGCGATCCGCCGCGACGGCACGCAACAGACCGTGCTGGACAAGATGCAAACCCGGATGCAGCTGTACGACCACCTGGGTTACCACGAATACGAAAAGAAACTGGACCAGCTATTCGCCGCCGGCAAGCAATAAAAACACGCAAAGCAACGGCAACGCCCCAAGTCTGACAAAGGAGAAGTGGCATGACTGAAGTGGTACTAACCGGCAAACCGAAAAAATCCGTGGCGCTGTCCGGCGTGGCCGCCGGCAACACCGCGCTGTGCACCGTAGGCCGCAGCGGCAACGACCTGCACTATCGCGGCTATGACATCCTGGACATCGCCGGCCATTGCGAATTCGAGGAAGTGGCCTACCTGCTGGTGCACGGCAAGCTGCCGAACAAGGCGGAACTGACCGGCTACAAGAAGAAGCTGAAATCGCTGCGCGGCCTGCCCGCCTCGGTCAAGGCCGTGCTGGAAGCGCTGCCGGCCAGCGCCCATCCGATGGATGTGATGCGCAGCGGCGCCTCGGCGCTGGGTTGCGCGCTGCCGGAGCAGGATGACCACAACCTGGCCGGCGCGCGAGACATCGCCGACCGCCTGATGGCCTCTTTCGGCTCCATCCTGCTCTACTGGTATCACTACAGCCACAACGGCAAGCGCATCGAGGTGGAAACCGACGACGACAGCATAGGCGGCCACTTCCTGCACCTGCTGCACGGCGTCAAGCCGTCCTACGAGTGGGTGCGCGCGATGCACACCTCGCTGAACCTCTACGCCGAACACGAATTCAACGCCTCCACCTTCACCGCCCGCGTCATCGCCGGCACCGGCTCCGACATGTACAGCGCCATCACCGGCGCTATCGGCGCGCTGCGCGGCCCCAAACACGGCGGTGCCAACGAAGTGGCGTTTGAAATCCAGCAGCGCTATGAGAATCCGGACGAGGCGGAAGCCGACATCCGCGCCCGCGTCGAGAAGAAAGAAGTGGTGATCGGCTTCGGCCACCCCGTTTATACGATTTCCGACCCGCGCAACAAGGTCATCAAGGAAGTGGCGCGCCAGCTGTCCAAGAGCAACAGCGACATGAAGATGTTCGATATCGCCGAGCGCCTGGAAAGCGTGATGTGGGACGTCAAGAAGATGTTCCCGAATCTGGACTGGTTCTCGGCCGTCAGCTACCACGCGATGGGCGTGCCCACCGCCATGTTCACCCCGCTGTTCGTGATCTCCCGCACCAGCGGCTGGGCAGCCCACGTGATTGAGCAGCGCCAGGACGGCAAGATCATCCGCCCGTCGGCCAATTACATCGGGCCGGAGGATCAGGTTTTCATTCCGCTGGAAAAACGCTGAGCTTCTCGCCACGAGACCCACTGAAAGACGAAGACGCATTTCCAAATACCTAGGCTGTGAAGACGCAGGGCTTTTGTGGATTTCGTGGGTTTCGTGGCCAACTGGATTTACTTGTGGGATTTTAATGAACACCGCCTACCGCACCGCCCTGCCCGGCACCGGGCTAGACTATTTCGACGCCCGCGCCGCCGTGGAAGCCATCCAGCCCGGCGCCTGGGACACGCTGCCCTACACCGGCCGCATCCACGCAGAGAACCTGGTCCGCCGCTGCGATCCGGCCATGCTGACCGAATGCCTGGAACAAATCGTCTATCGCAAGCGCGAGCGCGACTTCCCCTGGTTCCCCGCGCGCGTGGTTTGCCATGACATCCTCGGCCAGACCGCGCTGGTGGACTTGGCCGGCCTGCGCGACGCCATCGCCGACCAAGGCGGCGACCCAGCCCAGGTCAATCCGGTGGTGCCGGTGCAGTTGATCGTCGACCACTCGCTGGCGGTGGAGTGCGGTGGCTTCGACCCAGACGCGTTCCAGAAGAACCGCGACATCGAAGACCGCCGCAACGAGGACCGTTTCCACTTCATCGAGTGGACCAAGACCGCCTTCGACAATGTCGACGTGATTCCGGCCGGCAATGGCATCATGCACCAGATCAATCTGGAGAAGATGAGCCCGGTGATCCACAACGACCACGGCGTCGCCTACCCGGACACCTGCGTCGGCACCGACAGCCACACCCCGCACGTGGACGCGCTGGGTGTGATCGCCGTCGGCGTCGGCGGCCTGGAAGCCGAGAACGTGATGCTGGGCCGCGCCTCCTGGATGCGGCTGCCGGACATCATCGGCGTGGAGCTGAGCGGCAAACCCGGCCCCGGCATCACCGCCACGGACGTAGTACTGGCGCTGACCGAATTCCTGCGCCAACAAAAAGTCGTCGGCGCGTATCTGGAGTTTTACGGCGAGGGCGCGGCCGCGCTGACGCTGGGCGACCGCGCCACCATTTCCAATATGGCGCCGGAGTACGGCGCCACTGCCGCGCTGTTCTTCATCGACCAGCAGACGATCGATTACCTGAAACTGACCGGCCGCAGCGACGAGCAGGTGAAGCTGGTGGAAACCTACGCCAAGACCGCCGGCTTGTGGGCGGACAGTCTCAAAACCGCCGAATACGAGCGTGTGCTGAAGTTTGATCTCTCAACCGTCACCCGCACCCTGGCCGGCCCATCGAATCCGCACAAACGGCTGCCGGTAGCCGACCTGGCCGAACGCGGCATCGCCGGCAACCTGGCCGAGGCTCGCGCGCAGGAAGCCCAGGGCCTGCTGCCGGACGGCGCGGTCATCATCGCCGCCATCACCAGTTGCACCAACACCAGCAACCCGCGCAACGTGATCGCCGCCGGCCTGTTGGCGCGCAACGCCAACAGGCTGGGCCTGGTGCGCAAGCCGTGGGTCAAGTCTTCGCTCGCGCCCGGCTCCAAGGCCGTGGAACTGTATCTGAAGGAAGCCGGCCTGCTGTCCGAACTGGAAAAGCTCGGCTTTGGCATCGTCGCCTTCGCCTGCACCACCTGCAATGGCATGTCCGGCGCGCTGGACCCGAAAATCCAGCAGGAAATCATTGACCGCGATCTGTACGCCACGGCGGTGCTGTCCGGCAACCGCAACTTCGACGGCCGCATCCACCCCTACGCCAAGCAGGCCTTCCTCGCCTCGCCGCCGCTGGTGATTGCCTACGCCATCGCCGGCACCATCCGCTTCGACATCGAAAAAGACGTATTGGGCGTGGCAGAGGGCAAGGAAATCCGTCTGAAGGACATCTGGCCGTCCGATGCCGAAATCGACGCCGTGCTGAAGCAGGCTGTCAAACCGGAACAGTTCCGCCAGGTCTACGAGCCGATGTTCGCCATCCGCCAGGACAGCGGCGAGAAGGTCAGCCCGCTGTACGCCTGGCGGCCGCAAAGCACGTACATCCGCCGCCCGCCGTACTGGGAAGGCGCGCTGGCCGGCGCGCGCACGCTCAAGGGCATGCGCCCGCTGGCGCTGCTGCCGGACAATATCACCACCGACCACCTGTCGCCATCCAACGCCATCCTGGCAAGCTCGGCCGCCGGCGAATACCTGGCCAAGATGGGCCTGCCGGAAGAAGACTTCAACTCCTACGCCACCCACCGCGGCGACCACCTGACGGCGCAGCGCGCCACCTTCGCCAACCCGCAACTGGTCAACGAAATGGCGGTGGTGGAAGGCGAGGTGAAGAAAGGCTCGCTGGCCCGGGTGGAACCGGAAGGCAAAGTCATGCGGATGTGGGAGGCCATCGAAACCTATATGGAACGCAAGCAGCCCCTGATCATCATCGCCGGGGCCGACTACGGCCAGGGCAGTTCTCGCGACTGGGCGGCCAAGGGCGTGCGCCTGGCAGGCGTCGAAGCCATCGTCGCCGAGGGTTTCGAGCGCATCCACCGGACTAACTTGATTGGAATGGGCGTCCTGCCGCTGGAGTTCAAACCCGGCGTCAACCGCAAAACGCTGGGCCTGGACGGCACCGAAACCTACGATGTGGTCGGCCAGCGCCAGCCGCGCGCCGACCTGACGCTGCTCATCCATCGCAAAAACGGCGAAACCACGCAGGTGGCCGTGACCTGTAGGCTGGATACGGCGGAAGAAGTGTCGATTTACGAGGCCGGCGGCGTGCTGCAGCGCTTTGCTCAGGATTTTCTGGAAGCGGCGCGCGTCTGACAGCGGATACAACAGGATAAATACATGACTGACTCCAAACAAATCCGCATCCCCGCCACCTATATGCGCGGCGGCACCAGCAAGGGCGTATTCTTCCGGCTGCAAGACCTGCCGGAGGCGGCCCGCCAGCCCGGCGCGGCGCGCGACCGGCTGCTGCTGCGCGTCATCGGCAGCCCGGACCCGTACGGCAAGCAGATAGACGGCATGGGCGGCGCCACGTCCAGCACCAGCAAAACCGTCATCGTATCCAAGTCGACACGGAAAGATCACGATGTCGATTATCTGTTCGGCCAGGTCAGCATCGATCAAGCCTTTGTCGACTGGACCGGCAACTGCGGCAACCTGTCCGCCGCGGTCGGGCCGTTCGCCATCGCCAGCGGCCTGATCGACCCGGCGCGCATCCCTGACAACGGCTTCTGCAGCGTGCGCATCTGGCAGGCCAATATCGGCAAGACCATCATCGCGCATGTGCCGATCACCCGCGGCCAGGTGCAGGAAACCGGCAACTTTGAACTCGATGGCGTAACCTTCCCCGCCGCCGAGGTGCAGCTGGAATTTCTCGACCCCGCCGACGAGGGGGAAGGCGAAGGCGGAGCCATGTTCCCCACCGGCAAGCTGGTGGACCAACTGGACGTGCCAGGCGTGGGCAACTTCCCGGCCACGCTGATCAATGCCGGCATCCCCACCATCTTCGTCAACGCGGCCGACATCGGCTACACCGGCACGGAATTGCAAGATGCCATCAATGCCGACCCCGCCGCGCTGACGCGTTTTGAAACCATACGCGCCTACGGCGCCCTGAAGATGGGGCTGATCCAGAACCTGGACCAGATCGCCAGCCGCCAGCACACGCCCAAGATCGCCTTCGTGGCGCCGCCGGCAGACTACACCGCATCCAGCGGCAAGCGGGTCAAAGCCACGGACATCGACGTGCTGGCGCGCGCCATGTCCATGGGCAAGCTGCACCACGCGATGATGGGCACCGCTGCCGTGGCCATCGGCACCGCCGCCGCCGTGCCCGGCACCCTGGTGAATCTGGCCGCAGGCGGTTGCAAACGCCAGGCTGTCCGTTTCGGCCACCCGTCCGGTACCCTGCGAGTGGGGGCGGAAGCCAAATTGGTAAACGGAGAATGGACCGTGACCAAGGCCATCATGAGCCGTAGCGCCCGCATCTTGATGGAGGGCTGGGTTCGCGTGCCCGCGGACACGGTATAAGAACCGCGAACAAAACCCCGGATCCTGCGTTGCGCCTACTTGCCGTGCGACTTGTACTGCCTGCGTCGGCGCGCCTTGGCTCAGGTTCTCTCATGAGGTTTTGTTCGCGACGCTAAACACACGCCACCGCAAAAAGGGATGCCAAGGCATCCCTTTTTCTCTTTCCCCTGTCCGCCCGGCCTGCCGCTGACAATTTCTGGCGCCATCCATGAGATAATGCCGTCAGGCATTCACGCGAGCCGTGCGCATCCCGGCACCATCCGGCCCGCCGACGCGTCATGCCCGCCCTGTCATCACCCGGAAAACCAAGCCCATGGACAATACCGCCCCCATCCTGACGTCTTCATCCGACTGGCACTGGAGCCCCACCCCCTATCCCGGCGCAGATTTCGTCTGGCTGCGCAGAAACCCAGACGGAGGCGGATCGGCGTTGCTGAAGCTGGCCAAAGGGGCGAAGCTGCCCTTGCACCAGCACCCAGGCACGGAACAAGTGTTCGTAACCGCCGGCAAGCTGAAGGTGGGCGAGCATGTGCTGAACAAGGGCGACCACCTGTTCATCGACGCCAATGTCCCGCACGCGGTGGAAGCGCTGCAGGCCACCGTGTATCTGACCCTGTCGGAGACCGATGGCGTGGAGCTGCTGGAGCAAGAGCCGGCCTAGGGGCTGTTGATGTTTGCTGTGCGGTCGCGCCGGCGCGCATTTTGCGACGAATCGAGGCGTTTCGCGCGCCGCATAGTCATTCTCTGCCAGCGCGGAACAACGAAGAGTCGGTGCGAAAGGCGCCTGGCCCGGAGGGTTTGGCGGAACGCAAACGCGATCCATGCAGCAAACATCAACAGCCCCTGAGGCCTGTCATTACGGCTTGATCGCCACCTTCAACACGCCATCTCGCTGATGGGAGAACAAGTCGTAGGCTTCGACGATCTGGTCCAGCTCGTAGCGGTGCGTGACCAGCGGCGACAGATCCAGCCGCTGGCTTTCCAGCACATTCAACAGCCGCCGCATGCGCTCCTTGCCGCCGGGGCACAGCGAGGACACGATGCGCTTGTCACCCAGGCCGGCATTGAACGCGTCCAGCGGAATCTTCAGATCGGTGGAATAGACCCCCAGGCTGGACAGCGTGCCGCCCGGCTTGAGCACGCGCAGCGCCGACTCGAACGTACCCTGGGTGCCCAAGGCTTCGATCGACGCATCCACGCCGCGGCCGCCGGTCAGCTTCATGATTTCCGCAATCACATCCACCTGATGGAAATTCAGCGCCACATCCGCGCCTAGCCGGCGCGATATGCCCAGCCGCTCATCCAGGCCATCCACCGCGATGATGCAAGACGCGCCGCGCAAACGCGCGCCAGCCACCGCGCACAAGCCTATCGGCCCCTGCGCGAACACCACCACGATGTCGCCGATCCGGATATTAGCCGCCTCCGCACCGGCAAAACCGGTGGACATGATGTCGGGACACATCAGCACCTGCTCGTCGCTGAGCCCGTCCGGGATCGGCGCCAGATTCGCCTGGGCGTCCGGCACCAGCACGTACTCGGCCTGGGTGCCGTCTATGGTGTTGCCGAAGCGCCAGCCGCCCATGGGCTTGTAGCCATGGCATTCGCAACCACCGTCCTGCGCCGGATGGCCGTCCTGGCAGCCATAGGAGGTGAAGCTGGGGCAGATCGCCCCCGCGATCACCCGCTGTCCTTCTCGATAACCTTTGACGTTGGCGCCCAGCTTCTCGATCACGCCCACTGGCTCATGGCCTATGGTCAAGCCGGATGCCACCGGATACTCGCCTTTCAGAATGTGCACATCGGTGCCGCAAATGGTGGTGGTGGTGATTTTCACCAAGGCATCGCCGGGGCCAACCGCCGGAATCGTTTTTTCCCGCAGTTCTATCCTGCCTGGCGCGACGAATACCGTTGCCTTCATGCTGCTCATGGCCTGTCTCCCGCATTGTTGGCGATTGCGGCGCAGGATGGCGCCGCAACCCATGCTTCAATACAGTAGACCTATTCGCCGGCCGCAAGCGCGCCGCCAGATCGAATGGCCAGTCCCTGACACAGGTCAAGCAGCCAGTGGCTTCGGCCCTAATTGCCGCCAAACACGGCTTTGACCTGCTGCAGATACTGGAAGCCGCCCATCTCGGTCGGCTCGATGAACGAGCCTTCGCCGTACTCGTTCCAGCAGCAAATCACGGCGTACTTGTGAGCCTGCCACGGCCCGCCATCCATCAGCGCCTTGGCAGCCTGCAGGTGCTGGCGGAACTGCTCCGGCGTGCTCTCGGAATGGTCGTGCTGCGGATAGCCGGTCGTGCCGCCCCATGGCTGCTTGTCCCACCCTGAGGTGGTGGGCACGATCAGCGGCAAGTTGCCCTTCTGCGCGAACCCCTGCCAGTGTGCCCGGTAGCCCTGATCCAGCTCGGCATAGCTGTAGAATGGGTGGGGGTCGGCCGGTCCCTGCTGATAGTTGTAGGTGGAGAAGGCGCCATAGCCATCCGCCTTGGCCGTGCTGGAGATGAACGGCGTGGTGGCGCCGGTGCCGGCGACAAACTGGATGCTGGCGCCGCCGGCCTCTGCGACGATGGACTGCGCTCGCGCCAGCAGCGCCTGGCTGGTCTGCCCGAAGGTCTTGACTTGGCTCTCCAGCATATCGGCGGAGAACACGAAGACCACAGGATGCCCATCCATTTTCAAGAATTCCGGACGGGAAAAGTAGTTGGCTTCCCAGTAGCGGATCATGCCATCCCAGTCGCTCAAACTGGCCGGAAACTTGCTGTGATTGGCCCACAGCAGCGAAAACTTCACATTGCTGCGCTCCCGCGCGCGCAGATAGGCTTGCAGCGCATGATCCAGATACACCGTGTTGCCCGGCGGCCCCATATACCAGTCAAAAGCCACAAAGGTGATGCCGTAAGCCGCCATCCAGTCCAGCTGCTGCCGCATCACCGCGTCGTCGCCTTCGTGATACCAGCCGAGCAGCGGCTTGCGCTCCGGATACGGTTTGATCGGGTCCCAGGGATGCATGGAGGGCGAGCCCGGCGTGTTGTCGCGCCACCCGGGAAAGTAATACACACCCAACTGATAGGGGCCGGCTGCGGCCTGCCCAGCGCACACGGCGAACAACAACGCCGCCAAAACATGGCGGCCATGACGATGGATGGCTTTGAACACAAATACACTCCTCAAAAGTCGCGTGGACATGGGCGCCGGATCAGGTGAAATTCATATTTCATTATTTGGCAAACGCAACCAGCACATCGTCAATGATTGCTGTTATGGCCCCGAGAACGGAAATGTTGTCGGTTTGATGTAACAACTGGTTTACATGATGTCGTTCCGCGTAAAATATCTCCACATAAAATAATTTCGCTGGATGACAATCATGAACAAGCCGATGCTCTACGCGTTTGCCGCCATCGCCATGTGGGCTTCCGTGGCCACGCTCAGCGCGCTCACCCACAGCTTGCCGCCCTTCTTCGTCGCCGGCGTGGGCCTGATCCTGGGCAGCTTGCTGACCGTGCGCCGCGCCGGAGAATGGAAAGTGCCGCTTAAAGTGTTCGCCAACGGCGTGTACGGCATCTTCGGTTTTTACTTTTTCCTATTTAACGCCTACCGCCTGGCGCCGGTGATGGAAGCCACCGTGCTCAGCTACGTCTGGCCGCTGCTGATGGTGCTGCTGTCGCCGCTGCTGCTGCCAAACACCCGCCTCGGCGCCAATCACATTCTGGGCAGCCTGATCGGCTTTGCCGGCGCGGCGCTGATCGTCACCGGCGGCAAGTTGTCCCTGTCTATGGATGCCCTGCCCGGCTATCTGATGGCGCTGGGCGCCGCCGTGGTATGGGCCACTTACAGCCTGTTCACCCGCCGCCTGCCGGCCAGTTCCGACAACGCCGTCGGCGGTTTCTGCCTGGCCTCCGGCATGCTGGCCCTGGGCCTGCATTTCGCCACCGAACCGGCCGCCCACCCCACCGCCATGCAATGGCTGATCATCGCGGTGCTGGGCTTGCTGCCCATGGGCGCCGCCTTCCTGTGCTGGAACCGCGCCATGCAACTGGGAGACCCGCGCCAGACCGGCGCGCTAGGCAACACCACCCCGCTGCTGTCCACGCTGCTGCTGGTGGCATCCGGCCAGGCTGCGCTCAACGGCAGCGCCGCCATCGCCATCGCCATGATCGTGGGCGGCGCGGCGCTGGGCACGTTGCCGGCGGAGCGGCTGCGTCTGCCCTGGAGTCTGCCGCGCCGCGCCTGAGCCATAGGCCGGGCTCGCCGCTTCGACCCGCGGGCTATAATCGCCGCTCCCACTCCAGGAGAACTGCCATGAAGCCCGCCCTCTTTCTGACACTGCTCGCGGCCAGCCACGTCGCGCTGGCCGCGGACGACAGCTGCAAAAACGCCATGACGACGCTGGAGATCAACGACTGCATGCAAAAGCAGTTTGAAGGCGCGGACAAGCGGTTGAACCTGCGTTATCAGGAATTGCTGCAAAAGCTGCGCCAGAACGATAACGGCGTGGCGGCGGACAAGGACAAGCCCTCCTCCCTGCTGGCGCAGGCCCAGCGCAAATGGATAACCTTCCGCGACGCGGACTGCGACGCCAAGTACCAGATCTACATAGCCGGCACCATACGCAATGCTGTCTTTCTGGGTTGCAAGATCGAGCGCACCGAACAGCGCATCAAGGAACTGGACCCCGCCCTCTGGTAAGCCCTCGGGTTTGCGGCCACGCGCCCGAGGAGTATCATTTCCGCCTATCTTCAGACAAAACAAAAAGGGGCTGACATGGCAAGATACTGGGGACGGGTGCTGACCGCGATGGTCACGCCGTTTGACGCGACGGGGCGCTTGAATCTGGACATGGCATGCCAGTTGGCGCGCCACCTGGCCGACAACGGCAGCGACGGCCTGGTGCTGGCCGCCACCACCGGCGAGGCCCCCACGCTCTCCGAGGCCGAGCGCTTCGACCTGATCCGCGCCGTCAGCGAAACCGTGACCATCCCGGTGCTGGCAGGCACCGGCAGCAACGACACCCGCCACGCGCTGGAAATGACGGCCAAGGCGGAAGCCGCCGGCGCCGCCGGCGTGTTTTTGGTTTCCCCGTATTACAACCGGCCGCCGCAAGCCGGCATCGAAGCGCACTTCCGCGCGCTGGCCGCCGCCACCCGCTTGCCGGTGATGCTGTACGACGTGCCCTGCCGCACCGGCCGCCGCATCGGCCACGACGTGCTGATCCGCCTGTTCCGCGAGGTGGACAATATCGTCGCCTTCAAGGACGCCACCGGCGACCCGGCCGCCGCGGCCCGCTTGGTGGCCGAAGCCGGCGATCATTTTGAGCTCTACTCCGGCGACGACGCGCTGACGCTGCCGCTGCTGGCCGTCGGCGCCGTCGGCGTGGTCGGCACTTCCAGCCACTGGACCGGCCCGGAGTTCGCCGCCATGATCGCTGCCTTCGAGCAAGGCGAGGTGGCCCGCGCCCGCGCCATCAACGCCGCGCTGCAGCCCTCTTTCGCCTTCGCCAATACCGAGGACTCGGTGTTCTCGATGTCGGTCAAGGCCATGCTGCGCAGCCAAGGCCTGGCGGTGGGAGAATGCCGCTTGCCGCTGCCGCCCGCGCCAGCCGGCGTCGAAGAACACGCCGCCCAGGTATGGCATGAACTGCAGGCCTGGCGAGCGATGCAGCGCTAAGCCGCGCCAATCAAGCAAAAAGGAGACCTCTCGGTCTCCTTTTTCTTCGCACTCGTACCGCCCAGGGCTTAATCGCGGAAGTTGTTGAACTGCAGCGGCGCGCCGTTTTCCAGGTCGTTGGCGATATCCTTCTTCAGCAGCGCGATGGCCTCCTGCAGCACGTCGCGCTTGGCGCCGGACACCCGCACCGCCTCGCCTTGGATGCTGGCCTGCACTTTCATCTTGGAGTCCTTCAGCAGCTTGACGATTTTCTTCGCCAGATCGCTGTCCAGGCCTTCCTTGATCTTCAGCACTTTCTTGACCTTGTTGCCGGATACCTTTTCCAGCTTGCCGTAGTCCAGGCTGCGCACGTCGACGGCGCGCTTGGACAGCTTGTTCACCAGGATGTCGTTGACCTGGTCCAGCTGGAATTCGGTGTCCGCGTACAGCGTCACTTCCTTGTCGTTGAATTCGATGCGGGCATCGCTGCCCTTGAAATCGTATCGGGTGGAGACTTCCTTGTTGGCCTGATCCAGCGCGTTGCGCACTTCCACCTTGTTTACTTCGGAAACGACATCAAAAGACGGCATAAAACTATCCTCATATGGAACCAGCAGAATTCTAGTAGCGCGCCGTCGGCTTGTCACCCGCGCCGGGCATTGCCAAACCGCCCCGCTGCGTGGTGTGATGGCGGATTCAAGCCCATCATGACCAAAGACAAGACATGCTCGTGACCCTACCGCAACTGGCCGCCTTCCTGGCCGCCGCCATGCTGATCACCCTCTCGCCCGGCCCGGACAACCTGATGGTTCTGAGCCAGGGCATTTCGCGCGGCCGCCGCCAAGGCATGGCCTTCGGACTCGGCTGCGCCCTCGGTTGCCTGAATCACACGCTGCTGGCGGCGCTGGGCATCAGCGCGCTAATCGCCGCGTCGCCGCTGGCTTTCACCGCGCTGAAAATCGCCGGCGGGGCTTATCTAGTTTATCTGGGCTGGGGCGCCATCCGCAGCCCCGGCGCCAGCTTCCGCGCCGATGGCCAGGCAACCGGCCCGCAAAGCTCGTTGGCCGCCACCTTTCGCCGCGGCCTGATCGCCAATGCCATCAACCCCAAGGTGGTGCTGTTCTTCCTCGCCTTCCTGCCGCAATTCGTCAACCCGGCGCAGGGTCCGGCCAGCCTGCAGACCGCCATCCTCGGCACCCTGTTCACGCTGCAGGGCGCCGTCATCTTTGGCGCGCTGGGTTATTTTTCCGGCCATGTCGGCCAGTGGCTGGCCAGAAGCCGCAAGGCGAGCCAATGGCTGGATCGCATCGCGGGCAGCATTTTCATCGCTTTGGGACTGCGCCTGATTCTGGCGCGCTGATCAGTGCCGACCTGTCGTCGGCGACACTAGGAGCCAAGCATGACGTTCAACGTGTACCAAGCCTCCATCCCCGTGCTGTTGCGCGGACTGGACAATCTGTCCGCCATCCTGCGCAAGGCGGAGCAGGACGCCGCCGCGCGCAACATCGCGCCTGAAGTGTTTTTGCAGGCGCGGCTGGCGCCGGACATGTTCCCGCTGTTGCGGCAGGTGCAGATTGTCAGCGACACTGCCAAGGGCTGCGCTGCCCGGCTGGCCGGCATTGAGGTGCCGAGCTACGCCGACGAGGAAAAAAGCTTTGACGAGCTGCAGCAGCGTCTGGCCCAGACCCGCGCCTTTATTGAGCGCATTCCCCAGGCGCAGCTGGACGGCAGCGAAAGCCGCGAAGTGACGCTCAAAGTGCGCGGCAACGAGCTGCGCTTCCAGGGCCAGGACTATCTGTGTGGCTTTGCGCTGCCCAATTTCTATTTCCACATCACGGCAGCCTACGCCATCCTGCGCCATAACGGCGTGCCGCTGGGCAAGATGGACTATCTGGGCCAGGTGCAATAATTAAGCACAAGGCAGACGAACGGCGCGACGGCAAAAACCGCCGCGCCGTCTGGCTATTTCTTCAGCAAGAATTCCACCAGCACGGTCTTGAAGATAAAGCCGGTCACGCCGAAGCCGAGCGCCAGAAACAGCACGAACATGCCCAGCTTGCCTGCCTTGGATTTCTTGCCCAGGTCCCAGATGATGAAGCCCATGAACAGAATCAAGCCAGTCAGACAGACCGCCATCGAAATATCGGTGAATTGCTCTTCGGACACCTTGTCATCCCTTGCCGGCGCCAGTCTGTCGACCCGGCCTGTTCAATGAAGAAGAATTGCCGCCGCGCAGCACCAAAGCCACGCCTGCCGCAGCCATAACCATACCGCCCAGCGCCAGCGCGCTCAAGCGTTCGCCAAACAGCCACCAGGCCTGCAGCGCGGTCAATCCGGGCACCAGATACAGATAGGCCGCCACCCGGCTGACATCGCCATCGCGCAGCATCCGCATCAGCAGCAATACGGCCAGCACCGACAGCATCAGCACGCTCCACCCCAGCGCGAAAATGAACTCTCCGCTCCATACCACTTTGTCGCCGCGCTCAAACGACAGCGCCAGCAGGCCGGTCACGCAAAATGCCGACAGATACTGATGGAAGGTGCCCGTCAAAGGATGGACGCCCTGCCCCCTGCGCTTCTGGTACAGCGTACCGAAGGTGATCATCAGCAGGCCGGCGGCGACAAACGCAATGCCAGGATTGCCACTTAGCGCCAGCCCCTTGCTGCCGGCGATCACCAGGGCCGTTCCGGCCAGTCCCAACGCCAAACCCAGCCACTGCACCGCGCGGAAACGCTGTTCGCCCAGCCACCAAGACAGCACAGCCGTCAGCAAGGGCTGCAAGCCCATGACCAGCGCCGCCAGCCCGGCCGGCACACCCAGCTTGATCGCGGCGAACAGGCAACCCAGATAACCGCCATGCAGCAATCCGCCGCTGACCCACTGCCGCCTCATTTGCGGCGCGGTTGGCCAAGACGGGCGCAGCGCCGCCACCAGGCCTGCAAAGCACAGCAAGGTCAGCGCCATGCGGATGGCCAGGAAGGTGAACGGCCCGCAATACGGCAGGCCGAGCTTGGCGCCGGTAAAACCGGTGCTCCACAGCAGCACGAATACCCAGGGTATCCACTGATTCGCGCGCATGAGTCCTCCATGACATGCAAAACAAATGGCGGCCTCAGGCCGCCATGTCAAAGATATAAATCGGATTGTATCAGCTACGCTTGCTCCGCGCATTGGCGGCAATGCGCATGCGCAGCGCGTTCAGGCGGATGAAGCCGGCCGCGTCGGCATGATTGTAGGCGCCGCCGTCTTCGTCGAAAGTGGCGATGGTCGGATCGAACAGCGAGTCGGTCTTGGATTCGCGGCCGACGACGATCACATTGCCCTTGTACAGCTTCAGCCGCACCCAGCCGTTCACCGTGGCCTGCGAGGCGTCTATCATCTGCTGCAGCATGGCGCGCTCCGGGCTCCACCAGTAGCCGGTGTAGATCAGCTGCGCGTACTTCGGCATCAGTTCGTCCTTCAGGTGGGCCACTTCGCGGTCCAGGGTGATGGATTCGATGGCGCGGTGCGCTTTCAGCATGATGGTGCCGCCAGGGGTTTCGTAGCAGCCGCGCGACTTCATGCCGACATAGCGGTTCTCCACGATGTCCAGGCGGCCGATGCCGTGCTTGTTGCCCAGGCGGTTCAGCTCGGTCAGCACCGCTGCCGGGCTCAGCGCCTTGCCGTTGACGGCGACGATGTCGCCCTGCAGGTATTCCAGCTCCACATACTCCGGCTGGTCCGGCGCGTTTTCCGGGCTGACCGACCACAGCCACATGTCTTCTTCCGGCTCGCGCGCCGGGTCTTCCAGCACCGTACCTTCATACGAGATATGCAGCAGGTTGGCATCCATGGAATACGGGCTGCCGCCGTTCTTCTTCTTGCTGATGTCGATGCCGTGGGTTTCGGCATAGGCCAGCAGCTTTTCGCGCGACAGCAAATCCCACTCGCGCCACGGCGCGATCACCTTCACATCCGGTTTCAGCGCGTAATAGCCCAGCTCGAAGCGCACCTGGTCGTTGCCCTTGCCGGTGGCGCCGTGCGAGACGGCGTCCGCGCCGACCTGGTTGGCGATCTCGATCTGGCGCTTGGCGATCAGCGGGCGGGCAATCGAGGTGCCCAGCAGGTATTCGCCTTCGTAAATGGTATTGGCGCGGAACATCGGGAACACGAAGTCGCGGACGAATTCCTCGCGCAGATCCGCAATGAAGATGTTCTCCGGCTTGATGCCCAGCGACACCGCCTTTTGCCGCGCCGGCTCCACTTCTTCGCCCTGGCCGATATCGGCGGTGAAGGTCACCACTTCGCACTGGTACTCGTCTTGCAGCCACTTGAGGATCACCGAGGTATCCAAACCGCCGGAGTACGCCAAAACCACTTTTTTGATGTCAGACATTGCTTCTCTTTCCACTAAATTGTTTGCCTATGCGCCGAAGGGAGGACTTCAGTCCTGGCTGCGTCCCAACAGCAGGAATTCGATCAGGGCTTTTTGCACGTGCATGCGGTTTTCCGCTTCGTCCCACACCACGCTCTGCGGACCGTCTATCACCTCTGCCGCCACTTCCTCGCCGCGGTGGGCGGGCAGGCAGTGCATGAACAAGGCGTGGGGCTTGGCATGCTGCATTAGCGCCACCGTCACCTGATAGCCGGCAAAAGCCTCGCGCCGCGCGATTTGCTCGGCCTCGTAACCCATGCTGGTGAACACGTCGGTGGTGACGATGTCCGCTTCCTGCACGGCGCGCACGGGGTCCTGGGTCAGCTCCAGCACATCAGGGCCGTAATGATGGCCATCGAGCGCGGTCAGCTCGTAACCCAGCGGCGACGCTACTTTCAGCTTGAAGCCTAGCAGGCGCGCGGCCTGCAGCCAGGTGCGGCACACATTGTTGCCGTCGCCTATCCAGGCCACGGTCTTGCCCTTGATCGAACCATGCCGCTCGACATAGGTGAAAATGTCGGCCAACACTTGGCACGGGTGGTACTCATTGGTCAGGCCGTTGATCACCGGCACCCGCGAGTGGGCGGCCAAGCGCTCCACCAGACCCTGTTCGAAGGTGCGGATCATGATGATGTCGCTCATCCTGGACAGCACGCGCGCGGTGTCTTCGATAGGCTCGCCGCGGCCAATCTGCGAACTCTTGGTATCCAGAAACATCGCGTGGCCGCCCAGTTGCGCCATGCCGGCCTCGAACGAGACGCGGGTGCGCGTGGAATTCTTTTCGAACACCATGGACATCACCTTGCCGACCAGCGGCCGGTACAGCTCGCCGGCGCTTTGTCGTCGCTTCAGGACCTGGCTTCGCGCGAAGAGATGGTGGTACTCGTCGGGAGTGAGGTCGCTGAACTGCAGGTAATGCCTTACGGACGTCATGATGCTCCAATCAAAAAAAGAGGCCGTTGCGCGTGCAACACCAAGAGGTGATTTCATGCGCAACGGCACATTACTACACGCTGGTCTCAAGTCACTTTACAAATGCCGCACCCCCATAAGCACACAGGCATGTTTTACAGAAATGCGACATTTGTTATATTTATCGGAAATCGCCCTGTCTGACAAGCACTCAGTTGAACAGGCTGCGCCCCGGCAGCTCCGCCCACTCCTCCGGCCGCAGCACCCGCACGTAGAATTCCCCGCCATCTTCGGCCAAACCATGCATTTCTATGGTTTTTTGCGTTTTTTGCAAACGCGCCAGATAAGCCAGTATGGTGTCGTCTATCACCTGCCCCGGCACCAGCACCGGAATGCCGGGCGGATACGGCACGATCTGGTCGCAACACACGCGCCCGCTCAGCGCGGCATTCGGCCGTCCGTCGTCATCCAGCAGCGGCAAACGTTCGCCGGCCTCGTAGAATGCGTCGCGCGGCAGGCAGGCCAGGCGGGTGAAGCGCGGGATTTCCGGCATCCGCCCCAGGGCGCGCGGCGGCCGGCCTTCCTTGGCCAGCCGCAGCATCGCGTCATACAGCCGCGACAACTTGCTGCGGGTGGTGCCTATGGTCAGCAGGAGCGTGATGGTGCTGAAGGTCGACTTCTCCACCTGGACGTTGTAGCGCTCGAACAGCGCCTGCTGCAGCTCGTCGGCGGTGAAGCCGGAACGGCTGAAATCGACCGTCAGCTTGGTGGGATCCAGCTGAATGCCGTCCTCGCGCATTTCTTCCGGCAATAGATCATTCAGCTCCAGCACGCGGAAGGCACCGGTGGAGTTGATCTTCTCCCGCAGCTCCTGCGCCAGCTTCAAGGTGCGGTCCAGCAGGCGGTAGCCTTCCATCACCGCCTGCTTGCGCGCCACGTCCAGGCTGGCGATCAGGTTGTACTGCGGGCTGGTGGAAGCATGCATATTGAAGTTTTCACGGAACAAATGCTCGTCGAAGCGCGGGTCGTTGACGTGAATCATGCTGGCTTGCGAGAACGCCGACAGCACCTTGTGCGTGCTTTGCGTCACGTAGTCGGCGCCGGACTCCAGCGCGGTGGGGCGGAAGGCCGGATGGAAGCGGGCGAAGCCGTACCAGGCCTCGTCCACGATGACCTTGATGCCCTTCTCGTGCGCCGCCTCGATGATGGGCTTCAGGTCGTAGCGCAGGCCATCGTAAGTGCATGAAGTCAGGATCAGCACGCGCGCGTCCGGATTCTCGTCTATGGCCTGGAAAATGGTCGTCTTCGGCACCGGCCCGAAAATGCCGTACTGGCGGTTGATCGACGAGTCCAGATACACCGGCCGCGCGCCGGACAGAATCACGCCGTGATGCACGGACTTGTGACAGTTGCGATCCAGCAGCAGCTTGTCGCCCGGCGCCAGCAGCGTCTGGAAAATCACCTTATTGGATGTGGAGGTGCCGTTGGTGGCGAAATAGGTCTTGCGCGCGCCAAAGGCCTTGGCCGCCAACATCTGCGCCTCCGCGATGACGCCGGTGGGATGCAGCAGCGAATCCAGCATCGGCACCGATACCGACAAATCCGCGCGCAGCAGATGCTCGCCGACGAACTCGTGGAAGTCGCCTACCCACGGGCTGCCCTTCAGCGAATCACCGCCGGAGTGGCCAGGCGTATGCCAGGAATCCTTGGCCATCCTGACATACTGTTTGAGCCGGTCATAAAAAGGAGTGGCGGATTTTTCCGCCAATTCGGCCGACAAAATGCGGAACCAGCCGTTGAAATCGGCTTCGTCGCGGTAGAAATAGCCGTCCACCGCATGGCTGGCCAACTCCTCCACCAGCGCTCGCTCGTCGTCATCCCGCAAGAAGACGTACAGCGAGATTTCCGGACGGAAATCGCTGATGCGGTTGGCCAGCTGCGCCGCCGCTTCGCCATTGGCGGTGCCCTTCAACTGCCGGTCCACCAGCGCCACCTGCACTTCGCCGTCGCGGGCAAGCAGCTCCATGGTTTCCGCCGTGGCGTTGGCGGCAACGAAAGTCAGGCCAAACGGATTCTCCAGCCGCACGGCGGCGGCCCCCAGGCCCGCCATCACTTCGGCTTGCCAAGTCACATCGTCGCTGACCACGAGCACGCGGCTAACGGGTTTCATGATGGTTTCTCCTGATTGTGTTTGCCGCGCACATTGTTATATGTGGAGTCTGTCCGGCCATGCGCGTGTTTTTTGTTTCCCCCTATCCTATCCGCATCCTGCGCCCGCCGTCATTATGCAGGCGCACATCGGCCGCATACGTTACAATTGCGCCATGCTGACCGATGCCGAAAAAGACGCCATACGCGACCACTATCGCGCCATTTCCGACCGCCTGCCGGGCTTCCGCCCGCGCGCCTCGCAACGCCGCATGCTGGCCGAAATCGCCAATGCGCTGGCGCGCTCGCAAGAGAAAGTCGGCGACGAATGGCCGGAGCGCGAGGGCGAAAGCATTACCGTGATCGAGGGCCCGACCGGCGTCGGCAAGAGCTTGGCTTATCTATTGGCCGGCGGCGTGATGGCGCGCACGCGCGGCAAAAAGCTGGTGGTCACCAGCGCCACCGTGGCGCTGCAAGAACAACTGGTCAACCGCGACCTGCCCTTCGTGGTGGAAAACAGCGGCCTGCCGCTGACCTTCGCCCTGGCCAAGGGCCGCGGCCGCTATCTGTGCCCGTACCGCCTGTACGGCCTCACCGCCCAGCACGCGCAGCAAAGCCTGCTGCAGCCGGACCCGATGATGGCGCTGTGGGACCACAAGCCGGAACAGGCCGAACTGGACGCGCTGACCGCCATGGCCGATGCCTTCCATCAGCGCAAATGGAACGGCGACCGCGACAGCTGGGACAGCGTGGTGGAAGACGGCCTGTGGGCGCGCGTCACCAATGACCGCCACGGCTGTTTGAAAACCGCTTGCCCCAACCGCGTGGAGTGCCCGTTCTATCTGGCGCGCGACACGCTGGAAAACGTGGACGTGGTGGTGGCCAATCACGACTTGATGCTGGCGGACGTCTCCATGGGCGGCGGCGTCATCCTGCCCGCGCCCGAGGAAAGCTTCTATTGCATAGACGAGGCGCACCATCTGGCCAAGAAAGCCATCAACCAGTTCGCCGCTGAGCATTCGCTCGGCCAGGCGCTGGGCTGGTTGGACAAGGTGGCTGCCGTCGTGGTCCATGCCGAGGCGCATACCGGCAAGGCCGAATTGGCGAGCAGCGCCATCGACTCCGCTGCCGCCTGCGTGGAAACGCTGACCGAGTGGCAATGGCTGCTGGGCAGCGAAGAATCGCTCGCCGCCAGCAGCGACAATCTGGAGCCATCCTGGCTGATCGAAGACGGCATCCTCCCGGAGCGTCTGAAAACGCCGGCCGCCAATATGGCGATTTCCGCGCGCGCGCTGAGCAAGCAGCTGGACGATATGGGCAATGCCCTGTCCGAGGCGCGCAAGGACAAAAGCGGCGACGCCGACCTGGACAAAACCGCCACCGAGCTGGGTTTCCTGATCGGTCGCGCCGAGCAGCTGATGGCGGTGTGGGACTTGTTCGATACCGAAACGCCGGAAAACGCGCCGCCTATCGCCAAATGGATTACCCGCCGCTCCGAAGGCAAGGGCGACTATCTGTTCTCCGCGTCGCCCGTCAGCGCCGCCGCCAGTCTGGCCGCCACCCTGTGGCGCCGCGCCGCCGGCGCCATCCTGACCTCCGCCACGCTGCGCTCGCTGGGCGACTTCGAGCTCTTGCTGTCGCAAACCGGCCTGAAATGGCTGCCCAAAGTCAGCTGCCTGGCATTGGACTCGCCGTTCAATTTCGACGAGCAAGGCGAACTGTATCTGCCGCCGCTGCTGGCCAGCCCCAAAGACCCGGGCGGCCACACCCGCGAGATTATCGAGTGGCTGCCCAAGCTGATCGACCTCTCCCAGGCGGTCGGCACGCTGGTGCTGTTCTCCTCGCGCAAGCAGATGCAGGACGTGGCCGCCGGCCTGCCGGCCGAATTGCGCGAACAGCTGCTGGTTCAGGGCGACATTCCCAAGCGCACGCTGCTGGACACCCACCATCAGCGCCTGCAAAACCAACAAGCCAGCGTGATCTTCGGCCTGGATTCTTTCTCGGAAGGCCTGGACCTGCCGGGCGAGAGCTGCGTTCACGTCATCATCGCCAAGCTGCCGTTCGCCATGCCGGACGACCCAGTGGGCAAGACGCTGTCGCGCTGGATAGAAAAGCGCGGCGGCAATCCCTTCATCGAGCTGACCGTGCCGGAAGCGTCGATCAAGCTGGTGCAAGCCGTCGGCCGCCTGATCCGCACCGAGCGCGACTACGGCCGCGTGACCATCCTGGACAATCGCCTGACTCGGCAAAGCTATGGCAAGAAGCTGCTGGCCTCGCTGCCCCCATTCAAGCGCATATGATTTTCAGGTATGATCACGGAACTTTCGCATTAGCAAATAACGCCAGCCTACAATATCCCCTAGCAAGTACGACAAAACAGGCTACACCCAAAGCAAACATACTGGTCCCACCGCCATGATCTGTAATCCGTACGAAATCGTGATCCAAGGCCTCACCTCCGAGGGTCGCACCTTTCGCCCCAGCGACTGGGCCGAGCGCCTGGCCGGCATCCTCGCCTCCTTCGACACCAATCAGAAGCTGTCCTACCACGCCTTCGTCCGCCCGATGATGCTGGAAGGCGTGCGCTGCGTGGCCGTGGACAAGAAACTGGAAAAAATCTACCCGCAAATCTTCCAGTTCCTGATGGCTTTCGCCAAAGACAATGACCTGCGCGTAGTCGATTGTCGGACACTCATCGACGAAATCTACCCGAACAAGTTTTCGGCATAAACGCAACAAGCGTCGTATTCTCGCCACTCTTTTTGCCAGTTTGGAAACAGTTTTGTCATATTCTGTGGTTAAACTCAGACAAGTTGTGAAGCGGCAGTCTAATCTGTGAACAGACATGCCGAACCTTCACGCTTCATCGCAGAACCGTCCGACTTGACTTGGAGTTCCATCATGCAAAAGAAGAATCTGGCAGCACTGGTTGCATCGCTGTTCATCGTCCCGGTCGCAGCTCACGCTGACGTCACCATCTATGGTTTCCTGAGCGCTGGCATTGAATCCGTCAAGGCCACCGGCAACGGCAACTCGGCCAACGACTACACCTCGCGTACTCGTGTTTCCGACTATAACTCCCGCATCGGCTTCAAGGGCAACGAAGACCTGGGCAACGGCACCAAGGCCATCTGGCAAGTGGAAAGCAGCCTGCGCAACTTCGAGCAAGGTGGTCAATCCGACAATAGCTCGACTCCCAACGCCACTTTTGGCACTCGCAACACCTTCATCGGCATCGAAAACGCCGACTTCGGCAAGGTGCTGCTGGGCAACAATGACTCTGCCTACAAAGTCCTGTCCGGCAGTGGCAATAGCGCGCTTGGCGTAGATATCCTGATTAACACCACCGCTGAAAACTTTGGCAAGTCTTCCGTCAACGGTCGTGGCGAAGAGCGTCTGAAGAACTCGATCCACTGGTACTCTCCGAACTGGGCCGGCTTCAAGCTGGGCGCATCCTGGGGCGTGGATGAAACGCGCGCCGTTGATCCGTCCAATGGCTCCGCCACTGACGCCAAGCGCCTGTCTTTGGGCTTAGCCTATAATCAGGGCGGTCTCAACCTGAGCACTGCCTGGGACCGTCGCTATGACAGCGCCGTGAGTGGTGACTCCAACTCCGTAGGCACCGGCTTCTCCGGCAAGAATGTCAGCCTGTACAACATTGCCGGCAGCTATAAGTTTGACTTCGGTACGTACATCGGCGGCTATTACGAGTGGGCCACTTATGACAATACCAAGGGCGCTCAGCTGAAGCAGGATGACTGGATGATCGCGCTGGGCCAGGACTTTGGCGCTGCTTCCATCAAGCTGGGCTATGGCCAGCTGGGCAGCCTGAAGAACGTATCGGCCGCCTCCAATGGCGACGACTACAAGGCCAAGCAGTGGATCCTGGGCGGTACCTATGATTTGTCCAAAACTACCCAGCTGATTGCCTATTACACCAAGATTACCAACAACGCCAAGGCTAACGCCAACTTCGCCAATGACGCGGTATACGACACTGGTCTGGGCACCAGCGGCGCCAAGCTGACGAGTGGCAACAGCCCGCAAGCCTTCGGCTTCGGCATGAAGGTTGCGTTCTGAGCCTGATTCGATCTAAAAATCGAAACCGCCACGGCATGCCGTGGCGGTTTTTTTATTACCTGGACAGATGGATCAACCACACACCCTGTTCAACCCCTCCGGCTGCGACACCAGGAAGTTGCCCTCCCCCTGCCATTGCACGATGCGCTTGTTGCGCTGGCGCTCCCACTCATCCACCGGATATTGGCGCGCCCAGGCGCACATCAGCTGCTTGTCCTGCCGGCTCATGCTTAAGCCGTAGCGCTGGTGCATATACAGCGTAATCCGCGCCGCTGCCCCCCTAACCTCCTCGCGCGGCTGAAAGCGCTTGAGCTTGAAGTCCACGATGGACTGGCACTGGCCATACACGGGCCTGGGATGAATTTCCCAAGCGCCATAGGAGAAGTTGGCGCGATCGCCGTTGACCTCCCCCACCGCCGGCACCAGATTATTCAGATCACCCTCCGCCATCTGGAACAAGGGATCATTTGCGGCGCAATTCTTGCGGCCTCCCTGCTGCCAACACTGGCGCTGATGCCCCAGCACCCAGGCCGGCACCACATGCTCCCATTCGATGCGGCTGGCCCGACTTTCCGATTTTCGTGGCTGATAGCCGCAAGATGCCCAGTCCACGTCCTTGCCCTGATAGCGGCAGCCGCAATAAAAGTCGACCTCCATGCCGGAATACAGCCTCGGCAGGATACGCTTGGCGGCAGTGAAGTTCCGATGCCCCACCTCCTTGCTGCCGCCAACCAATGGCTGAGGGCTCACCTTGTCTACCTGTATCGATGCCGCTTGCCCGGTTCCAGAGAGCAAAGCCTCGCCCAGTGCGGCCAATTGCTTGACTTCGCCAGACTTGGCCACCTGGCTCAACTGGTGAGTGTCGCAGGCAGCCAGGGACAAACTGATTGAAATTAGAAATATCGATGTTCGCATTGACCGGAGTGTAAGCACTCAAGCCAATAGCGGCAATATGATTGCCTAATTATTACAAAGCCCGCGCAAATCCATCGCGCGGGCTTCACATCCACTCCCAACAAGGGCTTACCAAATCCGGATGCGCTGCTCCTCTGGCTTGTACATCTTATCGCCAGGCTTCACTTCAAACGCGCGCTGAAACGCGTCGCTGTTGGATGTGGCGCCGATGGCGCGGAATGCCTCCGGCGAATGCGGATCGCTCACCAGGCGCTGCAGCAATGCCTCATCGCGCATCTTGCCGCGCCAGATCTGCGCAAAACCATAGAAGAAGCGCTGATCGCCGCTCATGCCGTCAATCACCGGCGCAGGCTTGCCCGCCAGCGACAACTGGTAAGCCTTGTAAGCGATCTGCAGGCCCACGTTATCCGCAATATTCTCGCCCAAGGTCAGCTTGCCGTTGATATGCTTGCCTGGCAGCGGCTCGTACGCTTCATACTGCGCCACCAGCCTGCTGGTCAGCTCATGGAAACGCGCCTTGTCCTCAGCCGTCCACCAGTCGCGCAAATTGCCATCGGCATCGTACTGGCTGCCCTGATCATCGAAACCATGGCTGATTTCGTGACCGATGACCGCGCCGATTCCACCGTAATTGGCCGCATCATCCGCCGCGCCATTGAAGAACGGAGGCTGCAGAATAGCCGCAGGGAACACAATCTCGTTTTGCGATGGATTGTAATAGGCATTGACTGTCTGCGGCGTCATGCCCCATTCGGTGCGATCCACCGGCTTGCCCAAGTGGGACAATTGCCATTCGTATTCGAAACGGTTGGCGCGCTTGACGTTGCCGACCAGATCATCGGCTTTGATCACCAGTCCTGCATAGTCGCGCCAATGCTCGGGATAGCCAATCTTCAGCATGTACTTGGACAGCTTGAGCTGCGCTGCCTGCTTGGTCTGCGGCCCCATCCAACTCAAGCCATCTATGCTTTGCCGATAAGCCTGCATCAGATTGCCCACCAGCTCCTGCATCTTCAGCTTATTCTCAGGCGGAAAATACTTGGCCACATACAACTGGCCCAAAGCCTCGCCCAATGACGACTCCACAAGTTGGACGCCACGCTTCCAGCGAGGACGTTGCTCCGGCGTGCCGGACAGGGCTTTGCCGTAAAAATCGAAGCGCGCGTCCACCATAGCCTTGTTCAGATACGGGGCATAGCCATCCAGAATATGCGCGATCAGATAGTCCTGCCAATTCAGCAGAGGCTCTTTCTGCAAAAGCTTGGCCACGCCGGACACATACTCCGGCTGCGCCACGTTGAATTCGCCCACGCCTGTCATGTCCGCGGCAGCGAAAAACCCATGCCAATCGACTTTAGGCGCCAGTTTGGCCAACTGCGCCGGCGTCATCTTGTTGTAGGTTTTTTGCGGATCGCGGTTTTCCACCCGGCTGCGCTGCAACTGGGCCAATTTGGTTTCCAGCGCCATTGCTCGCTTGGCGCGCTTGTCCGGCTGGGCATAGCCGGCCTGATGGAACAGCCGCGCCAGATAATTTTGGTACGCTTCGCGCATTTTGACGAAACGCGCATCCTTGCCCAGATAGTAATCACGATCCGGCATGGCCAGACCGCTCTGGTAAAGCTCGGGCAGGTAGGCGGTGGCATTCTTCGCATCGATGTTCACATACAGGCTGATCGGCAATTTGACATTGCTGGACTGCCAACCGCCCAGCAGCCGCGCCAGTTCGCCACGGCTAGACAGCATGGTCACCGCCTGCAGATCCGTCTCAATCGGCTGCAGCCCCAGCTTTTCCACCGCAGCCTCGTCCATGAAGCTGGCGTACAAAGCGCCAATCTGCCGCTCATTGCCCGCCGCGTCTTTTTTCGCAGAGGCCGTTTCAATCAAGCTGCGGCTGCGGGCCTCGCTCAGATCGCGCAATTCTTTGAAAGCGCCGTCCCAGGATTCGCTGGCGGGGATCTCATGCGTGTCCAGCCACTTGCCATTGACCGCCAGATAGATGTCGTCCTGCGGCCGCACATTGGCATTGAAATTGGCGGAATCGATGCCCGACACGCCATGCGCCCAAGCCTGGCCTGCAAACAAGACAGCCAAGGCTAATGCTCTCATTTTCATTATTCGTCCCTCTCGACACTCATCACAAAAGAAAGGCAGCCCATGGCTGCCTTCCGTGTCAGGTCGTTAAGACCTATTTACTGCAGGAACTGTTCCGATCCCACTATCCCCAGCTTCGTCAAACCCAAACGCTGCGACTCCGCCAGCACCATCGCCACCGGCGCATACGTCGCATCCTTGTTCGGCTTGATGTGCAGCTCCGGTTGCGGATCCGC
>NZ_PPTF01000059.1 GCF_002902845.1 Chromobacterium sinusclupearum
GCGAAAAAGCCCAGCATTTTGCAATGCTGGGCTTTTTCTGAATCCTGGCGTCCCCACGGGGAATCGAACCCCGGCTACCGCCGTGAAAGGGCGGTGTTCTAACCGCTAAACTATAGGGACAGCTGGCGCACCCGGAGCGATTCGAACGCCCGACCCTCTGGTTCGTAGCCAGATACTCTATCCAACTGAGCTACGGGTGCGT
>NZ_PPTF01000006.1 GCF_002902845.1 Chromobacterium sinusclupearum
CGAAAGCCCTGCCCTCGCCGCGAAATAAATTGCGCGGAAACTGGTCTGCGACGATCAGCCAGGCCAGCGCGGCGCGTGCATCTTCAGCGTCGATGGCCAGCTCTCCGGCATGCAGGCGCTGCCAGTTGTCGAAAAAGTGGCGGCGAATGGCGGCGTCGAACACCTCGTCCTTGGCGAACCACGCGCTGCGGCGTGTACTCAGGCTGGCATCGTCGACGCCGCCAAACCAGAACTGCAATACCGCATCGACCTGCTCCGTCGTCAACTTAGCCATCGTCGCCTCTTTAGATTCATCAGTTACTCGCTACAGAGCCAGCAACTCCTGTTGCGTGCATACCGCGGTGCCAAGCTTGCCCACCACCACGCCAGCGGCGGCATTGGCCAGGCTCATCGCCACCGGCAGCGTCAAGCCGGCGGCCAGCGCCAGGCCCAGCGTGCCGATCACCGTATCGCCGGCGCCGGACACATCGTACACCTCGCGCGCCAACGTCGGCTGGTGCAGCGCGCCTTCGGCGCGGAACAGCGTCATGCCTTCCTCGCTGCGCGTCACCAGCAGGGCATCCAGATTCAGCTCTTCGCGCAAATCCTGCGCCTTGCGGGTCAACGTGTCCTCGTCGCGCCAGCTGCCGGCCACCTGCCGGAACTCGCTGCGGTTCGGCGTCAGCAAGGTGGCGCCGGCGTACTTGCTGTAATCGTCGCCTTTGGGGTCGATCAGCACCGGCTTGCCGGCCGCGCGCGCCAGACGGATCATCTCTTCGACATGCGTCAGGCCGCCCTTGCCGTAGTCGGACAAGATCACCACATCATGTTCGCCCACGATAGCGGCAAACTCCTGCAACTTGTCGGCCAGGATTTCATGGCTGGGCGTGTCTTCAAAGTCCAGCCGGATCAGCTGCTGCTGGCGCGCCACCACCCGCAGCTTCACCGTGGTGGAGATATTGGCGTCGCGCTTGAGCGAAGTGGCGATGCCATCGCGCACCAATAGCGCCTCCAGCGCGTTGGCCGCCTCGTCGTCGCCGACCACCGACAGAATGCTGGCCTTGCCGCCCAGCCCGGCGATATTGCGCGCCACATTGGCCGCGCCGCCGGCACGCTCTTCGCTTCGCGCGATCTTGGCCACCGGCACCGGCGCTTCCGGCGAAATCCGCGACACGTCGCCGAACCAATAGCGGTCCAGCATCACGTCACCCACCACCAATACGCGGGCCGCCGCCAGTTTTTCAGCCAGCATGGCGGCGTTCAGCCCCAGATCTTGCATCACACCCATGATTCTATCTTTCAGCGGCCGATGGCGTGGTAATCGAAACCTTGCTCGCGCAGCCAGGCCGGATCGTACATATTGCGGCCGTCGAAGATCAGCGGCTGCTTCAAGCTACGCTTGATTGCATCAAAGTCCGGCGCGCGGAACATCTTCCACTCGGTGACAATCAGCAAGGCATCCGCGCCATCCAGCGCTCCCATCATATTGTCGGCAAAGGACAGGCCTGCGATGCCGCCCATCACGCGCTGCGCCTCATGCGTAGCCACCGGATCGAAGGCGGTGACCTTGGCGCCTCGACGGCTCAACTCTTCCACCACCACCCGGCTCGGCGCTTCGCGCATATCATCGGTATTGGGTTTGAACGCCAGGCCCCACAGCGCAAAGCGACGGCCGGACAAGTCTTCGCCGAAACGCGCGACGACTTTTTCCACCAGGCGCAGCTTCTGCACCTCGTTGGCCTCTTCCACCGCGGTCAGCACGCGCAGCGTGTGGCCGTTTTCCTTGGCCGTCTGCACCAGCGCCTTGACGTCCTTCGGGAAGCAGGAACCGCCATAACCAACGCCGGGATACAGGAAGTGGTAGCCGATGCGCGGGTCGGAACCCATGCCCAGCCGCACCTGCTCGATGTCCGCGCCCATGGTTTCCGCCAGGTTGGCCAGCTCGTTCATGAATGAAATACGAGTGGCCAGCATGGCGTTGGCGGCGTACTTGGTCAGTTCGGCCGAACGCACATCCATCAACAGCACGCGTTCGTGGTTGCGCTGGAACGGCTTGTACAGGCGGCGCATGATCTCGGCGGCGCGCTCGTCGTCAACGCCGATCACCACGCGATCGGGGCGCATGAAGTCGTCGATTGCCGCGCCTTCCTTCAGGAATTCTGGGTTGGACACCACGCTGAAAGGGATATCGGCGCCGCGAGCGGCGAGTTCCTCGGCGATGGCAGCCCGCACCTTGTCGGCCGTGCCCACCGGCACGGTGGACTTGTCCACCACCACGCGGTAGTCCGTCATGTGACGGGCGATGCTGCGCGCCGCGGCCAGCACGTATTGCAAATCTGCCGAGCCATCCTCGTCCGGCGGCGTGCCGACGGCGATGAACTGGACGTCACCGAAGGCGACAGATTCCGCCACGTCGGTAGTGAAATGCAGGCGACCAGCCGCGACATTGCGCTTCACCATGTCTTCCAAACCGGGTTCGAAGATCGGAATGCCGCCGTTTTGCAGAATCTCGATCTTGCGCGGGTCCACATCCAGACAGCAGACGTGATAGCCGGTCTCAGCCAGGCAGGTGCCAGTCACCAGGCCCACATAGCCCGAACCAATGACAGTGATTTTCATGATTTCTTAGCCTGAAAAATATCTTGATTGATGGCACGCAGCGTCGCTAGCGGATCTTGCGCGCCGGTGATGGCGCGGCCGATCACCAGGTAATCGGAGCCGGCATCCAAGGCCGCCAGCGGCGTCATCACACGGCGCTGGTCGTCGTTAGCGCCATCGGCCAGCCGAATCCCAGGCGTGACCAGTTTGAATTCTTGCCCCAGCGCTTGCTTCAGCAGCTTGGCCTCCTGCGCCGAGCACACCACGCCGTCCAGGCCGCAATCGCGGGTCAGCGTGGCCAGCCGCAGCACATGCTGCTCCGGCGTGGCGTCAATGCCGATCTCTGCCAGGTCGGACGCCTCCATGCTGGTCAGCACCGTCACCGCGATCAACAGCGGGCGCTGGCTGAAGCCCGCCAGCGCTTCGCGCGCGGCCTCCATCATGCGGCGGCCGCCCGAGGCATGAACATTGACCATCCATACGCCGGAATCGGCAGCGGCCTTGCAGGCCTGGGCCACCGTATTGGGAATGTCGTGGAATTTCATGTCCAGAAAAACTTGAAACCCGCGCGCCGCCAACGATTCAACCAGGCTGCGCCCGCTGGAGGTAAACAATTCCTTGCCCACTTTCAAGCGGCATTCGGCAGGGTCCAGCCGGCTGGCGAAGGCCAAAGCCTCGGCGGCGTCGGCGAAGTCCAGCGCCACGACAACCGGAGAGACGTCTCGCGCGTCCGCGCTTGCAATCAAAGGATTCATCGATGCTCCATTATTTATTCTATTCCGCGCGCGCCGGTCCCCGCCGACGGCGCGGCACTGCAATCTGTATCAGGCTTCCGAGCGGTTGGCGGTAAAGCTTTCCCACTCGCCGCAGGCCGGGCAATGCCAGAAGAAGGCGCGGGAGCGGAAGTTGCAGCACTTGCAGCGATGCACGCTGAGCCGCTGCGAGTGCTTCAGCAGCAAGGCGCGCGCCACTTCGGCATCCATCCGCCCTTCCGGCGACAACTCGTCCATCTGCGCTTCTATCATCCGGTATACGCCGGCCAGGCTGGGCCGCGCATGCACCGCCTCGCGCACGCCTTCCAGCGCCTTGGCCTCGCCCTCGTAGGTGGCGATTTTCTGGTACAACAGATCGGTCAGTTCCAACTGCGGGAACGTGCGCTGGTAGCCACGCAGCAACGCGATGCCTTCCAGCGGCCTGCCCTGCTTCTCGTAAGCGTCGAACAGCCGCTCGGCGGCCATCGACAAGTATTCATAGTTTTGTTTCTCTATGCTTTGCCAGGCGGCGATCGCGGCATCGAGATTGCCCTCGGCGAACTCGATGTCGCCGAGAATCAGACTGGCGCGCACGCATTTGCGGTTGGCCGCGATGGCCTCGGCCACATACTGACGGGCCAAGCCGTGATGCGACTGGTACAACTCGCCCTGGGCCAGCTCGCAATAGAATTGCGCCACTTCATGCTGGAACGAGTGAGCGTCGCTGCGCAGTTCGCGCGCGGTTTCGATGGCTTTTTTCCAGTCGCGGTCCTGCTGGTAGATGTCCAGCAGCTGCCGCCGCGCCGCCAGCGCCATATTGCCGTTCAGCAACTTCAGCAGGATTTCCTCGGCTCGGTCGACCAGGCCGGCTTTGCGGAAGTCTTGCGCCAGCTCGTTGCGGACCAGATCGCGCTGCTCGCTGGGCAGGTCGGATGAATCCAGCATCTGCTGATGCAGGCGGATGGCGCGGTCATTCTCGCCGCGCTTGCGGTACAACTTGCCCAGGATATGCTGCAACTCCAACGCCGAACCTTGTTGACGCGCCACCTCGGCCAGCGCCTGGGCCGCGACATCGGTCTTGTCCTCGACCAGCGCGTCCAAACCGCGGAAATAGGCAATCGGCACCGACTTCGCCTGTTTCAGCACGGTGCGCATATCGACGCGCGCCGCAAACCAGCCGAGTCCGAAAAAGGCCGGAAACAGCAGCAGCCACCACAAATCAAGTTCCAACAGCAATCCTTTCGGGATGAGAAATCCAGGCCGGCTGAGCGGCCCGGGGGACAAGCTCAATCAGCCAGCGCGTCGCTGGGGTCATTGACAGTCTTGCGGGCAGGCGGGCGGTTGCGCAGCTCTTTTTTCAGCTGAGACAACTCGCGGCGGGTTTTCAGGTAGAAGCTGAAGGTGGCCAGCAAGCCCACGAGCGCGCCGGCCACGAAAAACAGCAGCAGGAACACGATAAGCGGCGCCGACCAGGATTGGCCGAAGAACAATTTAAATTCGACCGCATGGCTGTTCTGCACGGTGACGGCGATCAACAGCAGCAACAGCGCCAGTTCGACGATACGCAACAAATATCGCATGGATTCGCTCAATGAGTTTGCCGGAGTGCAATTTTAAACGATAGCCGGCCACAACCCAAGCCCGGACACGCAAAACGAAAAAAGCGCCGCATAATGCGGCGCTTTTCAGCATAAAACCGGGAAACTGCGCTCAGACCTGGGTCTGCTCCACAATGGAAAGATCCACACGCTCGCGCAGTTCCTTGCCGGCCTTGAAATGAGGCACGTATTTCTCAGGAACCGAGACACTGGTGCCCGACTTGGGGTTGCGGCCGACACGCGGCGGACGGTAGTTCAGGTCGAAGCTACCGAAGCCGCGGATTTCGATCCGGCTGCCCTGCGCCAGGTTGTTGGCCATCGCGTCCAGAATGGTCTTGACGGCCAACTCAGCATCTTTGTAGACCAACTGAGAATTGCGCTCGGCGAGTCTCTCGGACAGCCTCGCGATCAGCTCAGATTTGGTCATGACGCGATTACTCGTTAGAACCGGACAGTTTTGCCTTCAGCAGAGCACCCAGGTTGGTGGTGCCAGCGGAAGCGCTGTCAACGGACAGGTTCTTCAGAGCGGCGCTGTCTTCTTGAGCGTCCTTAGCCTTGATGGACAGGCTGATGTTGCGGGACTTGCGATCCACGGCAACGATCACGGCCTCGACTGCATCGCCATCCTTCAGGATGGAGCGAGCGTCTTCCACGCGGTCGCGGGACAGTTCGGAAGCGCGCAGGTAGCCTTCAACGTCGGTATCCAGAGCGATAACGGCACCCTTGGCGTCAACGGACTTAACAGTGCCCTTGACCAGCGCGCCCTTGTCGTTCATGGCAACGAAGTTGTTGAACGGATCGCCTTCCAGTTGCTTGATGCCCAGGGAGATGCGTTCTTTTTCCACATCGATGGACAGAACAACGGCTTCAACCTCGTCACCCTTCTTGAACTTGCGCACGGCTTCTTCGCCAGCTTCGTTCCAGGACAGGTCGGACAGGTGAACCAGGCCGTCGATGCCGCCCGGCAGACCAACGAACACGCCGAAGTCGGTGATGGACTTGATCGCGCCCTTCAGCTTGTCGCCCTTGTGGAAGTTGTCGGCAAACTCGTTCCACGGGTTGGCCAAGCACTGCTTCATGCCCAGGGAGATACGACGACGGTCTTCGTCGATTTCCAGGATCATGACTTCCACTTCGTCGCCAACTTGAACCACCTTGGACGGGTGTACGTTCTTGTTGGTCCAGTCCATTTCGGACACGTGCACCAGGCCTTCGATGCCTTGTTCGATTTCCACGAACGCGCCGTAGTCGGTCAGGTTGGTCACCTTGCCGAACAGACGGGTGCCGGACGGGTAGCGGCGGGACAGACCCACCCACGGATCTTCGCCCAGTTGCTTCAGACCCAGGGATACGCGGTTCTTCTCTTGGTCGAACTTCAGTACCTTGGCTTCCACTTCGTCGCCCACGGCCAGAACTTCGGACGGGTGCTTCACGCGGCGCCATGCCAGGTCGGTGATGTGCAGCAGGCCATCGATGCCGCCCAGGTCAACGAACGCACCGTAGTCGGTGATGTTCTTGACGATACCCTTGATAACAGCGCCCTCTTTCAGGGTTTCCAGCAGAGCCTTGCGCTCTTCGCCCAGGGTTTCTTCCAGCACGGAGCGGCGGGAAACCACGACGTTGTTGCGCTTGCGATCCAGCTTGATAACCTTGAACTCGATCTGCTTGTTTTCGTACGGGGTGGTGTCTTTCACCGGACGCACGTCAACCAGGGAGCCCGGCAGGAAGGCGCGGATGCCGTTGACCATGACGGTCAGACCGCCCTTGACCTTGCCGCTGATCAGGCCGGACAGGATGGTGCCAGCTTCCAGAGCTTCTTCCAGCTCAACCCAGGCGGCCATGCGCTTGGCTTTTTCGCGGGACAGCTTGGTCTCGCCGAAGCCGTTTTCCAGCGCGTCGATGGCGACGGTGACGAAGTCGCCGATAGCCACTTCGACCACGCCTTGGTCGTTCTTGAACTCTTCGGCCGGAATCAGGGATTCGGACTTCAGGCCGGCGTTCACGGTTACAAAGTTGGAATCAACAGCCACAACTTCGGCAGTGATCACTTCGCCCACGCGCATGTCGTGCAGGGTCAAGCTTTCTTCGAACAGCTGGGCAAAGTTTTCCATGGAGAGGGTAGTCATCAAGCGTACTCTCGGTTGCACGCCTCACGGCGTGCGGGGTTAGGGTTGAACACACGGCCGCTTTTGCATTGCAGCAAAAACGGCCGCTAAAAAAATCAATGGCCGGAAACCTGTCTTTCCTCGAACCACACAAGGACCTTGTCGACCGCCTGGTCTATGGTCAGCTCCGTGGTATCGAGCAAAAAGGCGTCCGGCTCCTGGCGCAGAGGCGCTACCGGCCGGGCGGCATCGCGCGCGTCCCGATCGATAATGTCTTGCATAATCTGTGCGAGATTAGCAGATTCCCCCTTGCCGATCAACTGCTTATAACGGCGTTGCGCCCGCTCTTCGGCGCTGGCCGTCAAAAAAATCTTCAGCGCGGCGTCCGGAAACACCACCGATCCCATATCGCGGCCATCGGTCACCAGCCCCGGTTCCAGCCGGAAATCGCGCTGGCGCTGCAATAGCGCGGCGCGCACCTTGGGCAGCGCGCCCACCTTCGAGGCGCCGATGCCGATCTCCTCGGCGCGGATGTCCGCGCTGGCATCGTTGCCTTCCAGCCACACCGCGCCATCGGAGAACTCCACCGGCAAGGCGATGGCCGCCTCGGCCAGTTCCGCTTCATTGTCCCAGGCGATGCCATGACGGCGCGCAAACAACGCTAGCAGGCGGTAGAGCGAGCCGGAATCGAGGTAATGAAATGCGAGGCGCGCGGCAACCTCAGCCGCCACCGTGCCCTTGCCGGATGCGGAAGGACCGTCGATGGTTATCACCGGAACTGTCATGACAATCTGAATCCTGTGTGCAATCTTGATGAAGCCGCCGCGCCAAACAAAACGAGCGGACGGCCAAACCGCGCATTGTAACGCAAGCGGCAATGGTTAAGTGGCCGGAATGGCTGCCGAATGATTGCGCGCAGCCGGCGCGGGCGGTTACAGTGTTCCCTCACACCGTTCACAGCGCACAACTTCAAAGAATATGGAACAACTGCATCTTTCTCCACGCCCCCGTCTTTGCGGCGCCATCAAGCTGCCTGGCTCCAAGAGCATTTCCAACCGCACGCTGCTGCTGGCGGCGCTGTCGGGCGGCAGCACGCTGGTGCGCGACCTGCTGGATTCGGACGATATCCGCCACATGCTGGCGGCCTTGAAGCTGCTGGGCGTGAAGATCGAGCAGCAGGGCGACAGCCGCGACTTCCGCGTGCACGGCTGCGGCGGCGCCTTCCCGGTAAAAAACGCCGACCTGTTCCTTGGCAACGCAGGCACGGCCTTCCGCCCCCTGACCGCCGCGCTGGCGCTGATGAACGGCAATTACCAGCTATCGGGCGTGCCGCGCATGCACGAACGGCCAATCGGCGATCTGGTGGACGCCCTGAACGCCGCCGGCGCGCGCATCCAGTACCTGGGCCAGCCCGGCTTTCCGCCGCTGGCGATCGAGCCGGCGCAAGTGCGCTGCGTCGAGCCTATCCGCGTCAAGGGCGATGTTTCCAGCCAGTTTCTCACTGCCCTGCTGATGGCGCTGCCGCTGACCGGCGAACAAGCCGTCATCGAAGTGGCAGGCGAGCTGATTTCCAAGCCTTACATCGAAATCACGCTGAACCTGATGGCGCGCTTTGGCGTGACGGTACAGCGCGAAGGCTGGCAGCGCTTCGTCATCGCCGGCGGCCAGCATTACATCTCGCCGGGCGAAGTTTACGTCGAAGGCGACGCCTCCAGCGCGTCCTACTTTCTGGCGGCAGGCGCGCTGGCCGGCGGCCCCATCCGGGTGGAAGGCGTCGGCTCGTCCAGCATTCAAGGCGACGTGCGCTTCGCCGAAGCGCTGGAGCGGATGGGCGCATCGATCAAGCGCGGCGACAACTGGATAGAGGCCCAGGCCGCCGGCAAGCTCAAGGCGATCGACCTGGACTGCAACCACATTCCGGATGCGGCGATGACGCTGGCGGTGGCCGCGCTGGCCGCCGACGGCACCACCACGCTGCGCAATATCGCCAGCTGGCGGGTGAAAGAAACCGATCGCCTGTCCGCAATGGCTGCCGAGCTGCGCAAGGTGGGCGCCGTGGTGGAAGAAGGCCCGGACTATATCCGCGTCACGCCGCCGGCCGAGCTGACGCCGAACGCCGAGATCGACACCTACGACGATCACCGGATGGCGATGTGCTTCTCCCTGGTCTCGCTCCTGGGCGCGCCCGTCATCATCAACGATCCGAAATGCGTAGCCAAGACCTTCCCCGATTACTTCGAGGCGCTGGCGGCGCTGCAGGCGCCATAATCACAATATATTGATGAATAAATCGATAGACTACACAATATAGGCCTTACAAAGGAGTCTATCGATGAACGACCTGTTCCAGATGCGCCGCGATTTCATGCGGCGCTTCGACCTCCCCTCCCCCTCCCATCCGGAATTCCAGCCACAACAGCTGGCGATGTGGCAAGCCATGCTGGATGAAGAGCTGGCCGAGCTGCGCCAGGCGTTGGCCGACTATCGCCGCTTGCCCGAACAATCGCCCGAACAGCAGCGGCACAGCCGCGCCGAGCTGGCCGCCGAGGCGGTAGACGTGCTCAATGTGGTATGCGGACTGCTGCTGTCGCAAGGCCTGCCGCTGGAGGCGATGTGCCAGGCGATACACGAGGCCAATCTGCGCAAATGCGTGGACGGCAAGGTGGTGCGCCGCGCCGACGGCAAAGTGCTGAAACCGGAAGGCTGGCTGCCGGCCGACAAGCTGGGCGTGATCCGGCGCGCCGAAGCCGGCCCAGCCTGAACCTCCACATTTGAGTTGAATTAAGTCCAACTTAAGATTGGCGCGCTATGCTGACTCCATCTTCCACCAAGACAGGAGTCGACATGCTGCGCAATTCCGAGCTGAGCTACGGCCGCGTCGCCCGCGCCTTGCACTGGCTGTGCGCGCTGGCTGTGATACTCGCGCTGGTCTTCATCGAGCTGAAAGGCAACTTCCCCAAAGGCGACCCGGTCCGCAGCGGCCTGAGCTACGGCCACATCCAGGCCGGCCTGATCGTCCTGCTGCTGGTCATCCCGCGGCTGGCCTGGCGGCTGGGCAACCCGCCGCCAGCGATCGACCCCGCGCCGAGCGCCCTGATGAAGCTGCTGGCCCATGCCGGCCACTGGGCGCTGTACGCGCTGATGCTGGCCCTGCCCATCCTGGGCATCGCCTTCATCCAGGCAGGCGGCCGCGAGGTGGCACTCTTCGGACTGGCGCTGCCCCAGCTGCTGTCGCCCGACCCAGCCCTGGGCAAGCAATTGAAGAACATCCATGAACTGCTGGGCAATGTCTTGCTGTGGCTGAGCATCCTGCACGCCGCCGCCGCGGTCTGGCACCATGCCGTGGTCAAGGACAACACCGTCACCCGTCTGATCGGCCCCTTGCGCTGAAGCTCAAGCACGCGCCAGGCTGGAGCCGCGCGCCACCAGCCGGCCAGCCAGCACCACCTTGCGCGGCGGCCGCTCCGGCTGCCGCAGCCGCTCCAGCAACATTTCCATCGCCACTCGGCCGATCTCCTCCACCGGCTGCTCGATCACCGTCATGCCCGGCTCGGCCAATTCCGTCCAGCTATCGTTGTCGAAACCGGCCAGTGCCAGCCGCTGCGGCACGGCCACGCCAGCGGCGCGCACCGCCTTGGCCGCGCCCAGCAGCAGCAGGCCGTTGCTGGCGACCAGCGCTTCCGGCGGCGCCGCCTCCCGCAACCACGCAGCCAACTCGGCTTGGGCAGCCGCGGCGCTGGGCGCGACAAAGCGCGCCGCCACCGGCAGCCCCGCTCGCTGCAGGGCCTCGGCGAAGCCGGCATGGCGCTCCGCTCCGGTGCTGCTGGTATTGCCGAACAAGCCGCCGATGCGGCGATAGCCGCGCTCCAGCAGATGTTCCACCAGCTGCGCCGCCGCCAGCCGGTTATCCAGCAGCACCGCGTCGCAGCGGGCCGCCGCGCCGGCGCGGTCTATCATCACCACCGGGAAACCCAGCTCGGCCGTATCCAGCGCATCCGCCGTGGCGCGGGTGGCTGCGAAGATCACCCCGCTCACCCTCTCCTCCTGCATCAGCCTGAGGTACATCGCTTCCTTGTCCGGGTTCTCGTCGGTATTGCACAAAATCACCCGCATCCCGGCGCGATAGGCCACATCCTCCACCGCGCGGCCCACCGCGGTGAAAAAGGGATTGCAGATGTCCGACACGATCAAGCCGACGGTGCGGGTGTGCTGCGAGCGCAAACGGCGCGCGGAAAGATTGGGCCGATAGCCGCACTGGACGACCGCCGCCTCCACCTTGGCGCGCAAAGTCGGGCTGACAGGCCCATTGCCCAGCGCGCGCGATACGGTGGCCACCGATACGCCGGCCAACAGGGCCACATCCTTGATGCTGGTAGTCATGGCATGAGAAAACGTTTTCAATCGATAGCCGCGATGCTGCACCAGTCCTGCAGCGCTGGCAAGTCGGCCATGATCTTGGATTTGCAAAAACCCTTTATTTTTCAGACTTAGGTCAAACACTCTGGATTGACAGTCGGAATGTAATCGTTTTCAATGCCTGCCATATCGAGTCCGAGAATGAGGTCCGCACCGTGTCCGACGCCCTGCTCAATCCGCAACTGATCCGCCTGGGCTGCCGCCCCGCCAGCAAGGAGGCCGCCATTCGCGAGGCCGGCCAGATGCTGGCCGACGCAGGCTGCATCGCCCCCGACTACCTAGACAGCCTGCTCAGACGCGAGGCGGTGGCCAATACCTATCTGGGCAATGGCATCGCCATCCCGCACGGCATGGTGGAAGACCGCGCGCTGGTGCTGCGCACCGGCATCGCCATTCTGCAAATCCCGGACGGACTGGAATGGAACCCCGGCCAGCGCACGCATCTGCTGTGCGCCATCGCCGCCCGTTCCGACGACCATCTGGCCATGCTGCGCCAGCTGACCCGGCTGCTGCAGGATGAGGCCAAGCTGCTGCCGCTATTCGTCACGCAGGACAGCAACGACCTGATCGCCGCGCTGCGCCAGCCGGAGGACAATCTGCCGCCGGACGCCGAGGCCCACGATCTGGACGTGTGCGAGGAGTGGCGGCTGGACTACCCCAACGGCCTGCACGCCCGCCCGGCCGCGCTATGGGTGGAGGCCGCGCGGCGCAGCGCGGCGCAGCTGCAGGTGCGCCACGGCAACGCCACGGCCGACGCCAAGCATCTGATCTCGCTGCTGCAACTGGGCCTGCGCCAGGGCGATCTGGTAGCCGTATCCGGCCGCGGTCCGCAGGCTGAAGACGGCGTGCGCCAATTGTTGCGGGCGATGCGCGAAGCCAGCTTGTCGGAGCAGACCGCCGCCGCCATCGCCGCCCAACGCGCAGCGGCGCAGCGCCCGCGCGCCGGCTGGCAGCCCGCGGGACAATTGATCTCGCTGCCCGGCATCGCCGCCAGCCCTGGCCTCGCCATCGGCACCGTGCGCGTCCTGGCCAGCCAGCTGCTGCAAGTGCCGGATCGCCCGATCAGCCTGGCCGAGGGCGGCGACCGGCTGCATGAGGCATTGGCCGCCACCCGGCGCCAACTGTCGCAACTGGCCGACGCCACTCAGGCCACGCTGGGCGCGGCCGAGGCAGGCATCTTCCGCGCCCAGTCCGAGCTGCTGAACGACACCGATCTGATCACCCTGAGCTGCCAGTTGATGGTGGCCGGCCACGGCGTGGAATGGGCCTGGCACCAGGCGGTGGAACGATTGGCCGAAAAAATATCCGCGCTGGGCAACCCGCTGCTGGCGGCACGCGCCGCAGACTTGCGCGACGTCGGCCGCCGCGTGCTGTTCCAGCTTGACCCATCGCTGCAAGGCCACGCGCCCGCCGAATTCGGCGCGGACACCCTGCTGCTGGCCGCCGATCTGGCGCCGTCGGACACCGCCAGCCTGGACCTGTCCCGCATCAAGGGCTTGGCCACCGCCCACGGCGGCCCCACCGCCCACACCGCCATTCTGGCGCGCACGCTGGGCCTGCCCGCCGTGGTCGCCGCTGGGCCGGCCTTGCTGGACGTGGCCGACGGCAGCCCGGCCATTCTGGACGGCGATAGCGGCCGGCTGTACCTGAACCCAGGCGAAGCCGATCTCGCCTCCGCCCGGGCCTGGCAGCAACAGCAGCGCGAAGCGCGCGAAAAACAGCAGGCGGAACGACAGCAGCCAGGCCAAACCGCCGACGGCAAGCGCATCGAGATCGCCGCCAATATCAATCGGCCGGATCAGACTGCCGCCGCGCTGGAAGCCGGCGCCGAAGGCGTGGGCCTGATGCGCACCGAGTTCCTGTTCCTGGAGCGCGACGCCGCGCCCAATGAGGAAGAACAGCTGCAAACCTACCAGGCGATGCAACTGGCGCTGCAAGGCCGGCCGCTGATCGTCCGCGCGTTGGACATAGGCGGCGACAAGCAGGTGCCGTATCTGAACCTGCCGCGCGAGGACAACCCCTTCCTCGGCATGCGCGGCGCGCGGCTGCTGCTGTCGCGCCGCGAGCTGCTGGAGCCGCAACTGCGCGCGCTGTACCGCGCCGCCAAAAACGGCAAGCCGCTGTCCATCATGTTCCCTATGATCAGCTCGCTGAAGGAGATCACCCGCCTCAAAGGCATCTGCGAGAGCCTGCGCAAGGAGCTGGACGCGCCGCAAGTGCCGATCGGCATCATGGTGGAAGTGCCAGCCGCGGCCCTGCTGGCCGACCAACTGGCGCCCTACGTCGACTTCTTCTCCATCGGCACCAATGATCTGACTCAATACGCGCTGGCCATGGACCGCCAGCATCCGGAACTGGCGGCCGAGGCCGACAGCCTGCACCCGGCCGTATTGCGGCTGATCCGCCAGACCGTGCAGGGCGCTGCGGCGCACGGCCGCTGGGTGGGTGTGTGCGGCGGCATCGCCGGCGATCCGCTGGGCGCGGCCGTGCTGGCAGGTCTGGGCGTCAACGAGCTGTCGATGAGTCCGCACGATATCGCCGCCGTCAAAGCCATGCTGCGCCGCCATCACTACGTCCGGCTGCAGGACCTGGCCGAGCAGGCCCTGGCCTGCGACAGCGCCGACGAAGTGCGGCAATTGCTGGAGGCGCTGGCATGAGCGGCGCTCTTCATACCGTCACCGCCAACCCGGCGCTGGATCAGACCGTCACGCTGGACGCCTTGAACATAGGCGCCGTCAACCTGGCGCGCGCCGCCTCGGTCAACGCCGGCGGCAAGGGGGTCAATGTGGCCAGCTGCCTGGCCGACTGGGGACTGCGCGCCTGCGCCCACGGCCTGCTCGGCCGCGACAACGCCGCGCCTTTCGAACAACTATTCGCCGACAAGCGCATAGACGACCGCATGCTGCGCGTGGCCGGCGCGACGCGCACCAATATCAAGCTGGCCGACCTGAGCCGCGGCGACACCACCGACATCAACCTGCCCGGCCCCGCAACCGGCGAGGCCGACCTGCAGGCGCTGGCGGCCGGCTTGGACCATATTGCCGCCGGCGAAATCGCCATCTTGGCCGGCAGCCTGCCGCCCGGCCTGCCTGCCGACGCCTGGGCGCGGCTGTGCCGCCAACTGAAGCGGCAAGGCGCCTGGGTATTGCTGGACAGCAGCGGCCCGGCGCTGGCGGCCGCCTTAGCCAATCCCCCGCCAGCGCTGCCGGACTGCATCAAACCAAACCGCGAGGAACTGGAGCAATGGGCAGGCCGCGAACTGCCCGCGCTGAACGACGTCGCGCAGTGCGCCCAGGCCTTGCAAAAACTTGGCATCGATCGCGTCATCGTGTCGCTGGGAGAACAAGGCGCCCTGCTGGTAGACAGCCAACAGACACTGCTGGCCAGTCTGCCGCCGCAGCGCCCCTTGAGCACGGTCGGCGCCGGCGACGCCTTGGTCGCCGGCCTCGCCGCCGCTCGCCATCAGGCGCTGGGCGCGGAAGACAGCCTGCGGCTGGCGGTAGCCTTCGCCGCCGCCAAACTGCAACGCGTCGGCCCTCACCTGCCGCCGCCGCAACATATCCAAGCGCTGGCCGCCGCCGTCAGCCTGAAAAAGCTCGAGGCGGCCTGAGGCCGCCCTATCGATAAAGGGGAGAGACATGAGCATCGTCGCCATCATCCGCTCCGGCGAACGCAGCACCCAGGCACGGCTTGCCGCCGAAGCGCTGCGCCAGGCCGCGCAAAAACACGGTCAAGGCATAGCGATTGAAATCGACGGCCACCCCGCCCTGGCTGCCGAACAGCTGACCGGCGCGCGCCAGGTGCTGTTGGTGGACAGCCCGGACGACGGCCGCTTCGGCCAACTGCCCGTCCGCCACGCCACACTGGACCAAGTGCTGGCCGATCCGGCGGCGCAACTGTCCGCCGCCGCATCCGGCCCACCGCTGAAAATCGTGGCCATCACCGGCTGCCCCACCGGCATCGCCCACACCTTCATGGCGGCGGAAGGCTTGACCCAGGCCGCCAAGGCCCTGGGACACGCCATCCGGGTGGAAACCCAGGGCTCGGTCGGCGCGCAGAGCGCGTTGACCGCCGCGGAGATCGCCGCCGCCGACCTGGTGGTGATCGCCGCCGATACCCAGGTGCAACTGGACCGCTTCCAAGGCAAGCGCCTGTTCAAGAGCGGCACCAAGGCCGCCATCGGCGACGGCAAGGGCCTGCTCCGCCGCGTCATCGCCGAGGCGCAACCGTGGGGCGAGGCGAACAACGCCGCAAACCCCGCCAAAACAGCCGCGCCGGAAAAGTCCAAGGACGGCCCTTACCGCCACCTGATGACCGGCGTGTCCTTCATGCTGCCCTTCGTCACCGCCGGCGGCATCCTGATCGCGCTCGCCTTCGCCCTGGGCGGCATCTACGCCTTCGACGACGCGCACAAGGGCACGCTGGCCTGGTCGCTGTTCCAGATCGGGGCCAAGTCCGCCTTTGCGCTGATGGTGCCGATACTGGCCGGCTATATCGCCTACTCCATCGCCGACCGCCCCGGCATCGCGCCCGGCATGGTGGGCGGCATGCTGGCCGCCAGCCTGGGTTCCGGCTTTCTCGGCGGCATCGTGGCCGGCTTCATCGCCGGCTACGCCACGCGCGAGCTGAACCGCCGCATCCAGCTTGGCCAGCATCTGGACGGTTTGAAGCCCGTGCTGATCCTGCCGGTGCTCGGCTCGCTGCTGACCGGCCTGCTGATGATCTACGTGGTGGGCCAGCCCGTCGCCGCGCTGCTGTCGGCGCTGACCGACGCGCTGAAAGGCATGCAGGGCAGCAGCGCGCTGGCCTTGGGCGCGCTGCTGGGCGCGATGATGGCCTTCGACATGGGCGGCCCGGTCAACAAGGCGGCTTACGCCTTCGCCACCGGCCTGATCGCCAGCCAGGTATACACGCCGATGGCCGCGGTGATGGCCGCCGGCATGACGCCGCCGCTGGGACTGGCCCTGGCCACCCGGCTGTTCCGCGACCGCTTCACCGTGGACGAGCAGGAAGCCGGCAAGGCGGCCGGCGTGCTGGGCCTCGCCTTCATCAGCGAAGGCGCCATCCCGTTTGCCGCGCGCGACCCGCTGCGGGTGATCCCTGCGCTGATGACCGGTTCCGCGCTGGCAGGCGCCATCTCCATGACCATGGGCGTAGAGCTGAAAGTGCCGCACGGCGGCGTATTCGTGCTGCCCATCCCGAATGCGGTGGAGCATCTGCTGAGCTATTTGGTGGCGCTGGCCGCCGGCACCGCCGTCACCGCGCTGATGCTGCGGCTATTGAAAAAGCCGGCAGTGCCGGCCTAAAGAAACACAAGGGCGCACATGCAATGCGGCGCCAGGGCGCCGCATTGTTCATTTGCTGACCGGATACACGCCATCGCCAAACGGCGCGGCGCGGAATGCATCCAGCGCCTCGGCCTGCCGCGATAATTTATCCAGCCGCGGATAAGGCCCGCCCGGCACGATGTCCGGGACCACCTGCCGGCTGAAATGCCAGGCGACGGCCGTCGACAGCAAGGACTGGTCGATGGTGTCGCCGCGCAAGGATTGCGGCACTTCCAGCTCCTTCTCCAACGCGTCGAAGGCGGCCAGCAATTGGCCGCCGATCCGGTCCAGCCAGGGCTGGTACACATTGCGCGCCGGCCGCAACTGGCGCTCGTACACCACCTGCACGCTCTTTTCGCAAGCCGCCAAGGCCAAGCCCACGCGGCGCCAGGCCGCCAGCCTGGCTTGCGGCTCCATCGGCATCAGGCTGCGCGACGACAGCCCTTCCGCATACTCGAGAATCAGCGTCGAATCCATCAGGATGGTGCCGTCATCGCACACCAGCGTCGGCGCCTTGACCACAGGATTGATCTCATGAAAACGGTCGAAGCCGCTGAACACCGACACCGACTGGTGCTCGAACGGCAGCTCCAGCAATTGCAGCGAAATGGCGACGCGCCGCACGAAGGGCGAATCCAGCATGCCTATCAGTTTCATGATTTTTCTCCAGCGTGGGGAAAAACGACAGTCCTCGGCCAAGGTCCCGTCAATTCAGCAAGCGGGGCGGGATGAGCGTCAGACAAAGCCGACATCGGCTATCCAGTTGCGCGCCCGCCGCGCCAACCTATCCGCCTCGCTCTCGCCGTCGAACGACACATCCAGCGCGGCGCTGATCGACAGATCAGGCGTTTCAAACGCATTGACGCTGACCACAGCGTACAGCCGGCCTTCGATTTCGCTGCTGACCAACGGAACGACGCCGCAATCGGAGCAAATGTGAAAATCGGCGGTGGCGGTGCCGAAACGGTAGCGCGACACCCGCTGCGGGTCGCGCATCGTTACCGCCAAGCCCGCCGCGGGGGCCGCAGTCCACACGCCGCCATGCTTGCGGCAAAAGCTACAGCCGCAGCGGCGGGCGGGAATGGACTGCGCATCAGGCCAATCGAGGTCGAAAGAAATATTGCCGCAGTGGCAACTGCCGTGAATCCGCATGGAACGCTCCGCAATGTGGCATCTTGCGCCAATAATGCGCAAAGCATATCACGCAATTTGCGCGGCGATTCGTTCAGCGCTGCGTCAACACCTTGCGCACATCCCGCGCGGCCTTCAGCGGCGTGCCGGAAAAATTGGTGGCGGCAAAGTGGCCGGCCTGGCGCGACGCCGTGGACAGGGCGGCGCCGGAAGCACAGCCCACTTCCAGGGCTCGGCGCATCACGGCAATCGGCGCGGCGTCGCCGTCGGGCAGCTGCTGCTGCAGATTACGCCCCATTTCCAGCCACAACTTCTCGACCGCCAGCATCAGTTCGCGCTGGGTATCGGCCTGGGCCTGCCATAAGGCGGCTCCGGCCAGCAAGCTGCCGTCCACGCGGCGCTCCACTTCCCCTTTCGACAAGGAGAAGCTTGGGGCCAGCGGCCACAGCCAGTGGCGATAGACTTCCTCCTGCGCCTCCAGCCAGCGTTTGTGCCCGCTTTCCATCGCGCCGCAACAGCTTTCCACCGCATCGACCAGCAAGCTGACCATGGAACCTCCTCATCAGACGGCGCCAAGCGCCTTAAGCCGCGGATTGCGGACAGGGAAGCCGCCAAACCGCCAGCAGCTCCCGCAACAGGGTTTCCAGCACCGGATCGCCATCGCGGTCCGCCGGATAGACAAACTGCAGGTCGGCGGTCTTGCGCAGCTCCGGCACTAGCCAGATGCGACCGCTGGCCTGCCAGGCCAGCGCGTCCTCCTCCCGCACCAGGGCCACGCCGACGCCGGCCGCCACCAGCTCCAGAATAACCGACAGGTGGTCGCTCTCGGCGACTTTCTTGGGGGAGATATTGAGTTCGCGCCACAACTCGGCCGTGATCTTGGACAGACTGGAAAACTGCGAAATGCCCACCCAGGGCAGCTTGCCCAATTCCTTGAGCCTGCCCTCGGCCAATTGGCCGGCCCAGGCCGCCGGCAGCGCGACGCGGAAAGCCAGCGTCTGCAACGGCACGGTGTTGACGTTCATATACGGGTTCTTGCCCAGGTAGAAGCCGGCATCCAGCTCTTTCTTGCGCACCAGATTGAGCACATCCACCGAAACGCCGTGGCTCAGCTGCACTTCCAGCAGCGGATACTTGTCCACCAGCGCCGCCACCCACGGGCCCAGCCGCAGAACGTCGGGCATCAGCGTCACGCCTATCCTGGCCTGGCCCGCCAGTTGGCCCTTGAGCTCGCGCGCGTGATGGATGATGTCGCGCGCCGCCGTCAGCACGCCCTGCGCCTGCGGCAGCAGCTCCTGGCCCGCGCGCGTCAGGCTGACGCCGCCGGCGCTGCGCTCGAACAACGGCATGCCCACTTCTTCTTCCAGCGCCTTGATCTGCGCCGTCACTGCCGGTTGCGACAGGTGCAACAGTTCGGCTGCCTGCGTCAAGTGGCCCTGCTGAGCCACCGTGACAAAGGTCCGCAACTGGTAGATTTCCATGTTCTCCCCTGTTTCTTCCACTGCCCGGGCCGCGTCGTAGCCGCGCGTCGGCGGGATAGGCCAAACGCCGTCTAGGCTAGCACAGGGTTCCGCCTTCGCTCAAAGACAAACCGCCTGCCACAATGCATGTAGACAGGCGGTTTGCTCATGGCGCGCGCAGGCCGGCGGCCTTAATCGTCATCGTCCTGCATCCAGCTTGGCGCGCGCTTGGCCAGGAAGGCCGCCACGCCTTCCACTTGCTCGTCGCCGCCGATCAGGTTCAGGGTGGCGGCGCGCTCGCGCTTCAGATGTTCGTCCAGCGTCAGATTCGGGCTGTCCTCTATCAATTTGCGCGCGGCGGCGACCGAGCTCGGCGCCTGGCCGGCGACTTTGTTGGCCAGACTGACCGCGACGATCTTGGCGAAGCCCTGATCGACGACCTCCTCGATCAAGCCGATCTGCAGCGCCTGCTCGGCGCTGACCTGCTCGCCGCCCAGAATGATGCGCTTGGCCCAGGACACGCCCACCTTGTCGGCCAGGGTCTTGGTGCCACCGGCGGCCGGAATCAGGCCGACCTTGGCTTCAGGCAGCCCCAGCTTGGCGCCGCGCTCGGCGATGATGTAGTCGCACACCAGCGCGCACTCCAGGCCGCCGCCCAGGGCGAAGCCATTGACCGCCGCCACCGTGACGCCGCGGTAATTGCGAATCGCCTGCAGCGCATTGGCGAAGGCCTGCAACAAGACATCCGCTTCCGCCTTATTCCCCGAAGCGAATTGCTTCAAATCCGCTCCGGCGGAAAAAAACGTATCGCCGGCGCCGGTAATCACCACCGAACGCACGCCGTCGTCAGCGTTCAACGCCTGCAGCGTCGAGGCCAATTCGTTGAGACCGTCGGTCGTCAGCAAATTGGCAGGCAGGTTGGAAAGCGTGACGATGGCTGATTTGCCCAGCCGTTCAAGTGTTAAATACCTGGCCATATTGTGTTCCTCACTGTATCCCCGTTTTCTTTCGTTGGCAGTCCGGACCGCCCCGAGCGGCGCGAGAGCGCGCCGACCGCTCCCAATGCGCGGTCCGAATCTGGGCCGGAAGTACGTGTCGCCTGCTGGCGGCATCGCCTCCCTGTTTCGCCCGACGTGACATTTTCTTTGCAAACTGTCCTTTTGGCCAGTAGGCGAAACAATTATATCCAACCTTTTTTGTAGAATGTTCGTTTCAACAATGCCAAAAAGAATCCACCAGCGGCTGGCCTCACCCGCACGTCAAGCCCAAGCGGCCGGCCCTGCATCTTCGTCATGCCGCTCTGTTACCATAGAGCTTTCATCCACGATTTGCGGCATGATCGAAACCAATTTCTGGATTCTGCTGGCGGCCGGCCTGCTGGGCGGCGGCCATTGCGTCGGCATGTGCGGCGGCATCGTCGCCGCCCTCACCCTGCAGCAGCCCGCGGGCGCGGCGCGTTGGCGCGTGCTGGCCGGCTACAATCTGGGCCGGCTCGCCAGCTATACCCTAATCGGCGCCCTGCTGGGCGGGCTCGCCTCCGCCGGACTGAGCCTGGCCTCATCCCATCCCTACCAACTGGCATTGCTGGCCCTGGCCAATCTGATGCTGGTGGCCATGGGCCTGTATCTGGCGGGCTTCGGCCAGGCCATCATCTTGCTGGAAAAAATGGGACAGCCGGTCTGGCGGCGCCTGCAGCCGCTGGTAGGCAGGCTGTTGCCGGTGCGCAGCATAGCCGGCGCGCTGGCGGTGGGCGCGGTATGGGGCTGGCTGCCCTGCGGCCTGGTCTACAGCGCGTCGATCTCGGCATTGGCCAGCGGCTCGGCCTGGCATGGCGCCGGCTTGATGCTGGCCTTCGGCCTGGGCACCTTGCCCAACCTGCTGCTGATGGGTGTCTTCGCCGACGCCTTGCGCCGCTGGATGCAACAACGCCCAATACGGCTGGCGGCCGGACTGGGCGTGGCGGGAATCGGCATTTGGCGCCTGACTCAACTCGTCAGCGGAACGATTTCATGATGGTTTCGACGTTGTAGCGCATCAGCTGCAGATAACTGGCAGCCGGACCCTTGGGGCCAGACAGCGCGTCGGCGTATAGTTTGCCGCCGATCTGCACCTTGGCTTCGGTGGACAGCTGCTTCAGCAGGCGCGCGTCGGTCATGTTCTCCATGAACACCGCCTTGACGTGCTCATTGCGCACTTGGCGCGTCAGTTGCGCCACGCCCTTGGCCGAGGCTTCGGATTCGGTGCTGACGCCCTGAATCGCCAGCACCTGCAGCTGGTAATGTTCGCCCAGGTAGCCAAAAGCGTCATGCGACGTCAACATCTTGCGCTTGGCCGCCGGCACGCTGGCGAACTGCTGCTTGGCCCAGTCGTCCAGCGCCTGCACCTTGGCCGCGTATTCGCTGGCGCGGCGCTGGTATTCTGCCTTGCCGGCAGGGTCGGCCTGGATCAGGCCGGCGCTGATGTTGCGGATATAGGTCTGCACCCGCGACGGATCATGCCAGGCATGCGGATCGACGTCGCCATGATCATGGTCGTGATCGCCTTCGGCATGCTCCTCTTCCGGCGCCTGGCGGGTCTTGATGCCCTTGGACGCCACCACGGTCACGCCGCGGAAATTGGCAGCCTTGTCCAGCCGAGACATCCAGCCTTCCAGGCCCAGGCCGTTCACCACCAGCACTTTGGCGGCGGACACTTTCTTGATATCGGCCGGAGACGGCTGAAACACGTGTGCGTCCTGATCCGGACCGACCAAGGACACCACTTCCACGCGGTCGCCGCCGATTTCGCGGGTCATATCGGCGATGATGCTGAAACTGGCCACCACCGGCAGCTTGGCCAGCGCCAATGCCGGCATGCCCAGCAGCAATAATGCGGCTAGAGTCTTCTTCATGAGGCTTCTCCTTCGGTTCAAGATTCGAGATGGCGCGCGCGGATGTAGCGCGGCAGCGCTCCGCCCACGGGCGCAAACAGCAAGGACAACAGATAGACCATGCCGGCCAGCAGGATGATGGCCGGGCCGGACGGCAGTTCAAAGTGATAGGACAGCAACAAGCCGCCCAGGCCGCTGGCGAAGGCGATGCCCACCGACAAGGCCAGCATGGCCTCGATGCGCTCGGTCCACAGCCGCGAGGTGATGGCCGGCAGCATCATCAAGCCCACCGCCATCAGCGTGCCCAGCGACTGGAAGCCCGCCACCAGATTCAGCACTACCAGCATCAGGAACAGCAGATGCCACCAGGCGCCGCGTGCGCCCACCGCGCGCAGGTAAACCGGGTCCAGGCTTTCCAGCAGCAGGGGCCGATAGATGATGGCCAGCGTCAGCAATGTCACCGTGGCCACGCCGGACACCAGATACAGCGCCGCGTTATCCACCGCCAGCACCGAGCCGAACAGGATGTGCATCAGGTCGACATTGCTGCCGCCTTTCGACACCAGCAATACGCCCAGCGACAGCGACAACAGATAGAAGGCCGCAAAGCTGGCATCCTCCTTGATGCTGGTGAAGCGGGTGGCCAGGCCGGCAAGGAGCGCCACCAGCACGCCGGCGAAGAAACCGCCCAGGCTCATCGCCGGCAGGCTGAGGCCGGCGAACATGAAGCCGATGGCGGCGCCGGGCAGCACCGCGTGGCTCATCGCGTCGCCCATCAGGCTCATCCGGCGCATCACCAGGAACAGGCCGATGGGGCCGGAACCCAGCGCCAGCGCCAGGCAACCGGCCAGGGCGCGGCGCATGAAGGCGAACTCGACAAACGGCGAAACCAGAAGATCGTACAAATGTTGCATCAGGCGCTCACTCCATCCAGGCCGCAAACCGGCGCCTGGGCCTGCCAGTGGGCGGCGGTTTCCACCGCGCGCCGCAGATTGTCTTCGCTCAATGCCGAGGCGCTGTCACCCCAGGCGATCACTTCGCGCGCCATCAGCAAGGTGTGCGGAAAATGCGTCCTCACCTGCAGGGCGTCGTGCAACACCGCGATGATGGTGCGCTGTTCGGCGCGCCAGCGCGCGATCAGCTGCAACAGGTCCTCGGTGGTCTTGGCATCCACCGCGTTGAAGGGCTCGTCCAGCAAAATCAAGCGCGCGTCCTGCACCAGAATGCGGGCGAACAGCACGCGCTGGAACTGGCCGCTGGACAGCGCGGCGATCGGGCGCAGCGCGAAATCGGCCAGCCCCACCTGCTCCAGCGCGTCGATGGCGCGGGCATGGCCGTCGCGCCCCACCCGTCCGAACGGGCCGCTCTTGTGCCACAGTCCGGTGCCGACCAGCTCCAGCACGCTCACCGGCATGCTGCGGTCTATTTCGGCCTGCTGCGGCAGATAGGCGATGTCGGCGCGGTGGTAGCCGTTCAGGTCCACATTGCCGGAATCGGGCGTCAGCGCGCCTATCATCGCCTTCAACAGCGTGCTTTTGCCGGCGCCGTTCGGCCCGCAAATCGCGGTGGCTTCGCCTTCGGCGAAGCGGCCGCTGATGTGGTGCACCGCCGGGTGGCGCTGGTAGGATACCGTCAGGTTGTTCAACACTATGCTCATGCCAACTCCTGCACAGCCCACCACACCAGGAGCCACAGCCCGGCCAAGGGCAGCAGCGTCAGCAGCACGCGCTGGCCGGCCGACATCGACAGCAGGCTCAGCGGCGGGCGCAGATTGGACGCCGTGAGGTGCTGATGGCCGCCATGCGCATGATCATGGCCGTGAGAATGCGTTTGACTCATTCCAGACACTCCTTCAGCCAGGCTTCCACCTGCTCGGCCTCAAACGCCGGCGCGATCAGCTCGAAGCGGCTGTCGCGCCGCCACGAAACCTGCGCGGCGCCCCACTGGCCGGCCGCCCAGTTCAGCCACACCCAGCTGTCCAGCACGCGGAACACGCCCTTGGCGCGCACCAGGCCGGGAATGCGCTTGGGCAGATCGTCAAACAGCCGCGTCAGCCGCTCGCCGTCGAAGTTCAGCTCGGGATCGAAGGTCCAGCCGGCCGACTGCCAGGCGCTGGTATTGTCCGGCAGCACCGCCGGGCGGTAGCGCGGCTTGGCGGCGAGCTCGGCGTCCAGCCAGGCCACGTCCAGTTGGCCGTCGCGCACTTCGCCGACCAGGGACTTGGGCGGAAACAGCGCGGCAGCCTGCTGGCGGAAGGCCTCCATGGTCGGAATGTCGGCGGTGTCTATCTTGTTGGCCACCAGCACATCGGCGATGGAAATCTGGTCGCGGTACAGCGGCTGGCGATGGTAATCGGGCTGGATGAACTGGCGCGGATCCACCAGGGTCAGCACGGCGGCCACTTCCAGCGCCTCGCCCAAGGGCTTGGCGCGCAATTCGTCGATGACGCCGGCGGCATGGGCCAGGCCGCTGGCCTCGATCAGCAGGCGGTCCGGCTTTTCGCGGCGCAACAGCGTGGCCACGGTGGCGGTCATTTGCGGGCCGGCCACGCAACACAGGCAGCCGCCGGCGATTTCGGCCACCGCCAGCTCGTCATTCAGCAGCGCGGCGCCGTCGATGCCGACTTCGCCGAACTCGTTGACGATGACCGCCCACTTTTCATGGGCGGGCCGGTTGGCGATCAGGTGGCGCAGCGCGGTGGTCTTGCCAACGCCGAGAAAGCCGGTGAACAGATTAACTTTGGTTTTTTTCATGGAATTCTTGCGCAGTTCAAGCGGTACAGGACTGGCAACGGCCAGCCAGCACCAGATTTTGCGGGCTAAGCGTGAAACCGGCCGCCTGGGCCATGTCGCGCAGGCCAGCCAGCCCGCCGGCGGCGTCGACTTCATTGACGCGGCCGCATTGCTCGCACACCAGGATCAGGCTTTCGTGCTGGCAGTCGAAGTGCTCGCACACGATGAAGCCGTTCAACGCGTCCACCTTGTGCAACAGGCCGTGCTCCACCAGAAAGTCCAGCGCGCGGTAGACGGTGGGCGGCGCGGCGGAGCCGCGCTGCTGCTGCAAGTCGGCCAGCACTTGGTAGGCCTTGACCACGCCACGGTGGTTCAGCACCAGTTCCAGCACCTGGCGGCGCAAATCTGTGAGCTTGCTGCCGCGCGCGGCGCAATGGCGCTCGGCGGCGGCAAGATAGTGGGATCGGTCCATGCGCGGGGTCGCTTCAGTCGAAAACCAGACAATGTTACTTTATAACATCCACCACGCCAACCCTTTACACTTTGCGAGTTTTGGATGCCGCGGCGCTGTGATACGCTGGCACGTTCCATTTCCATGCCTTAGTCAGGGGATTTCGATGAAAAAGATGTTGGTGGCCTCACTGGCGCTGCTCATGGCCAGCCAGGCCTTCGCCGCGGATCCGATCAGCCAGCGCAAGGATGTCTTCAAGCAATACAAGCCGGTCGTCGGCGCGATGGGCAAGATGGTGAAGGGCGACACGCCCTACAACAAGGATGAATTCGCCAAGCTGGCCACCCAGCTGGAACAATTGTCGCAACAGCCTTGGCAATACTTCCCGGCCGGCAGCGACGCCGGCAAGACCGACGCCAAGACGGAGATCTGGAGCAAGCCGGCCGACTGGCAGAAAGCCATCGACAACCACAAGGCCGCCACCGCCAAGCTGAAACAAGTGGCGCTGGCCGGCGATCTGGCCGCGATCAAGACCCAGTTCGGCGCCACCCAGCAGACCTGCAAAGCCTGTCACAAGGACTTCCGCAAGGATTGATTCCACTCCTTGCATGCCCGGCGGCGCTCAGCGCCGCCATTGACTGCCCACTCCCACTCAGATGCCATGAACAAGATACTGACCGCGCTGCTGCTGGCAGCCATCGCCATTCCCGCCGCCCACGCCGACGACACCCCGGCCGAAGTCCGCACCAAGGCGTTCAAGAAGATGCTGCTGCAATCCTTCGAACCCATGGGCATGGCGGTGCGGGAACGCGCGCCGTACAACCAGGCCCAGTTCGCGCAGCAAGCCGAAGCGCTGAAGACGCTGGCCGCCGAGCCGTTCAAGCACTTCCCGGCCGGCAGCATCACCGGCAAGAGCCGCGCCAAGCCGGAAATCTGGAGCCAGCCGGCCAAATTCCAGGCCGACAAGGACGCCTTCCTGAAGTCGGTGGACAACCTTGCCATCGTCGCCAAGAGCGGCGACCTGGCCGCGATCAAGAAGAGCTACGGCCAAGTGGCGCAAAGCTGCAAAACCTGTCACGACGCCTTCCGCGGACCGGAAAAGTAAGCGAACGACTGCAAAAACCAAAGCCGGCATCTAGCCGGCTTTCGATTCAGGCAAGCAGGAAGCGGCGGCTCAACGCAGCAACGCGAAATACAGCCCGCCCGCGGACAGCAACAGCGCCGCCAGCGCCAGCGCGCCGTGGGCGAAATGCAGCCGGGGCTGCTCGCCGGCGATCTTCTTGTAGCCAGTCAGCATCGGCCCCACCAGGTTCTGTTTCTTCACCAGGCGGTACAGCACGATGGCTGTCAGATGCAGCGCCACCAGCCCCAGCAAACCATTGAACAGCAGTTTATGCGCGCCGGTGGCTGACTCCGCCAGGCCGCTGTCGATATGCTTGGCCAGCGGGCCGTCGTACAGATAGCTGTCCACATCGGCGGCGAACAAACCGGTCAGCACCTGCGTACCCAGCGCCAGCAACATCACCACGACCATCCAGCCGCCCAGCGGATTGTGCCCCGGCGCCTCGCGCTCCGGCAATTCGCCTTTCAGATAGCGAACAATGGTTCGCGGCCCATGCACAAAGCTGGAGAAACGGGCGGTCTGGCTGCCCACCACGCCCCAGATCAGCCGAAACACCAGCAGCGAGGCCAGCGCCACGCCGCAATAGATATGGTATTGCAGCCAATCCCCGCCTTGCTCGGCACATAACCACATGGCGCCAAACAGAACGACCAGCGCCCAGTGAAACAACCGGGTAGGCACGTCCCATACCTTGACTTGCTGCATCATCACATTCCCTTTCCATACTTTATCTGCGCACATTCTGCCGCAATGAGGCGGACGCTTGAAGCCGCGCGCGATTTTACCCATACAAAACGGACAATACCCCCGCCATTTTGCGGCAATTTCGGTTAAGATAAGCCTTCCCACTCCAGCCGGATGCCGCAAGCGCCCGCTGGAGCAGTTTTTTTCCAGCGGCCGGCTGGCCGTTTACTTACCGTGTTGGAGACCCAGTCAAATGACGCAAACCGCCCTTCTTCAGGATCTGGAGGCCCGTGGCCTCATCGCGCAAACCACCGATATGGCTGCGCTGCAAGAACTGCTGAACAAGGAATCGGTTACGCTTTATTGCGGCTTCGATCCAACGGCAGACAGCCTGCACATCGGCAGCCTGGTACCCATCCTGATGCTGAAGCGCTTCCAGCGCGCCGGCCACCGCCCAGTGGCGCTGGTGGGCGGCGCCACCGGCATGATAGGCGATCCGAGCTTCAAGGCCACCGAGCGCAAATTGAACACCCCGGATGTCATCGAAAGCTGGGTGGAGAAGATCCGCAAGCAGGTCGAACCCTTCCTCAGCTTCGAAGGCGACAATGCGGCGCTGATGGCCAACAATTACGACTGGTTCGGCAAAATGAACGCGCTGGAGTTCCTGCGCGACATCGGCAAGCACTTCTCGGTCAACGCCATGATCAAGAAAGAAGCGGTGCAGCAACGCATCGCCCGCGAAGATCAGGGCATTTCCTACACCGAATTCTCCTACAGCCTGCTGCAGGGTTACGACTTCGCCGAACTGAACCGGCGCCTGGGCTGCAAGCTGCAGATCGGCGGTTCCGACCAGTGGGGCAATATCACCGCCGGCACCGATCTGACCCGCCGCCTGAACCAGACCCAGGTATTCGGCCTGACCATGCCGCTGGTGACCAAGGCCGACGGCACCAAGTTCGGCAAGACCGAATCCGGCACCATCTGGCTGGACGCCAAGAAGACCTCGCCTTACGCCTTCTACCAGTTCTGGCTGTCCACCGCCGACGCCGACGTGTACAAGTTCCTGCGTTACTTCTCCTTCCTGTCGGTGGACGAGATCGCCGCCATCGAAGAGGCCGACAAGACCCGCGAAGGCAAGCCGGAAGGCCAACGCATCCTGGCCGAACAAGTCACCGAGCTGGTGCACGGCAAGGCGGCGCTGGAAGCGGCGCAGCGCATCACCCACAGCCTGTTCAGCAACGACCTGTCCAGCCTGACCTCCGACGACTTCGCCCAACTGGCGCAAGACGGCCTGCCGACCATCCAACTGGACAAAAGCGCCAACGGCCTGATCGACGCGCTGGCGGCAGGTGGCCTGGCCAAGTCCAAGAGCGAGGCGCGCACCTTCATCCAGAGCGGCGCGGTCAGCGTCAATGGCATCAAGGTAGACAGCCTGGAGCACGCCATCGGCGACAATGAACGCCTGTTCGGCCAGTACTCGCTGCTCAAGCGCGGCAAGAAGCTGTACGCGCTGGTGGACTGGCAATAAGCCCTTCCCTGCCTGCGAAAATGCGAAAGCCCGTCGTCGAGACGGGCTTTTTTGTGATGCCGCGGGCCGGACTCAAGCCACGCTGAATGCCTCGCCAGTGGCGAAAAAGGCGCCGCCGGCGATGTAATGCACGCTGCGCCGGGAGGCGTCTGCGTCTTCAAAATGCCAATGGCCGGCGCGAAACACCGCGTCGTCGGCCTGCGCCGCCACCACCTCGCCGATGAACAAGTCGTAGCGCTGCTGATTATGCGGCTCCGGCACCACCTTGCACTCCAGATAGGCGATGCAGCCCGCCACCCGCGGCGCCGCCACGCGTTGCGCTGGCAATGCCGCCAAACCGCTGGCGGCGAATTTATCATCATCGCGGCCGGTCTCGCTGCCGACCTGCACCACCTGCGCCGCCTGGGCGCGGCACGGAATATTGAGTATGAACTCGCCGCTCTGCTCGATCAGTTCACGGCTATAGGTGGACTTGTCTATCACCACCAGCACCTTGGGAGGATCGAAGTCCAGCGGCATGGCCCAAGCCGCCGCCATCACATTGCGCCGCCCGCCCGCCGCGCTGCTGACCAGCACGGTGGGGCCATGATTCAGCAGCCGGTAGGCCTTGGCCAATTCAACATCCGCCAGCATCGTCGTCTCCGTTTGGGCAAAGAAACGATTCTAGCAGCAATGATCAATGCGCAGCGGCCGAGCCAAGATGGCACATCCGGCTCTGCAAGCCATGGTCACGGGCCAGGATGTCCTCGAACAGCTTGCTGCGCGCCGCGATATGGTAATTGAAGCGCCAGTCGCGCATCAGATCCACGCCCAGCTCGAAATACTCGGGATCCAGCCGGCACAAACGGCGCAAATCAAACGGCCGCCCCAATTGCAACTCCACCGCCAACTCCGCCAATACAGCCACCTGCTCCGGGTCTACCTTCCGCTCGAGCAATTGTCTTATTCTTTTTGCCGCGTTCACTACCATTCCAAAAATAAAGATGACATAAAAAAGTAGCATGAAATAAATAATTCAGTAACTGACATTTAGTGATGTCGATATAAAAAAAGGCCCGGGCGGAACGCGCGGGCCTGTTTGCTATCATGCTCAAGCATCAAGACAGAGGAGATGTCATCGTGATGACACTGCAGTTATAGGCGACAGCTTGCTGCACTGCAAGATGATCGATATCAGAAAATATACATCGCCCCGCTTCCCTGTGGATTGCTGCTACCAGCAAACCCGATGAACACGCTGCGTCCATAGAAGAAAGGCAGGCCCCAGTCAAAATAACCGGCAAAGGTTCCCGTCATCGGCGCCGCCAGGCTGGGGAAGGCGGCATAGTTGCTGCTGTTGAGAATGGACGCATTGATCAGGTTGAAATTGATCGTACTGCTGCTGCCGTTGCTGGCCGACACTTGCGCGCTCAGACTCTGCGTCTGCGGCGACGAAACATTGGGGCAATACCATGTCGACCCGCCCACCGAGCAGGTCGCAACGCTGCCATCGTTAGGGAAGTAAAGAATGTTCGATCCGCTATCCAAGAAGCCGGGATAGCTCTGGCCATTGTAAACCGTGGTGATGGTGAAACCGTCGCTGGATACCGGGTAAGCCTTGGCCGTACTGGGGATGGCATTGTTCGATTGCGTAGCGATGCCGAATGTCAGCGTGCCCTGCGCGGATGGCGCGCCATAGTTGTCTATGCTAGGCAGTTGCAATAGAACGCCGTTGTTGTCGCCGGAGAAAGCCGTCACCGGATTGGTCACCTCCTGCGCCAGCGGCACCGTGCCCTGCTGGCAAGTCTGCCCGCTGCATAGATAATAAATGCCGTTGCTGCTCACAATAGCGCAATTGCTGCAATCTTTTGAGCTCAAACCCACGCCAATAATGCCCTTGGCGCCCAACGCCGCCAAGCTGCTCTCATTGCTGCCCGTCGACGAGCAGGCCGCCGGCACGGGATAAGGCAAGGCGCCATCGGCGATCACCTGAATCGGCAGGGCGCTAGCTGTCTTTCCTGCGATCTTCACATCGGCAGCACTGACCGCTCCCCAGGTGAAGCCATCGGCGAACTGCGCGCACTCCATCACCTGGCGGACGCCGACAGTCTGAATAGGAAGCGCATTCTGCAGCGCCGAAGCCAACACGCGCAGCCCGCTGGAGCCTGTATCGACCAGAACATGGTCTACTGCCGTGCAGGTATTGGTTCCGGGGACACAAACATTGACCGTCACGTAAGGCAGATTCAACTGCCCCGTCGCGCCGGCAGGACCAGAATCGACAATCATGGCTACGCTATTGGACGTGGCGCCGCCGCTATTGCCGCCATTGGAGAACGAGCCGGCATCGCCGCCGCCCCCTCCGCAACCGCTCAGCAACAAGGCAAGGGAAAACAGGCTGACCAGAAGTCTTTTCATGTTCGCTCCCTTTATTTCAATTGATCCGGCGTCACCCCTGCCGGCAATAAGGTGGAGTCATAGGCAAAACCGTTGAAGGCGCCCATCCGGCCATAAGAATGGACAACAAAACTGCCCACCTGTCCTCTCAGCACATTGCGGCCACTGCGATTATTCCGCTGCGCCTGTTGAAAGGCCGGAAAGTAGTCTCCCAGCAGCGACTGCAAATCAGGATGGGTCTGGCCGCTCCAGGCCACGGCAAACACCGTTCCATCCAGGGAAACATACTGTCGGATCTGTCGTCCGGAGGCATCCAGGCTGTCTTGGACGGTGTACGCGCCGCCTATGACGGCGGGACGGGTCGCCAGTAATGTATGCCCGGCGGCAGACGCCGCAGGCGCGTCAAACTTCTGCCCCAAAGCGGCATGCGCCCCCGGTGCCAGCAGCGCCAAGAGAAAAACGAACAAGCAGGGTCTTTTCATTTTCCACCTCTCAGTTATCTGTTTTATCCTGAGCCACGGCGACAAAGCCCGCACTACAAATTGAGCATACTAGAAATGCAAACGGCAATCTTGCGCAATCTTGTTAAAAAAAGCGGGAGGCTTAAGCCCCCCGCATCCCCTCGTTCGGTCTTCCGCGATTTACGGCCGACCGCACAGCTACCACATCAACAGAATCAATATGTCATTTCGTCGTGCCGGGTTTCCACCCAGCGCCCGGCGCCCAACGACAACATCAGCAATGCCACCCGCTCATGCACGATGACCGTATGGGTATTGCCGGAAAACTGCATATAACGGCGCAGATCTTCCCGCACCTTGCGCGAGCCCGTGACGTCGATGATGATGTCCACCCGGCTGCCCTGCTCGGCGATCTCGATGAAATTGTCGGTCACCGGCACGCCTCTTTCCTTGGCCAGCAATACGCCGGGCAACTGCAGGTCCAGATCCGCCACGCCCACCATCTCGACAAATGGCGCATCCAGCAGCTGCTTCAGCAACGGCGTGCCGGTCTCCCCCACGCCCACCATGCCGATTCTGAACTTTTGCATAAGCACCCCGCCTCTCCATTTATGACTTACAAATAACCAGTGTCACTGTAGTGCAAACATGACGAAACGGAGTTGAGGCAAGTCAAGTCCGGCGCGATGCAAATGAAATGGCCCGACTTGCGCCGGGCCATGATAGGAAAATACTTGCGGGACTCAATGCAGATTCTGCTGCGACAAAAAGCGCAGATACCCCAGACCTTCCAGCCAGAATCCACCGTCGGCCAAGGGCGTGGCGTCGGTCAGGTCGGCAACGGTCAGCACCAGCTCCTGGCCATCCAGATTCGCCTCCAGCACCACGTCGTCGTCGTCGGAGAACTCTTCCGATACCGAATGGAAGTCCGGCTTGACGAATTGATTGTTGACCTGGATGTAGTCGGACTCATTCAGCAAACGCAGGATGTTCATGATGACCTCCTTGTGATGCGGTGAGGGGAACAAGGTCAAACAGACAGTTGCACTGCACAAGCCCCGTACCTGATGGCGGCACTGTCAAACTGCCATCACACCGAAAACCTGCATCTACAGCCAACCACGTTCGGCGAACGATTCCGCGTGCCCGCCGGTTACCACAAAATGATCCAGTAACCTGATATCGACCAGTTCCAAAGCGCGCTTGAGCGTATCGGTCAATATTCTATCCGCATTTGAAGGCTCACTGACACCGGAAGGGTGATTGTGCGCCACGATCAACGCCGCCGCATTGTGCTGCAAAGCCCGCCGCAGCACTTCCCGCGGATACACCCTGGTCTCGGTCAGCGTTCCCTTGAATACTTCTTCGACTTCAATCAAACGGTTTTGTGCCGACAAAAATATCACAACAAATGTTTCGACGTCGCGCCGGCCTATGCTCAAACGCAAATAATCCCGCACCTGCCGCGGACTGGACAGCGCGTCACCCAGCCGCATCGGCTCGGACAATGCCCGCCGCGCCAACTCCGTGCACGCCATCAACTGCGCATACTTGGCCTCCCCCAGGCCGGGCTTGGCCTTGAATTGCTCCAGACTGGCGCCCAGCAAACCGGTCAAGGAGCCGAACTCCTGCAGCAGCGACCTGGCCAACTCCACCGCATTGATGCCCTTGACGCCGGTGCGCAGGAAGATGGCCAGCAACTCAGAATCGTTCAGGGTGGCGGCTCCCTGCCGCAATAATTTCTCGCGCGGCCGCTCCGCTTCCGGCCAATGGGCGATCGACATGGCGCATCCCTCTTCTGGCTATAGCATTGTTTGTGTCATCAGGCCAACAAGATAGCAACAAGCAATGACATTAACATGCCACCATTAAGCCAGACCAGAGCCACTTGATGGACTAAATCCGCTAAAATGGCCAGTTTACGGCTTCGAAGAACCCAACGATGACCGCCAAACGCATTCTCCTCGGCATCAGCGGCGGCATAGCCGCCTACAAGTCCGCCGAGCTGACCCGGCTGCTGGTCAAGGCCGGCCACCAGGTGGAAGTGGTGATGACCGAATCGGCCACCCGCTTCGTCACGCCCGCCACCTTCCAGGCGCTGTCCGGCCACACCGTCTACACCGACCTGTGGGACCCGCGCCCCAGCAACGCCATGGCGCACATCGAATTATCGCGCCGCGCCGATGTGTTCCTGATCGCCCCTGCCACCGCCAACCTGCTGTTCAAACTGGCGCATGGCGGCTGCGACGACCTGATCTCCACGCTGGCCGCGGCCCGCACCTGCCCGCTGATCGTGGCGCCGGCCATGAATCTGCAGATGTGGCAGAACCCGCCCAACCAGCGCAACATCGAGCAGCTGCAGGCGGATGGCGTGACCGTGTTCGGCCCCGGCAACGGCGCCCAGGCCTGCGGCGAAACCGGCGACGGCCGCATGTTGGAGCCGCATCAGATCGTCGAGCTGCTGCACGGCTTCTTTGCCGACAAGCTGCTGGCCGGCAAAAAAGTGCTGCTGACTGCCGGCCCCACCTATGAGGCCATAGACACGGTGCGCGGCATCACCAATATCAGCTCCGGCAAGATGGGTTATGCGCTGGCGCGCGCCTGTCGCGACGCCGGCGCCGAGGTCACCCTGGTCTCCGGCCCCACCCATCTGGACGCGCCGATGAATGTCCCCAGGATAGACGTGCAAAGCGCCGCCGAAATGCAACAGGCCGTGCTCAGCGAAGTCGGCCGCAGCGACGTGTTCATTTCCGTGGCGGCGGTAGCCGATTACCGGGTAAAGAACCGCAGCGAGCACAAGATCAAGAAAACCGCCGGCACGCCCGCCATAGAACTGGCAGAGAATCCGGACATCCTGGCCACCGTCGCCTCGCTGCCGGCCGCGCCGTTCTGCGTAGGCTTCGCCGCCGAAAGCCAGAACCTGCTGGAATTCGCCGAGGCCAAGCGCAGGCGCAAGAAGCTGCCCTTGCTGGTGGCCAACCTGGCGCAGCAGGCCATGGGCGCCGACGACAACCAAGTGGTGCTGCTGGACGACGCCGGCCAGCACCCATTGCCCGCCATGCCCAAGGATGACGTGGCCGCCGCCATCGTCCGCCATCTGGCCGCCTTGCTGGCCAAACGCTGAATCAACCATCCTGGCGGTCCGCGCGGCCGCCATCGCATCACAAGGAAACACCATGCAAGCCGTTATCGACGTCAAGATCCTGGACGCGCGCCTGCGCGACAACCTGCCCGCCTACGCCACTGCTGGCTCGGCCGGCCTAGATCTGCGCGCCGCCACCGAAGAGACCATGACCATCCAGCCGGGCGAAACCAAGCTGATTCCAACCGGCATCGCCATCCACCTGAATGATCCAGGCCTGGCCGCCATGCTGCTGCCGCGCTCCGGCCTGGGCCACAAGCACGGCATCGTGCTGGGCAATCTGGTGGTTATGCGCAATTAGAATACCTGTCTCAAATGCCTCAAATAGGCTGAATCAAAGCATAAATTCAATCCTTTCTCGTTTATTAACGCAGTCATGAGAACTGTCTCAGCTGTATCAGTAAACGAATAGCCTCGAGCCTAAACGCAAAGCTCGAGAACGGCATCTCGATGACAGACAAGCAGAAATATTTTATTGTGACCAATATGGTAGCCATGCTTGCTGTACGCCTCCCTCTCTCCACATTCGAATACTTGCTAAACACCTGGGCAGCAGGTAGCTGACGAATTCTCTGAGCCTGGCGGCATAACCAGGTAGCGCTCAAAAATTGGCCAACGGTTGATGCGTATCGACATATATCTGCGCAAGCCATTAGGTTAACCGCGTCATTTTTGCAACAAATCACTTTGCAAATAATAAATTTCACGCTATACACTGCGGGAAAATTTCAAAAACAGCGCCGTATCACTCCACTTTCTGTTCGCAGTGCTTTAGCTTATGAGACAAATCTTCCGAAAGAGATGTCTCATCATGCGGCCGAACTTACATTTTTTAGAGTCAAAACTATTCGAGGCACTTCCCAAGCGGGAGCGTGACGAGTATCTAAAAATACAAAGAAATCTGGGCATCCCGGATGGCCATCCCTTTTTTCTCGACGACGACTTCAGTTACGATGAGCATTTAAACGGATTCTGCCGATATCTAATTGTCCCACGAAGAGATAGCCCGAATACTTGGAAAAGCTACGCCTACACTGCCGCTGAATATCTGGACTTCTCAGATGCTCGCTCTATTCCGTGGCTAAATGCGAGCAGTGAGCATTTAAATGATTACTATAGAATAAAAACCCTAGGAACTACCACACTCAAAAAAGTGGAAGGTAACACATGGAATCACATTCAGATTGTTCTGGTACATATGTATGAATATGCACTAAAACAGAAGCTTATATCCGAGCTACCTTTTTCATATCGAATTTCACATTCTCGTCACCGCGGAGAGAAAAATAACGTTAGTGACTTATTGATAAAGTTCACACCCAAGCCAATTAATTTCATAAGCATTAATCAATTCAAACACCATTGGCGTCCCTTTCTTGCTCTAAAAGAACACTCTCAGCGTAACATTGCGCTTATTGAATTACTTATCTGCAGCGGATTTCGTATTTCCGAGGCATTAGGCCTAACTATCTACACAATTCCCGACCCTGATTCATCCATATACGTCGGACGGAATGTCGTCCCAATTACTGTCGTTGGTAAAGGTAAGAAGAAGCGCACAGTACCAATACCGAAGCGCATCATCCGGTCAATCCAATTTTATATGGAAGAAGACCGAGAGGCTGCTGTTGAAAAGCGCGTGAAGAAGTACGGCTCAAAGATGGTTCCGACGAAGGTGTTTCTATCCGAGAGCGGAAGTCCTCTAACCAAACGCATGGTTGAAGACATCTTCCAAGAAGCATCCAAGGCGACAGGAATCAAGTTGACACCACATGGCTGCCGCCACATCTACTCGACCATCATGCTTTCTGCGCTCATCGAGATTGTGCAGATGAGGAAGCCAAGTATTGAAGGCTCAGGAGCTGATAAGTACGAAATGCTCATCGGCGACCCTCTTCACACCCTTCAAAAGCTCCTTGGTCACAAATCCATCGAAACAGTTTTCACATACCTGGAGTTCACATCCGAATCACGAGAAATGGTCGAAGAAGCCCTGACAAACTGGACAGAAATGATGACCTAATCTGCTAATACAAATAACCAGGCTACAGTAGCATTACCCGGCCACTGACAGTAGCAACTCAAAACACAATCAAAATAATAGCTCTGACTGGAATTTTGAAAATGGGAAAAGAATCTAAATTTAAGAACCTCCCTTCCGTAAAAAACAACGTCAAAATCCTAGGGAGTTTGATTTTCAACCACCCAGATTTGCAGGGGCCTGGAGCAAAACTTGACCTGAAAGAGTTCAAAAAAAATCCTGAATTGGCTCGTGATTTAATTGCCTCACTGTATAAACACGTCAATTTAGCCAATATTTCTGAGGCGCGAAGCCTCGGGGCGTACTTTGCGGGAATACGAGATTTTCTTAAATACTGTGAGGAAAACAATCTCCCCTCGGATATGCGGATGAAAGACATTGATGACAAATTCCTCCGAAGATACAAGTCCTATCTCGTTGGTTCGACATTGCATCGAAAATCAGAGAGAAGACGACGTCGATATGGTGACATTACAAGACTATTGGAAGCGGGGAAAACCATTGGTTTATGGGACATAAAAAATACACCCCCGCGAAATTTCAAGTGCATTTCGGACGGCGACAAAACCCAGCCATACATGGCGTCAGAGTTATTAGACCTCGAAGCGGCCTGCCGGAATTCCATAAATGAAATTTGCTCTCGAATCGAGCGAGGAAAAACTCTCGTCACCCAAGGAAAAAACCCAAGAGAGGTACACTTAGGCCGCAACTATATTAACGGTAGCATTTTAAAAGTAGATGATAAACTACGCCCTTGGAACCAGCTCCCCAATCTACTTTGGTATGTTCAGAACATTCTCGATGGTCGGTATATAAAAAATGATGAATTAAGAAACGGCCATTCCTCGTTTGTCAAATCAGCAAATGGAGGTTTCGGCGGGGAATATCGTATGGTCGATATATATGGGCATCTTTATCCGTTAAACCATGACATGCTACCGTTCCTAAATTTGTTGGAAAAAAGATTGGGAATAAACGAAACGTCGCTTGTCGAGCTGAAAAGAAATTGTCTTAGACCATTAGGTGCTGGCTACATCCTAGACTACGAAAAAAGAAGAAGCTCAAAACGTCTATTGCAAGACAAGTTGTACGACGATGGTCCCTATTCGGCAGTCTCCATAATAAAGACCTTGTTGCATATAACCGAACCTCTGGTACGGTTGGCTGATGATTCAAATAAAGATTATTTGTTTTTGTGCCTGACTGTGGGCGCAAAGGGAGCCAACCCCGTAAAACCAATTGATGCCTGCTATGCGAAGTACCTGATGAATCGCTCCGGAGGCTGGGCTGAGCAACATAAACTAAAAAATCAGCATGGAGAGACCTTGAAACTCCATAGCCGAGCACTGCGCGTGTCAAACCTTAGCGAAAATTACCTGAAAACAGGAAACTATAAAAAAACAATGAGAAAGGGAGCTCATGCTTCAGCTAGCATAACTATCAAACACTATATCAACAATGACAGCACAAAGGTAATTCATGACCTCGCTGTCGCCGATGGAATTCGCTCATTAAAAGCAATTAGCCTTCCAACGGTCATTCCAGAAAACGACCTTTCAAAAGCCACAAAAAAACTTTCAATAGATGAAGAGCAAGCAAAAAAGATGCTTAGTGGGGAAAAGGACGTATTTATTGCATCATGCCGTGACTTCTTAAATCGACCAGGTGCAGAGCCTAACACACCGTGTGACGAGCCATGGGGCTGCCTTTATTGTAAAAACGCAGTTATAACTCGCCATGTGCTACCTAGATTAATTGCTTTTCGTGACTTTATCGTCAACGAAAAACGCACTCTACCCCCTGAGGAATGGTTAGGAAAATTTGGCAGCGCACTTGACATCATTGCTCGAGAAATACTTCCTAATTTTCTGGCTGAAGTAGTACAAGAAGCGGAACGACATGCAGCAAGCATGGACTTCTACATTCCAATATATTTCAAAACACGCCAATGAATATATTGCTATCGTCTTTCGCCGAGAAAGAAATCGCTTGCAACCCTACCCTCGGAGCTAGCAAGATTTATCCTCCAGACACGCGAGTGTCAATATATTCGATATTCGCCCACTCAAAATGGTTTATGGCTGAGTATGTTGAGCTACCAGGACTTGGGCCAAGATGCAACTCATGGAGTTTTGAAACTTTACCTGGGTTTCCATATGGTTTCGCTCTAGCCGGAGCTGAGCTAGCTTACGCGATGCTCAAGGACCCCGTTGATTCAGAAAACATTCTGACCTGGCTGAGTATTATCCAAATTTTATACTCCATAAAGGATTTCTCGGAATTTTCAGCATCAATGGGCTGCTATCGATTCTCAGATGTGAGCCAAGAGCTTCTATCGCAATACATCAATGTGCTTATGTATGGCAATGAAGAACGGGAAGCGAAATCGGTTGAACGAAGAAAAACACTTATCAGCATGCTATACAAGGTCTGGACTTACTCTTCGAGGCTTAGTGAACCACTCCCCGAACTACCATTCGGGCGCAGCAAAAAAGAAATGCTATCGGACATACCTAGAAATGGCAATCCCTGTGAGAACAAGACACCTCCTATTCCGGAATATATTTATGCACCACTAATGACTGCAAGCCTAGGTTATGTATTGGAACATAGCGCTACGATTTTGGAAGCATGGAAAGACCTTCAAGCAATATGGAACACGCAAATTAAAAATAAAACCATTGGACCCAGTGGAAAAGAAAAGCGCCTTACAAAATCAGCAACAATTATTCTAAAAAAACACACATCACCCTGGCGAAAAGTTGCATGGAAAGGCAGACGCGATTTGTACGTTGAACTATATCGCCTCCGCATTGCTTGCATTCTAGTTATCTTAGCTTACTCCGGCGTTCGTGCTTCCGAGTTATTTTCGATTGAAGAAAATTGCTGCGTAATGGACGAAACCGAAGATGGAAAAAAAATAAACTACTTAAACACCGTACTGCGGAAACATCGCCATAAAGGCTCGATGGATACATGGGTAATAGTTGAAGAGGTAGTCACAGCGATAAGCATTCTCGAACAAATCACTAAGCACGCCAGAAAGGCTCTTGGGACGAAACGATTACTTCTGGGCAGAAGTGACAATCAATTTTTTAACGTTCAAACTATCGAAGATACTGATGGTTTTGTCGAATTAAACTCTTCGACGCTGTTAGAGGGCATTGAGCAGTTTCGACAACATGTGAATGAAAATCTCAACTTCTCACCCATTCCACTTTGGACTGACCAAGATGGTGTTGAAAAACCTTGGAAATTTAATACTCGACAGTTTCGAAGAACGTTAGCGCGCTACATTGCACGGCAACCCTTCGGGGTTATCGCAGGGATGCGCCAGTACAAACACGTTCAAGTAGCGATTTTTGAAGGCTACGCTGGCGTCGACACTGAATGGTTAGACATGGTCGGTGAAGAACGAGGGCTCGCTCAGTTCGACTTCATCGATGAAATTGCGATTTCATTGTCCTCAGAAGCTGTCGCTGGAGAGGCAGGAATTCAGATTAAGCAAGCCTTCGAGACTGAGTTCAAAGGTCGTGCGGAGGATTTCTCCCCATCGACAATTGCCAAATGGTTAGCTAGCACAAACAAAACTCTTTTTATCGGCAATCTCAACCTTTGCTATTTCGAACCGACGAAAGCTCGCTGCCTTCGAAACTCTGAAATTAAGGATGCCCCAATTCTCAACAGGTGTGAACCTGAAAATTGCAAGAACGCCTGTGTGACCAAAAGGCATCTTCCATTGTGGACGGCCCAGCTCAAGCAAGTTGAGGAGGCAATTCACCATCCCAAAGCATCAGTAATCGCGAAGCAGCTTCTGTCCAACGAGGCTTCGAAAATTAGAAAGATTGTGGAGGACGTACAAGGTGAAACAGAGTAGTTACGATGCCATTGATGCCGCTATAGAGCGGCACGCAAACGGAACAGCCAAACTAACCGACGGGAAGATTACTCATGTGAACATCGCGAAGGAGGCGAAAGTTGGCCGTGCGACGGTCTATCGATGCTTCGACGAGCACGCCGCCCTTAAAGAAAAGTTTGAAAAGCTGAAGAAGAATGGCCTCAATCAGACCCAGGAGCCCCCACAAACATTGCACGAGGCGTTCCTGGCGGCGAAAAAAGAAATCAAACAACTGAGGGACAACCTGAAAGAGGAAAAGCAGCGCTCGGAACATAAGGAAAAGCTGAGCGCCAACATGATATTCATCCTTAAAAGGGAGATTCAGCGCTTGGAAACTGAGAATAAGAATTTGAGGAAGCTACTGCCAGCACCATCAATCATTCATCTACCGCAACAATTAGGATGAGTCAAGGCGAGCATCAACACCGCAGGTTCCTGCCACCACCAACGTGATTCCAACGACTACCTTGCCCACGTTGAGCAAAATCGGCCCCTACTCAATTTGGGGAGTCTCGTTCCAGGCGATGTCGCAGTAGCGCTCAATTTTGGCCCACATCGCCTTCAACTGCGCTTCGGTCCAACGTACCAACACGCCCTTGCTCGTTGGCTCAGGTCCAAGCCCTAGCTCACCAGGCCTCTTACCCAGTAACCCGACTCTAGCAGCCAAGCTACCTCACTAACCAGCCAAGCCTGGGTAGCTTGCACCAGTCCTGACATGCCTTCCTTGGCACTTCCCCACATTTTATTCAACTCACGTGGTAGCTGTAGCCCCCACTCCTGAATGTAGCCCAGGGTAGACACCGGAACAGGGCTGTAGATGGGCGTGGGCACAGGTTGGCTTCGAGATTGAGATTCTGCGCATCGCATCTCACCCGGGTTAGCGCTGGGCCGCTCGAATCGCTGCCAATGCCTGCTCCAACGCATCGAAGCCGCCCTCCTTCGAACCAAGGAAACGAATATCCAAACCGTCCGACGTCGAGAGGTTGAACTGACTGTAGGCACAAATGGGCAGTTGGCGGTTGTTCTTGAAGCGCTTGTCGGGGCCACCCTTCTTGTTCACGTACTGCCATGTCTGGTCGATGATGCGGGCATCGCCCGGGACTGACTCGCTCTCGATGTACCGCACGAATTCGCTGACACCGTGGAGGCGTGCGTAGTCGACGGCACCTACGGACTTCCCTTGAAAAGCTAGGACACGGTCAGGAAAGAACGCCAGCGTAGTACGTTCTGCGGTCAGAACGGGTACAGGGATGTTCGCGACAACCCCTGGAGCTTGGCCCAAGGTCAGGCTAGCGGCACCAAACTTCAGACCTTGGCTCGCCCCCGCCGAATACTTCGTATCGGCGTAGCGTGACGTGGTGGTGATGGACTTAAGCTTGCGCGCCGCCGCGGCATGGGAGACCGCACCTGACAACCGTTCGAACAAGTCGCTAGTTGCCTGGTCCGGCTCATAGAAGAGCACGGTCAGCTTGCGCATCTGGTCGCGCCAATACACCCAGCCAATCAACCCTACGCCAATGACGAAGGCCGTCAGTCGAATAAAAGACGGCCATGTCTCGCTGGCGGGGTAGAGTATGTAGAACAGCAGCAAGACCACAACCGCGGCCATGGGCCACAGTGGAAGCTTGGCACGCTGCTCGTTCATTGACTGCAGCAGCGCATCGCTGGTGGAGTCGCGCAGTTCGAGGACGCTCTTCGTCCCATGCTCGACGGTGGCGACAATATTGTCGTCGGCGACAACTTGCACGTCCTGTGGGCGCCCAGGCATCACGACAGGCTGTACCCCAGCAGGTTGCCGAGCGTTCAAGCTCTTGCGATAGCGGAAACCACCTACTCCCCCGCTGATGTACGCGCCGCGCGGCCCGGTACCGATACGAAGGCCCGGGACGCCAACCGACATGCCAATGCCGGAACCGGAGAAGTTGAAGCGCACAGCGCCGAACTTCACGCTGCGAGAAAAGCTGAGACCCATACGTCCTCCTTGATGACTGTTGTGCCCTTCAGTCGAGAGCTGTTTCACCGGTATTGGGTTGGTTTAAGTTCTACTTGCCGGCCGCGATGGCAGCCTCCAAAGCCTCAGCTACCGCGTCGTTCACAGCGTTCGCGGGCTGCCCAGCTTTCCACGTGCGGGTTTCGACGAGAGATGGGATTCGCTCGATAGCGCCAATCGGCTCGATGCCCATTGCGGCCAGGCGGTCGAGCAAGTCCCGCAGTACCTCGTCCTTGCGAAGCGACCAGGTCGAAGCAAAGCAGCGCCAGAACGTCCAACCTGCCCGCTCTAGGACGCGTTGCCGGCCCATGTCCGCAGCCCACCGGTCCGGACCGTGGAACTCATCACCATCGCACTCGATGGCCAGTCGGCTGTCGTCGGCCCCTTCCACCACCATGTCGATGCGGAATGAACCGGCCTTGACTTGCGGTACCACGTGGTAGCCCCGGCTGAATAACGCGGTGTAGACCTCTTTCTCAAAACCGGATTCGCAATCCTCGATGAGGCTCTTGGTCTCTTCGACGCTGCCATCCAGCGGCTTGGTAAAGTGCTCCAGCATCCCTCGACGCAGGTCCACATGAGAGAGGTCCGCCAGATGGACAGAGCGGACGAGATACATACGGTCCCGCGCACGGCTGGCCGCAACGTTGAATCGCTGCTCGAAGGTGTTACCCGACAAGGCCTTGCAGTTTGTTGGGTCAACAACCATGGACAGGAACATGATGTCCCGCTCGCTGCCTTGGAACAGGCGAGCATCTCCGCACTCGAACTTGCGGTGCAGCAGCTCCACGGCGCTCACGCGGGAGCGAACCAACGTGTCGATGTACTTCGCCTGGTCCGGGCCCAGCAGCGACACGACGCCAAGCGTCCGTCCCGCGAACTTCGGGTCAGCGACTAGGGCGGCAATCTCCTCAGCTATGGCCAGGGCCTCAAGACGGTTCTCATCCCTGACACCGCGCTTGCCGCCTTCGACGTAGATGTCAATCAGCGGCGGGTCGAGGCGCTCGGAGGCCTTGGGGATGCGCAGAGGCTGGATGAATCCGTCGTAGAACCTGTTGCTGTAGGCAATGATGGGCGGCACACACCGGAAGTGCTCTCGCAGCATCACCTTCTGGGCAGCGAACACCGTCGAGGCGACGTCGTAGAGCGACTTCTCGGGCGTCAGGACGGTGGCGAACGGCTGGTCAAACAGGAAGCGGTCCTTGAGCTCCTGGATGCGAACCGCGGACATGAAGCCGCCGTCCGGCGAGACCTGCTTGTCGTCGCCAACGACCAGAATCTTCTTCCCACGCAACACGGCAGGCAACGCCCACAGGTCTGATTGGCTGGCCTCGTCCACGATGACTAGGTCAAAGCACCCGAGCTGAGACGGCAGCGTTTCGGAGACCTTGGCATGACTCATGACCCAGCACGGGACAGCACCCTGCGCATCGTTCATCGCCTTCTGAGCATCCCGACGGTGTCGGGTCGCATTGGGGCCGGTGCCCATGCCGATGCGCCGGACGGCCGTGCGGTAGGTCTCCAGTGCTGACAGCACCTTTGGAGAGGCGCCCAGCTTTGTGGATAGCCAGGCCGACTTGGAAACGAGGTCCTCATACAGGCGAGCCAAGCCTACTTCCAGGTCCCGCCGGCGCGCAGCCAGCGTTCGAAACTCCTCGCGGGCTTCAATGGTGTCCAGGTGGTTCTTGACCCGTGCCCAGTTCCAGGCGTCGCGCCAGGTGGTCGGCATCGCCTTGTCATCGCCGGAGGCCTCAACCGGGATGCTTCGAATGCGCGCGGCCAGCTTCTGCCCACCAGCGCGTTCAACTTGGTCTGCCAGCTGGTTAACCACAGAGAGGTCGTGCGCCAGGCCTTCAATGCGCCGAACCTCACCAACCAGCTCTGCGTACCGCGCCACAGCACGTTCGACCGGCAGACGCGCAGCACCGAGGTCGTTCTCGACGAAGGCCCGCAACGACTCGGAGGCCGGCCCGGAGGTTCCCGCTAGCTTCTCTTGGAGCGTCGCGAGCGAGGTGGCTGCCTTGGCCAGGTCGGCGCGCGTGAGATGGTGACGCAGGTGCTGCTGCACCTCCGCAAGTTCCGCTGCGGACCCCTTCAGCTGTGCCACGGGCGCCTGCGCGAAAACGCGCTCGGCATGGGCCGGCAGCTTGGCATCGAACTGCGTTGCCAGCTTGTGCGCTTTCAGCGCGAGGGTCGTGACCAGCTCGATGTTGCGCAGTCCAAAGACTCCGCCGCGTACCGCTGGTACCGACAGCACATCGGCGAACTCATTCCAGCGAACACTAAAGGACAGCACCTGCGCGTGAAGCTCGACGTATCGCTGCACATGGCCCCAGTCCTCCGCGCTCGCCGGGCTCAGGCCGGCAACCGTGATGGTAGCAACGTGTTCCTTCGCTGCGCCAGCCCCGAACGCCATCATGCCGAACGGCTTGCCCGTGCTCGCACCCCGCGCAATGGCCTCGCGGGTCTTGACCGAGACCAAGGCTTCCTCGGGCACCTCAACGGGACGCTTCAGGAACGCGGCGCGCGCTTCGGTAAGGGCTTCGACCTCGCCGACAAGCGCCTCCAAGGCTTTACGCTCGCTTTGGCACGTTGGCAGGCCGCACTTCTTACGAAGCTGCTCTGTCCAGACCTCACCGGTCGCTTCAAGCTCATGGGCGAGCTCTTGAGCCTGCACCACAAGGGGCAGGAGGCTGCGTGCGCTATCAAGCACATCCGGTGTCGAGGAGCGAAGGGCAAGCAAGCGCCCCTGAGCTTCGGTCTCCTCTATTTCCCGCATGTCCACCAGCGCCTGGTGCAGCTGGCCAACATCGGCGGCCGGTAGCAGCCCTGAGCTCGAGGGGATACGCGCAGAAACGTAGACCAAATCCTGTCCGAGGCGTCGCCTGGCTTCGCGAAGGGCCGCGGCCTGTTCGCCAGTCAGCGGTGGGGCATTCTCTGGAACAAGAGAAATGGTGTCGTCGAACCAGCCATGCTGCTCATTGCCGTGGAGCACAAGCTCGGCCATCTTCTGTGCCCGCATCGGGACGCCATCGACTTCAACGTCGGACAGCTGCGACTGGGCGATTTCATCGACACGCCGGTCGATGGCCGCGAGCTCCACGTGCGCCCGCTCGATAGCGCTCTGGAAGGTGCAAATCTGCTTCCGGACGACCTCAGGGTTCAGCTGCGAGACGTTGTGGATGATGGCTTCAATCGACGACTGAAACTGCCGCATCCCTTCGCGGTCGCCTGCCAGCAGAGCAACCGTCAGCGGCTGCACTTCCTTGGGAATCTTCGACTGCAAAACTTCGAGGGCTTGCTCGCCCTTCGAGGTCACGAGGACCTTCCGCCCAGTGGCCAAGTAGTGGCAGACGATGTTGGCGATGGTGTGGGTCTTGCCGGTGCCAGGAGGCCCTTGCACCGCGACGCCATCGGAGCGCTCAAGCTGCTCAACGATGGTCACCTGCTCCTGGTTGTACGGCAAGGGGAAGTAGAGCTCGCGCGACTCGCCCTTCGCTCCGGCGCCGCCGGTGTAGCCAGACAGTCCTCGGAAGGCCACCGGCTCGTAGGTCATGTGCTGGTCCGACGGAGGCGTCACCAAGGCCAATGGGCCGAGCGGAATCTCGCAGTTGTCGGCAAGACGCTGCTTCAGGCGCTCGATGTCTTCGTGCAGATAGTTGTTCGGCCGAGGACGCGAAAGAACCACCCAGCTGTCGCTGACCACCAGCTCGTCGGTCGGCGTCGGGAACGCTTCGATACCGTTCACGAACCGTCCGTTCTCATGCAGGTTCCCGGCGACCAGCTTCAGGAGATGCTCATAGCTGCCTGGGTCGAACGGAGTCACGGGGCGGTCGGCACCTTTGGCGAGGGCCTCACGGGCGGCGCGCTCGACGTCCGCAGTGCTCGGAAGCAAGCACGCAGCAAACGCATCAAACTCGAAGCGAGGGTCAACGGACCGGGGGCGTAGCGCGATGGCAAGCGTAGTCTCGTCCAAGGCTAGCTCCATGGCCTGGGTCAGAAGCGGGTACTGGAAGTCCACCTGGGTACTGCCGAAGCGTTCCGCATAGTTGAGCTTCCAGGCAGCAACACCAACACCCCAAACCAGCTCGTGCGGCTTGGCGGTCTCTTCGGACTCCAGCTGGTGCTTGATGGCGAACAGGTCGCCGTAGAGGGAAATCGTCTTGCGGCGCGGAATCTCACCCGCAGCCCAGGCCGCCCACAAGGGCGCGTACTGCGCCAAAACTTGTTGGGACGACGACTGCCACCGAGCTTCAACCAAGGGCTGCTGCTCCTCCGACTTGGTCTGGCTTTCCGCCAAGATACGGCTCTTGAGCGTGGCCTCGTCAATCCGTGGTGCGGCACCTTCCGGGTTGTCGCTGACGACGATGATTCCCTTCCACTGTTCCGCGGGTAGCGCCGGCGGAGCCTTCGCTTCCAGCCGTGCCACTTCCATCCAAATGTGGTCACCATCCAACTTAATATCGAAATCAACGCCCGGGAGTCCTTGGAGGTCAGGCCTCCCCTTCAGAAAGCCCTTACAGCCCTGCAGCGTGAAGCCACGAGGGTCGATTTCTTTGTCTTGCTCCAGGACGTAGTCCAGAAGTTTGTTAAGCAAACTGTTTGGGCTCATCGTCCCTCCTGTTCATGATGTTCTGGTGCAGCTATTGTGAACGGCTAGCAAGTTAGCTTGAAGATGGATGCGTGCAGAGGCAATGCCGGACTCCTGTGCTTCCCCGCCACGAATAGAGAGGCTCGATAGTTTTCCTGTCCAACAAACCTTCCATAGTTCTGCAGCGGGGATAGCTCTTCGGATATAGTCAAGAAGACTGCTTCGGACGCCCATATATTTTACGAAACTATCAATGGAATTGGCCCCATAAAATTATCATTTTATGGGGCCTTGCTTCACGGCTTAAGCACTTAGCTGCACACTCCTCCATGATACAAGGTCAGATTACTACTTTTCTAAATACCAAATCGTGCTGCCATATGTGGAGTTCGGGAAATTCGGCATCAACTCACCCTGGCTAAAGTGACGGCGTGAATTCTCCATCGCAGGGGTCCACCAGTAGCCACTTTCCGGGCACGGCTTGTCAGCTTCACAGCGCATACCTTCGATAGCGGGTGCCGACTCGAGCGCTGCCTCCGGCAGTGGCACCGAGTCAAATCGCGCATACCAGCTTACGGTTTCCGCCTTATCAAACCCATTCCGTTGAGGCAGGTAGTAATGCAGGGAGCCCGGTTCCGTGGTACGTATCGACCTCAGCAAGTGATTGACAATCACATAGGACTCAGGAGGGCTATTGTCTGGCGCACCCAAGTCTGGATAACGCCCCGCCTGAATAATAAGTCCGCCAGAATGACGACGTACTATTATGTCTTGCCAAGGTGCCAGTGTAGCTCGAATTGCCTCTTCACCATTGAGCTGCTGTACAAACTCGTTTCCCAGAATCGTGTACCAATCTACACCCTTAATGTGGCTCTTCAGTTCGAACCCACCAGCACTGAATGAGCGGGTATCGATATTTAAGCCAATGAAACGCTGCGCAAGCTCATACTCATTGGGCAAATACCGATGATAGTCATAGGGCAGAATGGGGGACAAACCGCCATAACCATGGACAGGTTGCAAAGCCTCGCATATAAATGTGACCAACTCCTGGTATTGACCAAGTTCTGCTTCGTCGAACACAGTAGTGGCAGGCAACACCATTTTGAAAAACGATTTGTCACCCCATCCTTCATGGATACTTTGCTGCGTCAAGCAGGAGACTGAGTACTCCGGTGCCAAGTCAGGCACGGCTTCGCTACTTACAAACCACTCAATCCGCTCATGCGGGTCAGTGATTTCCAATATCTTATTTCTGGACTTTTGATAGTCGGATGCCCCCATCTTCTTAGTTTTGGCATCCATATATTTTTGCCCCTTTAGCTTCCCGCCAAAGAGTGAATAAAACTTATCGAAACACTCGATGAGTTTTTTCCTAACCTCAATAGTGCTGCCCTTCTCAAAGAAAAAAGTAGCAATCAAACCAGGTCTGATGACGATGCTATCATCAGACCCCAAATTCCAAGTCAGCTCATCTTGATACTGGCGAAGTCGCAGCAATGGCTGCGGCATCTCTTTTTGTTCCATTGTGCAATCCCTAACTCATGCGGCTGACGCGACTGTGGCGCCACCAAGTATCCCTACACAGGCCAGAAAGCCCGCAACCAGCTCTGCCGGCAATGCGAGCACCATGACCACAGCCATCGAGACCACGAGGGCGATACCGACGACCACCTTGCCCACGTTGAGCAAAATCTGCCCCCACTCAATCTGACGAATCTCGTCCCAGGCGATGTCGCAGTAGCGCTCAATTTTAGCCCACGCCGCCTTCAGCTGCTCTTCGGTCCAACGCGCTAGCACCTGCCCCTGCTCGTTGACCCAGGTCCAGGCATGACTCGCCTGGTCGCGAACCCAGCGGCCTGACTCTAGCAGCCAAGCCGCCTCACTGGCCAGCCAAGCCTGGGTGTCTTGCGCCAGACCTGTCATGCCTTTTTTGGCGTTAGCCCACATTTCATTCAACTCGCGCTGTAGCTGTAGACCCCAATCCTGGATGTAGCCTGGGGTTGAGACCGGAACGGGACTGTAGATGGGCGCGGGTACACGTTGGCTTTGGGATTTAGATTTTGCCTGGGGCTGGGGGCTAAAAACAGGCGCTTTTACCGACTCCGAGGCTTCCTTTTTCTTCTTTTTATCAAGTACATCAAGGACAGTAAAACGGTCATCACCACCAGCAATCCGTTTGTAGGCATCTTCTTGCCCCCGCCCAAATTCGTCACCAGGAAATTTGATTTCAACCACCCGTGCAAGGTTGTCTCCGTGAGCTACGCCATCGTGGTCAGCAGCCGCTCTGCCTGGCCAGCGCGTCCCCTTGTCCTTCACGATAATCAGGTCGGGACGACGCAAATAGCCTTTTGACAGCCCCTTGGGAAAGGGGTTGATGGTATGCCGGCGATTCGCGCCGTCGGCGCGCAGGCTCGAGCTGAGGAAAGGCACTGGCGGGTTGCGCGTCAGGTCGAAACTCACCTCTGCCTTGTAGAACCACTTGTACTCATGGCTGTACTCATCCAGGCGAATCAGGTTCGACATGGTGATTTGCCGCATATTGAGATTGTAAGTGCGCCCGGTCTTTTTACTCGTTACGCCTACCGACTTGGGTGCCAGAACCGCTACGTCGGCTTTCTCGGTCAGGTAGGGCTTGTTGTCCGGTTGCGGCAGCCGTGCGTATTCGGGACGCTCCTCCACGATGGTCATCGTGCCGCCTGCGGGTTGATACTTGGCCATCAGGCATCTTCTCCGTTGTCGTCTTTCAACTGCAGGCCGCGCTCCGCCTGGCCGGTGCCATAGCCATACAGTTGGTGGTTTTCCTCGACCGGCGGCTTGGGCGCCTCAAGTTTGACGGGCTGGGCATTGGGCGTGAAGGCCGTGCTGGTGCGCCCTTCCCAGTCCGTGTAGCCGGGCAGCGTACGGCCATTGGGCAGCTTGAGCCGGTAGGCGTGTCCGACCAGCGGCTCTCCGCTCTTCTCGTCTTGCAGGATATAGCTGCGCTGATAGCCCTTGGGCATCGTCGGCATCGGCATCGATACGCTCGCCGGGCCGCTTAGCGCATGGCTGGCACCCTTGACGCTGACGGTGCCGGGGCAATGCACCTCGATATTGCCGCCGGCCAACCGGATATAGCCGCCATCGCAGGTCAGCAGTATTTCCTCTTGCGCGGCGATGGTGACGCGGTCCTTGCACGAGGTGATGGTCACGTCCTTGTCGGCCGTCAGCTCTATTTCGCCCGCTTGGGCCTGCACCTGGACTTTGCCTTTGGCGGCTATCAGCTTCATCGCGGCCTGGTTTGCTACGCCGCTGACGAACAGGCTGATGTGTTTGCCGACATTGGCGAGCCAGCGTCGACCCGTGGTCTGGTTCATATCCCGCTGTGCCACCAGGTCCAAATTGGTGCCGGCAGCCAGGGTCTGGCTTTGTTCGGTGACGCTCGCAATGCCGGCTGGCGCAGACAGCACGAGTAATGGCTGCTGGCCAGCCTGGTCGCCCGCCGCTGTCTTGCCGTCCGGGTCGGTATTGGTCCCCGCCTCCCAGGCTTTCAGCGCGTCGAGTTGGTGCTGCAGATGGCCTTCAGGGCGTTTACGACCTTTGGCGTTGTCGGCGGTGATTTCCTCGGGCCCGGTTTCCATCGCCTCCGCCAACTGGGCTTCCGCGGTTTCTGCCAGCACCTGGCTGAGGGCCAGCGCCGACTGCAGCTGACTGCTGGCATGTTCGCGCGCCAGTTGTTTGCCGCTGGCGCCGTTCTGCGCCTCGGTGCTCATCAGCAGGCCATGGGCGGCGCGGATGGCACCATGCTGGTCGGTGCGCAGCTCGAAACCCTCGCCGCGCGGCTGCGCTTTGCCATTGCTGCGTGGATGGGTGAGGAAGCCTTGGTTGAGCTGCGTCTTGCCGGGTTCGCTGCTGAGCTTGGCGCGCACTTCGCCTGGCGTGTCGTCGAACAATAATTCGTTGTACTGGCCGCCGTGGTGTTCCTGCGACTTAATGCCGGACAGGGTCTTGTTGGCGGGGAGCGCGCCGGCTCCGCTGAAGCTCGGCGTCGGATGGCTACCGTTGTACAGCACGCCAGTGATGAGGGGACGGTCGATGTCGCCTTCGACGAAGTCGACCAGCACTTCCTGACCGATACGGGGAATGAACTGGTGGCCAAAGCCGGCGCCGGCGGAAGGCATGGCGACGCGCAGCCAGCACGAGGAATGCTCATCCATGCCGGCGCCAATAGTGGGGTGTTCTTCGCGACGCTGCCAATGCAGCTGTACCTTGATGCGGCCCTGCGCGTCGGTGTAGACCTCTTCGCCCGCCGGCCCCACCACCGTGGCGGTCTGCTTCCCCAGGCTGGTCGGTTTGGCATGCGCAGTATTCGCGTACAGCGGCGTCAGCGGAATCCCGCGGCGTTGCGCCTGGAAGGTGGTCTGGAATGGAGACGGGCTGGCAGACTCGGGGGCCAGCTTGAGCCGCGGCGCCACCATTAGCAGTTGCTGGCTCAAGTCGGCCGGCAGGTTGTTCTGAGCTCGGAACGTTTGCCGGGTAACAACGAATTCGCGCTTTTCAGGGGCATCGGCCGCGTGCGCGGGATGGTCGTCCAACTGGAACCATGCGCCGGCCAAGAGACCGCGGACAGCGCCGCTGCCAGAGAATTGCTTGGCTTGCAGGTCCTGGGCTTGCTGCCGCAACTGGGCATAGCGTCCCAGTTGTTCGCTATCGCTGGCGTAATACAGTCCTGGCGCATCGTAATGCTGCAAGCTGGATTGCAGCGCCATGCCGCCTTGCCCTTGCTGTAGCGGGCTCGTCTGCGCGACATGTTGAGTGGTGACCGGTTGATAATCGAAGCTGGCCAACGCCGTTTGGCCAGCCACCACCTGCCGTTGTGTTTCCCATCCTGTCAGGCCGTCTTCCTGCTCGGTCGCGTCGGCGCGATGGAAGCGCACGCGCGCTACCGCGGCCTGCGGCAGGTTGTGCGCGTCATCAAACACCACCAGCTGGACCTTGGGACCATCATCCTCCTCCAAATGGGCGAAGCGCCATGCCAAGCCTTCCTCGTGCAGCAGGCGCACGATGAAATCGAAGTCGCTTTCTTTGTATTGCAGGCAGTAGCTGCGGGGCGGCAGGCTGGCGGCGTCAAAGGCCAAGGTCTGGACACGGACAAACACCGGATTGGCGGCCTGATGCTCGGCAAAAATCTGCTGCACGATGTCTGGCACGGACAGGTCCTGGAACACGCGAGATGTCCGCCGAAACCGCAGCAAGCTAAACGGGGACTCAATCGTCAGCCCATACTGCGCGAAGCCGCCATCAGCGCCCAACAGCTGAGCCTGGCTCACCACGCCGCAGCGCATCGTCTCCACCCCATCGGCGCCGACGATGCCGATGCGTGCCGGCAAGCCAAGTAGGGTTTTGAGTTCGATGCCGACATCCGGCGACAGGCAGGTCAACTGATAACGATAGCCCTGCGAGACCCCTTCCCCGCCCTCCAGCTGCTGCGGCAACAACTGCTGGCTCGCGATATGCCCGTCTCCCAACTGCAGGGTGAGCAGGCGTTGGCTCTGGTCGAACGCGGAAGCAAAACTGGCAAGCAGGGAGCTGAGGTCCATCGACAAATCCTGGAAGCAGAATAAGAAACACCCTCTGTGAGGAGGGTGACGGTCGTGACGCTACGTAATTTAGATGGCGGTAATACTTTAAGTTTCCCTCACCGACCCAACAAGGCATACATCGGCACGACCTGGCTTGCCGTCCAAAATCCATCCTTTTGTACAGGTGAAAAATGCAACAAGCTTTCTCGCCTGAGGCAGCAAGTCTATCGTCCGCCATTACCGCGCCCGAGCGACCGATTGCGGCTGTTGACGGCTTCGCGTACTTGTTCCGCCTGAGCTTCACTGACGTGGACTTCCTGAATCCCTTGCTCTCCAAGAAGGCCCAGCAAAAACATAAGATGCGTTCACGCCTGCCCAAGCCGCCCAAATCCTCGACTTCGTGAATGGCCAGCCAGATAACGTTCATTCATTAGTAGAGCATTGCGAAGGTGGATTTTCCCGTTCATGCGCCATTGCCCTGGCACTACATCAACGATTTGGTTACTTAGCCGAAGTGGAGCGGTTGGCCAAGGGAAATCCGAGCGTGCTGCAACTGATGGGCTTGTCGCGCGTCAAGTGAAGACATACGCTGACCCAGGCCGTAGCGGAGGGATTCGAACTCGCAACAACCAGCAAAAATGTGCTTCTTATTAGCCAATTCCATGTACAAGAGGAAGAATATTGCCTATTGTTGTGAACAGCTTTTAGGAGATGGCTATGGTGATGAACAAGGCTCTCAAGTCTCAAACGGCCGAAGAGATAGAAGCGGAGCTAGGCGAACACCTGAAGACACTGCGGATACATCGTAACCTCGACCAAAAAACGATTGCCGCCCGCGCCGGCATCAGCGTCCGCACACTGCGAAACTTGGAAAGCGGCAGTGGGTCATCGTTGCGCACGCTGATTCAGGTGGTTCGGGTCTTGGGACGGGAGTCGTGGTTCGAGACGATTGCTCCTGTTCCGAGCATTAATCCACTGATGCTGACACGGGCAGCCGTGCCCCGTCAGCGGGCCAGCGCGCCCAGGAAGCCCAAGTGAAGCTGGCCAGTACGAGCTTGCACACGACCCAGCCCAAATGCCAGTACCTAAGCGTCGTTCCCAATGTGTGGCTAGATACCTTTCTGGGTACCGTCCCCTGTACCATAACCTGAATCATACAATTTTCAGACAACATCACGCTGAATAGAACACTTTTCAGACAAAACGACTTGGCTTGATGGGGCAGTCCGACAGGAATCAGACCGTTTAAGCTAGCCATCCGCCTGGCTCCCCTTTGAGTTGCCATGAGACAGGGATTGCGCAATAACGGACTGGTACCAGAATTTGTGCCGACTAGAGTTGCCGGGACATTGTTAATTTATAAAAATTGAAAATACGGACCCAATATGGATAGCGCTATACAGGAAGGAAGCAGACTCTGGGCTCCACGCGGGCAGCCCGTCATGGCTGATGAGCAAGGCTACACAGTGTTCGTTAGCGGGAAATGGCGTGCGTACTACAACACTGATGCAAAACTCACAAACGAGCTCCAGGATGTGTCAGACGTTGTCGTCCTCCTTGGCGAGCCGGGTTCCGGCAAATCCTTCGAACTCAATCTTCTCAAGACACGGGCGCATGAGGTAGCGAGTCGGCACGTATCTTATCTAGACTTAGGCAGATATTCCGACGCTGCACTCTTGGATGCCGCATTGCGACGCGAGCTGAGAGCCTGCATGAACGATGGAGTCCCTACCGTCTTCTTTCTCGACTCCCTGGATGAGTCTCGAGTCAACATTAAGTGTGCAGAAACCGTGCTTGAGGATGTGCTACTTGATGTTTCTCCTGGCTTACTACAGTTGGTTATTACCTGCCGTACGCCGGCCTGGCCCGACTCGCTAACAGAGTTTCTACAAAAGCACTGGAAAAATAAGAGCACCAAAGAATCTTCGGTTTCAATTTTCGAAATTGCGCCTTACTCTCGAGAGCAAGTGCTGGTACGCCTAGCTGAAGAGAACCTCGATAAAGACAGTTTCTTTGAAGCCATAGACAGTTCAAATGCACACGGACTAGCCCGACAACCTCTAGGGCTCAAATTCTTGATGTCCCAATTCAAAGATGGCTCGACATTCTCGACAAGCCGATGGGAGCTTTATGAAAGAGGCTGTGCTGCCCTTCTGAAAGAAAATAGCTCGCGCCGATTGGAAGGAGCCAGCTCTTGCTTGCCTAATGTCCAATCCCGGCTACAGCTGGCGGGGTTAATTGCAACCTGCGTACTACTAACCAACAACTCCGACATCGTGCTGGACAACACCGGCGACTTTGCACCCGCCGAGGCGCTATGCTTGGATGTGGCGCGACTACTGACGGTTCCTCTTGAGGCCTGTGGTGACGACTGGCATGCCACGATTGCACAGTATACGGAAACCCTACAGTCTGGCTTGTTCATTACAAAAGAGGATGGCGTATTTGTTTTCGCCCACCGAACATACGCAGAATTTCTTGCCGCGCACTTCATTTCTGCACTGCATCTCCCAACCAGACAAGTCATGGCTGTTCTCACCCTCCCCGATAACTCGGGACGCTTGGCACCGCAACTTCGAGAGCTTGCAGCATGGCTTGGGCACAGTAATCCGGAGCTGCTTGGCTTGATATTGAACGCTGAGCCAGAGATAGTCTTTGACAGTAGTATATCGCTTACGGACGAGGCACACATTTCGGCAATCTTTGATGAACTAGCCTCTTTAGTTGAGCGGCACAAACTACCGATATACGACCGTCGACAAATTAGCGCCTACCATAAGTTACGTCATTCTGGATTGCTCGAAAAACTACGAGAGATTCTCTCAAACAACACAAGACCGGTTGCTCTGCGCCAGTTTGCCGCGGATGTGGCGCGACAGTGCGAAATGGTTGACTGCCTCCCTGAACTCATCGATATTGCCCTAGATGCGTCCGAAAACTACCAAGTTCGACAAAGTGCAGTGGAGGCCGTGTCAACTGGCTCTCAAAAAGCAAAAAACGCATTGCGGCCACTATTTACCGACGACAATCCCGAAGACATTGACGATGAGTTGAGAGGTCTTGCGCTGCTTTGTGCGCTGGATTCTGGTGCGTCAATAGGAGAACTCATTGGTTTCATCACAAAGGAAAGACGCTCAAATTTAAGTGGCATGTACGCATTAGCCCTGAGGCGGTTGGAAACCACGGACACGCAGGCCACCGACATACTCCCGCTTCTATCTTGGTTGGTGCTGCAGCTTCAGCAAGAAGCTGACAGGATGGACATTGGATGGGAAGATTTTGTCGCCCACATGTTTAGTAAAGCCGCATTGGCTGTCATATCCAGCGACGAGGAGTGGGAGGCTTTAGGAAAAGCGGCTTGGCTTGCCATCGCCAACCATTACAAGCTCTCCGTTTCGCGCGAGGAACAAGGTTTCGATAAAGGACTGGGGCTCGAGGAGCATCCCGATAGACGGTTACGGCTACTGGATTCAATTCTAAATGCCGCAAAAGGCGAGCCCCAGAACATTGCTGGGCAGCTACGCCACGGGACAGGGCTACTCAGTGACACTGATGGACCATATTTGATTGACGCGTACCAACGTGAGCAAGGTTCCAAAGCAAAGCAGCAAATCATCGCTCATCTGGCCCTCTGGCATGTCCATGACAATAGTGCTGTTCGAGAGTGGCTACTGAACGCGGCCAGCCCGAGTGCTGAAAATCGAGACATTCTGCTGGCAGAATTGGCTAGCGATTATGTTAACCCCGTGCTGCTAGACTCGCCTAAAGCGGACAACCTTAGGAAAACATGGGCCTACATGTCCCAGAACGCCTCGCCGGCAAAGCCTGCAACTGTGAAAATGCGGTCAATAGACTTACTCTTGGCCGCTTTGTCGCGTGCTGAAAACGGGGACACGTGGGAGTGGGTCAATATCCTATGCTATCTACGCTACGAAGAACATTTCGAGTGCTACGGCTGGCCCGGCCTCGAAGTAACTACTACCCCACTTTGGGCAAAGCTAAATACCATAACGCAACATCAGCTTATGGCGGTTGCTCGAGCGTATTTATACGCTACAGGCCCAGTTGAAAATCTCGCAGCAAATCAGATGAATCCGTACGAAGCTGCCGGTATCGCAGCATTGGTGCTCCTGTACTCCACCGGCCATGGTAATAACGACGAGTTTTCTGAACTCGTCGTGAAGTGGGCACAGGCTATTGCTCGCTATCAATGTCAGGAACAACCACGAGCAGTTATCAACGAGCTGTTGCGGCTAGCCTGGACTCGTGACGAGGCCGCCCTGATGTTGCTACTGACCAAAACCTGTGAGCAGCATTTGGCCATCGAAAATGCCGCTCGCTTGCCTGAGTTTGCCACAGAGTTCATGCCCAGCTCCCTGTTCCATGCGCTGGAAAAATTATTACCCCAAATTAAAAATGAATCAGGATTTCTGGTACTGAGCGAGTTTCTCTCCGAGCATGGCAGTCACGATGCCATCGAAAAATTACTCGCGCGCATCCAGTCCTTATCCGACCTATCGGTTGCACCTGCTCCGAAACTACTTGCGCAATTAGCCAAGCATGCACCTAGTCAACTGATTGCGCATGTCTGGGACCGATTGAAAAAATGTCCGGCAGCCGTGGCGCAGTTGGCTGCCCAGATGCAAGTCTTTTCCTCAAGCCAAGGCATCGCGCTTTTGCGGGTTGACGCAGCTGTAACAGAGCAGATTTTTGAGATTCTAGAGAAACAATATCCATTCTCTGACGATGTGAAGTTGCACGGTTTTGTCACTGAACGACATTACATCCAGGACGTCAGAACTAGCTGCCTCCTTCACTTGCGTAATCGTGCAGATGTTACCGGCCTTGAAGCGCTCGAGAGAATCGCTATACGACATCCTGACATCACGTGGACCGCATCCCTAATAAAGGAAGCCGAGCAGAAACTTGCCCGTGACTCATGGCTGCCTTATGAGGTTCGCGAAGTGACTGCGGTTCTCGGCATATCAACCGGCCGCGTTATCAGAACTGAAGAGGAATTGCATGCTGCCACGCTCAGTGAACTTCAACTGATTGCAGACAAAATTTCCGCGACGGCTCGGTTGCCTGCGGTCCATTTTTTATGGGATGAAGCCTCTAAACGTCCCAAGCATGAACCTAGGTTGTGTGATTGGCTTGCTGGCGAGCTGGAAAATCGCCTTTCGCAGAAGGACGCTATCGTCAACCGCGAGGTTCAAGTCAGGTCGCACAATCCAAAGGGCGTGGGTGAACGTACAGACATCCTTATCCAACTCGTATCTCCGGCGAAAAGTGGCAAGCCCGCCAAAACTCTTAGCCTCGTCATTGAAGTTAAGGGGTGCTGGAACAAGGAGCTGATGACGGCACCGGTCTCACAGTTGCGCGACAACTATATGAAGGCATATGACGCCACATTAGGAATTTACCTCGTCATGTGGTTCATGTGCGAAAGGTGGACAGCTGACGATACCCGAAACCGTAAGACGCTAACACTCATTCCCGCGGGGACGTACAAGGCGTGTGCCGACACAGTTGCCAACGCCTGTCATGTGGCATCAGCTGAAGGGAAGACGATAACCCCAGTAACCATTGACTGTACTTACTAAAATACAAGAGCGCCGTAATCTGGTGCCCACTAATTTGAATACTCATAGAGAGAGACTGTCGAGCATCAGCGTTTTCGAAGCCGGCAAGGTGGAGTCACCCGCCTAGTAAGGCTTCCCGCCGCTTTGGTGCGCCCGCTTTGCAGATAAATCTGTTCGCTGATTGTCGGCTGATGTATCCTCCATTCATGCGTTAAGCATTATTGCACAGCATATTTTGTGGCGTTTGTAATCGTGGCAAGTGTTCTTTGAAACTCAAATGTTGCTGTCTTCGAGATTGAACGCTGCCGTCCAGCTGGACTGGAAATCTCTACCAGCTCGAAGATTTGTCTAGCTCGAGCTAAGTAGTTGGAAAAAGGAACAAAAATGGGTTGGCTGGAATTCAAGTGGAAGGTCCAGGACATTTCTGAGCGGGTTGGCAACTTTGTTTCTGGTGGGTATCTCGACAAGAAGAAGAGCGAGCGTATCGTACGCTGGGCAAAGGAGCAGCAGGAGGAAGCCCAGGAGCGCCTTGAAAAGGCGCGAACCGACACACGTGAGGCACTTGATGCGCTGGGAGCACTAAAGGCCAACATTCTCAGTACGATGGTGCCGGAGTTTCTCCAAGTGGTCGAAGTGCTTGGCAGCGTCAAGCTGCGCGAGCGGCAGACTCATCTTGAGAACCTCAAGTTGGACCAGATGCTCCATCAAGTTAGCGAGTTGAAGGCTGTTTCAGCGCAGGTCAGCAAGCTAATGCTGGGCGGCGCGGGTGGTGCGCTCGGCGGCGCGACCCTGGCGGCAGGTGCTTACGGGCTTGCTGGCATCATCGGTACAGCGTCGACTGGGACAGCAATCGGTTCTCTTTCGGGGGCGGCTGCAACGAATGCGACTCTAGCATGGCTTGGTGGCGGCACGCTGTCTGCCGGAGGGCTGGGAGTTTCTGGTGGCATGGCTGTCCTGGGTGGTATTGCCGTTGTACCTGCGGCGCTCCTAGTAATGTATTTGAGCCAGAATCACGCCAAACAGAGGCTTAATGAGGCGCGAGACTTTCGCGACGAAGTCGAGGTATTCGAAGAACAGACCAAAACCATCGTGGCACAGGCCGATGCGATTCGGGAAGCAGCCAAAATCATGATAGATGCACTTGATGGTATGGCCCTCGTGCTAAAAACCCAGACCATGAAAATGCAATCTGCGCTGAGACTTGCCGCCGAGCAGGCACTGGAGCTGCAGGGTGCACTTGAGCGACCACTTCTAACGGATGCTGGCTTAATGCGTGAGGAGTTTCTCGAATATATTGCGACGAATGGCGAGGTTTACCGTAGCGTCAAGCAGGAGGTTGCAGTATGAACAGGCAGTTTCCGATATCGGTTCCGGGTGTCGATGCACCGCGCACGTTCGGTGGGTGGCTGGCTAATTTCCTGGGTGCCGGACGTCTTGACCGTAAGACCGCACAATGCATGCGCTTGGAGGCAATGGCCGCCATCAACGAGGCTCAGGCGAAGCTCGCTGAAGCGAGACGCGAGGCTTCAGCTGTACTTGATGAGTACCATGAGCATAAGGAAATGGTCTATCGCGAACACGTCGCCGGTTTTTCGGGAGCGTATGCGCTCATCGATAAATCTGCACGCAGCAGCTACGTTGCACAGTCCGAATCACTCAAACTGGCTAAAGCGCTCGAGGCGCCAGAACCGCCTCCCTTGCCATCCAGCATCACGAATATCATAGGAGGCTTGTGTCTCGGAGGGGTGCTGGGTGGCCTGCTGGGTTATGGACTGCTTGCTGCAGACGTCCTAGGCGGTGCCTTTGCACCTGCGGTCATCGGTGTTTTGGCCGGAGTGCTCAGTTTTGCTCTTGCTATGCGTGCAGGCGCCATAGCCGGCGCGCAGCATAAGGATGCCACTCGCCATTTCATAGCAGGAGAGTTGGCGCAATATATGTTTGAAGTCGACAGGAAAATTCATTCCCTTGACAAAGTTGCTCCGAGTGTGGTTGCCATGAAGATTGACATCGAACATCTGGATGGAACGCTGACCCGCATGGTTGAACAAGTCCTCGACCCGCTACTGGGGGATTCCTTCAATGCCTGCGACTTGCTTATAGCCATTCTCGATACGCCGCTGCTTGATGGAGAGGGTGCTCTCATGGGAGGCGTCATTGAAAAGCTGCAGAAGCAGCGGGTGGACGTCGGTGAGATGCAGAGCAAACTGACCGCATAAGGACCATCATGTCGTCCAAAAACAACCCGCCTCACGACGCCGAATATGACGATTTTGAGCGTGAGGTTCGCATAGCTGCAACCCTCCAGCTCGAACGGTTTTCAATGGCGACCGCCCAGCATTTTGCGTCGTATGAAGAGCTTGCCAGAATTTCCAACTTCAAGATTACGGACCCGCATAGCAACTACCTGCAACAGTCGGGCTTTTCAGCTGAGGTTAAGCAGGTTGCTCGAACCAATGCGGAAAGCATTCTTTCAGGCAGCAGCACGAGATACGCACGGACGGACGACCTGAACCACGTCAACCATCCGGTGTACGACTACGTGGAGGTCGATGTCGATACTGGTGCAGCTCTGATGGGAACGGATGGCGGTTTTGTCGGTGGCGCCCAGATGAAGGTTCACAAGAACATTGAGAGCTATCAGGCGCACTACAAGGAAAACTACGAGAAGTACAAGTCGGCAAAGCTTCCCCTGCCTGCGGACCAGTTCGATGACATCATGCGTGATTGGGACCGGCAGCAAGCCAGTTTGGAAAAGCAGGTCGAAGCGCTTACCAAGCAGGGGAAAGCAGAGCTTGCGACTCAGAAGCAGGATGAAATTAATCGCATCAAGGATGTCCGCAGCCGCTCAGAGAAGAGCAAGGTATCGACTTCCGACGCGATGGAGGCTCGCAAGTCTCCAGCATTGAGCGTTGGCAAGGATGCCGTTCACATCGCACACAAGGCAGGTGTTCAGGCCGGCATGACTGCGGCGACCATTGGTGGCGGTGTCAGCCTGGTGAGAAACGGCTATAGCGTGTTCAACGGTGACAAGAGCGCGGGTGAGGCTTCGCTCGACATCCTCACTGATACGGGGCGAGTCGCTGCTACAGCCTATGTCTCTGGCGCGATGACCGCCTCTCTCGGTGGTGCGTTACAGGCGACCAACGAGCAAGTGTTGCGTAACCTAGGCAAGGGCAACACGCCGGCGATGCTTGTCCAGACCTCGACCATTCTCGCCAGGGGCGCGATTGATGTTATCAAAGGGAAAATCACGCCCGAGCAACTGGTTGGTCAAATCAGTCGCGAAGGAACGATGCTAGCAATGTCGCTCACCGGGTCGAATTTTTGCGCCGTCGTCGGCACTTTTGTTGCGCCAGGCATTGGTACGATAGTGGGCGGGTTTGTTGGTGGCATGGTCTCCTCGATGTTGAGCGGCAGCGTTCACGCCACCTTGCAGCAGTCGGTTCGGGACCTTGAGCTCTCTGATGAGCAGCGCAGAAGAACGCAAGAGGTTTGCGCGCGGCTCGTCGCTCAGCACAGGGAATATCGTCAGCAGATGCATGCAGTATTCGACCAGTTCTTTCTCGAGAAGCGTACTCAGCTCAAGTCGGCGTTTGACAGTATCGCTGAGGCTACTATGCACGGAGAGAGTATCCACGAAGGCCTGGCAGGCGTGGCGCAGGCCTTCGGAAAGCAGCTTGCCTTCGAGAACGGTGCTCAGGTCCGGTCCCGACTACGGGGTGGGCAGGTGATTGAATTCTGACCTTTCTGACCAAGGCTCGTGTAGGGCTGGCCCCCTTTAAAATGAAATATTGATTTTAATGCTTTGCCGGCATGATTTTGGCATGCGATGATTGGCAAGTCATCTATCAGGAGCCAACATGCCATACCAAGCCTCCATCCAACGCAGTACGCCAACCGCTTTTCTGTTCTTAGTCGACCAATCAGGTTCCATGGGGGACTTGATGGCAGCTTCCGACAAGACCAAAGCTCAATTCGTTGCAGATGTGCTCAACCGTACGCTGATGAACCTCATCACTCGCTGCTCGAAGCCCGAAGGAATTCGCGACTACTTCCAAATTGGTGTTATCGGTTACGGTGGCATGGGGACTTGTAACGGTTTTCAAGGCCCTCTGGGAGGCAGTATTTTGCATCCAATTTCCAGCATTGGCGCTAACCCGCTACGCATAGAAGAGCGCCGCAAGAAGGTGGATGATGGTGCGGGGGGGCTCATCGAGCAAACAGTAAAGTTTCCAATCTGGTTTGAGCCACAAGCCGATGGAGGCACCCCAATGTGTGCCGCGTTGACCCAAGCGGCGGAAGAACTTGCTTCCTGGTGTGATGCCAATCCAGATAGCTACCCTCCGACGGTTTTACATGTGACCGACGGGGAGTCCACAGATGGCGACCCAGAAATGGTCGCGGACACCTTGCGTCAATTTCAGACCAACGATGGCAATGTGCTGTTACTGAACCTGCATGTGAGCGCGCAGGCGGGCAACCCTATCCGATTCCCCGCTGCGGAGGGTGGATTACCCGACCAGTACTCCAAGCTGCTCTTCAGAATGTCCAGCCAATTGCCCCAGCATCTAGTTAGCTATGCCCAAGGCAAAGGGTTTAGCGTCTCTCATGAATCCCGAGGGTTCATGTTCAATGCAGAGGCGTCTGAGATTGTCGAGTTCTTTGACATCGGCACACGTCCGTCGCAAATGCGGTAGAGCATTCAATGTTACGTGTAGAGTTCCATGCGTCAGTTCCCAAAGAACTGGAACAGCCAGAGCTGAACGAAGATGCGCTGGCCATCGATGAGGCGGCAGGCAGGTTCGCCGTTTCTGATGGGGCCTCCACAGCATACGATTCGCGCATCTGGGCGAACATGCTGACGGCGCGTTTTCTTCAGTCTCCGGCGGTAAACCATGAATGGGTGACAGCTCTTATCCGCGAATACCGTGCGAGCTACGACTTCGACCAGCTATCGTGGATTCAACAATCCGGTATTGAGCAAGGGGCCTTTGCTACCTTGCTGGCGGCAGAGTTCCAGCCCGAGCGGGTGGAGCTGGAACTCCTCTGTGTCGGCGATAGCCTGGCCGTCCTGGTCGAAAATGGCACTGCCTTAAAAACCTTTCCCTACAGCCATGCTGAGCAGTTCGATGTAGACCCGACGTTGCTCTCAACACGTAGCGACGCCAATGAATTTATAACAGCCAGCCAGTTCTACAGCCAGTACTCAACGACCTGGTCCCTCCACAACAGCTCAGTGGTCCTGCTGATGACTGATGCCCTGGGGAAATGGTTGCTAGAAGCGTCGGCAAAGGACCATTCCACATTACAGCAACTGCTCACCATCAGTTCAGAAGAGGAATTCGAACAGCTGGTAATGACACTTCGCGAGACGAAACAGATAAAAGTCGATGATACGACTCTCGTGAGATTGGCATTTGAAGTGAAAGTTTAAGCCTGATGCGTTATCCCAGCCTTGAGCAATACCAAGTAGCACTGCAATCGCCGAGGACAGCCTTTATTGATGCGTCCTTAGCCTCCGGCTCGATACCGACCAATATGCTCAGCCTGCCAGAGGTTATCAGCGGGGGCTTTGCGCTCACCTATCGTGTAGACGTATCGAGCAACCGTTATGCGGTACGGTGTTTTCATAAAGAGTCCACTGCACTTGAGCAGCGTTATACCGCAATAGCGAAACAGTTGAGGTCGCTAGCGTCTCCTTATTTCTTAACTTTCGAATACCAATCGCAGGGCGTTAGGGTCGATGGCGCTGTTTTCCCATTGGTAAAAATGGCTTGGGCTTCCGGGGAAACGTTGGGCGAGTTCCTTGAAGCCCACCACAAAGACCGTCAAAAGCTGTCCAATTTGCAGCAGGCCCTGCGGTCGCTGGCGACATATCTGGAACAGCAGGGAATTGCTCACGGGGATATTCAGACAGGCAACCTGATGGTGTCGAAAGATGGTCGAACCATACAGTTGATTGACTATGATGGGATGTTTGTTCCAGAGGTCACGGCGCTAGGCTCGGCGGAAATGGGGCATCTCAATTTCCAACACCCCAAGCGCGATGCCCGGCATTTTGATAGTCGACTGGACCGCTTTTCATTCATTCTGCTAGATTTGGCTCTGCGCGCCTTACAAGGGCACCCTCAGTTGTGGATGGCCACCCAGTGTGAATCGGACTCGATAATTTTCCGAGCCAACGATTTCGTTGACCCATCGTCATCAAGGGCTTTCACTCAACTTTCTAAGCTATCCGGCCTCGACCGAGACGTCAAAAATTTTGCTGCCATTTGTCTAGGGGGCTACAGCGAAGTCCCATCCTTAACAGAGTTCATCAATGGGCAGTACACCCCCAGAACTGCAGTGGCCTTGGGGACGAGTACACAAGCCAGAGGCCGCGCGGCATACCTTAGCCAGTACCCTGTTCTGGCTGGTGGCGACTACATGTTGCTTAAGCGGCATATAGGCCAAATGGTAGAGCTCGTAGGCAGGATTATTGAAGTGAGTGAAAGTAGGACGCGACACGGCAAACCCTATGTATTCATCAACTTTGCAGACTGGCGTGGCCAATGCGTAAAACTCACCATTTGGAGTACCGCCCTTAGCAAATTCTCTAGCAAGCCAACAAAAAGCTGGGAGGGGCGATGGGTCAGTACCAAAGGGTTGGTTGACCCTATTTACCGTAGCAAACCGAGCGCTCGTCAGAAGTATGAACATATCAGCATAACTATTTCCGCGCCCAACCAAATCCTGCTGCTCGACGGAGAAGAAGCGCTTTATCGTCTTGGCAGGTCAAGCAACGCCAAGGTGACGCCACGGGTAGAAGCAGTTAATAACAGCGAATTGCTCTCGCAATTACGGGAAAATACTCCTTCGGCAGTAAGTTCACCGGCTCGGCCGAAAACCCAGCAACCACCGCCATCCCCAAATCAACAACTACTGGCCAAGTTGAAGGGCCAGCAAGCCACCCAGAGTCCCATTACAAATAGAAGCGCACCGGCAACTCCGCCTCTGCAACCACAAAGAGTGCAACGTACACCGACATCAACTCCAGCGAGACCGCCAGCAGTTCCCATTCAGCACAGAACACCCATGATTGTCCAGCACACCCAAGTCACAGGTAAGAAAGGGCGAATTCGTAAATGGCTGTACTGGGGCGGAGGGTTGCTTTTTCTGTATTGGGTACTGACTGCTTTTCATGCATGAGTTCCTATCATTTTGCGGCTGAGACGGGCTCAAGTGCTTAACCGAATAAGCTTTTAGGAACTGTAGAATAAAGATGAGAAATAAGACCGCTTGGGAGAAAGCCGCTGAGGCACAGGGGACGACCGAATCGGAACGTGTCCTGACCCAGCTCGCTCGCAAAGCGTTTCTGAGCCTGTGGAGCTACCCAAACGTCTATAGCGATGAAGGAAGGCCAGGTGGGAAGGGAGACGGCAAGGAGCTGGTAGACCTACTGGTGGTCTTTGGCACTAATGTGCTTCTGTTTTCCGACAAGCACTGCGCATTTCAGTTAAACATAGACATCAAGGTTGCTTGGCCTCGTTGGTATAAGCGGGCCATCGAAAAGTCTGCAAAACAGCTTGCAGGCGCTGAAAAGTTCCTGCGGCAGTTCCCGGACCGCATCTTCGTCGATAAATCATGCCAAACCCCGCTGCCTGTATCTCTTCCAGACCCGGCCATAGCCCGTTATTTCCTAATTGCGGTCACGCGTGGTGGTCACGAGGCAGCCGCTAGATACTTTGGTGGTGGCAGCACGGGCAGCTTGATGTTCAACAACCGGCTCGCGGGAGATGCTCACTACGAACAGCCATTCGAAGTCGGTTTCCCGCTCAAAGGCCGGCGCTTCGTCCACGTTCTTGATGAGGTGACGGTTGGTGCTCTTTTGGAGGAGCTGGATACGGTACCAGACCTTGTCGACTACCTTGTTTGCAAGGAACGCTTTTTGGGAGCCGATATCGCATGGATAAGTATTGCCGGCGAAGAGGAATTGTTGGCGAGGTATATGTGCACCATGGAAAGCGGCCGACACTCATTGCCCAGGGTACCGAATGATATCAATGCAGTCATCATCCCTGAAGGTGACTGGCAACACTACTGCTCAAGCCCCCAGCGAGCGGCCAAGTGCCAAGCTGACCAAGGCAGCTATATGTGGGACGAGCTTATTGAATACCAAGCTTCTTTCGTTCGTGCAGGAACCGCGATTGGACTTCCTGAAACACTACCGGAAACCATTGACCACGAACGTGTCCTGCGCGCTCTTGCCTCAGAGTCCCGACTAGCCAGGCGTGCGCTAGCAAACGACTTCCGCTTTGCTCTCTCCAAGCGTACGCCCGGTGAGAAGTTTGCACGCATGACCCTGAGTAGCGATAACATGTCTCGCGCGTATGTTTTCCTGACAGTACCAATATCGCCAAATATCGACTACCAAGCTTACCGTGATATGCGTGCGGCCGCACTATTCGCATATTGCCACGGCATCAAGCTACGCTTTCCGCACGTAATCGAAGCAGTAGGCATAGCCTCAGAACCATTCTCCGAGGAAGCTACCTCGCAAGACTTCCTGTATGTCGACCTTTCTAAAGGCCTGGGACCAGAAGAATCTGCCATGTGGACAGACATGATGGAGGAGTTCAATGCATTGCAGACACCGGCTAGAGACGTTCAATATCAGATGCAAAAAATTACCGAGTTTCCAATACCATTCAACTTCGGTGAACCTCAGCACTACGAGTACAATCCCCATGTTCCAACGAACCGTGCTGAGCGACGAAAAATGAAGCGCAAAGCTAGAAAAAAACAAAGAAGATGAATAGAAGGCAGGTATAATTTCAAAGCTGAGAAATATCACCAAGTTCTGGGAATAACAGCTTGAGTAGCTCATCATGATTGGTATCTGGACGATAAGAATCGTCTCCGCGGGCAATAGCAGCTTTGTATACCTTTACCTTCCTCTGCCAATTGCCCGTAAGGTCTTCCGCTCGAATTTGCTCCGCTCGGTCATAGACCTGTAGAGCCCTCCTAAATATTTTCAGAATCGGCTTTTGAGCACTGGCAATCCAGTGTGCCAACTCCACCAACGTTGAATAATTCCACCCCACTGGCTGGCCATGCTTTGCCGAATACAAAGCATTTAATATTTTCCGAGGCAACTCGGCAGGATATTCCGGCAATCGAAATTGGCTCTGAATAAACTGCCCCCTAACCGTTCCCCAAGCTTTTAGGTCGACAGGGCCATTGTCAGCCACATAGTCTAGCCAAAAAGCTTCGAAAGCCTTCGAACACAATTTTTCTGGGGAAAACTCTTGTTTTTTCCATGTCTGCAGCGCATTGTCGTAATCGAAATAGAACGCACGTTGCCCCGCTAGGTCGAGCGTCAAGTCGTGAAAAGCAACAACCTTCCGGGACAAGTTGGTCGACGCTGGCTGCGCCCAGATGCACTCAAGATGGAATGTGGCCTGCTTAAGTGAAGTTGCGACGGTCTCTCGGTTAACAATAAAAGCATTTTGATTGTTATTGAAAAACACATCATCTTGCGTCAGACGCCGGTTATCATCCTCAAACTGTGCGAATATCCAGAATAGCAGCGCCCCTTCCTTCAGATAAAACTGACGCCGCTCAGCGATAACATTCAGGTATGTCGTTGAAAGCTGAATCTCGAAGATGACCGGAATATTGCCATACCTCGCCTGCACATCCGGGCGCCGCCACTGGCCCAAAGAGCCCTTCCAAGTGTCTTCACTACGAATCTGGTAGAACCTGGGGTCCACGGAAAGGCACTGCACGACCCAATCCTTCATCCGCCTATGCAAAGCGCTTTCTTTAGCGCCATCGTATTTTCTAGCGTTGATTTCTAGCTGGGACAACTCGCCTCGGGTCCGCGCGGGGCACCGGTCGTCCTCAAGTTCATGTCGGAAAAAGAAGTGTTGTTTGTCTGGGCAGCTCACAAGATACACAGCGATACCGCATAAAGAACAAGCGTAAAGTGGTTCATGCTTATTAATCTGCGTGCGCAATGCCATCCGAAGTTTCATTACCTCAGCGTAATCCGAGCTAATAACCTCAGCGACAGGATAGTGCTGGCCGGTGTGTAAATCCAGAACCTCTTGGATAGCTGGATGTTCGACTGCGAGCGTCATGCACCTCTCCTCGTGATTATGGGTGATAGCTGCCGCCCGACGCTGGTTTACTCCAATACATTGCGGCCTGAATATTCGAATTGGATAAAGCGCTATCCATCACCACCATTTTAGTTTCGGAATAAACTCCTCCAATGCGTCTAGCTGCTTGCGGCACTCATCGGCAGTGACGCCAAACAGATTGCTTGTAACAAGAGGGGAATTGTCACCTTCTTTGGCTAACTGCGACCGAAGCGATGAAATGATTTGGGCTTGGTTTTCATCCCTATAGCCAAAGGCTCCAGGAGGTGCCCAATACCTGAAATACTCACCTACCTCTGTATTTGCGCTGTAAGCCAGGGCCAACATGAGTTCGAATCTATCGAAAGCCAATTCGTATGCTTTTACACTGGAAAAGCGTCGTTCCAGTTGCGGCGCCAATCGCTCGTGCAACCAATCGCTCAGAGGTGCGTAGTGATTTTCCTTCCCTTCCAGCAACTTGGCACTGCTGTCTTTCTCAAACAGGCACTTAGGAGGAAGCAGATGTACGGTTTGCTTGGTTTTCTGGTACTCCCTCACGATAGGGGCTGAAAGCAAACGTTGTACAAATGAGTACCGCGTCGACTCAAGGGCTGATACACCGAGAGCAAAGAGGAGAAGGGTTGCTGGAAAACGCGTCAACTCCCCCCATAAGGCGTAACCACCGTCCTGTGCCTGTCCACTCGCGAGCTTCTGCAAGGCTCGCACCCAGACCTCTTGGTGGTCATCGTTCGCCCATCGACCAGCTTCAATGGCCATTGCCACTAACGTGGTCATCGCGGCTTCATATGCTTTGACCCGGTGGTTGAACTGGGCCGCATCAGGGGGCGGCCCGCCTTGAACGGGAAATTTGTCGATTCCAATTTCGGACAGTACGTGCTCGACCTCGCCTTCAACTAAGTCGGCATGCTGAATCCGGTAGCGTGGCTCGGACATGTACCGCTTCAGGGCGGTAACGGCCGCAGCTGTAGACAAAGGGTGTGGTCTCGCAAATTCTTCTAGAGCTTCTACTTGCCGATGTATCGTACTGAAGAAGCTATCGGCATCTGTGATGGAGACAACCTGGGCACCTCGGTGCTCAATCAGCTGTCTTGCAGCATCGCCCGGCTCCCCACGAACTGCCCAATAGGTGGCAAATCGCCGCGATGGTGCGCGGAAGATGGCACACCGGAGCGCTTCATCCCAGTCAGCAGACCAACCGCAAACAATCAGGCCGAACTCGTCGAAGATGCGGTCGAGCAAAGTGTCGAACTCGGCGGGATAACCACTTAACTCTTCGGGAGTGTTCCGGATACGAGTATCGAGATAGTCGCCGTGTACCTTAAATACGCAGCATTGCGTATGGATGAGCGGCATTGCGCCGTGAACATGGTCAGAGCTACTGAGCACCGTGGGCGTGACCCCGACATCAAGCAGTGCCAGTTCCATCAGGCGGTCGAAGTTGGTCGTCACAATGACTCGCACAAAGCCCTTGGCAACCAAGTCGGCAATGGCGCGGTGGGCCGGCGTGGGCTGCTTTGCCCCTTCTTCCTTTTCCTGTTCGGTCGGCTCCCAATACTGCCGCAACAGTTGCTGTCGCTCCGCGGGGGTCTTGGCCAGCGCGTCGAGCAATTCAGAGTAGTCCGGCTCTTTGTTGAACTTGTCGCGATACCACGCAGAAGGGTCTACTCCACACTCTTCGCCACTCACAGTTGCAAGGCGTCGTACCAGGTCTAGCGTGATTTCCCAACCTGTCGGAATCCTGGCCGACCGTGACAGTCCAGAGCCGAAGAGCACGGCATACACGCCGCGATTGGCCTGCATTGAAAAGGCCAACGAGTGAATCGGTTCAATCATGTATCCCCCGAGATTTTCTTATATGGCGTCGCCAGACACAGTCTGCTCCAGCCCCACATGTGTCGATGTCAGTGCGGTAGCTTGCGTGCGGCAAGAACCGAAAAGGCTGAGCGGCTTGTCTCAAATAGGCTATGTCGACTCATCAAGCCATTCATTTAGAATATCACCTTGGAGATGCTAAGGGCTACTCGGGATTGTCCGCTGCTTAGCCTAGAAAATATGTATCCGTATCTTGGGGTCAGAGCGCCCAAGGGCATTTCTTACCCAAACATGTAATATGCTAGACAAAGTCCACTCGGATGATTCGCTCCGGAGAAATAGGGGTATTTTCTCCATCAAAGCACATAACCGAATTACTGTCAGGCACCCCTTCCAATAGGGCTGACCTCAAGTAACAGAGAGCCACCCCCAGATAAGTTTCCACCAGCGAATCAGAAACCGCGACGAATTTTACAAGTGCGGGTCGCCAACGTTCCTGGAAGATAGGCAATAAATCCAGTTCACCGGCGATACGTATCTCTTCACAGAGGTCGTCAATAATTTCCGGCATACCCAGATAATCATGTTGGGAACAGGATTCTGCATGGAAGGCCAACTCTCGTATTAGAATGGCATAGGGGCCCCAGTGCATGGGATTGGTTATCTTTTCGCGAAAATGGTATGCATAACCACCTTTGCGGGCAAAAGCCTGACGAACTTGTTCTTGATGTTGGTCGTTGTCCAGTGTGGCCAGGATGGTTTCTTTTAAGGAGTCAAGCCGCTGCCCCAAGGGAAAAATGCCTTCCCGGAAGGTGGTTCCGTGTGGGACTCGTGTCCCATGGAACCAGCAGACCTCTGAAGGCAACTGTGGGTTGCCAAAGTGTGAGGTGGCCCTTTCGAAGAGGTATTGCTGAAATTCAGGCAAGTCTCGACTGTGCTCCTCGTAATGAAGGCCATGTACAGGGTCCTGCACAAACCTCAGAAACGATTCCGCAGAACACTGAAATGCTTGGCAAAGGGACGAAACTGTGCTCTCACGCGTCTCACAATCTAACCGGTTAGGACTTGTAGTCATCGTTATTTTAGGGTTTTGCTTAGCCAAACTTGGTGAAAATAGCATCCGCCGCCTAGGCTACTACTAACAACCGAGTCAGCGCTTTAGCTTCACTTGCTTACATCCGCAACCGTTGCACGAATGAGGTCACCGACGAGGTCTACAAAGTGCTCTCTGGCTTCCGTCCGCTTGCTCCAAAGCTTCAAGTCTTCGTCGGTTATCCAGCGCATTTCTCATCCTTCCTGGTGTTATGCATCCGTAGTCTTCTTGCATTAACTAATTCGATGAAATTCCCCCATCATGAAGTTTGAGCACCCTGATGAATCAACCTTTGGTGTTATCAGGATGTGTTAACGATTGCTCTTGCTCAATTAATGCTTGAACCCAACTCTTCTTGCATTGAGATAACTGGCCCCAAGCAAGAATGACCATCGCAAGGTCATCATCCTCACAGTAGAAGTATGGCGGGGGTACATCCAACAGTTCGGCCAACCGTACCGCCATGTCAAACGGAGGTGCATGAGTACCCGTTTCGTATCGACTGATACGAGCGCTGGCCGTACCCTCATCGAGCCCAACCATAACGCCAAGCTTGTCTTGAGGAATGTCTCGCCGCAGGCGAGCCTCTCGTAATCGCTTACCAAATATCGATGCTGGGGGTTTTGTACGCATCCTACGATGCTCGTAGGATGCTCTTGCAACGTCTCTACGTAAAACGTAGACTAAACCTCCCCGCTAGCACTCGCTCATCAACTTGCTTCCGCACTCTCCCGGCCTAGTGCTGGCCAGTGCTGCTCTGCTTGTTTTTGTGCTTGCCTGTTTGTGCTTACTTTTATCTAATTTTTTGGCTGCCTATGACAATCACTCGAAAACCTATTGGCTACTTCACTGCTCTAGGAGCAATGGCACTCTTAGCTGCTTGCTCGGAGAAGGTGCCCAACGACAAATTAACTTACGAAACCGTATTGTCATACGCCAAAAGCGATGAACTTGAGGGACTCATTGTCGACGATTTTAAGAAAGAAAATGGATGGCAAGACACTTCATCAGAAAATAAGTACAACGTCAGATATAATTACAATTTAAAGTTAACTAAGCCTCTCCCAGAAGTTGTTCTAGCACTTGCCAATGGAATCGTGAATACAGTTCAGGAACGGCATAGAAATCCTGGATTCATGGGGATTGATGCTCTGCAAACAGAAGTTAACATTTCGTCTCAAGCCGACAACTGGCTCACTCCGCAAAAAGAGACATTCCCAGCCAGGAGAGATGCTTTTTTACTTAAATGTAAGCCTTGCACTGACTTTCTTTCAAAAGGCAGCAAAGAGGAAATAAAACTTCACTGGAATGCTTTTATTGCTGCCTGGTCTGAGCTAGAGAAGATGGGATTCAAAGATAAAGCCACAGTAGGTGATAAGGTTGCCCGACAGGCGTGGTCAGGATTTATGAAAACTGAAAATGGCTGGCGCCCCATCGTTTCTCAGTAGATGCGGCTGATATGCACCCTGACCAGTGCCAAAAATGACTCGAACAGGTACTCCATTGTATTATCAAATTACAAGCCACGAGAAAAACACCAACCCCTTTTGAGCTGCCTTAAAGGCTTCCTCCCTGGGATTGCCTGTAGTCCTAGATGCACTGGTCAAACAGTTTGGTGATAATCCAAACTCACCACGACAAGCAATCAGCACAAATGAAGCACCCACGGAAATATATGGAGAAAACAGTAGCCTCCGGATATCTACTTAGAAATTCCTGGTTGATATGAGGGCCCATTTGGATGCCTCTACCCACTAACCAGTTGCTACCTGAAATTGAAAACAAATATGAAAAAAACAAATTTCTTTGAAACTTATCTATTCAATGGAGACTGGCACACTGAGATTCTTCGTGCAATTTCACTTTGTGAGGCAGAAGTGAAATCTGCCAATATCAAAGCCATCATCTTAGAGCTGAAGAAAACACTGGAAGAAATAGACGAATGTCTTCACACTGTAACCGTGACAGCTCCCCTACCTATTGGTTTCGAGCCTAACTACCTACTCAAATTACTAGCTGCCGAAGTGGATTCAGAGGCCGTGATAACATTACTCCATCCTAGCCAAATTGCACTGACTATAACTCACAGGGGCAGTCATAGCTATGTTGAGCAACTGGCTAAGAAATGGCTCCGAGATGGAATTACAGGAACAATGTATACCATTGCACACCAAAATGGAGACGGGCTATCGAAAGGGCTTCCCTCTTTAACCTTGTAAAAATTGGTTTTCGAGTTTGGAATACCATCCAGCGGCTAACCCACCAGCAAGTCGAGAAACGCTTATTGCCTGAGCTCGGGATGCAATTGAACAAAAAACATAGGCCCTCTAAGAAATATTGACCGAAAAATGACAAAAGATTTTTCCTGGTCAAAATGACAAAGTTCAATCAAATCTTTCTCGTCATCACACAAAGCTGGGTCCTGGTGCGAAATTCTCGCAATAAATGCTCAGCCGAAGGCCGGATATGACACTTACAATAGACGTCCCTCTTCCCAATTCTCTATGAAATGAGCCCAGGTGCCGGATTTTTCCACACCGTGCTATCAAAAAAACACCTCCAACTTCTCTGGGACATCAACACTCTTAACCGTTTTACCAACTATCTTGTTAAAATTCGGCATTCAATTTGGTACTGGCATGCCCAGCTACCCGCTACGCCCCAAAATTACCCAAGGACCAAAAATGTTCCGAAGAATTGAAGCCCGCATCGTCAGTCCCTTACTGGGCAACAAAATTGACCTTCCTTCCTATGCAACCGAAGGTTCGGCCGCCATGGACCTGCGCGCTTGCCTTGAGGAACCGGTAACGCTCCCCCCCAGTGGCCGTATCCTGGTGAAAACTGGAATTGCTATCAATATGATGGACCCCAGCCTTGTTGCTATCGTCGCCTCACGCTCTGGACTTTCCCTGAAGCACGGAATAAGGGTATCTCAAGGGATTGGGGTCATTGATGCGGACTACCATGGCGAGATTGGCGTAATCCTATCCAATGATGGTACAGAAGCTTATACAATCGAGCCGGGCGAACGAATCGCACAGTTGATGTTCCAGCCAGTAGTACAAGTGGGCCTCAGCTTCGTCGAGAAATTTTCGACAGAGACGGAACGCGGAACCGGCGGCTTCGGCAGCACCGGTAAGTCCTGACCCAAAGGGAGGTCAGCCCCTGTAAAGGCATCGATTGAGGCACTAAGCCAACCAGTCTCGACTTACACGCAGGAATGGCAAGGGTTTCAGCCGATTGAGACACTCCAGGGTGCGCATAGCCATCGGCCTGATCGACTCCGACTACCAGGGCCAGGTGTTCGTCTCGGTCTGGAACCGCGGCCAGGAGCCGTTCCGCCTGGAGCCGCTGGAACGCATCGCCCAGATGGTCATCGTGCCGGTGGTGCAGGTTGGCTTCAATATCGTGGACGACTTCGACGCGTCCGACCGCGGCGCCGGCGGCTTCGGCAGCACCGGCCGCGGCTGATTCAGCCCATTCTGAAAATAAAACCCGGCGCGGGCAGATGCCTGCGCCGGGTTTCTTTTTTGCCGACAATCAGGGCAAAACGCTGATGCGATTCAGCTTGGGCACCGCCACCACGGGCTTGGACTGCAAATAGCGCTGCATCACGTCCACATCCACCTCGCCCACCACGCGGTCGGTGCCCTGCGCCAGCACCGTGAAGCCGTCGCCGCCGCCGCCGATGAAGTTGTTGACCTGCACCGTGTAGCGGGCCTTGGGATCAATCGGCACGCCATTGATGGTGATGCTCTTGATGTCCACCTTGCTGCCAACCGGCGCCGACTTGCTCCAGCTGTAGCTGAAACCGGACGAAACCTGCAGCATCTTGCCCCTGGCCGGATCGCTCCACTGCTGCTCCAGCAACTGATCGATCTGCTCGCCGGTCAGCTTCATCGTCAGCATGGTGTTGCCGAACGGCTGCACGGTGTAGATCTGCTTGTAGCTCACATTGCCATTGGCGTCCGGCACCAGGTCGGCGCGGATGCCGCCCGGATTCATGAAGGCCACCACGGCGCCTTGCTTGCTGCCGGCAGCTAGCTGAGAGTCGGCGATCACGTCTCCCAAGGTCGTTTCGCCGGCGGCGTTGGCATTGCGGGTCAGGCTGCCGCCCAGCTTGCCCACAATGCGCTCGGCCTGATCCGCAGACTTGATCAGATAAAACCGCACCAGGTCGGTGATATTGGCTAGCGGCTTGATGTCCTGCGTCACCGGACGGTTCACGGCCTGGATCGAGCCGGGGACAAAGGTTTTGCTGACCGGGTCCAGCTTGAAGTCGATCTCGGTGAACAGCTGGCCGTAATTCTTGGCGCTGGTCACGCGGCGATCATCGATGACGCAGTTGTAGGCCTGGTGCGTGTGGCCGGTCACCACCAGCCCCACCGTCTTGTCCAGCTTCTTGACGATATCGACGATGGGGCCGGAAATGCCTTTGCAGTCGTCAAACGTGCCGGTCTGATAACCGCCCTCATGCACCACCACCACTGCCGCCGCCACACCCTGGGCTTTCAGCTTGGGAATCAGCGCATTGACGGTATCGGCCTCGTCCTTGAAGCTCAGCCCCTGGATGCCGGCCGGGGACACGATATCGGGCGTGCCCTTCAGCGTCATGCCGATGAAGGCCACCGGGATATTGCCGTACTTTTTGATTTCATAGGCTGGAAACAGGGTGCTGCCATCCGGCTTCTGCACATTGGCCGCCAGGAAACGGAATTTGGCGCCGGCGAAACTGCCGCCATTCTGGCAGGTGGTATCGCCCGCGCCAGGCTTGCAACCGCCATTCTGCATGCGCAGCAACTCGTCCTGGCCGTCATCGAACTCATGATTGCCCACGGCGTTGATATCCAGGCCCAGCAAATTCATCGCTTCGATGGTGGGCTCGTCATGGAACATGCCGGACACCAAGGGGCTGGCGCCGATCAAATCGCCGGCCGACACGACCACCGTATTGGGCGATTTGTCGCGCAGCTGCTTGACCCAGGCTGCCAGGTAATCGACGCCGCCAGCGGGCGTCTTGATGGTCTTGCTCGGATCTTTCGGGTCCGGCAGCGTCAAGGTGCCCGGGGATTCCAGATTGCCATGGAAATCGTTGATGGCGACCATCTTGACGGCCACCGGCGCCGCGGCCGGCAATTGTTCGTAATTGCTTGCGCCAGTATGCCCGCTCACGGAAGAAGAGGAATCGGACATGCATCCGCCCAGCGCCAAAGCCAGGCTCAGGCACAGGGTCGTCGGAATGAATTTCATTGCCATGCTCCATTGTGTTTGTTGTGATCCGGCGCGCGCCGCTGCCACGGACATGCGCCAGGCCGTCAACATACACAATTGGCATGAAATTTAAATCAATAATCGCCCAACAGTGGCATTAAATTCCATATTTTTGCAAAAATACCAAAAGAAAACGCCGCGAGACTCGCTCGCGGCGTTTGACTGCATCCCGGCTCAAGCCGGGACGGAACGGGGAAGCATCAAGCCAACAGGTGGTTGTTCAGCTCGCGCATGCCGGCGGACAGCATCGCCAGATCCAGCGCGCTGAACGACTGCAGCTCGGCGAACATCTGGCCGCACACTTCCACGGCAGCCTGGCGCTTGACCAGCCACTGATCGGCGAAGCCAGCCGCCGCGGCGCTATCCTGCAGCGCCTGGCGAGCCAGATCGCGGTGCACGCGGTACAGATCGTCGCGCAGCGCCGAGCGGGCCAGCGACTGCCAGCGATTGTCGCGCGGCAGGCTGGTGATGGCGTCGCGTAGCCAGTCCAGCTGCAGCGCCCGGCCCAGCTGGAAGTAGTTGGCCGCCACCTGCTCCAGCGCCAGCTTGCTGCCGTCGCTGATTTCGATGATGTCCATCAGCGGCACGGCGTATTCCAGACGCGCCAGCACCTGCTGCAGCGATTGCGGCAGCTTGGCGTGGGCGATCCGGGCTTCCAGCTCGGCCACGCCGGCATACTGCGCGGACGGCACCAGCTTGGGCAACTGGGCCAGCAGGCCTTGCACCTTGGCGGCGTACTGCTCGATCACCGCGTTGACGGAACCGAACGGACGCTTGTTGCGCAGCAGCCAGCGCGTCGCGCGCTCCACCAGCGTGCGCACCAGCACCATCAGCTGCATCTGCTGGTCGGCCGGCACCTTGTTGTCCAGCGCTTCGATCTGGCCCCACAGGCTTTCCGCGTCGAACACGCGGTTGGCGATCCACCAGGCGCGGGCGATGTCGGCCGCGGAGAACGGCGACTCTTCCTGCAGGCGGAACACGAAAGTGGTGCCCATGCGGTTGATGATCTGGTTGGCCAGCTGGTTGGAGATGATCTCGCGGCGCAGCTGATGCTGTTCCATCTGCTTGCCGAAGCGCTGCTGCAGCGGTTTCGGGAAGTAGTTGACCAGCACCGGCAGGAAGTCGCGGTCGTCCGGCAAGTCGGTGGCCAGGATGGCCTGATCCAGCGAAATCTTGCTATAGGCCAGCAGCACCGCGATCTCCGGCACGGTCAGGCCCTGACGGGCCAGGCGGCGTTCGTTGATCTGGGTTTCGGTCGGCAGGTACTCGATCTCGCGGTTCAGTTCGCCGGTCTTCTCCATGTGCGTGATCATGCGGGCATGGGTGGACAGCATGGAAGCCGCTTCCAGACGCTTGATCGCCAGCACCTGGGTTTGCAGCACGTTGTTGCGCAACACCAGATGGCCCACTTCCTCGGTCATCTCGGCCAACAGCTCATTGCGCTGCTTCAGCGTCATGTCGCCGGCCTGCATCACCGCGCCCAGCAGAATCTTGATGTTGACCTCGTGGTCGGAGCAATCGACGCCGGCCGAGTTGTCGATGGCGTCAGTGGCGATGCGGCCGCCAGCCAGCGCGAACTCCACGCGTCCCAGCTGGGTGCACGTCAGGTTGCCGCCCTCGGCCACCACGCGCGCCTGCAGCTGGTTGCCGTTGACGCGCACCGGGTCATTGGCGCGGTCGCGCGCGTCGGCATGGCTCTGCGTGGACGCCTTGATGTAGGTGCCGATGCCGCCGTTGTACAGCAGGTCGATCTTGGCTTTGAGGATCTCATGGATCAGCTCGTTCGGCGCCATGTGGTCCTTGTCGGTTTCCAGCCACGCCTTCACTTCCGGCGACAGCGGAATGGACTTGGCGCTGCGCTCGAAGATGCCGCCGCCCTTGGAGATCAGCTCGCGGTTGTAATCGGTCCAGCTGGAGCGCGGCAGGTTGAACAGGCGCGCGCGCTCGGCGAAGCTCTTCTTCGCGTCCGGCGTCGGATCCAGGAAGATGTGCAGGTGGTTGAACGCCGCCTTCAGGCAGATGTGCTCGGACAGCAGCATGCCGTTGCCGAACACGTCGCCGGCCATGTCGCCGATGCCGATCACGGTAAAGTCCTGCTCCTGGGTATTGATGCCCAGGTGGCGGAAGTGGCGCTTCACCGACTCCCAGGCGCCGCGGGCGGTGATGCCCATGCCCTTGTGGTCGTAGCCGGCGGAACCGCCGGAGGCGAAAGCGTCGCCCAGCCAGAAGCCGTAGGCCTCGGAAATGCCGTTGGCGATGTCGGAGAAGGTTGCGGTGCCCTTGTCGGCCGCCACCACCAGGTACGGATCATCCGGGTCCAGCCGGCGCACGTCCTTCGGCGGCACGATCTGGCCGGTCACCAGATTGTCCGTCACGTCCAACAGCGCGGAGATGAAGATCTTGTAGCAGGCGATGCCCTCGGCCAGGAAAGCCTCGCGCTCGCTCGGCGCCGGCAGCTGCTTGCCGACGAAACCGCCCTTGGAGCCCATCGGCACGATCACCGAGTTCTTCACCATCTGCGCCTTCACCAGGCCCAGCACCTCGGTGCGGAAGTCTTCCATCCGGTCAGACCAGCGCAGGCCGCCGCGCGCCACCTTGGAGCCGCGCAGGTGCACGCCTTCGACGCGCGGGCTGTACACCCAGATTTCAAACAGCGGACGCGGCTGCGGCAGGAACGGAATCTGGTTCGATTCCAGTTTGAACGAGATGTAGGACTTGAACTCGCCGTCGGCGCCTTTCTGCCAGAAGTTGGTGCGGCGGGTGGCCAGGATCACGGCCAGGAAGCCGTTCAGGATGCGGTCTTCATCCAGATTGGCCACGCCGTCCAGCATGCCGCGCACGGCGGCCAGCAGCAGCTCGGCCTTCTCGTCGTCGAAGCCTGCCGGGTCCAAACGGGCGTAGAACAGTTCCACCAGGCTGCGGGTGATGGCCGGGTAGTTGGCCACGCACTGCTCGATATAGGCTTGGCTGAAAGTCAGGCCGCCCTGGCGCAGATACTTGGCCAGCGCGCGGATCAGGGAGATTTCGCGCCAATCCAGGCCGGCTACCAGCGCCAGGCGGTTGAAGCCGTCGTTTTCGCAGCGCTTGGCGAAGACCTGGGACAGCAGCTCCTGGAAGTCGTGCTGCACCTGGTCCTGCGACATCTGCTCGCCAAAACTGCCGATATCGAGGCCGAAGTCGCTGATCCACACCAGGCTGCCATCGACGCGCTTGACGCAGTACGGGTGCTCATCGCGCACCTTGACGCCCATGTTTTCCAGAATCGGCAGGCTGGCCGACAGGCCCAGCGGTTCGGCCTCGCGGAACAGCTTCAGATTGAAGGCCGCGCCGGTGCGGTGGAAGGGGCGGTACAGCTTCATGGCCAGCGGCTGCTCGGCGCTCAGCGCCTCCAGTTGCTGGATGTCCAGCACGGCGTTGCGCACCGCGAATTCCTCGCGGTAGGCCACCGGGAAACCTTCCTTGTAGCGATTGAACAAGCCGTTGCCGCGCTCTTCGCCATAGGCCTCCACCAGTTGCTGGTGCAGCTCCTCCACCCAGCCGCGCACCAGTCGGGCGATTTCGGCTTCGATATCGCCCTCATGGAATTCCGGCAGTTTGGACGCATTGGTGCGGATGATGTAGTGAACGCGGGCCAGGGTGCCGTCGCCGATCTGCACGCTGAACTCGGCGCTGGCGCCGTCGAAGGCGTTCATCAGCACTTTTTCGATCTTCAGCCGCACTTCGGTGCTGAAGCTGTCGCGCGGGACATAAACCAGGCAGCTGACATAGCGATGGTAGCGGTCGGCGCGCACGAACAGGCGGACGCGTGGGCGTTCCTGCAGGCTGACGATGCCCTCGGCAATCGGGCCGAGCACTTCGGCCGGAATTTCGAACAATTCGTCGCGCGGGTAGCTTTCCAGCACGAAGCCGAGCGTCTTGGACTTGTAGCTGTCATCGACGAAGTCGCAGCTTTTGACCACGCTGGCCACCTTCTGGCGCAGGATGGGCACGTCCTTCGGCGACGTCTGATAGGCGCTGGCGGTGTAAAGGCCGAGGAAGCGGCGTTCGCCTATCACTTCGCCCTTGTCGTTGAAGCGCTTGATGCCGACGAAGTCGACATAGGCCGGACGGTGGATGATGGAGCGGGTTTGCGATTTGTTCAGGATGATCAGCTGCGGCAGGTGCGCCAGTTCGCGCAATTCCTGCGGCAGCTGTTCGAAGCTGGCGGAATACTCTTTGTCGCCCTGATCCTGCAGGATGCCCAGGCCGGAATCCTTGACGATGCGCAGGCTGTCCTTGCCGTCGCGCTTGACCAGGTCGTAGTCGCAATAACCCATGAACAGGAAATTGCGCTCGGCCATCCATTCCAGAAAGGCCACGGCCTCCTTGGCTTCGGCCGCGCGTTCGCCCTTCAGCTTGGACAAGTCCTTGCTGATGCCGGCGAGCATTTCGCGCATCTTGGGTTCGTCGCGCACCACCAGGCGGATATCGGCCAGCACGCGCTTCAGCTCGGCTTCCAGCTTGGCCAGCAGCGCGGCGTCGCTGATGCGGTCGATCTGCACGTGGATGAACGACTCCAGCGGCAGGCTGCGGTCTTCGGTGCGCTTGACGGCGCTCATCACGCCGCTCTTGTCGCGGGCCACCGACAGCACCGGATGCACCAACAGGTGCAGATTGAGGTTATAGCGCGACAGCAGCATGGTGATCGAGTCGATCAGGAACGGCATGTCGTCGTTCACCACTTCGATCACCGTGTGGGTGCTTTGCCAGCCGTCGCGTTCGAAATCGGGGTTGTAGATGCGGCACTTGACCTGGCCGGCAGAGCGCTTGCCGGCGAACTCGTAATGCGCCATTGCGGCACCGAACAGGTCGAGCGAGGAGAACTGCCGCAGGTCGGCGTGTTCAGTCTCTTCGAAGTAGCTCGGGAAGAAGGCGGCGAGTTGTTGGGTCTCCTGGGAAGAAAGCTTGCTCTCGGCTACAGCCTGGATATCTGCGATCAGGCTGGCCAGTTCAGTCTTGTTGGTAAGCGACATTTAGCTTCTCTTGTTGTGAGCAGGGAGGTTGTCGGGGCATTGTAGATAGCGGCACCCATACCGGATTTCCTGAATGCGACATCGGCTTACATAAAACGCGCAAGCCGTATTCCGCCGGCAACAACACGGGGGCATAAGCAGGCCGGAAATCCAGGCCATACATTACAGCAAAGCGACGGCCAGTTACACAAAGACCATCGCACCGCGCATTGTAGCCAATCAGGAAAAACATTCATAACCTATTGATTTTTATGATATTTCCATTTTTTGGGAAAAGTAAGGTAGAATGTGCGCACTTGCTTATGGGGATTGACCAATTCCGCCACTTGTTGTTCACAAGCGCGGCAGATAAAGGCCAGCCAGCAAGACAAGACGACCCGGATCGGAACAATAACGTCGGCTCCGCTGCGGGGTTTACAAGCCAGTCGTCGCGCAGGCGCCTGCCGACGGCCAAAATAAGAGAAGTAGAAGCAACATCATGAAAAAAGCCCTGATTGCAAGCGCCAGCTTCGCCTTGATCGCCTCCCTGTCCGCCCAAGCGGAAACCGTCCGCTTCGGCATCGACCTCAACTACCCGCCGTTCTCCAAGCAAGGCGCCGACGGCAAGCCGCAGGGCTTCGACATCGACATGGCCTACGCGCTGTGCAAGGAAATGAAAGTCACCTGCCAGATCGTGCCGCAAGACTGGGACGGCTTGATCCCGGCGCTGAACGCCAACAAGTTCGACGCCATCATCTCCTCGATGCAGATCACCCCGGAACGCCAAAAGGCAGTGGACTTCACCGGCAAATACTACAACATCGCCAGCCGCCTGGTGGCCAAGGATGGCACCAAGGTAGACGCCGCCAGCTTCAAGGGCAAGAAAATCGGCGTGCTGCGCGCCTCCACCCAGGAAAAATTCGCCAAGGACTTCTGGGGCAAGAACGGCGCCACCATCGTGCCGTACGCCAAGTCGCCTGAATCGTTCCTGGACCTGAAGTCCGGCCGCGTCGATGCCGTGTTCGTGGACGGAGCCGTGGGCGAAGGCGAATTCCTGAAGACGCCGCAAGGCAAGGGCTATGCCTTCGTCGGCCCGAACTACTCCGACGTCAAGTACTTCGGCCTGGGCGCCGGCATTGCCGTGAAGAAGGGCAACAAGGCCCTGCTCGACCGCCTGAACAAAGCCATCGAGGCCGTGCGCAAGGACGGCAGCTACAAGAAGGTTGAGGAAAAATACTTCAGCTTCGACGTCTACGGCGGCTAACCCCCGCTCCCTGGCAGGCGCGCGGCGCGCGCCTGCTCCCGCAATCCCCTCTTCCGAGATTGCCCATGTTTTTGCAAGGTTACCTTCCCAGCATCCTGGAAGGCACGGTGCTGACGCTGAAGCTGGCCGGCTCCGCGCTGGCCGTTTCCGTCGCGCTCGGCCTCATCGGCGCGCTGTTCAAATCCACCTCGTCGCGCGCGTTGACGCTGCTCGCCGAATGCTATTCCACCGTGGTGCGCGGCATTCCCGATCTGGTGTGGATGTTCCTGCTGTTTTTCGGCGCGCAGATGGCGCTCAACGACATCTGCGGCCATTTCGGCTGGCAAGCGCCCGATATCGACCCGTTCATCGCCGGCGTCGCCACCCTAGGCTTCATTTTCGGCGCGTACATGACCGAAACCTTCCGCGGCGCGATGATGGCGGTGCACAAGGGTCAGATGGAAGCCGGCCTGGCTTACGGGATGTCACCGCTGCGCGTGTTCTTCCGCATCCAGTTGCCGCAGATGGTGCGCTATGCCCTGCCCAGCTTCTCCAACAACTGGCTGGTGCTGGTCAAATCCACCGCCCTGGTATCCGTCATCGGCCTCAATGATGTGATGTACCGGGCCGACGCCGCCAAATCGGCCACCCAGCAGCCGTTCGACGTCTATATCGTCGTCGGCGCGTTGTTCCTCTGCATTACCGGCGTGTCCAATCTGCTCTTGCACTGGACAGAAAAACGCTACTCGATGGGCACCAAGGAGAGCGGGCTGTGATCGATCCGAAACTGATTATCGAACGCTTGCCGGAATTCTTCGGCGCGCACGACGGCGGCCCCATGCTGTCGTCGACCGACGGCCTGATCATGACGCTGCAGTTGCTGGGCCTGTCGCTGCTTTTGGGCCTGATGCTGGCCATCCCGCTAGCCGTGGCGCGCACGGCGAAAAACCGCGCACTGTCCGGCGCCGTCTGGCTGTTCGGCTACGTCTTCCGCGGCACGCCGCTGCTGGTGCAGCTGTTCATCATCTATTACGGCCTGGCGCAGTTCGACTGGATACGCGATAGTTGGGCCTGGCAATACCTGCAAAACGCCTATGTCTGCGCCATCCTGGCCTTCACGCTGAACACCGCGGCTTATACCACGGAAATCATCGCCGGCCAGATCCGCAATACCCACTGGGGCGAAATCGAAGCCGCGCGCTCGGTCGGCATGAGCCAGTGGCTGATGCTGCGACGCATTGTGCTGCCGTCGGCGCTGCGCCGCGCGCTGCCCGCCTACAGCAACGAAGTGATCATGATGCTGCAGAGCACCGCCATCGCCGGCCTGGTGACCCTGGCCGACCTGACCGGCGTGGCGCGCCGCATCTACAGCGAAAGCTATATGCCGTTCGAGCCGTTTTTCACCGCAGCCGTGATCTACCTGGCGCTGACCTTTGCCCTGGTCTGGCTGATGAAGCGCGCCGAGCGGCGCTATCTGGCTTTTCTGGGTCCGCGAAAGCAATAAGCCGCCGGTGAGAATTCCGCTGCCCGGCGTTTGAAATAAATCGTACAATGCAAGCTAGGGGCTGTTGACGATTGCTGAGCGGATCGCGTTTGCGCCGCTTTTGACCGGATGCAAGGCGCGCAGTCCGCCGCATAGTTACTCTATGCCAGGGCTGCGTAACGCCGCATCCGGCCAAAAGCGGCCAAACCCGCAGGGCCGGGCGCCTTTCGTGACAACTCTTCGTTGTTCCGCACTGGCAGAGAATGACTATGCGGCGTGCGAAACGCCTCGATTCGTCGCGAAATGCGCTCCGGCGCGACCGCTCAGCGATCGTCAACAGCCCCTAGACAAGCCGCCATGCCAGGCTCCCTGACATGGCGGTATTTTTGCCAACCTTACCTGCCGCTCAGACATGGCTCACACGCCTCAAACCGCCAAACCGTTGCGCTTCGGCTTCTTGCTGCTTCCCCACGCCTCGATGGCTGATTTCGCCAGCGCCTCCGAGGTGCTCAACCACGCCAATCTGCTCGCGGAGAAAAAGCTTTACGAAACCCTGCTGCTATCGTTGGATGGCGGCCAAGTACAGCTCTCCAACGGCATCAAGCTGGCGGTGGACCTGCCGCTGTCGTACGCGCCGAAACTGGATTATCTGGTGATTCTGGCCGACGAGATCGGCAGCGATTTCGCGCTGGAGGAACTGAGCAAGGGCATGTCCAGCATCAACGCCGACAAGATGACGCTGGCCGGCATCGGCTGCGGCAGCTATTGGCTCGCACGGGCGGGCCTCCTTGCTGGGCAGCGCGCAACGATACACTGGCGCGAAATCGCGCGGCTGACTGAAGAGTTTCCCGATGTGATCGTGACGTCCAATCTGTACGAAAGCGAGGGACGCTGTCTCAGCTGCGCTGGCGGGGCGGCTACCTTTGATTTCATGCTGGACCTCGTTGGCAGGCAACAGGGACATGAGTTCATCGCCCAGTTGTCCGAGCTGTTCAGCATGGAGCGCATCCGGCCCGGCAACGAACGCCAGCGCATTCCGCTGGCCACCCGCATCGGCGGCAGCCAGCCTAAGCTGACCGAGGCTGTCAGCCTGATGGAAGCCAATATCGAAGAACCGCTGTCCACCGACGACATCGCCTACTATGTCGGCGTCTCCCGACGCCAGTTGGAGCGGCTGTTCAAGCAATACCTGGGCACCGTGCCGTCCAAATACTATCTGGAGCTGCGTTTGAGCCGGGCGCGCCAATTGCTGCTGCAGACCAGCAAATCCATCGTGCAGATCGGGCTGGCTTGCGGCTTCTCCAGCGGGCCGCACTTCTCCAGCACCTACCGCAACCATTTCAACATCACGCCGCGCGAAGAGCGCGCGCAACGCACTCAGATCGGCAACCGCGCTAGCTGAGTTGGCGCTCGGCCTGCAAGGCCAACGGCAGCTCGATGCGGAAGCAGGCGCCGCTGGCCGGAATATTTTCCGCCGAGATCAAGCCGCCATATTGCTCCACGATGGTCTGGCAGATCGACAAGCCCAGGCCCATGCCGTGCGGCTTGGTCGAAAAGAACGGATGGAACAACACTTCCAGCAAGTCCGGCGTAATGCCGCGCCCCGTATCCCTCACTTCCAGGATGCCCTTCTTGCCTTCGCGGCGAGTGTGGACGATGACATGGCGCTTCAAGGCCGGCTCGTCTTTCAAGGCATCCATGGCATTGGACAGCAGGTTCAACACCACCTGCTCCAGCTGGATGCTGTCCGCCATCACCGGAATCGAATAGCCCGATAGCAGCTGGACCACTTCAATGCCGCGCTCCCGCAGATCGTACTCCGCCAGAAACATGCAGTTGCCCACCACCTGATTGACGTCGATCAGCCGCGTCTCGATGGCGCGCTTGCTGACCAGCGCGCGCAGCCGCTTGATGATCTCCCCGGCGCGCCCAGCCTGCGCCACCGCCAACTTCAATGCGGAATTGACTTGCGGCGGGGCATCCTCCACTCCATCCAGCAATTGGATGGCGGCCTGGCAATAGTTGGAGATCGCCGTCAATGGCTGATTCAGCTCATGGGCGATGCCGGACGCCATCTCGCCCATGGTATGCAGCCGCGCCACATGCGACAGCTTCTCCAGATGCTCCTTGACCCGAGTCTCGCTGGCCTCCAGCGCGGCTGCGGTCCTTTGCCGCAGCGGCCCCATATCGCGCAGCGCGCACACCACGCCTATCTGCACCCCGTCCCGAGACATCAACGGCGCGATGCCGCCCTCGACCGAATGCACCTTGCCGCGCGCCGTGGTCAGTTGCATGCGCTCCGCCAACTCCACGGCCTGCCCGGTCCGGAAACACTCGCTGATAGGATCCTCGGAAAACTCCGCGGCCAACTCGCCCATCAAGCGGAATACTTCATGGCATGGCAGGCCAAGCACCTCATCGGCAGGCATCTCCACCAGTTGCAGCGCCATGGGATTAGCCATCTCGATCCTACGATCCTGCCGCAGAATCACCACGCCATCATGTATCGCATTCAAGGTCACAGACGCGCGCTCGCTCTGCAGGAACAGCTCCTCATCGGCCTGGCTGCGCTCTCGGCGCAAGGCGACGCGCTGGGAATAAATCAGCGCCGCAGCGGACAACAGCAAGGCGATGAAAACCTCTCTGAGCAACAGCGGCAGCAGCGCCAGATCATTGAGACGGATATCCTGCTCGACGCCCAGAACAAAAGGCTGCGCCTCGCTGTTCAGCGGCAAACGCAGCGTCAAGCGCGTTATCTTGGGCCACCAATCATGATCCCCATCCCGATGCAAGCGCTGGTACAGCGGCTCGCCCCCCGCGCGGCCATCCCGCGGTAGCAAAGACAAGTCCAAGCCGGCAGGCAAGGCCTGGTCTTCAGGCAACTGCAGCAGGCGGTCGCAAAACACCACCAAAGCCACCACGCCGGCAAGATCGCGGCCGCGGCCCTGACGCGCCTCCCCGGCCGACTCTCGATACAGCGATTGCATCAGCAGATAGGCGCGACCACCGCCGTCATACAATTCGAAAGGACGAGACGAAACCTTCTGCCCGCTTGCCACCGCCCGTTTCAACTCCGCGGAAAAATGCGGATCGCCCAGCATGTCATAACCGTAGACCGGGCTGAAAGCTGGCAGATCCGGCTCGATCATGGATACGATCAACGCCTGCGGCCTGACCGGAGCGGGCTGCCAATTGCGCTTACCCTCCGCGCCGTAGTCGCGGATGTAAAAAGTTTCCCCGAACCGCTCCCCCATGTTGCGCAGAAACTCGGCGCGCGCCTCCTGCGTGACATTCTGCAGGAACTGGATCGCGTACAACTGCTGATAGCGCGGCAACATTTCCCGCGCAAAGGCGCTGAGCGCAGGCGCATCCAACTGCTCATGAGAAATGAGCAGCGCATTGATCGCAGACAGCACGGACTCGTTCTGGTCAAGCCTGCGCGCGACGCCCGCATAGGCTTGGTGGGCCGCTTGCTCGAAACTGTCCTGCAGACGGCGGTACTCCCCGCTCCCCCACTGGGCCAATACCCACAAGCTGCTAAGCAACCAGAGCGCGCCAAACAGAAGCCACTCGCGACCTTTGAATTTACTCAAGACCCGCCCCGAAATTCATATGACATCATGAATGATATGCTTTGCATAAAACATTCGCCGGGCATTTTCACAAAAAGCCGCCATATTCGCAACGCAACTCAAACCGACAGCACAGGCACACTTTCTGCGCCAATCAGACCCGCATCAACAGCAAAGCCCCGGCAGTGTCTGTCGGGGCGGGTTCCGCGCATTCGGCGGCGCAAAGCACAAAGCCCAGCTCGTGTGAGCTGGGCTTTGTCTTATGGGGCGTCTGGCGGTGTCCTACTTTCACATGGCGAATGCC
>NZ_PPTF01000060.1:0-2628 GCF_002902845.1 Chromobacterium sinusclupearum
CAGGCCGGCTAAACCCACCGCCATGCCGGCGCGGGCGAGCTCCGCCACTTGGGCGCGGCGGCCGCCGGAAGCGGCGGCGCCGGATTCGCGCTGTTGCAGCGCGTGGGTCACGTCGAAAATCACCGGGCGGTTGCCGGATACCTTCTTCATCACGCCGAAACCCAGCATGTCCACCACCAGATTGTCGTAACCGAGGCAGGTGCCGCGGTCGCACAGGATCAGCTGCTCGTTGCCGGCTTCGACGAACTTTTCCACCACGTTCTGGATCTGCGCCGGGCTCATGAATTGCGGCTTCTTGATGTTGACGGCGCGGCCCGTTTTGGCCAATGCCACCACCAAGTCGGTCTGGCGGGCCAGGAAGGCCGGCAGCTGGACTACGTCCGCCACTTCCGCCACGGGGGCGGCTTGCCACGGCTCGTGCACGTCGGTGATCACCGGCACGCCGAAGGCATCCTTCACCGCCTGCAGGATCTTCATGCCTTCTTCCAGGCCTGGCCCGCGGTAGGAGTGGATGGACGAGCGGTTGGCCTTGTCGAAGCTGCCCTTGAACACGTAGGGAATGCCCAGCTTCTGGGTGACGCGAACGTATTCCTCGGCGGCGCGCAGCGCCAGATCGCGTGATTCCAGCACATTGACGCCGCCGAACAGCGTGAACGGGGCTGCGTTGCCGACGGTGACGGACGGGGAAAGGGTAACGTTGATCAAGGGAGTCTTCCTGTGTTCGTGCGCGGCCGCGCGAGGGGCGCGGCCGGATTGAGCAAAACGACATGATATACCCACGGCGCGGCGCGGGCCATCCCGCGCAAGCGGCGGCGACGCGAACATGCCGTACGCGTATAGTGTCGGTTTGACCACCCCAAAAGAAAGTTCGCCCATGGCAGACCTGTCCGCCTTTCCGATCACCGGCAAATGGCCGGCCCAATATCCGGACCGCTTGCAGCTGTATTCTCTGCCCACGCCTAACGGCGTCAAGGTGTCCATCATGCTGGAGGAAACCGGGCTGCCCTATGAGGTGCATACCGTCAGCTTCGAGCGCAACGAGCAGCTATCGCCGGAATTCTTGTCGCTGAACCCGAACAACAAGATTCCGGCCATCCTCGATCCAAACGGCCCCGGCGGCAAACCGCTGGCGCTGTTCGAGTCCGGCGCCATTCTGATCTATGTGGCGGAAAAGACTGGCAAGCTGCTGCCGGCTGACCCCGCCCGCCGCTATGAAACCCTGCAGTGGCTGATGTTCCAGATGGGCGGCATCGGGCCGATGTTCGGCCAATTGGGCTTCTTCCATAAGTTCGCCGGCAAGGATTACGAGGACAAGCGGCCGTGCGATCGCTATGTCGCCGAGTCGCGCCGCCTGCTGGGCGTGCTGGAGGGGAGGATGGCCGGGCGCCAGTGGATCATGGGCGATGAATACACCATCGCCGACATCGCCATCTGGCCGTGGGTGCGCAATCTGGTCGACTACTATGGCGCGGGCGAACTGGTGGGCTTTGCCGACTGCCCGAATCTGCAACGCGTTTTGACGGCCTTTGTTGCGCGGCCGGCAGTGGCGCGCGGGCTGGCGATTCCGCCGCGGGCTTAGCATTATTACCGTGCGGAGGTCATGAGTTTGTAATTTGTTTTGTCGGATGGGGGTTTAATATTGGCCGGTCGATTTTAAACCGGTTTGGATTTGGAGCCGAGGCTGGATTGCTGGCCAAACACAGGGACAAGATAAATGAAAAAACGCATCGCCGCCGCGCTGATCTGCAGCCTGATGGGCGCAGCCGTCCAGGCCGCGCCCATGGTTCTGGCTTACTACTCTGGCTATCCCGGCAATTACGCCGCGCTAAGCAAGTATTCCGCTAATTTCAACGCGGCCGCCATAGACTTCTACAACATCACGGCCCAGGGCGTGGTGAAGGGCAATGGCGACGATGCGCCGGATGATGCCATCGCCTTCCTGCGCGGCAAGAAGATCGCGGCCTATGGCTGTGTGTCCAATGTGGACGGCAAGGGCAACTGGAGCGCCGGCATCGCGCACGCGGTATCCACCTCGGCTTTGCAGCCGGCGGTGGCCAATCTGGTGAAGTTCGCGCAGCAGAACGGCTTTGCCGGCATCAATGTCGATTTCGAGAACGTGGCGCAGGGCGACCGTTACAACTTCGGCAATTTTGTGCAGACCCTGGCTAGGGCGCTGCATGCCAAGGGGCTGAAGCTGATCGTCAGCGTGCCGGCCTTTTCCGGCGCCGATTACGACCATCCTGCCAATTACGGCTACGATCTGCAGGCGCTGGGGGGCGGGGCGGATTATCTGCAGATCATGACCTACGACGAGCGGATTCCCGACTGGAGCCCCGGACCGGTCGCCGGTTCGGATTGGATGGAAAACGATCTGGACTACGCCGTATCGCTGGTGCCGGCGGGCAAGATTCTGAACGGCATCCCGGCCTATGGCTATGACTGGCAACGCGAGGGCGTGGGCGGCATGCTGCACTGGAAGGACACGCAGGCGCTGATCGACCGTTACGGCGCCCAACCGAGCTACGACGCCGGCACCAACTCCTGGACCTTTCGCTATGGCGCTGCGGACGGAAGCCTGCATACGGTATGGACCGAGAACGCCCGCAGCGTGGCGCTGAAGGCCAGCTT
>NZ_PPTF01000060.1:2709-139245 GCF_002902845.1 Chromobacterium sinusclupearum
CTTTCCCGCGGCGGGCAGCAAAAACCGGGCCTGGGCTCGGTTTTTGCCGGAAGGCGCGCGATTACCAGTGGCCGCCCAGCGCGGCGATCAGCGCGACGCTGCCGGTGTACTGGCGGTTGATCACGGTCCACAGATTGTTCTCGGCGGCGATGCGGGCATTTTGCGCCGACAGCACATTCAGATACGCCACCGTGCCGGCCTGGTACTGGTTCTGAGCGATGGTTTCCGCCCGCTTGGCCGCGGCGACCGCCGCGCGCTGCATGTCGGCTTCTTCCTTAAGCAGGCTCTGCGCCGATAGATTGTCTTCCACGCCTTGCAGCGCCGCCAGCACGGTTTGGCGGTAGTTGGCCACGCTGGCATCGTAGCCGGCGATGGCTTGATCGGTCTGCGCGCTGCGCAGGCCGGCGTCGAACAGCGTCAGCGCCAGCGACGGGCCGACTGACCAGATGCGGTTGGGCAGCGTCACCCAATCGGCAAAAGTGGAGCCGCGGTAGCCGCCGCTGGCGCCCAGCGTCAGCGTCGGGAAGAAGGCGGCTTTGGCGATGCCGATCTGCGCGTTGGCGGCCGCCATATTGCGTTCGGCGGCGGCGACGTCGGGGCGGCGCTCCAGCAGCGTCGAGGGCAGGCCGGCTGGAATCTGCGGCAAATGCGGCTGCTGGCTGGCCGGCGGCAGCGCGAAGCTGGCCGGCGCCTGGCCCAACTGCGCCGCAATGGCGTGCTCCAGTTGGGCGCGCGTCAGCCGCTTGTCCACCACTGCGGCCTGAGCGGTTTTCCACTGGCTTTCGGCCGAGGCCACGACGTCGTCGCCGACGATGCCGGCAGCGTACTGGTTCCGCGTCAGCTGCAGGGTATCAGCCAGCAGTTTTTCGCTCTGGCGCAGATTGGCGAGCTGCATGTCCGTTACCACCAGCTGCAAATAAGCGGTGGCCAACTGGGTTTGGCTGCTCAGGCGGATGGCCGCCAATTGCGCTTCCGATGCCTGCTGCTTGGCCTTGCCGGCCTCCACTTCGCGGCGCACGGCGCCCCACAGGTCTATTTCCCAGCTGGCGGACAGCCCCAGATTGTACCCGCTTGTCGCGCCGGCGCCGGCGCCGGGCGTGGCCACGCCGTGGCTTTTTGAGGCGTTGGCCGACAGCGAGGGGAACAGCCCGGCTTGGGCCTGCCGCAGCGCGGCCTGCGCCTCGCGGTATTGCGCCTCGGCCTGGGCGATGGTCGGGCTTTGCCGGTTCAGCGTGTCCATCAGCTGGCTCAGCGTGGCGTCCTGGAATACGGCCCACCAGTCGCCGCGCGGCATGGCGTCCTGCGGCTCCGCGGTTTTCCAGCGGCCGTCTTCCTTGAAGCTGGCTGGGATGTCCAGTTTCGGTTTGACATAGTCCGGGCCGACGGCGCAACCGGCCAGCGCCAGGGCGGCCGCGGCGGCGATCAGGCCGGATTTCAATGGTGTTGTTGTTTTATGCATCGCAATCATTCCTCTTTGCCATCGGCCAGCGCGTGGCCATGGCTGCCGCGCCACTTCAGGCACCATAGGCGGAAGCGGTCCAGATACAGGTAGACAATCGGCGTGGTGTACAGCGTTAGCAGCTGGCTCAGCAGCAAGCCCCCGACAATGGAGATGCCCAGCGGCGTGCGCAGCTCCGCGCCGTCGCCGCGGCCCAGCGCCAGCGGCAAGGCGCCGAACAGCGCGGCCATGGTGGTCATCATGATGGGGCGGAAGCGCAGCAGGCAGGCCTGCAGGATGGCGTCTTCCGGCGTCAGCTTCTGTTCGCGCTCGGCGGTCAGCGCGAAGTCGATCATCATGATCGCGTTCTTCTTCACAATCCCTATCAACAGCAGGATGCCGATCAGCGCGATGATGTTGAACTCGCCGCCGGTGGCCATCAGCGCCAAGAGCGCGCCGACGCCGGCCGAGGGCAGGGTGGAGAGAATGGTGATCGGATGCACCACGCTCTCGTACAGCATGCCCAGCACGATATACACCGCCACCAGCGCCGCCAGGATCAAATAGGGCTGGCTGTCCAGCGAGGCCTGGAAGGACTTGGCCGTGCCTTGGAAGCTGGCCCGAATGCTGCTGGGCAAGCCAATGTCGGCGATGGCGGCGTCGATCGCCTGCGTGGCGTCGGACAGCGATTTGCCCGGCGGCAGGTTGAACGAGATGGTGGTGGCGGCAAACTGGCTCTGGTGGTTGACCGACAGCGAGGTATTGGTCGGTTTCCAGCTGGCGATGGCTGACAGCGGCGTCGGCTGACCGCCGGGCGTTTGCAGATAGATGTCGCGCAGGCCTTCCGGACTCTGCCAGTATTGCGGCGCCACCTCCAGCACCACATGGTATTGGTTCAAGGCGTTGTAGATGGTGGAGACCTGGCGTTGGCCGAAGGCGTCGTTCAAGACCGAATCCACTTGCGCCTGGGTCAGGCCCAGCCGCGCCATCGCCGCGCGATTGAAGGTCAACGAGGTTTGCAGGCCCTTCACTTCCTGATCGTTGTTCAGATCGGCCAGGAAGGGAATCTTGCTCATCGCCTGTTGCACCTTGGGCGTCCATTCACGCAGCTCGGCGAGGTCGTCGCCCTGCAATGTGTACTGATACTGTGCATTGCTGGAGCGGCCGCCGATGCGGATATCCTGCACCGACTGCAAAAACAGCTGGGCGCCGGGCTCGTTGGATAGCTTCTTGCGCAGCCTGGCGATGACCTGATCGGCGCTTTCCTTGCGTTCCGTAAGCGGCTTGAGGCTGACGAACATATTGGCGCCGTTGCGCTGCCCGCCGCCGGTGAAGCCCACCACTTTGTCCACCGCCGGATCGGCGCCCACCACGTCGATGAAGCGCTGCAGTTTGTGCTGCATGGCCTGGAACGAGATGCTCTGGTCGGCGCGTATCATGCCGGTGAGGCGGCCGGTATCCTGCTGCGGGAAAAAGCCCTTGGCGATGACGGTGTACAGGAACACGTTCAAGGCGATGGTGGCGCCCAGCATCACCATCATCAGGCGGCTGTGGCGCAAGGCCCAACTGAGCGAGCGGCGGTAGCCGTCCAGCATCGCGTCGAACGCGCGCTCGCTCCATCGGAACAATTTGCCCGGCGCTTTATGCGCGTCATGCGCCTTCAGCCAGCGCGCGCACAGCATGGGCGTGGTGGTCAGCGACACCACCAGCGAAACCAGGATGGCGACGGACAGGGTGACGGCGAACTCGCGGAACAGGCGGCCGATGATGCCGCCCATCAGCAGGATGGGGATGAACACCGCGATCAGCGAGATGCTCATCGACAGCACGGTGAAGCCCACCTCGCGCGCGCCCTGCAGCGCGGCCTGGAACGGTTTCATGCCGTTTTCGATGTGGCGCGAGATGTTCTCCAGCACCACGATGGTGTCGTCGACCACGAAGCCGGTGGCGATGGTCAGCGCCATCAGGCTGAGATTGTTCAAGGAGAAGCCGGCCAGATACATCACGGCGAAAGTGCCTACCAGCGACACCGGCACGGTGATGGCCGGAATGGCGGTGGCGCGGCCGCTGCGCAGGAACAGGAACACCACCATGATGACCAGGCCGATGGAAATCACCAGCGAGCGCTCCACTTCGGACAGGGAGGCGCGGATGGTCGGCGTGCGGTCCATCACCTGATTGATCTTGATCGCCGGCGAAATCGACGCCTGCAGCTGCGGCAGCAGCGCCTTCACCCGATCGACGGTTTCGATGATGTTGGCGCCAGGCTGGCGGAACAGGATCAGCATCACCGCCGGTTGCTTGCCCAGCATGCCGGCGTTGCGCAGGTCGACCACGGAGTCGCGCACTTCGGCCACGTCCGAGATGCGCACCGCGCTGCCGTTTTTGTAGCTGACGATCAGCGGCAGGTAGTCGCTGGCCTTGCTGGCCTGGTCGTTGGCCTGAACCTGCCAGTGGCGGTCTTCGTTTTCCAGAAAGCCCTTGGGCCGGTTGGCGTTGGTGCTGGTGATGGCGGCGCGCACCGTTTCCATGCCGATGCCGTAGTGGTTCAGCTGGGCCGGGTTCATTTCCACCCGCACCGCCGGCTGCGCGCCGCCGCCGATGATGACGTTGCCGATGCCGTCCACCTGGGCTAGCTTCTGCCCCAGGATGGAGTCGGCGGCGTCGTACATCTGGCCGCGGGTCATGCTGTCCGAGGTCAGCGCCATGATCATGATGGGCGCGTCGGCCGGGTTCACCTTGCGATAGGTGGGATTGGACGGCATGCCGGTGGGCAATAGCGAGCGGGCGGCGTTGATGGCCGCCTGCACGTCGCGCGCGGCGCCGTTGATGTCGCGGTCCAGATCGAACTGCAGCGTGATGTTGGTGGAGCCGAGCGAGCTGGTGGACGTCATCTCGGTGATGCCGGCGATGCGGCCCAGGGCGCGTTCCAGCGGCGTGGCCACCGTGGCGGCCATGGTTTCCGGGCTGGCGCCGGGCAGCTTGGCCGATACCGAGATGGTGGGGAAGTCCACCTGCGGCAACGGCGACACCGGCAGCAGCTTGAAGGCGATCAGGCCGGCCAGCAGGATGGCCAGCGTCAGCAGCGTGGTGGCTGCCGGGCGGCGGATGAAGGGCGCCGACGGGATCATGCTTCAGCCTCTTCGCTCAGTTCCGGCTTGGCTTGGCGGCCAAAGCGGCGCGCCAGGCGGTCGAAGGCCAGATAGATCACCGGGGTGGTGAACAGCGTCAGCACCTGGCTGACCATTAGGCCGCCCACCATGGTGATGCCCAGCGGCTCGCGCAGTTCGGAACCCATGCCGCCGCCGACCATCAACGGCAGCGCGCCCAGCAGCGCCGACATGGTGGTCATCAGAATCGGACGGAAACGCAGCAGGCAGGCCTGGTAGATGGCCTCGCGCGGGCTCATGCCTTGTTCGCGCTCGGCCTCCAGCGCGAAGTCGATCATCATGATCGCGTTTTTCTTGACGATGCCGATCAGCAGGATGATGCCGATGATGGCGATCACCGACAGGTCGGTGCCGGTGACCATCAGCGCCAGCAGCGCGCCGATGCCGGCGGACGGCAGGGTGGAGAGAATCGTGATCGGATGGATATAGCTTTCGTACAGCACGCCCAGCACGATGTACATGGTGACGATGGCGGCCAGGATCAGCCACAGCGTGTTGGACAGCGAGGCCTGGAACGCCATGGCCGCGCCCTGGAACTTGGTGTCCATGCTGGCCGGCAGGCCCAGCTCGGACTCGGCCTTGCGGATGCCGTCCACCGCCTCGCCCAGCGACGCGCCTGGCTTCAAGTTGAAGGAGATGGTGGCTGTCGGAAACTGGCCCAGATGGTTGATCGCCAGCGAAGTGGGGCGCTCTTCTATCGTGGCCACGGTGTCCAGCGGCACCGGTCCGCCGCTGGTGGTGGGCACATAGATCCCCTTCAGCGACAGCAGGTCGCGTTGATGCGCGGGGTCCACCTCCAGCACCACGCGGTATTGGTTGGTCTGGGTGAAGATGGTGGAGATCAGCCGTTGGCCAAAGGCGTCATACAGCGCGTTGTCGATCGCGGCGGTGGTGACGCCGAGCCGGGAGGCGACATCGCGGTTGATGTTGACGTAGGCCTGCAGGCCCTTGTCCTGCAGGTCGCTGGCCACATCGGCCAATGCCGGTTCCTGCTGCAGCCGGCGCACCAGCTTGGGCACCCAGGTGGACAAGTCGTCCTGGCTGGTGGCCTGCAGCGTGAACTGGTACTGGGTGCGGCTGACGCGGGCGTCTATGGTCAGGTCCTGCACCGGCTGCAGATACAGCGACATGCCGGGCACGTCGGCGGCGCGCTGTTGCAGGCGCGCCAGCACGGTGCGGATATTGTCGCGCTGGTCTTTGGGTTTCAGGTTGATCAGCAGGCGGCCACTGTTCAGCGTGGTATTGGTGCCGTCCACGCCGATGAACGACGACAGGCTGTCCACCGCCGGGTCTTTCAGCAGCGCGTCGGCAAGCGCCTCCTGACGATCGGCCATGGCGCCGAAGGAGATGGATTGCGAGGCCTCGCTGATGCCCTGGATGGCGCTGGTGTCCTGCAGCGGGAAGAAGCCCTTGGGCACGGCCACGTAAAGCGCGGCGGTCAGGGCCAGGGTGCCGACCGCCACCAGCAGCGTGGTTTTCTGTCGGTCCAGCACCCAGTTCAGCGCCACGCCGTAACGGGCGATGATGCGGTCGAAGAACTGCCCGCTGGCATGGTAGAAGCGGCCTTGCTTCTCTTCCGGCACGTGCTTGAGCAGCCGCGCGCACATCATCGGGGTCAGCGTCAGCGAGATGAAAGCGGAAATCAGGATGGACACTGCCAGGGTGATGGCGAATTCGCGGAACAGCCTGCCCACCACGTCGCCCATGAACAGCAAGGGAATCAGCACCGCGATCAGCGAAATGGTCAGCGAGATGATGGTGAAGCCGATCTGCTTGGAGCCTTTCAGCGCCGCCGCCATCGGCTTCTCGCCTTCCTCGATGTAGCGGGCGATGTTTTCGATCATCACGATGGCGTCGTCGACCACGAAGCCGGTGGCAATGGTCAGCGCCATCAGCGTCAGGTTATTGATGGAGAAGCCAGTCAAATACATCACGCCGAAGGTGCCCACCAGCGACAGCGGCACCGCCACGGCAGGGATCAGGGTGGCCGGCACGTTGCGCAGGAAGACGAAGATCACCATCACCACCAGCGCGATGGCCAGCATCAGCTCGAACTCCACGTCCTCCACCGAAGCGCGGATGGTCACCGTGCGGTCGCTCAGCACGTGGACGTCCACGGCGCCGGGCAGCGTGCTTTGCAGCTGGGGCAGCAGGGCTTTGATGCGGTCCGTCACCTGGATCACGTTGGCGCCGGGTTGGCGCTGCACGTTGAGGATGATGGCCGGCGTGGTGCCGGACCAGGCGGCCAGGCGCACGTTTTCCGCCGAATCCACCACCTTGGCCACATCCTTGATGAACACCGGCGCGCCATTCTGGTAGGCGACAATGACGTTTCTGTATTCCTCGGCTGACTGCAGCTGGTCGTTGCCGTCCACGGTGGATGCCTGCAGCGGGCCGTCAAAGCTGCCTTTGGCCTGGTTGACGTTGGCGCTGCCGATGGAGGTGCGGATGTCCTCCAGGGTCAGGCCGCGCGCCGCCAGCGCCTTGGGATTGCTCTGGATGCGCACGGCCGGCCGCTGGCCGCCGCTGATGCTGACCAGGCCGACGCCGGGCACCTGCGACAGTTTTTGCGCCAACCGCGTATCCACCAGGTCTTCCAGCTTGGTCAGCGGCAGGGTGGGCGAGCTGACGGCGATGGTCAGGATGGGGGTATCGGCTGGGTTGACCTTGTTATAGATGGGCGGACTGGGCAAGTCCGACGGCAGCAGGTTGCTGGCGGCGTTGATGGCCGCCTGGACCTCCTGTTCGGCGACATCCAGCGTCAGGTCCAGGCTGAACTGCAGCGTGATGACCGAGGCGCCGCCGGAGCTGGACGAGGACATTTGGGACAGGCCCGGCATCTGGCCGAACTGGCGCTCCAGCGGCGCGGTGACCGACGAGGTCATCACGTCGGGGCTGGCGCCGGGGTACAGCGTCACCACCTGGATGGTGGGATAGTCGACCTCGGGCAGCGCCGAAACCGGCAGCATGCGCCAGGACACCAAGCCGGTCAGCAGGATGGCCACCATCAACAAGGTGGTGGCCACCGGCCGCAGAATAAACGGACGGGACGGATTCATGTCAGCTCCTGCCGCTTAGTTGGCCGCAGAGGCGTGATGCTTGCCCCAAGCACCCGCGCCGTGTTTTTTATGCCCCTTGCCCGCGTTGGCGGCGGCAGAGGCGGCTTCGCGCGCTTGCGCGGCGCGATCCACGACTTTGACCTGGGCGCCGTCGCGCAGTTTGTCTACGCCGTCTATGACCACGCGCTGACCCGGCTTCAAACCGTCCTCGATGATGGTGTTGTCGCCGGAGGCCGGGCCGGTCTTGACCTTGGCCAGGTTGATGGTGGAATCGTCGCCCACGGTGTAAACGTAATTGCCTACTTTGCCCAATTGCACCGCCACCGTCGGCACCACGATGGCGTTTTTGCGCACGCCCAGTTCCAGATTGACGTTGACGAATTGGTTAGGGAACAGCTCTTGCTGTTCATTGGCGAACTTGGCCTTGATATTGATGGTGCCGGTGCCGGTGTTCAGCTGGTTGTCCAGCGCCAGCAGCGTGCCGTCGGCCAGCTTGTGCTTGTTGTCGCGGTCCCAGGCTTCCACCTTCAGCGTCCTGTTGTCCCTGGCGGCTTGCAGCACCGAGGTCAGGCTGACTTCCGGAATGGCGAACACCACGTTGATGGGCTGGGTCTGGGTGATGGTGACCAGGCCGTTGGCGTCGCTGGCGTGGACGATATTGCCCGGGTCCACCTGGCGCAGGCCGACGCGGCCGCTGACCGGCGCGATAATGCGGGCGTAGTCGACATTCAGCTTGGCCGCGGCTACGGCGCCTTGGTCCACCTTGACCGTGCCCTCGTATTGATGCACCAAGGCCTGTTGGGTATCGACCTGCTGTTTGGAAATGGAATTCTGTCCCGACAGCTGCTGGTAGCGCGCGAGGTCTATCCTGGCGTTGGCCAGCAGGGCCTGGTCGCGTTGCAGCTGGCCTTCCGCCTGGGTCAGCGTGGCCTGGTAGGGACGGGAATCGAGTTTGGCCAGCAACTGCCCTTGCTTGACCATCTGGCCTTCGCTGAAGTGCACCTTGTCAAGCTGGCCGTCGACGCGGCTGCGCACGGTCACGGTATAGGTGGAGTTGACTGTGCCCAGCGCGTTCAGGCGCAGCGGAGCATCCATGGTTCTGACTTCGGCCACGCCCACGGCCACCGGCGCCGCCCCCTTGTTCCTGGCTGCCGCTTCCTTGGCGTTCTGGCTATGTTGGTGCCACCACCAGCCGCCGCCAAGGACGGCGATGACGGCGATGATGAGCGGCAGGCGGCGGGATTTGACGGGCGTGGGGCTTGACATGCAGGTGCTCCGGAATGGCGTATCATTTGTTATTGATCGTGCATAGCATGACAGTTTTTCATGCGTTTTGCTGCATAACTGGCGCATAAAGCGGCAGACTATGCCAATAAAAACCGTGCTAGATCGTGCCTGCATAATATGAGCGTGGTTTGAGCGCGGGCGCGCTTTGTGTTTGAATTTGTTAAATTAAAGCGATTGTTTGCTTTCTTATTGCGGCGGCATGTCTCAATTAGGGCCGGGAAACGCTTTTAAGTCATGGGTTTGCGCGCGGGGCCGTCCTGTGACGGCTGGATTGTGATTTTTACCGATTGTTTGCGTATGGAATGAAATGTTTACGCGAAATTTATCCGCCACGGTCTAGCATGCGCTTTCCACCGTGCCCGCGGTACGGCAGGGAGGCGTAGCGACAAGGAGATGACGATGCAGGCAGGTGTGCGCAACGGGGCCATCGCGGCTTCCGATCGAAAACGGCAGCCGCCGGTGGCGATGCTGGCGCTGGCGGCGCTGGGCGTGGTGTATGGCGACTTGGGCACCAGCCCGCTTTACGCCTTGCAGGAGGCGTTCAACGGCGATCACGGCGTGCGGCCGACGCCGGACAATGTGGTGGGCGTGGTGTCGCTGTTCTTGTGGTCGCTGATTCTGATGGTCAGCATCAAGTACGTGCTGGTGCTGATGCGGGCCGACAACAAGGGAGAAGGCGGCATTCTGGCGCTGTTGGCGCAGATCGCCGGCGACAAGGCCGAGACGGCCGGCCGCTCCACTTGCTTCTGGGTCTTGCTCGGCTTGGCCGGCGCAGCCATGTTGTATGGCGACGGCGTGATCACGCCGGCAGTTTCCGTGCTGAGCGCGATGGAAGGCTTGCAGGTGGCCACGCCCGCGCTGGCGGCCTATGTGGTGCCGGCTACGGTAGTGATTCTGGTGCTGCTGTTCATGGTGCAGCCATTTGGCTCCGGCCGGGTGGGCGTGGTGTTCGGCCCCATTCTGGCCGCCTGGTTCGTGGCGATCGCGGCGCTCGGCATCGCCCAGTTGTGGCAGAACCCCACCATTCTGCAAGCGATCAACCCCTTGCACGGCATCAGCTATTTTCAGCGCAACGGCTTTGCCGGCTTTGTTTCGCTCGGCGCGGTGGTGTTGTGCCTGACAGGCGCCGAGGCGCTGTACGCCGACATGGGACATTTCGGCGCGCGGCCTATCCGCCTGGCCTGGTATGGCCTGGCGCTGCCTTCGCTGCTGCTGAGCTATCTGGGGCAGGGCGCGTTGCTGTTGGCCCATCCGCATCTGTCAGTCCGGCCGTTCTATTCGATGGTGCCGGAGTGGGGCCTGTATCCGATGGTGGCGCTGGCGACCTTGGCCACCATCGTCGCGTCGCAGGCGCTGATCACGGCGGTATTCTCCCTCACCCATCAATCCGTGCAGCTCGGTTTCTTCCCGCGGGTGCTGGTGCTGCATACCTCGCGCAGCCACAAGGGCCAGATTTATCTGCCGCTGCTGAACTGGCTGCTGATGCTGGCCACCGTGGCGGTGGTGCTGGGTTTCCGCCAGTCGGACAAGCTCGCCGCCGCCTTCGGTCTGGCCGTATCCACCACCATGGCCATCACCACCATCTTGTTTGCCGTGTTGGCGCGCGGTCGTTGGCATTGGCCGTGGTGGGCGGTGATCGTGGTGGCGGGCAGCCTGTTCGCGGTCGATCTGGCCTTCGTGCTGGCCAACGCGCTGAAGTTCATGGATGGCGGCTGGCTGCCGCTGACATTGGGCCTGTTCATGTTCATGCTGATGGGCTGCTGGTTTGGCGGCCGTCGCCTGCAGGTGAAGGAAGGGCAGGACAGGCAGCTGCCTATCGAGGCCTTGCTGTCCAGTTTGCAAATGAATCCGGTGGCGCGCATTCCGGGCGTCGGGGTGTTTCTGTCCGAGAGCGCGGACGGCACGCCGCTGGTGATGCTGCATCATCTGAAGCACAACCAGGTATTGCACGAGACCGTACTGCTGCTGACCCTGCAGATGCAGGATGTGCCGCGGGTGAAAGGCGAGCGCGTGGCGGTGCAGCGGCTGGGCGAGGGCGTGGCGCGCGTGGTGGCGCGCTATGGCTATATGGAAGAACCCGATGTGCCCGAGGTGATGGCGCGTGCGGCCGAGTTGTTGAATCTGCCCGAGCTGGAGCCGCTCTGCACCACTTATTACCTTGGGAGGCAGACGCTGGTTCCCGCCATGGGCAGCAGCGGATTCAAGCGCTGGCTGATCGGCGTGTTTGGTTTTCTCCGGCAGAACGAGCGCAGCGCCACGCTGTATTTCGGTTTGCCGCCAAACCGGGTGGTGGAGTTGGGCGCCCGGATTGAGCTGTAATGCAACACTTTGCGCGATAAGGCAATGCAGCCGGGCTGAGCCCGGCTTTTTCTTGTCTGTCGGGCGGTGTGGGCGAGTCGATATTTCTCTTTCGAACATGACATTTTCGTTTTTTGCTGGAAATGGCGGATTCAGGCTAGTCAATGCCCGCGATCGATGTCATTCTTTGCCGCTTTATTAGTCGACCCTTAAGATCAGGGGCCGTCCGGCGCGAGCCGCGCGGCGAGAAATACGCAGAGAGAGTTGGATATGGACAAGAAACAAGACGCCCAGGAGCTGCGCCGTTCGCTGCAGGCGCGTCATCTGTCGATGATCGCCATCGGCGGCTCCATCGGCACCGGCCTGTTCCTGGCCTCCGGCGCCACCATTTCGGGCGCAGGCGCCGGCGGCGCGCTGCTGGCCTATGCGCTGGTGGGCCTGATGGTGTACTTCCTGATGACCAGTCTGGGCGAAATGGCCGCCTTCATGCCGGTGTCCGGCTCGTTCCAGGTTTACGGCTCGCGCTTCGTCGATCCGGCCTTCGGCTTCGCTCAGGGGTGGAACTACTGGTACAACTGGGCCATCACCATCGCGGTGGAGCTGGCCGCGGCCGCCATCATCATGAATTACTGGTTTCCTGGCGTGCCGGGCGTGCTGTGGAGCGGCGGCTTCCTGGTCATCATCTTCGTGCTGAACTACTTCTCGGTGAAGGGTTTCGGCGAGGCCGAGTTCTGGTGCTCCATGCTGAAAGTGGCCACCATCATCGCCTTCATCGTCATCGGCTTTTTGATGATTCTGGGCATCATGACCGAACCCGATCCGCACCGCATCGCGCCGGGTCTGGCCGTGATGACGCAGGGCGACGGCGCCTTTATCGGCGGTTTGGCCGCCTTTGTCGGCGTGGCCATGGTGGTGGGCTTCTCGTTTCAGGGCACCGAGCTGATCGGCGTGGCCGCCGGCGAGTCGGCCAATCCGGGTCGCACCATTCCGCGCGCCGTGCGCCAGATTTTCTGGCGCATCCTGATGTTCTACATGCTGTCCATCCTGATCATCGGCCTGATCCTGCCGCACAACGACCCGTCGCTGCTGAAGAACGACATGAAGGACGTCGGCGCCAGCCCGTTCACCCTGGTCTTCAATCGCGCCGGCCTGGCCTTCGCCGCCAGCCTGATGAACGCGGTTATCCTGTCCGCCATCCTGTCGGCCGGCAACTCCGGCATGTACGCCTCCACCCGCATGCTGTACGCGATGGCCAAGAACGGCATGGCGCCCAAGCTGTTCGGCAAGCTGTCCGACAACGGCGTGCCGCGCAACGCGCTGTATGCCACCACCCTGGTGGCCTGCCTGTGCTTCCTGACCTCCTTGTTCGAGAGCAATGCGGTGTATATGTGGCTGCTGAACTCGTCCGGCATGACGGGCTTCATCGCCTGGCTGGGCGTCGCGATCAGCCACTACCGCTTCCGCCGCGCCTATGTGAAGCAGGGCTACAGCCTGGACGACCTGCCGTATAAAGCCAAGTGGTTTCCGCTGGGCCCGATGTTCGCCTTCGCCTTGTGCCTGCTGATCATGCTGGGCCAGAACTACACCGCCTTCACCGCGGCCAAGGTGGATTGGAACGGCGTGATCGCCACCTATCTGGGCATTCCCTTGTTCCTGGCTTTGTGGTGGGGCTACCGTTCCAAGCATCGGACCCGCCTGGTGCCGCTGGAGGAGATCGAGCTGGCCGAGGCGCACCGCAAGGCGCTGGAGCAGCGCGACGAAGGCAAGGGCGGCAAACTGGCCTCCGCGCAAGCCTGAGGAAGGCTGGCGAAGATTTGACGAAGCCCGCTGGCAAGCGGGCTTTTTTTATGGTTTCATCCGCAATCTCGATATCATTTGAAATATTTTGCGGAGCCGGCCCCGATGCAGTTGCTGTCCATCTTCATGACCAAGTTTCTTTTCGTGATGGCCGCGCTGCTGCCCATCATGAATCCGCCGGGCCTGGTGCCCATTTTCATCTCGATGACGGCGCGCAATACGCCGCAACAGCGCCGCTACCTGGCGCGCCGGATCGCCCTGTATTGCGCTTTGCTGCTGGTGGGCAGCATGTATGTCGGCGGTTATGTGCTGTCGTTCTTCGGGGTCTCGCTGCCGGTGGTGCAGATGTCCGGCGGCCTGCTGATCACTTTCGCCGCCTGGCGCATGCTGAACGACACGCCGGCGGAATCCAGCCAGACATCCAGCGAACCTGCGCGTTCTGACAACACGGCGGAGCTGAAGCAACGCGCCTTCTACCCCTTGACCTTCCCCCTGACGGTGGGGCCGGGCTCGATCTCCGTCGCCATCACCATCGGCGCCACGCTCACCGGCAGCGGCAAGGGCATCGTCCGCTACGCCATCGCCCCGCTGGCGGGGTCGGCCGCCGTGCTGGCCAGCAGCGTGCTGGTCTACCTGTGCTACGCCCACGCCGACAAGCTGCTGCGCTACCTGGGGCAGACCGGCTCCATCGTCTTCCTGCGGCTGTCTGCCTTCATTCTGCTGTGTCTGGGCGTGCAGATCATGTGGGACGGCTTTGGCGAACTGGCCAGTCAATGGCTGCAAGATCATGCCGGCCTGTTACATTGACCAGTTGATGCCGCATGGCTGCGCCATGGCCGGCGTTTATTGATTTGAGGCAAGGCGGGGGCGTATAGGGCGGCGCACACTGTGCTCAACATTTCGAGTCCATTCATGGAGACGGACAATGAGCACAAGCGCTTTCTTCATCCCCTCACTCAATCTGATGGGCGCTGGCTGTCTGCAACAGGCGGTTGAAACCATGCGCGGCCATGGTTTCCGGCGCGCGCTGATCGTGACCGACCAGGGCTTGGTCAAGGCCGGCCTGGCCGGCAAGGTTGCCCAGATGCTGGGCGAGGCCGATATCGAGCCGGTGATATTTGACGGCGTGCATCCCAATCCAAGCTGCGCCAACGTCAATGCCGGCCTGTCCCTGCTGAAAGAGAAGAAGTGCGACGTGGTGGTGTCGCTGGGCGGCGGCTCGCCGCACGACTGCGCCAAGGCTATCGCGCTGGTGGCGGTGAACGGCGGCAAGATCCAGGACTACGAGGGCGTGGACAAGTCCGCCAAGCCGCAGCTGCCGCTGGTGGCGATCAACACCACCGCCGGCACGGCGTCGGAGATGACCCGCTTCTGCATCATCACCGACGAATCCCGCCACATCAAGATGGCCATCGTCGACAAGCACACCACGCCGATTCTGTCGGTCAACGACCCGGAAACCATGGCCGGCATGCCAGCCTCGCTGACGGCGGCCACCGGCATGGATGCGCTGACCCACGCGGTGGAGGCCTATGTGTCCACCATCGCCACCCCCATCACCGACGCCTGCGCCTTGAAGGCGGTGGAGCTGATCGCCGGCTTCCTGCGCCGCGCGGTGAAGGATGGCAAGGACATGGAAGCGCGCGAGCAGATGGCTTACGCGCAGTTCCTGGCCGGCATGGCCTTCAACAACGCTTCCTTGGGCTATGTGCACGCGATGGCGCACCAGCTGGGCGGCTTCTACGATCTGCCGCACGGCGTGTGCAACGCGGTGCTGCTGCCGCATGTGCAAGTCTTTAACGCCGCCGTCGCCGGCGAGCGGCTGGGCGATGTGGCCCTGGCGTTGGGCGAGAAGACCCGCAGCGCCGAAGCCGCCATCGCCGCGATCAAGCGTCTTGCCGCCGATGTCGGCATCCCGGCCGGCTTGAAAGAGCTGGGCGTGAAAGAAGCCGATATTCCGACCCTGGCCGACAACGCCTTGAAGGATGCCTGTGGCCTGACCAATCCGCGCAAGGCCAGCCACGAAGAAATCTGCGCGATCTTCCGCGCGGCCATCTAGCCGCGCTGCCCGGCCCCTGCGGCTGGGCTTCTCCGCGGCCTGAACGTTCCAGGCCGCGGAATCACCGCCCACGGGAAGCTGGCCAGTGTGGCCGGCGCCTCGCGGACAAGGAGGGTTATATGAACGCCTCTATACGTCTGGTTTCCATCGGGCAATGCAAAATTCCCCCCGCCAAGGGCTTTCTACTGTCAAGCAAGTGGCCGCGGCAGTGGCCGCGCACGGCCCTTTTGCCGGACCACTGGCTGCGTCGCGTGCTGCCTACGGAGGAGCTGGTGGCCTGGATGCATGGCGATAGCGTGCGTTGGCCGACGTTCTGCGACATTTACTGGGCTGATCTGGGCGCCAATCCTGCGCGCTGGCAGGCCTTGCTCGGCGCGATGCGCGAGGGCGAGCTGGTGTTGCTGCATGATTGCGGCGACGGCCAGTACACCTCGGTGCGCGCGCTGGAGCAGTTTTTGCGGCGGTTGGACGAAAACGGCATGGCGGCTTGAGCGGCCAAATTTCCTAAGCGGAACAGCCTTAGCGCCCGATGGCATTTAGCAAGCGGGCGGTTTTCGGGCAAGATAGGCGGGTAAGCATTGCCGGCGCCAAGCCGGGACGAGAAAGAGAGACGCGCATGTCGGGCCCGCAACAAGAGAATCTGCATCCGGAAACGCTGGCTATTCGCGCCGGCCGCACCATCAGCGAATACGGCGAGCACAGCCAGGGGCTGTTCCTCACCTCCAGTTTCACCTATGAGTCGGCGGCGCAGGCCGCGGCCATGTTCCTCGGCGAGATCGAGGGCTATACCTATTCCCGCTTCACTAACCCCACTGTTTCAGCCTTCCAGCAAAGGCTGGCGCAGATGGAGTGCGGCGAGCGCGCCATCGCCACCGCCACTGGCATGGCGGCCATCCAGGCCATCATGATGACTTTGCTGCAGGCCGGCGATCACATTGTTTCCTCGCAAAGCCTGTTCGGCTCCACCATCAATCTGCTTGCCAACCAGCTGACCAAGTTCGGCGTGACCACGACTTTTGTCGATGCGCGCGATCTGCAAGCCTGGCGCGCCGCGATCCAGCCGAACACCAAGCTGCTGTTTCTGGAGACGCCTTCCAATCCACTGACGGAAGTGGCCGACGTGGCCGCCGTCGCCGATATCGCCCACGCCCATGATGCCCTGCTGGTGGTGGACAACAGTTTTTGTTCGCCGGCGCTGCAGCAGCCATTGAAGCTGGGAGCGGATCTGGTCATGCATTCCGCCACCAAGTTCATCGACGGCCATGGACGGGTGATGGGCGGGGCGGTGGTGGGCAACGACAAATTGATCGAGCAGATCTATCTGCATGTGCGCACCGCCGGACCGTCGCTGTCGCCGTTCAATGCCTGGACGCTGCTGTCCGGGTTGGAGACGCTGCATCTGCGCATGGAAAAACACAGCGCCAACGCGCTGGAACTGGCGCGCTGGCTGGAGGCGCAACCGAATGTCGAGCGCGTGTATTACCCCGGCCTGGAAAGCCATCCGCAGTATGAGCTGGCGCGCCGCCAGCAGAAGAGCGGCGGGGCGGTGGTGTCGTTTGTGGTGAAGGGCGGCCGCGAGGCGGCATGGAAGGTGGTGGACGGCGTGCGCGTGATTTCGCGCACGGCGAATCTGGGCGATGTGAAAAGCACCATCACCCACCCCGCCAGCACGACGCATGCCCGCGTGACGCCCGAAGCGCGCGAGAAGGCCGGCATTGTCGAGGGGCTGTTGCGCGTTAGCGTCGGCCTGGAAAATGTGTTGGACTTGCAGCGGGATTTGGCGCTGGGCCTTGACTAAGCCCTTTTAACGCGTGTTTCATTCAAACGGCAGTCTAAAATCAAGACTGCCGTTTTTTTGTTTGCCCTGAGCGGTGAATGCGCAAGGTGCCCTGCATGCCTTGACATTGATCAAGTTAAAACGTAAGTTTGAAACGCTTGTTCGAAAGCTGAGATGAGCAAGACTAAACCACACAATACAACAAAGGCACTGGAGACCATGGAGGCAAACCGCCCCGATACCGCCACCCGCATCCTGGACGTTGCCGAACGTCTGTTTGTGGAGCATGGATTCGAGGCGACTTCGCTGCGCATGATCACCCAGCAGGCCGAGGTGAATCTGGCCGCGGTGAACTATCACTTCGGCTCCAAGGATGCGTTGTTCGAGTCCGTGTTCATGCGCAGGCTGGCGCCGTTGCTGGAAGACTGCCTGGCGGAACTGGACCTGCTGGAAGCGAAGCCGGGCGAATTGCCGCTGGAGCAACTGGTGCTGTCGTTCATTCGGCCGTGCCTGGTGTTGTCCAAGGACCCGTCCCGCGGCGGCGCCATGTTTGTGCGCCTGCTGTCGCGCACGCTGGTGGAAAACCACCGTCTGTTGCGCGAGACCATCTCGCAGCAGTACAGCGTGTTCGTGCAGCGCTACACGGAAGCGTTCCAGCGCGCGCTGCCCCATCTGGAGCCGGAGCAGCTCGCCTGGCGCATGCATCTCGCCTTTAGCGTCATGTTCAACGCCTTTGCCGGCAACGATGTGCTGAAAATCTTCACGCGCAGCCAGATCGTTACCGCCCGGGATCCGGACATGATCGTCAAATACCTGGTGCCGTTTGTGATAGCCGGTTTGGTCGCGCCCATCGAGGGCTGATTCCGCGTCGTTCGCCAAGGATTACAACAGCAAGGCGGCGCGCGGGACCGAGGGGTCAACACGAGGGTAAACACAATGATTGCTGCCGTAATTCTGGTCGCGCTGATCGTCGCGCTGGCCTACTGCGCCGCGCCGGTGCTGGTTTGGACCGTGGGCCTTGCCGCCTGGCTCGCCGCGTTCCAGTTCGTTTTCCATTGCGAGGTTCACGCCGCCGTCTGGGCGGTGTTCGCCGTTGTCGCCGCCGTGCTGAACATCGTGCCGCTGCGCCGCGCGGTGTTCACCGGTCCGGTGTTCGGCGTGTTCAAGAAAATCACGCCGGCGATGTCGCAGACCGAGCAGGAGGCCATCAACGCCGGCACGGTTTGGTGGGATCGCGACCTGTTCTCCGGCAAGCCAGACTACAACCGTCTGCTGTCTTTTCCGGACCCGAAGCTGACGCCTGAAGAGCAGGCGTTCATCGACGGCCCGACAGAACAGCTGTGCGCGATGATAGACGACTGGAAGATCACCCATGAGCTGAAGGATCTGCCGCCGGAAGTGTGGCAGTTCATCAAGGATCACGGCTTCCTGGGCATGATCGTCAAGAAGAAGTACGGCGGCCTGGAATTCTCCAATTACGCCCATGCCAAGGTGGTGACCAAGATCGCCACCCGTGGCGGCACCGCAGCGGTATCGGTGATGGTGCCGAACTCGCTCGGCCCGGGCGAACTGCTGCAGCATTACGGCACGGAGGCGCAGAAGGATTACTATCTGCCGCGTCTGGCCAAGGGCGTGGAAGTGCCGTGCTTCGCGCTGACCAGCCCGTATGCCGGTTCCGACGCCGGCGCCATCCCGGACTTTGGCGTGGTGTGCCGCGGTTCCTACACTCATCCGCGCACCGGCGAGCGTTTCGAAGACGTGCTGGGCGTGCGCGTCAGCTGGGAAAAGCGCTGGATCACCCTGGCCCCGGTCGCCACCATCCTGGGCCTGGCCTTCAAGATGTATGACCCGGATCACCTGCTGGGCGATAAGGAAGAAATCGGCATCACCTGCGCGCTGGTGCCGACCGAGCATGTCGGCGTGGAAATCGGCCGTCGCCATTTCCCGGGCGGCTCGGCCTTCATGAACGGCCCGACCTGGGGCAAGGACGTGTTCATTCCGCTGGAGTGGATCATCGGCGGCCGCGAATACGCAGGCCAAGGCTGGCGCATGCTAGTGGAATGCCTGTCGGTGGGCCGCTGCATCTCGCTGCCGGCCATGTCCGTCGCCTGCGGCAAGCTGACCAGCTACACCACCGGCGCCTATGCCCGCATCCGCGACCAATTCGGCCTGCCCATCGGCAAGTTCGAAGGCGTGGACGAGGCGATGGCCCGCATCGGCGGCTACACCTATCAGATGGAAGCGGCGCAGGATCTGGCCTTGACCGCCCTCGACAACGGCGAGAAGCCGTCCGTGCTGTCTGCCATCCTGAAGTACCACAACACCGAGCGCATGCGCAAAACGCTGAACGACGCGATGGACGTGCACGGCGGCAAGACCGTGGTGCTGGGGCCGCGCAACTATCTGGCGCGCGGTTATCAGGCCATCCCGATCGGCATCACCGTGGAGGGCGCCAACATCCTGACCCGTTCGATGATCATCTACGGCCAGGGCGCGATCCGCTGCCATCCGTTTGTGCTGCGTGAAATGAAGGCGGCGATGGCCAACGACGGCGCGGAGTTCGACAAGGCGATTACCGGGCATATCAACTTCGTCATCAGCAACTTCGTCCGCTCGCTGTGGCTGGGTCTGACCTGCAGCCGTTTCGCGAAGAGCCCGAAGGGCGGCGTCACCGCGGCGTACTACAAGCGCGTCACCCGTTTCTCCAGCGCCTTCGCGCTGCTGTCCGACATGGCCATGTTCAGCCTGGGCGGCTCGCTGAAGTTCCGCGAGAAGCTGTCGGCCCGCCTGGGCGACATGCTGTCCGGCCTGTACATCGCCACCGCCTCGCTGAAGCGTTTCGAGCGCGACGGCGCGCCGAAGGAAGACATCGCCGTGATGAGCTGGGCGGTGGAGAACGCCTTGTACGATGTGCAAGTGGCGATGGACGGCTTCCTGGCCAACCTGCCTAGCCGAGGCCTGGCCTGGGTGCTGCGCCGCATTATTTTCCCGTGGGGCCTGACGCTGAAGCCGGCATCCGACCGCACCGGCACCAAGGTGGCGCGCGCCCTGATGGAGCCGGGCGGCACCCGCGACCGCCTGACTCACGGCATGTACGTGCCTAAGGAAGAGACTGATCCGGTCGGCGTGCTGGGCCATGCGCTGAATGCGATTCTGGCCACCGATCCGGTGGAGCAGAAGCTGCGCAAGCTGGCGCGTGACGGCAAGTTCAAGACCATCACCGCGCGCGAGCGCCTGGCCGAGGCCTTGCAAACGGGCCTGATCAATCAGGAGGAGTTCGATGCGGTAACCCGCGCCCGCAAGCTCAAGCGGGATGTGATCATGGTGGACGACTTCGACAAGAAGCTGGAACAGCATGATGACAAATTGCTGCAGCGCCTGATTTTCTAAGCCAGGCAACGTGGTACCATGCGCCGGATACCGCATGTATCCGGCGTTCCGCAAAGCGGCCGCGTCTCATGCGGCCGCTTTGTCGAACGCGACAAAGTGATAAAGGCGGGAGAGTGTGTGATGGAACAGCAAGAAGCCAGGGTGCCGGTGTTGCGGGTAAGGGCCTTGCCCACCAGCACCAATGCCTATGGGCGAGTGCAGGCAGGCTGGCTGATGAGCCAGATCGACTTGGCGGGCAGCCTGGATGCCGAGCGTTTGTCGCGCGGCCCGGTCACCACGGTGGCCGTCAACGCTTTCCAGTTTTCCGCGGCCATCTTGTTGGGCGATGTGGTGGATCTATATGTGGAGCGGCTGCGCATCGGCCAGAAGTCCATCACGCTGAAAATCTCAGTGGAGGCGCAGCGCATGGATGGCTCGCACGTGCGGATCACCGAGGTGATCGCCACCTATGTCGCCATCGATCGCGACGGCAAATCGCGTCTGCTGGAAGCGGGCTGAGGCAATATTGTTTCGGTCTTCATCAATTGTTGTGGAAATGTTGCAGTAAAACGAACGTTTGGAATAATAGCTCCACGGTTTGGTTGGATTGCTCTAATTCTCTGGTAGCATCGACCATGACTCACGACATGAATGGGTCATGATCAATGAAAAATATCTACTCAAGCAAGACTAGAGAGGGAAGCATGAAGCTCAAGCATCTTAGCCTGTCCGTGATGATCATGGGCACCGCGTTCGGCCTGGCGTCTACACAGGCTGCTGCCTCGGGTTATCAGTTTGGTTCGCAGAGCGTTTCCGGCCAGGGCACCGCCCACGCCAACGGCGCCGAAGCCAACGATCCTTCCACCATCTTCACCAACCCGGCTGGCTTGAGCCGCCTGGATGGCACGCAAATGGTACTGGGCGCCACGCTGGTGGTGCCGGACTCCAAGTACACCGACAACGGCTCCACCAATATCCTGGGTCAGTCTACTGGCGGCGGCAATGGCGGTACTTTCGCGCCCAAGGCCGTGGCTGCGCCCACTTTCTATCTGTCGCACAAGATCAACGACAAGATCACCGCCGGCATCGGCATGTTCGTGCCGTATGGCGCGAAGCTGGACTACGGCTTTGACTGGGCCGGCCGTTACGCCTTGAAGAGCGTCAACCTGCAGTCGCTGAATATCAATCCGTCCATTTCCTTCAAGTTTGACGACCGTAACTCCTTTGGCTTTGGCGTCTCGGCTCAGTATATGAAGGCGACGCTGGAGCAGATGGCGGATGCGACCAGTGGTTTGGCGCTGACCGCGGCTAAACTGGGTGGCATCAATGTTCCGGGTCTGGGGGTAGTAACTGATCCCAAAATGATTTCGCAAATTATGCGATCTCAAGGTATTGGTGGCGATGGCCTGGGCCACATCGAGGGTGATGACTGGGGCTTTGGCTGGAACATGGGCTATATGTTTCAGTTGAACGAAAATACTCGCTTCGGTCTTGCTTATCGCTCCTCTGTGAAGCAGTCCTTGCGTGGTACTTCTACCTGGACATTCGACAATGTGACTGGCAGTGTCACATTGCCAGGCGTCGGAACTCTGCCAGCTTCGGTTGCGGCAAAATCCAAACACCCCAATGCCTCGGCATCAGTCGATCTGTCTACCCCGGAAACCGTGTCCGCCAACTTCTTCCATCAGTTGAATCCCAAGGTGGCGCTGATGGGCGATGTGACCTGGGTGCGCAACTCGCGTATGCAGCAGATTGATATCAAGCAGTACGGCGCTACACCGGCTCAGGGCGATCTGGTGATCCACCAAAACTGGAAGGATACCTGGCGCGTGTCGTTCGGCTCCAACTACCAGTTGAACGATGCCTGGATGCTGCGCGGCGGCGTGGCTTGGGAGCAGTCTCCGCTGCAATCCGACAATGATCGCCACCCGGCGCTGCCGGATAGCGATCGCCTGTGGCTGTCGTTCGGCGCCAACTACAAGATCAATAAGCAAAGCTCCATCGATCTGGCCTATAGCTTCATTGATTTCAAGAATGCCAATGTTAACTACTCCGATTCTTGCAATCCGACAGGGCAAAATCCCGATGGCTCTCTGTGTACCGGCAACGGCGGCACCGTCAAGGGTAGCTACAAGACCTATCTGCAGTTGATCGGCGTGCAGTACAACTATCGTTTCTAAGCGGTTAACACCGTTCGGAAATCGGCAACAGGGCAGGCGTCAGCGCTTGCCCTGTTGCCGTTTCGGCACAGCTGAAGCCGTTGTTGCGCTTGCTGATATGTTGCGTGCAGATTTTTTACAAAACCTGCTTTGATTTTGCCCAAAATGGGTTAGACTAATCCCACATAAAAGCGAGTGTTTGATATTTTATCTGCGCTCGCAGATCACCCCCCGGTAGGAGTGCTTTATCCGTGCCGGCGAGGGTGGAAGCGCCAGGAAACATTCTCCGGGTGCGGCCGGAACAATAGCGATTCAGTCCGGCCTTACTATCAAGTAGTACCCGGCGCCGCGCCTGTCACAGTCGGCGCGGATTCTGGGCAAGGACGATTCAACGCCCGTCCTTGGAAGCAAGCAGGACAGGTTGAGAGGGGCCTGTCTCATGTGTGTTTCAACAAATCGAGGAAACCATGTCTCAAACCAAATTCAATGTACGCAAGGTTGCCGTGCTCGGCGCTGGCGTGATGGGGGCGCAGATTGCCGCCCACCTGGTGAACGCCAAAGTCCCGACCATTCTGTTTGACTTGCCGGCCAAGGAAGGCGACAAGAACGGCATCGCGCTGAAGGCCATCGACGGTCTGAAGAAGCTGAAACCCTCTCCGCTGGCGGGCAGCGACGTTGTCGCCCACATCCAGCCGGCTAACTATGATGACCACCTGCATCTGCTGAAGGACTGCGATCTGGTGATCGAAGCCATCGCCGAGCGCATGGACTGGAAGGTGGACCTGTACCACAAGGTGGCCCCGCATCTGGGCGAGCACACCATCTTCGCCACCAACACTTCCGGCCTGTCCATCAACAAGCTGGCCGAAGGCTGCCCGGACTCGGTCCGCCCGCGCTTCTGCGGCGTGCACTTCTTCAATCCGCCGCGCTACATGCACCTGGTGGAAATCATTCCCTGCGTGACTTCCGACGCCCACATCCTGGACAACCTGGAGCGCTTCCTGGTGTCCACGCTGGGCAAGGGCGTAGTCCGCGCCAAGGACACCCCGAACTTCGTGGCCAACCGCATCGGCGTGTTCTCCATGCTGGCCACCATCGCCAACGCCGCCAAGTACGGCATCCGCTTCGACGTGGTGGACGACCTGACCGGCCCGCGCCTGGGCCGCCCGAAGTCCGCCACTTTCCGCACCGCCGACGTGGTGGGCCTGGACACCTTCGCCCACGTGGTGAAGACCATGCAGGACACCCTGCCGCAAGACCCGTGGCACAGCCTGTTCGTGACGCCGGACTGGATGCAGGGCCTGATCTCCGCCGGCGCGCTGGGTTCCAAGACCAAGGCCGGCATCTACAAGAAAGACGGCAAGCGCATGCTGGTGCTGGACCCGGCCAAGGGCGAGTACGTGGGCTCCGGCGAGAAGGGCGACGACGCGGTCAAGGATATTCTGAAGATCGCCAATCCGGCCGAGAAATTCCAGAAGCTGCGCGAGAGCGAGCATCCGCAGGCGCAGTTCCTGTGGGCATGTTTCCGCGACGTGTTCCACTACATCTCCTTCCATCTGGCCGATATCGCCAACTGCGCCCGCGACGTGGACTTCGCCATCCGTTGGGGTTTCGGCTGGTTCGCCGGTCCGTTTGAAACCTGGCAAGCCGCCGGTTGGCAGCAAGTAGCCAAGTGGCTGCAGGAAGACATCGCCGCCGGCAAGTCCCTGGCCAAGGCTGAACTGCCGGCCTGGGTGCTGGAGGGAGACCGCGCCGGCGTGCATTTCGCCGACGGTTCCTACAATGCCGCCGACAAGAAACTGGTAGGCCGCTCCGCGCTGGACGTTTACGCGCGTCAGCTGGCGCCGGCCAAGGTGCTGGGCGAGAAGTCCGAGCAGCTGGGCGAAACCGTCTACGAGAACGAAGGCGTGCGCGCCTTCACCACCGGCGACGACGTGCTGGTGGTGTCGTTCAAGTCCAAGGCTCACGCCATCGGCCCGGCCGTGCTGGATGGCTTGAACACCGCGATTGACATCGCCGAAGACCGCTTCAAGGGCTTGGTGATCTGGCAAACCGAAGAGCCGTTCTCTGTCGGCGCTGACCTGCAATCGATGATGCCGGCCTTTATGATGGGCGACTGGGATGCCATCGACGCCATGATCGGCCGCTTCCAGTCCACCGCGTTGCGCCTGCGCTACAGCCAGATCCCGACCGTGGCCGCCACTCAGGGCTACGTGTTCGGCGGCGGCTGCGAGTTCGCCATGCATTGCGACAAGACCGTGGCCGCGCTGGAATCGTACGTGGGCCTGGTGGAAGTGGGCGTGGGCCTGCTGCCGGGCGGCGGCGGCTGCAAGGAATTCGCGCTGCGCGCCTCGCAGGAGTCCAAGGGCGATCTGCTGGCCGCGCTGAAGGATTACTTCATGAACATCGCCACCGCCAAGGTCGCCACCAGCGGCATCGAGGCGCAGGAACTTGGCTTCTTCCGCAAGGGCGACGCCGTGGTGTTCAATGCCTATGAGCTCTTGTACGTCGCCAAGCAGCAGGCGCTGGCGTTGGCCGAATCTGGCTACCGTCCGCCGCTGAAGGTGAAGGGCTTCCCGGTGGCGGGCCGATCCGGCGCCGCGTCGATCAAGGGCCAATTGGTGAACATGCTGGAAGGCAACTTCATCAGCCAGCACGACTTCTTCATCGCCTCGCAGATCGCCGACGTGATGACCGGCGGCGATGTGGAGGCCGGCACCCTGGTCAACGAGCAATGGATTCTGGACCTGGAGCGCAAGGCCTTCATGACCCTGCTGAAGAACTCCAAGACCCAGGATCGCATCGCGAACATGCTGACGACCGGCAAGCCGCTGCGCAACTAAGTGCTTGGGGATGATTCTGCTGCGCGTGCCGATCTCAAGGCTGTGATGCTCGCCGTACCACTTGTACGGCTGCGCGTCTCGCCTTGACCTCGGCCCGCTCACTGCGAATCCTCCCGCAAGCACGGCCAATAGCCAGATGATAGGTCGGTTGATTTCTACCGCTTGGATCAGCCGGCCGACAGGAGAATCGAAAATGAGCAAACAAGTACAAGAAGCTTACATCGTCGCCGCCACCCGCACCCCGGTGGGCAAGGCGCCGCGCGGCATGATGCGCAATGTGCGTCCGGACGACATGCTGGCGCATGTGATCACCGGCGCGCTGGCCCAGGTGCCGAACCTGGACCCGAAACTGATTTCCGACTGCGTGGTCGGTTGCGCCTTCCCGGAAGCGGAGCAGGGCCTGAACATGGCGCGCATCGGCGTGCTGCTGGCCGGCCTGCCCAACACCGTGGGCGGCATCACCATCAACCGCTACTGCTCGTCCGGCATCAACGCCGTGCAGATGGCGGCCGACCGCATCCGCCTGGGCGAAGCCGACGTGGTGATCGCGGCCGGTTCGGAATCGATGTCTCTGGTGCCGATGATGGGCAACAAGGTGTCGCTGAACCCGGAAATCTTCGCCAAGGACGAGAACTACGGCATCGCCTACGGCATGGGCCTGACCGCTGAAAAAGTGGCGCAGCAGTGGGGCGTGTCGCGCGAGGATCAGGACGCGTTCGCGGTGGAATCGCACCGTCGCGCGCTGGCTGCCATCGATGGCGGCAAGTTCAAGAACGAAATCACCCCGCTGGAAGTGACCTACCGCACGCCGAATCTGGAAACCGGCGAAGTGATCGTCAAGAAGCGCGTGCTGGACACCGATGAAGGCCCGCGCCGCGAAACCACGCTGGAAGGCCTGGCCAAGCTGAAGACCGTGTTCGACGCCAAGGGCTCCGTCACGGCCGGCAACTCCTCGCAGATGTCCGACGGCGCCGGCGCGGTGATCCTGGTGTCCGAACGCGTGCTGAAGGAATTCAACCTGGTGCCGCTGGCCCGCTACGTGACCTTCTCGGTCAAGGGCGTGCCGCCGGAAATCATGGGTATCGGTCCGAAGGAAGCCATCCCGGCCGCGCTGGCTCAGGCAGGACTGAAGCAGGACGACCTGAAATGGATCGAGCTGAACGAAGCCTTCGCCGCGCAGGCGTTGGCGGTGATTCGCGATCTGAACCTGGATACGTCCAAGGTGAACCCGCATGGCGGCGCCATCGCTCTGGGCCACCCGCTGGGCGCGACCGGCGCGATCCGCACCGCAACCCTGATCCACGGCATGCGCGACGCCGGCATGAAGGGCCACGGCATGGTGACGATGTGCATCGGCACCGGCATGGGCGCCGCCGGCATCATCGAAGTGCTGTAAACCTGTCCGGCTTGACCTGACAAAAACCCCGCCGGGTTTCTCGGCGGGGTTTGTTTTATGGTTTCGCGGTGGTGATGTCCCCAGCGGTTGTTGACGTTTGCTGGGCTGCGGCCTCCCGCAATTTGTCCTTCTTGCTCTTGCGTTTGCCCTTGATGCCGCCGTTGCCGTCCGGGTCCACCAGAGAGACGGCCGGCAGCATGGTCTCGCTTGGCTCGAAGCCGGCGATCCGCTCGCGCGTCAAGCATAGTTGCTGGCGCTTTTCTATCAAGCGGAAATGGGCGGCGCAGTCGGCGCTGATAAAGCTGATGGCCTCGCCGCTAGCGCCGGCGCGGCCGGTGCGGCCGATGCGGTGGGTGTAGTCTACCGGCGAGCGCGGCAGGTCGTAGTTGACCACCAGCGGCAGCCTGGCGATGTCGATGCCGCGCGCCGCCACGTCGGTGGCGACCAGCACCCGCAGCTGGCCGGTCTTGAGATCGGCCAGCACCTGGCCGCGCTGGCTCTGGCTACAGTCGCCGTGCAGGGCGGCGGCCCTCACGCCGGCGCGTTGCAGCTTGTCCGCCACTCTGTCCGCCGCCTGGCGGCTGGCGACGAATACCAAGACCCGATTCCAGTCATTTGTCGCCAGCAGATGGCGCAGCAGCATGGTGCGCCGCGCGGTGTCCACCTCGATGGCGCGCTGGCGGATGTCCGGCGCGGTGGCGGCCGTCTGCTCGATGTCAATGCGCAGCGGTTGGCTCAACAGCTGTTCCGCCAAGGCGCGCACGGCGGGCGGGAAGGTGGCGGAGAACATCAGGCTCTGCCGCGTCTGCGGCAGCCGGGCCAGCAGGCTGCCCAGCTCGTCAGCGAAGCCCAGATCGAGCAGACGGTCCGCTTCGTCCAGCACCAAGGTGTTGACGGAGGATAGCCGCAGCGCGTTGTGCGCGAGCAGGTCCAGCAGGCGGCCGGGGGTGGCCACTACGATGTCGGCACCGCCGCGCAGGGCCATCATCTGCGGCTTGATAGACACGCCGCCGTAAACCACGGCGACTTTCAGGCTGCGCGGCAGGGCCTGAGCCAGATCGCGCAGAATGCCGCCGACCTGCGCCGCCAGTTCGCGGGTGGGCAGCAGAATCAACGCCCGAGGTTGGCGCAGCATGGCGCGCGGGCTGGCCAGCCATTGCTGCAGCAGCGGCAGGCAGAAGGCCGCGGTTTTGCCGGAGCCGGTCTGCGCGGTGGCCAGCACGTCGCGGCCTTGCAAAATGGCGGGGAGGGCGGCGCTTTGGATGGCGGTGGGCTGGGCATAGCCTTGCTTGAGCGCGGACTGGGCCAGATCGGGCTGCAGGCCCAGGGCGGTGAATGGCATGAATGAAGACAACTATAGATAAAGTGGGGGCTTGTGGCCTGAAGCGGCAGGAGTATCGGCCGCGCCGGCCGCGAGGTCAAGCAATGAGGCTCAACTTGTCAGCGTGAAGCGTCATTTGCGAGTAATATCCGGGTTCGTTACCTAAATAAAGCCATCTGCCCATGCAAACAGAAGTCAAAGAGAAGCCCCGTTACGCCATCGTCGCCTCGGTGCAGCTGCCGGAAGTCAGCGATGTCGAGTTCGAAGCCTCGCTCACCGAATTGAGCGAGCTGGCCAAGACGCTGGGTTTCCAGGTGGTGCAGACCTTTGTGCAGAAGCGCAGCAGTTTCGATCGCACCGCCTATATGGGCGTGGGCAAGCTGGAAGAGATCAGCCAGTTCGTCAAGCGCGGCATCCGCGCGGACGAGCTGGAAGACGATGCGCAAGAATGGGACGCCAGCGCGGTCGAGATCGACGCGTTGCTGGTGGACCACGAAATCTCGCCGTCGCAGGCGCGCAATCTGGAATTGGCGGTCGGCTGCGAAGTGATGGACCGCACCATGGTCATCCTGGAGATTTTCCATCGCAACGCCCGCTCGCGCGCGGCACGCGCCCAAGTGGAAATCGCCCGTCTCGGTTATATGGCGCCGCGGCTGCGCGAAGCGGCCAAGCTGGCCGGCCCGCAAGGCCGGCAGCGCAGCGGCATGGGCGGACGCGGCGCCGGCGAATCCCATACCGAGCTGGACCGCCGCAAGGTGCGCGACCGCATCGCCGAGCTGCAGCGCGAAATCATCGCCATGGAACTGGAGCGCAAGACCCAGCGCGCGCGCCGGCTGGAGCGGCAGGGCATCGGCCTGGGCGGGGTATCGCTGGTCGGTTACACCAATGCCGGCAAATCCACCTTGATGCGGGCGATGACCGGCAGCGAGGTGTTGGTGGCCAACAAGCTGTTCGCCACGCTGGACACCACGGTGCGCGCGCTGTACCCGGAAAGCGTGCCGCGCGTGCTGGTCAGCGATACCGTCGGCTTCATCAAGAACCTGCCGCACGGCCTGGTGGCCTCGTTCAAGTCCACGCTGGAAGAGGCGCTGGACGCGTCGCTGCTCTTGCACGTGATCGACGCCAGCGACCCCGGCTTCCAGCGCCAGCTGGAAGTGACCGACGCGGTGCTTCAGGAAATCGGCGCCGATGAGGTGCCGCGCATCCGCGTGTTCAACAAGATAGACCATGTCGGCGATGAGGCCGAGCAGGCCGCCTGGACGGCGGAGCTGCAGACGCGCTACCCAGGCTGCGTGGTAATGAGCGCCCGCAGGCCGGAAGAAGTGGCCAGCCTGCGCGCCGCCATCGTCTCCTTCTTCCAGCAGGATCTGGTGGAGGAGGAGCTGTTGCTGCCGTGGTCGGCGCAGCAATTGCGCGGCGAAATCTACAGCCACTGCCAGGTGCTGGAAGAACGCACCGAGGACGAGGGCAGCTGGTTCCGCGTGCGCGGCGAACCGGAAAAACTGCGCGTCCTGCGCGAACAGCTCAATCCCGGCTCGCAGGGCAGGGAAAAGGAATACTGGGAGGTCTAGGAAGACCAGCCCATCGAGGCGTGGCTACAAGTAGAATGCCGTCGCCACAAAGATAAAGAGCCCTGCTTGCCAGGGTTCTTTTCTTTATCAGGGTAATCTTCCCTCTTGCCAGCGCATGGCGATTGAATGCAAATTCCTTGCTTGAGTGGGAAGGGAACCCATAAGGAAATGACAAGATGGCGAGCAATGTTGAAATCAAGGCGCGCGTGGCGGATATCGATGCGCTGGAGCGAACAGTTCAGGCGTTGGCTGGGCAAGCGCCATCCTCCCGCCAGAGCCTGAGTATCGCGCTGGAGCGGCCGGATCAGCCCGAGGTGATGGCATTGATAGACGAACTCGATGCCTATCAGAAGCCCTTATACCCCGCGGAAAGCCATCACGGCGTCGATGTGGAGGCCTTGCTGCGGCCGGAAGTGGCGTTTGCGGTGGCGCGCGATGAAACCGGCGCGGCGGTGGGGTGCGGCGCAGTTTGGTGCGCGGCGGAATATGGCGAATTGAAGCGGATGTTCGTGCGGCCGCAATGCCGGCGGCGCGGCGCCGCGCGCAGCGTGCTGGCGTTTCTGGAGCGGCAGGCGCAGGCGCGAGGCTGCGCCGCCATGATGCTGGAGACCGGCATCCACCAGCACGAGGCCATCGCCTTGTACCAGCGCGCCGGTTATGGCTTTTGCGCGCCGTTCGGGTCCTACCGCGAGGACCCGTACAGCGTATTCATGCGCAAAGCGTTTTGACTATCAGGAAGTCTTGCCCAGGTGAGCGGCCAGCTGGCGGGCGCTGTCTTTGCACCATTGGTCGATCAGCGGCTTGATCAGATCCAGCGTCATCTGTTCTTCCTTGGTCTTGCTCTTTTTGTTCTGCCGCAGGTTGACCGTGCCCGCCAGCAGGGTGCCATCCTGAGCATCTTCCAGCTGCGCCATGCTGCCTATCTTCAGCAGATAAGGCTCTTTGCCGGTGGCGAGCCGCGCCAGGTTGAACACTGCCTTGATCGGCAGCAAGTCCACGGCATCCACTCCTGGCCGGTCTTGGGAGACGGCGGTGACCGCCACGCGCAAGCGGGCGACGCCGGGCGCGGCTTGCTGCGTCATCGCGACGCCGGCCGATGTCAGCTCGGCCTGCATCCGTTGATGGAAATAAGCGGCAATCGCGTTCTCATCGCCTGATTGCAGCAGCTCCCAGTTGCCATCCTTGGCTTGGCGCATGAACAGCAATGGCTCCAGCAAAACGGCGTTGTAGGCTTTCAGATCGACGCCCGGCTTCAGATAGACACGCTGATCCGGGTTGCTTTTGCTTTGCTGGAAGGCGCTGAGCGGAACGGTGAACAGGTTTTCCGAGTTCGCTGCTTCGCCGGCGGACCAGGCGGGCAGGCTCAAGCCCAGTCCGAGAGCGCAACACAGGGTCAGTGCGGACAGTTTCATCGTCGGTTCCTTTGTTAGTCGATTGAAGTATGCAGACATGCTGTCGACAGCATAATTCGGACAGAGGAAATTGTCGCGTGCCGTGTGCGGGAAACGACAAGGCCCGCGGAAGCGGGCCGGAGATTCAGCGATGCAGGTAGGTGAACAAGGCCAATAGTATGATGCAGCAGATGACCATCAGATTCAGCAGGATTTCTTCCTGAATCGGCTCGGAATGGAGCTTGTCGTCCATGCGGAGCCGGGAATGATTCAGTTTATGCAGCCAATATTGCAAGAGAGAGTTCGAACTGGGACCGTCGGGGTCGGCGTTGCCGGTTTTCATGATGGAAGTCCTGCGTAAACGAAAATTTATAGGCAGGCATTTTACTCTTTTTGCATATTGCCGCAACTTCTCGCTCCGCAGTGTTGTCCTTTCCGCCACATGGAACAACGACGCCCTGATTGCCCTCCAGCATCCCGCGTCCCGCTCAGATGAATTCACCCTCAGGCAAGCCCAGATTAATCGTGGTTGAGCGAAACGCCGCTGCGGCGGATTGCGCCCGTGCTGACAGCAGCTCCAGCATCACTGTCTTGCCAAGTCGATCGCTGCGCAAGGCATGGTTTCCCGAGTGGGCAAGCAGCACCACATCGTCAACCGTTCTCCAACCCGCCGCCAGCGCGTAAAACGGCGCCAGCTCGGCATCGCAGGTGAAGGCTGCGATGTCATAGTTTCCGCATTCTCTCAGCCAGGCGGAGGCCGCTGCGACAACGCGCTCGCCCAGGCCTTGCCGCCGATGGCCAGGGTGAGTCGCGACGCAACTGAGGGCGGCCAGGGCAAAAGCCTGCCCGCCATGGCTGACGGTCAAGCCCACTACTGCGGCGTAAGCGACGGGATGGCCATGCTGCAGCAGACAGAATGCTTGCGCGTGATATTCCGGCTTGTGCAGCGCGTCGTCAGGGTCCGGCTCCCCCGGGCACTGGTAGGCCTGGTGCAGCATGACGGCGCATTCGCGACGCAGTGCCTGCGGCAAGGCCTGATAGGGTTGGGACAGGATTTCCATGGTGTATTCCGGTTTGGGTGTGAACGGCATGGCTGGGACCGCGGCGCGAGTGTGGGGCTGGGATGCCGCCCCTGGTCACGTCGTCAGCGTCTGCAGCGTATCCAGCCGCCCGCGCATCCGGCTCATGGCCTGCTCGTCGAGATGGCCGCGGCAGCTGTCGACGGCGCGCTGGCCCAGCGTCCGCAGCGATTGGCGGAAGGCCGCGCTGTGGGCGACGGTGGCGATATCGGTCAGCGCCGCCAAGAGGCGCAGGCTGACTGCCATGTCGCCGCGCGCGTAATGGCGGATCTGTTCGAAGGCCGATTCCAGCAGCGCGTCGAAATCCATGGCCGGGATGGTGACGCGCACCACTCCTGGCGGGTCGTAATAGTGCTGTTGCGGAGCATTGCGCTGCGCGTACAGGCACAGGATGCGGCTGAGCTGATCGACGCAGGCAATCGCGGTGGTGGGGTCGTTGACCGCCGGCGAGATGGCTTTCAGCGCGATATCGACGATCTGCAGCACGCCGAATTCCACATCCTGTTGCAGGGTGCGGCTGGGTCCGATGTCGATCGCGGACAGCATGGCCTGGCGCAGCCTGGGGGTAAGCCTTTCCTCGCGCGAGGCCAGCAGCAGCGGGATGCCGGCCGGCGCAAATTGGCCGACGCGGCGTGTGACGCGCAGTTTCAGTTGATGCGTCTTGGCCAGTTGCACCAGCTTGCGGGTATCAATGAAGCGGACATAGCCCGCCGTCCGGTTGAGGATGGGCGCATCCGGCTGGACGGCGTTGGGAGCCGCGCCGGCCGGCCACAACCGGTCCTCATGCGGCGCCGGCATCTGCTCCTGGATTGCCTGTTCGGTCTCCGCGGCGATGCGGTCGACGATGTAGTTGACGCTGATGGCGCGCGAGATGTGATGGATGAAGAACAGCAGGCCGATCACGCAAGCCACCGCCAGCAACATGGCGCCGAATACCGTCAGCACCGGGCTGAAAGCGTAGGGCTTGATTCGGGCAGCCGGCAAGGCGGCGATGCAGTAGGCGAACGTGCCGAGGAAGATGCCCAGCGTCCGCTGCGTGACCTTGTCGCGGGAGAAGCTGACGATGATTCTGGGCGAGAACTGCATGGACGCCAGCGTCAGCGACATCAGCAGAATGGCGAATACGATGGACACCACGGTCATGATGGAGGTGGCGATGGCGGACAGAATCACCTGGGCCACCTGAGGGTCGCTGCGCGACGGGAACAGAATCTGCGGCAGCCAGGCGCCAAGCGCCGGATGCGTTTCTTCCAGCCAGGACAAGCAGCCGCCGACAAAGCCCAGCGCCAGCGAAATGATCAGCGGGCGCACCAGGAAGCCGCCGCGAAGATTGAACAGGATGTGCTGGATGGCGCGTGGCAGGTGTCTGGTCATGGTGCTTGGGTGGAGTCGATGCGCGACGGACAGGATGCACATGATATCTGGTTTGCCCGGCGTACGGTTGAGGTCTGGGCGGCTTCGACCTGATCTACACTGTATTGATATTCATGATCGCTGGGAGCCGGCTATGGCACTGCGTTTGACGGTGGGGCGGCGGATTGCCGTGTTGATCGTTCTTTCCATTGTCGCTTTTGTGCTGCTGGGCGCGATCAGCCTGTCGCGCCTGCAGGCTGTGCAGCTGCAATTGCGCAAATTGGACGAGGTGTCGCTGGCCGAGGTGGACATCTCGCGCAGCCTCAGCGCAGAGCTGACAGGCATGAGGCTGGAGACGGTGCGCCATATCGCCAGCCGCGATCCGGCGGTCAAGCAGGCGGCGGAGCAGCAGGTGCGAAAGCATAGGGAGAACCTGGACAGCTTGCTGGCCGCCTATCATCAGTTGCCGTTGCAGGCCGAATTGCAGCAGAAGGGCGAGCAGTTCCAGTCCCGGCTGGCCGAATACATTGACGCCGTCTCCCCCTTGCTGGCCGCCTCCAAGGCCGATCCGGATCATCCCCCTCCGGTGTACAACCCCAAGATCAATGGCGCGGCCGGTTCGATGGGCACGTTGGTGGAAGATATGGTCAAAGCCAGCCGCGAAGACGCGCGGGCAGAGCGGCTGGCGGCGGAGCAAGATTACAAGGCCGCGTGGGGACAGATGATCGCTGTGATCGTCGTCGGCGTGCTGGTGTTGTTGGGCGCCGGCTATGTTCTGCAGCGCTCAATCACCGTGCCTTTGAACGGGGCTCGGGATGCGCTTGCGCAAGTGGCGCGCGAACTCGATTTCACCCGCCGCACCGAGCCGGCGGGGCATGACGAGATCGCGGATGCGCTGCAAGCGCTGGATTCCTTGCTGCAGACGCTGCAGCGCAGTTTCAGCGAGGTGGCGGTGCAGTGAGCGGGGTGGCGGACTCGGCGCGCGGCATGCGAGAAACCGCCGACGAGCTGGCGGTCAGCGCCGCGACATCGTCACAGGCCTGCTCCAGCATGGCGGCCTCGGTGGAGCAACTGACGGTCAGCATCGCCCATGTGCGCGACCGCGCACAGGAGGCCAGCCGGCTCAGCAGCGACTCTGGGCATTTGGCGGCGTCCGGCGAGCAAGTGATCCTCAAAACCGTGGCGCAGATCCAGTCCTCGGTTGAAACCGTCAGCGACGCGGCCGGCACCGTGGAAAAGCTGCGCGACCAGGTTGCGGCGATAGGCAGCGTGACTGAGGTCATCAAAGGTGTAGCGGAACAAACCAATCTTTTGGCGCTGAATGCGTCGATAGAGGCCGCGCGGGCCGGCGAAATGGGACGTGGCTTCGCGGTGGTGGCGGACGAGGTGCGCATGCTGGCAGAGCGGACGGCAGCGGCGACGCTGGAGATCAATGGCATGATCCAGGCGATGCAGCAGGAGGCGTTGAACGCGGTGCGGCATATGAATGAGGTGGTCGGCGAGGTGCGGGGCTGCGAACAATCGGCTAATCAGGCCGGAGAAACCATCACCCAGATCAGCCAGCGCGCCGCCGAGGCTGTCGCCTTGGTCGGCGAGATCGCCTCTGGGATCGGCGAGCAGGCGGACGCCAGCACTGAAATTGCGCAGCAGCTGGAACGAATCGCGCAGGTTTCCGAAGAGGGCAGTAACGTGGCGGACACGACCTCGACTGCGGCGCAGCGTCTCAACGCGCTGGCGGCCGAGCTGCGCGCCACCGTATCGCGCTTCAAGGTATAGCGGCTGCTGATGCGCATCATGCTTGGCGCGGCATTGGCGCGGATGGCGTAGGCCGCCATGGGCGGGCCGCGGTATGCCCGCCGTTTGTCGCGCCGTGCCACTCAGGGCCTGAGGGTGGCCCTGCTGCCGGCTGGCTAGCGTTTGCGCTTGCCGGCCTTTTCACTGGCGCGCTGCGGGCAGGCGGCGCAGGGGTTTTCGCACATGCCGGCGCCGCTCAGCGATTGTTTCAGCGCGCAGACCGAACGGCGACAGGCGATGAAGCGGATTTGTTGCTCAGCGGCCAGTTCGCGGAAGTGGCGCATCACATTGTGGCCCAGGAAGTCGGTGAACAGGATCAGCAGCTCGGTGCCGGCGGGCAGCCGGTCCACCTTGCGCTGGTGCGAGCTGTTGCGGCCGCTCAGGTGGCGGTTGATGGTAATGCCGTAGCTCTGCAGCACGTCGGGGATGTTGCCCAGCGTGTCGGCTCCAACCAGCATGGCGTTCATGGCACGATCTCCTTTAGTGATTTTTGAGAATGATAATAATTATCATTTCCAGCGTCAACCTGTACTTTCAGCATGTTTCGTCCCGTGATGGCGGCCGCCACGCATTGCGCCTATGTTGTAAAGATTGAACGCATGGATGGGTGGATCGGCGGGAAGGAGCATCATGAAGTCTAGGCTGCTGGGTATCTTGGCTATGGTTCTGCCGCTATTGCTGTCGACCGCAAGGGCGGATCAGTTGGCGCAGGTTCAACGCAAAGGCGTGCTGGAGATAGGCCTGGAGGGAACGTTTCCGCCTTATAGTTTTCGCGCCGCGGCCGGGGCCGAGTTGCAGGGTTTCGAAGTGGATTTCGGCCGCGAGCTGGCGAAGCAACTCGGTGTCCAGGCGCATTTCCATACCATTGCCTGGACCCATATGCTGAGCAGCCTGTCGGCCCGCCGGGTGGATGTGGTGCTAAACCAGGTGGTGGCGACCACCGAGCGTCAGCGCCGTTTTGATTTTTCCATCCCCTATACCTATAGCGGTTTGCAGATGGTGGTGCGCAAGGCCGACGCGGCGCGTTTCCACAGCGCGGCGGATCTGGCCGGCGCGCACGTCGGCGTCGGGGCCGAGACCAACTATGAACAGTGGCTGCGCTCCAATGCGCCGCAGGCCCATGTCCATCTGTACCACGACGATTTAACCAAATACGACGGCTTGCGCCGAGGCGAGGTGGATGCCATCGTGATCAATCGGCTGGCGGCGCTGAATCTGATGCTGAAGACGCGGGGCGACTTGGTGGCCGCGGGGAGGATGCTGGCGCGGGAGGATGCCTGCGTGGTGATGCGCAAGGACAATCCGCAGCTGCTGATGCGGGTCAATCGCGCTATCGGACATCTGCAGCGCGACGGCGCCTTGTTGGCGCTGTCGCGCAAGTGGTTCATGGCTGATATCGTCAGCCGGCCGGATCAGCCGTAGACGTCCACCTGGCTGATCATGCCGGCCTGGCCGTCGTCCTTCAGATAAACGCCGGCGCTTTCCATCTGTGCGGTTGGGGCGATGCTGGCGCTGTCCTGGCGCATGGTCAACGGCGCCTGGACGCTGGGCAGCAAAATGGCGCCGATATGCGCCTGTTGCAGGGTTTCCAGCTGGTCTTTGCCGTCGCTGCCGCGTCCGGTCCAGATTCTCAATTGCGCATAGTCCGGTCCAGATTCTCAATTGCGCATACACGGGGTCGGACTCATCGATCACGCCATCGTGATTGACATCATATTTGGCCAGGTCGGCGAAGCCATTGCCGGATTGCGGGCCGAACAGCTCGCTGCCGTTGCCTACCTTGCCGCTGCCATTTTTGTCCAGTACCAGCCAGCCGCCATCGGTGGGGAAGGGGAGCTGGGTCATCTGGCCGTTGTTCTGCAGGTCGAAGCTCGCCGTGGCGCCGCTGAAGCGGCCGGCGTCGGCGCCCAGCGAGATCATCAGCGGGTCGTGCGGCTGGCCGCCGTTCAGGCTGCCGGCGCTGCTGTGGTACTGGTAAAGGCTCTGCATCGACAGGTTCAGCGAGAACTGGAATTGCTTGCCGTCCTGCGTGGTGACCTGGCCGTTGGCGGAGAATTGCAGCTGCTGTTTGTCCTGGTAGTCAACGCTTTGCTCAGCGTCGACTTGCGGCGGCGGCGAGGCAGGCGCGCTCGGCGCTTGGCCGGTAGCGGGCTGCGACTTGTTGTCCCAGAGCCAAATGTGGATGCCGAACGCTTTTTCGACAATCGCCTTGATCAGGCTGAGCAAGCCGCTGATGTCGTTTTGCAGCGCCAAAGCCATGAGGCTCTGCACGCCCTGGCTGCTCAGCTGGACGTTATCCTGCGGGGCAGGCTGCGCAGTTTGCTGCGTCACGGTCACGCTTTGCCGGATGTCCAGCGATTGGGTTTGCGTGAAGCTGCTGCCGAGCTTGGCATCTACGGAGGCAATACGCATGGCGCGAGTCCGATCAAGGCGGGAATGCCCCTGTATCGACGCCGCCCGGCGCAACTTGATGCTGTGGCGATTGCGTATTGCCTGCCGTCTCAGGCGGTGCTGGCGAGCTTATAAATCCTTGCCGGAGCGCCAGATCGACCAGACCAGCCACACGCTGTTGAGCAGCGCCAGCATGAAGCCGAAGAAGCCGAAGAACGGCAGGCCGAACAGCTTGGGCCCGGCGTTCACCGTCATCACGATGGACGAGCCTATGATCAGGCAGCCGGTGACGATGCCCATGGTCAGCCGGTTGCTGCTGCGGTCCAGCTGCTTGCCGAAGCTGTCCAGCCTCTGCAGGTCCAGGTTGACGCGGAACTTGCCGTGACGCATGTCTCGGCCCACCCGCACCAGGTCGCGCGGCAGGCCGGTGATCATTTCCAGCCCCTCGGACAAGGACTGCCGGCCGCGCTTCAGCAGCGCCGCCGGGTGGTAGCGCGCGACGATCAGCTCTTTGACGAAGGGGGTGATGTGGGCCACCAGCTGGAAATCCGGGTTCAGTTGCCGGCCCAGCCCTTCCAGCGTGATCAGCGCCTTGAACAACATGGCCATGTCCGGCGGCAGCACGATGCCGTGGTTGCGGATCAGCGTCATGATGTCGCCGATCAGCTGGCTGATGTTCAGGCCTTTCAGCGGCACATGTTCGTACTGGAACATGAATTCGCTGACTTCGTCGGCGAATTTCTGCATGTCCACCGGCGTGTTGCCGGTCCACTCGATCAGCACGTCGATGATGCCGTGCTCGTTGTGTTCGGCCACGGCCGACAATAGATCGACGATTTCGTCGCGCCGCACATGGCTGATGCGGCCCACCATGCCGAAATCGATGAAGGCGATGCGGTGATCGGCCAGGAAGAACACATTGCCGGGGTGGGGGTCGGCATGGAAGAAGCCGTTGACCAGAATCATCTTCAACACCGCGTCGGCGCCGCGTTGCGCCAGCAGCACCGCGTCCAGGCCGCTGCTTTCCAGGCGAGTCAGGTCGCTGGCGGGGATGCCGTCGACGTAGCTTTGCACGTTGACCGCGGCATTGGTGTATTGCCAGTGCACGCGCGGCACTTCCACCCATGGGTCGTCGGCGAAGTCCTTGCCGAAGCGCTCCATATTGCGCGCTTCAATGGCGAGGTCCAGCTCGCGCCGCAGAGAGCGCGAGAACTGGGCGACGATGCCGGACGGCTGGTAGCGGCGCAGTTCCGGAAATTCCAGTTCCAGCAGGTGGGCCAGGTGAGCCAGGATGCGCAGGTCGGCCTCCACTTTTTCCGCGATGCCGGGGCGGCGCAGCTTGACCGCCACCTCGCTGCCGTCATGCAGCCTGGCGCGGTGCACTTGGGCGATGGAGGCGGAGCCGATCGGCCGCATGTCGAATTCGGCGAACAGCGCCTCGGGCGAGTCTCCCAGCGCGTCACGCACCAGGCGCTCTACGGCGGCCGGCGGCAAGGGCGGCACGCGGTTTTGCAGTTTCTCGAATTCGTCTATCCAGTCCGGCGGGAACACGTCGACGCGGGTGGACAGGATCTGGCCCAGCTTGATGAAGGTGGGGCCCAGCTCTTCAAAGGCCAGCCGCACCCGCACCGCCGTCGGCTGGCCGGATTCGCCGTCCGGCAGGCCCAGATTCAGCCACTCGCCGGCTTTTTCCATGGCGCGGGGCAGTTTCAGCCGCTGCGCGAACTCTCCCAGGCCATGACGGATCAAAATTCCGCTGATTTCTCTTAGTCGCGGTAAGTCCCGCATTGCAATCAAGGTTTCCCGAATCATGTGCTTTTCGCCGTTCCGCTTGGCTTTACACTACCGGTCCCGTCCGATAGAGTGCGGCCTATGAAATTGCAACTCCGCTTATCAGCGCTGGCGCTGGCGGGCTTTATGGTTTTCGCCCAGGCTGCGCCAGACAAGGCCGCGCCGGACAAGCCCCCGGTCGATGGCAAAACGGCAGCCGACAGCTCGGCGGCCGACAAACCGGACGATCCCATCTCCAAGTACGCCGCTCCGCAAGAGGATGCGGTGGGTGATCTGCTTTTGCAAGCGATGAGTCTCCTGGGCGTGGCCTACCGCTTCGGCGGCAACACGCCGGATGACGGCCTGGACTGCAGCGGCTTTATCCGTTACGTGTTCCAGAAGTCGCTGCGCGTCAACCTGCCGCGCACCGCCGCCGAAATGGCCAAGGTGGGCAAGTCCGTCGGCCGCGGCGAACTGGTGCCAGGGGATCTGGTGTTCTTCAACACCCGAGGCTTCAATTATTCCCATGTCGGCATTTACATGGGCAATAACAAATTCATCCATGCGCCGCGCACCGGCAAGAACATTGAAGTGGCCAATCTGTCACAGAGTTACTGGAGCGCGCGTTACAATGGAGCGCGCAGGGTCAATCGTAGCACCGCCTACCAGGCGGCCGATACGTCTGATGACGTCAGCGTGAAGGGCGGCGCCAAGAAAGCCGAGTCGCAAGTCAAATGCCGCAAGGGCAAGAAGTGCAAGGCGGCCGAGCCGGCGCGCGGCAAAAAGGCGGCCAAGGCCTCGCATGCCGCCAAGAAGAAGCACAAGCGCTGAACCCAAGGGTCTAGCCTGATGCCCGCAGCTTGCGGGCATCTTGTTTTCAGGAACGAAAATGACTTTGAAGATTGAAATACCGGTCTGGAAGGACCCGGAAGGCAATGTGGTGGCCTGCGTCGAGAAGCTGAAAGTGATGCGCGAGAATCTGGAAGAGATCGCCCAGCTGGCGCAGGACGCTTTCGAGGATGCCGTGCTGATGGGGTGCGACGAGCGGCAGGTGCGCGACTTCCTGGTGGCGATGATGCAGAGCCTGGACAATCCCTACCGTTCCGAGCGAGACGCCTGACAATGCCATTTGAAGCCTTTATCGGGCTGCGCTATTTGCGCGCCAAGCGCCGCAACGGGTTTATTTCCTTCATTTCGCTGATTTCCATCGTCGGCATCGCCCTCGGGGTGGCAGCGCTGATCATTGTGCTGTCGGTGATGAACGGGTTCCAGAAGGAAATCCGCGGCCGCATCCTCAGCGTGGCCTCGCATTTGGAAGTGAGCGGCTATGATGGCCGGCTGCCCAACTGGCAGGGCGCGCGCGACATGCTGGTCAAGCAGCCGCATGTCGTGGCGGCGGCGCCTTTTGTCAGCAGCCAGGGCCTGTTCGTCGCCTACGGCAATGTGCGCGGCGGCCTGGTGCGCGGCGTCGAGCCCAAGCTGGAAAATCAGGTGGTGGACGTGGGCCGCCACATGGTGGCCGGCAAGCTGGACAATCTGCAGCCGGGCAGCTTCGGCATGGCCTTGGGCGTGGAGCTGGCGCGCCAGCTGGGCGTGGGCGTCGGCGACAAGGTCACGCTGATGACGCCGCAGGGCAATATTACGCCGGCCGGCATGATTCCGCGCTCCAAGCAGTTCACCGTGGTGGGCCTTTTCAAGGTGGACATGTTCGAGTTCGATTCCTCGCTGGCCATGGTCAATCTGCGCGACGCCCAAGTGCTGGAACGCATGGGCGATACGGTCAGCGGCGTGCGGCTGAAGCTGGACGATCCGCTCTTGGCGCCGCAATTGAAGGAAAGCCTGCGCCCGCAGTTGCCGCAGCTGATGGTGACGGACTGGACCGATACCAATGCCAATTACTTCCGCGCGGTGCAGATCGAGAAGCGGATGATGACCATCATCCTGACGCTTATCGTCGCGGTGGCGGCCTTCAACCTGGTCTCCACGCTGGTGATGGTGGTGACCGACAAGCAGGCCGACATCGCCATCCTGCGCACGCTGGGGGCATCGCCGGGCAGCATCATGAAGATTTTCATGATCCAGGGCGCGGTGGCCGGCGTGCTGGGCACGCTGGCGGGCGCGGTCAGCGGCGTGGTCGTCGCGCTGAATCTGGATGTGATCGTGCCGGTGATCGAACGCATCATCGGGGCCAAGATACTGTCCAGCGACGTCTACATGATCGACTACCTGCCGTCCGACGTGCAGTGGGGCGATGTGTCCACCATCACCATCATTTCCTTGCTGCTGGCGCTGTTCGCCACGCTGTACCCCAGCTGGCGCGCGGCGCGCACCCAACCGGCGGAGGCGCTGCGCTATGAGTAAAGTATTGAGCTGCCGCCAGCTGGGGAAACGCTACCAGGAAGGCAAGCTGGCGCTGGATGTGCTGTCCGGCATCGATCTGGACGTGGCCAAGGGTGAACACTTGGCCATCGTCGGCGCGTCCGGCTCCGGCAAGAGCACGCTGCTGCATCTGCTGGGCGGATTGGATACGCCCAGCCACGGCACGGTGGAGGTGCTAGGCAAGAACCTGTCCCAGCTGACCGAGGACGAGCGCGGCCGGCTGCGCAATGAGTCGCTGGGCTTCGTCTATCAATTCCATCACCTGCTGCCGGAATTTTCCGCGCTGGAAAACGTGATGATGCCGCTGTTGATCCGCCGGATGGACAAGACGGAAGCTGCGCGCCGCGCCGCCCAGATGCTGGAGCGGGTGGGGCTGGGCAAGCGGCTGGAGCACAAGCCGGGCGAGTTGTCCGGCGGTGAGCGGCAACGTGCCGCCATCGCCCGCGCGCTGGTCACGCAACCGGCCTGCCTGCTGGCCGACGAGCCGACCGGCAATCTGGACGCTAATACGGCGCGCCAGGTGTTCGAGTTGATGCTGGAGCTGAACCGCACGCTGGGCACCAGCCTGATCATCGTCACCCATGATCTGGACCTGGCCGGACGCACCCAGCGGGTGCTGCGATTGAACGAAGGCCGCCTGGCGCGGTCTGATTCGGTTTCCGCCTGATCGAGAACGGGCCGAGCGATCGGCCCGTTCGCCGTTTTGACAAGGAGTCGGACTTTGCTGTTGTTCATCCGCAAGGAAATGGATTTTTTCGCGCTGCTTGACGCGCTGCAAACCCCCAATGGCTTGATCGAGCTGGGCATAGGCGCGATCTGCGTCCTGCTGGCTGTCTTCATCGCCCGCCATCTATACCGCCGCTGGTTCACGCACACGCCCGAGCGCTACGAGCAGTTCCTGCCGTATCTGGGCTTCCGGCTGGTGCTGCCGGTGTCCGCGCAGCTGCTGGTGATCGCCGCCAGCCTGGCCTGGAGCCGGCTGGAGCACGCGCCCATGCTGGTGCTGCATATTTTCAGCGCCATGCTGTTCTGGCTGGCGGTGATCCGGCTGTGCACGGCCGTGGTGCGGCAGGCGTTTCCGTCCGGTCGCTTCGAGCGGCATTCCGAGCACGTGCTGGCCACCGTGCTGTGGCTGGGCTTCGTCAGCTGGACCATAGGCTTCGACGTGGCGGTGACGGATTGGCTGGAGTCGATGACCTTCAGCATCGGCAAGACCAAGCTGGACATGCTCACCATCATCAACGGCCTGCTGTGGGTGACGGTGATCGTGGTGGTGGCGCTGTGGGCCAGCCGTCTGATCGAGGCGCGCATCATGAAGCTCAAGCACCTCGATTCCAATCTGCGCATCGTGTTCGCCAAGCTGACGCGCATCATCCTGGTGGTGATCGCGGTGATGGTCGCCCTGCCGGTAGTGGGCATCGATCTGACCGTGCTGGCTGCGCTGGGCGGCGGTTTCACCATCGGTCTGGGTCTTAGCCTGCAGAACATCGCCCGGAATTTCCTGTCGGGCTTCGTCATTCTGCTGGACCGCTCCATCCGCATCGGCGACCGCCTGATGGTTGGCGACCGGGTGGGCAACGTCACCCGCATGACTTCGCGCTACGTGGTGCTGCGCGGCGGCGATGGCAGCGAGGCGCTGATTCCGAACGACCTGCTGGTGTCCAATACGGTGGTCAATCAGTCGTACTCGGAAAAGAGCTTGTGGACCAGCGTGCCGGTGCAGGTGGCCTACGGCACCGATCTGGATCTGGCCATGTCCCTGCTCAAGCAGGCGGCGGTGCACCCGCGCGTGCAGACGCAGCCGGGGCCGAACGCCTTTGTGACCTTGTTCGCCGATAGCGGCATCAATATGGAGCTGGGCTTCTGGGTACTGGATCCGGAAAACGGCTTCATGGGCCTGAAGTCGGACATCAATCTCGCCATTTGGCGCCTGTTCAAGCAGCACAACATCGAAATCCCCTTCCCGCAGCGGGAAGTGCGCATCGTCGGCGACAAGCCGGCGCAGGGCTGACACGGAGACATCATGAGCGCAAAGCGTCTGGCTATCATCGATGATGACGAAGCGGTGCGGCAATCCTTGCTGTGGCTGCTGGACGGGCAGGGCTACCAGGTGGATGGCTTCGACAGCGGCGAAGCCTTTCTGGCGGCGGAAAACGGCTTAGAGTACAATGGCATTGTTCTGGACCTGCGCTTGTCCGGCATCAGCGGCATTGTGGTGCTGGAAAAGCTGGCCGCCTGGCCCTACTGTCCGCCGGTGATCATGCTGACGGCCCACGGCGACGTGCCGCATGCCGTGGCAGCCTTGAAGCTGGGCGCGCTGGATTTCATCGAGAAACCTTTCGACGACGTGCATTTACTAGAACGCGCGGCGGCGGCGGTGGCGCTGGACGAGCAGAACCGCCAGCTGCACGGCTACCAGCTCAAGGTGGCCGCGGCGCTGGCGCTGCTGACCGAACGCGAGCGCGAAGTGATGCAGCTGATCCTGGCCGGCAAACTGAACAAGCAGATCGCCGAGGAGCTGTGCATCAGCATGAAGACGGTGGAGGTCCATCGCTCGCGGGTATTCGAAAAAATGGGCGTCAAATCCGCGGTGGAGCTTGCCGGCATGCTGGCGGCGCCCGGCGCGCAAGGAGGCAAGATCTAGATGGGCAGCAAGCAGCCGGTTTCGGTGCTGGTGGTGATTCATAGCCGCGATGGCCAGGTCTTGTTGCTGGAGCGTGCGGACAAGCCCGGCTACTGGCAATCGGTCACCGGCAGCCGCGAGGGCGACGAGGATCTGATCGACACCGCGCGCCGCGAGGTGGCGGAGGAAACCGGGCTAGACGCCTCGCGCTTCGAACTCAGCGATTGGCGGATCGTCAATCGTTATGAAATCTATGCCCATTGGCGGCACCGCTATCCGGAAGGCGTCACCCATAACGACGAGCACGTGTTTGGCCTGATGTTGGACGAGCCTTGCCAGGTGACGCTGGCCCCGCGCGAGCATTTGGGCTATCGCTGGCTGCCGTGGGAGCCGGCCGCAGAGCAAGTGTTCTCCCCATCGAATGCCGAAGCCTTGCGCTTGCTGCCGCAGAGGCTTGGTTTGACGGCCTGAACGCGCGCGATGCTCAGCGAAAAAAGCCCGCTTTGGCGGGCTTTGTCGCGTTTGCGTGTGCCCGCGTTCTGCGTCAACGCTTATTTGACGGCGTCCAGATAGAAGGTGATCCGCGTCTGGTCGTCCTTGTGGTAGGACATATTGGCCGGGAAGGTTTCCTCGTATTCTGTGATGTGTATCTCCAGCGTGTGCGGGTCCCAGCGGAAATAGACTGCGCCGCTGGCCACGGATATGCCGTCGCGATTAAAGACAAAGATGGCGCAGGTCGTTTCGTTGCTGCTGGAGGAGGCGGGAAGAAATACGTAGTTGCCCAGGCCGGATGGCACTTCCACTCGGCCGATTTCTGCAGCCTCGAAGACCATGGTGTACTCGCCCGGCGCGCTGCCGGTCTTGTCGTGCAGCCGCAGGCCTACCGCGAAGGCGGTGTCTAGCGCCAGCACCTGGAATTTGGATAGGCCGCTGATTTGCGCGTCGATGTTCTGATGCCGGCCCGGCAGATATTCATGCGTTAACCCGCTGGCGTTGGTGTGCTGATAGCAGCGCACTTTGGCGGTTTCGCCGACTTCCACCGACTTGTACTTGTCGTTGAAGTTGTCGCCGAATTGGAAGGTGATATCGTCTCCCACCTTGTAAAAATCGGGCTCTCCTTGCAGGTCCTTGGTGCGGAAGAAGGCGATCTGATCCGGTAACAGTGCCATGCCATGCTCCTTGTCGATGAGTACGGGTATAGGGTGTCGACTGCAGGGCGCAGCTTGCCGCCAGGCCATAAGAACGGCAACAGGCCGATTGGTCAGCGCTGGGAGGCTTGAAAATCCCATACTTTGTGCATGGTCTTGGGTCGCAAAAAGCCCCGGCTTGCGCCGGGGCCGAGGGGCTGCCTTAGTCCGGGGAGACGCCGGGCTCGGGCAGCTGCTCGATCGGGCCGAGCAGGAACACAAAGGCCAGGATACCGATCACCAGCATGCAGCCGGCCACTAGGAAGGCATTGGTGAAAGAGTGGGTGGCGCCGACGATGAAGCCGGTGACGATGGGGGCGATGGCGCCCATCATATTGTTGGCGAAATTCATGATGCCGCCGACGGTGCCGGTGCCGCCGCGCGGCGCGATCAGCGACGGCAGCGACCAACCCACCGGCGCAGCGGCGGCCAGGCCGCTCAGCGCGATGGTGATCCAGATGATGGCGATGTATGGGTCGGTAGTGGTCGTGGCGCCGAACACCGCCATGCCCATGGTCATGCCGCATAGCAGCACCGCCTTGCGCACGCGGGTTTCATCGTGGCCGCGGGCAATCAGCTTGTCTATCAGCCAGCCGCCGACGAACAGGTCGGACAAGGTGGCGAACATCCAGGGAATGGCGGAGAACCAGGCCGACTTCAGGATATCCATGTGCATGGCCTGCACCAGATAGCCGGGCAGCCAGGTCAGGAACAGGTAGAACACATAGCCGTAGGCGGCAAAGCCGATGGACAGCCCCCACACCTTGCGCTGGCGCAGCAGGTAACCCAGCATCGCCATCGAGCTTTGCTGGCTGACGCCTTCTTCGGCGGCTCCGCCCTGGACGATGTACTGGCGCTCTGCCGCGCTGAGTTTCTTGTCGGCGCTGGGGTCGCGGTAGATCAGATAAAAAGCGATGAAGTACAGCACGCTGAGGATGGCCGACACGCCGAAGCCCCAGCGCCAGCCCAGATGCACCACGGCCAGCGCCACCAGCGGCACGCCTATCACGTTGGAGAACTTGGCCGCGGCGTCGAAGATGGCGGTGGCCATAGCCCGTTCGCGGCGCGGGAACCAGTAGCCGGTGGCCTTGGAGCTGACCGGAAAACCCGGCGCTTCGGCGATACCCAGCAGCACGCGGGCGGCGAAGATGCCGGCGAAGCCGCCGGCGCAGGCGGTCAGCGTGGCGGCCACGCCCCACAGCAGCGCGCCCAGGCGGCCGATGCGGGTGGTGCCGAAGCGGTCCAGGATCACGCCGGTGGGAATTTGCAGCAGCGCGTAGCTCCAGAAGAAGGCGCTGAACAACAGGCCCAGTTCGCCGTTGCTCAGGCCGAATTCCTGCTGCAGCTGCGGCGCGGCCACCGACAGGCTGATGCGGTCGAAATAATTGACCAGGATGCCGATGCCCAGCAGCCAGCCTATGCGCCAGCGGCGGGCGGGAACCTGATGTTGCTGTCGTGACGGGGCGTGCATATTGTTCTCCTCATTTCTGCGTTGTGTTATTTCAGCGTGGCCAGGATTTGCCGCAGCAGGGCTTCCGGCGGCGCGCCGATGTCCACCGCGATGGCGCGCTCGTCCGCGCCGGGCGCTTCCAGATCGGCGAACTGGCTGGTCAGCAGGCTCTCCGGCATGAAATGCCCGCTGCGTTCGCGCATGCGCGCGGCGATCAGCTCGGCTTCGCCGCCCAGGTGGACGAAGCGCAGTTCCGGGTCGCCTTGGCGCAGCACGTCGCGGTAGCGCCGCTTCAGGGCGGAGCAGGCCAATACGATGGCGCGGCCATCGGCGCGCGCCTGGCGCAGTTGTTCGGCCAGATTGGCCAGCCAGCCGGCGCGGCTGGCATCGTCCAGCGGAATGCCGGCGCGCATGCGTTCGATATTTTCCGGCGGGTGGAAGCTGTCGCCCTCGATGAAGCGGGCGCCCAGCGCCTCCGCCAGCAGTTTGCCTATGCTGCTCTTGCCGCAGCCGGCCACGCCCATCACCACGATATTGCGGGTATTCATGTTAGCGCTAACAAATTAGAGTGAAGAAATGGCCGATGCCAGATCGGCCGAATGGCAATTATGTTAGCGCTAACAAAAGCGCGGCAACAAGCAGCTGGATCAAGTTTTCACTTGCGATAGGGAGAAATGTAGTCGGTGCACAACAGGCGGCGGCAGATCAGGCGCGCCGCGGCGGGAGGCGGATTTCAGCTGCTGCGGCGCAGCATCAACGCAAAGCCCAGGTCGAGGCGGAGCGCTTGCGGCGCATCGCCTTCTATCATCGCCAGCAGCGCGCGGGCGGCCTGGATGCCGATCTCGCGGCGCGGCGTGGCCACCGTGGTGAGGGAGGGCGTGCACCAGGCCGCCGGCTGCAGATCGTTGAAGCCGGCCACGGCTAGCCGCGCCGGCACGGCGATGCCCAGCTGTTGGCAGCGCGCCAGCGCGCCTATCGCCAAGTCGTCGTTGCAGCAGAACAGGGCGTCGCAGTCCGGCCGCGCCGCCAGGGCGGCGTCCAGCATGTCGGCGCCCATTTGCATGCTGGAGGGCGCCGGGTCCAGCCATTCCAGGCCGGCGTCGTGGCAACCGGCCTCGGCCAAGGCGGCGCGATAGCCGGCCAGGCGTTTCATCACCCGCTCATCCAGCTGGGCGCCCAGAAACCCGATGCGGCGCTTGCCCCGCTCCAGCAGGTGGCGGGTGATGGCCGCGCCGGCTTCTTCTTGCGAGAAGCCCACGCAGCAGCGGCCGTCGTCGGCCAGGTCCATCATGTATACCGCCGGCAGCCCATGCCGGCGCAGCAGGTCATCGAACGGCGCGGCGTGGCTCAGGCCGGTCAGCAGCACGCCGTCCGGCCGGTGCTGCAGATAGGCGCGCAGCAGTTGCAGCTCTTGATCCGCGTCGTAATGGCTGTTGCCGATCAGCATCTGGTAGCCGGCCTCGGCCAACACGGTTTCGATGCCGGCAAGCGTGTCCAGAAACACCGTATTGCCCAGCGACGGGATCAGCACCAGCACCGTGCGCGAGCGCGCCGAGGCCAGGGTGCTGGCCGAGCGGCTGGGGACGTAACCCAGCGCGTCCACGGCTTGCATCACTTTGTCGCGCAAGGCCGGCGAAACCTGCTGCGGCTGGTTCAGCGCGCGCGATACGGTAATGGCGCTGACGCCCGCCGCGCGGGCGACATCATGCATGGTGACGCCGCTGCCGGAGCGGACGCGCGGTTTTCTCGACATGTTTCTCATGTTTGGGGATGGGCCGCCGCTATTGTAGCGCAGCGTGAAGCGCGCGGGCTTGCCGCGGCATGATACGAAATGAATAATGGCGCTTATTTGACAGGATCATCCCATGTATCTGCCCAAGCATTTTCAGGCGAGCGACGCGGACGCTTTATGCCATTTGATGCGCGCCCGTCCATTGGCTGCGCTGGCGATCAACGGCGAGGACGGTCCGCTGGTCAATCATATTCCCTTGCTGGCGGTGCGGCGGGAGGAGACGCTGGTTCTGCGCGGCCATGTGGCGCGTGCCAATCCCTTGTGGAAACAGCTGGGCGGAGAGCCGCAGGCCGTGGCCATTTTCCAGGGCGACGACGCTTACGTGACGCCGAGCTGGTATCCGGCCAAGGCCGAGCACGGCAAGGTGGTGCCGACCTGGAACTATATGGTGGCGCATGCGCGCGGGCGTTTGCGCGCGGTGGACGACAGGGCATGGCTGCGGCAGTTGCTACGCGATCTGACGACCGAGCACGAAGCCGCTTTCGCCCAGCCCTGGCGGATGGACGACGCGCCGGCCGATTATATCGACAAGATGATGGCGGCAATCGTCGGCATAGAGTTGACGGTGGACAGCCTGGAAGGAAAGTTCAAGCTGAGCCAGAACCAGAGCGACGCCGCGCGCGACTGCGTGCGAGCCGGCTTGCGCGAGCGGGGCGAGCCGCGGGCGGACGGCGTGGCTGCGGCGATGCCTTAGCGTCGAAAACGCGCCAGCAGCGAGGCCACATTATCCTTGGCCTGCTTGGCGCCTTGCTGCAGCTGCTGCAGGTAGTTGTCGAGAAAGCCGTTGAGCAGCATGGTGGAGGTGGTGACTGCGCCAATGCCGGCCGAGTCCCACTCCGTGACGATGCCTTGCAGGTAGGCGGTCAGGCGGTTGCTGTCGTCCCGGAACGAATGGTACAGGCTGATGGCGGGCGTGCCGGCAAGCTGATAATGGTGCTGCAAGGCAGCCTTGTCCAAGGGATGGCGGCTCAGGATGTCACGGCTGTCGAATTCGACGAACAGCGGGTGAAGCGTCTCGCAGTCGCGGTTGCCGTTGGGGTAGGCGCGGGACACGATGCCGATGGCCGAATCCGGATCGGCGGAAGGCGAGCGGCTGGGGACCGGATAGCCCAGCAGCAGGGTGAAAGCGCTGGCCATCGGGTCCGCCCAGCCGACGCCGCTCAGTTCGAAGCATGAGGGCTGAGGCTGCTTGTCCAGCCAGTCCATAGGCATGTGGATCGCGCCGATTTCCATGTGCGGCGAACAGGCGCAGCACAGTTCTCGCAGCGGCCACTTCAGACGCTCCGAGCAGGCCCATGCCTGCTGATTGTAGGCGACGCAAATTTCCGCCAGCACGGCTTCCGAAGTGATGATGAAGGTTTCGTCGCGATAGGACAGCAGCAGGCCGCTGCCGAAGACAGGGCCGAACAGGCCGCCGTTCATCAGCGGACGGAAGGCCACCACCATGGGATTCAACTGCAGATAGATCCGCTCCAGGCACTGCAGCGGATCATCCAGATCGAACTGAAACTCCATCCCCGATCCTTCAAGCAACATATTGTTTTACCGCTAAAGAATAGTTCAAATTCAAACGGAAGTCGGTTCAGATGGGCGTTGCCTGGCCGATCAATGCTATATCTTTATTTGAGGCGTTCTAAGCGTTGACAGGGTATCTCGCTACGGTTTGGCGTTTGCAGTGGCGGGCGGTCCCGATGTAATCACACCATGGGCCATTTGGCCGGCAGGGGGGGGCGCGATGCGGGTGCAGCCGCGGACAAGATTCATCTTGCTGGCGACAGTGGCCTATGCCGCGTTTGCCTGGGTTTGGCTCGTTTTGCCCGACGCGTGGATGCGTGCGATGGGCGGCGCGCATGCATTTGCCATCAAAGATGGCCTGTTTGTCGCGGTAAGCTTGTTGCTGTTGTTATTGGCGCTGCGAATCGCTCAGGGATATCAAACGGATCTGCCGGCCTGGCATGTGGCCTTGTCCGCCGACTTGCTTCCCAGCCGCGGGTCCGTCCGTTTGGCCTATCTGCTTGCCGTCTTGTTGACCGTTTGCATCATGGCGCTGCGCGCCATGCTGTCCGGCTTAGACGGCGAGCAGTCCATGCTGATTTTGTTCATGCTCCCCATCATGCTGTGCGCCAGCTTGGGCGGTCTGGGGCCCGGCCTGCTGGCTACCGCGCTGGCTGCGCTGGCTTCCAATGCCTTGCCCGTTTTTGGGGCGCATGCCACGCCGTCCTTGGGGCAGCATCTGCAATTGGCGTTCCTCGTTTTGACGGGCATGGCGACCTGCTGGGTGGGCGCCGCATTGCGCCAAACGCTTTTCCGCGTGGAGCTGAACCGCCGGCTGCTGGGCGCGGTGGTGTCCAGCACTTCGGATGCCGTGTTCGTCAAGGATGTGCATGGATGCTATCTGGTGGTCAACCAGGCCGGCCTGGCTTTTGTGGGCAAGGATGAGCGCGAGGTGCTGGGGCGGGATGACCATGCGCTGTTCGCCGAGGATACCGCTCGCAAGCTGATGGCGATTGACCGCGCGATCATGCAGTCCGGCAGGGTGCTGACCCAGGAAGAGTCTCTGACGCTGCAAAGCGGCGACGACATGGTATTCCTGGTGACCAAGGGGCCGGTCTATGCGCCTGACGGCCGTTTGATCGGCCTGTTCGGCATCTCCCGCGACATCACCGATCAGAAGCGCGCCGAGGAGGCCTTGCGCGTCAGCGAGGCGGAGCTGCAACTGGCGCAGCAATTGGCTGGCTTGGGCAGCTGGAGCTGGGATTTGCGCACCGACCGCCATCAGTGGTCGGCGGAGATCTACCGGCTGTTCGGCATGGATGGCAATGGGCCGCCTTTGGACTATTCGGCGCTGCAGCGCTTCTTCACGCTGGATAGCTGGGCGCAGCTGTCCGAAGCGACCGAGCGCTGCCGGCTCATCGGAATGGGCTATGAGTGCGATCTGGAAGTGCTGCGGGCGGACGGCACCTCCTGCTGGGTGACCGCGCGCGGCGAGGCCCGGCGGGATGAGGGCGGCAAAGTGGTGGCCTTGTACGGCACGATGCAGGACATCACGGCTCGCAAGAACATGGCCTTGCAGGTCAAGGCGAGCGAGGCGCGGCTGCAACTGGTGGTGGAAGCCACCAGCGACGGTTTCTGGGACTGGGATCTGCGCAGCGACCGGGTATACCGTTCGCCTCGCTATTACGAAGTGACCGGCACGCGGGTGGAGGATGATAGCGGCGATTTCCGTTTTTTCCGGCAATTGATTCACCCGGCGGACCTGCCTTTCGTGCTGCAGGCGATAGAGGCGCACCGCCGCGGCAAATCGCCGCGCATCGAGGTCGAATTCCGTTTGGCCAATCAGGAGCATGGCGTGCGTTGGCTGCAGACTCGGGGCCGGGCGGTGGAGTGGGACGAGCGCGGCGCGGCGCTGAGGCTGGTGGGCAACCTGTCCGACATCACCGAACGCAAGCGGGTGGACGACGATCTGCGGCTGGTATTGAACGAGGCCGGCGAGGCGATTTGGGTGACCGATCCCGATGGCTTTTACATCTTCGCCAATCCGGCGGCTTGCCGGCTTACCGGGCACAGTTTGGAAGAATTGAAAGGCATGCAGATCCGCGATCTGGTGGCCCCGGAGTCTCTGCCCATGCTGCAGGCGCATCTGGATCAGATCGCTTCCGGCGCCTTTCTGCGAGCAGAGTGGCTGCTGCGGCAGAAGAAAGGCGGCAGTATCTGCGTCGATCTGGCCACCGGCCGGCTGAAAGATGGCCGCTACATGGCGTTTGGCCGCGATCTGACCGAGCAGCGTCGCGCCGAGCAGGCCTTGCGCAGCCGCGAGCAGCAATTGGCGCGGGTCATCGAGGGGTCGGATCAGGGCTTCTGGGACTGGAATCTGAAGACCGGCAGTTTTCAGGTCAGCCCGCGCTGGGAGAGCATGCTGGGCTATGGCCCGGGAGAGATGCGCATCACCGCGGACAACTGGTACGACCATGTGCATCCAGACGATGTGGCGCGGGCGAAGGAGTCGATTCAACGCAATCTGCGCGCGGAGTCGGCCAGTCATGAAGTGGAAATTCGCTGCCGCACCCGCGGCGGAGACTGGCGCTGGATACTGTCGCGCGGCCGGGTGGTGGAGCGCGACGCGGCGGGCCAGCCGCTGATGATGTCCGGCACGCATACGGACATCACCGAACGCAAAGTGTTCGAACAGACGCAGAAAGAAGCCGCGGCGGTGTTCGACAGCAGTTACGAGGGCATTTTGATGGTCAGCCCGGATGGGGTGATCACCAAGGTCAATCAGGCTTTTAGCCGCATCACCGGCTACAGCGCGGAGGAAGTGATAGGCCGCAAACCCAGCATGCTGTCCTCCGGCAAGCAGTCCAACAGCTTTTACGAAGAGTTGTGGAGCTCGGTGAAGGGGCATAACTTCTGGCGCGGCGAGTTGTGGAACCGCCGCAAGAACGGCGAGCTGTACGCCGAGCTGTTGTCGATTTCGGTGGTGCGGGATGAAAACGGCCAAGTTCAGCACTATATCGGCATTTTCTCCGATATCACCCAGCTGAAGGTGCATGAGGCGGAGCTGGATAGGGTGGCGCACTTCGATCCGCTGACCGGCGTGCCGAACCGCCGGCTGCTATCCGACCGGCTGCGCCAGGCCATCATGCGCGCACGCGCAGCGGCAAGTCCTGCGCGGTGTGCTTCCTCGATCTGGATGGCTTCAAATCGGTCAACGATCAATATGGCCATGAGGTGGGCGACCAACTGCTGGTGGCGGTGAGCGGCCATCTGAAATCGGTGCTGCGCGGCGACGACACCTTGGCGCGGCTGGGGGGCGACGAGTTTGTGGTGCTGTTGTCCGAGGTCGGCTCCACCGAAGAGTGCATGCTGGTGCTGGACCGGATACTGCAGGCGGTGGCCGCGCCGGTGCTGGTGGGCAATATCACGGTCAATGTCACGTGCAGCGTAGGCGTCAGCCTGTATCCGCAGGACAATGTCGATCCGGACACGCTGCTGCGCCACGCCGACCAGGCGATGTATGTGGCCAAGGAGGCGGGCAAGAACCGCTATCAGCTGTTCGATCCGGAAAGCGACCGCGTGGCGCAGGAGCATCGCCAGTTCCTGGAGTTGCTGAGCCAGGCGCTGGGCCGCGACGAGTTCGCTTTGTTCTACCAGCCCAAGGTCGATTTGTTCGATGGCGAGATCATGGGCGTGGAAGCCTTGATCCGCTGGCACCACCCCCAGCGCGGCTTGCTTGCGCCGGCGGAGTTCCTGCCGCATCTGCGCGGCCACGAACTGGAAGGCGCATTCGGGCAATGGGTGCTGGATGCCGCGCTGAAGCAGGTGTCGCAATGGGCCGATGCCGGCTTCTCCATTCGGATCAGCACCAATGTCAGCGCGCACTATCTGCTCAGCGCGGATTTTTGCGATCATCTGGCGCAAAGTCTGGCCCTGTATCCAAATGTGCCGCCGGACTTCCTGGAACTGGAAATCCAGGAAAGCGCGGAGGCGGATGTGGAGAGAACCATCGAGACGCTGCAGCGCTGCCGCCAGCTTGGCGTCCATTTCGCCCTGGATGATTTCGGCACCGGTTATGCCTCGCTGAATTATCTGCGCCGCCTGCCGGTGGAAACGCTGAAGATAGACAACAGCTTCATACACGACATGCTGACCAGCGCCGATGATCGCCACATCGTTGAAGGCGTGATTCAGCTGGCGGCGATCTTCAATCGCAAGGTGATCGCCGAAGGCGTGGAAACGCTGGAGCATGGCGCCGCGCTGCGCGCGCTGGGGTGCCGCTATGCCCAGGGTTTCGGCATCGCCCGGCCGATGGAGGCCGCCGCCGTGCCGGACTGGTGCCGGCATTGGCGCGATGACGCGGTCTGGCGCCAGTTGGATCCTGGGGCGGCGGGGCTGGACATTCAAATGAAATGACATAGGGATTATTCGTCGCTAAGCTCAAGGCCTGCGGCACCGAACCTTTTGCTGGTGTGGGCCTGTTTTTATCGGAGTGAAGCGATATGGAAATGACTCGCCAAGATGACGGTGGCGAATGGATGGCAGTGCCGGGATCAGAGTTTGCGGTTGATAAGCCGCTGTTAAGGTGTTCCCAGTGGAAAATCCGTTTGGCTCTTGCAGCCGATGCGGCTGCGTTGACGGCACTCTATTCCCAGCTGACTGGCGATCCGGCGGTGCGGGTATTGCCGGAGCGTCTAGCATTGCTGGCCGATGGTCTGCGAACTCAGATCCTGGTGTGCGAATACGATGGCGAGCTGATAGCCACTGTTTGGCTCGGATTTTGCGAAGACGCGATGTATGGCGAACAACCCTTCGCTGTGCTGGAAAACCTGATAGTGGATGCGCGTTGGCGTGGCCGGGGGGCGGGAGAGGCGCTGCTGCGCGAGGCGGAGCGTAGTTGTATGGCTCGCGATTGCAGCAAGATCATGTTGCTCAGTTCGGCCAGCCGTGTGGACGCGCACCGATTTTTCATGCGGCAGGGCTTTCACGGCGACGCCAAGCGCGGTTTCGTCAAATACCGGCGCGATCTGGCGGCGCAGTCGATCTGAGCGCCCGAGCATTGCGTTGCATTCGATGTGGCGCAATGCCCGGATTACCCATCATTCTGTTAAGCCGATGCCTCTGAGCCAGTTCTTGCCCCGTCAGGATCAAACCGGCTGCAGCGCTTGCTCTGTTGTGCCGCTCCGCAGCAGCCGCTGCAAGATCATCTTCAACACTACGCCGTACATGGGCAGGAAGAACAGCATGCAGATCAGCACCTTGAAGCTGTAATCCACCAGCGCGATCTCAACCCAGTTGGCGGCCATGAAGGCGTCGCTGCTCTTGTAGAAGGCGATGAAGAAAAACGACAGCGTGTCGCTGACATTGCCCAGGAACATCGCCGCCGCCGGGGCCGCCCACCAGGCCTTGAGCTGACGCAGCCGGTTGAATACCTGTACATCCAGTATCTGGCCCAAGGCATAGGCGGCAAAGCTGGCCACGGCGATGCGGGCGACAAACAGGTTGAACTGCTGCAGCGCCTGCGCGCCTTGCCAGGCGCCCTGATAGAACAGCGTGGACACCAGATAGGAGATGGCCAGCGCCGGCACCATGGCCGCCAGAATGATGCGCCTGGCCAGCGGCGCGCCGAAGATGCGCACGGTCAGGTCGGTAGCCAGGAAGATAAACGGGAACGTGAAAGCGCCCCAGGTGGTGTGAAAGCCGAATACGGTGATCGGCAGCTGCACCAGGTAATTGCTGGACGCAATGATGGCGATGTGAAACCAGGAGAGCCACAGCAGCGCTGACAAGCGCTGACGGCTGGTAAAGGCAAACATTGGAATATCCTTTTTGCTGACTGGGGTGAGGGAACCCAGTGAATAAACACCGCGGCAGCGGCAAGGGGCAGGATATTACCGGTTTGCCAGGGAGATGGGAAGCGCGCGCTGCGCCGTGCATCGGATATGCGGAACGATTTGTTGTTTGTTTGTCAGTCCTGTCTATAACTATTCTAAGTAATTTCCCTGGCACGGATGGTTGGAAGGAGTGGGCGATGACGATAACCAAGCGGCTGATGTTGACGATAGCTCTCGCCCTGATCGCGATGATCGTGGTGGGCGTTCAGGGTTTGTGGCAGCAGAAGAAGGCCAATGAACGCTTTGATTATCTGAAGATCAATACCTTCCCCAGCATCCATGATCTGGACGAGGGCAAGGAGGCGCTGGCGGACATCCGGCTGACGTTGGCGCGCAGCGTGGCCTTGACCGACCCCGCGGCCAAATCGGCGCAACAGGCGCAGATGTCTGAGCTGGACAAGCGTTTTGACGCGACGATGGACAAGTACGAGAAGGACCTGATCTCGGACGATACCGACCGCAAGATGCTGCAGGCTGACCGCGACGCCATGAAAACCTATAGACAGCAGCGCGAGAAATACTTGCAGCTGGTGCAGGCCAACGATGCCGCCGGCGCCGACAAACTGATGCTGGGCGATATGTCGAACGAGGCCAAGACGCTGAATCAACTGCTGCTGGACCACATCGAATACAACTACAAGCTGGCCGATCAGTTGTCGCAGGACAATGTATCGGCATATCAGGCTGGTGTTGTCATGTCGCTGGCCGTGATCGCGTTGGCGGTGCTGGTCTGCGGCGCTCTCAGCGCCCAGCTGTACGTCAATATCCGCAACAGCCTGGCCAGCTTGCTTGGCACCATGCAGGCGGTGCGCACGCAGCTGGATTTCCGCCAACGCGCCCCGGTGGCGCGGATGGACGAAATTGGCCAGGCAGCGACGGCGTTCAACGAGCTGATGGGGCGGCTGCAGCAGAGCTTTCTGGAAATCCGCGGCAGCGTGAGCCAGATGCAAGGCGCCATCGTGATGATGGCTGATTCGTCCTCGCACATCGCCGGCAGTTCGGTGACGCAGAGCGAGTCGGCCTCGGAAATGGCGGCCGCCGTGGAGCAGGTGACGGTCAGCATCAACCATGTGGCGGACCGGGCGCGCGAGGCGAATGCGCAGGCGCGGGAGGCCGGCGAGATCGCCGAGCGCGGCAGCGGCGTGGTGCTGGGCACGGTGGACGGCATCAGCGCCGTGGCGCAGGCGGTGGGCGAGGCGGCGGACCGCATCGGCAAGCTGCGCGATGACAGCGCCACCATCGCCACGGTTTTGGGGGTGATCAAGGACATTGCGGATCAGACCAATCTGCTTGCGCTGAACGCGGCGATCGAGGCGGCGCGCGCCGGCGAAATGGGCCGCGGCTTCGCCGTGGTGGCGGACGAGGTGCGCAAGCTGGCCGAGCGCACCGCCAGCTCCACCACGGAAATTTCCGGCGTGATCGACAAGATGCAGCACGGCACGCAGGCGGCGGTGGCCGGCATGCAGCAAGTGGTGGAGCGGGTGAATCTGGAGGCGGAAAAGGCGCGCGGCGCCAGCGAGGCGATTCAGGAAATCAAAACCAATTCCGAACGCAGCGTGGAGCTGATCAGCGAAATTTCCAGCAGCATTGTGGAGCAGGGCAGCGCCAGCAATATCATCGCGCAGAAGGTGGAGCAGATCGCCCAGATGGCCGAGGGCAACTCCAAGGATGCCAATGATTCGGCCAGTTCCGCCAACCGGCTGAAGGATCAGGCGGAAAGCATACAGCGGACGGTGGCGCAGTATCAGGTATAAGACGAGGGTGCGGGTCGGGGAAAACAGGGCCGCCAGGCCCTGTTTCATTTTCGGCGTCAGCCGATCAGCCGCATCTTGAACTGCTTGCCCTTGATCTTGCCTTGCGACAGCTTGGCCAGGGCGGCTTCGGCGATGCTGCGCTCCAGCGCCACGAAGCTGTTGAATTCAAAGATGTTGATCTTGCCGATCTGGCTGCCGGCAAAGCCTGCCTCGCCGGTCAGCGCGCCCAAAAGGTCGCCCGGGCGCAGTTTTTCGCGCTTGCCGCCGGCGATTTCCAGCGTCACCATCGGCGGCAGCAGCGGGCCGCCCGGGGCAGGCGTCAGCTCTTCCACGTCGGCCCAAGTCAGGTCGGCCTGCTGGTAGTTTTCGATCTGCACCAGGCGTTTGGCCTCGCTGTCGGTGGCCAGGGTCAGCGCCAGGCCGTGCTGATCGCCGCGGCCGGTGCGGCCGATGCGGTGGATGTGGACTTCCGGATCATGGGTGACGTCGACATTGATCACCACATCCAGCTCCTTGATGTCCAGTCCGCGCGCCGCCACGTCGGTGGCCACCAGCACCGTGGCGCTCTTGTTGGCGAAGCGCAGCAGAATCTGGTCGCGCTCGCGCTGCTCCAGGTCGCCGTGCAGCGTCAGTGCGTTGAAGCCCTGTTCCTGCAGCTCGCGCACCAGCTCTTTGCAGCGTTCGCGAGTATTGCAGAAGGCCAGCGCCGAAGTGGGACGCAGGTGGCGCAGAATGCGGCTGACCGTCTCCAGGCGGGTTTCCGGCTGCACTTTGTAGAACCACTGCTCGATGTGATCGGCCTTGTGCAGCGACTCCACCTTCACTTCCACCGGTTTTTTCAGGAACTGCGCGCTGGCCTTGCGGATGTCTTCCGGATAGGTGGCGGAGAACAGCAGGGTCTGGCGGTTCTTCGGGCAGGCGCGGACGATGCCGACGATTTCCTCGATGAAGCCCATGTCTATCATGCGGTCCGCCTCGTCCAGCACCAGCGTTTTCACGCCGGAGAGATTCAGCGTTTCGCGGAACAGGTGGTCTTGCAGCCGGCCCGGCGTGCCCACCACGATGTGCGCGCCATGCTCCAGCGAGCCGATCTGCGGCCCCATCGGGGTGCCGCCGGTCAGCGTCACCACCTTGATATTGTCGATGGCGCGCGCCAGGCGGCGGATTTCCTGCGCCACCTGGTCAGCCAGTTCGCGCGTCGGGCACATCACCAGCGCCTGCACGCCAAACCAGCGCGGATTGATGCTGGCCAGCAGGCCCAAGCCGAACGCAGCCGTCTTGCCGCTGCCGGTCTTGGCCTGGGCGATCAGGTCGCGGCCTTCCAGAATGGCGGGCAGGCTGGCGGCCTGGATGGCGGTCATCTGGTGGTAGCCCAGGCTGTCCAGGTTGGACAGCAAGGGGGCGGGCAGGGGCAGGGAGGAAAAAGCGGCTGGTTTCACAATGACTTGGCGCGGTTGGCTAAAGGCTGGGCAGTGTAACAGCAGTGAGGCTCGCGGCCAAATGCCCGGCGCATTTTCAGTTGAAAAAAACGCCCGGTGAACCGGGCGCTGGGGTCTTCCTATCTAGTTTTATCAGATGTTGCGGTTTTTGCCCGGGTATCCTCACACCCGGAAGCGCGACACCGAATCCGTCAGGCGCTGGGCCAGCGTTTCCAGCTCCGCCGCCGCGCCCACGGTCTGCTGAATATCGGCGTCGTTGGTGCGCGCCATGTTGGCGATGGCGTCGATGTTTTCATTGACCGCCTGGCTGGTGAGGCGTTGCTGCTCGGTGACCTCGACGATCTGCTGCAGGCCGTTGCGGACCTCGGCCACCGACTGGTTGGCGGCGCTCAGCACGCTGGCCACGCTGTTTGTGGAGTGGCGGCTGGCTTCGAGCGATTGCAGGCTGGCGCTGACGGCCTGCCGCACCGCATCGGTCTTGCTGTTCAGCGCGCCGGTGACGGAGTCGATCTCGCTGGCGGATTTGGCCGATTTCTCGGCCAGTTTGCGCACCTCGTCCGCCACCACGGCGAAGCCGCGGCCCATCTCGCCGGCGCGGGCGGCTTCTATCGCCGCGTTCAGCGCCAGCAGGTTGGTCTGCTCGGCGATCTCGCGGACCTCCTTGGTCATGCTGGTGATCACGGCGGTGGAGTTGACCAGGTCGCTCTCCGCCTGCGCCATCAGCTGCACCGCGCTTTCCACCTGGCCGACCTCCTGTTGCAGCTGCTGCAAGCTGCGCTGGCCCTGCTCGGAACGCTGCAGGCTTTCCTCGGCGCCGTTGCTGACATGCTCCGCCTTGCCGGCGATCTCTCCGATGTGGCAGGCCAACTGTTCCACGGCCTCCGCGGCGGCCAGCGACTGGCTGTTCTGGCGGTGCGAGCTGGCGGCCAGCTGGTTGGCGCCGCCGGACAGCCGGCGCGAGGCCAGCGCCACCGCGTCCGCGCTTTCGCTGACTTGGCGCACCAGGCTGGCCACCGTGCCCAGCATCTGGTTGAACAGGCGGGCGGTGACGCCGATCTCGTCGTTGCTTCTGGTCGGCAGCCGGCGCGTCAGGTCGCCTTCGCCCTTGGCCAGCTCGGCCAAGCCCTTGGCCATTTCCTGCAAGGGGTCGGTCACGAAACGGCGGATGAACAGATACACCACGCCCAAGAGCGGCAGCGAGGCCAGCAGGGCGAACAGGATGCTCTGCGTGCGGAAGCTGTCCACCGCGGCATAGGGTTTTTCCAGCGAGATGCGCATGCTGACCGCGCCCAGCGGCGTTTTGTCCGCCACTTGATGGCAGGCCATGCAGTTCTTGCCCAGATAATTGGATGAGGCCAGCGCCGGGTACACCACCCTCAAATGCTCGCCCAGCTCGGGTGTGGATTCGATCTGCACATGCGGCTTGCCGTCCTGCAGCGCGGCGCGTTCCAGCGCATCGGTGGCGCGCCCCTTGTCGCCGGCGTTGCCGGGGCCGAACTGCTTGTTGACGGGTTCGCCGCGTATCACCCGCAGGTCGCGCACCGCGGACAGCTCGCGGATCTGGTCCAGAAACACATCGCGCTGGCCCACGGTGCCGGTGATCATCATGCCGGTCAGCCCGGCCAGCGTCATTTCATTCATGCTGTGCGCCAGGTCCTTGGCCTGTTCTACCGCGATGTCGCGGCTGGCGCGCGTTTCCCACGCGATCAATCCCCCCCATGCCAGTACCAGGCAGCTCCAGATGGCGCCGGTCAGTCGCAGCCAGATTGGCCAGTCGGAAAATTTTCTCATTGCATGCCGGGGCGGCGTGGCCCCGTCTCCTGTGTGTGGTTTGTGTTTTGATCGTCGCTGAGCGGGCAGCTGAAAATAACTTTAGCATGGCTATGCCGTAGGAATTCTAGTTCGGAGAGTGTGGGCCGCGTCTGGCCAAGATCAAGGAATGCGCGGATACCGCTTGCCGCGGTGGCGGATTTGCTATCAAAGCGCGTTCAAGGCCTTATGGCTTGGGTTGGCCGGCTTTTTCTGCAACAATCGCGCCCTTGCCGACGCGGCTGACTGCGCCGGCTATGGTGAAATCGAGATTGGATAGCGTGGAGATGGGCATGAGTGACGGAGCGAGGCGCGGTGTCGCCATCATAGGCGGCGGGCCGGCGGGTTTGATGGCGGCGGAGATGCTGGCGCAACGCGGCATCCAGGTGGATGTCTATGACGCCATGCCCTCGGTGGGCCGTAAATTTCTGCTGGCCGGCATAGGCGGGCTGAACCTCACCCATTCCGAACCGTATCCGGCCTTCGTCGGCCGCTATGGCGCGCGCGCGGAACAGATCGAGCCGCTGCTGCGCGCGTTTGACGCCGATGCGCTGCGCGCCTGGGCGCATGGTCTGGGCGTGGAAACCTTTGTCGGCAGCTCCGGCCGGGTGTTCCCGCGCGAGATGAAGGCCGCGCCGCTGCTGCGCGCCTGGCTCAGCCGGCTGCGCGATGCCGGCGTGCGCATCCATGCGCGCCATCGCTGGCAGGGCTGGAACGCGGACGGCAGCCTCCGTTTCGATACGCCGGACGGCGAACTGGCGGTGCGCGCGGACGCGGTATTGCTGGCGCTGGGCGGCGGCAGCTGGAAAAAGCTGGGGTCGGATGGCCGCTGGATGCCTTGGCTGGCCGAGCGCGGCGTGGCCACGGCGCCGCTGATGCCGTCCAATTGCGGATTTGATGTCAGCTGGAGCACGTTTTTCTCCGACAAGTTCGCCGGCGAGCCGCTGAAGGCGGTGGGGCTTTCCTTCGAGGGCGGAGGTGGACGTAGCTTCAAGCGCGTGGGTGAGTGCGTCATCACGCAGGGCGGCATCGAAGGTAGCCTGATTTACGCCTGTTCGGCGCTGCTGCGCGACGAGATCGCCCGCTCCGGCTCCGCCACCTGCTATCTGGACTTGATCCCGTCCTGGGACGAGGCCAAGGTGCTGGCCGAGGTGACGCACCCGCGCGGCTCGCGCTCGCTATCCAGCCATCTGCAAAGCAGGTTGAACCTCAAGGGGGCGCGCGCCGGAATCTTGCGCGAGTGCCTGGACAAGGAGAGTTTCCAGCACCTGCCGACGCTGGCCGCCGCGATCAAACGCCTGCCGTTGAGGCTGGCGGCGCCCCGGCCCATGGACGAGGCGATCAGCACGGCCGGCGGGGTGTGTTTCTCCGCGCTGAACCAGCGGCAAATGCTGAAGTCGCTGCCCGGCGTGTTCTGCGCCGGCGAGATGCTGGATTGGGAGGCGCCCACCGGCGGCTATCTGCTGACCGCCTGCTTCGCCAGCGGCCGCGCCGCCGGCATCGGGATGGCGGAGTGGCTGCAGGACGGCGCATCAAAATAGTTTTACTTGAGGGCGGCAAGCGAGCCTGACAGAATACCCGGATCACATTATTTCGCCTGATCGAGGCGTGATTCGTAAACTGTTTTTCTTGCTTGCCATGAGTGAAAAAAGCAATCCCTGCCAATCCTGCGGCGCCTGCTGCGCCAACTTCCGCGTTTCCTTCTACTGGGCTGAAGCCGATGACGGTGGCGGCGCCATCCCCAGCCAATTCACCGAGAAAGTCAACGACTGGACCCGCTGCATGCGCGGCACCTGGTCGAATAGCCCGCGTTGCGTCGCCTTGCAGGGCGAGGTGGGCCATAGCGTGGCCTGCGGCATCTATGCCGCGCGCCCGAGCGCCTGTCGCGAGGTGGAGGCCGGATCGGCGCAATGCCATAAGGCGCGAGCGGCGCACGGGCTGGCGGTGTTGCGGGACGTCGCGATGGCCGTCAATGATCCTCACCCTTTGCTGACGGGTTAAGCATCGTCCGCAACGCGCCACGCGGTTTTACAGGCGATAGCGGTTGACCGCCTGGTTCATGGCCACGACGGCCTCGTCCAGTTGCTCCGCCGTCTTGGCGGTTTGATGGGCGGCGGCGCTGGACTGGGTCGCCATTTCCGCGATTTTTTCCACCTGCACGGCGATGCTGTTGCAGGCATGGGCCTGCTCGCGTATCGAGTCCGCTATTTCTCCCACCATCTGGCTGGCGGTGTTGGACGACTTGCCGATTTCCCCGATCGTGATCAAGGCCTCGTCTGCCCGGACGACGCCGGATACCACCAGTTGCTGCGTTTCGCTCATGCGCGTGGTGGTCTGGCGCGAGGTATCGGTCACGCCGCGGATGATGTGGTCGATTTCGCCGGTCAGGATGGTGGTGCGCTCGGCCAGTTTGCGCACCTCGTCCGCCACCACGGCGAAGCCGCGGCCCATTTCGCCTGCGCGGGCGGCCTCGATCGCCGCGTTCAGCGCCAGCAGATTGGTCTGATCGGCGATGTCCTTGATGCTGCTGACCGAATTGGCGATCCGGTTGTTCTGCTCTTCCAGTTCATGCAGGCTGCTGCTGGCGTGGTCGACGGTGTGGGAGATCGACCGGATTTCCTCCACCGTGCGCGCGATGACCTGCTGGCCGGTGTCGGCGTGGCGGCTGGCTTCTTCGGTTTGCTGATTGCTGTATTCGGCCCGGTCCCCCACTTGATGGATGCTGACCGACAGCTGCTGCATGGTGGCGGCGATGGCGGAGGATGCCTCGTTTTGTCTTTCCGCCGCCTGCAGCACATTGCCGGCGGCGCTGGCCAGGTCGGTGGCGTAGGCTGCCACCTTGGCGCAATTGCCGGAAATATCGCTCATGCTGTGGCGGATGCGGTCCATCAGCAGGTTGAAGGTGGCGGCGGTGTTGCCGATTTCGTCGCTTGGGTTATGCACCTTGACCTGCAGCGTGAAATCCAGGCGCTCGCCTATCCGGTTCATGGTCTGGTTCAGGTCCTGCAACGGCCGGCTGATGGAGCGGTGGCAGCGCAGGCCGATGGCGATGAGCAGCAGCGCCAGCAGCGCCGTGACGGCCAGGGTGATGTCGCGGGTGGTTTCGATCAGCCGATGGGCATTCGCCACCTCCTGCTCCACATGGCGCTTGTTGTAGTCGATATGCGCCGCGATGCCCTTGGTCAGCGCATTGCCGGCGGGCAGGGCAGAGGTGGCGCGCAGCCGCAGCGCTTCGGCCAGATTGCCGTGCAGAGCCGCGTCCATCAGCGGCACCATGGTGCCCCAATAGCGGTCCAGCAGTCGGACGTTTTCCTGGTATAGCGCGCGGTCCTCTTCATTGTCGACCTGCGCGCCGTACTGATCCAGCGTCGATTTGGCGGCTGCATAGGCAGCATCGACCTTGGCCTTGGCCGCCAGGCGGTCCGCTTCGCTATCCGCCACCAGCACTTGCATCCCCACCAGTCGGATGGAGGCGATGGCATTGCCGAATTGGTTCAGCGTGATCAGTTTGGGGTAGTCCGCTTGGGAGAAATTGCTGGCGGTATCCGCCAGCCGGGACTGGGTGTACAGGCTGTAGGCGCTGATGCCGATCAGAGTAAGAATGGACAGCGAAATCAGCAGCAGGATTTTCTTGGAAACCGACATGGCAATGGACTCCGTCAAGGTGCGAGTGCTTGATAGGTATTGCGGGCTACTTTAATTTTTCTGTTTGGATATTTATAAATAAATAATATTTAAGTTGCTGTTAATTGAAAGATACATGCAATCGGCAAGTCGCGTCGCTATCTGGCGATTAACCCATGTCTCTGAATTTCAAGCAAGCGCCGTGGCGGTGATTGTGCAGTTTGGTGTGTAATCCATGAGGTGGATGTGGGATTTTCTTCCCTTCGCCAGACTGGAGGGCGTGAAGGGGCGCCATGCCCGAGTGGAGTGGCAGATGGCCCGGGGTTTGCCTTTGGGTCGCGCAGGCTGTGTTTTGCAAAAGAAAAGGCTTGCCGTGGCAAGCCTTTGTCATGAATGGGCGCGGCGATGTCTTATTCTGGCTGCTTGTCGTTGCTGGCCAGCTCGAGCTGCGCTTTCTTCACCCGCTTGTCCGCCGCCAATTTTTGCTGCAGCGCCAGCAGGTCGGCCTGCGGAGGGCTGTCAAACACCACCACGCTGGCCGTGCGGTAGCGCGGCGTCAGGCCGTGATCGCGCGCGAGCGCCGCCTCGTCCTGCGCGGAGGCCAATTGCACCAGCACGGCTCCGCTGACGGATGCCGGCACCGTCTGCTTGGCGCTTTGCACCACGTCGCCGCGCTTCAGCGCGGGCGTCGCGGCAGCGGGCGAGGCCGCCAGCTTGGCGGAAACGCCCATCTTGGGCTGCGGCGTCTGTTTGTAGTACACCTTGCCGTTGATGGAAACGGCCTGCCCGGCCGGCTTGGGCAGGAAGGGCAGGTCGGCCGCGTGGGCCGCGGCGGAAAGCGCTAGTAGGGCGGGGATCAGGGAGAGAATGGCTTTCATGTTGCGCTCCGGTGGCCGAAGAAGCGGATCGACCACGATTTCAGTTTGCCCGCCGCGTTTGGCAGCGAGTAGGTGGTGTTTTTGCCGTTGACCCGATGGACGAACTGGTACTCGCCGCCATTGCTGTCTATCACCCGCAGCCGCCATTGGCCTTTGGCCGTTTCGCCATAGAAGTGGTTGGACAGCAGCCGCTGCTGGTTCAAGCCATATTCCTCCGCCACCAGCGCGGTGCGCGGCGACAACAGCACCGAGCGGGTGCCGGACGGCGAGATCAGTTCCACCGCCAGATCGCTGGCGCGGCCGTGCTGCGCATCCACCAGGATTTGCACGGCTTCCACCGTCAGGTTGTCCGGCTGGTTGAACACGCTTTCCACGCCTTTTTCATTGCCGTCCGGGATGGCAGCCTGCGCGTTCACGGTTTGCCAGCGGGTTTTTTCCAGCGGCGGCAGCGGGCGCTGATAGAACAGTGCTTTTTCCACCGCCTTGTCCACGTCTATCAGGCCAAAGCCATAAAACGGATGGAAAGACAGGCCTGCGGCGTTTTTCTGCCATCCCGGCAAGGCCTGGTAGCTATGGGCATTGCCCGCCGCATCCTTGAACGCCAGCGTCACCCCAGGCTGCGCGGCGTCCACCTTGCGGGCGGTGGTGATCAGCAAATGGCGCACGTCGCGGGCGGAGAGCGCGGGATTGGCAGACATCACCAGCGCGAACGAGCCGGACGTGGCCGGCGCCGCGGACGAGGTGCCGTTCATCACGCTGTTGTAATCGCAGTTGGGATCGAGCGCGGTGCCGCCATGCAGGCTGTTGGTGGCCTCGCCGCTTACGTTGTAGCCGCGATTGCAGCCGGAAAGGTCGGTGGTAACCATGGCCGGCGAGTCGGTGCCGTATTCGCCGCCTGGCGCGGTCAGCAGCACGTTGGCGCCGACCGAAGAATAGGACGAATGCACGCCGTCCGCGTTCAGGGCCGATACCACGACATTCCAGTAATTGCTGTTGTCGGTGGTCAGGTTGGAGTCCTGTACCGGCAGGCCGTTATTGCCTTGGTAGCCCAGCAGGTAGCCGCCATTGAGGCGGAAATAGTTGTAGGCGTTGCCGGCGGATTTGACGAAAACCGCGCCGCGGCCCCAATGGCTGTTGCGGCTGACTTCCTCGTAGGTTTCCTCTTCGGTTTTCAGCTCGATGTCGGCGTCCGGATTGCCCGGCTGCGAGGTGATGGCGGACGAGCCATAGCTTTGGTTGAAAACCCTGGCGTCGGTAAAGGATTCCAGCGGTTTGCCGCCCGGCTGCTTGCCGTGGGATAGCAGCCAGCCTTCCATGGTTTGCGCCAACAGCCAGTTGAAGCCCTTCAGTCCGGCCGACGGCGCGATGCCGCGGCCGCCTATGCCGTTGTAGCCGACGGCGGCGGCGATGCCGGCCACCGAGGTGCCGTGCGCATTGTCCGGCGATGCCGGGGTCGGATCGTCGCTGCCCGTCACCAGGTTCTTTGATCCCGGCACGATATTGGCCGCCAGATCCGGATGGCGAATTTCCAGGCCATCATCGATCACGGCGATGGTGGTGCCCACGCCGCGTATCCCGCGCAAATGGGTGAAGGCGAGATCAAGATCAATGCCCTTGACCCCGCCGCGCTTGGAGAACGCATTCTGGCCGGTGTTCTGCAGATGCCATTGCTGATTGGCCAGCGGATCGCCAGCTTGCAGCGGATAAGCCGGCTGGCCCGGCGCTGCGGCATGGCCGGCCTGAGAGGCCAATGCCAGCGCGATGGCGCTGCTGATGAAACGAAGTTGCATGGTGGTTTCCTCTATTTTTTCCTTTGAGCGGCATATTGCCGCTTCAAAGATATTATTTGTTAATTTTTATTGCGTAAATACGTTTTTGTCATTTATTGATTGAAGCCGAAGATAAGCGCGGCTTTGCGCGCGGCATGAGCGGCAGCGAGGGCTGGAGGAGAGGAAAGGGGGAAAGGAGGGGACGCGGCGAGGGCCGCGTCGCAGGGTGACTCAGTCTATCTTGGCCAGGGTGTCGAAGTTGCTATGGTTGCAGTCTTCGAATTCCCGCCGGGGCTCTTTCAGCTTGATCTGGTAGGACTTGCCCTGGGCGGTCAGGATCAATTCCTTGTCGGCGCTGGCCAGCGGTTTGGGCATCAGGAACCAGCGCTGCCCCTGGCGGGAGTTGGGCTGGGTGATGTAGATGCCGCTGGACGGAGGCGTTTCCGGCTGCTGCGGGTCCAGCAGCGACACCCCAACCGGCGTTTGTCCCAGTATTTCAATGCCGACCTTGGTGCCGTTGTTCTGGCGCAGGATGCGCCGGATGATGCCCAGCAGCGGCGGGTGGCTGTCGGTGCGCACCAGAATCAACCGTCCGATGGCCAGCTGCTCGATGGCCTTGCCGATGAAGGTCAGGCCCATGCCGGTGCTGCTGATGTCGTTGATGCGCCATTCGTCGAGACGGTCGACGTCCAGCGCGCTGACGTCCTGCACCTTGATCTGGAAAGCCACCCGTTCGAAGCCGATGGAGACGTGCGCGCTGGAAGCGTGCAGCGAGCGTTCCGATTTGCGCAGCGATTTGCCGCCGTCGTTTGACCAGCGGATGGCCAGCTTTTCGCATAAATCGGCCCACTCCTCGCGCTCCAGTTCGCAATCCAGCGCGGCAATCTGCGACGGGATGCGGGAGTCTAGGTCGAACATCAGGTCGGCCAGGCGGGTGCTGATTTCATATGACGACCAATAACGGTGCCATTTGCCGGCCATGCCGCGCAGCATCGGCTGAGGCGGCTCCGCCATCGACAAATTGAAGACGAAAACCGGCGTCTCCAGCGGCGGCTGCTTCTCCAGCGGAATTTGTTGGCAGATCAGCAACAGCAGTTGGTCGACTGCGATGATCTCCTTGTGCAGCATGTTTTCCGTCTGCGCCAGATACAGCATGCCCGCCTGCAGCAGGAGATGCTCGCAGGTGATTTCCTGGCGCGAGTGGGGATACAGCAGCAGCGGGGTGCGGGCGAAGCCGGCTTCCTCGGCGTAGATGTAAAAGCGGAAACCCTGCTGCCAGGCGCTGCCTTCCGGCTTTAGGTAGCGCAGCGCGTTCCAGGCCAGCAGGCGCATCTGGTGATGCAGCCCGCGTATGGTGACCAGCTGCAGCTCGGCCTCGGCGGCTTGGCTCGGCGCGTTTTTGTGCAGCCTCAGGCAAATCTGGTAGGCGGTGGACAGCTCATGCCAGTACGCCAGAATGGTGGGCAGATAGCCTTTGCTGCCTGCTCTGGCATGCAGGTAGTCGCTGCACAGCTGCTGATGGATGTCGGCCGCCTTGTCGTCCACATAGAGCAGCGTTTTGACGCGCTCTTTCAACGATATCTCGGTATCGGCGTTAATTTTGGAAATAGCCTTGATGATTTCCACCAAGGCAGTAAAGTATTCAGCCTGCGGCAAGTCTCGTACCAGCAGGGTTGCCGATTGCGCCACGCCGGATGCCGGCGTGTTTTTGCTCAGAAGCGAAGTGACTAGCGATTTGAAATCAAACATTGAGCCCAGCTTTATTAATGAAAGTGATGTACTCGCTTATTTGTCACTCTATCTTACGTCACGCGTTGATGATGGTGAAACTACAATCTCAAAATTAACAAACATGGCCTGGACAAGGAAATTCTCATTTTGGGTATCGGTCGCGGCGTTCGTTTTGGCGGCCTTGGCCGCGGTTCCGTCTGCCCGCGCCGCGGAAGAGCCGCAAGTGCCTGAAGGGGTTGGGGTTGTGCTCGGCGGCGGCGGCGCGCGCGGTTTCGCCCACCTTGGGGTATTGAAGGAGCTGGAACGGCTGCGCATTCCGATTTCCTGCATTGCCGGCACCAGCGCCGGGGCCTTGATCGGTGGCATTTACGCCAATGGCTTGCCGCTGGACGAGATGGAGAAGGAGTTCAATGGCGCCGACTGGGATCAGATGCTGTCCGGCCGGCCGGCGCGGGCGAATATCCCGTATGACCGCAAGCGCAATGACTACAAGAATTATCTCGATGCCAGCTTTGGCCTGAAAGACGGCGAACTGCGTTTGCCGCGCGGCGCCATCAATTCCCAGGGCATCGAGATGTACATCCACAACATCACGCGCGATCGCAATATCGACAGCTTCGACAAGCTGCCCATCCCGTTCCGCGCCGTTGCCGCCGATTTGCTGACCGGCGACGCGGTCGTGTTCGACAAGGGCTCGCTGTCGCGCGCCTTGCGCGCCAGCATGGCGGTGCCGGGCGTGTTCGATCTGGTGGAAGACAATGGCCGCCTGCTGGTGGACGGAGCGATTGCCCGCAATGTGCCGGTGCAGGATGTGAAGGGGCGCTGCGCCAAACATGTGATTGTGGTGGATGTGGGCTCGCCGCTGATGAAGGCCGATGAAATCCAGTCCTGGTTCGACGTGGTGGCGCAAAGTTCCAATCTGGCGGTGATGCGCAACGTCAGGCAGCAGATGAAGTTGCTGGACAAGAACGACATCGTGATCCGGCCTGACCTCACCGGCTATACCGCCGCGTCATTTGGCGACCATCGCGCCATCGTCAAGCGCGGCGAGGAAGCGGCGCGCAAGATGGATGCCCAGCTGTCGGCGCTTTCGGTCTCGGAAGAACAGTACGCGGCGTGGAAAAGCCGCTTGCAGCGGCCGCGCTATCCGGTGTTGGACGAGGTCAAGGTGGAAGGCAAGGACGGCACTTTCACCAAGGTGGCCACCCTGCAGGAGTCCTTGAGCTTCAACGGACCGGCGGTGCCCGTTGGCATGGCGCGGCAACGCCTGGATGAGATATTCGCTGGCGGCGAATACGACAAGCTGTCCTATCGAGTCGATAACGTTACCGGCCGCAACGTGATGACGGTGATGCCGGTAGAACGCAGCATAGGCCAGAACTCGCTGCACTTTGGACTCAATCTGAACAGCGACACGCCAGGCGACAGCGCATTTACTTTCCGCGCCGCCCATGAGTGGGCGGCGCTGAACGATGCGGGCGCGTCCTGGCGCAATGATGTGGCGATCGGCTACCAGCGGATGTTCAATAGCGAGCTGTATCAACCTCTATGGCGCGGCAGCCCGGTTTTTGCGGCGGCTTCGCTGGGCGCCTACCAGAAGCAGTTCCGTTTGTTTGATGCCAACCATACCGCCCTCTCGACCATTAATGACGATGTGGTGGGCGGCCAGCTCAGTCTTGGCCTGGCGCTGGGCAAATATGGCGAGTGGCGTGTCGGGCTGTACCACGAAAACAATCGCATATCCGTTGCGCAGGGATATCCGTTTGATATCGACGACGGCGGCCGTTTCCGCGATGTCGGCCTGAGCACCCGCTTGGTGGTGGATCAATTTGACAATCCGCGCTGGCCGCGCGCGGGTTACTATTTCAGCGGCAAATTGCGCAAGGGCATGCCGGGCCTGGGCAGCGATACCGACCAGCAAGCTTATGATCTGGTGGGCGAGGTGGCCAAGACCTATGGCGATTTTACGGCGCGCTTCACGCTGAAAGCGAGCGGGGATCGCAAGAAGAATGTTCCTCAGGAGTTGGGCGGCTTTTTGAATCTTACCGGTTACCAGACTGGCGAGCTGGTTGCGGACCAAACCGCATTGGCGAGGCTGATGGTTTACTGGCGGGCAGCGTCCTTGCCGCCGGTGCTGGGCTCTGGCGTCTATGCCGGCGTGTCGCTGGAAGGCGGGCGGCTGTGGGGGCAGAACAATCTCGATTTTCAACCCAACAGAGAGAGAAGCTGGATTCCAGCCGGTTCGCTGTTCTTGGGCGCCGATACCATCCTGGGGCCGTTTTTTGTGGGTATCGGCAGCGCCCGAGGCGGGCAGTTGACCGGCTATATCTACCTCGGCGTCGATTATTGAGCGCGCGGCGCGCTGTGATGGCCCCGCGATCGATTGGCGATGGATCGCGGGGCTGTCCTTTAGGTCTGCTGCATTGCGATATTGGTACGAACGTTTGATTTAGTCCTGGCGTTTGCGCTTGTCATGTTCTATCCCGGTTAAGGGCCGCCATCCGGCGGCCCTGGTCAAGAACAAATCGGGAGAGATAATGAAACGTCTGTTGTCGCGCAGCGCTTTCGCGCTCGTCTTGCTGCTGCTGCCGTTCGCATCGGCCCTGGCCTCCACCGGCTATACCCAAACTCGCTATCCCATCGTGCTGGTGCACGGCCTGTTCGGTTTCGGTCAGTTGCTGGGCGTGGACTACTTCTATCAGGTGCCGGCGGCGTTGAAGGCCGATGGCGCCCAGGTGTTCGTGGCCGAGGTATCGGCCACCGACAGCAATGAGGCCCGCGGCGAACAGCTGCTGCAGCAAGTGCAGCAGATATTGGCCATCACCGGCGCGCAAAAGGTCAATCTGATCGGCCATAGCCAGGGCGCGCCCACGGCGCGCTACGTGGCCGGCGTGCGGCCGGATCTGGTGGCCTCGGTCACCACGGTGGGCGGCGTTAACAAGGGTTCCACCGTGGCCGACATCGTGCGCGGCGTGGCCCCTCCGGGAACGGTCAGCGAAGCGGTCGCTTCGGCCATCGCCGGCGCCTTGGCCAAGGTGATCGCCTTCTTCTCCGGCACCAGCGACTTGCCGCAGCAACCCATCGCCGCGCTGAACTCGCTGACCACCGCCGGCTCCCTGGCCTTCAACGCCAAGTTCCCGGGCGGCGTGCCGACCTCGGCCTGCGGCGAGGGCGACTACCAGGCGAATGGCGTGCGCTACTATTCATGGACCGGCGCGGCCACCACTACCAATATCCTCGATCCGCTGACCATCCCGATGGGTGTGTTGGGCCTGGCTTTCGGCTCCACGCCGTCCGATGGTCTGGTGGGCGTGTGCTCGGCCCACCTGGGCCAGGTGATTCGCGACAATTACCAGATGAACCACGTCAACGAGATCAATCAGAGCTTCGGCTTGGTCAGCCTGTTCGAGGTGAGTCCGGTCACGCTGTATCGTCAGCAGGCCAACCGGTTGAAGAACGCGGGGCTGTAAGATGAGACGCCGCAGTGGGTGGGGATTGGCCTTGCTGGCCGGCTGCGCGGCGCTGGCCTGGTGGTATTGGCCGACCCCCGCCTCGGGACCGTCCAGTTTGCCGGGCGCCGTGGCATGGGGCGGTCCGGCGGCCTCGCTGCGCGGCACCTCGCCGGACGGCGCGGTCAAGGCCGATGGCGCGGGCGCGCTGCGGGTCGATCAGGAGCTGCGCCGTTTGTTCGACTATTACCTGGCCACGCAGGGCGAGCGCACCCTGCCGCAAATCCGCGCCGAGCTGCAGCGTTATCTGCAAGGCCGCTTGCAGGCCAAGCCGTTGGCGCAGGCGATGAACCTGTTCGACCGCTATGTTGCCTATCGCCAGTCGCTGGCGGGCATGACGGTGGCGGCCAGCGCCGATCTGTCGCAAAGGCTGGCCAGAGCGCGGGCGGTGCGGCTGCAGTATTTCAGCGCGGCCGAGGTGGCGGGGCTGTTCGGCGACGAGGACCGCTATGACGCGTTCACCGCGCAACGCTTGGACATTCTGGCCGATCCCTCACTGAGCGCGGCGGAAAAGCAGCGGCGGATCGCCCTGCTGGAGCAGCAGCTTCCGCCTGAGCTGCGCGCGGCGCGCGAGGAGCCGGTCAAGCATCTGGCCTTGGCGGAGGCGGAAGCGGCGCTGCGCCAGCGCGGCGGGGGCGAGCAGGAGCTGTACCAGCTGCGCGCTTCCATGGTGGGGCAGGCAGCGGCCGATCGCTTGTCTGAACTGGACAGGGAGCAGGCGGCATGGCGGCAGCGGGTCAATGATTTCACCCGCGAACGCGCCGCCATCCTGGCCAATGGCCGACTCAGCGCCGAGCAGCAACAGCAGGCGGTGGCGCAATTGCAGGCGCAGCGCTTCTCGGCGCAGGAGGCCTTGCGTCTGCCTGGCTTTGTCGCCAGTCATTGAGTGTCGGCTGCAACGAAAACAGGCGCCGCATGGCGCCTGTTTCTATTGAAGCAATGAGGATCAGGGCTGGTTGAAAAACAGCCGCTGCAGCGCCTCGCCCGGCTCCGCTTCCCGCATGAAGGCTTCGCCCACCAGGAAGCTGTGCACGCCGCTGGCCTGCATCAGCCGCACGTCTTCCACGCTGGCGATCCCGCTCTCGGTGACGGCGACGCGGCCGTCGGTGATGCGCGGCAGCAGTTTCAGCGTGGTGGCCAGGCTGACTTCGAAGCTGCGCAGGTTGCGGTTGTTGACGCCCACCAGCTCGGTCTTCAACTGCAGCGCGGCGTCGAGTTCCGCCTCATTGTGCACTTCCACCAGCACCGCCATGCCCAGCTCATGGGCCAGCGCTTCCAGTGCCATCATCTTAGGCAGCTCCAGCGCGGCGGCGATCAACAGGATGCAGTCCGCGCCCATGGCGCGGGCTTCGTACACCTGGTATTCGTCGACGATGAAATCCTTGCGCAGCACCGGCAGATGGCAGGCGGCGCGGGCGGCTTCCAGGTAGGCGGCGTCGCCCTGGAAGTATTGGCGATCGGTCAGCACCGACAGGCAGGCTGCGCCGTGCGCGGCGTAGCTGGCGGCGATGGCGGCGGGCTGGAAGTCCGCGCGGATCACGCCCTTGCTCGGGCTGGCTTTCTTGATTTCGGCGATGACCGCGGCCTTGCCCAGCGCGTGCTTGGCGCGGATGGCGGCGACGAAGTCGCGGCGGTCGCCGCGCGCCTCTGCCTCGGCGCGCACCGCGGCCAGCGGACGCGCGGGCAGCGCCGCGGCGATTTCCTGGCGTTTGGTGGCGATGATGGTGTCGAGAATATCGGACATGCTGATTCGGGGGTTGAAAGTCGAATAGGCCATCATGCAGAACATCCCGCCCGATGGCAAGCCGGATCGGGACGGGATGGGGGAGATCCAACGGCGGCTCAGGCCGCCGTTGGGTTTGTCGCAGCAGGCTCAGCGCGACACGAAGCCGCCGTTGATGAACAGGGTCTGCGCGGTGGTCCAGCGGTTTTCCGGCGATACCAGATGCTTGACCAGCGGCACCAGATCGGCCACCTGGCCCAGCTCGCCGTTGATGCTGGCGGACTTCAGATAGGCCACGGTTTCCGGCGTTTCCACAGAGTAGAAGAAGGCCGTGTCCATCGGGCCGGGGGCCACCACGTTGACCGTGACGCCGCGGTGGCCGATTTCCTTGGCCAGGGCGCGGGTAAAGTCCTCCAGCGGCGCCTTGCTGCCGGCGTAAGCGCCGTAGTAGCCGGTGGTGGCTGCCAGCAAGGAGGTGCCGATGCTGACGATGCGGCCGTTGTCGCGAATGCGGCGGCCGGCTTCTTGCAGGCAGAAGAACGCCGCTTTGGTGTTCAGCGCGAAGATGGCGTCGAATTCCTCCTCGCTGACTTCCGTCACCGGCTTCTTCACCATCATGCCGGCGGTGTTGATCAGGATGTCCAGATGGCCGAAGCGTTGCTCCACCGCGTCGAAAAGGCGGCGCACTTCCGCCGTCTTGGTGATGTCGGCTTGCACTGCGAAGGCCTGGCCGCCGGCGGCGTGGATCTCGGCCGCGGCTGCTTCGGCGTCGGCGCGCGAGCCGGCGCTGTTGTAGTGGATGGCAACGGCGGCGCCTTCGGCTGCCAGCGCCTCGGCAAAGGCCCGGCCCATATTGCGCGATGCGCCGACGACCAGAGCAACTTGACCTGCGAATTGGGATTGGCTCATTTCACTTCTCCGTAAGATTGACCGCAAAGCGCGGCGGGCTGTGGATGCTTCGCAGTGTATTGCTGGCATAGGGCAAGATAAATCGGCCTAATTTGATTACACTGTCCAAAAAATCGTGCTAATCGGAGGGCGGATGGATCGGATACAAGCCATGCAGGTATTCGTCACCGTGGTGGATGCGGGCGGCTTCACCAAGGCGGCGCAGCAATTGCAGCTGCCGCGCGCGTCGGTTTCCAGCGCGGTGCAGCAACTGGAGGCGCAGCTGGGCGCGCGGCTTTTGCACCGGACCACGCGGCGGGTGCAGCTGACGCTGGACGGCAGCGGTTTCTATGAGCGTTGCCGCCAGCTGCTGGCGGATTTCGACGAGATCGAGGCGTTGTTCAGCCAGCAGGGCGCCGGGCCGCGCGGCAAACTGCGCATCGACGTGCCCGGCCCGATAGGCCGCCAGGTATTGGCACCGGCCTTGCCGGATTTCTTCCGCCAATACCCGGACGTCCAGCTGGAACTGGGCGTGACCGACCGGCCGGTGGACTTGATCCAGGAGGGCGTGGATTGCGTGATCCGCGTGGGGTTTCTCAGCGAATCGCGCCTGGTGGCGCGGCGCATCGGCTTGATGCCGCAAGGCAATTACGCCAGTCCGGATTATCTGGCGCGGCATGGCCTGCCCTTGTCGCCGGACGATCTGGATCAGCACCTGGCGGTCACTTATGCCTCGCCGGCCAGCGGCAAGGCGCTGGGTTGGGAGTATCAGCAGCAGGGCGAGTGGCGAGAGCGGTCCATGCGGTCCTGCGTCAGCGTCAATCATGTGGAAACCTACACCGCCTGCGCGCTGGCCGGGCTGGGCCTGATCCAGCTGCCGCGCTACGACGCCGCGCAGTATGTGGCGGCGGGACAGCTGGTGGAAGTGCTGGCCGACTGGCCGCCGCAGGCCTTGCCGGTATCGGTGCTCTATCCGCATCGCCGCCATTTGTCGCGGCGGGTGCAGGTGTTTGTCGAGTGGGCGGGCGCCTTGATGCAGGAGCAGCTGCAATTGCTGGCGTGAGCCGGCGTTTAGCTCTCTGCCGGCTCGCGGCTGGAAATGCCCAGCCGCTGCATGCGCGATAGCAAGGTGGTGCGCTTCAGTCCCAGCTTGGCGGCCGCGCCGCGCGGGCCGGCGACGATGCCGTTGCATTCCTTCAGCACCCGGAGGATGCGCTCCTTTTCCGGCTCGCAGGCGTCGAACAGCGGCGTTTCCCGCCGCGCGGGCGCGGCGGGCGGCGTACAGGAAGGCGCGGCCTGATGATAGGCGAGATCGGTTTGCGGCAGATTCAGCACCGGGCCGCGCGTCAGAATCACTGCCCGCTCGATGACGTTTTGCAGCTCGCGCACATTGCCTGGCCAGTTGTGCCGCTGCAGCCGCTGCAGCGTTTCCGCTGGGATGCTTTCTATGCAGCGGTTCATGCGCCGCGCGAACTTCTGCGTGAAAAACTGCGCCAATAATGGAATGTCGTCGGGCCGGTCTCGCAGCGGCGGCAGCAGGATGGGAAACACGTTGAGCCGGTAATACAGATCGCTGCGGTAGCGCTTGTCGGCAATCATGCCCATCAGGTCGCAGCTGGTGGCGGAGATCACGCGCACGTCCACCGGAATGATTTTCTGGCCGCCCAGCCGTTCCACCTCACGTTCCTGCAGCACGCGCAAGAGCTTGGGTTGCAGCTCCAGCGGGATGTCGCCGACTTCGTCGAGAAACAGCGTGCTCTGGTCCGCCATTTCAAAGCGGCCGAGGCGCTGCGCGGTAGCGCCGGTGAAGGCGCCTTTTTCGTGGCCGAACAGCTCGCTCTCCAGCAGTCCGGCGGGAATGGCGGCGCAGTTCATATTGACCATGCGCTTGCCCGCGCGCGGGCTGTGGGCGTGGATGGCGCGCGCGATCAGCTCCTTGCCGGTGCCGGTTTCGCCCAGCAGCAAGACCGAGCAGTCGCTGGCTGCGACGATCTCCACCTGTTCCAGCACGGCGGACATGGCCGCGCTATGGCCGATGATTTCGTCAAAGTTTTGATAATGCTGGATTTCGCTGGTCAGCTGCAGGTTCTCGCTGGCCAGTTGGTCCTTCAGGCGCGAGATTTCCTGATAGGCCAGCGCATTGTCCAGGCCTAGGGTCAGCCGCGCCGCCACCTGTTGCAGCAGCGGCAGCACCGCGCGGAAATAGCCGCTGTCGCCGGGATAGGCCAGCAGCAGCGCGCCCACGGTGCCGGACGCCCCGCACAGCGGCAGCACGCACAGCGAGCGGCAGCCGGCGCGCATCACGTCGGCAAAGCGCGGGTGGACGGCGGCCATTTGCTCCAGCGTCGGTTCGCTGGCGAGCAGCAGCTGGCGACCCAGCATCGCCTCGCGCGCCGGCAGGCGTTCGCGCGGGTAGCGGGTGTGGCGGCAGCGTTCGCGGCCCTCGCGCTCCAGATAAATATCGTGAGTTTGCAGCTCGCCATCGTCGCCGGCGTGCAGATTGAGGCCGACGAAACTGACGCCGAAGGCCAGTTGCAGCGCCTGCGCCACTTTTTCCGCCAGTTCTTCCAGCTGCAGCGTGGACAGCACCGCGTTGGTGACGTCCACCAGGATTTGCAGTTGGTCGCGGTCGGCGCGCAAGGCTGCTAGCGGATCGGCGGGCGGCGCAGGCTGGCCGCAGGGTTGTGGCGCGAGTATCGGCATGGGTGGGCTCGGAAATGGCGGAAACTTGCAGAGCAAATTTTACCGGCCGGCCGCACCTGCTCAAAGCATAAGCGCTGCCTAATCGCCATGGGTTTAATCTGCGTCAGATAGCCAGGGCAGGCTGTCCAGCGACGCATCGTCGCGCAGGACGTCGTAAAGCCGGCTCACCGCCTGGCGCACCTGCTCCGTCATCGGGCAGTAGAAGGCCACCAGATCGGGCTGGATGCCGATGAATTCCACTACCGGCACGGTTTCCGCCAGTCGCTCCATCACAAAGCTCAGCGGCAGATCGTGGGTGCTCATGATGAACATGTCGGCCAGCGCATCCGGCGGCACGCGGCGGATTTCGCCGGGGGCGAGACCCATGTCTGCGGCATCCACCAGCACCACGCGGCGCGGCGCGCGGGCGGCGATGCGGTGGGTGGCGTTTTCCGGCGCGCTGCCGCCATCCTCCACGTCCCAGCCTGGCAGGGGAGCTTGGCGCATCAGATCGGCCAGCAGCGGGCCGGCGCCGTCGTCGCCCATCATGCTGTTGCCCACAGCCAGGATCAGGTCCGGCGTATCAGTCTTCATGTCGTTTCACCATCAGGTAAAGCGCCGGCTCGGCGTCCATTGCCGCCAGCGCGCGCATCAGCGCGTCGCTCCAGCCGCGTTGCGTGTCGTTCATGGCGTCTCGTCCGCGCGTCAGCGCCAGGGCGAGCGGGGCGGCGTGGCTGGCGTCTATCATGATTTCGCCGAAGCGCAGCGCGCCGGCCAGCTTGCGCCTTGCCTCGCCCTCGGGCAGCGTGGCCAGCCATGCCGCGTAGCCGTCCTCCGGGCAGCTGAGCATGGTTTGCAGGCAGTCGATGACGCCGATGTGGTGGCCCAGCGCCAGCGTCTGGTAGATCACCTGGCGCGCGCCGTCGTCGTCCGGCATGTCTTCTTCGCGCTGCAGGAATTTGCGTCCCAGCGAGTGAAACACGATGCGGCCCATGGCTAGCCTCCTTCCGTGCTGATATCCCACAGCCGGGTGAAGATTTCGTTCTCGCGCGGGTCGTCTATCGCCGATAGATGGCGCTTGATGCGCTCGTCCAGCGTCATGCTGTCGGTTTGCGAAGCCAGGTCCATGAATTGGTCGGCCAGAAGGCGGCCGCTGCGGTAGCCGGCCAGCCGTCGCGCCTCGCGCTCGATGCGCACCCGGGTATCCAGCGGAATGCGCGGGTGCGGCAGCAGGGCGCGGTCGCATTCGCCTTCTACCTGATGGCTGGCGTGCAGCTTTTGCTCCAGCAGCCCCAGCGCCATGGCGAAGCCGTAAATCGTGGCGGCTGGCGTCGGCGGGCAGCCGGGGATGTAGACATCCACCGGCACGATCTTGTCGCTGCCGCCCCATACGCAGTAGAGGTCGTGAAAGATGCCGCCGCTGCAGCCGCAGGCGCCGTAGGAGACGGAAATCTTGGGGTCCGGCGCGGCCTGCCAAGCGCGCAGCGCCGGCATGCGCATGGCGCGGGTGACGGCGCCGGTGAACAGCAGGATGTCGGCGTGGCGCGGCGAGGCCACCACCTTGATGCCGAAGCGTTCGGCGTCGAATACCGGGGTGATGGCGGCGAAAATCTCGATCTCGCAGCCGTTGCAGCCGCCGCAGTCCACACGGTAGACATAGGCGGAGCGCTGGATGTCCTTCAGCAGCTTTTGCTTCAGTTGGGCGATGCCCTCGCTCTCGGTCAGCGGCTTGGGCATGCCTTGGGCGTCGCGCGGGATGATCAGGCCTGCGTCGGCTTGGATGGGAATCATGCTCGCTCCTCCTGGCGGCTGCGCGTCAGCGCGTCGCGTTCTATGGTCTGCTTGCGTTTGCATTCGGGGCAGGCGGCGTACAGTCCGCGCAGATGCTCGTCCAGATTGAGGCCGCTCTGGCGCAGCAGGTCCATCACATGATGGATTTCCTTGGCCGGCGCGAAGGGCTTGTCGCAGCAAGCGCAGTTTTCCAGCCGGAAGCTGGCGCGCTGGATCAGGTCGTCCTTGCAGGCCACGGCCAGTTCGAACTCCTGGGTCAGCTGGATGGCGCGGGTGGGGCAGACTTCCTCGCAGCGGCCGCAGAAGATGCAGCGGCCCAGGTTCAGCGCCCATTCGCGCCGGCCGGCGCGGCTGTCGGTTTGCATCGTCAGCGCGCCGGCCGGACAGGCCTGGGTGCAGGCGGCGCAGGCGATGCATTGGCGGGCGTTCAGCTCCGGCTTGCCGCGAAAACCGGGGCTGACCGGAAACGGGGCGAACGGGTATTTCGTCGTCGGTTCGCCCGCCTTGGCTATGATCTTGAATAGCTTGAACATGGCGTTTTCCTATTTGAGCGGCGAATCTTTGCGCTCACGGCCGTAGCGTTCGATTTCCTTGTACGGCACGGTGGTGGACTTTTTCTTCTTCACGTCGACCAGCGTCACGCGGTCGGTGCAGGAGTAGCAAGGATCGATGCTGGCCACGATCAGCGGCGCGTCGGACACGGTGTTGCCGCGCAGCATGTAGCGCAGCGGCGGCCAGTTGGCGTAGGTGGGCGCGCGGCAGCGCCAGCGGTACAGCTTCTGGTTGTCGCCGGTCATCGCCCAGTGGATGTCCTCGCCGCGCGGCGCTTCGGCAAAGCCCAGCGCGAACCGGTGCGGCTGGTAGGCGAAGCCTTCCAGCAATACCGGACCGGCGGGCAGGTTTTCCAGCGCGTGCTGGATCATGGCCAGCGAGTCGAAGAATTCGCGGGCGCGGATCAGCACGCGGCCCAGCACGTCGCAGCTGTCTTCGGTGTGGACGTCGAAGGGCAGGCTGGCGTAGGCGCCGTAGGCGTGGTCGGCGCGGATGTCGCGGGCGAAGCCGCTGGCGCGCAGCAGGGGGCCTACCGGGCTGAAGTCGCGAGCGACTTTGCGGTCCAGAATGCCCACGCCGCTGGTGCGCTGGCGCAGGTTGGGCGTGGACAGCAGCATGTCCACCAGCCGCGTGGTTTCCTCGCGCAGCTCGGCCACCAGCTTGAGCGTGCGCTGGCGTTCTTCCTTGAGAATATCGCGGCGCACGCCGCCTATCAGGTTCATGCCGTAGGTCTTGCGCGCGCCGGTCAAGAGCTCCGCCATGGTCATGGCTTTTTCGCGGACGCGGAAGAACTGCATGAAGCCGGTATCGAAGCCGACGAAGTGGCTGGCCAGGCCCAGGTTCAGCAAGTGGCTGTGTAGCCGCTCCACCTCCAGGAACACGCTGCGTATCATCTGCGCGCGCGGCGGCACGGCCAGGCCCAGCGCGCTTTCCACCGCGCTGGCGTAGGCTACGCTGTGGGTGAAGCCGCAGATGCCGCAGACGCGGTCGGACAGGAAGGTGACTTCGTCGTAGCCCATGCGTGTTTCGGCCAGCTTTTCCATGCCGCGGTGGACGTAGAACATGCGGTAGTCGGCGTCTACGATGGTTTCGCCGTCCACAAACAGCCTGAAGTGGCCCGGCTCGTCCGAGGTGATGTGCAGCGGGCCCAGCGGCACGTCGCGGGTGACGCCGGCCGCATCGTTGACGAAGGTGTAGGTTTCGGTATCGGTGGTGGGGGCGGGGCGCTGGTTGTAGGCCATCGCGTCCTTGCGCAGCGGATAGAGCTCGTCCGGCCAGTCGTCCGGCAGCACCAGCCGCCGCTCGTCCGGGATGCCCACCGGCGTGAGGCCGTACATGTCGCGCACCTCGCGCTCGCCCCACACGGCGGCCGGCACGCGCGGCGTGACGGAAGGGAATTCCGGCCGTTCCGGGGCTATCAGCGCGCGCACCACCACCCAGCACTTGACCGGTCCTTCCATCGACAGCACGTAGTAGACGGCGAAGTGGCCGTTGAGCGGCCGCTCGTCGTTGCCGAACAGCACCGACAGCCAGCCTTCGTTCTGGTAATACAGCCACTCCACCACTTCGGGCAGGCTATCCAGCTTGATGGTGACAGTCAGCTGGTCGGCGGTTTGCCATTCCGCTTCCAGCACCGTGTGCGGGAAGCGTTGCTTCAGGCCGTCCAGATAGTTGCGGCCCAGTTTGTCGTCATTCATGTTTTTCTCCCAGGCCTCAGCGGATGACTACGGGGTGGTTGGCTGCGGCCAGCACGATTCGGCTCGCTTCGCGCAGCAGCGTCTGCAAGCTATCCGGCATGAACAAGCCTATCGCCAGCATGGCCAGCATCAGCAGGATTAGCGGCAGCAGCGTCAGCCAGCCGGCTTCGCCCGGCTGCACCTCTTCCGGGGCGGGGCCGAACAGCGTGGCCGCCAGCATGCGGGCAAGCCCTGCCAGTACGATGGTCAACAGCAGCAGCACGACGACGGTCAGCGCGGCATGGCCTTGCTTGAAGCCGGCGGCCACGATCAGGAACTCGCTGTAGAACACGTTGAACGGCGGGATGCCGCCCAGCGCCAGCGCGCCGGCGCCGAACAGCATGGCCGTCAGCGGCGCGGCGCGCAGCAGGCCCTTGACCGACCCCATGTCCGGCGTGCCGTACTTGAGCAGCACATTGCCGGAACCGCAGAACAGCAGCGCCTTGGCCAGGCTGTGGTTGACGGTATGGAACAGCGCCGCCATCACGCCCAGCGGGCCGCCGAGGCCCAGGGCTATGGCGATCAGCCCCATGTTTTCCACGCTGGAGTAAGCCAAGAGACGCTTGATATGGCACTGCGACAGGATGAACAGCGCCGCCACGGCCACCGACATCAGGCCGAAGGCCAGCAGCAGCGTTTCCGAGAAGCCCGGCCCCAGCGCGCGCGAAGCCAGCATGTGGAAGCGGATCACAATCAGCAGCGCGCAGTTGAGCAGCACGGCGGACAACAGCGCGCTGACGGGGCTGGGCGCCTCGCTGTGGGCGTCCGGCAGCCAGGCGTGCATGGGGAAGAAGCCGGCCTTGGTGCCGAAGCCGATCAGCACGAAGACGAAGGCGATGCGCGTCAGCGCCGGGTCCAGCTGATGGGCCATAGCCAGCAGCGTGGTCCATTGCGCCGCGCCGCCGTGGTCGCCCAGCAGGCTGGCGGCGTTGGAATAGACCAGCACCACGCCGTAGAGGCCGAAAGCCACGCCCACGGTACAGATCACCATATACTTCCAGGCCGCCTCCAGCGAGGAGCGTTGGCCGTAGAAGCCCACCAGGAAGGCCGAACCCAGCGTGGTGGCTTCCACCGCCACCCACATCATGATGACGTTGTTGGCGGTGACGGCCAGCAGCATGGTGAACAGGAACAGCTGGAAGAGGGCGTAGTAGCCGCACAGCCGTTCCGGCCCTACCTCACCGTGTTGCAGCTCGTGGCGCATATAGCCTATCGAGTACAGGCCGGTGGCAAAGCCCAGCGCGCCGATCAGCGCCAGGAACAGCGCGCCCAGCGCATCGACGCGCAGCCAGCCGTCCAGGGCCTCCAGCGGGCCGCCGGACAGCGCCTCGGCGCAGGCGGCCAGCGATAGAACCAGCAGCAGCGTGACGCTGGCTAGGTGAGCCAGGCTGGCCAGCCGCGCGCCGGCCGCGCCGGCCAGGCGGCTGCCCGCGCACAGCGCGGAGGCCAGCAGCGGAATCAACAACAGAAAAGCAAGCCAATGCGTAGCAGTCATGGCCTCAACCCTTCAAAGCGGTCAGTTGCCGCACGTCCAGCGTTTGCAGCGTGCGATGAATGCGGCGCGCCAGCAGCGCCATGATCAGCACCGCGCACACCGCGTCCGTGGCGATGCCTATTTCCACCACCTCCGGCGCCTTGCCGGCCATCAAGGCCAGCGTCAGGTGGGCGCCGTTCTCCATCAGGCAGTAGCCGAAGATCTGCTTGAGGATGTTGCGCGAGGTGACGATGCAGGCCAGGCCGAGCAGGAAATGGCCCAACGATACCGCCAGCGCCGGCTTCAGGTGGGCCACCACCGCCAGCTGCACGGCATCCACCGCATACCAGCTGACCAGTACGATCAGCGCCGCCAGCACGGCCATCCAGGCCGGGCCGAGCAGGCCGGTCAGCTCAGGATCATCCGGCAGCGGCCCCAGCAGCTTGATCAGGATCAGCGGCGCCAGCACCACCTTGGTGACGAAGGCCGAAGCCGCCCACAGCGTCAGCTCGTGCGAACCCTGCGTAATGGCCAGCGCCAGAAACACCGCCACCAGCACCAGCGATTGCAGCATGTAGAAACGGGCGGCCGTAGCCACGCGGCCGGCGCAGATCACCAGCAGCGAGGTGACGATCAAGAGCCCGGCCAGATTATTGACGATCAGCATTCCGTCCATGCATTCCTCCTCAAGCCAGCCAGGCGGCGGCGATGAAGCTGGAAGCCAGGCTCATCGCCAGCAGCACGGCCAGCACGGTTTTCATTTGCCAGGGCAGCGGCTGCGCCGCGGCCACCACGGGGGACGGTTCGCCCGGCACCGTCTTGCCGAACCAGCGCAGGAACCAGGCGAAACTGGCCACCGATTCCGCCATCGCCAGCAGCATCAGCGGCAGCAGCCAGGGCTCGGTTTGCGATAGTTGGAAACCGGCGGCGAAGATGGCGAACTTGCTGAAGAAGCCGTTGAACGGCGGCACGCCGGTGATCGCCAGCGCCGCCACGCAAAAGCTCACCCCCAATAGCGGCGAGCCGCGCAACAGGCCGCGCAAGGACGGCAGCAAGCGTGTCCCGCAGCTGTAGCTGAGCGCGCCGGCGACCAGGAAGAACAGGCTCTTGGCGAAGGCGTGGTTGAAGATGTGGGCGATGGCGCCGTTGAAAGCCAGGCGCGAGCCGAAGGCCGATAGCGACAGCGCCAGGAAGATGTAGGACAGCTGGGTGATGGTGGAATAGGCCAGCAGCCGCTTCATGTCCTTTTGCGGCAGATACATCCAGAAGCCGTACAGCAGCGTGACGGTGGCCATCACCGCGCCAACCCAGCCCACCAGATGCGGCACGCTGCCGGCGGCGTCCAGCGCGCGGGCGAAGATGTAGACGCCTACCTTCACCATGGACGCCGCGTGCAGATAGGCGGACACCGGGGTCGGCGCCTCCATCGCGTCCGGCAGCCACATGTGCAGCGGCAGCTGGGCCGATTTGCCCCAGGCCGCCCACAGCACGCCCAGCAGCACCACGATCTTGGCGGAATCCGGCAGCGCCGAAATCGCGGTTAGGCTGAAACTGCCGCTTTGGGCGAACAGCCAGCCTGCGGCCAGGTACAGGCCCAGCGAGCCGATGTGGGTGATCAGCAAAGCTTTCAAGGCAGACTGCAGCGCCTTGGGCTTCTGGTAATAGCCGATCAGCCCCCAGGAGCAGGCGCCGGTGATCTCGAAGCACACCAACTGGCCCAAGAGGGTGGACGACAGCACCAGGCCGGCCATCGCGCCGATGAACACCAACAGGTAGGCGTAATAGCGCGGCGCGGCGGCGTGCGGGTGCTCGCGGTTGGCCGGCGTCATGTAGGCGGTGGAGTAGAGCGCCACCAAGAAGCCCAGCCCCACCACGGCCATGCCGATCAGCGTGCTGAGCCGGTCCACGGTGAGGCCCAGGAGCTCGATGCCGGCTAAGCTCAGCAGCGGGTAATGGGCGGCGACGGCGCCGCCTGCCTGGAAGTCGGCCGCCAGCCAGATGGCGCCTGCCGTGGCCGCAAGCGCGAACAGCGGCGCCAGCGCGCGGCCGGCTTCGCGCGGACTGGCCAATACCAGCGCCGCGCCGAGGAAAGGCAGCAGGATGGTCGCCAGAGCGAGGTGTTCCATGAATGCTCCTTAAAGACCGGTGAGATAGAAAACAAAGGACAGCGCGGCCAGGCCGAAGCCCACCCAGGTGACGCGCGCAGTCAACAGGAAACGTCCGCGCGCCATGCTGTTCTCGATGAGGGATGCGACGACAAACACCGCCAGCAGCTTGAGCGGCAGCCAGACCGCGGCGGCCAGCAGCGCTGCCGGCGCCAGGCTGTCCGCCGCGCCCAGCGGCAGGAACACGCCCAGCATGAACTGCGCGAGCACCACTTTCTTCAGCGCCAGGCCGAGTTTCAACAGCGCCAGCGAGGGGCCGGAGTATTCGGTCAGCGGGCCTTCCTGCAGCTCCTGCTCGGCCTCGGCCAGGTCGAAGGGCAGCTTGCCCATCTCCATGAACACGGCGAAGGCGAAGGCGGCCAGCGCCAGGCCGATGGCGGCCGGCGACTGCAGATAGCTGCCGGACATGCCGGTGGCGATGGCGCCGAGATTGGTGCTGCCCTCGATCAAGGCCACCACCAGGAGCGCCAGCATCATCGTCGGCTCCACCAGAATGCCCAGCGTCAGCTCGCGGCCCGCGCCGATGCCGGCGAACGCGCTGCCGGAATCGATGCCGGACAGCGAGAAGAAAAAGCGAGCCAGGCCAAACAGGTAGCCGAAGGTGATCAGGTCCGCCAACGGGCCGGCCGGCGAGTGGCGGGTGAGCGCGGGCAGGGCCATCGCCAGCATCAGCATGGCGGACAGCTGCACCGCCGGCGCCAGGCGGAAGGCGAGGCCGGCGTGGCCCGGCGCCACGTCCTGGCGGCGGAACAGCTTGAAAATGTCGCGGTAGTCCTGCAGCACGCCGGGGCCGCGCCGCGAGTGCATGCGGGCGCGGATCATGCGCGACACGCCGGTGAACAAGGGCGCCAGCGCCAGCAGCAGCAGGGCTTGCGCTACCGCCAGCGGAATCCATTGCAATTGAGACATGGTTCTCCTCCTAGCGGGCAACGATCAGCAATAGCGCGACCAGCGCCACCACCACGTACAGGCAGTACAGGCGGAAGTCGCCGTGCTGCAGCACGCGGATGCAGGCGGCCAGGCGGTCTACCCAACGGGCCGCAGGCAACACCAGGCGCTGGTCCCATACCGGTTCGGCGCGCGTAGCGCCGGCTATCGTCCGCTCCAGCGCGGCCTCAAGCTTGCTGGACGGCGACAACTGGCTGCGCAGGCGGTAGAGCGGCGCGAACATGTGCGCCACCGGCTGAGTCAGGCCCTGCGGGCCGACCGACATCGACGCTTCCTGCGCGTAGCCGCAGGCCCAGGCATCGCCCTGCTGGCGGCGTGCCAGCCGCGCGCCGCGCAGGATGGACAGGGCCAGCAGCACGCACAAGGGCAGCGAGATCAGCAGCAGCGCCAGGATCGGCATGGACACCATGGTCTTGGCGTGCAGGCCGGGATGAATGGCCAGGCCTTCCGTCACCGAGGCCGGCGCGGCGTGGGTCAAGGACGCCGCCACATTGGCCATCAGCGGCGACACCGCGCTCGCCCCCACGCCCAGCAGCAACAGCGCCAGCGCGGCCAGCAGCATGGCCGCGCGCATGGGCAACGGCGCCTCGGTCGCCTCCGCCGCATGGCGGCTGCGCGGCGCGCTGGAGAAACACATGCCGTAAGCCTTGACGAAGGCCATGGCCGCGAGCGCGCCGGTCAAGGCCAGCATTACCATGGCCAGCGGGCCGGCCAGGCGCAGCGCGAAGCCGGCATCCTGGCTGACGGCGAACAGCGCCTGGTAGGTGAACCATTCGGACACAAAGCCGTTGAACGGCGGCAAGGCGCAGATGGCCAGGCTGCCGGCCAGGAAGCTCAGCGCCGTCCACGGCATGCGCGCGGCCAGGCCGCCCAGTTGTTCCATGTCCTTGCTGTGGGCGCGGTAGAGGATGGAGCCCGCGCCCATGAACAGCAGGCCCTTGAACAGCGCATGATTCAGCAGGTGATAGCCGGCGGCCAGGAAGCCCAGCGCCGCCAGCAAGGGTTGCGGCGCGGCCAGGCCAAGCATGCCGGCGCCCACCCCCAACAGGATGATGCCCACGTTTTCCACGGTGGAGTAGGCGAGCAGGCGCTTCAAGTCTTGCTCGGCAAGCGCGTACAGCACGCCCAGCACGGCGGACACGCCGCCGATGGCCAGCACCAGCAAACCCCACCAGGCGGTGTGCGCGCCCAGGATGTCGACGCCCACCTTGATGATGCCGAACACGCCTATCTTCACCATCACCCCGGACATCAGGGCCGAGGCGTGCGAGGGCGCGGCCGGGTGGGCGCGGGGCAGCCAGCCGTGCAGCGGCACCATGCCTGCCTTGGCGCCGAAGCCGAACAGGGCCAGCAGGAACACGACGGAGGCGAGAGGGCCGTCCAGCCCCAAGGCGCGGAAGCTGTCAAAGTCCAGGCTGCCGCTTTGCGCGTACAGGAGGAAAAAGGCGATCAGAATCAGCACCGATCCGGTGTGGGCGATCAGGAAGTACAGGAAGCCCGCGTCGACGGCATCCTCGTCCTGCTCGAAAATCACCAGGAAATACGACGCCAGAGACATCGCCTCGAACAGGATCAAAAAGTAAAACGCGTTGTCCATCGCCACCAGCGCCGTCATGGAGGCGATGAAGGCATTGGCGAAGAAGCCCATCGCGCCTACGCCGCGTCCGCGGTATTCCCGCACATACGACCAGCCATATAGCGAGGCGAGCAGCGTCAGCGCCGAAATGGCCAGCAGCAGCAGCGCGGCCAGCGGGTCCAGCCGCACGGCGAAATGGGCGAATTCAAACGGTCCGTCCATCAGAAAGCGTTCTACCGTCCCGGTTTGCAATACCGGCAGCGAGGCGGCCAGGCCGCAGGCCGCGCCGGCCATGCCGAAGACGGACGACGTGCCGATGGCGAGGTTTTCCAAACGGGCCAGCAGCAGGCTCAGCAGCGCGCCCGCGCCATATAGGCAAACGGACAACAGCAGCCATTGCAGGGGAGCGAGGCTCATGATCTTTCCTCCGGCAGGCTCGGGTCCGCGCCCAGCGCGAACAGCGCCGCCTGGCGGCGGGCGTCGGCGGCGCGCGCGAGCGCATCGTTGTCTTCCAGCCGCAGCGCCTGCGTCGGGCACACCCGCATGCATTCCGGGCCATCGGCCAGGCCTTGGCACAGGTCGCACTTGACGGCGATGGCCTTCACGCCCGGTTCCCAGGCCAAGAGCGGCGACAGCATGGCGTTGCTGTCATGCGGCGCGGCGGCAGGCCGGGTTTCCGCCAGCGGCGGCTGCCAGGCCGGGCTGATGGCGGCCACCCCGCTGCAGGCCGTGCCGGCCAGCTGGATGGCGCCGAACGGGCAGGCGATGGCGCATAGCTTGCAACCTATGCACAGCGTTTCATTGAGATCGATGGAGCGGCCGGACAGCGAGATCGCCGCCACCGGACAGACGCGCGCGCAAGGCGCGTCGTCGCAATGGCGGCACAGCACCGGCGCGGTGACGGCGGCCGTGCGCGTGACGGCCAGCCGTGGATGCGCCTGCAGGCCGGCCGCGCGGTGCAGCGCGGAACAGGCGGCCATGCAGGTGTTGCACCCATTGCAAAGCTCGGGCTCTGCAATGACGAAGCGGTTCATGATTCCCCCAAGTAAAGCCAGGCGGGGCCCGGAATGGCTTTACTTATGCACGAGGCGTGCCAGATTGGTTTTTGTCTGATTTTCTTTGTTTTTCAGAGGTTTATATTGTCGCTGCTAGCGCAGCGGCGGTGTCGATTTAGTGTCGGTGCCACAGGGTGTCGTCAGAAGTGACGAGGTTGATTGCTTGGTAAAAAGCGTTATCAGATTCAGATGAGTATGTGGGTTCAGTGCAATAGGATGTATGTATCCATCACAGACAGTCTTTTTGCTTATTTCTGTATTTCAATAATTCAATTAAAAACACATACTGTCATATGTATCAGTTTTTCATTTAAAATGAATCCAGTAAATTGAGCTTGCCGCACCAGCCCATCCCTGCAACCTTGATTTGAGCTTTTCTGCGGCTGCTTTTCAGTATGTCTGCATTAAGTAGATTCCACCTATCACTCGCATTTTATGCAAACCAATTTGAGGGTAACTGAAATGAGCAAAAAAATTCTGAAGCTGAAGTTTGATGGTCAAGATTTTGGTTATGTGCGCATGCAGAAGGGGACTGATTCGTTCTATGGTGGCGGCGCCGAAAAAGAGGCTATTGAGTTTGAGCTGGAAAGCTATAAGGGCAGTAATACTCGTTTCTATTTCAAGGTTGCCGGTACCAAAGACAGTTATATGGATTTCTCCCTCTCCTCCTCCGTGCTGAAGGTTACAAAGCCTTTCTTCAGCGTTGAACAATCGAGCATTTGTGCGTGGGAACTGATTGGCGGCGAGCTGCATGCCATTCTGGGCGGAAAAGACACGACCAAAGCGGTGAGCCGCAGCAAGAGCGATCCGATTTCCACCATTTTGTACGCAAACTCCCCGTACGATGGCAACCATTGCCAGGTTAGCATTGAAGATGCGACTCACAAGACTTCGAATCACGAGAAAGCTGAGTTGCAGCACGCTTTGATTTAAGTAGATAAAGAATTTAGCTTTGCAAAGCGGGCAGGCAATATGCGCTGCCCGCTTTTCTTAATCTCGCGGCTGCCTATGCGGTGGGATTTAACAAATCCTCGGCAGCTGTTCGCCGTTGATCCAGTCCACCATCCGCTTGCCGCCAAAGGCGGTTTCCATCTGCACAAACTGGTTGGCGTCGGCGATGGCTTCACCGATGATGGCCGCGTCGCGTCCTTGCGGGTGGGCGCGCATGGCGGCCAGCAGCGTGTCTGCGTCTTCCGGGGCGCACACGGCCACCAGCTTGCCTTCGTTGGCCACGTACAGCGGGTCCAGGCCCAGCAGCTCGCAGGCGGCGGTGACTTCCTGGCGTATCGGCAAGGCGGATTCGCGGATCCGCATGCCGCAGCCGGCCTGCAGGGCGAATTCATTGAGCACGGCCGCCAGGCCGCCGCGCGTCGGGTCGCGCAGGCAGCGCAGGTCCGGCACGGCGCGCAACATGTCCGCCACCAGCGTGTGCAGGGCGGCGCTGTCGGATTGCAGCGCGGTTTCGAAACCCAGGTTCTCGCGCAAGGACATGATGGCCACGCCGTGGTCGCCCAGGTGGCCGGACAGCAGGATCTTGTCGCCGGGGCGGATGCGGCGCGGCGTAATGTTGATGCTAGCGGGCGCGTAGCCGACGCCGGTGGTGGAGATGAACACGCCATCGCCCTTGCCTTGCTGCACGACTTTGGTGTCGCCGGTGACGATGGCCACGCCGGCTTCGCGCGCGGCGGCGGCCATGGATTGCACGATGCGGCGTAGATCGGCCAACGGGAAGCCTTCTTCCAGGATGAAGCCGGCAGTCAGGTATAAGGGCGTGCCGCCGCACATCGCCACGTCGTTGACGGTGCCGTGCACCGCCAGGCTGCCGATGTCGCCGCCGGGGAAGAACAGCGGTGAGACGACATGGCTGTCGGTAGCCAGGATCAGCCGGCAGCCGGCTGGCGGCATGGGCAGGGCGGCGCCGTCGTGCTGCGCGCCCAGGTAGCCGTTGTCGAATTCGGCGACGAACAACTGCTCGATCAGCCTGGCCATGGCGCGGCCACCGCTGCCGTGGCTGAGGTCCACCCGGCCGTGGGCAAAGTCTATGCGGTTCATGCCGCGTCTCCGTTCTTGTCGGCCGCGCGGAAGCGGCCATAGGTGAAATGGGCCGCGCACGCGCCTTCGGACGACACCATGCAGGCGCCCAGCGGGCGCTCCGGCGTGCAGGCGGCGCCAAAGGCGCGGCAGTCGGCCGGCTGTTTGTGGCCGCGCAGGATGGCGGCGCACTCGCAGGCCTTGTGGTCCGGCACCTGGCGGTAGGGCAGGGCAAAGCGGCGCTCGGCGTCGAAATCGGCGTAGTCGGGCCGGATGCAGAGGGCGCTCAAGGGCACGGTGCCCAGGCCGCGCCAGTCGTACTCGTCGCGCAGCTCGAACACCTGCTCGCACATCGCTTGCGCCTTGCGGTTGCCCTCGCGGCTGACCACGCGGCTGAACTGGTTTTTCACTTCGGCGCGGCCTGCGTTCAGCTGGCGCACCAGCATGAGGATGGACTGCATGACGTCCAGCGGTTCGAAGCCGGAAATCACCACCGGCCGGCAATACTGGGCGGCGAAGCCTTCATATGCGCCATAGCCTATCACCGTGCTGACGTGGGCCGGGCCGATGAAGCCGTCCAGCGCCACCGCGTCCGGATCGCCTTGCGACTCCATGATGTGCACCATGGCGGCAGGCGTGAGCACGTGGTTGCAAAACACGCTGAAATTGGCCAGCCCCAGCTTCTGCGCGCGCAGGATGACGGCGGCGGTGGGCGGCGTGGTGGTTTCGAAGCCGATGGCGAAGAATACGACCTGGCGGTCAGGATGGGCCTGGGCGATGGCCAGCGCGTCGTCGCAGCTGTAGACCATGCGCACGTCGGCGCCGGCGGCGCGGGCCTTGAGCAGGGACAGGCCGCCGCTAGCCGGCACGCGCAGGGTGTCGGCGTAGGTGCAGAGGATCAGCCTTGGTTCGCGCGCCAGCGCGATGGCGCTGTCGATGCGGCCAGTGGGCAGCACGCATACCGGGCAGCCAGGGCCGTGGATCAGGCGGATGTTGGCGGGCAAAAGGTCCGGCAGACCGTAGCGGGCGATGGCGTGGGTGTGGCCGCCGCAGAATTCCATCAGCCGGTATTGCCGCGCGGGATCCGCTTCTGCCTGAATGGTCGCGGCCAGTTTGCGCGCCAAGGCGCCGTCGCGGAACGCTTCTATGTATTTCATGGGGTTTCCTAACGGTAGGCCGCGGGGTTGTCCGGCGTCGCGCCCATTTCGGCCAGCAGCGCCAGCGTGCGCTCGGCCTCGGCCGGGTCGAGCTTGCCGATGGCGAAGCCGACGTGGACGATCAGGTAATCGCCGGTTTTCACGTTGTCCACCAGCGAGGTGGAAATGATCTTATGCAGGCCGCCCAGCGCGACTCTGACTTGGTCGTCTGCCAGGATTTCGGTGACTTGGGCGGGAATGGCCAGACACATGGTGTTTCCTTATTGGTTGAAATGGCGCTGCGCCACCCAGGCCTGGCCCAGGGCCAGGCCGCCGTCGCCGGCCGGCACCAGGCGCGCTTGCAGCATGGACAGGCCGCGCCGCCCCAGCGCCGCATGCAGGCCGCGCGCCAGGATGGCGTTTTGCAGGCAGCCGCCGCCGCAGGCTACGCGGCGCAGCCCCAGGCGGCGGGCCGTCTGGGCGGCCCAGTCGGCCAGCGCTTCGATCAGGCAGGCGTGGAAAAGCGCCGCGCCAGCGGCAGGCGGCATGCCGGACGCCAGTTGGCGCAGCAGCGGCGTGAGGTCGAGATGGTTGTCCTGGTCTATTTGGTGCAGGCGGGGCGGCTTGGGCGGCAGGCCATGGCGTTCGGCCAGCCCCTCCAGCCGCATCGCGGCCTGCGCTTCGAAGCTGGTGCGGGCGGCGATGCCTAGTAGCGCCGCGGCGGCGTCGAAGTGGCGGCCCAGGCTGCTGGTGCGGGTAAGCGCCTTGCCTTGGTTCAGCCAGAGCGCCAATTGCGGCGCGGCGGCTTCATGGGGGAAGCGGGCAGGGATTTCCTCGTCTGCGCCCCAGCCATGCAGCGCGGCGGCGGCCATGCGCCACGGCTCGCGCGCCGCGCGGTCGCCGCCCGGCAGCGCCAACGTGGATAGATGGCCCAGCCGCTGGCTGTGCGCGCCGTCCACCATCAGCAGCTCGCCGCCCCAGGCGCCGCCATCGTCTCCCAGGCCCACCCCGTCCAGCGCCAGACCCAGCACGGTTTCGTCGCATTGCTGTTCGGCCAGGATGGCGGCGATGTGGGCGTGGTGATGCTGCACGGCCAGCGCAGGAATGTTCAGGCGTTCGGACAGCTCCCGCGCCAGGCGGCTGCTGAAGTAATCCGGGTGCAGGTCATGGGCGATGAAGGCTGGGCGAGTAGCCAGCAGGGTTTGCAGATGCCCGGCCGCCGCTTCCAGCGCCCGGCAGTTGGCCACGCGGTCCAGGTCGCCGATGTGTTGGGACAGGAAGGCCTCGCTGCCGCGGGTCAGGCATAGCGTGTTTTTCAGATGCGCGCCCAGCGCCAGCACGGGCGGGCCGCCGCGAGACAGGCCGATGGCGCAGGGCGTGTAGCCGCGGCCGCGGCGCAGGAACTGCGCATGGCCGTGGCAGCCCACGCGCAGCACGCTGTCGTCGCAGCGCGTGACGATGTCGCGGTTATGCTCGAGCACGGCGTCGGCCAGCTGCGGCAGCAGGGCGCGCGCGTCCTCGTTGCGGGTGATCAGCGGTTCGCCGCGCGGATTGGCGCTGGTCATCACCAGCAGCAGCGACTGCGGCTCGGCCAGCCATGATGTTCCATCGGGTCTGCCCGCTGCCTCGTGGAGCAGCAGATAGTGCAGCGGCGTATACGGCAGCATCGCGCCCAGCCAGGCCACGTCGGGCGCCACGCCGGGCAGCGCGTCATCGCAGCCGGCTGTTTTGGGCAGCAGCACGATGGGGCGTTGCGGCGAGCGCAACAGGCGGCCGGACAGTTCGTCGATCCGAGCCAGTTCGGCTAGCGAGGCGCTGTTGGCAGCCATGATGGCCAGCGGTTTTTCCTCACGCGCCTTGCGCTGGCGCAGCCTGGCCACGGCCGCGGCATTTCTGGCGTCGCAGGCCAGATGGAAACCGCCCAGCCCCTTGATGGCGACGATCTCGCCGCGCCGCAGCCGTGCCAGCGTCTCCGCCACCGCATCGCCGGCCACCGGGCCGTCGGCGTCGAGCAGCGCCAGTTCCGGGCCGCAATGCTCGCAGGCGTTGGGCTCGGCGTGAAAGCGCCGATGCAGCGGATTGCGGTATTCGGCCAGGCAGGCCGGGCATTGCGGGAAGACGGCCATGCTGGTTTGGGCGCGGTCGTAGGGCAAGTGCCGGACCAGAGTGTAGCGCGGGCCGCAGTCGGTGCAGTTGATGAAAGGGTAGCGGTAACGCCGATTGGCGGGGTCGAACAACTCGGCCAGGCAGGCGTCGCAGGTGCAGCTGTCGGCGCCTATGGCCGCATGGGCGCCGCCGGATTCGCTGGCCAGGATGGAGAAGCCATCGGGCTGCGCCTGTTCCGGCAGCGGCTGGCGCAGCAACTGGTCGATGCGCGCCAGCGGCGGGCGTTCCGACAGCAGCCTTTCTGCGAAGCCGCTCAGCGCCGCGTCGCCGCCCTGCAGCTCGATGGTCACGCCGTTGCCGTCATTGCGTATCCAGCCGGACAGCGCCAGCTCGCCGGCCAGCCGGTAGACGAAGGGGCGGAAGCCGACGCCCTGGACGATGCCTCTGACTGTCAGTTGTTCGCGCGGCATGCTCAGCCTCCCTTGCCGCAGCCGGCGGTCAGCCAGGCCAGCCACGCATCGCGGCCTTCGCCGGTTTTGATGGACAGCTGGATCACCGGCAGGCCGGGGCGCACCTGGCGCGCCATGCGGATGGCGGCGGCTATGTCGAAGTCGACATGCGGCAGCAGGTCGGTCTTGCTGATGATCAAGAGGTCCGCCGCGCGGAACATGTCCGGATATTTCAGCGGCTTGTCCTCGCCCTCGGTCACGGAAAGAATCGCCACCTTGTGCGCCTCTCCCAGGTCGAAGGCGGCCGGGCATACCAGATTGCCGACGTTTTCTATCAGCAGCAGGCCGCCATCCGGCATTGCCTGCGCCTGTTCCAGGCTGTCCAGCGCCTCCGCCACCATGCGGGCGTCCAGGTGGCAGCCCTTGCCGGTGTTGATCTGCACGGCCGGCGCGCCGGTGGCGCGGATGCGCTCGGCGTCGTTGGCCGTTTGCTGATCGCCTTCCACTACGGCCACCGGCGCGCGGCCTGCCCAGCGGCGCAGGGTGTCCACCAGCAGGCTGGTTTTGCCGGAGCCTGGGCTGGACACCAGATTCAGCGCGAAGATGCCGCGCTCCGCCAGCAGCCGGCGGTTGCGCGCGGCGCGCGCGTCGTTGTCGGACAGGATGTCCCGTTCGATGGCGATGATGCGTTCGGCCGGCGTGTCCGGCGCGTGGACGGCGTCCAGCGGGCCGTGGGCCTGGCCAGCCAGCCGGTAGCCGTTTCTGGGCGCGCCATGGCCATGGCTGCGTTTGCCATTGATGCGGACCTGTCCGTGGCCGCAGCCGCAAGTGGTGCACATGATGCTGTCCTCCTAGCTGATTCCGATATCGATCACCCGCATCTCCTCGCCGCCTTGCAGGCTGAGATTCTCGCCGCCGCATTGCGGGCAGCGCGCCGGCAGGGCGGCAAGCTCGGCGTCGGCGCCGCAATCTGCGCAATGGGCCTGGGCCGGACTGCGCTCGGCCTGGAAGTCGGCGTCGGCCGCCAGGCTGTCGCGCGCCGCCAGCTGGCAGCAGTAGAGCAGGGTGTCTGTCTCCACATGAGCTAGCAAACCCAATGCCAGCCGGACGCGGGTGACGCGGCGGGCGCCGGCGCGGCGCGCGGCGTCCTCCACGATGTGGACCACGTGTTCCGCAAGTGTCAGTTCGTGCAAGGTTTTTCTCCTGAATGGGGCGGTCCGGCGGCATCGCGGCGGGGCGTCGCCGCGGCGGCGCGGCAGTGTCGAGACGTCGTCACTTCTGACGATGCCGGCTTAGGGCCGGCGATCTTCGACACAGAAGGCAAGGCAGCGCGGACAGCAATTCTTTTCAGAAACAGGGCGTTGCATGGGATGGGCCGCCTTGGCGCGTGGCTGGCATGGCTTATGCAACGTCATGAGCGTGAATTCGCAACGCTTGCAATCGACGTTCGGGCGGCTGCCGCCGCTTGAGGAGGCTGAACATGAATCGGTTCATCATCGCTGAACCCCAAAACTGCATCGGCTGCCGCACCTGCGAGGTAGCGTGCGCGCTGGCCCATCCGCTGAGTCCCGGCGATCCATTGTCGCCGGACACCTTCCATCCCCGGCTGACGGTGATCAAGAGCGCGCGCATCAGCACGCCGGTGCTGTGCCGGCAATGCGACGACGCGCCCTGTCTGAATGCCTGCCCCAGCGGGGCCATCGTCTACGCCGGCAGCAGCGTGCAGGTGCTGCAGGAACGCTGCGTGGGCTGCAAGACCTGCATGGTGGCCTGTCCTTACGGCGCGATGCAGGTGGTGACCGTGCCGCAGCGGCCGTCGCCGGGCAGCTTTGCCACGCGGCAGATCAAGGCCAAGGCGCTGAAGTGCGACTTATGCGTGGGCAAAGCCGGCGGCCCGGCCTGCATCGCCACCTGTCCCACCAAGGCGCTGCGCATGGTGGAGCCGCAGGCGCTGGAGGCCGCTTTGCAAAAACGCCGCCAACAGGCCGCGCTGGACACGCCGGCGCTGCCGCTTTGACGCATCGCCATCCGGGAAAAGGACACGGAAAATGGAAAAGGTAATTTCGGTTTGCCCGTACTGCGGTTCGGGCTGCAAGCTCAATCTGCTGGTGGAAAACGGCAAGATCGTCGGCGCGGAAGGCGCAGACGGCGTGACCAATCAAGGCGAACTGTGCCTGAAGGGCTATTACGGCTGGGACTTCCTCAACGACACCAAGCTGCTGACCCCGCGCTTGCGCCATCCGATGATACGGCGCCAGCGCGGCGGCGAGTTCGAGCGCGTGAGCTGGGACGAGGCGGTGGCCTTCGTGGCAGGCAAGCTCGGCCAGATCAAGCGCGAGCACGGCCCAGACGCCATCATGTGCACCGGCTCCTCGCGCGGCACCGGCAATGAATCGAATTACATCGCGCAGAAATTCGCCCGCGCGGTGATCGGCACCAACAACATCGACTGCTGCGCCCGCGTCTGCCACGGGCCATCGGTGGCCGGCCTGATGGCCACGCTGGGCAACGGCGCGATGAGCAACTCGATCTGCGAGATCGAGGACACGGATTGCATCCTGGTGTTCGGCTACAACGCGGCCGACTCCCACCCCATCGTCGCCCGCCGCATCCTCAAGGCCAAACAGAAGGGCGCCAAGATCATCGTCTGCGACCCGCGCTACATCGAAACCGCGCGCGTGGCCGATCTGCATCTGCAATTGAAGAACGGCTCGAACATGGCGCTGGTCAACGCCTTCGCCAACGTGCTGATCAGCGAGGGCCTATACAAGCCGGATTTCGTCGCCGAACACGCCGAGGGCTTCGAAGAATACAAGGCCGCCGTGGCCAAGTACACGCCGGAGTACACGGCCGAGATCACCGGCCTGCCGGCCGAGCTGATCCGCCAGGCCATCCGCATGTACGCCGCCGCGCCCAGCGCCACCATTCTGTGGGGCATGGGCGTGACCCAGTGGGGCCAGGCGGTGGATGTGGTCAAGGGTTTGTCCAGCCTCGCCACCCTCACCGGCAACCTGGGGCGGCCGCATGTCGGCGTCGGCCCAGTGCGGGGCCAGAACAACGTCCAGGGCGCCTGCGACATGGGCGCGCTGCCGAACACTCTGCCGGGCTATTACGACGTCAGCGACGCCGAGGCCCGCGCCCGCTTTGCACGGGCTTGGGGCGTGGACAGCCTGCCGGCCGAGAAGGGCTGCAGCATCACCGAGGTGGCGCATCGCATCGAGGCGGGCACGCTCAAGGCTTATTACATCTTTGGCGAAGACCCGCTGCAGACCGAGCCGGACCTAGGCATGATGCGGCGCGCCTTCGAGAAGCTGGACCTGATCATCGTGCAGGACATCTTCATGACCAAAACGGCCATGGCTGCCGACGTGATTTTGCCCGCTACTTCCTGGGGCGAACATGAAAACGTGTTCTCCAGCGCCGACCGCGGCTTCCAGCGCTGCTACAAGGCCATAGATCCGCCGGCCGACGTCAAGGACGACTGGGAAATCTACAGCCTGATCGCCACGGCCATGGGCTACCCCATGCACTATGACAACGCCCAGCAAATCTGGGACGAGCTGCGCGGCCTCTGTCATCTCTACACGGGCGCCAGCTACGACAAGATGGCCGGCCTGGGCTATGTGCAGTGGCCGTGTCCGACGGAGAACCACCCCGGCACGCCATGGCTGTACGAGGGCTTCCAGTTCGACACGCCTAGCGGCAAGGCCAGGCTGTTCGCCACCGAGTGGCGCCCGCCGCTGGAAACGGTGGACGCCGACTACCCGCTGGGCTTGTGCACGGTGCGCGAGGTAGGCCATTACTCCTGCCGCTCCATGACCGGCAACTGCACGGCCTTGCAGACGCTGGCCGACGAGCCGGGCTTTGTGCAAATCCACCCGGATGACGCCAAGAAGTTCGGCATTGCCGACCAGTCGCTGGTGTGGGTGGCGTCGCGCCGCGGCAAGGTGATCACGCGCGCCAACCACAACCCGCGCGTCAACGCCGGCGCGGTGTACATGACTTACCAGTGGTGGATAGGCGCTTGCAACGAGCTGACGGTGGACCACCTTGACCCGATCTCCAAGACGCCGGAGCTGAAGTACTGCACGGTGCGCGTGGAGCCGATCGCCGACCAGGCCTGGGCCGAAAACCACGCGCGCGGCGTCTATGCGCGGCTCAAGGCGGACCTGCGCAAGGCCGCGCTGGCTGATTGAGCATGGACAGGCTGCCGCTGACCGACCGCCACGGCAGGCGCATCGACTATCTGCGCCTGTCGGTGACCGATCGCTGCGATTTGCGCTGCCGCTATTGCCGGCCGGCGGGCGACGCGTCCTACGCCGAGCGCGCCGACTGGCTAAGCTTTGCCGAAATCCGCCGCGTTGTGAGCCTGTTCGCCGCCATGGGCGTGGGCCGGGTGCGGCTGACCGGCGGCGAGCCGCTGCTGCGCGCCGGCATCGTCGATCTGGTGGCGGACTTGGCCGCCGCGCCCGGCGTGCGCGACTTGTCGCTATCCACCAATGCCACGCGCTTGGCCCGGCATGCCGCGGCGCTGAAGGCGGCCGGCCTGGCCCGCGTCAACGTCAGCCTGGATTCGCTGCGGCGCGAATGCGTCAGCGAGCTGTGCGGCCGCGACAGCCTGGACGCCACGCTGGCCGGCTTGATGGCGGCCAAGGCGGCCGGACTGGCCCCGATCAAGCTGAATATGGTGGCGCTGCGCGGCGTCAACGACGGCGAGATCGAATCCATGGCGGCGTTTTGTTTCGAGCATGGTTTCATTCTGCGCCTGATCGAAGCCATGCCCATGGGCGAGGCCGGCCGCGCCGCCGCCTATCTGCCGCTGGACGGAGTGAGAGAGCGCTTGGCGCGGCGATTCAAGCTGCAACCCTGCGCCGCCGAGCTGGGCGGCGGCCCCGCCCGCTACTGGCAAACCGCCGACGGGCGCGGGCAGGTGGGTTTCATCACGCCGCTGTCCCAGCACTTCTGCGCCACCTGCAACCGCGTACGGCTGACGGTGGACGGCACGCTTTATCTATGCCTGGGCCAGGAGCATAAGCTGGAATTGCGGCCGCTGTTGCGCGGCGGCGCCGGCGACGAGGCGCTGTCATCCGCCATCCGGCGGGCGGTGGCGCGCAAGCCCTGGGGGCATGATTTTGAAGCCGCGCCCAGCCGGGTGCTGCGCTTCATGTCGCACACCGGCGGCTGAGCGAACAATGAAATTGACTGACCTGAGGAAACGAAAATGAAAACACGCATCTGGATATCGCTCCCCCTGATGGCCTTTCTGCCGGGCCTGGCGCTGGCGCACATCGGCAACGATGCCGGCATCCACCACGGCACGGCCTTCTTCATGGGTTTTGTCCACCCGTTCACCGGGCTGGACCACTTCGCCGCCATGCTGGCGGTGGGCATCTGGAGCGTGCTGGCCACGCGCCAGGTATGGGCGATGCCGTTTGCCTTCGCCGGGTTGTTGCTGGTGGGCGGGCTGATCGGCTTTACCGGCGCGGCCGTGCCGGTGGTGGAGCCGATGATCGCAGCTTCCTTGCTGGTGCTGGGCCTCTTGGTATGCGCCCGCGTGCGGCTGGCTTTGCCCTGGGGGCTGGCCGTAGTGGGGCTGTTCGCGCTGTTTCATGGCATCGCCCACGGCAGCGAGCTGCCGTCGGCCCAGGCCGTGGCCGCGCTGAGCGGCATGGCGCTGGGCACCATGATCCTGCACATCGCCGGCATGGGTATCGGCGCGTTCTTCAAGGAGCGCAGCGCCTGGTACGCCCGCGTGCTGGGCGGCGGCATCGCCTTGCTGGGGGCGGGGTATCTGGCCGGGGTGCTGTAGTTCGAAGGCATTGAGGCATGCCATCACGCCGTCCGCCATGAAGGCGGGCGGCATTTCATTTGCCGCGTTGAGGCAAAGAGGCGGGCGTGGTCTGCAAAAGGTAAATGACAATAATCAAGAAATCGGCAGTAAATATTGAAATTGAATAATTGACTGGGTTATTGTTCTGTTTTTCTTACAAACCGGACGGAGCAATGGCGAGAACCATTTCCCTGAAAAGACGCTTGTTGCTGCAGACCATAGGCGCCATCGTGCTGGTGTGCATCCTGGGCGCTTTGCTGATGAACGCGTTGCGCCAGCAAATGTTGTCTGATCGGCGCGACTTGCTGCGCAGCCAGGTGGAGACCGTGAACAGTCTGGTGGCGCGGCATGAGGCGCAAGCGGCCGCAGGCCTGGTGCCCGAGGCGGAGGCGCAGCGCCTGGCGCTGCAGGAGCTGACGCGCCTGCGGTTTGACGGCAACGAGTATTTCTTCGCGCTGGACAAGGACCTGAAATGGCTGGCCCATGGCATGAATCCCAAGCTGGTGGGCCGCAATATGCACGGCGTCAAGGACGGGGCCGGGGCCGATATCGGCGCGCTGTTCGAGCAGGCTTTGCGGGACGGCGGCAGCAAGGGCTATGTCCAGTATGTGTGGGCCAAGCCCGGCGCGGCTCAGCCGCAGCCGAAAATGGCTTACTTCCAGGCCACGCCGCGCTGGGGCTGGATCATCGGCACCGGTTTGTATCTGGATGATGTCAACGCGGTGCTGTTGAGCCAGCTCTTGAGCGTGGGCGGGCAGGTCTTGCTGTTTATGGTAGTGAGCCTGTCGCTGGGCTGGTGGGTGTATCGCAGCGTGATGCGCGAACTCGGCGCGGAGCCGTCCGAAGCCGCCGCCATCGTGCGCGAAATCGCCGCCGGCAAGCTGGACCGCGAGATCACGCTGGCGGAGGGTGATCGCGACAGTTTGCTCTCGAATATCCGCGAGATGCAGGGGCAGCTGCGGCGGCTGGTCGGCGAGATCATGCGCGACGCCGATGAGCTGGGCCGCCTGAACGCCGACGTGGTGGGCGGTGCCCGCATGGTGGCGGACAATTCGCAGGGACAGAGCGAGGGCGCGGCGGCCATGGCGGCGTCGGTGGAGCAGCTGACCGTCAGCATCAACCACATCGCCCAGCATGCGGTGGACGCGCGCACCGTGTCGCAAGGTTCCGGCCAGCTGTCCGCCTCCGGCAGCGAGGTGATCGCCAAGGCCGTGGCGGAGATGCAGGGCATCAGCGAGACCGTGGACATGACGGAAGCCGCCATCGCCGAGCTGGCCAGCAAGACGTCCACCATTTCCAGCATCATGCAGGTGATCAAGGACATCGCCGATCAGACCAATCTGCTGGCGTTGAACGCCGCCATCGAGGCGGCGCGGGCCGGCGAGACCGGCCGCGGCTTCGCGGTGGTGGCGGACGAGGTGCGCAAGCTGTCCGAGCGCACGGCCAAGGCCACGGAACAAACCGCGGAGATGATCAGCGAAATTCAGGCCAGTTCCGACCTGTCGCGGCAGAATATGAGCGAGACGGTGGCGCGGGTCCGCACCGGGCTGGAACTGGCGGAGCAGGGCGGCGAGCTGATCCAGCGCATACACGGCAGCGCCAGCCAGGTGGTGCAGGTGGTCAACGACATCTCGCACGCGCTGCAGGAGCAGGGCACGGCCAGCCAGGACATCGCGCGGCATGTGGAGAAGATCGCCCAGGTGGCGTCCGGCAACGCCGTGGCGGCCACCCAGGCCTCGGAAAGCATTTTGCGCATCGAGGAGGTGACGGGCAGCCTGCGTTCGTCTGTTGCGCAATTCCAGGTGTAGCGCGTCCAAATTCTGCAGCGCAGTCCAATCAAGCCGGGTGGTGTCAGCCATCCGGTTTTTGTTTTTTCGAAGCTGGCGTGACGCTTGTCAGCTGCCGCCATCGAAGCCATTTGCATAGGATAAAGTTTTTAAAAGGGTATTCGGCAAGTTTTTTTGCATCTGCAGCCGGACGGCAGTAGCATGGCGCCCGCTCGTCGCGCAAGGCGATGGGCCAGGTGATGCGATGGCGGCATGTGCGGTCGGTAGCAAGTGATGTCAACATGCCGCAGGGGCAGTATGGAAATGGCAATGAAAGAAAGCGGCTGGGTAGCCGCATGATGGTGGCCACGCATGTCGCGTTTGGCGCGTTCTGCGCGGTGGCCGCCGCGCTGGTCTTGCATGCGCCGCCGCTGATGGCGGCATTGCTGCTGGCCGGCGGCCTGGCGGGTTCGCTGCTGCCGGATATCGATCATCCCAAGAGCTGGCTGGGCCGGCGCATTCCCTTCCTCTCCCGCCCGGTGGCCTATCTGTTTGGCCATCGCGGCATCACCCACAGCCTGCTGGCCGTGGTGGGCGTGTTCTACGCCAGCGCGGCCTGCCTGCATGAGTGGGGTGTCCGGCTGGGTCACGCCATGCCTCTGGTGCTGGGCCTGTGCGTCGGCTACGCCTCGCATCTGGTAGGCGACTGGCTGACTCCGGCGGGCATTCCGCTATTGTGGCCGGTGCGGGTGCGTTTCCGCGCGCCGCTGATGTTGCTGGGCCCCAAGATGGCCGAACCGCTGATGACGGTTGGCCTGTGGTTTGGCGCCGGCTTTCTGATGAGCAAAACCTTCTGAGTTGTTGCGTCTGCGCAGATGGCGCCGATTTTTCTAAGCATATTGAGTAGATTCGATTGCGGGCTGATTTATACAGTCGTATAAATCAGCCATGGATGCCTCGAAAAAATCCGGCGATACCCGGCAGCGCCTGCTGAGCCAGGGGTTGGACATGGTGCGGCGCACCGGCCTGCGCGGCTTGGTGGTGCGCGAGGTGGCAGCCGCCGCTGGAGTGAATCCAGGCAGCTTCGTTTACCACTTCGGCAACCGCGAACGCTTTGTCACCGAACTAGTTGAGCTGTGGTACGCGCCTATCTACCGGCAGCTGCGCCAGGCGGCCCGTCTGCGGCAGCCGGGCGATGCGCTGGGGCGCTTGCGGGAAGTCATCGAACAGCTGCTGCAGCTGGCGGCGGAACATGCTGGTTTCGCCAGCCATCTGGCGGCGGACGCTTTGGCCGGCGAGCCGGCGGCGCAGGCGTTTTTGCTGCGGCTGCCGTCGCGCCATATGCGTTTGCTGCTGGTATTGCTGGCCCGGGCCCAGCGCCAGGGGCGCCTGGTAGACGCGCCGCCGCCGCAACTGCTGTGCTATTTGGTCTCGGCCATCGGGCTGCCCTTGCTGTTGGCGCGGGGGCCGCTGGCCGCCAGCGATTGGCTGCCGCAGCAGGCGAGGCAGCTCCAGCGCTGGATGGCGGATATTCCGGCGGCGCGGCAACGCCTGGCCTGGGCGCTGGCCGGCATTACCAAAATGGGAGAGTAACCATGCGCAAGCGTTGGATTGCGGCCTTGGCCTTATCGCTGCTGGCGGCGGGCGGAACCGCCTACTATCTCTACCAACGCGCGGCGGAGGCGGCGCGCCAGTCCACTCTGTACGGCAATGTGGACATCCGCGACGTGACGTTGTCGTTCCGGGTGTCCGGCCGTCTGGCCAGCGTGCTGGTGGACGAGGGCGACCAGGTGCAGCCGGGGCAGATGCTGGCCCGCTTGGATGCAGAACCGCTGCGCAACAGCCTGAACGCGGCCATCGCCAACGAGGCGGCCCTGGCGGCGCGCAACGCGCTGATCCACAAGGGCAACCGCAGCGAGGACATCGAACAGGCGCGGGCCAAGCTGGAAGCGGCCAAGGCGGCGCTGGTCCAGGCGGAAAGCGAATATCGGCGGCAAAGCCGGCTGACGCCGGATGGCGCGAGCAGCCAGCAGCAACTGGAAACCGCCCGCTCGCAGCGCGATCAGGCGCTGGCCCAGCGCGATGCGGCTCAGCAGCAGTGGAAGCTGCTGGCAAACGGTTATCGGCCGGAGGAAATCGCCGAGTCCGACGCCCAGCTGAAACAGGCGCGCGCCGATCTGGCCGCCGCCCGGCTGGCCTTGCGGGACGCCAATCTGCAATCGCCCAGCGCCGGCATCATTCTGACGCGGGCGGTGGAGGTCGGCAGCATGGTGCAGGCCGGCGCGCCGGCGTTCAATCTGTCGCTGCGCCAGCCGGTGTGGGTGCGCGCCTATGTAGCGGAAAGCCAGCTGGGCCGTTTTTCTTCAGGCACCAAGGTGACGATTGCCAGCGACAGCCACCCGGACAAGCGCTATCACGGCGTGGTCGGCTTTGTCTCGCCGACCGCCGAATTCACCCCCAAGTCGGTTGAAACCGTCGATTTGCGCACCGCTTTGGTCTATCGCATCCGCGTGGTGGTGAGCGACGCCGACGCCGGCCTGAACCAGGGCATGCCCGTGACGGTGAGGCTGGCGTCATGAGCGCTGCCATCCGCGCCGAAAAGCTGGCCAAGCGCTTTCCCGGCGCCAGCATGGACGCGGTGGCGGAGGTGGATCTGGAGATTCCTGCGGGCTGCATCGCCGGGCTGGTGGGGCCGGACGGCGCGGGCAAGACCACGCTCTTGCGCATGCTGGCCGGTTTGCTGTCGCCCAGCGGCGGGTCGGCCCGGGTAGCCGGGCTTGACCCGCAAGCCGACGCCGATGCCTTGCGGCGCAACATCGGCTATATGCCGCAGAAATTCGGCTTGTACGAAGACCTGACGGTGCAGGAAAACCTGGACTTGTACGCCGAATTGCGCGAGGTGGGCGTCCAGGACAAGGGCGGGGAATTCCAGCGCCTGCTGGCGTTGACCGACCTGGCGCCGTTCACCGGCCGCTACGCCGGCAAGCTGTCCGGCGGCATGAAGCAGAAGCTGGGCCTGGCCTGCTCGCTGTTGGGCAAGCCCAGGGTGCTGCTGCTGGACGAGCCGGGCGTCGGCGTGGATCCGATCTCGCGCCGCGAGCTATGGAAGCTGATCCGCGCGCTGTCGGCCGAAGGCATCGCCATACTGTTGAGCACCGCGTATCTGGACGAGGCGGAGGCTTGCGACGTGGTCTATCTGATGGACCAAGGCCGCATCCGCGCCGGCGGCCCGCCGGTCGAGCTGACCCGGCCGCTGGCCGGCCGCTGCCTTCGCTTATCCGGCGTCGCCGGCAACCGCCGCCAGCTGCTGCAGCGCCTGTTGCGCCAGCCTGAGCTGATGGACGGCACGATACAGGGCAGAGGTTTGCGCCTGTTGCTGCGCGATGAAAAACGCTGGCCGGATTTGCGACTGGTCGATGCCGGTCCGGACGCCGCGCTGCAGCCCGCGCCGCCGCGGCTGGAAGATGCTTTCATCAGCCTGCTGGGCGGCGGACCGGGCGGCGATTCGGTGCTGGCCGAGGTGATGCCGCCAGTGCCCGTCCATCATGAGGAGTCCGTGATCGAGGCGCGCGGGCTGACCAAGCGTTTTGGCGATTTCTACGCCACGGATGATGTCAGCTTCGCCGTGCGGCGCGGCGAGGTATTCGGCCTGCTGGGGCCGAATGGCGCCGGCAAGTCCACCACCTTCAAGATGGAGTGCGGCCTGCTCAAACCCAGCGCCGGGCAGGCGCTGGTGATGGGGCTGGATTTGAAAACCAGCCCGACCGCCGCGCGGCAGCAGCTGGGCTATATGGCGCAGAAGTTTTCGCTGTATGCCCAGTTGACGGTGCGGCGCAATCTGATGTTCTTCTCCGGCGTCTATGGCTTGTCCGGCAAGGCGCAGAAGGAGAAAGTCGGGCAAATGGAGCAGGTGTTCGGCCTGGGGCCGTATATGGACGAGGTGGCCGCCACGCTGCCCTTGGGTTTCAAGCAGCGGCTGGCGCTGGCCTGCGCGGTGATGCATGAGCCGCCCTTGTTGTTTCTCGACGAGCCGACCTCAGGCGTGGACCCGGTGACGCGGCGCGAATTCTGGACGCATATCAACGGCCTGGCGGAGAAGGGCGTCACCGTGCTGGTGACCACCCACTTCATGGACGAGGCGGAGTATTGCGACCGCATCGCCCTGGTGTATCGCGGCAAGCTGCTGGCGCTGGATACGCCGGATGCGCTGAAGGCCAGCGTCGCCAGTTCGGCCAGGCCCAATCCGACGATGGAAGATGCGTTCATCCAGTTGGTGGAGGAGGCGGATCGATGAACTGGCGCAGACTATGGGCCTTGTGCCGCAAGGAGAGCTTCCAGATCGTGCGCGATCCGAGCAGCATCCTGATCGCCTTCATCCTGCCGGTGGCCTTGCTGTTCATCCTGGGTTACGCGGTGAATCTGGATTCGGCCCATATCCGCCTGGGCCTGCTGAACCAGGATGGCGGCGCCGTCGCGCAAAGTCTGGCGGCCACTTTCCATGCCACGCCGTCGTTCGAGGTGAAGCCGGTCAAGTCGCGCGCGGAGCTCGATGAAATGCTGGCCCACGGCAAAATACGCGGCGCGGTGATCATCGCCAACGATTTTTCGCGCAACTGGCAGCGGCGCAGCGGCACGATACAGCTGCTGACGGACGGCGCCGAGCCCAATACCGCCAATTTCGTCGCCGCCTATGCGCAGGGCACCTGGCTGCAGTGGCAGCAGGCGGAAGCGGACGAGCATGGGCAGGCGCCGCCGCCGGCCATCAAGGTTGAGCAGCGCGTCTGGTTCAACCCCAGCGCGGAGAGTCCCAACTTTCTGGTGCCCGGCACCATCGCCATCGTCATGACCATTGTCGGCGCGCTGTTGTCGTCGCTGGTGGTGGCGCGCGAATGGGAACGCGGCACCATGGAGGCGCTGCTGTCCACGCCGGTCAGCCGCGCCGAGCTGTTATTGTCCAAGATCTTGCCGTATTACGTGCTGGGCATCGCCGCCATGCTGTTGTGCCTGTTGGTGGCGGTGTTTGTCATGCAGGTGCCGTTCCGCGGGCCGCTGTGGCTGCTGTGGCTGATGTCCTCCTTGTTCCTGGCCAATGCGCTGGGGATGGGATTGTTCCTGTCCACGGTGATGCGCACCCAGTTTGACGCGGCGCAGGCGGCGCTGACTGCCGGCTATTTGCCGGCGCTGATGTTGTCCGGCTTTGTGTTCGAGATTTCCAGCATGCCGCTGCCCTTGCAGTGGCTGACCCGCATCCTGCCGGCGCGCTATTTCGCCAGCACGCTGCAGACGCTGTTCCAGGCCGGGGTGATCCCATCTCTGCTGTGGTTCAACGCGGCCAGCCTGATCGCGCTGGGCGCGTTCTGGCTGGGGCAGACCGTGCGCAAGACTAGACGAACTCTGGATTGATACCATGTGGCAACGCTTGCTGTGGCTGATCGTCAAGGAATTGCAGACCATCATGGGCAATCGCCAGGGGCGGCTGTTGCTGGTGGTGCCGGTGCTATTGCAGCTGGTGGTGTTTCCGTTTGCCGCCACGCTGGAGGTCAAGCATGCCAGCCTGGCGGTGTACAACCAGGATGCCGGCGCGGCATCGCAGGAGTTGGTGAAGCGGCTGGCCGTAAGCGCCACCTTCGATCATGTGGTGCCGGTGCATAGCCTGCCTGAGCTGCGCGATTGCATAGACCGGCAGTGCGCGCTGCTCGCGGTGGTGTTTCCGCAGGATTTCTCTCGCGCCCTGGCGTCTGGGCGGAGCGCGCCGCTGCAGGTGATCGTCGATGGGCGGCGTTCCAACAGCGGGCAGATCGCTAGCGCTTATATTGGCCAAGTCGTGGCGGGCTATCAGGCCGAGCGCGATGGTCCCATGCCGCAGCTGGCGGTGCGCAACCTCTACAATCCCAATCTGGAATATCAATGGCATGTGCTGCCCAGCCTGGTGGCCATCATCACCACCATAGGCTGCTTGATCGTGACCGCCCTGTCGGTGGCGCGCGAGCGAGAGGAGGGCACCTTCGACCAGCTATTGGTATCGCCGCTGACGCCGGCCTACATCATGGCCGGCAAGGCGGTGCCCGGCATTCTGGTGGCGCTGCTGCAAGGCGGTTTGATCGCGCTGGCGGCGGTATGGGTGTACCGCGTGCCGTTCGACGGCTCGCTGGCCTTGCTGCTGCTCAGCATGGCCAGCTATGGCCTGGCGCTGGCCGGCGTCGGCCTGTTCATCTCTTCCCTGTCGCGCACCCAGCAGCAGGCTTTTCTGGGCGTGTTCTCGTTCATGGTGCCGGCGGTCATCCTGTCCGGCTATGTCTCGCCGATCGAAAACATGCCCGAAGCGCTGCAATGGCTGGCGCGGATCAACCCCCTCAGCTACTTCATTCCCATTCTCAAGGGGACATTCTTGAAGGGATACGGCTTTGCCGACGCCTGGCCTTGGCTGCTGCCGCTGTGGCTGATCGCGCTGGTCACGCTGAGCCTGGCGTTGTGGTGCTTCCGGCGTCATGTGGAATAGGCGCCCTGAGGCTGGCGGCGTGCGGCAGTCCTTCCAGCGCGCCGCGCAGGATGCGTTCGCAGCGCGGCAGCGTGGCCGGGCCGTTTTCCAGCAACTCATATAAGCCGGTGAACAGATAAACCAGATACTCCGCGGTCAGTCCCACATCCAGCGCCGCGGGCAGTTCGCCTTGGGCGATGGCGCGGCGCAGTTGCCGCCGCGTGTAGTGCATGGTGAGCCGGTCCGCCATCTCGCGCCGCCGCAGCACGCTGCGGTTCTCTTCAATTTGCTCGCACTTCAGGTAGAGAATCTGGCTGACCCGCTGCGGCGAGCCCGGCTCCAGAAACTGCGCCAGGTAGTAGCAGCCGGCGGTCAGCAAGGTGTCGCAGGCGGAGCCGCGCTGGGCGGGAAAGCGCAGCGCATCCAGCGCGAAGGCGCGGTCTATCATGGCCTGGCATACCTGCAGCTTGTTGTCGTAATGGCCGTACACCGCGCCGCGCGATACACCGGCGGCGTCTGCGATTTCCGCCATGGTGGTATTGGCGATGCCTTTGGCCAGAAACACCCGCTCCGCGCCGTCCAGGATCGCGTCCCGGGTTTTTTGAGAGTCTTCCTTGGTTTTGCGCGCCATATCGTTTCCATTGTTTTCTTTGTGCGGGACATTGTGCCGGAAAATAATTAATCGCGCATGATTGATTAAATGATAAAATCGCGTTTTCTCAACCTTTTTGTCTGTTATGTCGAACGTGCATACCCGCGATCTAGATACGCTGCCCGTCTCCAAACTGTTCTGGCGCTATGCCATCCCCTCCGTTGCCGGCATGCTGGTGACCGGACTGTACGCCGTGATCGATGGCGTGTTTGTCGGACACTATGTCGGCAGCCATGGCCTGGCCGCGATCAACCTGGTCTATCCGATGGTGATGCTGCAGGTGGGTCTGGGCGCGATGATCAGCATGGGCGTGGCCACGCGCATCGCGATCCGACAAGGGGCGGGCGATATGGCGGGCGCGCGTGGCGCGCTGCTGGCCGCTTTGCTGCTGCTGGCGCTGTTTGGCGCGCTGATTCCGCTATTTGGCCTGCCCAATATCGATGTGCTGTTGGGATGGCTGCGCGCGGATGGGCAGGCAGATGTGAGAGAGCAGGCTTATCCGTATCTGTGGTGGATGCTCAGCGGCGCAGTGCTGACCATGGGGCAGATGCTCGTCACCTATCTGGTGCGCAATGATGGCCGGCCTGACCTGGCCACGGTATTGACCACGCTGGGCGCCTTGCTGAACATTTTGCTGGATTACGTGTTTGTCGGCCTGATGGCGATGGGGCTGGCAGGCGCGGCTATCGGCACCTTGATCGCCGAAGGCGTGGTGCTGGTCCTGGGCTTGGGCTATTTCTTCACCCGCCATGCGGGATTGCGCCTGCGGCTGAGCGCGTTGGTTCCGGACTGGCAGGCGTTATGGCCCGTGATTGCGCTGGGCGCGCCTAGCCTGTTGATGGAGCTGAATCTGGCCGTGCTGCTGTACGCGCATAATTATCAGCTGCTGCAATGGGGCAATGATCTTAGCGTGGCGGCCTATGCGGTGGCGGGTTATACCGAGTCCCTGTTTGTGCTGGTGATTCACGGCCTGGCGGTGGGCATGCAGCCTTTGCTTGGCCATGCCACAGGCGCCGGGCAGCCGAAGCGTGTTCGCGCCGCCCTGCTGCATGGTTTGAAAGTGTGCATGGCGATTGGCCTGGCTGCGCTGGCCGCGGTGCAGGCTTTTCCGGCCGCCATCGCCGGCTGGTATAGCGATGGCAGCGCCGAGCTGATCGAAGCGGGCAGCCGCGCGCTGCAATTGCATCTGCTGGCCATGCCGCTGGATGGTCTGGTGGTGGTGGGATGCACCGCCCTGCAGGCCATGGCCATGACGCGGCTGGCCTTGGGCATCACGATAAGCAAGACCATTCTGTTGCTGCCGTCGCTGGGCCTGCTGCCCTTGCTGATGGGTCTGGACGGCGTCTGGTTGGCGATGCCCTTGGTCAACCTGCTGTTGGGCGTGCTGGTCATGGCGATCATGTGGCGCGAGTTGCGCCGGTTGCTGCCCGCAGGCCAGCGGATGCCGGCCGGAGCGTAAGCCTGCTTGCTTATCGGCGGCAATCCTGTGCGGCTTGATGGACTTGCCGCATATGGCAGCAAACCAAAGGCCCCATCCATCTACTGGATGGGGCCTTTCCGATTAGCGCGGAGGATTCAGGCGGTTTTGGCGCCGATTGGAATCTCAATCAGCGTTTTGCGGCTCTCATGCGGCGGATAGTCAACATGCACCACCTGCATTATCGCCATGTCCTTCAGGCGTTTGCGCATGGGGTGGGTTTCCGCGGCATCCTCATCGCCCTCAAAAGCCTCATTGCTGGGCATTTGCTGCTTGGCTTTGAGTTGTTGTTTCTCAAAGCCGGTCAAGGGACGTTGCAGAATGCATTCCAGTGGTTCATCCAGTTCCAGTTTGCTGTCAAGCATGGCACTCACCTTTACGAAAAGGGGGTCTCCGCCTGGCCCTGTAGGCATTGGCGGGCTGAACTTTGCCATTGCATGATATCCGTCTGTAGGCCGCTTGTTTATAAGTAAGAACCGCTATTCCTGTACAAAAGTGCTGAGTTAACAGCGGCTTAGCCGGGAGTTTTGATTCGTGTTAGTTCGAAGGAGGCGGAACGGGTGTCTGGCGATTATGCTGAGAAAAACCCGTATAAGGATGAGCGTTTCATGCTGATTCGTCTCTTGTCAGGCCTGGCCCTGTTGTGGGCGATGGCGCCCGCCCTCGCCTTGGAGCCTTTGTCCATTTATACCGATGAGTGGCCGCCCATCAGTTTTGAAGATGGCGGCGAGGTGAAGGGGATGGCGGTGGATCTGGTCAACCAGATTCAGCATCGCCTGCATCAGGACCAGCCGGTGAAGTTGCTGCCGTGGGCGCGCGCCTACAATTTTCTGCTGAATCGTCCCAATGTGCTGCTGTTTGTGCTGGGCCGCACGGCCGAGCGGGAAAAGCTGATGACCATGGTCGGCCCGGTGGCGGCGTCGGAGATCAATCTCTATTGCCGCAAGGGCGAGGCGGAGGCGTTGCGACGCTTGGGCGACAAGCTGCAGGTGCAGCCGGTGACGGCATTTCGCAGCAGCATTTTCCTGGCGGTGGCCAAGCAGCATGGATTCAAGAATATCGTGGAGAGCACCGACCCGGTGCAGTCCGCGTTGCTGTTGCACGCCAGTCGCGTGTCGATGTGGTCGGAGGGTGACAGCGTGGTTGACAACGTAATGCGCAAGGCCGGGCTGCCGGTGCAGGAAATCGAGCTGCTGCAGCCTTTGGAGAAGATTGATCTCTACCTGGCTTTTTCCCGCGGCACCGACCGCGCCACCATTCTGGCTTGGGAGCAGACGCTGCGCGATCTCAAGCGCGACGGCAGCTTCCGCAAGCTTTATCAGCGCTGGCTGCCAGGCGCGGCCGCGCCAATGCAGGTGGAGCGCGTTGGCGTAGAGCCCTGAGCGCGGCATGGAGCGGGAGGCGGCGCTGTGGTATATTTGGCGGTTTTGGCGCTCGCCACGGGCTGGAAAAACCGCAAATCGCCCCTATCTGTCAGCGGATGGGGCCGAATGGCCCGCAACAAGAGCAAGGTAAGCCGCATGACAACCATCGTGGCCGTACGCAAGGGCAATCAGATCGCTATTGCCGCAGACAGCCAGACGACTTTCGGCGACGACCAGAAACTGCTGGCGCCGTACGATTGTTTCCATGACAAGATCTTCCAGCATGGCGACAGCTATCTGGCGGTGTCCGGTTCCGCCGCGCACGATCTGGTGCTGAAAGGCGCGCTGGCCGATCTGAAAAAGAAGGATCTGAGCAGCCGCCAAGGCATCTTCGAAACCTTCCGCAAGCTGCATCCCAAATTGAAGGACGCCTTCTATCTGCGGCCGGAAGAGGACGAGGAAGATCCGTACGAATCCAGCCAGATGATGGTGGTGATCGCCAATCGGCACGGCATTTTCGGCGTCTATCCGATGCGCGAGATCTATGAGTTCTCCCGCGTCTGGGCGATAGGCTCCGGCCGCAAGTTCGCCATGGGGGCGATGTACGCGGTGTACGACCAGGACCTGACGGCCAAGGAAATCGCCGAGATCGGCGTGCGCGCCGGCTGCGAATTCGACGTCAGCTCCTCGCTGCCGATGACCGTCTATACCGTTGAACTGGCCGCCGCCGCGGCCAAGGAAGCATGAGCATGAACCAACACGACAAACTGCAACGATTCCTGTTTGACGGCGCGCCGGTCCGCGGCGCGCTGGTGAGGCTGGACGGCGCCTGGCAGCAGGTGCTGAGCCGCCGCGCCTATCCGCCGGTTTTGAAAACCGTGCTGGGCGAGATGATGGCCGCCTCGGTGCTGATGGCCGCCAATCTGAAATTCGATGGCACGCTGATTCTGCAAATCCACGGCACCGGCGCGCTGAAGCTGGCGGTGGTGGAGTGCAACAACGATCGCACCGTGCGCGCCACGGCCAAATGGGACGGCGAGCTCGCGAATAAGCCGCTGAGCGAACTCCTGGGCGAGGGCGGCAAATTTGTGCTGACGCTGGAGCCGCGCCTGGACAAGAACCAGACCTGGCAAGGCATTGTGGCGCTGGAGGGCGACTCCGTCGGCCAGATGCTGGAAAACTACATGCTGCGTTCCGAGCAGCTGGACACCGCCCTGGTATTGGCCAGCAACGACAGCACCGCCGCCGGCATGCTGTTGCAGCGCCTGCCGGAAGGCCACGGCGAAGCCGAAGGCTGGAACCGCATCCAGACGCTGGGCCGCACGCTGAAGGCGGATGAACTGCTCGGCCTGGGCGCCGAGGACATCCTGCACCGCCTGTTCCATGAGGAAGAGGTGCGCGTGTTCGAGCAGGAAGGCGTCAGTTTCAGCTGCAATTGCTCGCGCGAGCGCGTCAGCAATATGCTGACCATGCTGGGCGGCCAGGAAGTCGGCGAAGTGATGGTGGAGCAGGGCAGCGTGGAAATCGTCTGCGATTACTGCAACCAGCATTACGTGTTCGACGAAGACGACATCAACCAGCTGTTTGATTACGACGTGGTGGCGGCAGTGCGCGAAGCGCGTCACTGATCTCAGCCGTCCACCGCAAAAAGCCGCGTAAAGCGGCTTTTTTTGCATTCTTTGTCCGCGTCAGGCTTTGCGGACCAGCACCTTGAGCGCTGGTGCGCGGGACAGCGTCCACATGCTGACCGCCACCAGGATCAATAGCAGCGGCAGCTTGGCGGCTTCCCAGGCGATGGAAACCACGCCCGGAGTGCCGATCAGCATCACCGCCACGAAATACATGTGCAGGCAGTAGATGCCCAGGACATTGGGCGCCTGTTTTTCCAGCCAGGAATCGCGCCCCCATTGCGGGTGGTTCAACAGCAACCAGAACAGGCCCAGCGCCCAAGGCAGAGAACCCAGCAAGAAATCGTGGCCGCGGAAGCCGCTCTGCGCATAGCGGTTCAGCCCCCACAGCTCGACAAGGTACAACAGCATGCCGCCCAGCATCAGGCCGATTGCCGCCTTGTCGCCCAGCCGGCGGCCGGTTTGCCGGAGCAGGACGCCAGCCAGCACAAGCGGCAGCGCGAAGAATGGACCGTTGCGGGTGTTGAAATCCCACTGGATGTCCAGGAGCTTGGCGTAGGAGCCGCCGGCCAGGCCGATCAGGTACAGCGCGATGGCCAGCGGCAGCAGTCCGTTTTCCCATCGCAGCCGATGCGCGCCGGCAATCATCAGCACCGCCAGCATCAAGGCTGGCAGAAACCACAGATGCAGCATGCCGCCCACCAGCAGCAGATCCAGAGGATGAGCCAGCAGCATGCCCCATTGGCCTTGCATGCCCTGGACGTAACCCTTGTCCAGAACGGCGGGCAGATCCATCGGCAAAAAGGCGTAGATCAGGCTCCATAGCACCCACAGCAGCAAAATGGGGCGGCAATAACGCAAGGCCGGCGCCAGGGTTTCGGCCGAAAGCTTGGGTTGCACGAAATAGCCGGCGCACAGAAAGAAGAACGGCACCGCGAAACGGCCGGCCTGATTGATGAAATCGGCAATCCAGGCATAGGGCGCGGCGGCCCAGGGGGCGGGATTGAACGGACTGGCGAACGGCGCGACATGCAAGGCCATGATGGCGGCGATGGCGATGACGCGGGTGCAATCGAGGCTGGATATTCTCATGGAGGCGATGGCTGAAATGGGTTGGCGAAGGCGGCTCAAGGCAGTCGCGCAAGGCGACAGCATCCCAAATGGACTGATTGAAAGAATCCGGAGTTCCACCATTGAGCAGTCAGCGCCGGCAAGCTTGCGCAATATCAACTCCAGAGAAAAGACCCGGCGGATGAGCGGATTATTGCGGAAAATCCGCCATTCGTGAAAATTACCGCTTTTATTTAATTGTTTAAGATTAATACCTGGCCTTAAACACAATATTCAATATCGATCTCATCCATTATGATTCGTCCGGCGAATGGCAATAGCCTTTCGTCATTTCATCAAAATGGATGAGTCAATGAAAACAAATCTATCTCCCCGCCGGTATCGGGCCTGGGGGCTTTTCGTGATCGCAATCGCCTTATCCGCTTGCGTGGCCACCGACGGCGGCCAGCAGCGGTCTTCCAGTCAGCCGGCGCCGCAGGCCAATCAGCCCGCTGCGCGCTACTCCTCGCACTCTCCCGCCTTGTCGGAAAAGCCGGACTATCCGCATGGCTTGCCGCCGGCAGCGCCGGCGGAGGGCAGCGCCCAGCCGCCCGCACGGGTTCAAGGTCCGCAGGGCCAGTCGGCGCGGGCGGCAGCCCGCGGCAAGCTGCTTGCGCCGCAGTATGCCAACTGCGATGAAGCCAGGTTCGGCCAGCTGTCCGGCCAGGACTTGGTGCGCTACGTGGCCAGCGTGGACGGCGCTTGCGTCAACCGCTTGTTCCAGGCGGACGCGCTGAGCTACCGCGCGGTATCGCCGGCCAATATGAAGCTGGCGGCGGCCGAAGCGCGAACGCGCGCGGCCAATTGGGACGGCCAAAACGCCAATGGCTTGTGGCCGCTGGCGGTGTTCCTCAAGGCCGGCTATTTCCTGCAATACAGCCATGCCCAGGAGGTGGGCGATTACGGCCCAGCCGTGGATCAGCCGGTAATGCAGGTGGTGGAGGCGATGGCGGCCAATGCCGCGCTGTGGAATGTCAAGGCGCTGGATGGCAGCGGCGATGCCGATAGCTGGTATCGCGAGCGGGACGCGCGGCAGAGCGTGGCGGAAACCATGATCCTGGCCGACTCGGTGCGCAAGGCCGATTATGCACTGCCGCTGCTGGGCCGTTTCTTCGGCCGTTACAACGCCGCAGTCAAGGACAGTTGGGCCCGTTTCGCGCTGCACCCGATGCAGACCCTGCTGTTCAATATGCACTACCAGCCGGACTTTGCGCAGAAGGTGGAGCAGGGGCAGCTGGATGGCCTAGTGGCCAGCCTGGCAGGGCTGACCCGCGCCGGCCAATCGGCCTTTGCCGACGAGCAGATGTTCCTCAACACGCTGCGCGAAACCGGCCGCTTCATGCAGTATCCGCGCACCGCGCCGCAAGCGGAGACGGCGGTGGCGCAGCATCTGAAGGGGGAGAAGTACGGCGCGGCCTGGGCCGAGGCCGTGTATGCCTTGAAGAAGATGGGCAAGACGCCCTGCGAGCGCTATGGCATCTGTCAGGCCGAGCAGGAGCTGCGCGCGCATCTGTTCCCCAATCGCTGGGGCTTCGATAACGGTAATCTGGTATTCGAAACGCCGCTGAGTCTGGCTGATGTCGAGCCGCTGTATTACGCCATGAAACAGGTGCAGACCCAGCTATTCCGTGTGGCCGGCACGCGCAATCCGGTGCCGGGCGACAGCAACGCCAAACTGCGCATGGTGATCTACGGCACCAAGACCGACTACCAGCGCTTCCAGGGCCTGTTGAATGAGCTGTCCACCGATAACGGCGGCATCTACATCGAAAAAGACGGCACCTTCTACACCTTCCAGCGCGAAGTGCCGAAGGAAAGCTATCTGACGCTGGAAGAGCTGGTGCGCCACGAGTATGTGCATTATCTGTCCGGACGTTTCATCCAGCCTGGCATGTGGGGCACGTCAGAGTTCTACCGCGACGATCGCCGCATGCCGTGGTATGACGAAGGCTTTGCCGAGTTCATGGCCTGGAGCACCTCGCGCGACGGCATCAAGGTGCGCGGCCATGTGGTGGACGTGGTGGCCGGCGGCTGGCCGAACAGCTTCCTGGAGCCGTCCCGCATCATGCGCTCCAGTTACAGCGATGGCTGGGACTTCTACAGCCATTCCGCGCTGTGGTTCTATTACCTGAATCAGCAGCAGCCAGGCAAGATCGCCGATATCTTGGCCGCGCTGCGCGCAGACGACGTCAAGCGCTTCGACGCGCTGGTGCGCGACATGGGCGGCGATGCCGCCTTGGTGTCCGGTTTCCGCAGCTATGTCGACCAGCAAGTGAAGTTGGCTCAGGCCGGGCAACTGGGCAATACCTCCACCACGGAAGGCGTGGACTGGCTCGCTGCCGATAAATGGCAAACCGGCGACGCCGCCGCCGTAGAGGCGGCGATGCGCCGCTCGCTGCCGGTAGGCTGCCAGGTGTGGGCGGACGGCAAGGATAGCGCGCTACGCCGTTTCGAGTGCACGGGGTCGCTGCCGCTGAACGCGGCCAATACCACCCAGGCGCGGCAGGAGCTGGACCGCGTGCTGGACGGCGCCTTGCAGAGCCTGGTGAAAACCGGCGGCCTGAATAATCTGCTTGCCGCCAATTGCGCCGCCACCGACTACGACTTCAAGCGCAAGACCGCCGCTTTGCGTTGCGAAGGGCCGCTGGGTCCGGCAGGTGACGTCAAGCCGCAGCCGCCGCAGCCGGGGGAGCTGGGATTGGCCAAGACCAGTTATGGCAGCCCGGTGCGCTGCCTGCGCGGCCAGCTGCAGGGCGTGGGCGGCGTAGAGCGCTATCAGATGGTGCAAGGCCCGCAATTGGGCCGCGCCCAGGTAGCGGATTGGGGCGCCTTCAACTACCGCCGCGATGCCGATCAACCCGGCGTGGGCGATAAAATAACCGTGCGCGTCAGCAAGGGCGCGCAGTCCCGCGATGTGGTGGTGGAGCTGAATGCCACGCCGCGCAATGTGCCGGAGGATCAGTGCTGGGCGCAAGCGGGCTGACGCTGTCGGGTGCATGAAATCAGTCAAAGCCGGGTTCGCCCGGCTTTTTTGATTACAAAGGCTGAACCGCAATGGTGGCAGGCTTCTCCAGCCACTCCAGAAACGCGTCGCCCAGGCGTTGGCTCTCCGCGGTGGCGGCGCGCCAGTGCTGGCGACGCAACTCGTCCCGGCCCAAATAGCGGCGAAAATCCTTGCGATCCGGCAGCCTGCGGCCGGGCAGGGCAGCCAGGTATTGCCGCGATGGCGCCAGCAGCACGGTGTTGGCGTGGTTGGCCGCGCTGGGTTTGCGCCAAGGCAGGGTCTTGTCGAACCAGCCCGGCACGATGCGGTCGGTGAAGTGCGGATACAGCGCGATCTCGTCGCCGTGGGCGAAGGGGAAGTCGATGTGGTAATCGGTCAGCCCGCCGTCGCGGTAGATTGCGGGTGGCGCGTCCGGCAGTTGGACGCCATGCAGGATGCCGGGGATGGCGACCGTGCCCATCAGGGCCGCTTCCAGATTGTCCGCATGCAAGGCATGCAGGCGGGTGGGGATGGCATCCTGCGGCTGGAAGCGCAGGCTGCTGCGCGCGTCATGACAGATCACCCGGTGGAAGCTGTGACGGATCAACTGGCGGGACAGCGCGTTCAGCGCCGCCGCCATGGCCAGCCCGGCCAACAGCGCGGCCTTGTCCTCGCGATTGGCCAGCCCGTGCGATTGCACCAGCAGCAGGCTGAGCCGGTAGCGGGGATGGCTCAGGATATTCTCCATTCCGCCCTCGCCCAGGATATCCCGCAGCATCTGCCGGGTTTGCGCGGTGATCTGGGCGGTGGTGACGCCTGGATGGTAGCTTTCCTCGGTGTAGCGCTGCGCCAGCCGGGCCAGCGCGGCGGCCGGGTCTGGCTGCATAGCGCAGGCAAAGCGCCAGCCGCCGATCGACGCGCCCACCAGATCGCGCTCGCGCGGCGCCTGTTCCAGCCAGCGGAACACGGCTTGGTCCAGCCCGGTCATGCCCACCGCTTTGGGGCCGCCGGCCGCGCCGGGCAGGATGGCAACTTGGTCCGGCCGCAGGCCGTCTTGCAGTAATTGCCGGGCGCGGCGGCCGGCTTTGATGATTAGCGCGGGTTGGCGGATATGAATGGCGGTCATTACGATATAAAGTGGCGAAATGGCGAAGCGTGGTCGGGTTTGTTATCCTGTTGCGTTTCGCAATTCAAGCGCGTTGCACGACGCGCCGCAGCACAGGAGCGCCCTTGATGATACCCGCAAGCCAGTTGACCGACTATCTGCGCGAACAAGCCCTGAAACTCGATGTCACGGAACTGCAGATCGCGGTGATGACGTTGCAGGCGGTGATTGCCGTTAACAAGCCGGCGCCGCGCCGCGATCTGTATCGCTATCAGGTGCCCAAGCTGGGCGAGGGCGGCAGTTGCTCGCTGATCGACGAGCTGGATGAAACGCCATACGACCTGCGCGTGATTTTGGGCGCGGAAACCGCTGACACGACCGCCGCGCTGGTCAATCTGCATGCGCTGCTGGATTCGGTCAACAACAAGATAGGCGCCGACTGGCTGGGCATCTACCGCAAGATTGGCGCCGGCAACAACGCCGTACTGGTCAAGCTGGCTTATCAAGGGCTGGAAAGCCGGGCGGAATTTCCGCTGACCGAAGCATTTGCCGAGCACAGCAACAACAGCCGCGTCGGCCTGACCGGCTGGGCTGTATTGGTGGACGATGTGGCGCAGTGGCGCGCCGAAGGCGGCGGCTACTACGAGTGCGACCCCAAGGTGAAGAGCGAAGTCTGCCTACCGGTGCTGGGCAGCGACGACAATGTGCTGGGCATCATCGACGCCGAATCCTTCCAGACCGGCCACTTCACGCAGGAGCGCTTGGTATGGCTGGCCGCGCTGGCCGTGGTGCTGCCGCAGCTGCTGGTCAAGCTACCGCCGCTTGAAAATGAGGAATCGCTCCCCAACTAAAGTCCATTCAGGCCGCCTAGCCGGCCTTTTTCCGTTGCGCCCCTCAGTGTTGGAGAAGTCATGTCGTCGCATCAGCAGTCCGTTCCTGAGCCAGTCATCCGTTATATCGCCAGCTGCCAGCTGCCCACGCCATGGGGCGAGTTCACCATGCATGGTTTCGAGGAGGAAAGCGGCCAGGAGCATGTGGCGTTGACGCTGGGCGAGGTGGCGGATGGCCAGCCGGTGTTGGCGCGGCTGCATTCCGAATGCCTGACCGGCGACGCGCTGTTCTCCCTGCGCTGCGATTGCGGCTTCCAGCTCGAAGCGGCGATGGAGGCCATCAGCAAGGCCGGGCGCGGCGCGTTGCTGTACCTGCGCCAGGAAGGCCGCGGCATCGGCCTGATCAACAAGATCCGCGCCTACAAGCTGCAGGACGGCGGCGCGGATACTGTGGAAGCCAACGAACAGCTGGGTTTCCCGGCCGACATGCGCGACTTCCGCATCGCCCGCCATATGCTGGAACATCTGGGCATAGGCAGCGTCAGGGTGATGACCAACAATCCGCGCAAGCTGGCCACCTTGCAGGCGGCCGGCGTCAGCGTGGTGGAGCACGTGCCCTTGCAGGTGGGGCGCAATCCGTATAACGACCGTTACCTGGACACCAAGGCCGCCAAGTTGGGGCATATGCTGTTCAAGTAAGGTGGATGGGCGAGCCATGCGAAGGCTCGCCAAGCGATGATAGTTGTAATATAATAAGCATTCCTATCTGGGGGCGACCTGGTTTCGACGGGGGTTGCGAAGCAGATGAGGGCATACCGGGATTTCAGTCACCCCGTAAAACGCTGAATTTATATAGTCGCAAACGACGAAACTTACGCTCTAGCAGCCTAACGGCCGGCTAGACACTACAACGGTTCGCAGATGGGCCGGGGGCGTCAAAACCCTGTAGTGTCACTATACATCTGCTAGTGCTGTGCCGGGTTACTTGGCCCAGTGCGAAACAATAGGTAACTCGCCAAAGTCCAGCCTGTCCGTCGGCGTGGCAGCGGTTAAATCCAAATGACACGACTAAGTATGTAGAACTCACTGTAGAGGATTTCCGGACGCGGGTTCGATTCCCGCCGCCTCCACCAGAATATCTAGCAAAATCAATTGCTTACGAAAAATAGCCCTGCTCCTGCAGGGCTTTTTTTTGGGCTTTTGAGGGTGGTTTGGTCAGCATTTTGGTCAGCTTTTTTTGGGGGGCCTTTTCTTGTTTTCGTAGGGCTTGTTTTATACCCGTAGCTAACCTCCTGCCGTGTATCACATGTAGGTTGTAAGTGCTGGCCTACTGTTTTATCTTGAAAATGTACAATTTCAAGAGAGGCAATGTCATGACACGACTATATGGTATCGAGAATCTGGCGGATGAGCTGAACCATGCATTGAATATGATCAGGAGAGGTCGGTTAACAGTGTCGGAGGCTCAGCAGCTGACGCGTAGTATTCATGAGGTGTCGCTCACGGAAGATCTGTTTCCCAACGAGACCCCGATTGCCGATAAAGTGGCCGCCCAGTTGCTCATCATCCAGCAGTTGGAGAGGGAGTTCGATCTTGCTTGCGAACGGGGGGCCTTGCCAGGGGACAAGCTTGGTGAAATCCCATGCTTGAATGGGGTGTTGCAGCGCGCCTTGGAAGAGAGTGTGGGACCATTGTATGGATCTGCCAGGTAAACTATATGCCTGAAGTACCTGTACTTAAGTGTAGGTTTGTCAGATTTGTGACGAGACTAGCTTGTTGACGCTTGAGTAACATCATAAAATTCTTATCCCCTTTTAGTTCAATGACATACCCTCTTTGGAGGGTATTTTTATTTGGGAATCGGATGGATTTGAACGCACTGCTGGCCAGTTTCGCCTCCGCTTTTGGCCAAGATCGACGGGTATTGACTTTGCAGCTGGGCACCGGGCAGATCGCTGCCGAACAGCTGCTGCCGCTGAGTCTGCAGGCCGAAGAAGGCCTGTCCCAACCTTACCGCTATACGCTGACCTGCTTGTCGCCGGATACCCATCTCGAACTGAAGTCGCTGCTGGGCCAGCCGGCTCGCATCGGCATCGAGGATGCGGCGGGCGGCGAGTCTATCCGTTGCGGCGTGGTGAGCGAGGCCAGGCTGGCCGGTGCGGATGGCGGCTTCGCCAAGTACGAGCTGACGATCGAACCGCCATTCGCGCTGCTGCGTCACCGTCGCACTTCGCGCGTGTTCCAGGACCTGACGGTGCCGGACATCATCCAGCAGATCCTGAGCGAACATCAGCAGAGCAACCCGGCCTTCGCTCGCGTGCAGACCTTGTCCATCCAGGTACAGCCGGCCCAGCCGCGCAGCTACTGCCTGCAATATCGCGAAAGCGATTACGAATTCATCGTCCGCCTGATGCACGAGGAGGGCTACGCCTGGCGTTTCCTGCATCAAGACGACGATGGCCCGCAGGTGCAGCTGGCGGTGTTTGACGATCCGCATAGTCTGCCGGCTGCCCCCTTGAGCCGCGTGCGCTTCCACCGCGCCGACGCCACCGAAGACGAAGACGGCCTGACCGAATGGCAGGCCACCCGCCAGATCGTGCCCAGCAGCGTGGCGCTGGCCAGCTACGACTACAAGCCCGTCTCCACCCAGCACAGCGAAGACGGCAGCCGCATCGAACAAGGCCAGGCCGGCCAGTCGCTGCAGAGCAGCCTGACCCACTACGACGCGCCGGGCCTGTATTACGCCGGCGACGATGAACAGCTGGGCCGCTACGCCCAGCTGCGCCAGCAGGCGCATGACCAGCAGGCCAAGTCCTTCAGCGCCAGCGGCACCGTGCGCGGCTTGCAGCCGGGCGAATGGTTCCGCCTGGACGACCATCCGGCGCACGAAACAGACAGCCCGCAACACCGCGAATTCGTGGTCACCGGCCAACGCTTCCAGGTGCGCAACAACCTGCCGCAGGACCTGACCCAGCAGCTGAACCTGGCGGCGCCCGGTTTGCTGGCGGCCGGACTCGCCACCGGCTTGAGCACCGATGCCGTCCCCTTTGGCCGAGCCGCGCCGCGCCCCTCTCCTCTAGCGGGAGAGACGTCCGGGGAGAAGGAACGCTTCTCAGCAGAACCAGACAGCCCCTTCACCACCCGCATCCAGGCCCAGCGCCGCGGCATTCCGCTGACGCCGGCCTATGCCGGCACCGCGCTGGCCAAACCCAAATCGCGCGGCGTGCAGACCGCCACCGTGGTCGGCCCGGCCGAGCCGACAGACCAAGTGGCCGACGAGATCTACACCGACGCCCAGGGCCGCATCAAGGTGCAATTTCACTGGCAACGGCCAGAGGAGCACAAAACCTTCGGCGCCAACCTCGACGACAAATCCAGCTGCTGGCTGCGCGTGGCCATGCCCAGCGCTGGCGCCGGCTTCGGCCACCAGTTCATCCCGCGCATTGGCCAGGAAGTACTGGTCAGCTTCATCGAAGGCGACATCGACCGCCCGCTGGTGACCGGCGTGTTCTACAACGGCAGCCACCCGACGCCGGGCTTCAGCGGCGCCGGCGCGCTGCCGGCCAACAAGACCCTGTCCGGCATCAAATCCAAGGAACACCAGGGCGGCGGCTACAACGAGCTGCTGTTCGACGACACCCCCGGCGAAGTGCGCGCCAAGCTATCCAGCGAATCCGGCAAAACTCAGCTCAACCAAGGTTTCCTCACCCACCCGCGCAGCAACGGCAAGGCCCAGCCGCGCGGCGAGGGCTTCGAGCTGCGCACCGACCTGCACGGCGCCATCCGCGCCGCCCACGGCCTGCTGCTGTCCACCGAAGCGCAGAACGGCGCTGGCGGCAAACAACTAGCCAGAGAGCATGCGCAAAGTCAGCTGCAGTCCGCCGTCGCGCTGAGCCAGGCGCTGGCGGAAACCGCTACCGGTCAGCTCGCCGATACCATGGAAACCGGGCCGGATGCCATTGGCGACGACAACGCCAAGAGCGGTAAGAAGGACACCGGCCATCTCCAGCACCAGCTCGACGCGCTGGCGGCGTGGGAAGCCGGCAGCAATACCGACAAAGACGGCAAGACGGCGAAAGATCAGGCTGGCCAGCAACCGCAACTGGTTTTGTCAGGCCCTGCCGGTATCGCCAGCGTCACCGAGCAAAGCCAAACCTTGACTGCCGGTACTAACCTGAACCTCGTCGCCCAGCGCGACGCCAACCATTCCACGGGCCGACGCTGGATTCACAACGTGGGCAAGAGCATCAGCCTGTTCGTGGCCGGCGTGAAGGATAAGATCGGCATGAAGCTGATTGCGGCCAAGGGCAAAGTACAGGTTCAGGCGCAGAGCGATACGATGGAGCTGACTGCAGATAAAGATGTGACTATTACATCGTGCAAATCAAAAATAACTATTCATGCGACAAAAGAGGTTTTGTTAACCGCTGGAGGTGCTTACATTCGACTGAGTAACGGAAACATAGAAGTTCATGCCCCTGGAAGTGTTTCTGTGAAAGGTGCAAGTCATGAAATGAGTGGCCCTCAAAGTTTGATAGTGAATCCCCCCGTCTTGCCAACCCAAGAACCAATTGATATGAAGATACGTTATTTGGACGCGGATGGTAAGAGTCCGAAAGGTGAGTTGATTAAGCTTGGTTTGGGTGATGATGAGGTTGTTAAGAAAAGCACGAATGGAAAAGGAGTGATTGAGTTGAAGGCGATTAAATTTGGGGAGATTCAAGCATTTCAGCCGAGTCGGGAGCTGTGACGTGGGGCAATTGAATACAGTATTTATTGATCTTCCGGGGCAGCCTATTTCGCATCCCGCATTTAGTGGTCAGCTTGATATTATTCTGAGACGCCATCGTGATATAGTTATTGATATTAACTTGCCTTCCCCTTTCAAGTCTTTTGATTTGGTGGCTGAGAAAGATTGGTTTTATGATGAAAAGAAAAAAGTGCGAGTTCAAAAGGCAACTTTTTCAAATGGACAGCGCGCGCATGTATGGGTGTCACGAGATTTCAAAGGGAAATTGTTTTTGAAATCTGGAAGTATTGTATATTCTACATTTGATGTTGAGTCAATTTTTCGCTCCGAATCTTCCAGTGCGGCATATGGTGATTACAAATACAAGCCGGCACCACTAATATTAACTGCTACAGAGAGTAATGGTAGAGTTGAAACTAGTGAGCATCAAGAAGTAATGCATGTAATTGCCGTGAATGTAAACAGCTCAACGCCAGACTATGTGGTGAAATTTATTCAGTCTGGTGCTGCATCCCTAGGTTTAGACTCTCAGGGTGTTATTACGTTGAATTGGATTTGCACACAAATTGCAGCTGCTTCTGGGGTGCGGATTGATAATAATATTTGGTACCGAGAGTTGAAAGGAATTAAGATTAACCTAGTAAGGGTTATTCATAAGTCAGGTCCTAAGTATTATATAGTATTCAAGGGTACGACTGGTAGTCGTCAATACCTGACTGCGGCAAGATATGGTGCTGGGAATGCAAAAGTGCTATCAATTTTGGCAGGTGCTGGTTCATTTAAAGGAACTGCGCAGGCGGCTTGGAATGCGGCTAACCCAGCCATAATTGAGCGCCAAGGTGGCAAGGTGATGCCAAGGGTGACTGGTGCAGGCATTGCAGTACTTTTCTCTATTGCAATAAGCACGGCAGAATGGTATGCGGATTATACCCATCCAGTTCCTGGGCAGCCTCGTAAGGATCTATTTGATTTGGCTGGCTCTGTTGGGATTGGATTGGCTAAAACACTAATTGCAGGGGCGGTAGGTAGCGCTATATCATCTTTAATTGCAACAAGTATGTTAGGTGTGGCAGCAGTAACTCCTGTTGGTTGGGTTGTTTTAATTGGTGGTCTAGTAATTTCTGTAGGTGTAGGATTTTTAATGGATTATATGGATAAGAAGGAAGGGGTGACAGATGGTGCGTCCGTTAAAATGCGATCGGCTTGGAAGTATTTGACGGAAAGGTCACCAAACCAGTACCCATTGGCTGCAAATCCTAATGGTGGATATTTTAAATTGCACCCTGCAGTTGTGAGATAAGTAGAGGTTTTATGTCTAAAGCTGTCGATTTTCCTATTAGAGAGATGATGCCACTTTGCTTAGTTACTGGCATTGTAGGGTCCATTCTGAATGCAACGGTTACATATCCGCTATTCTTTGAGAATGCTCCCTATTTTTACTATGCGCTAGCGGCTACAGGGGTTATGACTCCGATTCTTGCGGTTGGCATGATTATCACCTACGTTAGGTCAAATTTTGCGGATGTATTACCTTGCTATATTATAGGATTTTTCTTGTCAATCTTCCCGTTTCATGTTTTTTTTGTTGCGGGCGGGTTGGTGTCCTCCCTTGTTAGTCCACCGATTCCAAGCAGTGTTGGGGCTGTAGTATTTATTTTGCTGGCGTTATATTTGATTTTGTCTGTAAAGAGATCTGCTAAAAATATCCTGGAGGCTGCTAATAAAATTGGCTTCCTCAATAAGGCTTATGTTGTTGAGAATGGGAGACAACTGTTAAAGCGTAAGGAGTTGACGTTGTTGGATAATACGGTAGAGAAGAGTATTTTTTATTTTGAAAAAAATGGCGAGCGAACTTTTAGTGCTGTGAAAGTGGTATTGTTTGTTATGGCCGCCATGTTGGGAGGATTTTATAAGCTTTTCCCAGATCCTGCCTTGGTTGTTAGGTTGGTTATTGCGTATGCATGTTTTTTTATTACTCCATTCATGATATTTAGTGCTGTATTCGTTTATTACGTACAATACAAATTCCCGAGAATGATTTTTGGCAATCTTTGGCACAAAACCTGTCGCGAGACTAGTTAGTCTCTATCGTTAGAGTACCGCATAAAATCATGGGCTAACTTCCTTTCCCCATTTAGTATTGTTTGGCAGGCAGAAAGCTGCCTGACGATGTCATCGGCCTCGGCGGCGAGCCGGAGAGCATCTTCTCCATGCGCTGCAAGAAAGTCGGCTCTCGCTTCACCATCACATCGGCCGGCGCCTGCGGCAACTGCGGGCAGACGCTGGGCTGCGGCAAGTTGCTGCTCGCGCAGGCGGAGAGCAGCGCGCAGCCGAGCAATGGCGCCATCCAGATCTTGTTTCCCATCTTGTAGTCCCTTCTGATATTGAGCGGAGGCCGCGGCATCTCTGGCGGCGGCGGAGTGCTCTGCGGCTCGGGCGTGTTTTTGCGCTGCCGCGTAGGCTTGTGCTTGTGCAACCTGGCGTTGGGCCTGCTCACGCTCAGCCGGCAGGTCGCGCCAGCTGTAGCCCAGCCAGACCAGTGCCGCGACGGCTAGCAGGAGCAGCAGCTCCCGCCAATAGCGGAGAAGATAGGTTAGGGCGGTCAGCATGTTGCGGCCCCCTGAAAAAGAGCCTGTTCAGCTAGCCGGCGGCGAGTCAGACCAGGCAGAACCTTGCCGCCTGCCTTGTTCCACAAGTGGAACTGGCCGGCGGCCGCTTGGTAGTCGCCTTGGTTCAGCAGGCGCAGCAGGGTGGAGCTTTGCAGATTGCCCAGGCCCAGGTTGTAACTGAAGCTGATCAGAGCATCGAACTGGTTCTGGTTGATGACCGCCTTGACCAGATTGGACACGCCCTGTTCAAAGCGCTGCAAGTCCAGGCGCAGCAGTTGATCCGCCTGGCTGTTGCTGATGGTCAGGCCCGCCCGGACATCGGGTCCGGTGTGGCCATAGCCTATGGTCCAGACGCCCACAGAATCCTGGTAGGCGGTCAGCTTGAGCCCTTCGAACTGTTTGATGAGGTTGATGCCATTGGTGCTGGTTTGCATTTCAGGCTCCTGGAAATGGTTCTGGCCCGCAAAGGCAGGCCAGAGAGACAGTTGGCGGATGGGATGTTGCTGGATATAACTCATCCATCCCGCCTGAGAGCGTTCAGATGCTGCGCGTACTACCTTTTGTCGTGTACGGGCTGGCGATGGCCGTCATCCTGTTTCTGCTGTCGCAATGGATCGAGGCCGCCAAAGATCCCGGAGAGTGCAATCAGCCGGGAACCCAGGCTTCGGGATTTCGCCTGGCATGCATCAAGCAGCAGGCAGAACAGGCTCGTGGGGATTAGCGCGGCAACGCATCCGCCCGGCGCTTGAGCCAGGCTTCCAGATACTGCGCGCCGAGGATGCCTAAACCGGAACCGATCCCAACCAGGGCGGGTAGAGGGAGCTCCGGAAACTGCATCAACGCTACGCCGGCAACTGTTGACGTCGCCCCGCCGAGGATGGCGCGGCCGATTGCCAGTCGCACCGTGATGACTTCCTGGCTGACCAGTAATTTCCCCAATCCAATCAGCGCGCCAACCGCAAGCAGGGCGGCAAGTCCCTTCTCATGTTCCTGCATCACTCCCCCTTTCAAATCTCGATTTCGATAAATGGCAGATCCGGTGCGGCCGAGGTGACCACGCCGTCCTGCAGGTAGACGCGCATCGGCGCCGCAAACTCTGCTGCAGCGCGAACGCGCAACGTCCCGCCCTCGGCGAGTTGGACCAGCACTGTCCCATCCGAATAGCGCTGGGCGATTGTGCCGACGCGGAGCGGATCGCCGGCCAGCAGGTCAGTCAGCCGCTCATACAGGTTTTTCATGCTCGGCGCTCCATATCCAGGGTCTGGCGCACCACCAGCGCGCTGCGGCGCTCGGCGCTGATCCGCACCCCGCGCACCATGGCGCGGAACGGATCGCCGCCGGTGACGGCCACCAGATCTCCCGGCAGGGCTAGACGCGTGTCGCTGAACACCGGCAGGCTGATACTGACGCGGCAGCTGCGGCCCGATTGCGCGATGGCGTTGAGGCCGCGCGCTCGGGCGGCTGCAGAATCCGTCACCAGTGGGTCGATGATGGTTTCGCCGACGCTGGCGCCGGCCGTTCCTGCCCGCTTGACGCGCGCGATCACGCCGGTGCGCTCGCCGGTCACGATGATGCTGTCGATGGCCGGCGTCTCATCCCAATCCTCGCTCAGCGTCTCCAGCACCGCCTCTGGCAGTTGCAGCTGCGGCATAGCATTGCCCCAGGCCCACGGCGCGGCCGAGTAGAGCGGCCTGGCTAGCAGCTGGCGCTTGTCCGGCGCGCCGATCACCATACCGCCGGCAGCCTCGGCCAGCCTGGCCACCCGAGCAAGAGGCGTCATCTGTTCCCAGCTCCAGGCACCGGCCGGCACCAGCCAGTCCGGTAGTTTCCAGTCCAGGGTGTAGCCGCTCATCTCCAGTGCCTGGTCGGCCAGTTGGCGCGCATTCGTCGGCGCGCTGACGACGCCGCTGGCGGCCGGCCATAGCGGCGCGTCCAGCTCGGCATGAACCGAGCGGCCAGTCATACGGATGGCACGCGCGCCGCCGAATTGCCGGCTGCGGCTCCAGCGCTCCGCCAACCACAGCACCTCATGACCGTTGATCGATAGGCACATCACTTCGCGGGCGGCGAGATCGCGCAGCGCCGCCTCGGGCAGCGTCACCTCGACGCCCCAAAGGGCGGTGCCTGCGTCCAGCGAGACGGCCGCGGCTAGCACTGGGATTTCCAGCCCATCGCGCTCGCGGGTCAGGATGACGGTTGCAGTCATTAAATACGTCCTCATGGCGGGGATCACGTCCGGGCCGTCGTCGCAGCAGCGGAGCGCAAAATCCAGGCTGAGCCGGCAGGGCAGCAGTTCGCAGCGGAAATCCAGATCGACTTCTTGGTCGGAATGGGGTGGATCAATCGGCGGTGGCTTCGGCTCCCACCAGCCGGGGCCGTGTACCAGCCGCCCGCGCTGAAAGCGACCGCCCTCCAGATGGGACAGCGGCATCGCAGGCCGATACGGCGCCAGCAGCAGCGACAGCGCGCACAGGGCGGGCTGCCAACGGCCGGCCACATCTCCCCGAGCGGTAATCATCACTTGGTGCGGGCTGGCCATCTGCATCAGCTGAAGAACGGCGACTTCCCAGGCTGCTCGGCGACGGGCGGGCACGGGCAGCAGCGAGCGTGATGGCCCTGCAGTCGCCGCGGGCGCTTGCGCGGTCAGCCGCCACAGGCTCACGCGGTCAAACTGCGTGCGTGGCGCGACGATCCACCCGGAGGCCGGCGCGGCCATTTGGCGCGCGCCATCCTGCCACGGCTCGCCCCGCTCGACATGCAGGCGGGCGCTGGTTTCGTGCGCGCCTATGATCTGTGGTGCAGCGGCCAGCCCGATATGCCAGCCCGGCGCCGGGCCGCCGCATTTGCCGCGCCAGACATTGACGTCATAAGCGGCAGAGGCCGCGCCCTTGGATGAGGCAGCGGTTCCGACCAGCGTTGCCGGCAGCAGGATCTGTATTGAGGCATGGGCATGCGCCGCGGCGACGCGGCCCGCGAGGCTGAGCGGGAGGCTGGATTGCTCCACCGCGAGCGTAATCTGTGCGCGCGGTGAGGCGGCGCATGCCTGCAGCGTGCCGACAGGGAGGTTTGGCGGCTTGAAGTCCAGCGCCACCTGGTTGCCTGGTGGCGGCGTATATGACCCGGCGAATTCCAGATTCACTGGACCTCTGGCCGACGAGAACACCAGATCCACGGCGCCTGGGTTGGCAGACCTGGCTATGCCGCGAAATTCCAAATCAATCCGCGGCATGGTTTCACTCCAGATTAGGGTTCCAGCAATTTGGCGCCGCCGAGCCGGACCAGTGCGCCGGGCTGCAGGTCGACAATGGGCAACTCAACTGCCGCGCCGGCGCCGGGTAGACCGACATCCATGTCCGCCACCGGCTGGCCATCGCCCGTCACGAGGCGAGCCCATGCGGCGCGACCCGCGGCAGAGACCATGCCCTCCGTCGCGCCCGTCAGGATCAGCTCCGCGGTGTCGCTGATCGTGCCGGACGGTTTGGACAGCACGATTTCCACCAGCGCGCTGGCGGCTGGGCCGAAGTCAGGTGGCGGCGCGCCGCCATACAGCAGCAGCTTGGCCGGCTTGCTGGCGCCGTCCAGCGTGTTCAGCACCGCCAGCGCGCGAGCACGCCGGACAGCGAGAGCGTAGCGGATGACGTCGCTCATTTCGGCACCTCTGGCGTGATGTTGTCGGCGATGACGGCGTTTTTCTGGCCAGCGGGGTCGGAGCTGATCACTATGAAGCGCATGCTGGGATTCAGGTTGTTGAATCTATATCGCCCATTTGCATCAGAAATGGTTCTGGCGACGGGCGTTAAGGGCTCGGCTGGCGAACACCCGATGTGGGTGGCCAAGCAAATGGGGCACGCCGACTGGGGAATGATCCGGCGAACCTACGGGCGCTGGATCCCTTCCGAGGTCGATGATGCCGGGAAGCGAGCTGTTGAAATGTTCTGCCCAAAAAGTGATGAGTGATGGAAATTTTCGGGTAGTGGTCAGCTTTTGGTCAGCATCTGCGAAACCATCACCGATTTCTGGGGCGGAACGCGGGTTCGATTCCCGCCGCCTCCACCAGTTTTCAAAACCCAACCGCTCGGTTGGGTTTTTTGTTATCTAGTGCGCCAAGCGGCTCTGGTCTAGCCGCTAATCAGAATTGAAATATGTTTGTTGGTGAGGTTCGCAGTCAAATCGACAGTATTTGTCCTTGCTGCGGCTGCGCCGCAACCAGGCCTTTGACGAGTTTCTCAAGGCGTCCTTGTCCACCGCCACGGCCTTCATCCAGCTAAAGTCCGTGAGCTGACCGAAACGGCGTGATGGGGCCGAGCCGTTTGTTCGAGTCGCCGTTTACCAACGTGAGCGCGACCGGCCCGCTTGCGATTTTCCCGGCAGCTACGGTCCAGCGCATCATCGCCGTGCTGGGCGACATCAAGCAGAAGGCGGCGGGGTAGATGTGGAAGTTGATCCGTCTGAATGTATACACACACAAGCAAGATTGCAGGGGAAATTTTTGTGTGTAGTTAATTGGATGGTGGCGTGCTTGCCGTGGCAGAGGGAATGGCAAAGGCCCGGACGAGATGTCCGGGCCTTTTGTATTGGCGGAGGCTGTGGGATTCGAACCCACGGACGGTTGCCCGTCGGCAGTTTTCAAGACTGCTGGTTTAAACCACTCACCCAAACCTCCAAAATCTCAAATCCGTCGATTTGTCCAAAACCATGGCATGAAACTCGCTTTGCCTGGTTGCGGAATCGGTAAGAGGCGGCAATTCTAACTGGAATCGCCGCGCTTGGCTAGAGGGCAGCTGCGTTGGCTGCCAGCATTTCCGCCGCGTGTTCGCGCGTGGTTTGGGTCAGTTCGGCGCCGCCCAGCATGCGTGCGATTTCCAGCACGCGCTGCTCGGCGTCCAGCGGCGCGATGCGGCTGAGCACCTGGCCTTTGTGCTCGCGCTTGCTGACCTGCCAATGATTCTTGCCGCAGGAGGCCACCTGGGGCAGGTGGGTGATGCACAGCACTTGGTAGCGTTGGCCCAGATCGCGCAGCATGTGGCCGATGACCTCCGCCACGCGGCCGCCGATGCCGACGTCCACTTCGTCGAAGATCAGCGTGGGCACGCTGGCCACCTGGCTGATCACCACCTGCATCGCCAGGCTGATCCGAGACAGCTCGCCGCCGGAGGCTACCTTGGCCAGGGGGCGCAGGCTGGTGCCGGCATTGGCCGCCACCAGGTATTCGATGGACTCCATGCCGTGCGCGCCGGGCTCGGCCAGCGCGGACAGCTCGATGGCGAAGCGGGCGCCGCCCATGGCCAGCTTTTGCATTTCGCCGGAGATGCGTTCGGACAGCTCGCTGGCGGCTTGTCGGCGCTTGCCGGACAGCGCCTCGGCCAGCGTGCGATAGCGCGCCAGGCTGGCGGATTCGGCCACGCTCAGCGCTTCCACGTCCACGCTGGCTTCCAGCGCGGCCAGTTGCTGCTGCCAGTCCGCCAGTTTGTCGGCCAGGTCGACCGGCTGCACGCGGTACTTGCGGGCGGTGCTCATCAACAGGTCCAGCCGGCGTTCCATTTCAACCAGCTGGCTTGGGTCCTGGTCGATGTCGCTGGCGTAGTCGCGCAGGCTGTACACCACTTCGCGCAGCTCGGCGTCTACCGAATCCAGCAGGGACAGCGTGTCTGCCAGCCTGGGGTCCAGATTCGACAGCTTGGACAGGCGGTTCTGCACATGAGCCAGTTGGCTCAGGCAGCTATCGTCGTTCTCAGACAGGACGTCCACCGCCTGCAGGGCGCTTTGCACCAGTTCGGCCGAGTTGGCGAGCCGGGTGTGGCTTTGGCTCAGCACCACCCACTCGTCCGGTTGCAGATTGAGTTCGCTCAGCTCGCCGATCTGCCAGGTCAGGCGTTCGCGCTCCACTTCCGATTCGCGCGACAGCCGTTCGGCGTCCTGCCGGGCCTGGCGCGCGGCCTGCCATTCTTGCCAGGCCTTGTGCACATCGCGCGCCAAGGCGGTGGAGCCGGCGTAGGCGTCCAGCAGCTGGCGCTGGGTTTCGCTCTTCATCAGCGACTGATGCGCGTGCTGGCCGTGGATGTCCACCAGGAATTCGCCCAGCTGTTTCAACTGGGCCAAGGTGGCGGCCTGGCCGTTGACGAAGCTCTTGGAGCGGCCGTTGCGGTCGATCAGCCGGCGCAGCAGCAGTATGCCTTCGTCGCCGGCCAGCTCGTTTTCCGCCAGCCAGGCATCCACCTCCGGCCGTTGGGCGATGGAGAATTCAGCGGTGATTTCGGCGCGCTCGGCGCCTTCGCGCACTTGGGCGCCTTCGGCGCGGTCGCCCAGCAACAGGCCCAGCGCATCCAGCATGATGGACTTGCCGGCCCCGGTTTCGCCGGTGAGCACGGTGAAGCCGGGGGTGAAGTCCAGCGCGATGCTGTCGACGATGACGAAGTCTTTTACGGTCAGCGAGAGAAGCATGGTGTGTGGTGTGCCGGTTAGATCAGCCGTTCGCCCCAGTGCAGCTTGTGGCGCAGCATGTCGTAGTAGTTGTAGCCCTCGGGGTGCAGGATGCGCAGCGGATTGCGGTAGCGGCGGATCAGCACCCGGTCCATTTCCATCAGGTCGCAGTGCAGCTGGCCGTCGAAGTGCACGCGCGCGTCCAGCCCGCGGGTGAGCATGAATTCCACCTCGCAGGAGTCGTTGACGGCAATCGGCCGATTGGACAGCGATTGCGGGCAGATCGGCACCAGGGCGATGGCCTGCAGCGTGGGGTGCAGGATGGGGCCGCCGGACGCCAGCGAGTAGGCGGTGGAGCCGGTGGGGGTGGATACGATCAGGCCGTCCGAACGCTGGCTGTAGACGAATTGGTTGTCGATGAACACTTCGAATTCGATCATCGACCCCACTGCGCCGCGGCTGAACACCACGTCGTTGAAAGCCAGCGCGCTGGCCACCTCGGCGTCTTCGCGGATGACGGCGGCTTGCAGCAGGATGCGGTCTTCCGGCACGAATTTGCCGAGCAGGATGGCGTCTATCGAATCTAGCATCTCGTGCAGCGGGATGTCGGTCATGAAGCCCAGCCGGCCCTGGTTGATGCCGACCAGCGGCACGCGGTACGGCGCCAATAGGCGGGCGATGGACAGCATGGTGCCGTCGCCGCCCAGCACGATGCAGAGATCGGCCAGCTTGCCCATGTCGTTGCGGTCGATCAGCGCGTGGCCGCCGGCCTCGTCCGCGGCGATGCTGTCCTTGTCGATCAGCACCGTGGCGCCGCCGGCTGCCAGATGATCAGCCAGTTGCAGCAATGCGGGCGTGATGCCGGGCTTGCTGTGGCGCGCTACTAGACAAATGTGTTTGAACAGTCTTTGCATGCGACGATTTTACTGGTTTGGCGGCGGTTCGTTGAAAAAAACGTCGTCGCTGCGTTTTTTTCCGGTGGCCTCCAGCGCCTTGAGGTAGAAACGCACCAGGTCGGCCAGGGAATCGACGCCAAGCTTGCTGAACAGGTTGGCACGGTGAACCTCGATGGTGCGCGGCGACAGGTCCAGTTCGCGCGCGATTTCCTTGCTGGACAGGCCATCCGCCACCAGCTCCAGCACTTCGCGCTCGCGGCCGCTGATGCGGGCCAGCTGGCTCATGACCTCCTGGGTTTCCTCTTCCTGCTGGTGCTGCTGGATGCTGATGCGGATGCCGCGGCGCAGGCTGGAGATCAGCCGGTTCTGGTCTATCGGCTTGGTCAGGAAGTCGATGGCGCCGGTCTGGAAGGCGCGCCGGCATTGTTCGATGTCGCCATGGCCGGTGATGAAGACGATGGGGATGTTGATGTCGCGCTCGATCAACTGTTCCTGCAGCGCCAGGCCGGTGATCTGTGGCATGCGGATGTCCAGCACCAGGCAGCAGATCTGGTTGCCTTGGTACGCATCGAGGAATTCCATCGCATTGGGATAGCTGACGGTGCGCATGCCCTGCGCGGTGATCAGCATGGCGAGCGAATCCAGCACGGCGGGATCGTCGTCGACGATGAAAACGGTAGGGGTGGTATTTTGCATCAGGCTTCTACTCCGGATGGTGCCGTCACGCAGCTTGCGGCGCATGGCAGGTCGATGATGAACTCCGCTCCCGAGCCGGGTTTGTTGCCGGCGATCAGCTTGCCGCCAAAGGCTTCGATCGCTGTCTGGCAGATGGCCAGACCCAGGCCCATGCCGTTTGGCTTGGTGCTGAAAAACGGGTCGAAGATCCGGTCCAGCGTGTCCGGGGGAATGCCGCAGCCATTGTCGCCTATGATCAGCTGCACCCGATCTCCCTGTTTGCGGGTGGTGATGCTCAACCGTCCCCAGGGGCGGGTCTGCTCCATGGCTTCTACCGCATTGCGGGCCAAATTCAGCACCACTTGTTCAAGCTGGATAGTGTCAGCGTATACCAACGGCAACTCATGTGCGAAGTTTTGCTCGATATGGATGTCGTGATCATGCAGTTCGTAATCCAGCAGCGATAGCGCATTGTGCACGGCCTGATTGAGCTGCAACGGCACCAGCTGCTGGTTTTTGCGGGTGACGAATTCGCGCAGGCGGTGGATGATGCGGCCGGCGCGGTCGGCCTGGTTGACCGATGAGGTGAGGGCGCGGCGCAGCATGGCCATATCGGTTTCGTCGTCATCCAGCAGGCTCAGCGCGGCCTGGCAATAGCTCATGATGGCCGACAGCGGTTGGTTGATCTCGTGGGCGATGCCCGAGGCCATTTCGCCCATAGTGTTGATGCGCGCCACGCGGGCGAGCTCCATTTCATGCTGGCGCAGGCGGGTCTCGCTTGCCTCGAGCGCGGCCAGCATGCGGCGCCGGATCGGCGCCGTGTCGCGGAAGGTCAGCACGGTGCCGATCAACTGGCCGTTGCGGCCGAGCAGCGGCGACACTGAGCCTTCTACCAGCAGCTTTTCGCCGCCGCGCCGCTTCAGGTAGCAGTTTTGCGCCAGGTATACCACTTGCAGCGTCGCTACGGCTTGTTCCACTGGGTCGCGCACCGGCTGGC
>NZ_PPTF01000060.1:139277-206428 GCF_002902845.1 Chromobacterium sinusclupearum
GCCGATGCTGCGCAAGGCGACGCTGGCGTATTCGCGTTCGCGGTAGATGTCGTCCTGGCTGCGTTCGCGGGCGCGGCGTTGCTGTTCCAGCAGCGCCAGCGCCAGCCACAGCAGATAGGCCGGCAGCAGGGCGAACAAGCCGCATAGCGCGGCTTCGCCCAATGTGGCGCGTTCAAAGCACAGCTGCCGGCTCAGCAGCAGGTCATATGGCAGGCCGGGCAGGCTGTCCTGGCGTTGCAGCGTGGGGAGCCATTCGGCCAGACCGTTTGCCAGGCGTTCCCGCGCCAAGGGCAGCGCGGCGGACGTTTCGCCATCGCGCCGCAGCAATTGCACGGTGTAGCGTTGGGCGGCGGCGTCCGGCAAGGCCAGCAGCGGTTTCAAATAAATAATCTGCATGACCACGCCGGCCGACTGCTCTATCCGCACCATGGGCACCGGCGAGGGCGGCTCGACGCGGTATACGGTTTGAAATAGCGCAACGCCGGGTTCGCCATTGTAGAGCCGCAGCGTGGGGGAGATGGCTTGCATGTGGCCTAGCGCCTGGTGGATCGAGGCGCTCAGCACGCTGTCGTCCAGCAGGTCCAAGCCCATTTCGCGCCAGTCCGGGGAGGCCAGCCCCGGCTCCGCCATGCTCAGCGGCAGGTAGCGGGGGCGGACGGGCGCCTCGCGCCAGGCTGCCGGGTCGCGCCAGCTGTTGTTCTGGTCGTGCAGGTAGTCCTGTATGCGATAAGGCTTGCCCAGCGCCTGGGCCTGTTGTTGTTCGAAGCGGTTGCGTTCTGGCTGGCTGATCAGCGGCTGATAGCCGATGAAGTACAGTTGCGGCTGGTTTGGCGCAGCGGCCTGGGCCAGTTCCCGGATTTGGGACTGGCTATTCTGCGGCGCGGCGGCGGCGATCTCCTGCGCTTGGTTCTGCAGGCGCAGGCTGTCGCGCAAGGCGCGATCGGCGCTTTGCCGCAGCAGGCTGGCGGTCTCGTGGAATGCCTGGCGCTGTTGCCGGATATCCTGCAGCAGGGTGTGGCCAAACAGTATGCCGAAGGCCAGCAGCCAGCATAGGGCGCTCAGCCATTTGCTGCGGCCTGAGGCGTCTCGCAGCAGTTGCAGATGAGTAGACAGCGCGCAGAGGGCAGAGGAGCGGGGCACTTCAACGTCTGGCATGCTTCTGGCTTCGGTGGGGGCAAGTATGTGGGCGGAATGTCAATGCGGTTGAGCGCGCGCCATTATACCGGCCCCGCCCGGTATCGCGCCTAGCTGTTTTGCAATAAATGCGAGAATTTTTGCCGAATCTTGCTCAGTTTTGGCGAAATAACCAGCTGGCAATAGTCTTGCTGCTGGTTTTGCGCATAGTAATTCTGATGATAGTCTTCTGCGGGGTAGAATATGGCCGAGCCTTCCAGCCGGGTGACGATGGGCGCGTCGAATACGCCGTCCTGCTCCAGCTGGCGCATGGTTTCCACTGCGACGGCGCGCTGCGCGTCGTTCTGGCAGAAAATCACCGAGGCGTACTGGCTGCCGACGTCGTGTCCCTGGCGGTTCAGCGTGGTTGGGTCATGCACGGCGAAGAAGACTTGCAACAGGGTGGCGTAATCGATGACCGCCGGGTCGAAGGTGACGCTCACCACTTCCACATGACCGGTGGCGCCGCCGCAAACCTGTTTGTAGCTGGGGTTCGCACCCTGGCCGCCGCAATAGCCGGATACCACGCTGGCGACGCCGCGCAGCGGCGCGAAAGCCGCTTCCAGGCACCAGAAGCAGCCGCCGCCCAAAACCGCTTTTTCCATGTTTTCTCCTTCAGCTTCCATTGATTCGAGATGCCGCGCCGCGCAGTTCTGCGTCGCCAAAGGCGGCACAAGCCAGTCTGACGGTTTCCGCCTGGATTGTCACGGTGTCTTCTATCGGAACCGCGTAGCCGCCGGCCATGGTCAGCGCCAGCGCGGCATCATGGCGGCGGCAGGCATCCAGCACCATGCGGTCGCGTTCCGCCAAACCCTGCTTTGATAAGCCCAGTCGGCCTAATCGGTCGCCGTGGTAGGGGTCGGCGCCGGCCAGGTAGAACACCAGATCGGGTCGGGAGGCCTCGAACACCTGCGGCAGGGCCTGCGCCAGCGCGGCCAGATAGGCGGCGTCGTCCGTATTGTCCGGCAGGTCGATGTCCAGCGTGCTGGCCTCGCGGCGGAACGGGAAATTGCGCGCGCCGTGCATGGAAAAGGTGTAGATGCGGGGTTCGTCCGCGGTCATGGCCGCGGTGCCGTTGCCCTGATGCACATCGAGATCCACTACCAGCACGCGGCGCGCGCGCGCCTCGCTCAGCATCAGCATGGCGGCGACGGCGACGTCGTTGAATACGCAGAAGCCGCTGCCCTTGGCGCGGAAGGCGTGGTGGGTGCCGCCCGCCAAGTTGACGCCGCATCCCTCAAGCAGGGCGCAGCGGCTGGCGGCGATGGTGGCGCCGACCGAGCGCAGGCTGCGCTCGACCAGCTCCGGCGACCACGGCAGGCCGATCTCACGTTGCAGCCTGGGATCGAGCGTGCCGCTCAGCATGGCCTCTATGTAGTGCGGATCATGGGCTTGGGCCAGTTCCTGCCGCGTGGCGGCCGGCGCCGGCTCCATCCATGGCGCGGCGAAGGCCGCCACCTTGTCGGCCAGCAGCCGGTATTTTTCCGCCGGGAAGCGGTGGCCTGCCGGCAGCGGCAGCGGAAACTGGTCGGTGCGGTAGAGGCGCATCGTGCGCTCAGAGAGGCTGGATCAAGGCAAAGCGCGGCACAACGCGGCCTTCGTGCTCCACCGTTTCGGTGAACATCGCAGCCGGCCGCGCCCACAGGCCGTATTCGCCATACAGCGCGCGGTACATCACGATAGGTTCATTGGTTTCCGTGTGCATGGCGACGTCCAGTACCTGATAGAGCTGGCGATTGCGGAAATGTTGATAGATGCCGGGAGCGGGCATGCTGGCCTCCTGCTTGGGTAGAACGGGGGCCGAGGATGCCGCAAGCCGGGCGGCAGCGTCAAGGATGCTCGCTGTTCCAGTAGTAGACCCGGAAATCCCGGTCCAGGGTAAAGCCGGTGCGTTCGTACAGTTGTTGCGCCGTTTGATTGTCGTGCGCGGTCTGCAGCATGATCTCGCCGCCGCCCAGATCGCGGGCATATTGTTGACAGCGCTGGATCAGCAGCTCGCCGATGCCGCTGCCGCGCGCCTCCTGCGCGACGTAAAGGTCGTGCAGCACCCAGCAGGGTTTCAGCGTCAGCGAGGAAAAGCCGGTGTACAACAAGGCAAAGCCCTGCGGCCGTTCGTTTTCGCTGGCGATGAAGGCCACGGCCTGGCGGCGGCGTAGTCTTTCGCTTAGATAGTCCTGGCAGGCTTCAGCCGGGTGGCTGACGCGGTAAAAGCCCAGATAGGCCGTGAACAGCGGCAACCAGTCCGAGACGGATTCCGGAGTGGCAATGGCGATGGAGGCGGGCATCGGTCAATCTCCCTGATGTTTATGTTGGTGTTGGGTTACAATAACGCCCTTTTTCTCAGCAGGTTAGACAATGAAGCTGGTCCTCGCCCCCATGGAGGGTCTGGTCGACGATGTGATGCGCGATGTGTTGACCCGCATTGGCGGCATCGATTTGTGCGTCACAGAATTCGTCCGCGTCACTTCCGTGCTGCTGCCCACCCGCACCTTCATGCGGCTGGCGCCGGAGCTGGCCCATGGCGGCAAGACCCGTGCCGGCGTGCCGGTTCGCGTGCAACTGCTGGGGTCCGATCCTGCCTGTCTGGCTGAAAACGGCGCCAAGGCCGCCGCGCTGGGCGCGCCGGGAGTTGATTTGAATTTCGGCTGTCCCGCGCCGACTGTCAACCGTCACCGTGGCGGCGCGGTGTTGCTGAATGAGCCGGAACTGCTGCATCAGATCGTCGCCGCCACCCGGCGCGCGGTGCCGGCCGACATCCCCGTCACCGCCAAGATGCGGCTGGGCTACGAGGACAAGAGCCGGGCGTTGGAGTGCGCGCAGGCTATTGCCAGCGCCGGCGCCGACGAATTGACGGTGCATGGCCGCACCAAGGTGGAGGGCTACAAGCCGCCGGCGCATTGGGACTGGATCGCCCGCATCCGCGAGGCGCTGACGATCCCGGTGATCGCCAATGGCGAGGTCTGGACCTTGGACGACTATCGGGCGATCCGCGCGGAAAGCGGCTGCGGCACGGTGATGATAGGCCGTGGCCTGGTGGCCTGTCCGGATCTGGCGGCGCGCATCATCGCCGGCGGGCCGGCGCAGCCTATGGTCTGGGCGGATATGCTGCCATGGGTGGAGGACTTTTTCCGCCAATGCTGGCAGAAGTCCGCAGAGAACCGTTATCCGGCGGCGCGGCTGAAGCAGTGGCTCGGCTTGCTTAAGCGCAGCTGGCCGGAGGCGGCGGAGCTGTTTGAGCACGTGCGGCGCGAGCAAGAGGCTGAAAAGATTGAGGATATTCTAAAGGCAAAATTGGGTAAGTAGATATACTCATATCGCCAGCGGGATGTTGTTGATAACATCAAATGGCGTTGTGCTTTGGTATAAGCGCAACGTTGTAAATTCTGCCGGCCGCCTGGCTGCGGAACTTACACTTCCCCGATACCTTGCACCCTCCCTTAAAACGGGAGGGATTTTTTTTGTACTCTGTCATGAACTATTAATAAAAGAAAAGTCGTGACGGAAAATACATGGAATCCCTTCCCGCGGTCGGCTGGCTGGAAAGCCTGATGTCCATTGCCTGGCATGGATCGCTGGCCTTGTTTGTCGGCGTGACGGCCTTGTTCGCCGCGCTGCTCTATGCCTTGCGCCACGATAGCCGCACACGCGTCGCGCGCTCCATGGGAATCGCGCTGTTTTGCCTGTTGCTGATCAACTTCAATCCAACAGGCGTCGTCGGCCAAGTGCTGCGCCAGGCGGCGGTCGTGGTGGTGGGTCTGGCGCTGATCCGCGTATGGGCCATGCTGCTGTTCCGCTTGCTGATTCCTATCCTCAGACTGCATCCGTCGCGGATTCTCGAAGACATCGTCGTGACCATAGGCTATGTCGGTTGGGGCTTGGTGTTATTGCGCCTGGCCGGGCTGGATCTAAGCCACATCGTCACCACGTCGGCCGTCATCACCGCGGTGCTGGCCTTTTCCATGCAGGATACCCTGGGCAATCTCTTGGCCGGACTGACCTTGCAGTTTGACAACTCCGTCGATATCGGCGATTGGGTCAAGGCTGGCGATCTGATCGGGCGGGTGGTCGAAATCAATTGGCGCGCCACCATTCTGGAAACGCGCAACTGGGAAACCGTGGTGATTCCCAACAGCGTGCTGGTGAAGAACCACTTTTCCATCCTCGGCAAGCGCCATGGCGCCGCCAGGCAGTGGCGGCGCTGGGTCTGGTTCAATATCAATTGGGAGACGCTGCCGACGCAGATCATCAGCGTGGTGGAGCATTCCTTGCGCGAGGCCCAGCTGCCTGGCGTGGCGGAGTCGCCGGAGCCGAATTGCATCCTGATGGGCTTTGAAAACGGCTTCAGCCGCTATGCGGTGCGCTATTGGCTGACCGATCTGTCGGCGGACGACTATACCGACTCCATCGTGCGCACCCACATCGACGCGGCCCTGCGCCGGCATAATCTGCGCATGGCTTCGCCGTTCTATAACGTGCTGACGATCAAGGAGAACGAGAAGTACATCGAAGCGCGGATGAAGCGCCACCTGGAGGAGCGGGTGCTGGCGCTGCGCAAGGTGGAGTTGCTGTCGGGCCTGAACGATGAAGAGATGGTGATACTTGCCGACCGCTTGAAATTCACGCCGTTTGTCACCGGCGACATCATCATGCATCAGGGGGCGGTGGCGCACTGGCTGTATATCATGCTGTCCGGCGAGGTGGAGGTGTGGGTGACGCTGCCCGATGGCCGGCGCAAGCTGGTGGATGTGTTGAAAGCCGGCAGCTTCTTTGGCGAGATGGGCTTGATGACCGGCGAGTCGCGCAGCGGCACGGTGATCGCCCGCTCCAATGTGGAGTGCCTGAGGCTGGACAAGGAGGCGTTTCAGGCCATCCTGGTCTCGCGCAAGGAATTGGCCGAGACGATTTCGTCGATTCTGGCGGAACGGCTGGAGGAGCGACGCAGGAAAATGCCGGAAGCCCTATTGGACGAGACCGAGGGGGTGCCGCATGGCGGCGAACTGGTGGAGCGCATCCGCAATTTCTTCGGGCTGAACAAGCATTGACCCGTCCTCCTGGCTGCCATTCCTGAGCCGCGTCTTGTCATTCGCCAGGACTTCCGGCCTGGCGATGTTCAGACAAACTGCACCGGCACAAACACATGGCGGCCGGTGCGGCTTGTCAGCACCTGGGGTTGGCCTTCTATCATGGCGCGATAAGGGCGCGGCAGACGCTTCCAGTCGTTGAACTTCATCTTGATGTGATCGCTGTGCTTTCCCATGGAAGATCTCCTGTTTTTGCTTGAGCTGACAAAACAACGAGCTGTACATATGCTTGCTGCTTGGCGCGGCTTCGAGCCGCTAACAAAAATCCTGGTGCTGAGTTGCGCCGACTTGCCTCAGCCGTGAAACTGATTTTTGTTAGCCGCTCTTGGCGCGCCCTGATCCTGGGTTGCACATTCTTGGCTGGCATGCGCTGCGAGGCGTGATTGGCGACGTTTAGTCGACTTTGTGGATGACATTGGTGACCACGCCCCAGATATGAAACGACGCGTCTTCCGGCACGGTTATCGGCTGATAGGCCGGATTTTCCGGCAGCAGCCGCAGGCCATTCGGGCTGCGCTCCAGCCGCTTTACAGTGAGTTCGCCATTGAGCGCGGCCACCACCACTTTGCCGTTGCGCGGTTCGCTGACGCGCTCCACCAGCAGCAGGTCCCCATCATGGATGCCGGCGCCCTGCATCGAATCGCCCTTGACTCGCACCATGAAGGTGTCGCCCGGGCGGCTCACCAGATGCGTGTTCAGGTCGATGTCGGCTTCCTTCATGTCGTCTGCCGCGACCGGCGAGCCGGCCGGCACGCTGCCTGCGAACAGCGGCAGCGACAGCTCGCTCAACTGCGCGCCCAGGGTGCGGAAGTCGAAGGCTTGTTCGCTGTTGACGGTGCGCCAGCTGCGATAATCTTCCAGCCATTGCTGCAGAATGCCGCGCAGCGGCTCCGGCACGCGGACGGCGACGGTTTTGTCGCCGCCGAAGGCGGACTTGCGGCCGGCGCCTGAGCGTTTGCCGCCGTGCTGATTGGGTTTGTCGGTTTCCATGATTTGATTTTGTACAATATCAAATGGAATTGCAAGGATCGCGTCCGCCATGCTGGCTTGCAGGAAGGGAAAGCCTGGAAAATCAGGCATGCGGCTGTGGGGTTCAGGCCACAGTCCGCATGTTGCGGTTGGGCTAATGGTAGCTCAGTTCGTCCGTCGCCTTGCCATGGAAGATGCGGTAGACGAAGGCGGTGTAGGCGGCTATCGCCGGCAGCACGACGATGGCGACCACCAGTATCGCCCATAGCGCCTCGGCATCGCTCGCGGCCTGCCAGATCGATAGATGTTCAATCACGATGTCGGGGAAGATGCTGTAGGCCAAGCCCCAGGACGCCAGCAGCACGATGGCCACGCATAACGCAAACGGCGTCCAGCAATAGCGGTCGTCGCCGCGCGCTTGGCGCTTGGCCAGTTTCGGCAACAGCCACCACAATAGGGCGGATAACAGGCTGGCCGCCAGCGGCAGCGGAATCAGCAGCAGGAAATGCGGCAGGACAAACCATTTGGCGGCGATGGACGGGCTGGCTAACGGGGTGGCAATCGATACCAGCGCGGCCGCCAGGCTGGTTGCCAGCAGCGCGCGTCTGGCCCAGCCGTAGGCGCGCGCCTGCAATGGGCCCCTTGTTTTCAGTATCAGCCAACAGGCGCCCAGCAGGGCGTATCCGGCGCATAAGCCGGCGGCGCAGAGCCAGGCAAAGGCCCAGGCGGCCCAGCCGTTGGCGAAGCCGGTCAAGTAGCGGCCCAGCATCAGGCCCTGCATGGCTGATGCTATCAAGGAGCCGGCGAAGAAGGCGGCATCCCACCAGGCTTTATGTCCATCGGGCGCCTTGGCCCGGAAGTCGAAGGCGACGCCGCGAACGATCAGCCCGCCCAGCATCAGGGCCAGCGGCTGATACAGCTCGTAAGACACCAATGCGTTCGCCGCGGGGAAGGCCGATAGCAGCAGGCCGATGCCCAGTACCAGCCACGTTTCGTTGGCATCCCAGAAGGGGCCGATGGTGGCGATCATGCGGTTTTTGTCGGCGCGCTCCACGCTGGGCAGGAGCAAGCCTATGCCCAGGTCGTAGCCGTCCAGGATGACGTAAATGATCATCACCAGGGCCAGCAGGCCGGCGAAGGTGATGGGAAGCCAGTAATCTAGCGGCATGCGAATTTCTCCTGTTTTTCTTGGAGCCGCGGCGAGCCTGCCGGACAGGCCGCCTTCTTGGCCATGTGAAACAAGGCTGCCACGTAGGCGGCCACCAGCGCGGCATACAGCGCCAGATACATGGTCAGGCTGGATGTCAGCATGGCCGGCGTGGCGCCGCCGGCGGCTTCTGCTGTGGTGAGCACTCCATTGACCAGCCAGGGTTGGCGGCCGATTTCGGAGACATACCAGCCGGCCAGGGTGGCGATCCAGCCGGAGAAGGTCATCAGAGTCAATATGCGCAGCATTGCACTCGACAGCGTGCCGCGCTTTCTCAACTGCCAGGCGGCCAGCCAGGACGTGAGCAACATCAGGGCGCCGACGCCCACCATGGCGCGGAAGCTCCAGAACACTTTTGCCACCGGCGGATGCTGGGCAAACTCGTTAATCCCCTTGATTTCGCCTGTGGTCTCGTGGGTGAGGATCAAGCTGGCCAGGCCGGGAATGCCCAGCGCATGGTCGTTGCTGTGCGTGTCTTCGTTCGGTAGGGCGAAGACCAGCAGCGGGGCGGATCGCTCGGTGCGCCAGACGCCCTCCATCGCCGCCAGTTTGGCCGGTTGCACTTCGCGGGTTTTCAGGCCGTGCAAGTCTCCCGCCACAAACTGCAGCGGAGTCAGCAGGGCGGCGGCGTAGACGCCGGTTTTCAGCGCCAGCCGGTTGCCTTCGCTGGCGTCGCCGTTCAGCCGGCGATAGGCCGACAGGCCAGCCAGCAGAAACGCCGCGGTGAGGCCGGACGCGATGAGCATGTGCGCGAAGCGGTATGGCGCAGAGGGGTTGAAGATCACATCGAACCAGCTGGTCACCACGGCATGGCCATTGACCATCTTGAAACCCGCCGGCGTCTGCATCCAGGAGTTCAGCGTCAGAATCCAGAACGTGGACAGCGTATTGCCGAACGCCACCAACAGGGTGGCTAGGGTATGGGCTCGTTCCGACAGCCGCGAGCGTCCGAACAGCATCACGCCGAGAAACGTGGCTTCCAGAAAGAAGGCGGTGAGGATCTCGTAGGACAGCAAGGGTCCGGCGACATTGCCGACCACGCGCATGAAGCCAGGCCAGTTGGTGCCAAACTGGAAGCTCATGGTGGCGCCGCTCACCACGCCCAGCGCGAACGATAGCGCGAATACCTTGATCCAGAAGGCGTAGGCGTCCATCCAGCCCTGACGGCCGGTTTGGGTATAACGCAGCTTGAAGAACAGCAGCAGCCAGCCCAGCGCGACATTGATGCTGGGAAAGAGAATGTGGAAGCTGATATTGGCGCCGAATTGCAGGCGCGCCAGTGTCAGCGCATCGAATCCGTTCATGGGTTCTCCCGGGGCGCGTCGGCGTCATGGCGTGAAGTCCCATGCGCGCGGACGCAAAAATGGCCGGACCCGCCGCGGTGAGCGGTTCCGGCCATCGTGTTGCGATTTATGGTGGAGGCGTCGAGGGCGCTTACTTGGCGAGGTGCCGGCGCAGCCAGTAGTCGGCGCTGATGTAGCGCCCGCCGCCGTAGAAGAACAGCACCAGCAGCATGATGAAGTAGGTGGCGGCGAACTCGATGCCGTTATTCAGGATCACCGGGTCGCCCAGTTCGGTGATGTAGTTGTATCGGCCTGGGAAGTTCTCGGCCAGCCAGGACAGAAATCCGGCCAAGCGCTGGCTGGATTCCATGCTTTTGTCGGCGATGGCCAGCCAGCCGCGCGGCAAGTGCACCATGGCGCTGGCGGCGCTCATCAGTACCATCATCGGGATGGCCATGACGCGGGTGAACAAGCCTAGCGCGATGCACAGCAGCCCCAATACCTCGGTAGCCGCCGCCAGGAAGGCAAACGCCACCGGAAACGGCAGGCCAAGGCCGCCCTCGCTGGCCGGCGCGCCGAACCAGGCGACCGCCGCGCTGAACCCGACAACCTTCGAATGGGCGCCGACATAGATCACCGGCAGCAGGTAGAGGCGGATGCCCAGCAGGGCGATGAAGTCATATCGTTGGCAGGCGGCAACCACCCGGTCGAATCCGTTCATTATTTTGGCAATCATTTTCATACTCCTTGTGTTGCGGCCGGACGGCGCGGGCTTCTGTCCATGGGTGCCATGCTCGGCTGGCGTGTCTGGACCAGTCCGGTCGCGATGGCGTCAAGCAGCCATTGGCGCAGCGGCGCCGCGTCCGCGATCGCGCAGGCGGCTTTCAGCGACGCGTAGCCGCGCGGCGTCTCCAGCCCGGCTAGCACATGGCGGTCGAAACGGTTCAAAGGTTTTTGGCGCACCTGGTGGCGGGCGTCGCGGAAAATGGCGAATGCGCCTGACAGGCCCGCCGCCTTCAGATCCAGCTCGATGCAGGTCAGCGTGGGATTGAGCGACAGGACGGCATCGTCGAGCGGCTCCCCGCTTGGCGGCTCGACCACGGCTGGGTCGATCTCCGCTTTCAGCAGCACCCACTCGTACTCCAGGCACTGCCGCAGCGCGGCGGGCGCAGTGGGTTGCATGAAAACCAGAAACTCGGTGGCGATGTGGTGGAATTCCGGCGCGCTGGCCGAGTGGTGAGCCAGAAAGCCATCTACCTGCCGGCGCAGGGTGGCGGCGTCGACCTGGCTGACGTACAGCGGAAATACGTGCTTCACCACCTCCTCGATATTGCTGTGCAGGAAATCCCGGTACAGCTTGATGGCCGGCGTGAGCTCGCCGGCATCGGTTTGGGGCGCGCGCAGCAGTCGGTTGAAGCGCCGGCCCGCCTCCAGCGTTGAATGGGCGTTCATGACATATCCTTTCTGCTCAGGCGGCCTGAGGCGCAGGCTGGCCTATCCATTTGCGCAGCCCGATCGCTTCGTCTCGCAGCTCAGGCCAGCCTGGAATGTGGTTGTCCCGTTCCAGCACCAGTGGCCGCGGGCCGTGCAGGGCTACGGTCTGTCGCGCCAGTTCAAGCACCTCGCCGCATACCGCGGCGCCGTGGGTATCGATCAGCACGCCATCGTCGCCGCGCCAGTGGCCGGCGATATGGAAGTAGCGGATGGCCGGCGACGGCAGGCTGGCGATAAAGCCTTGCGGGTCGTAGCCATGATTGGCGGCGTTGACGTAGACATTGTTGATGTCCAGCAGCATCTGGCAGCCGCTTTGCTCGAGGACGCGGCGGATGAAAACGGCCTCGTCCATTTGGCCGGCATGGCAGTGGTAGTAGCTGATGTTTTCCAGCACCAGCGGCCGCTGCAGAATGTCCTGCGCCTGTTTGATCTTGGCCGCGATCCGGTCCGCCATTTCCTCGCAGCGCGGTATGGGCAGCAGATCGTACAAATAGCCCTGCCGGTCGCGGGAGTAGCTCAGGTGGTCGCTGTAGATGTCTATCCGGTAACGATCGAGAAAGCGCTTCACCCGCGCCAGGAAGTCCGTATCCAGCGGCAGCGTGTCGCCTATCGACAGGCTGAGGCCATGGGCGACCAGCGGGTACTTTTCCGATAGCCGCTCAAGCTGCTCGCGTTTGCGGCCGCCGACGTCCAGCCAGTTTTCGATTGTCAGTTCCAGAAAGTCGATGCCGGGCTGCGGATCTTGATCGGCCAGCCATTGCGCGTGCTCGGCGCGCAGTCCGACGCCGATGGCTGTGGGGCTTATTGACCGCATACCCCCTCCACCATCTTGCAGCGGGGCGGAACAGGTTGTATGCCTTGTCCGGTCTTGCCGCATTTGCCATCGCGGGCGCGTACCAGCTGGTCTTGCGGGTCGTGCTGGATGTCGGCCTTCTCGTACATTTTCACCGTGCCGCATTTGCCGCTGGCGCATTTGCCGCCGTTGCCGCTTTCGCTTTGCACCGTTTTTGCGGGCTGAGAAGGCTCGGCCAGCACAGGCTCGGCGTTCAGGCCGATCAGCGATGTCATGGCAATGGAAAGAATGATCTGGTTTTTCATATTGGGCCTCACGGAATTCAGGTTTTTGGAAGTCAGCGCACTGGGAAGCACGACAGGTCGCGGCTGGCGTATATCGGGCCGGAGTAGAGTTTCCGAATGATCCGGATGGATTGATCCTTCACCCGCAGGCTCTTGCCCATGAAGTGGTTCAGCACCAGCTGTTTGGGTTTTACCGCTGCGGCGATGCGGCCGATGGCGGACGGTTTGGCGTGCAGGAAAGCCGAGGATGGGTCGGCCTGTTCGTCGATGGCCAGCGGCATCACCAGGATGTCAGCGTTTTGGGCGAATTCGAGGAAGTTGGGATTGCTGCCGTTCTGATCGGCGGAGATCACGATGCGGCCGTCGGGCGTATCGATGCGATACGCGAGCGCCGGCACCTTGCCGTGAGGAATGCCAAGCGCGCTGATGGTGATGCCGTCTTTGTCGTATACCTTGGTGGGCATTGCCTTGTGGTAATTCACATCGGCGAGTTTCACTTTCAGCGGAATGTCTCCGCTGCCGGAATAGATTCCAGACAGGTAGGCGTAGGCGCCGTTTTTGGCATTGAACTGGGCATGCATGAAGCCGCTCAGACTGGGGAAGCCCGCGCCGCCGGCCGGGCCCGCGATATCAATCTGGTGCGGCGCGCGGAAAAAATAGCTGCCCTTCAGCAAGGCAGGCAGGTCGGTGACATGGTCGGTGTGGAAATGGGTCAGGCCGATGAAGCTGACATCCTCAAGCCGGGCGCCGGATTGGCCAAAGCGGAGGTAGGCTCCGCCGCCGGCATCGATCAGCGCCACCGGCTTGTTCTTCCACCAGATCAGCGAGGCGGATGAGGCTCTGCCATCGTCGGAAATGGGGCCGCCAGACCCCAGCAGCTGTAGCGTGTAACGCTTGTTTTCACATTGGGTTGGGCTGGCGGCCGCCGCGGCGGCCGCGCAGGCCAGGCTGAGCGACGCAACGAGCATGCGGATTTTCATTTTCGTACTCCTTGGCTGGGCGCGGCGTCAGAATGGGGCGTGAGGCAGCAAGTACGCTTCAAAGTACATTTTTCCTTGATTTAAGCTAAATTTGCTGCGTTTTTGCCGATGATGCTGACGATTGCGCCTTGATGATGGTCAAAGCTTATCATTGATCATGTATTGATATAATTTATAAATTTAATATAAATAAGTAGTATTTCTAATATTTTGACCCATAGCCCATCGGTATCCGCGCTTGTCAGGGCGTCATACGATTATTAATATACGTTTCATATATTGTTTGCTTACTGGAGGCGAGCCATGGGCATCGTCAAAATTTCCGAGCAGATGCATGACAATCTGCGTACCGCCAGCGAGGCGCTGAGCCGCTCCATCAATTCCCAGGCCGAGCACTGGCTGCGCATCGGCATGCTGGCGGAGCTGCACCCGGATTTGCGCTACAGCGAGATCTGCCAGCTGTTGCTGCGCGCCAGCCAAGGCGGCGCCGGGCTGGACCTGCCGCGGCAGGGCGAGGAGGTGGCGCGATGAGCCGTGTGGTGATCAAGTCCCCAGCCGAGGTGGCCAAGGCGCGCGAGGCGGGCAAGCTGGTGGCGGAGCTGTTGGCCATGATAGGCGAGCATGTGAAGCCCGGCGTCAGCACTGAGGAGCTGGATGCGCGTTGCCATGAGCACATCGTTAAGGTGCAGCGCGCCAAACCGGCCAATGTGGGCTACTACGGCTATCCCAAGACCATCTGCGCCTCGGTCAACCAGGTGGTGTGCCATGGCATTCCATCGCCCAAGCAGATTTTGCGCGACGGCGACATCATCAATATCGACGTGGCGGTGATCAAGAACGGCTGGCATGGCGACAGCAGCCGGATGTTCTATGTCGGCACGCCCAGTCCGGAAGCGAAGCGTCTGGTGGAGACCTGCTATGACGCGATGCGCGCCGGCATCCGCGCGGTGCGCCCGGGCGCTTCGCTCGGCGACATCGGACACGCCATCCAGACCCTGACCGAGGGCGCCGGCTTCAGCGTGGTGCGCGAATATTGCGGCCACGGCATCGGCAAGGTGTATCACGAGGAACCGGAGGTGCTGCATTACGGCCGTCCGGGCATCGGCATGAAACTGAAGCCAGGCATGGTGTTCACCATCGAGCCGATGATCAACGCCGGCCAGGCGTCCACTCGCCAGCTGGGCGACGGCTGGACGGTGGTGACGCAGGATGGCTCGTGGTCCGCCCAGTGGGAGCATATGGTGGCGGTTACCGATCATGGCTATGAGGTGTTGACGCCATGGCCGGACGGAACCAACGGTTACCCTGCGATAAGCTGAGCCATGGCGCGTTCCGAACGACTGTTGGACTTGCTGCAGCTGCTGCGGCGCTATCGCCTGCCGGTAACCGCGCAGGCGCTGGCCGACCAGCTCGGCGTCAGCGTGCGTACCGTCTATCGCGATATCGCCAGCCTGCAGCTGCAGGGTGCGGATATCGCCGGCGAGCCGGGCATGGGCTACCAGTTGCGGCCGGGCTTCCTGCTGCCGCCGCTGATGTTTGCCGAGGAAGAGATCGAGGCGCTGGTGCTGGGCATGCGCTGGGTGGAAAAGCGGGGCGATCCGCGTCTGGCCAACGCCGCCGGCAATGCGCTGGCCAAGGTGGCGGCGGTGCTGCCGGACGATCTGCGGCGGCGGCTGGAGGATGAGACCTTGCTGGTCGTGCCGGTGGATGGACCGCTGATGGCTGTGGACATGGCCGCGTTGCGCGACGCCATCCGCCAGCAGCGCAAGCTGGCCTTGTGTTATCGCGACATCAAGGGAGACGATAGCCAACGGATCGTGTGGCCATTCGCCGTCGGCTTCTTTGAAAAAGTGCAGGTGCTGGCGGCATGGTGCGAGCTGCGGCAGGACTTCCGCCATTTCCGCTGCGACCGGATTCAACAGTGCGAAAGCCTGAATGAACGCTACCCGCGCCGCCGCCAGGCCTTGTTAAGAGAATGGCGGCAGCGCTTGGGAATAGCCGCCGATGCGGTTTGACGACATGTCAACGTAGCGCGGCCCACGCAGAGACCCTGAGCCAAGGCGCGCGACAAGGAGGCGCAACCTAGGATCAGGGGGCGGTTGGCGGCTTTTAAGCCCGCTTGCGATGCTCGGCGGCGTGCATGGCCAGGTAGGCATCCAGGTCGGCGCCGCCGAAGCCCAGCGTATTGAGAATTTCAGCCATGAAACTCACCGGCGCGGTGCCGGGAGCCGTGACCACGCCTTGGTCGGCAACTGCGTAAGGCACATCCTGATAGTAAGCGGCGCCCGCGTAAGCAAGCGCAGACAAGTTGTCCGCGGAGTTCGAAGTGTGGCGGACCTTGTCCAGCACGCCGGCTTGCGCAAGCACGCGGGTGCCGTCGCAAATGCCGGCAACCACAATGTTTTGGGCATGTGCGGCGGCAAGCAAGGCGGTCAGGTCCGGCGCTTGATCGGTTTGCCAGATGGTGCCGCCGCATACGATGAGCAGGTCTAGCTCATCGAGTTGAATGGACTCAATGGCCAGATGCGGGGTGACCATCAGCCCGCCGGAGGAGGTGACGGGCGTGCCGCCGGGTGTGGCAAAGCGCACCTCGCAGCCATAATAAAAACGCAGCGAGGAGTTGATCAGGGCCGTTTCCCAGTCGGAAAAGTGCTCGGTGAGGATGGTGATGGCGCGCGTCACAGGATTGTCCTTGTCAAGTTTTGGATGGCCCGGGGCTGTGCCGGGTGTCCGGAATGTAATCCATGGCGCGGTCAGTTTCTGTCAGTAGCCGTGTTAGCCCTGCCGTCAGCCGCTTCGCTCTGCCCATTGTTCCGCCGCCAGGTAGATCAAGTCCACCGCGGGATCCTTGACGTCGGGATAGGTTTCCCAGTCCGCCAGGCTGTTTGCCAGCCTGCGCTTCAGTTCCCCGTAGGCGGCCGCCATGGCCGGCTGCGCGCGCAGGTAGTCGCGAAACAGCAGTGCGTAGCGCTGGTTGGCGCTGCCGGCGCGGCGCACATGGATATGGGCGCGGCGTTGGCCCGCGGGTTCGCGGAAAAAGAATTTTGACCATTGCTCCGGCGCGTCGTCGCTGCCTGGCGGCAGATGGTCGCGGTTGAACGGTTGGCGCTCGAAGCCGGCCGCGCTCAGGCGGTTGGCCATGTGTTCGTCCAATTCCGCCACCGTGATCTGCGCGTCGATCACGTCTTTTGCCGCCAGGCCGGGCACGGCGGTGGAGCCGATATGGTCGATGCGCAGCGCCAGCTCTCCCAGCGCGGCGCGAAGTTGGCTGGCGATGGTTTGGAACTCCGCGGCCCAGCGGGGTTGATGCGGCACGATCTCAATCATGTCGCAGGCTTTCCGAGAAGTGGAAGGCCACTATGTCCATCTTGCGGTTCAGATAGAAACGATGGGCGCGATGGCGCTGCACGCCGGAGTCCAGATGGATTTCGCTGCAGCCCTGATCCTTGGCCAGCTGGCGCAGCCAAGCCATCATCGCCGCGCCGTGGCCATGGGAGCGCGCGCTGTCGTCGGTGGCCAGGTCGTCAACGTACAAGCTTTTGCCGGCCACCAGCGTACGCTGGATGCGGAAGCCCGCCACGCAGGCTACGGCATCGCCATTCAGCAGATAAGCCAACTGGTAGCCTTCCGCCATCTGCGCGCGCACGACAGCGACAAAGTCCTCCGCCTGCAGATGCGGCCGCAACTGGCGCATCACGGCGAAGCAGCGTTCTATTTCCTGGTCTTTCGCGGCCAGTTGAATCATCTATTTCTCCTGTATATGGCTGTACATCCAGAAGTCGCGCGATGGGCCGCGCACCTTGCGATAGCTGCGCAGCAGCCCCTCGCGCTCGAAGCCATTGCGTTCCAGCACCTGGATGGAGCGATGGTTGGCCGGCAATGCCGTGGCCTGGATGCGGACGAGGCCGACGTGGCGGTGTCTCCATCGCAGCAAACTGGCGCAGGCCGCAGCGGCCAGGCCCTGTCCTCAGGCTGTGGGGGAGAGATCATACGCCAATGCGTGGCGGATGGTGATATCTGGCGCTGTTTCGGATGCCAATTGGGTTGGTGGTGAGTCGCATGGGCTGGACGGAAGGAAATCAACAGATAGGTTTGGCATGGTTGGTGAGCTGCGGAAAGTGTCAGAAGTGAAAGTATATTGTCATATTTAAATTGTACGCACTACTGACAAAATTTGACAGTGCCATGGCTTAGCATGAAGGCATGCCGGGACGAGACCGGTGCTCAGCCAAGGAGAATCGCCATGCAACACCCCAATTTTGTGATCCTGTATGTGGACCAGCCGGCGCGCAGCGCCCGTTTCTATTCGCAGTTGTTTGATCTGCAGCCGATTGAGGAGTCGCCCACCTTTGCGATGTTCAAGTTTGCATCCGGCATGCGTTTGGGATTGTGGTCGCGCCATACGGTGGAGCCGGGCGCCGAGGTCTTGGGCGGCGGCGGGGAGTTGATTGTTCAGTTCGAGGATGTCGCCGCGCTGGATGCGGGGCTGGCGCGTTGGCAAGCTTTGGGTTTGCCCATTTTGCAGGCTATGACCGATATGGACTTCGGCCGCACTTTTGTGGCCTTGGACCCGGATGGGCATCGGCTGCGGGCTTACGTCGTGGCGGAGTGAAAACGGGCCGGCATGGCCGGCCCGAGGCGAGTCTGCCGCGCGGAAGGGTCAATCGCGATGGAAGCATTGGCCACATACGGCGCGGTAGCGCGCCTCATCGCCGATTTCCACTTGCGGGCCTTCTTTTACCCGATGGCCCTGGCCATCGATGCGGATGTGCATGGTCGCTTTGCGGCCGCATTGGCAGATGGTCTTGATCTCTTCCACGTCCTCCGCCAGCGACAGCAGCCAGGCGGAACCGGGGAAGGGGTGGCCGCGGAAGTCGGTGCGCAGGCCAAAGCAGATCACCGGGATGTTTCGGGTATGGGCCAGGCGGTGCAGTTGCTGCGCCTGTTCAGGCGTCATGAACTGCGCTTCGTCCACCAGAATGCAGGCCGTGTCGCCGTAGTCCTGCGCCAGGAAGTCGAATCCGGCGTCGAAGGTGTTGGCCTCGCGCTGGATATTCAGCCGCGAGGTAACCATGCCCACGCCGTAGCGGTCGTCGATGGCGCTGGTGTACAGCGTCACCGTTTTGCCCATGGTTTCGTAGTTGTTGGCGATCTGCAGCAGCTGCGTGCTTTTGCCGCTATTCATCGCGGCGTATCGAAAAAACAGTTTGGCCATGCTGATGGTCGGGAGTGCGAGTACCGGGCGCGCAGCATACCATGACGCGCTGTGATTGTGAGGCCCAGGAAGACGCGCAGCGGTCTGCGCGGGTGTTTTTTTGCCGATATCGTGGAAGAAGTTGGGATGCGGGGCAGGCGAATGATGAAACGATTCGCAGGCGCGAAAGAGGCGAAGTGGGCTGGCGCTGGCAGATAGTGTCATGACCAGGTCATGAGTCGGCCGATTTGACGTGATTTTGCGAATAGGGCGGTAGGGATTTCCATTGAAATGCAAACGGCATTATGCATATGCGTAGCTTTTTGTCATGTAGTTTTGTTTCGTTTAAAGAAACTTCAACTGAAGATTTTGTCCATGAAAAAACGCGCCCTTGGCGCGTTTGGGGTTGGCTAGCGGTTTTTATAGATCGCCGCCGGTTTCCAGCACAAATTTAGCCTTGGCGTCCTGGCCCAGGTGTTGCACCAGGTAAGGCAGCACTTCGTTCAAGGTTTGCGGCAGCGTCCATGGCGCGTTGAGGATGAACATGCCGCTGCCGTGCATGCCGAAGCCGTCGGCCGACGGGGCTTGCACATGCAATTCGGCGCGCAGCCAGTTCTTGGCCGGCAGCTTTTTCAGCGCCGGCAGCATTTCCTTCATTTCCACGCGCTGCAAACACGGATACCACACGGCGTAGACGCCGGTGGCGAAGCGTTTCAGCCCTTCCTTGAGCGCGGTTTCCACATTTTGATAATCGCGTTTGTCTTCGTACGGCGGGTCGATCAGCACCAGCGCGCGGCGCGGCGGCGGCGGCAGGACGGCCTTGATGCCGTCAAAGCCGTTGGCTTGCTGGATCTGCACCCGGCGGCCACTGCCGGCGAAGTTCTCCTGCAGGATCTGGGCGTCGCTGGGGTGCAGCTCGAACAGGCGCAGCTTGTCACTTTCCGGCATCACGTCGGCCGCGCACCAAGGCGAGCCGGGGTAGAACTTCAGCTCGCCGTCGGGGTTCATCCGCTTGACCACTTCCACGTAGTTGCTCACGGCTTCGGGCAGGTCGTCGCGCTGCCACAGGCGGGCGATGCCGGTTTCAAACTCGGCATTCTTGGTGGCGTAACCCTCGGTCAGCGAGTAGGCGCCGGCGCCGGCGTGGGTGTCGATATACCAGTAGGGCTTGTCCTTCTGGCCCAGATAATTCAGCAGTTCGATCTCGATCAGGTGCTTGAGCACGTCGGCGTGGTTGCCGGCGTGGAAGGCGTGGCGATAGCTGAGCATTTGTCTTGTTCTTTCAGATGGTTAATTCGATGGCGGCGGCCTGGTCGGCGGCGCTCCAGCCCAGGCGGTCGATCAGCGCGGAGAAGCCGGACTCCAGCGGGCAGGCGATGCGCAGCGGCGTGCCGCTGACGGGGTGGGTCAGCTCCATTTCCAGGCAGGCCAGCAGCATGCGGCGGCAATCCAGCTCGTCGGCGAACATGCGGTTGTGGCGGCCTTTGCCGTAGGTGGAGTCGCCGATGATGGGGTGGGCGATATGCTTCAGATGGCGGCGCAGCTGATGGCGGCGGCCGGTCAGCGGCTCCAGCTCCAGCAAGGCGTAGCGGCTGCTGGGGTAGCGTTCCACCATGATGGGCAGTTCCACTGTGGCTAGCGTGCGGTAGCGGGTTTGCGCCGCTTGCGGCGCGGTTTCCACCTTTTCGCCTATCCATTCCAGGTCGTCCGGCCGGCGGCTCAACGGGTGGTCGATCAGCCCTTCGGCGTCGGGGTGGCCGCGCACCACGGCGAGATAGCGCTTCTGCACCTGCTGGCGCTCGAACTGCCACGACAGCTCGCGGCCGGCGTCCTTGTCCAGCGCGAACAGCAGGACGCCGGAGGTGCCCTTGTCCAGCCGGTGCACCGGATAGACGCGCTGGCCTATCTGGTCGCGCAGCAGTTGAACGGCGAAGCGGGTTTCGTGGCGGTCCAGCATGGTGCGATGCACCAGCAAATTGGCCGGCTTGTGGATGGCGATCAGCAGATCGTCCCGATACAGTATTGGCAGCATGGAAATGACGGTTTTGTCCAGGCGGCGATTTTAGGGCTTGCACGGTGCTTTGGATATAGACGAATTGCTTTGCGTTGAATCAATTTGAGCATGAAAAATCAATATGCGAAGCCATGACTTCGGAATAAATCCTGATTTGACGCGGTTTGCGCCAAATCGGGATTCTTTACGTAGAGAAATGTTTGCGACACGGTATTTCAAAGTCGAGAGGAAAATGTTTACAGCCCGGTTAACGGTCATTACAATTCGCCGCGCTCAGAAGAACGACAAAGTGGTGTCTGCAGCCGGTTTTTGCATTGCGCAGGGAGCGGTTCAGGCCGCTTCGGCACAGCTGAGGTTGTAGTTGGCAGGTTACATGCCGTCTGCAATTTCAGCTGTCACCATTCAAGTCCAGTCACTGTTGCACTCGCCGCGCCTGCATGGGGCCATGCGCGCGTTGACCAACTCAAGCCAAGAGTTATAGAGATGACCATCCAACTGAAACGAATCAGCTTCGCAGTGGCTGCCGCGGTTCTGTCCGCCGCCGCTTGCGCCAAGGACTTCACCCCCGCCGTGATCTACGATCAGGCCGGCAAGTTTGACAAGAGCTTCAGCGAAGCCGCTTACAACGGCGCCGAGCGTTTCAAGAAGGACTTCAAGGTCAACTACCGCGACGGTCAGATTTCTTCCGACGCGCAGAAGGAACAGCTGCTGCGCAAGATGGCCAGCCGCGATACCGACATCGTCGTCGCCGTGGGCTTCAACTTCGCCCAGGCCGTGGAAACCGTGGCCAAGGAATTCCCCAAGGTCAAGTTCACCCTGATCGACGCCGTGGCCAAGGGCCCGAACGTGCAGAGCATCGTGTTCAAGGAGCAGGAAGGTTCCTTCCTGGTGGGCATGGCCGCCGCGCTGAAGTCCAAGACCGGCAAGGTGGGTTACATCGGCGGCATGGACATCCCGATGATCCGCGCCTTCGGTTGCGGCTATGCTCAGGGCGCCAAGTACGCCAACAAGAATGTCACCGTGCTGCAGAACATGACCGGCACCACGCCGCAAGCCTTCAACGATCCGGCTCGCGGCACCGAGCTGGCCAAGAGCCAGTTTGACCGCGGCGCCGACGTGATCTTCGTCGCCGCCGGCGGCACCGGCATGGGCGTGCTGCAGGCCGCCAAGAACGCCGGCAAGTACTCCATCGGCGTGGATAGCAACCAGAACTATCTGTTCCCGGGCTCGGTTCTGACTTCGATGGTGAAAAAAGTGGACGTAGCTGTCTACAACACTTTCAAGGAAGCCAAGGATGGCTCCTGGAAGTCCGGCGTGAAGGTGCTGGGCCTGAAGGACCAGGCCGTGGACTGGGCGCTGGACAAGTACAACCGCCCGCAAGTCACGCCTGAGATGGAAAAGAAGATCGCTGAGGCCAAGGCTGAAATCATCAGCGGCAAGATCAAGGTAGTGGATTACCGCGCCAACAATAGCTGCCCGGTGCAATAAGCGGAGCAGCCCTCTCCCCGACCGGTCGGGGGCGCAGCCGCGGTGACTCGTTCATCGCGGCTGTTTGCTGTTGGCGCCGGCGATGGGGATATAAACGAAGATCGGGAACAGACAAAGCATGACCGAGTTTGCCATTGAGCTGACAGGCATCAACAAGAGCTTTGGCGCCGTCCAGGCCAACCGTGATGTGACGATGAGCGTGCCCAAGGGCAGCATTCACGGCATCATCGGCGAGAACGGCGCCGGCAAGTCCACGTTGATGAGCATTCTGTACGGCTATTATCAGGCCGACAGCGGTTCCATCCGCGTCAATGGCCAGGATGTGCGCATCCGTAACAGCCAGGAAGCGATCCGTCTGGGGATAGGCATGGTGCATCAGCACTTCATGCTGGTGGATACCTTCACTGTGCTGGAAAACATCGTGCTGGGCGCTGAAGGCGGCCGCTTGCTCAAGGGCGGGATGGACCAGGCCCGCGAGCATTTGAAGGAACTGAACAAGAACTACTCGCTGGAAGTGGATCCGGACGCGCTGGTTGGGGAACTGGGCGTTGGTCTGCAGCAGCGGGTGGAAATCCTCAAGGCGCTGTATCGCGGCGCCGACGTACTGATCCTGGACGAGCCGACTGCCGTGCTGACGCCGCAGGAGGCCGACCATCTGTTCCACATCCTGCGTTCGCTGAAAGCGCAGGGCAAGACGGTGATCCTGATCACCCACAAGCTGCGCGAAGTGATGGACAGCACCGACAACGTCAGCGTGATGCGCGCCGGCACGGTGGTGGGCAATGTGCGCACCTGCGATGTGGACAAGGAAAAGCTGGCCGACCTGATGGTGGGCCGCAAGGTGTCGCTGAAAGTGGACAAGGCCGAGCGCGCGCCCGGCGCCGTGGTGCTGGACGTCAAGGGCCTGTGCCTGACCGACGAGCGCCAGGTCAAGCTGCTGGACAACCTGAACTTCCAGGTCAAGGCTGGCGAGATTGTCGGCATCGCCGGCGTGTCCGGCAACGGCCAGTCCGAGCTGCTGGAAGTGCTGGCCGGCATGCAAGCGCCGACCGCGGGCAGCATCGCCTACAAGGGCGAGGACCTGCTGAAGCTGCCGTGTAAGCGCAAGCCGCGCGCAGCCGTCTACCGCGAGCGCGGCATCGGCCATATTCCGGAAGACCGTTCGCGCGAAGGCTTGGTCAAGGCGTTCTCCACATTTGAAAACGCCATTCTGGGCTACCAGAACGACAAATCGCTGCGCAGCGGTTTCCTGTATTCGCGCAAGAAACTGGTGGAGCGCACGCGCGACTTCATCTCCCAGTTCGATATCCGCCCGGGCAATCCGCTGTTGCGGGTGGGCCTCTTGTCCGGCGGCAATCAGCAGAAGGTGGTGCTGGCGCGCGAGATCCACGCCAATCCTGACTTGCTGCTGATCGGCCAGCCGACGCGCGGCGTCGATATCGGCGCGATCGAATTCATCCACAAGCGGCTGGTTGAGCTGCGCGACGAAGGCAAGGCCATCTTGCTGGTGTCGGTGGAACTTGAAGAAATCCTGGCGCTGGCAGACCGCATCCTGGTGATGGCCGGCGGCCAGATCACCGGCGAAGTGGCGGCCAAGGACGCCGACACCATTTCCCTCGGCCTGCTGATGGGAGGGCACAAACATTGAAATTCGGACAACCTTCCACTTTGCCGCGCTGGGCGCAGCTTACCGTGCTGCCGGTGCTGAACCTGCTGGCGGCCCTGCTGGTGACAGGCTTCGTCACCTGGATGATCGGCGAGAATCCGTGGGAATGCCTGAAGCTGCTGGTCAACGGCGCTTTCGGCTACGGCGAGGGCATAGGCTACACGCTGTTCTACACCACCAGCTATATCTTCGCCGGCCTGGCGGTGGCCACGGCCTTCCATGCCGGGCTGTTCAATATCGGCGGCGAAGGCCAAGCCTATCTGGCCGGCCTCGGCGTCACGCTGGTGATGCTGGGGTTTGACCACACGCTGCCGTCCTATGTGCTGATCCCGCTGGCAGTATTGGCGGCGATGGGTTTCGGCGCGGCCTGGGCCTATATCCCGGCCTACCTGCAGGCCAAGCGCGGCAGCCATATCGTGGTGACCACGATCATGTTCAACTTCATCGCCTACTCGCTGATGTTGTACCTGATCAGCCACCAGTTGATCGAAGCCGGCTCGCAAAACCCGACTACCCGCATGTTCTCGGAAACCGGCTGGATTCCGCAAATGCATCTGCTGATTCCGGGCATGCCGAACTCGCCGCTGAACCTGAGCTTCGTGTTCGCCTTGCTGGCCTGCGTGCTGTTCTACCTGATCGTATGGCACAGCCGCTGGGGCTTCACGCTGCGCACGGTCGGCACCAACGACCACGCCGCGCGCTACGCCGGCATCAGCGTCAGCGCTGTCATCATCATCGCCATGTGCGTGTCCGGCGCCTTGTCCGGCCTGGCTTCGGTCAATGATCTGTTGGGCTCCTCGCACCGCATGAACGTGCTGTTCACCAACGGCGTCGGCTTCGTCGGCATCGCCGTGGCGCTGATGGGACGCAACCACCCGGTAGGCATCGTGCTGTCCGCGCTGTTGTTCGGCGCGCTGACCCAGGGCGGTTCCGATCTGTCGTTTGAAAAGCCGCTGATCACGCGCGAGATGATCCTGTTCATCCAGGGCCTGATCATCCTGTTCTGCGGCGCGCTGGAAAACCTGTTCGAGCCGTTCATCGCCGGCCTGTTCAAGCGCAAGGACAAGTAATATGGAAATGTTCTTCAGTCTTCTCGATTCCACCGTGCGCGTGGCCACGCCGCTGGTGCTGGCCGCGCTGGCCGGCATGTTCTCCGAGCGCTCCGGCGTGGTGGACATCAGCCTGGAAGGCAAGATGCTGGTGGCGGCCTTCGCTTCCGCCGCCGCGGCCTACCTCACCCATAGCCCGTGGCTGGGCCTGCTGGCCGGCATCATGGCCGCGGTGTCGATGGCCATGGTGCATGCCTTCGTTTCCGTCACCTATAACGGCAACCAGCTGATCTCCGGCATGGCCATCAACACCGTGGCCTCCGGCATCACGCCGGTGTTGGGCCTGGCCTGGTTCCAGCAAGGCGGCAACTCGCCGCAGCTGCCTGAGGACGCCCGCTTCCACGAGATCGTGCTGCCGTTCGCCGACGCCTTGCGCGACGTGCCGGTGCTGGGCCTGGTCTACAGCAAGCTGCTGTCCGGCCATTCCATCCTGGTTTACATCACCGTGTTCATAGTGATTCCGCTGGTGGCCTGGGTGCTGTACAAGACCCGCTTCGGCCTGCGCCTGCGCGCGGTGGGCGAGAACCCCCATGCCGCCGATACCGCGGGCATCTCCGTGGCCAAGGTGCGCTACACCGCCTTGCTCTGGGGCGGCGTGCTGTGCGGCATGGCCGGCACCTATCTGTCGGTGTACCAGACCGGCAGCTTCATCAAGGAAATGACCGCCGGCAAGGGCTTCCTGGCGCTGGCGGCGCTGATCTTCGGCAAGTGGCGTCCGGTGCCGGCGGTGATCGGCTGCCTGCTGTTCGCCTTCGCCGACGCGATCCAGATCCGTCTGGAAGGCGTGGCGCTACCGGTGATCGGCCAGATCCCGTCGCAGGCCATCGCGGTGATTCCGTATGTGCTGACCGTGCTGCTGCTGGCTGGCTTTGTCGGCCGCGCCGTGGCGCCCAAGGCCATCGGCGTGCCCTTCGTCAAATCGCGCTGATCCCGCCATCACGTTTGCATTGCCAAGCCCGTCGGCCTGTGCCGGCGGGCTTTTTGCATCTCGGCGCATGCTATGATGCCAACTGCGAGCGGCGGGAAGGGGTCCGCCGCCGGACAGAACAGGAAACACGATGCTGAGCTATCAAGAGGCGCTGACCTGGCTGCTGGAGCGCGCCAGGCCGTTGAACACCCACCAGAATCTTTCCCTGCTGCAGGCTGCCGGACGCGTGCTGGCTCAGCCGGTTACCGCCGCTATCGATGTGCCGCCGCATGACAACAGCGCGATGGACGGTTACGCCGTGCGCTGCGCCGAGAGCGGCGGCCCCTTGCCGGTGTCGCAGCGGATTCCCGCCGGCAGCGCGCCGCAGGCGCTGACGGCCGGCAGCGTCGCCCGCATCTTCACCGGCGCGCCGATCCCGGACGGCGCCGACGCCGTCATCATGCAGGAACAGGCCGTGGTGGGCGAGGATGGCCAGGTTGCCTTCAGCGCCGCGCCGCAGGCCGGGCAGAATATTCGCCGCCGCGGCGAGGATATCGCCGCCGGGCAAACCATCCTGGCGCCGGGCCGTCGGCTGACGCCGGCCGATCTGGGGCTGGCCGCCTCGATAGGGCTGGCTCGGCTGCCGGTGCGTCCGCAGTTGCGCGTCGCGGTATTCTTCACTGGCGACGAGCTGGTGGAGCCGGGCCAGCCGCTGGCCGCCGGACAGATCTACAATTCCAACCGTTTTTGGCTGATCCCGGCCTTGCACAAGCTCGGTTGCGAGGTGATAGACCTGGGCCATGTCGGCGACGCTTTGGAGCCGACGCGGCAATTGCTGCGCGACGCGGCGGCGGTGGCCGACGTCATCGTCACCTGCGGCGGGGTGTCGGTGGGCGAAGAGGACCACGTCAAGGCGGCGGTGGAGGCCGAGGGCGAGCTGACGCTGTGGAGGCTGGCGATCAAGCCCGGCAAGCCGCTGGCTTTCGGCAAGGTGGGCGATGCCGATTTCATCGGTTTGCCGGGCAATCCGGTGTCCGGCTATGTGACGCTGCAGACCTTGCTGCGGCCATTTCTGCTGCAGCGAATGGGATTGATAGAGCGCGCGCCGTTCGCGCCGCGTTTCCCGGCGGCTTTTGTCTGGGACCGGCCCGATTCCAAGCGCAGCGAGTTCCTGCGCGTGCGCAAGGTGGTGGGCGCGAGCGGCTGGGAACTGCAACTGTATCCACAGCAGGGTTCCGGCGTGCTGATGTCTTGCGCTTGGGCCGGCGGCCTGGCTTGGGTGCAGCCGGGTCAGCGCATCCAGCCCGGCGATGAGCTGCCGTACATGGAACTGGCATGACGCGCATCCGCTTCGTCAGCGAAGGCGGCATGCTGCTGAATGAGAGCGAGGCGATGGCGGGAGACAATCTGCTGGACGTCGCCCGCCTGGCAGACGTGCCGCTGCACTGGCGCTGCGGCCAGGGCACCTGCGGCACTTGCAAGGTGCGCGTGGCCGGCATGGCCACGCCGCAGCACCCCGGCCGCAAGGAGCGCAATGTGCTGCTGCGCGCCGGGGCGATAGACGCCGCGCTGGCGGCGCAGGACGAGTGGAACGAGCCCACTCCATGGCGGCTGGCGTGCCATCTGGCGGTGGAAGAGGGGCGGGACTGGACGGTTTCTTGCCCAGACTATTGAGACGGTAGGGCGGAAGGCCGGCTTTGCAGGGCGTTCCGCCTGCGGCATTAGTAACTTACAGAGAGAGCACATGGACGCTAGTGCAATATTGGAGGTTGCAACGCATTTCCGAATTGCTATCGAGACGCTCCCCATTGAGGAGCGCATTGTAAACTTAAGGAGTTTTCCAAAAGGAGCTTGCGGCGATGCTTCTCTTCTGCTCGGTGCGTATTTCAGTGATCAGGGTATTGTGGGGTTCAATTATGTAACTGGAGAGCGAGGAGAGGTCGATGTTGGTACATGGACTTCGCATGCTTGGCTGCGGAGAGGGGATTTAATTGTCGATATAACTGCGGATCAGTTTCCTGAATCGCCTATGGCAATCATTGTTTCGCAACGCTCCACATTACATGACTCTTTTCAAGTGGTTAGGCAGGATATTGCGGATTTTAGGCAGTGGAGTGGGTATGGTGCTGAGATTCTGTATCCAATGTACTCTAGGATTCTGGGAGTGCTTCAATCCACGAGGCAGTGATGATTTTAATTTCCATGACAAATTAGCTGTTCAAACATATTTTCATGATCATGGGGTGTTGTAGGCGGAGCGCCCCTTGGGGCTTCCGCCTTACCGTCAGCACTGCTCGCCCTCGCTGCTGATTTCTTCCACTTCCTCCCGCTCCAGCCAATGCCGCAGCATGGTCAGGCCCACAGCCAGCAGCGTCGGGCCGATGAACAGGCCGATCACGCCCCAGGCGATCAGTCCGCCGATGACGCCGAGGAAGATCACCGACAGCGGCATCTGCGCGCCCTGGCTGATCAGCAGCGGCTTCAGGATGTTGTCTATGGTGTTGATCAGCAGGAAGCCCCACACCACCAGGAAGGTGCCCAGAGCCGTGTGGCCGGTGTAGAACACCCATGCCGCGGCCGGCAGCCAGACGATCAGCGTCGGCAGTTGCGCCACCGCGACGATGAAACACAGGAAGCCCAGCACCAGCGAGCCCGGCACGCCGGCAATCAATAGGCCGATCACGCACAGCACGGTTTGCGCCAGCGCGGTGCCCACCACGCCGGTGGTGACGCTGCGTATGGTGCGGGCGATCACTTCCGGCAGCTCCCCGGCGGTTTCTCCGCCCAGCTTCAAGACGATGCGCTCCACCAACTCCCACAGCTTGTCGCCGTTGATCAGCAGCAGGCCGGCCACCACGATGGCCAGCACGATTTCCAGCAGGCTCAATCCGAGGTTGGCGCCGCCGGACAGCAGGAACAGCACGGTTTCGTTGACCGCGGGGCGAATCTTTTCGAAGAAGCCCGGCAGGTCGGCCTGGGTGCTTTGCCACATCTTGTTCAGGCTTTCGCCTATCACCGGCAGGCTGGTCAGCCAGGCCGGAGCGTTGGGCAGGCGGAAATCGCCGAGTTCATGAGTCAGATTGGCCAGGTGCGGCAGGGTGTCCGCCAGCGTCAGCGCCATCAGGCCGATGGGGATGGCCAGGGCGCAGGACAGCCCCAGCACGATCAGCAGCGCCGCCAGCTTGTGCCGGCCGCGTAGCCGGATCTTGAGCCTGCTGTATAGCGGCCAGGCGGAAATGGCGATGATGGCCGCCCAGGTCAGCGCGCCGAGAAAAGGTTGCAATATCTTGATGCAGGCCAGCACCAGCATGGCCAGGATGGCGATCTGGAAAACGTTGAGGATGCTGAGGCTGGATCGGCCGGGAATGGGCAGCATGGTGGTATCCGCAAGGTGGAACGGGACAGGCCGGCGGTATGCCGGCCTTGAATTCGCGCTAGTGTGCCACCTGAGCCAGCTGGCTGGCAAACGTCTCGGCCGGAGTGAACCCGACGATGCGTTGCGCCTCCTTGCCATCGGCGCCGAACAGAATGATGCCGGGCGGCCCGAACAGGCCGAAACGCTTCAGCAACGCTTGGTGTTCGGCGCTGTTGGCCGTGACGTCGGCGCGCAGCAGCACGAATTGCCCCATCTTGGCGGCCACCTGCGGCTGCGGAAAGACCTCGGCTTCCATCTCCTTGCAGGCGACGCACCAGTCGGCGTAGAAGTCCAGCAGCAGCGGCTTGCCCGCAGCCTTGGCCTCGGCCAGCTTGGCATCGAGCTCAGAGGCCGAGCCGATGGCCTGGAAGGCATGGCTGGCGGTGCCCTCGGCGCTGCTGGCGGCGATGAACTTCAAGGGATAGCGCGGATTGTCCGCGCCGGACAGCAGGCCCACCAGCTGGGCGCCGCCCAGCAGGAACAGCAGCAAGCCCAGGGCCTTGCCCAGGCGGGCGCTGGCTTTGGCGTTTGTCGCCAGGCTGTCGAATGCGCCAAGGAATACCGCCGAACCTATCAGCAGCGCCGCCCACAGCAACATCACCAGCGCCGCCGGCAGGAATGGGGTGGCCAGCCAGATGGCGAGGCCCAGCATGACCACGCCAAAGGCTGATTTCACCGCCTTCATCCAGTTGCCGGCGCGCGGCAGCACATGGCCGCCAAAGGTGCCGATGACGATCAACGGCAGCCCCAGGCCCAGCGCCATGGCATACAGCGCCGCGCCGCCCAGCACGGCGTCGCCGGTGCTGCCGATATAGCCTAGCGCCAGCGCCAGCGGCGGCGCGACGCAGGGCCCCACCAGCAGGGCCGATAGCGCGCCCATCAGGAATACCGTGACGGCCTTGCCGCCGGACAGCTGGTTGGAGGTGTCGGCCAGCTTGGATTGCAGGGCGCTGGGCAACTGGATGGTGAACAAATCAAACATGGACAGCGCGAACACCACCATCAGCACGCTCGCAGTCAGCACCACCGCGGGCTGCTGCAGCCACACGGTCAGCAGCGAGCCGGTCAGGCCGGCCACCACGCCGACGGCGGTGTAGGTGAGCGCCAGGCCTTGCACATACAACAGGGACAGCAGGAATCCGCGGCCGCGGGTGAGGGTTGCGCCCTGGCCGGCAATCAGCGATGAAACGATGGGCAGCAGCGGGTACATGCAGGCGGTGAACGCCATGCCCAGACCCGCCAGCAAGAAAGTGCCCAGTGTGGTCAGCCAACCCTTGGCCGCCAACTCGCTGTTACCGGCCGGCGATTTTCCCGCGGTGGCGGCGCCTCCGAGCCAGGAATTCGCTTTGCCGCCGGCCTCGCCGCTGACGGCGCCGATCTTCAGCTTGTGCGTGTACGGCGGGTAACAGACGCCGGCCTCCGCGCAGCCCTGCAGCCGGACATTCAGCTGGAAGTCGGCCGGCGCGCCGGCGTTCAGCGGGATGACGATCTGCTGTTTGCCGTGGTAAATCACCTGCTTGCCGAAGTAAGGATCGTTCTTTTCCTGGCCGGTCGGCAGCGTCGGCTTGCCGGTCAGGTCGGCCGGCGTGGTGCTGATGGCGATGCGGTCGCGGTACAGGTAGTAGCCGGGCGCTACGTCCAGCGTCAGTTGCAGCTTGTCGCTGCTGCGGCTGACCTCGGCGGCGAAAGCCTTCTCGGGCGGAAGCAGGTCGTCTTGGTTGACCGCATGGGCAGGCAGCGCAATGCTGAGGCAGGCGACGAACGCCATCAGCCATTGCCATGCCAGGCGGTGAATGGAGTTGAGGTATGCTTGCACTTGCAGACTCTGGTTGGGGTTGCGATGAAAGTAAGACGCGGCGGGCGCGGGGCGGTTCCGTTTTGTCTCAGTGTGATGCAATATGCATCAAATTGTCTGGCGCGGCAAATGCGAAACCGCGCATTCCGCCAGCAGACGGACGGCTGCCAGTATATCCGGCCGAACCCCGCGCCGACAGCGCAGCGGATATGAAAAATAAGAATGACGTTATGCATGAGGGGTTATGCGAGAAACCATACATTTTGCCCACGCCAATAGTTTTCCAGCTTCGGTCTATCGCAAGATGCTGAACAAGCTGGCTGAGCGGCATGAAGTCGGTTACCTGGACACCATAGGCCATGATCCGGCCTTTCCCATCACCGACTGCTGGCCGCATCTGGTGGACGAAAGCATACGGCACATCGAGCGCAGCTATGCTGGGCCGGTGGTCGGCGTCGGCCACTCGCTGGGCGGCTTTCTGATGTTCTACGCGGCCAGGAAGCGGCCGGATTTGTTCCGCGCCATCGTGATACTCGATTCGCCGTTGATGGGGCCGCGTCGTTCGTTCGGCATCTGGCTGGCCAAGCGGCTGGGCTTCATCCAGAAAGTCACGCCGGGCGGCAATACCCTGAAGCGGCGCGACAACTGGGCTTCGGTCGACATGGTGCATGATTATTTCGCGCGCAAGCCTATGTTCGCGCGTTTCGATCCCGAATGTCTGGCCGACTACGCTGAACTCGGCACCCAGGACGACGGGCAGGGCGGACGCAGGCTGAAATTCCGGCCGCGAGTGGAGCATGATATCTACGCCACGCTGCCGCACAATTTCCCCTGCCACAAAGGCCGCCAGAAAGTCCCGACCGGCTTCATCGCCGGCGCGGATTCCGATGTGCTGAGCGCTGCCGACATCCATTACATGCGCCGGCATTTCGGCATCGAGGTGGAGTCCCACCCTGGCGGCCACCTGTTTCCGCTGGAGCGGCCGATAGAGACGGCCGAGCATGTCCTGGCCTTGGTGGAGCGTTTGCGCCATGGCTGAGACGCGGTGCGTTTCCGCCAGGCAGCTGTTCGGTTCCGGCGATTGGCTTGGCGTCTGGCTGGTATTGTTGTCCGCTTGCGGTTTTGGCTCGATGGCGTTGTTCGCGAAACTGGCCTATGGCGATGGTGTCGATACTGCCAGTCTGTTGGCCTACCGCTTTGTCATTGCCGCGCTGGTCTTGGCGGGCTGGGGCATCTGGCGTGGATGGCGCTGGCCTAGCGGGCGAGCCGCGATGGCGTATGGCTTGATGGGAGCGGTCTATGCGGCCATGGCCTGGGCGTATTTTTCCGCGCTGCATTACGCCGCATCGGCCACCGTGGCGCTGGTGCTGTACAGCTATCCCGCGCTGGTGGCATTGGGCGGCGCCTTGCTGGGGCTGGATCGTTTCGGCCGGGCGGAGGCGTTTGCCATTGTCTTGGCGAGCGCCGGGTTGGCGCTCATGCTCGGCGGCGGCTTGTCTGGCAGCCCGTGGGGACTGGCTCTGGCCTTCGGCGCCGCGCTGTGTTACTCGGGCTATATCCTGCTGGGCGGCGGTATTCGTTCCGATGCCCATCCGGTTTGCGCTTCCGCCCTGGTATTGTCGGTGGCGGCAGCGATCTTCTCGAGTTTGGCAATCGGCCAGGGGCTGCGGCTACCGCATACCCTGGCTGGCTGGGGGGCCGTGACTGCGCTGGCCTTGCTGGGCACCGCTGTCGCCATCGCGGCTTTCATCTCGGGGTTGATTCGCATTGGCCCGACCTTGGCCTCGGTGGTGTCGACCCTGGAGCCGGTGGTGACCGTGCTGCTGGGCGTGCTGTTTCTTGGGGAGTCGCTGGGGCTGCGCGGCCTGCTGGGCGGCATCCTGATTCTGGCCGCCTCGCTGGCTCTAGTTTGGTTGCGCACGCTTGCCCCGACCGGCAAGGCTTGCGATGGATAGGGTTCTCGCGGAAACTATGGTTATTCCTCCATTAGCCGCATGAAAGATCCCTGCCCGTGACGATGGAACACCTGCTCAAGCAACACCGCGACGCCATCGACGCCATCGATGTCGAAATTCTCACCTTGCTCAACCAGCGCGCCAACCATGCCCGAGAAATCGGCGAGATCAAGGGCGGCGGCGTGATTTACCGCCCAGAGCGCGAAGCCCAGGTGCTGCGCCGCCTGAAGGACTTGAACCCCGGTCCGCTGCCGGGAGAGTCGATCGCCCGCTTGTTCCGCGAGGTGATGTCCGAGTGCCTGGCGCTGGAAAAACCCTTGTCCATTGCCTATCTAGGGCCTGAAGGCACCTTCAGCCAACTGGCCACCATCAAGCACTTCGGCCATGCCGCCCGCACCGTGGCCTGTAGTTCGATAGACGAGGCTTTCCGCCAGGTGGAGTCCCGCGCGCTGGATTACGTGGTGGCGCCGGTGGAGAACTCCACCGAAGGCGCGGTCGGCCGCACGCTGGACCTGATGGTCAGTTCGCCGTTGAAGATTTGCGGCGAGGTGGTGCTGCGCATCCATCATCATCTGCTGCGCGGCATCGAGGGCATGGAGGGCATCCGCCGCGTCTATGCCCACGCCCAGGCGCTGGCGCAGTGCCACGAATGGCTGAACAAGAATCTGCCGGCCAGCGTGGAGCGCGTGTCCGTGGCCAGCAATGCCGAGGCGGCGCGCATGGCGGCCGAAGACGCCTCGGCGGCGGCGATAGCCGGCCAGGCCGCGGCCGAGCGCTTTGGGCTGCTTAAGTTGGCGGAGAACGTCGAGGACGAGCCTAACAACACCACGCGTTTTCTGGTGCTGGGCTTGCAGGATGTCGGCGCCACCGGCCAGGACAAAACCTCCATCGTGGTGTCCGCGCCGAATCGTCCCGGCGCCGTGCATTACCTGCTGGAGCCGATTGCGGCCAATGGCGTGTCGATGAGCAAGTTCGAGTCGCGGCCCTCGCGCGCCGGCCTGTGGGACTATGTGTTCTTCATCGACCTGGAAGGCCACCGCCAGGACGAGAAAGTGCTGCAGGCGCTGAAGGGGCTGCAGGAGCGGACATCCTACGTCAAGATTCTGGGCTCCTATCCGGCGGCGGTGCTGTGACGGGCTGTGTATGATCCTGGGCCGGTTTTCCGGCCCTTATTGTTTTGGAAGTTTGGGAAGAAAAAGAAGATGAAATCGATTTGTTTGTTTTGCGGCTCCAACAAAGGCGCCAGGCCGGAATACGAGGCGGCGGCGCGCGAATTCGGCCGCACATTGGCAGAGCAGGGCATCACGCTGGTCTACGGCGCGGGCAACGTCGGCTTGATGGGCGTGGCGGCAGATGCCGCGCTGGCCGCGGGCGGCCGCGTGGTGGGAGTGATCCCGGAGTTTCTGAAGGCGAAGGAAGTGGCGCATCTGGGGCTGAGCGAGCTGCATGTCACCGAAACCATGCATCAGCGCAAGGCGTTGATGGCTGAGTTGTCCGACGGTTTCGTCGCTTTGCCGGGCGGATTCGGCACGTTTGACGAATTGTTCGAGATCCTGACCTGGGCGCAGCTGTCGGTGCATGACAAGCCGGTGGGGATGCTGGATGTCGGCGGTTTCTTCAAGCCGCTGCAGGCGATGGTCGATCGCGCTGTTGAAGAGGGCTTCGTGCCGGCCGGCAACCTGAACCTGTTCCAGCGCAGCGAAAGCCTGCCGGCGCTGCTGGATTGGATGCGCGAGTATCGTCCGCAGCCGGTGCCCAAGTGGCTGGACCTGAGCAAGACCTGATGCCAAGGCCCTCGTCGATGTCGTCCAAATCCGGCATTTGGCCGAGATGTCGGCGCGCCCTGGCCTGGCCGCTGGCCTTGTTGCTGGCGGCCATCATCGTGTTTGAAGAGTACGCCTGGGACGAATTGGCCGGCGCGGTTGCCTGGTTGGCCAAGTGGCCGCCGCTGTCTGCGCTGGAGCGCCGCATCGCCGCCAGCTCGCCCAAGGTGGCGTTGGCGCTGTTTTTGGCGCCGGCCCTGGCGCTGTTGCCGGTGAAGCTGGCGGCACTGTTTCTGATCGAGCAGGGGCATGCCCTGCTGGGGCTGGCGGTGATCCTGCTGGCCAAGCTGGGCGGCACCGCGCTGGTGGCGCGCTTGTTCACGCTGACGCGGCCGGCTTTGATGGAGGTGCCGTGGTTTGTGCGGCTATATGATGGTTTTCATCGTTGCCGCGCCTGGGTGTTTGAGCGTCTGCATGCGTCCTTGCCGTGGCGCTGGGCCCGGGTTGCCCTGTTCAAGCTGCGGCAGCGTCTGTCCCAGCCTTCGGCCTTGTCCAGGCTGGTGCGGCGGGTGGTGCGCAAATGGCGCAATAGAGCGGATGCTGGCGGGCAGCATCATGGTGGAGTGCGGAAATGATCATCGTAATGAATGGCTCTGCGACGGATGCCGAGATTGCCGCCGTGGTGGCGCGCATCGAAGCGCAGGGTTTGATGGCGCATCTGTCGCGCGGCAGCGAGCGTACCGTGATCGGCGCGGTGGGACAGGAGCGCGGTCTGGAGCCGGCCTGGTTCGAATCGATGCCGGGCGTGGCCCGCGCCTTGCGCGTAGTCAGCGATTACCGCATCGTTTCGCGCGAGGCGCAGCCTGAAGACAGCATTGTGCGCATCGGCGATGTCGCCTTTGGCGGCGGCGCGCCGGCCTGGCTGGGCGGTTGCGGCCATGACTGGAACCGCGACGCGCTGACCGCCGCCGCGGCCCGGATCAAGGCTGCGGGCGGCCGCTTGTTATTCGCAGGCCGCAGCGGCCATGACAACCCATATCGTTACCGTCCCATGGGCGCGGCCGATCTGGAGACCTTGAGCAAGGTGGCGGCGGAGCATGGGCTGGTGGCGGTGGCGGAGCTGCGCGATTTGCGCTTGCTGGATGTGTATCTGGAATTGCAACTGGGCGGCTTGCTATTGCCGCCGCATTGCCTGCATCAGGTGGAATTGTTGCGAGAAGTCGGCCGCATCAACAAACCTGTCATCTTGCAGCGGAATAATCGCGTGAGGCTTGGCGAATGGCTGCTGGCGGCCGAGCACGTGGCGGTGGGCGGCAATCATAGAATCATCCTGTGTGACTGCGGGAGCGAGGGAGAGGCGGCGGGCCTGGATGTGGGCGAGTTGGCCTGCTTGCGGCGCGAAACGCATCTGCCCGTGATGGTGGCGCCCGTAGCGGCGGGCGGCGCGAGCTTGGCACCGGTTTTGGCCGCTTCGGCGCTGCTTGCCGGCGCATGCGGCGTGTTGATGGAAATGGATGCGGCCGAAGCGTTGAGCTTGGAAGCATTGCTTGCGGGAATGGGGATGGCGGCTTCACTGGGTCATGGGCATGGCTGAGCCTGTGGAAGGGCTGCTGCTGGATATCGCGGCTTGCCGGCACTGCGAGGCGCATTTGCCGCACGGGCCGCGCCCGGTGCTGCGGGCTGCGCCGAATTCCCGCATTCTGCTTGCGGGGCAGGCGCCGGGGCGCAAGGTCCATGAAAGCGGCATTCCCTGGCAGGATGCGAGCGGCGAGCGTTTGCGTGATTGGTTGGGTGTGGATGCGGCGCAGTTCTATGATGCAAGCTGCTTCGCCATTGTGCCGATGGGTTTTTGCTACCCCGGCGCCGGGCGCAGCGGCGATCTGCCGCCCAGGCCGGAGTGCAGGGCGCTGTGGCATCCGCGGCTCTTGCCTTTGCTGCGCGATGTCAGGCTGGTGCTGGCCGTGGGCGAGTATGCCCAGGCTTATCATCTGCCGCAGCGCAAGAAAACGCTGACCGAGACGGTGGCAGCCTGGCGCGAATACTGGCCTGCCGTTGTGCCGCTGCCGCACCCCAGTCCGCGCAATCAGTTGTGGCTACGGAGAAATCCCTGGTTTGAGAGCGAGTTGCTGCCGGCGTTGCGGATTTTGGTGAGAGAGACGTTGGCTGGATAGGCCGGCTGCGCCGGGCGCTATGAGCAAAAACTCTAAAAATGTGGATTTTCCGTTTTTTGCGGGTGATAATCCGCCCCAGCACTTAGGGGAGAGCCGTCAAAATGAAGTGTGTTGATGATTTTCGCCTGCAGCTGGGCAACAAGCAACTGGTGCCGATCATGATCGGCGGCATGGGGGTGGACATTTCCACTGCCCGGTTGGCGTTGGAAGCTGCCAGGCTTGGTGGCGTCGGCCATATATCCGACGCGATGGTGCCGACGGTGACGGATCGCCGTTTCGACACCAAGTTCGTCAAGACCAAGCTGGCGAAGTACAAATTCAATGTGGACAACCCGGATAAGTCGGTTGTCCAGTTTGATCTGGGCGTGCTGGAAGAGGCCACGCGGCTTCACGTCGGCAACGCCATGCAGCAGAAGCAGGGCGATGGCCTGGTCTTCATCAATTGCATGGAAAAGCTGACCATGAACGCGCCCAAGGAAACGCTGCGGGTACGCATGCGCGCCGCCTTGGATGCCGGCATCGACGGCATCACGCTGGCGGCCGGCCTGCACCTGGGTTCGTTCGCGCTGATCGAGGATCATCCGCGTTTTCGCGATGCCAAGCTCGGCATCATCGTGTCCTCGCTGCGCGCCCTGCAGTTGTTCCTGAAAAAGAACGGCCGTTGCGGCCGGATGCCGGATTATGTGGTGGTGGAAGGGCCGTTGGCCGGCGGCCACCTCGGTTTCGGCATGGACTGGGCCGAGTACGATCTGGCAAGCATCTTTACTGAAATCCGCGACTGGTTGAAAGCCGAACAGCTGGATATCCCGCTGATTCCGGCCGGCGGCATTTTCACTGGCAGCGACGCTGCGGGTTTCTTGGAAGCCGGCGCCGGCGCGGTGCAAGTGGCGACCCGTTTCACGGTGACGCGCGAATGCGGCTTGCCGGAGAAGGTGCAGCAGGAGTATTTCAAGGCCGACGAAGACGATATCGAGGTCAATCAGCTGTCCCCCACCGGTTATCCGATGCGGATGATCAAGGGCTGTCCGGCGATTGGCGACAGCATCCGGCCCAATTGCGAGGCTTACGGCTATCTACTGGATGCGAAGGGCAGCTGCTCCTATATCGAGGCTTACCATAAAGCGCATGAGGCCCATCCGGGCGAGCGCCGCGTGCCCGTTTGGGAGAAAACCTGCCTGTGCACCCATATGCGCAATTTCGATTGCTGGACCTGCGGCCACTATGCGTATCGTCTGAAGGACACAACGCATCGTTTGGCGGACGGCAGCTACCAGTTGCTCAGCGCGGAACATGTGTTCCACGATTACCAATACAGCACGGACCATAAGATTGCGCTGCCTAAGCGCGAGGTATGCCTGTTGGCCGGTTGAGCCTTAGTGCATGCAGTCAGAACGGCATTCGCTTCCATGCAAGCGGGTGCCGTTTTTCTTTGGCATGCCGCATGCGGCGCGGCAAGGATTGTTCATGCCAAATCATTTTGTTGATGTTCGCGGTCTACTTATATAGCATTGACGCTTTGAGCGAGTTGCCCGGGAGAAAGCCGCTGGCATCGCCGTGGATGCGGGTTGCGGATGGCGAGGTTTGCATGCCGCCATCAGCTGCACTACCATCGGCTCACTATGCCACGCTGGCTATGAAGAATTCAGGCCCGATGCTATCTTCCGCCATGGGTGATTGGTGTATATTCGAAATGATTTCCATTTTCTTGCGAACTAATAATCAACAATGAGCAAAACCGACAAGCAGAACCAGCCGGAATCCGTTTCCCAAAAGATTCGCTACCGTTTGCAAGAGGCCGGCGCGCGTTTCCATGCTAACGATAATATCGCCGACTACATCGAGGACGGCGAGCTCGATGCGCTGCAAGACGAAGTCCAGGCTAAATTGAAAACAGTGCTGGAGAGCCTGGTCATTGACATCGAGCATGATCACAACACGCATGAGACGGCCAAGCGCGTGGCCAAGATGTTTGTGCGCGAAGTGTTCCGCGGTCGTTATGTGCCGATGCCGCCCAGCACCGAGTTCCCCAATGTGGAACGTTTGAACGAATTGATGATCGTTGGGCCGGTGACCGTGCGCAGCGCCTGCTCCCATCATCTGTGCCCCATCATCGGCCGGGTGTGGGTGGGGGTGATGCCCAACGAGAATTCCAATCTGATCGGTTTGTCGAAATACGCCAGGCTGATCGAGTGGGTGATGTCCCGCCCGCAAATACAGGAAGAGGCGGTGTCGCAAATCGCCGACCTGCTGATGCGCAAGCTGCAGCCTAATGGCCTGGCCATCGTGATGGAGGCCGACCACTTCTGCATGCACTGGCGCGGCGTGAAGGACAGCAATAGCAAAATGACCAACAGCGTGATGCGAGGATCGTTCCTGACGGATGCCACGCTGCGTCGGGAATTCCTGTCGCTGATGCATAAATGATCGAGGAGCATGGCCATGCTGGTTCGCCTGATTTACTGCAGCCGGGCGCAACAACCGATAGAACAGGCGCTGGTGGACGATATTCTGCTGGCGGCGCGCAAGTATAATCCGCCGTTGGGCATTACCGGCCTCCTGTGTTACAGCAAGGATGTGTTCGTGCAGGTGCTGGAGGGCAGCAGGGTCCATGTCAGCCGTCTGTATCTGAAGCTGGCGCGAGATGCTCGCCATCATTCGCTGACCTTGTTGTCGTTCTCGGAAATCGAGCAGCGCAAATTCGCCAACTGGAGCATGGCCGAGGTGGCGCTGGATCAGTTGAACGCCTCCATCCTGCTGCGCCACTCGTCCTTGCCCGTGCTGGACCCGTTCATCATGCCGGGCGCCAGCGTCGAACGCCTGCTGGAGGATCTGGCCGAATCCGGCACGATTCAGTACCGCTAGCAGTGGTTGGCGGTGTTCTTATATTTTTCCCGATGAAGGAGTTATGTTGCTGAACCGCATTGTTCCCGCTCTGGCGCTGCTGGCGCTCGCCGCATCGGCCCAGGCCGCTGCTACGCAGACCTTGCCGTCTGGCGTCACGGTCGAAATCCTGACCCAGGGCAAGGGTGTCAAACCTAAGCCAACCGATACCGTCAAGGTCAACTACCGCGGCACATTCAAGGATGGACGCGAGTTCGACAGCTCGTACAAGAATGGCGGCCCGATCAGCTTTCCCTTGAATCGCGTGATTCCGTGCTGGACGCAGGGCGTCAGCGCGCTGAGCGTGGGCAGCAAGGCCAAGCTGTTCTGCCCCGCCGCCACCGCCTATGGCAGCCGCGGCGCGCCCGGCGCGATTCCGCCGAACACCGATCTGTACTTCGAGGTGGAGTTGCTGGATATCCAGAAATAATCGCGGAGCGATCCAGGCAATGAAACAGGCCCGCTGCTGCGGGCCTGTTTCATTGTCGCGGGAGGGAGTCAGGCCGGGAACAGCGCGCCCAACGGCGCGACGATGCGCTCCAGGTAGTCGGCATCGATCTGATCGAAACTGGCCAACTGGTCGGAGTCGATATCCAGCACCGCCACCACTTTGCCGGAGGCGTCGCGAACGGGCACCACCACTTCGGAGCGCGCGCTGGATGAGCAGGCGATATGGCCGGGGAAGGCGTCCACGTCCTCCACCAGCAGCGTGCGGTTCTGCGCCCAGGCGCTGCCGCAAACGCCGCGGCCATGGGGGATTCTGGTGCAGGCGATCGGTCCCTGGAAGGGGCCGAGAACCAATTGCTCGCCCTTGACCAGATAGAAGCCGGTCCATAGCCAGCCAAAAGTCATGGCCAGGGCGGAGGAGAGGTTGGCCAGCGCGGCGATGACGTCGGTTTCGCCATCAATCAGGGCGTGCGCCTGCGGCAGCAGCGTCCGGTACTTGTCTTCCTTGCTGCCGCCTTCGATGATCAGATTTTCTGCCATGGGTATTGCGTATTCGGGTTGGGGGAGGCGATAGCATACACGGGTTGGTCAAAAAGAAAACGCCGCCCGGGGCAGGGCGGCGTGTCAGTGTGCGGAGCCTTGGCGGGCTTACATCATGTGTTGGCCGCCGTTCATCGCGATATTGCTGCCGGTGATGAAGCCGGCGTGTTCGGAGCTGAGGAAGCCGACCAGCGCGGCGATCTCTTCCGGCTTGCCGAGGCGGCCGACCGGAATTTGCGCGATGATCTTGTTGCGCACGTCTTCCGGCACCGCCATGACCATTTCGGTGGCGATGTAGCCCGGGGAGATGGTGTTGACCGTCACGCCCTTCTTGGCGACTTCCTGCGCCAGGGCCATGGTGAAGCCGTGCATGCCGGCCTTGGCCGCGGAGTAGTTGGTCTGGCCAAACTGGCCTTTCTGGCCATTGATGGACGAGATATTGATGATGCGGCCGAAACCGGCTTCCAGCATGCCGTCCAGCACTGGCTTAGTCATGTTGAACACCGAATCCAGATTGGTGCGGATGACGGCGTCCCAGTCGTCCTTGGTCTGCTTCTTGAAGCTGGCGTCGCGGGTGATGCCGGCATTGTTGACCAGAATGGAAACCGGGCCGAGATCCTTGACGATGCGCGCCACCATGGACTGGCAGGCGGCGAAGTCGGCAACGTCGCACTGGTAGCAGTGGATGTCGGTGAAGCCCAGGCCTTTCATGTCGGCCAGCCAGGCTTGTTCACGGCCTGATTTGCTATAGGTGGTGACAACGGTGTGGCCGGTTTCGGCCAGAGTTTTGCAAATGGCGGTTCCGATACCGCCCATGCCGCCGGTGACTAGCGCGATTTTTTTCGTCATGATGCTGGCTCCTCTTTTGGTGTTGAGTTTATGCTTTCGTAATACTGAACCCCTTTTCTTACAGAATATTTAGCGCGATATAAAAAGTAAATAAGAAGTGTGTGCTTGCTTATTTACAAATGCGCTTTCGACAGCTCCTGCGTCAAACGCTGCAACAAGCCCAGTCTATGCGCCGCAATCTCGCCTTTTTCCGCTGCGTTTATGATCGCACAATTAGGTTCGACCCGGTGCGTGCAGTTATGGAAACGGCACTGTCCAATATACCTGCGCAGCTCTGGGAAATAATGAGTTAGATCAACCGCTTTAAGGTGCTTTAAACCAAATTCTTGCAATCCGGGCGAGTCAATCAGGTGGCTGCTTTCGTCCAGGTGGTAAAGCGTGGCGTGGGTGGTGGTATGACGGCCGGAATCCAGCGCGGTGGAGATGTCGCCAATGCGGGCGTTGGCCTCAGGCAGCAGGGCATTGGTCAGGGTGGACTTACCCATTCCGGATTGCCCCACCAAGACGCTGGTATGCCCTTGCAGCAAGGGTTTCAGCGGGGTGAAGTCCTGTTTGGCCGACAGTGTAACCAGCTTGTATCCAAGTTTCACATACAGTTGCAATTTTTCCAGCAGCGCGACGGTTTCCGGCAGGTCGCACTTGTTGACGACAATGACGGGTTCGATGTCTCCGGCCTCGGCCGCGATCAGGCAGCGGCCCAGCAGCTCCTCATTCGGCGAGGGCACGGCGGCGATGACGAACAGGATGCGCGTGACGTTGGCCGCGATGACCTTGGTCTTCCAGTCGTCCTGGCGGTATAGCAGGCTGCGCCGCTCATGGGCGCGCTCGATCACCGCCTGCTCCTGATTCTGTACCAGGATGTCCACGATATCGCCGCAAGCGTAGTCGACGCGCTTGCCGCGGGTGGTGCAGTCATAGGTTTGGCCGTTGGCTTCAACGATGAAGCGGCGGCCGTGGCTGCGGATGATTTGACCTACGCTGGCTGTCATGGGCGCTTGATCAAGGCTTCGGTCTTGGCCGCGCAGATGAAGTCGTTCAGGGTCAGGCCGCCGGCATCGTGGGTGCTGAAGTTGACGACTACACGGTTGTAATGCACCGACAGATCCGGATGATGGTCTTCCTGGTGGGCGATCCAGGCCAGCGCGTTCACAAAGGCCATCGTTTCATGGTAGTTGGCGAAACGGTAAGTTTTGTTCAGCTCGATGCCGGCGATCTGCCATTCCGGCAGCGAGGACAGCAGTTGCTTGACCGTGTTGTCAGCCAGCGGGCTTTGGCCGTGTTGCGGGGTGCAGGACAATTCCAGCAGATTCATGCGTGGTTTCCTTTCAGATGTTGGATGCGCAGCGCGGCGGGCGGGTGCGAATCATAGAACATGGAGTGGATAGGGTCCGGCGTCAGCGTGGACGCGTTGTCGCGGTACAGCTTGACCAGGGCGCCGATCAGATCGTCGGCGCGGGTCTGTTCCGAGGCGAAATCGTCCGCCTCGTACTCATGCCGGCGCGACATGCGGCTGGACAGCGGCGTCAGCGGGAAGGTGAACGCCGGTGTCGCGGTGAAGAACAGGATCAGCGCCATCGCGGTGCTCGGCACGGTGACGCCGAGCCCGGCGTAGAACCACGGCGCGTGCAGCAGCTGGCCCAGCGCCCACAGCAGCGCCAGCGACAGGCCAAAGGCCATGGCGATGCGCTTGACGATGTGGCGGCGTTTGAAGTGGCCCAGCTCGTGCGCCAGCACGGCCTCGATCTCGGCGTGGCTGAGCTGCGACAGCAAGGTATCGAAGAACACGATGCGCTTGGCGGAGCCAAAGCCGGTGAAATACGCGTTGCCGTGGCTGGAGCGGCGCGAGCCGTCCATGACGAACACGCCCTGGCTCTTGAAGCCGGCTCTTTGCAGCAGCGACTCGATGCGCGTCTTCAGCGCATCGTCCTGCAGCGGCTGGAACTTGTTGAACAGCGGGGCGATCACCGTGGGGAAGATGGCCACCAGCAGCAACTGGAAAGCCGACCACACCAACCACACCCACAGCCACCATAGCGGCCCGGAAATATCCATCAGCCACAACACCAGGGTCACCAGCGGCAGGCCGATGACGGCGCCGATCAGCAGTCCCTTGACCTGATCCATCAGGTAGAGACCGATTGTCGTCTTGTTGAAACCGAAGCGGGCCTCAATGCCGAATGTGCCATACAGGCTCAGCGGCAGCGAAACCAGGCCGCTGATTACCGTAACGGCGGCGATCAGCGCCAGGCCGGACAGCAGCGGCTGGGCAAACCATTGCAGCGAGTGAACGGCCAGCCATTGCAGGCCGCCGCCGAAAGTCAAGGCGGCGATCAGCGCGGTGTCCAGCCAAGCCGACAGCAGGCCGAGCCGGGTCTTGGCGATGGTGTAATCGGCGGCATGGCTGTGCTGTTCCAGGGTGATGCTGTCGCGGAAGGCCGCGGGCACCTGGTTGCGGTGGCGGGCGATATGGCGGATGTGCCGTCCGCCCAGCCACAGTTTCAGACTCAACGTCAACGCCAGCGCGCAGGCGAACAGTAGGGAAAATGCGTCGGTCATGGGTATCGATATGGGTGTCGGGTTTGCCGCCGCGGCGGCAATGAAGGAAAATGGCAGGGTTTTCTCAAGATTGGCTAGTATGGCACAAGATACCAATAACCTCATCTGGCTCGACATGGAAATGACGGGCCTGAATCCGGATACCGATCGCATCATCGAAGTCGCGATGATCGTCACCGACAGCCAGCTGAATGTGGTGGCCGAGTCGCCCGTGCTGGTGATCCACCAGCCGGACGCCGTGCTGGACGCGATGGACGACTGGAACAAGAACACGCACGGCAAGAGCGGTCTGATCGAGAAGGTGAAAAACTCCGCGGTCAGCGAGGCCGAGGCGGAGCAGGCGCTGCTCGAGTTCATGATGCAATATGTGCCCGAACGGACCACGCCGATGTGCGGCAACACCATTCATCAAGACCGCCGCTTCATGGCGCGCTGGATGCCCAGGCTGGAGGCTTACTTCCATTACCGCAATCTGGACGTGTCCACCCTGAAAGAGCTGTGCAAGCGCTGGAAGCCGGAAGTGGCCAAGGGCGTGGTCAAGCGCGGCAAGCATGAAGCGTTGGCGGACATCCTCGAGTCTATCGAGGAGATGCGCTACTACCGCGAACATTTCCTCAAGCTATAAGCGCGAGGCAAGCCATTCGAGCGGGGCCGGTCCTTGGGCCAGCCCTCTTTTTTTCATTCTGAATATCCCATCGGCAGAAAACATGGCCGCACACCGCCACATCGACATCAACAGCACGCCAACCTGGGCCAAGCTGCATCAGCACCAGCGGGCGACGCGCCAGATGCACATGCGCGAACTGTTTCAATTGGATCCAAACCGCTTCCAGCGCTTCTCGTTGGAATTGGACGGCTTGTTGCTCGATTACTCCAAGAACCGGATCACCGAGCGCACGCTGGAGTTGCTGTTCGATCTGGCTAGGGCGGCGGATCTGAAAGGCTGGATGGAGCGGATGCGCGATGGCGCGCGCATCAATATCAGCGAAGACCGCGCCGTGCTGCATACCGCGCTGCGCCTGCCGGAAGATGCCAGCTTGGTGGTGGATGGCCAGGATGTGGTGGCGGATGTGCATCAGGTGCTGCGGCGGATGCGCGATTTCAGCGACAAGGTGCGCGACGGCGCGTGGCTGGGTTTTGACGGCCAAAGGATTCGGGATGTGGTGAATCTTGGCATCGGCGGCTCGGATCTGGGGCCGCTGGTGGTCAAGGAAAGCTTGGCCGCCTATGCGCATCCGGAGTTGAACGTCCATTTCGTGTCGAATGTCGATGGCCAGCATCTGGCGCGGACGCTGGAGGCGCTGCATCCGGCCACCACGCTGTTCATCGTGGCCTCCAAATCGTTCACCACGCCGGAAACGCTGCTGAACGCCCAGGCTGCGCGCGGCTGGTTCCTGCAGGCGGGGACGGATGCCGATATCGCCCGCCATTTTGTGGCCGTGTCCACCAATGAGCCGGCGGTGCGGGCTTTCGGCATCGATCCGCAGCATATGTTTGGCTTCTGGGATTGGGTGGGGGGGCGCTACTCGGTATGGTCCGCCATCGGCTTGCCGGTGATGCTGTCGGTAGGCTACGACCATTTCCGGGCCTTTCTCGACGGCGGCCACGCCATGGACCGACACTTCTTCGAGTCGCCGTTCGAGGCCAATATGCCGGTGCTGCTGGCGCTCATCGGCATCTGGTACAACACCTTCTATCGGGCGCATACTCATGCCATCATGCCCTACGATCATGGCCTGCGGCGCTTGCCGGCCCACATCCAGCAGCTGGATATGGAGTCCAACGGCAAGCGGGTCGGGCGCTGCGGCGAGGTGCTGGATTTCGACACCGGGCCGGTGATCTGGGGCGAGGAGGGCGCCAACAGCCAGCATGCCTTTTTCCAACTGCTGCATCAGGGCACGCGCTTGGTGCCATGCGACTTCATTCTGCCGCTGAACAGTCATTATCCGCTGGGCAATCAGCACGACGTCCTGGTGGCCAACTGCCTAGCGCAGACCGAGGCCTTGATGCGCGGCAAGAGCGAGGCCGAGGTGATGCAGGAGCTGGGGCATTTATCGGGCGAGGCATTGGACATGCTGCTGCCGCAGAAACTGTTTCCGGGCAACCAGCCCTCCAACACGCTGGCGCTGGACAAAGTCACGCCCTATGCCCTGGGCATGCTGATGGCTTTGTATGAGCACAAGGTGTTTGTGCAGGGGGTGATCTGGGGCATCAACTCGTTTGATCAGTGGGGGGTGGAGTACGGCAAGCAGCTGGCCAGGCGCATCCTGCCGGAACTATCCGGCGACACCGGCGCGCTGTCGCACGACAGCTCCACCAACGGCCTGATCAGGCATTACAGAGAACGACATGGCAAATAGCAGACAACTGGCCGCCGATCTCGGCGCGATGCTGCTCGGACGCGGCGAAAGCATCGCCACGGCCGAGTCCTGCACGGGTGGATTGATCGCCGCCGCCATCACCGACATTCCGGGCAGCTCTGCCTGGTTCAGCCATGGCGTGGTCAGCTACGGCAATCAGGCCAAGCAGCAGTTGTTGGGCGTGCAGGCGTCGTCGTTGATGGACCACGGCGCGGTCAGCGAACTGGTGGTGCGGGAAATGGCGGTCGGCGTGCAGGCACTGGCCGATGCCGACTGGGCCGTGGCGGTTTCCGGCATCGCCGGGCCGGATGGAGGCTCGCCGGAAAAGCCGGTGGGCCTGGTCTGGCTGGCCATCGCCCATCCCGGCGGGCAGACGGAGGCTTGGAGTTGCCACTTTTGCGGCGACCGCGAAGCCGTTCGGCAGCAAACTGTGGAAGAAGCGTTGGCGCGGCTGTTGCAGCGCATCCATGGCCACGTGCGCGCGGCTTAGCTGTCTTCGTCAGTGTCGGGTTTGGCGGGCGCTTGCCGCGCCCGGGGATGCGCCTGGTCGTAGACCTTGGCCAGATGCTGGAAGTCGAGCGCTGTGTAGATTTGCGTACTGGACAGGTTGGCGTGGCCCAGCAGCTCCTGCACTGCCCGCAGATCGCCTGAGGACTGCAGCAGGTGGGAGGCGAAGGAGTGGCGCAGCATGTGCGGGTGGACATGCTGGCTGGCGCCGGTCTTGATGGCCCAGTCGCGCAGCCGTTTTTCTATCTGGCGGCCGCCCAGGCGGCGGCCGTGGCGGCCGGTGAACAGCGCGGGCTCGTCTGCGGCTGCCTGGCGTTGCGCCAGCCATGTTTGCAGCCGGCGCATCGCTTCCGCGCCTATCGGCGCCAGTCTTTCCTTGCCGCCCTTGCCGCGAATCCGCAATAGCTGATCAGAGAAGTCCACGTCTTGCAGATTCAATCCCACTGTTTCCGACAAGCGTAGCCCGCAGCTGTAGACCAGCTCGAAGATGGCGCGGTCCCGCGCATCCAGTTCGTCATCGCCTTCTATCCTGTCCAGCAGCGCCGCCGCGCCATCGACCGGCAACGCCTTGGGCAGCAGTTTGTCGCGTTTCGGCGCGCGCAAGGCGCTGGCCGGGTTGTCTTCGCGTTGCCCGCTGTGCTGCAGCCATTGATAGAACTGGCGCCAAGCGGACAGCCGTCGCGCCAGGCTGCGGCTGCCCAGGCCGCGCGCATGTTGTTGCGCCAATGCTTTGCGCAAGTCGATGGCTTGGGCTTCGGCCAGGGTTTTGGGCTGCAACTGGCCAGTCAGCGTTTCCAGATCGGCGCGATAGCCCGCCAGCGTGTGCGGGCTGCGGCCGGCGACGGTCAGGTGGTCGATGAAGCGGGCGATGTCGTCGCGCATGTCAGCGCCGCAGCCGCGCCATCTGCATCAGGCGGTCAAACAATTGCAGATCCTGTTCGTTCTTCAGCAGCGCGCCGGCAAGCGGCGGCGGCGCGTTGCGTTCCTGCCGCGCGGCGAGTTCGGTCTCGCTGATGGCTTCGCCGGTCAGCAATTTCAGCCAGTCCAGCAGCTCCGAGGTGGTGGGTTTCTTTTTCAGGCCCGGCAGTTCGCGGATGGAGAAGAACACTTCCAGCGCCTGCTGCACCAGCTGCTGGCGGATGTTGGGGAAGTGGGCGTCGACGATGGATTGCATCGTTTCGGCGTCCGGGAAGCGGATGTAGTGGAAGAAGCAGCGGCGCAGGAAGGCGTCCGGCAGCTCCTTCTCATTGTTGGAGGTGATGATGATGATGGGGCGTTGTTTGGCGCGTACGAATTGCTGCGTCTCGTGAACGAAGAATTCCATCTGATCGAGTTCGCGCAGCAGGTCGTTGGGAAATTCGATGTCCGCCTTGTCGATTTCGTCGATCAGCAGCACCGGCGCTTGATCGGCTTCGAAGGCCTGCCACAGCTTGCCCTTGACGATGTAGTTGGCGATGTCGTGGACTTTCGGGTCGCCCAGTTGCGAATCGCGCAGCCGCGATACGGCATCGTATTCGTACAGGCCGTGCTGCGCCTTGGTGGTGGACTTGATCGGCCAGACGATCAGCTCCCGGCCCAGGCTGGCGGCGACTTCCTCGGCCAGCATGGTTTTGCCGGTGCCGGGCTCGCCCTTGATCAGCAGCGGGCGTTGCAGGGCGATGGAGGCATTGACGGCCATCATCAGGTCGTCGGTGGCGATATAGCGTTCGGTGCCGGTAAAACGGGTATTCATTGAGTCAACTATGGCAATGGGTGAGAGAAAGGGGCGGCGGCTGAAAGGCAGGCGCCCCGGGCATGCGGATCAGCGGGCGAACTCGCGCTCCAGGTCGTCCAGCGTGATGCTCCAGCTTTTCATCATGTGGCTGAGCAGGGCCATTTCGCTGTCGCTGATGGTGCCGTCGGATTTGGCGATGTCCATCGCCAGCACGCAGGTCAGGATGCGCTTGCGCCGGTCGCTAACCTCGGCCAGCAGGTTGTCCACCCGCTCGCGATCCAGCAGGCGGATGGAGCCGTCTTCGCCGGCTTCGTCGGAAAGGTCGTCGCAGTAGTCGCGCAGCACTTGGGCAAACTGTTTGCGCGGCAGATTGATCAGGTGGTAGACGTGCAGCTTTTCCAGCAACTCGAGTTCGCGCGGGTCCATGTTGCCGTCGGTGATCATGAACATGGCCAGGAGCCTGGCCATCGCCTCTGGGCTGTTGGGCGAGTAATTTCTCATGGCGCTATTCCTTATTTGCTATTGGCTAAGCTTTCCGGTAAAGGCTTCCGGCATTGGGGCGACTTTGCGTGTCTGATAGTCGAAAAAGACGACACCTGTTTTCAATCTTGCCACTTCTTTGCAGCTGTTGTCATCGACTGCCTGATAAATCAGATCGAAACCATGACGGTTGATGTCGTCGGCACCGAGGCGAAAGCGCAAGGCATCGCCATGAAAGGCCTCGGCGCGGTAGCAGATGGCGGTGTCCGCCACGATCAGCCCCAGTCCTTCCACTTTCAGCTCATGCGGGTAGCCGAGCGATTTCAGCCAGCGCAGCCGCGCCTCGTGGGCTAGCCGCAGCACCGCATCGTTGCCCAGGTGGCCGGCGTAGTTGATGTCGCTGATCCGGAGGTCCAGCGTGGTCTCGAAAAACATGCGCGCTGGAAGTTCAAGTTTGATGCGTGCCATGGCTTGGTATACTGAAAAGGTGAGAGGCGGATATGGCCTTTATGTCTACAAGACCTAATCTGTGTCAAACATCATGATGCGGGTCTTGATAGACTGGGAGTGTAAGCCAAATTCATATAGGAGCTGCATGTCATGTATCAGAAAATCTTTGTGCCGGTGGATGATAGCGACACCTCCATGATGGCGCTGATTGAAGCTTGCAAGCTCGCCAAGGCCTTCGCTTCGACGGTTCGGCTTGTTCATGTTGTCGATCTGGCGCAGTTTGGCTGGGGCGGTACCGAGTTCCTGGATGCGACGGAGCTGCAGAAGTCGATCAAGCAGGCTGGGGAGCAGGTGCTGCAGCAGGCGGTGGATAGGGCGAAATCGCTGGGCGTGGAGTCGGAGTGCCAGATTCTGGAGAGTTGGGGCGACAAGATCGCCTTGGTGTTGGCCGATGACGCCAGCGCCTGGGGCGCCGATCTGATCGTGATGGGCACGCACGGATTGGGCGGGCTGATGCATTTGCTGATGGGGAGCGTGGCCGAGGGCGTGCTCAAGGTGGCGGATGTGCCGGTATTGCTGGTCCGTTATGCAGGGGAGTAGGCGGCCTTAAGCGGCAAAAAAGCCGACGCGGGTAGGCCGCGTCGGCTTTGTTTTTCTTATATTTATGGCAATCAGTTGGCGGCCGCTTCGGCGCCGCCTTCTTGCGCTTCGATCTTGGTGCGAACCGCTTTGCGCAGGCTCTTGTACAGATCGGGGTGGGTTTCCTTCAGGTATTCCACAATCTCGAAATCTTCGCGGCGTACCTTGGACAGGTCGATTTGCTCGACGTGAACCAGGCGGAGCAGCTCGCGTACCGGTTTCGGCATGTTGCGGCCGCTTTCGTAGCGGGAGCCGCCGGACTGGGTAACGCCGATGCGGCTCCAGAACTCTTGCTGATTCAGGCCGAGCTTGCGGCGGATTTCCCGCGGGTTCGGGATCTTTTCAAACAGTTTCATGAGTGTTCCTCTCGTATCTGAAACAAATGGTTCTAGTATTTTTTAGGACTTCGCCCTGCTTACTAAAAATAGCAAAAAAAATCCAACAGGAATATTTATGATGCAGGGAAATTAGTGAAGTTCCATGAATTTGAAAATTCAGTTTTGCTAATGTTAGCGCAATCTTATTGTCAAGGACAATGGGATTTTGCGAGGCCGGCGAAAAAAGACGCCTGACTGTCGCAAATCTGCAATCATCTCGACGGGTAATTCTGGGGGAGGGGTGGCGAGCCTGAACCCCGGCACTTGCACTAAGTAACTGTGGCTGCTTCCTTCCGGACCTGACCAGGTTCGCTACCGTGCAATGCGGGGAGGCCCGCCATAGAGAAAACGGATTGTATTCAATATTCGACTATTTGACAAGCATTTTTATGCGGCCGCTCTTGGCGCAGATGCGAATGATTCGCCGCTATTGCCGACCGCCGGGCTTGAGTGCAGACTCAACGGCAACGCCATATCCAGAATTCGCCGAGTCCGACTATGAATCCAACCGTTGTCCCGCTGCTGGCCGAGCTGATCCGTTTCGACACCACCAGCCGCCACTCCAATCTGCAATTGATAGAGTGGGTGCAGGCTTATCTTGCCGGCTTCGGCCTGGCTTGCAGGCTCACCTACGATGATGATGGCGGCAAGGCCAATCTGTTCGCGCGCATCGGCAAGCCGGGATTGCCCTTGATCATGCTGTCCGGGCATAGCGATGTGGTGCCGGTGGATGGGCAGCAGTGGCGCTATCCGCCGTTCGAACTGACCGACGGAGGCGATGGCCGGCTCTATGGGCGCGGCAGCGCGGACATGAAGGGTTTTATCGCCTGCGTGCTGGCGCAGGTGCCTTTGTTTGTGCAATTGGCGAATGAAGACCGGCTGAGGCAAGGCATAGGCATTGCCTTGTCCTACGACGAGGAAGTGGGTTGCCTCGGCGTGGGGAGGCTGATCGATGGGCTGGTTGCCGATGGCGAGTCGATTGCCGGCTGCCTCGTCGGCGAGCCGACTTCGATGCGCCCGGTCATCGCGCACAAGGGCATTGCCCACTATCGCTGCAAAGTGAAGGGGCGCGCCGCGCACTCCTCGTTGACGCCGCACGGCGTCAACGCCATCGAATACGCCGCCCGGCTGATCACCCATATCCGCAAGCTGGCCGACGCCGAAGCCGCATTCGGCCATCATCAGCCGCTGTACGATGTGCCGTTCACCACCATGCAGACAGGGTTGGTTCATGGCGGCGTGGCGTGCAATATCGTGCCGGCCGATTGCGAATTCATGTTCGAGTGCCGCTGGCTGCCCGGCGACGAGCCGCAACGCTTGGTCGCCTCGGTAGCGGATTATGCCGAGACGCTGCTGGTGGAGATGCGTCAGGTCGCGCCGGAGGCGGACATCGTGATCGAGCCTGTGGTGTATAGCCCGGCATTCGAGTCCGACCCGGCTTCGGAAATACGCCATTACGTGGCCAGCCTGTGCGGCTGCGAGGGCGGCGCAGGGGTGGCTTACACCACCGAGGCGGGGTTGTTCAGCCAGGCGGGCATGCCATGCGTGGTGCTGGGTCCGGGCTCGATAGAACAGGCGCATCGTCCGGACGAGTATATAGAGAAGACCCAGTTGTCGGCCTGCTTCGACTGGCTGGGAGCGTTGACTAGCAAGCTGATCAAATAGACTCAAAAAAAGTTTTGCCTGGAGCTGCGTTAGGCCTCAAAATCCCGGCCTTGTAGTATCGAAGGTCAATGAGAGCCCGCCCGGACGACCTCCGCGCGGGCTTCTTTCTTAGGTGGTAGAGAGAAAAACAATGAGTCAGGACAAAACAAAATCGGGTGGAGCGGCCAAGGCGCGCGACGGATTCACTTCCAGCTTCGGCGTGCTTGCGGCCACCTTGGGATCAGCGGTCGGTCTGGGCAATATCTGGAAATTCCCATATCTGACTGGCACCAATGGCGGAGCGGGTTTCTTGGTGGTGTATGTGCTGGCCACGCTGGTGGTGGGCTTGCCGGTGATGATTTCCGAGATCATGCTGGGCCGCAAGGCCAAGCGCGACGCGGTGACTACGTTGGCGACGCTGGCCCCAAAGGGGCAGCCGTGGTGGTTGATCGGAGCATTCGGCGTGTTTGCCGCCTTCCTGATCATGGCTTTCTATTCCGAAGTGGCGGCCTGGGTGTTCGCCTACATCTTCAAGGCCATTGGCGGCGATATCCTGTCGCGCGATCCCAAGGTGACGTCGGGCGCATTCACCGCCTTGATTTCCGATCCGGTGCAGTCGCTGCTGTGGCAGTGGCTGGTGCTGGCGCTGATCGGCGGCATTCTGCTGCTGGGCGTTTCCAAAGGCATTGAGGCGGTGACCAAGAAGCTGATGCCGCTGCTGTTCGTGCTGCTGGTGGTGATAGGCGTGCGCAGCTTGATGCTGCCAGGCGCGAGCCAAGGCTTGGCCTTCCTGTTTACGCCTGATTTTTCCAAGATCAGCGCCGGCGTGGTGCTGACGGCGGTGGGCTTGGCCTTCTTCAAGCTGTCCATCGGCATGGGCACCATGATCACCTACGGCAGCTATTTCCGCGACGATCAGAACATTCCGGCCACCACCTTCCGCGTGATGTGCGCCGACTTGTTCGTGTCGCTGCTGGCCGGCATCGCCATCTTCCCGGCGGTATTCGCTTTTGGCTTCCAGCCGGCGGCGGGGCCGTCGCTGCTGTTCATCACTATTCCGGCGGTGTTCGCCAGCATGCCGCTGGGCCATGTCTTCATGGTGGTGTTTTTTGTGCTGACGGCGATCGCCGCCACCGGCGCGATGCTGTCCATTCTGGAGGTGCCGGTATCGGTGCTGAGCGAGCGTTTCGGCATCAGCCGCGTCAAGGCGACCGTGATCAATCTGTTGCTGTTGGCCGTGGTGGGGGCGGGCTGCGCCTTGTCCAATAGCCTGGCGGCGGATTTCAAGCTGCATGGCATGACCATGTTCGATCTGTTCGACTTTGTCACATCGAATGTGTTGATGCCCTTGGGCGGGATCTTCCTCTGCCTGTTCACTGGTTGGGTGTGGGGCTATGATCGCTTCCGCGACGCGTTGAGCAATGGCGGCAAGCTGAATAACGAAGGCTTGCTCCGGGTGCTGTTCATCGTGTTGCGCTTCGTATCGCCGGCCTTGATTCTGGTGGTGATGTTGAAGGGCTTGAAAGTGTTCTAAAAAACAAGGGCCGGACGATGCAGTCCGGCCCTTTTTCTTGGTGGATTCAAGTCGGGGAGCCGTCTTCGTCGCCGCTGATGACGGGCGGCGGCGCGAAGCCGTTGATGTCGCGGGCGCTTTTCTCCAGCAGCAGCACGATGGAGGTGTTCAGCGCGCCGAAGGCCCAGCTGATCAGCATGAATACGGAATAGGCCGTCAGCTTGTCAGCGAATAGCGCGTGCCCGTGCAGGGTGAGCTCGGCGGGGTCGAATACGGAGTAGAAGACGACGGTTGCGAGCACGGCGATGATGAATGAGGGCCAGAACAACAGAATGCCTTTTCTCATGTTTGTCTCCATGTGGCGTAAAATCGGCAGGATGACGACGGATAGGGCTTTTTGCTTGTTGATCTTGCCATCATAGGCGATTTGGACGCCGAGTGGCGCAATATCCTGCCGTGCCGGACAGGCGTCGGGCCTGTCGGCGCCGGCCCTGGCCGTGTTAGACTGTTGTTCGACAGCGAACAACGTGCCTTCGAAAGGCAACAACGCAATCCGTTTTTCATGGTCGACTGAAGCGTGTCGGCCCATCTGCAAATTCATGGAGTCTGATATGACCTCTTCGATCTTCGCCGGCGTGGAGCTGGCGCCCCGCGACCCCATTCTCGGTCTGAATGAAGCCTTCAACGCCGACACCCGCAGCACCAAGGTGAATCTTGGCGTGGGCGTCTATTCCAACGATGACGGCAAGATTCCGCTGCTGGCGGCGGTGCAGGCGGCGGAGAAGGCCAGGCTGGAGGCACTGCCCGCGCGCGGCTATCAGCCTATCGAAGGCTCGGCCGCTTATGACGTGGCGGTGCAGAAGCTGCTGTTCGGCGCCGATAGCGAGCTGTTGTCGGCTGGCCGGGTGGTGACGGCTCAGGCACTGGGTGGCACCGGGGCCTTGAAGATAGGCGCGGACTTCCTGAAGCGGCTGAACCCTGCGGCCAAGGTTTACATCAGCGACCCGTCATGGGAGAACCATCGCGCCTTGTTCGAGTCGGCCGGCTTTGAAGTGGAAAACTATCCGTACTACGAGGCGGCGACGCGCGGCGTCGATTTCGCCGCGATGAAGGCCCACTTGTCGTCGTTGGCCGCCGGCTCCGTCATCGTGCTGCATGCCTGCTGCCATAATCCGACCGGCGCCGATCTGTCCGCCGCGCAATGGGAAGAAGTGGTGTCCGTTTGCCGCGAGCGCGGCCTGGTGCCGTTTCTGGATATGGCTTATCAAGGTTTCGCCGACGGCATCGACGCCGATGCGCTGGCCGTTCGCCTGTTCGCTGTTTCCGGCCTGCAATTCTTCATCGCCAGCTCCTTCTCCAAGAGCTTCTCGCTGTATGGCGAGCGCGTGGGCGCCTTGTCCATCGTGACCTCCGGCAAGGATGAGTCGGCTCGAGTGCTGTCGCAGCTCAAGCGGGTGATCCGCACCAACTACTCCAATCCGCCTATCCATGGCGCAGCCATTGTGGCGGCGGTGCTGTCCAGTCCGGAACTGCGTCGCCAGTGGGAAGAAGAGCTGGCCGGCATGCGAGACCGCATCCGCGCCATGCGCCTGGCCTTGCTGGAAGCGATCAAGGCGCATGGCGTGGCCGCCGATTTCTCGTTCATCACGGCGCAGCGCGGCATGTTCTCGTACACCGGCCTGACCGCTGCGCAAGTCGAGCGTCTGCGCGAAGAGTTCGGCATCTATGCTGTTTCCACCGGCCGGATCTGCCTGGCCGCGCTGAACAGCAAGAATGTCGATTACGTGGCTGCAGCCATTGCGAAGGTGCTGGCTGACTGACTCCCGAGCGCGCTTGACCGAACTGCCCCGGCGCATGCCGGGGTTTTTCTTTTTTGGGATGAGTGCGACGCATTAAAGCTAATGCTTTAAATTAATGCTAAATAAGTAAGCAATCTTTAACTGTTAAATATCAAATAATCGCAGTTTTGCGCTTGGATAGGCATCGGCACTCGGGGATACTTGCGGTGCCCTGCCGATGTAGTGAAGACATTACATGCCTGCGCGGTTATGGAGCCCGTGATGGCTCATGCGCCGACAGGTGGCTGCAGTTTCGCATGTTCATGTTGTGCCGTGCCGAGGCGGAATGAAATATGTGGTGCAATGCAAGCGTGAAGACCGTGGTGACCACCCGAACTTGCCGGTGGTGGTTCTCGGTGAAGCTTGTTTACGTGTCTTGCCTGCCAGTTTCTTCCCAAGCGCTTCTTTCTCCTTCCTTGACTTTCCCATGCTATCGCTTCAGCGGCCTTGCCGGCCGACTGCTGTGCATGGGGAGCCTTTTGCCATGCCATCCGCCGGAAGTCCTGGCCGCCGGATGGTGGAAGTCCGCTCTTTGGTACCCAGGCTCGGAGTCACAGCGGTAAAGGTTAGCTCGACGCAATAGGGAGTTACACAATGAAGACTTTTGACAATCTGCCCCTCTCCATCCATGACATCACCGCTGCCAAGGGAAGGCTGCGCGGCCGCGTTTACAAAACTGGCCAGCCGCGCTCCAACTACCTGAGCGAGCAGTGCAAAGGCGAGATTTTCCTCAAGTTCGAGAATATGCAGCGCACCGGATCGTTCAAGATACGCGGAGCATTCAACAAGCTCAGCTCGTTGACGGAAGAGGAAAGGCGACGAGGGGTGGTGGCGTGTTCGGCCGGCAACCATGCGCAAGGCGTATCGCTGTCTTGCGCCATGCTCGGCATAGACGGCAAGGTGGTGATGCCTTGCGGCGCGCCCAAGTCCAAGGTGGCGGCGACGAGTGATTACTCGGCCAAAGTCGTTCTTCATGGCAACAACTTTAACGATACCATCGCCAAGGTCAGCGAGATCGTCGAAATGGAAGGGCGTATTTTCATCCCGCCTTACGACGACATCAAGGTGATTGCGGGGCAGGGCACGATAGGCCTGGAAATTCTGGAAGACCTGTACGACGTGGATAACGTGATTGTGCCGATTGGTGGTGGCGGGCTGATCTCCGGCGTGGCAGTGGCGATCAAGTCCATCAACCCTACGATCAACATCATAGGCGTGCAGGCGGAGAACGTGCACGGCATGGCGTCATCGTATTACTGCGGCAAGATCACCGATCACCGCAACCAAGGCACGCTGGCCGATGGTTGCGATGTGGCCAGGCCGGGCAAACTGACGTTTGAGATCGTCAAGGATCTCGTCACCGACATCGTGCTGGTCAATGAAGAAGAGATTCGCGCCAGCATGATTGCGCTGATCCAGCGCAACAAGATCATCACGGAAGGGGCTGGCGCGCTGGCTACGGCTGCCTTATTGAGCGGGAAGCTGAAAAATTACATTGAAGGCAGGAAAACCGTGAGCATCATCTCCGGCGGCAATATCGACCTTTCCCGCGTTTCGCAGATACTCGAGCCGGAAACCCTCTACTAAATTCTCAAGGGCGTGTCATCATGAATCCGCAAAACACAATCGCCATCAGCCCTGCCGAGCTCAGTCTCGCCTGGCGCAAAACCGACACCACATGGACGCTGGGCCTGTTTGGCACGGCCATCGGCGCCGGCGTGCTGTTCTTTCCGATCCGCGCCGGTTTCGGCGGCCTCGTTCCTATCCTCATCATGCTGGTGCTGGCTTACCCCATCGCATTTTTCTGCCACCGCGCGCTGGCCAGGCTGTGCCTGTCGGGCAGTAATCCTTCCGGCAACATCACCAGCACGGTGGAAGAGCATTTCGGCAAGACGGGGGGCGTGGTCATCACCTTTTTGTACTTCTTCGCCATCTGTCCGCTGTTATGGATCTATGGGGTCACCATCACCAATACCTTCATGACCTTCTGGGAGAACCAGTTGCAACTGCCTGCGCTCAATCGTGGCCTGGTTGCGCTGGGCCTGCTGTTGCTGATGGCCTTCGTCATCTACTTCGGCAAGGACCTGATGGTGAAGGTCATGAGCTACTTGGTGTGGCCGTTCATAGCCAGCCTGGTGCTGATCTCGCTGTCGCTGATTCCGTATTGGAACAGCGCGGCCATCGAGCAGGTGGATCTGGGCTCTTTGTCCTTGCTGGGGGGCGACGGCATCCTGGTGACAGTCTGGCTGGGCGTCTCCATCATGGTGTTCTCGTTCAATTTTTCGCCTATCGTGTCTTCTTTCGTGGTGTCCAAGCGCGAGGAATGCGAGGCGGAGTTGGGGCGCGAGCAAACCGAGCGCAAGTGCGCGCAAATCATTTCGCGCGCCAGCATGCTGATGGTGGCGGTCGTGATGTTCTTTGCCTTCAGCTGCCTGTTCACGCTGTCGCCGCAGAACATGGCGGAAGCCAAGGCGCAGAACATTCCGGTGCTGTCTTATCTGGCCAATCACTTCTCAGGCATGGCGGGAGAGCGTTCCGTGTTCGCCGCCATTCTGGAGTATGCGGCGTCGCTGATTGCGCTGGTGGCCATCTTCAAGTCGTTCTTCGGCCATTATCTGGGCACCTTGGAAGGCTTGAACGGCCTGATCGTCAAGTTTGCCTATCACGGCGATGAGGCGAGCGTGCCGGAAAGACGGCTCAATATGATCAGCATGGTGTTCATCATGGGCTCCACCTGGCTGGTGGCTTACGTCAACCCCAACATCCTGGATCTCATCGAGGCCATGGGCGCGCCCATCATCGCCTCGCTGCTGTGCCTGCTGCCGATGTACGCCACCCGCAAAGTGCCGGCGTTGGCGGCATACAGGGGGCGTGTGGACAATGTTTTCGTCACGGCCATTGGTTTGCTGACCATTCTCAACATTGCCTACAAATTGTTCTGAGCCGAATTGCCACCGCGCAGGTGGGCGAGTGGAATGAAGGCCTCGGCATGCCGGGGCTTTCTCAATTGAGTGGCATGCGAAAAGCAAACGGAATGAATTTTTATGTGAATTTTTATTTCATTCGTCATTTTGTTGGGATTGGTGTGACATGGACAGCCACGTTGTGAGTGTCCAAAAGTACAGTTCTAATCCCTTGAGTATGGGTTTTCCCTAGGTGGGCATTGTCTCGGCAGGCAATTGTCCGCATGATGAGGGTAGACATCAGTGAATGTCGGATTGCTGAGCCTGGGCCACAAGCCTTGCGCGATGCAGTCACAATAATCCAATAGCTTGTTTATGAGGGGGAACCCTCGGGGTAGAGCCATGACTACAACTTTTCCTGAAGTGTTGGTGCTGCAGGCTTTGACTGCAGGTGCTTTTGATGCGGACGATGCCGATGTCCGCAACAACTTGGGGCTGCTGGGATTGCTGGATGTGTGTTCCCGCGATGGCCGCTTCCGTTTGACTGTGTCGTTGGAACCGGTGGACCCGGATGCGCCGTCGACGCAGTGGAATCTGGAAGCGGAGATGGAAGTGTGCGCGGATGGCGCGGTGGCGCGGCAGGGCGGGCGTCAGCTTGAATACATCGGCACCAAGCCGGGCAATTATTTGCGCGAGCTGCTGGCCGCCGGCGAGCTGGGTGACTACCTGGTGCCGGGGGCGGCTCAGGCGGCCTGACGCATGAGGTAAAGCATAAACAACAAAGCCACCCCAGGGTGGCTTTGTTGCTTTGGTCATGACGTTTTTTGCGCAGTGTGTCTTTCGTACAAAGACCGGAAGGCGTGCATGTATTCCGGCTGCACATAGGGCTTGAGCAGGGCTAGCACCTGCAAGACGCCGCGGTGGCCGGACTCCTCGGTGATGGGCGCCTTGGGGCGGGATGTCTGCTCGAAGGCGAACCAGAATTTCACTACCAGCCAGATATTGATGCTGACCGCCTCGATATCCTCTTCATCCATTTTCAACAGTCCCAGCCGGATGAATTCGCGGAAGTGTTCGCCCAGTATGTTCTTCAGCTCGGTGTTGACGAACTGGTGGTACTCCGACTGCATCTGCGGATTGCGCGCCAGCAGGCCCGGCAAATCGTAGAACATGAAGCGGAACTGCCACATCGCCAGGAAGGCGGTGTCCAGATAGTTCACCAGATCGTCGACCGTCATTTTGCGGTCTTCCGGCACGGCCAGGCGCTGGTTGATGAACTCCCTGTACATTATGAAAATCTGATATACGATTTCCTCTTTGTTGCGGAAATGGTAATACAAATTGCCCGGGCTGATGCCCAGGTGGGCTGCGATATGGTTGGTGGTGATGCTGCGCTCGCCCTGTTCATTAAACAGCTTGAGGCTTTCCTGGATGATGCGGTCGTAGGTTTTGATTCTGGTTTTACTCATGAGGCACCGGCTGGTGAGGGCTTCGCGTAGCGCAATTGTATACGATGTTTGGAGTTCTTGCTCTATTTCTTAGTCGGCGGCTGCCGGGTAGCAGTCGGCCATGAACTGATGCAGGACGGCCTGTTCGATACGTTGCCTTTCGCGGGCGGGGATGGCGATGCGCAAGATCAACTGATAGCGCTTTTCGTCGACGGGCTGAATGGAAATGCGCGGCTCCACCGATGGGATGTCCACCAGGTAGCGTTTGGCCATTTCTTCCATGTGCTGGCGCGCCAATTCCATATGCGGCAGGCAGGTGTTTTCCGCGGCCGCCATCAGCAGGCGCTCGGCCTGAGCTGGCGGCACAGTGTAGGCGAGCGGCACATTGATGATATGCATCACGTATTCGCCCATATAGTTTTCCCGTATCACCGGCGTGGACAGCAGCAGGCTGTTGGGGAAGGTGAGGGCGCGGCCGGTCATTTGGTGCGAGCTGTGATTGGGGCCGATTTCCATCACGGTGGTCGACAGCAGGCCGATGTCGACCACGCGGCCGCGCACCGTGCCGATCTCGATATGATCGCCCAGGCTGTAGCTGTCCGACATCTGGCGGACGACGCCGCCAGAGATGCACATGATCAATTCCTTGGTGGCCAGGATCAGCGCCGCGGCGAAGGCCAGCATGGAGACGGCCAGCGTCTGCAGTTCATTGGCCCAGATGAAGCCTATGCCGGCTAGTCCCGCCAGGAATAGGCCGTTTCGGGTGTTGACCGACCAGCGGCGGCGCTCCTCGACCGGCACGCCCTGATTTGCCGCCAGGAGCCGGTCGACTACGATGCGGATGATCAGCAGCGTCAGAATCAGCAGCAGCGAGCGGGTAATCTCGTGCGAGTAGTTTTCCCGCAGGAAGGCGATCAGGTCGAGGAAGGTGCGCATGGGCTGCTTAGTCGTTCAGCTTGACGGCGTGCTCGCGCGTCTCGTGGAACACGATGTCCGGCCAGCGTTCCTGCGTCAGCTGCAGATTGACGCGGTTGGGCGCCAGATAGGCCAGGTTGCCGCCAGCATCCGTGGCGATGTTCATCTGCAGCGTCTTGACGAATTCATCCAGCTTCTTGCGGTCGTCGCAGGTGAACCAGCGCGCCGACCAGATGCTGGCCGATTCAAAAATCGCGTCCACGCCGTATTCGGCGGCCAGGCGGCTGGCTACCACTTCGAACTGCAGCACGCCGACCGCGCCCAGGATCAAATCGCCGCCGCTGTGCGGCTTGAATACCTGCACCGCGCCTTCCTCGCCCAGCTGTTGCAGGCCTTTTTGCAGCTGTTTCAGCTTCAGCGGGTTCTTGATGCGCACCGAGCGGAACATTTCCGGCGCAAAGAACGGAATGCCGGTGAAAGCCAGCTCTTCGCCTTCGGAGAAGCTGTCGCCGATCTGGATATTGCCGTGGTTGGGGATGCCGATGATGTCGCCGGCAAACGCTTCTTCCACGATCTCGCGGTCGTGCGACATGAAGGTCACCACCGAGCTGGCGGAGATTTCGCGGTTCAGGCGCAGATGCTTCATCTTCATGCCGCGCTCGAACTGGCCGGAGCAGACACGCAGGAAGGCGATGCGGTCGCGGTGCTTCGGGTCCATATTGGCTTGAATCTTGAACACGAAGCCGGAGAACTTGGCTTCCTTCGGGTCCACGCTGCGCACGGTGGCGTCGCGCTGTTGCGGGGCCGGCGCCCAGTCGATCAGCGCGTTGAGGATCTCGCGCACGCCGAAGTTGTTGATGGCGGAGCCGAAGAAGACCGGAGTCAGCTCGCCGGCCAGGAATTCGTCCAGATTCCACTCGTTGGACGCGCCCTTGACCAGTTCGATCTCCATGCGCAGCTGTTCCATTTCCAGTGGGAACAGTTCGTCCAGGCGCGGGTTGTCTATGCCTTGGATCACTTCGATGTCGGATACCAGCTTCTCGGTGCCGGCTTCGAACAGGATCACCGCGTCGTTCAACAGGCTGTACACGCCGCGGAAGGTCTTGCCCATGCCGATCGGCCAGGTGATGGGCGAGCAGCGGATCTTCAGCACGTTTTCCACTTCGTCCAGCAGTTCCAGGCTGTCGCGGACTTCGCGGTCGCACTTGTTCATGAAGGTGACGATAGGGGTGTTGCGCAGGCGGCAGACATTCAGCAGCTTGATGGTCTGCTCTTCCACGCCCTTGGCCGCGTCGATCACCATCAGCGCACTGTCCACGGCGGTCAGCACGCGATAGGTATCTTCGGAGAAGTCCTGGTGGCCCGGGGTGTCCAGCAGGTTGACCGTGTGCTCGCGGTAGTCGAACTGCATTACCGACGACGCCACTGAAATGCCGCGCTGTTTTTCGATCTCCATCCAGTCGGAGGTGGCGAACTTGCCGCCCTTCTTGCCCTTCACGGTGCCTGCCATCTGGATGGCGCCCGAGAACAGCAGCAGTTTTTCCGTCAGCGTGGTTTTACCGGCGTCGGGGTGGGAGATGATGGCGAAGGTGCGACGGTGCGCAACTTCTTCGGCGATGCGGGCGAGTTCGACGGACATGGGGTGACTTGCTTGGAATTCGATAAAGCCGACTATTTTACCGGACTTGCCGCCCCACGGAAATCCTGTTGTCGCGGCTTTTTCGGCGGATTTCAGGCTGCGAATATGGCGACGGCCTGCGCGATAGCGGGGTACAATGACGGTACTTAAGCAGATTGAAGGAGCGTTCCGTGTTCACCGGCATTGTCCAGGGCGTGGCCGAAGTGGTCGCCATCGAAGAAAAGCAGGATTTCCGGACCCACATCGTACGTTTGCCGCAGGCCATGCTGCCCGGCTTGCAATTGGGGGCCTCGGTGGCGCACAACGGTTGCTGTCTCACCGTCACCCGCGTTGACGGCGATCGGGTTCACTTCGATCTGATGCAGGAAACGCTGCGCGTCACCAATCTGGGCGCGCTGAGGGTGGGCGACGGGGTCAATGTCGAGCGCGCGGCGCGTTTTGGCGACGATATTGGCGGTCATGCGATGTCCGGCCATGTGATGGGGCTGGCTACGGTGGTGGAGGTGATCGAATCGCCGAACAACCGCACCGTGTGGTTCGAGCTGCCGGCCGGCCTGAAAAAATACGTGTTCACCAAGGGCTATATCGGCATAGACGGCATCAGCCTCACCATAGGCGCGGTTGAAAACCGCCGCTTCTGCGTCCATCTGATCCCGGAAACGCTGACACGCACCAATATCGCCGGCCGGGCGCCGGGCGATCAGATCAATATCGAGATCGATCCGCAAACCCAGGCCATCGTCGACACCGTGGAGCGGGTGCTGGCGCAGCGCGGAGACGCGGTGTGATGCTGGCCGGCGAGCCGGCGCTGGCTTCTTGGAGCGGCGGCAAGGATAGCTGCCTCGCGCTGTGGCGCGCGGTGCGGCTGGGCGTCAAGCCCGTCCTGCTGTTGACCATGTGCGATGAAAGCGGAGAACGCTCGCGTTCGCATGGCGTGCGGCCGGAAGTGCTGGCGATGCAGGCGGAGGCGCTGGGTTTGCCGCAGCGCCTGGGGCGGGCGAGCTGGGGCGATTATCGCGAGGTCTTCGTCGAGGCCTTGCGCCGCGCCGCCGATGACGGCGTCAGGCTGGCGGTGTTTGGCGACATCGACCTCGACGCGCATCGCGAATGGGAAGAGCAAGTCTGCCTTGAGGCCGGCTTGCGCGCTTTTTTGCCGCTATGGCAACAGAAGCGGGCCGACCTGGCGCGCGAATTCGTCGCCGCCGGCTTTGTCGCCCGCATCGTGATGGTCAATACGGCATTGGCGGATGAAAAATGGCTGGGCCGCGTGTTCGACGCGGCCCTGATCGAAGAAATGCTGGCCGAGGGCGTCGATCCCTGCGGCGAAGCGGGCGAATTCCACACGCTGGTGGTGGATGGCCCGCTGTTCAATCGGCCGCTGGCGCTGCGCGACGGCGAAGTGGCGAAGCTCGGCGAATACCGGGCGCTGGATCTGCTGCCCGCGTAGAACGGGCGAACCGACAAAGGAAGAGAGCATGGCCATATCCCCGATTCAAGACATCATTGCCGACATCAAGGCCGGCAAGATGGTGGTGCTGATGGACGCGGAAGACCGCGAGAACGAAGGCGACCTGGTGATGGCGGCGGAGTATGTCACGCCGGAGGCGATCAATTTCATGGCCAAGCATGGCCGCGGCTTGATCTGCCTGACGCTGAGCGAGGAACGCTGCAAGCTGCTGAACCTGCCCATGATGACCGGCAACAACGGCACCAGTTTCGGCACCAACTTCACCGTGTCCATCGAGGCGGCCGAAGGCGTCACCACCGGCATCTCCGCCGCCGATCGCGCCCATACCATCCAAACCGCTGTGGCGCGGCTGGCCAAGGCCAGCGACCTGGTGCAGCCGGGCCACGTGTTCCCGCTGAAGGCGCAGAACGGCGGCGTGCTGGTGCGCGCCGGCCATACCGAGGCCGGCTGTGATCTGGCGATGCTGGCGGGCGCCGAGCCTGCCGGCGTGATCTGCGAAATCATGAATGACGACGGCACCATGGCGCGTCTGCCGGAACTGTTGAAGTTCGCCGAGGAGCATGGTTTGAAGATCGGCACCATCGCCGACCTGATCCAGTACCGCAGCCGCACCGAATCGCTGGTGGAGAAAGTGGGCCAGCGCGAGGTCGATACCCCGTTCGGCTGTTTCGATCTGCACGTGTTCCGCGACATCACCACCTCGGCCACCCATCTGGCGCTGAGCAAGGGCAAGATCCGCGCGGACCATGACACCCTGGTGCGCGTGCACGAGCCGCTGTCGGTGATCGATATGTTGGCGCCGCTGTGCAGCCATCACTCGTGGACGCTGCCCAATGCGCTGGAAACCATAGAGGAAGAGGGAAGCGGCGTAGTGGTGCTGTTGTACCGCGACGAAACCGGCGCCGACCTGGCGCAGCGCGCCCTGGGCCAGGAGCCGCCGCGGCAGAAGTGGGACAGCAAGACTTTCGGCATCGGCGCGCAAATGCTGAAGGCGCTGGGCGTCGGCAAGATGCGGCTGATGTCCAGCCCGGTCAGCCTGCCGTCGATGACCGGTTTTGAGCTGGAAGTGACCAGTTTCTGCCAGCCGCACCATTTTCATGTCGATGGCGAGGGCGGTCCGGGCGTGGCTTAATTGCCGTGCTTGCGCTACAATTGCCGGCTTTCCTTAGTGTTTTCGCCGCGAGGACTTTCCGATGTTTGAAGCTATCCAGCGTATTGAACCCAATCTGTCCGGCAAGGGCCTGAAAATCGGCATCGTGATGGCGCGTTTCAACACGCCGGTGTGCCACGGCCTGCGCGACGCCTGCCTGTCCGAACTGAGCAAGCTGGGCGTGGCCGAGCAGGACATCACCCTGGCTACCGTGCCGGGCGCGCTGGAAGTGCCGCTGGTGCTGCAGACCATGGCCAAGACCGGCCGCTTTGACGCGCTTGTGGCGCTGGGCGCGGTGATCCGCGGCGAAACCTATCATTTTGAACTGGTATCGAACGAATCCGGCGCCGGCGTCACCCGCGTCGGCCTGGATTTCGACATCCCGGTAGCCAATGCCATCCTGACCACCGAGACCGACGAGCAGGCGGAAGTCCGCATGCAGGAAAAGGGCGGCGACGCCGCTCGCGTCGCGGTAGAGATGGCCAATCTGCACAAGACGCTGCGCGGCTGAGTCAGTCGCCGCCAGCCATCACAGGGAGGCGCATCGCGCGCTTCCCTTGTTCTTTCCAAGGAATCGCCACCATGAAAACCGCTCGCCGCCGCGCACGCGAATTCGCCGTGCAAGGCATCTACGAATGGGAGCTGAATCCGGATCGCCCGGCTTCGCTGATCGAAAAACACCTGCGCGAGAACGAATATTTCGTCAAGGCCGACGAGGCGCTGTTTCGCGGCATCCTGTACGGCGTGTTGAAGGATGTGGAAACGCTGTCTGCCCAGGTCAGCCGCTACTACGAGCGCGCGGACGACGAAGTCAGTCCGGTGGAGCGCGCCGTGCTGCTGATGGCCGCGCTGGAATTGACGCAAAGCCCGGAAACGCCGTATCCGGTGATCATCAATGAAGCCATCGAAATCACCAAGACCTTTGGCGGCACCGATGGCCACAAATTCGTCAATGGCGTGCTGGACAAGCTGGCCGCCGATGTGCGCGGCGACGAAGTGCTGGCGCAGAAGCAGCGCCGCAAACAGGACTGAGCGTAGCGCCTCGCGGCGTGCCGCCATCGACGACACCCGCCGCAGGCGGGTGTTTTTGCGTGAGGGGCCATGAACGAGTTTGAACTGATAGGCCGTTATTTCAAGCGGCCGGCGCCATCGGCGCTATTGGGTGTCGGCGACGACGCCGCCATCGTGCGGCCGACGCCGGGCCATGATCTGCACATGTCGGTGGACATGCTGGTGGAGGGGCGGCATTTCTTCGCCGACGTCGCGCCGCGCGCGCTGGGCCACAAGGCACTGGCGGTCAATCTGTCCGATCTGGCGGCAATGGGCGCGCGCCCTCGCTGGGCTTTGCTGTCTCTGGCGCTGCCCAAGGCCGATGAGGCTTGGGTGGCCGAGTTCGCCGCGGGTTTCCTGGCGCTGGCCGACGCGCATGGCGTAGAGCTGATAGGCGGCGACACCACCTGCGGTCCGTTGACGCTTTCGGTCACGATATTGGGCGAGGCGCCTGCCGGACAGGCCTTGCGCCGCGCCGCCGCAAAAGCCGGCGACGACATCTGGGTCTCCGGCGAATTGGGCTTGGGCGCCTTGTCGGTGCGGCAGCGCTTGGGTTGGCTGAATGTAAATGACGCGGAACTGTTGGCCGCCGCTCGTTACAAACTCGAATACCCCGAGCCGCGTTTGGCGCTGGGCGCGGCCTTGCTGCCGCTGGCTCATGCCGCGGCCGACGTGTCCGACGGTTTGATGGCGGACTTGGGACATATTCTCGACGAATCCGCCGTCGCTGCCGAGGTTTGGGCCGATGCGTTGCCGTCGCATCCTGCGCTGGAAGCGCGGCGCGGCGAGTTTCTGGCCTGCCTGGCGGCCGGCGGCGACGATTACGAATTGGTGTTCACTGCCACGCCAGCCAAACGCGCCGCCATTGAAGCGGCCGCAGCGGCGCGCGGCTGCCGCGTCAGCCGCATCGGACGGATTGTGGCGGGGAAGGGCGCGCGGCTGCTGGATTCGGCCGGCGTGGAAATCAAATTGGACAAGGATGGTTATGACCACTTCGGCTGAAACGCTGAACATTACGCCGGACTGGCGTTTTCTGCTGCGCA
>NZ_PPTF01000060.1:206491-258752 GCF_002902845.1 Chromobacterium sinusclupearum
GCCGCTGTTTCTGATCGGCGTCTACGTTTGCGATGTCACCGGCAAAGCGCTGGGCGTGCATGACTATGGCGGCATCGTTTGGGACGAAGTGGTGGGCATGCTGCTGGTGCTGGCCTTTGCGCCAGCCGCCTGGGCGGGCTGGTTGCTGGCTTTCGCGCTGTTCCGGTTATTCGACATCGTCAAGCCATGGCCGATCCGCTGGTTTGATCAGCGTGTCGGCGGCGGTTTCGGCGTGATGATCGACGATGTGATCGCCGCTTTGTTCGCGATCGCCGTGCAGGCGCTGATCTGGCGCTGATTTAGCGCGGGGCTAGGCATGCCCGCTGCCGCCGCGCCGGTAAAACCGTTACAATTCGGACATAAAGTGACAGGCGGCTTGGCGGATGCATCCCATCATCAGGCTGCCATGAATAATACTGCCGCGCGCCAGGCGCGGGCGGATTCGATTCGGGGTTTGCGATTGTGTGGTTTGTAGTCATTGCGTTGGTATTGCTGGGGCTGGCCGGCTGGCTGATCAAGAGCGGCCGGATGCCGCTGGACCGCTTGAAGCAAAAGCTGGATAGTGTGCTCGGCGTGGAGGGGCGCGCCGAGCGTTACGAGCCGGATTATTTCGCAGAAGAAGCCGAGCGGCCGTCGGAAGATGAGCCTGCCATGGCGCCGAAGCCTCCCCGCGAGCCAGCGGCGCAGGTCGCGGCTGCGGAGCCGTCACGCGCCGCGCCCGCTACGCCTGAGCCGCCGCTCGCCACGCCGCGGCCCGCTCCCCGTCAGCGTCCGGCCCCATTCCATGCCAGCGCGGAAAAGCCCCGCGAAACCATCACGTTGCCTAAGCGGCGGCCGCCGCAGTTCAGCGCTCCGCCAGCGGATCTGCCGACGCTGGAGCTTTCCCGCGAGCACCGCAAGAAGCCACGCCAGCAGCCGCGCCTGCCCGAGTCCAGTGATCTGCCGGTAATCGGCCTGTCTGAAATGCAAAGCAATATGCGGCAGGATTATCGACGCCGCCAACGCGTGCGCGGCATCGAGCCGGCGGGCAAGGATGAGAAACCCTTGCCGACGATAGCCAGCCAGGAAGTGCGCGCCGCCGTGGCCAATCTGCATGCGCATCGGCGCGCTCCCGAACCTGCCCCCAGGCCGCTGCCGCCGGTGGAGCTGGTGCCGATTCCGCGATCCAAACCGGAGGCCAAGCCGGAGCCGGTCCGCCCCCTGGTGGTGTTGGAGCACTTGCGCAAGCCGGAACCGGCGGCGCCGAGAATCAGCGCAGACCCTATATGGCGCATCACGCCGACCGAGACGCCGCCACAGCCTGCCCAAGCCACTCCCGGAGATGCCGCTCCTCGCGAGCCGATTGTAGTCAACGCAACGCCGCAGGCTGAAAGTGGAGCCGAGCCAGCGCTGCAGTCGCCGATGCCCCTCCAGGTCGAGGCAGACGGCGCCTCCGCCGAGCCTTGGCCGGTGTTGGGCGCGATTGATGAATCCTCTGTTCAAGAGCAGGCGGCGGAGCCGCAGCCCGCCGCATCGGAGGCCGTTGCCCGTATGGACGGTGATGTTGAGGCCGCGCTCGAGCCGACGACGTTTGAGCCATCGGTGGCTCCGGGACTGGCACCGCTGCCGGCGCCTGTGGCGTCGGAGCGCGTCGAGACGACGGCCATGCGCACGCCGTGGCGCTGGCCGCAGACCCGCGAGGTGTTGCCGTCGCCATCTGACGTCAAGCCGGAAAGTGAGCGGAAAGCCCCCGCGCCCGCGGGTATCGAACCTGCCGCCCCGACCCTGGCGGCGGCTGCCTCCAGCCTGGCTGCCACGCCCATGCCGTGGGTGCTGATGGAGGCGCCGGTAGTTGAGCCGGCATCGGAGCCTGAGGCGGACGTTCCGTCGCAGGCTGAAGCCATCTCGGAAACTGCGCCGCAACCGCTTGCCGTCGCCACATCCGCCGAAGAAGAAGGGGCTGCTCCGGTGGCTGAAGCCGAGCCCGCTGTTTCTTTGCCCTGGGTCTTGATCGACAAGCCGGCCGCTGCGATGCCGGCGCCCGTTGCCGACAACGCGCCGCAATCGGAGTCGGCGCTTGCGCCGGAGCCGGTCCCGCGGTCAAGCTACGATGACGCCATGCTGCCGGGCTTGGATTTGCTGCGGCCGGCCGATGGCGTCCAGGAAGCGTGCAGCCAGGACGAATTGATCGAACGCGGCATCGTGATCGAGGAGAAGTGCGCCGAGTTCAAGGTCAAGGTGAGCGTGGTGGATGCTTACGCCGGCCCGGTGATCACCCGTTACGAGGTGGAGCCGGCGGTGGGCGTGCGCGGCAATCAGGTGGTGAACCTGATGAAAGACCTGTCGCGCGCGCTGGGCCTGGCATCGATCCGCGTGGTGGAAACCATACCGGGCAAGACCTGCATGGGGCTGGAGTTGCCGAATCCCAAGCGGCAGATGATCCGCCTGTCGGAAATCTTCTGCGCCGACGTGTTTCAGCAGAATGCCTCGCGCTTGACCTTGGCGCTGGGCAAGGACATCACCGGCGAGCCGGTGGTGATGGATCTGGCCAAGGCGCCGCACCTGCTGGTGGCGGGCACCACCGGCTCCGGCAAGTCGGTGGGCGTCAACGCGATGATTCTGTCCATGCTGTACAAGGCCACGCCGGATGAAGTGCGCTTCATCATGATCGACCCGAAGATGCTGGAATTGTCGGTCTACAACGATATTCCGCACCTGCTGGCGCCGGTGGTGACCGATATGAAGCTGGCCGCCAACGCGCTCAACTGGTGCGTGGGCGAGATGGAGCGCCGCTATCGGCTGATGAGCGCCATGGGCGTGCGCAATCTGGCCGGCTACAACCAGAAGGTGGCGGAAGCCGCGGCAGCCGGGCGGCGCATCGACAATCCGTTCAGCCTGACGCCGGAAACGCCGGAGCCATTGGACAAGCTGCCTTTCATCGTGGTGGTGGTCGACGAGTTTGCCGACTTGATGATGGTGGCCGGCAAGAAGATCGAGGAGTTGATCGCGCGCCTGGCGCAGAAGGCCCGCGCCGCCGGCATCCACCTGATTCTGGCCACTCAGCGGCCTTCGGTGGACGTGATCACCGGCCTGATCAAGGCCAATATTCCGACGCGGATCGCCTTCCAGGTGTCCAGCAAGGTGGATAGCCGGACCATTCTGGACCAGATGGGCGCCGAATCGCTGCTGGGACAGGGCGACATGCTGTTCCTGCCGCCCGGCACCGGCTATCCGCAGCGCGTGCACGGGGCCTTCGTCACCGACGACGAAGTGCATGCCGTGGTGGAGCACTTGAAGCAGTTTGGCGAGCCGGATTATGTAGAAGGCTTGCTGACCGGAGAAAGCGAAGCGGACGAGGAGTCGGCCGCCGCCACCGCCAAGGCGCAGGCGGCGACGGAAACCGACCCGCTGTACGATGAGGCGGTGGAGATCGTGCTGCGCACGCGCAAACCGTCTATTTCGGGCGTGCAGCGCCATCTGCGCATCGGCTACAACCGCGCGGCTCGGCTGATCGAGGAAATGGAAGCCGCCGGCATCGTCAGCCCGATGGAAAGCAATGGCAACCGGACCGTGCTGGTGCCGCAAAGGGACTTCTAAGCTGTCTGGCTGGCCAAGCAAAAGCGCACCCTCGGGTGCGCTTTTTTCATGGCTGCCGCAGAGGCGGGCTTACGGCCACAGCTGGCAGTATTCGGTATTCGCTTCGTAGTTGCCGCTGACCGAACCATCGGCATTGATCTTCTTGACCCAGCCATTGGGCTGGCGGCGAGTGGGCTGCGCGCCGCAATTGGTATGCACCCAGTGGATGCCGACGCCGCTGGTATACAGCTGGCCGCACAGTTGCAGGCGGTCGCCGGCCTGGATGGTGTTCAGCGGGTACGGCACGTCTTCGCCGGCGGAGTCATAACCGGAGGCGAATACATTGTCCATGGCTACGTCATAGGTGCGGCCGTCTTGGTCCGCTTTCAGGCGGACGTGGGTGTGCGACAGCTCCACGCCATTCAGGTTCTGGCCATAGGCATAGCTGGGGCCGCTCACCACGGTGCCGGTCAGGTAGCTGCCGGCGGCAGCGCGGCAGTCGGATTTGGCGTCGGCCAGGGCGGCCAGGGGCAGGGCGAGCAGACAGGCAGCAAGAACGAGTTTCTTCACGACATGATCCTTTGCGGTTATGAATGACATTGTTTTAATGCGCGGCCATTCTAGTGGCAATCAGTCGTGATTGTGTTGCAGCTTTAAGAAGACATGTGAATTTGTATTTCAAGCGGTTTGCAATGCGTGCTTGGCGCGGCAGCAACAAAAAAGCGCGCCAGAGGCGCGCTTTTGCGGGACAAGACGCGATGGGATCAGCGGCGGCGACGAGTTTGCTCGTCAGTCCGGATGCGGATCGGCACCAGCTTTCCTTGCTGTTGAACCGGGGTAGCCAGCAATTTGGCGACAGCGATCACCGCAATGAACAGGGCGGCTAAAAGAAGGATTTGCATGGTATGACTCCCCGTGGCTGAATCCGAGGCGGGTTTCGGATCATGTGTGGCCGCCTCTGAGTTCATTCTGGGCTACAACTTGCTTGGGACTCAAGCAAAAATTTGTGTGCCGACGTTAATTTTTGACCGGAGCGGCGGTTTTTTTCAGATCGCGCATCGCTTGGTCCAGTCCAGCCAGCGTGAGCGGATGCATTCGTTCTCCCATCAGCTGCTTCAGCATGCTCACAGACTGGGTGTAGGGCCAGGCTTCTTCGGCCAAGGGGTTGAGCCAGACGGCGTGTTTGAAGTGCTCCAGCAGCCGGCGCAGCCAGACTTCGCCGGATTCCTCGTTCATGTGCTCGACGCTGCCGCCGGGGAAGGTGATTTCGTACGGACTCATGCTGGCGTCGCCGACGATGATCAGCTTGTAGTCGCGGCCGAAGGTGTGGATCAGATCCCAGGTGGGGAAGCGTTGGCTGTGGCGGCGGTTGTTGTCCTTCCATACCGATTCGTAGACGCAGTTGTGGAAGTAGAAATACTCCAGGTGCTTGAATTCGGTCTTTACGGCGGAAAACAGTTCCTCGCAGGCGCGGATATGGTCGTCCATCGAGCCGCCCACGTCGAACAGCACAAGAACCTTGACGCTATTGTGCTGTTCGCGCTGCATCTTGATATCCAGCATGCCGGCCTTGCGAGCGGTGGCGGCGATGGTGGCGTCGAGATCCAGCACTTCTTCGGCGCCGTCGCGGGCAAACTCGCGCAGCCGGCGCAGCGCCAGTTTGATGTTGCGGGTGCCTAATTCCGTCTTGTCGTCGAAGTTGCGGAATTCGCGCTGGTCCCACACCTTCACCGCGCGGCGGTGGCGCGACTGGTTCTGGCCTATGCGCACGCCCTCCGGGTTATAGCCCCAGGCGCCGAACGGGCTGGTGCCGCCGGTGCCTATCCACTTGTTGCCGCCCTGGTGGCGTTCCTTTTGCTCCTCCAGCCGCTGGCGCAGGGTTTCCATCAGCTTGTCCCAGCCCATGGCCTGCAGCTGCCGCTTTTCTTCTTCGCTGAGATATTTTTCCACCTGCTTGCGCAGCCAGTCCTCGGGAATGGCGCGCTGCAGGTCATCCAGCGCCATTTCCAGCCCCTGGAAGTGATGGCCGAACACTTGGTCGAAGCGGTCGAAGTATTTTTCGTCCTTGACCAGGGCGGCCCGCGACAGATAGTAAAACTCATCCAGATTGCCGAAGGCGACATTGCGTTGCAGCGCCTCCAACAGCAGCAGGAATTCTTTCAGGGTGACCGGCAGGCCGGCATTGCGCAGCGCGTAAAAGAAATCGATCAGCATGGAGTCAGGCGATGGCTAGAGTGGCGATACTGCCGACGATGATACTACGGACGAGGCCGCGTGGCTGTTTGGACTGAGACATAAGCGGCCGGCATAGTGACAGGCGAGGGGGCTGGTGCTAATCTAGGCTAGAGCGCGAACTCTAAACGGTTGTTCGGCTCTTGCAAGCAAGAAGGATCATACATGGACGCCATCAAAATGCCCACAGAAGCCGAGAGCGCGCTGCTCGAGTCGTTTTCCCGGCTCAAGGCCGTCGCGCGGGCGGCGCCGTATCCGTCAGCGGAAACCCGGCGCGCCTGGCTGGCCGCGTTGGAACGCTTGATGCAGGAAAACCGCCAGGCGCTGGTTGACGCCGTCAGCCGCGATTTCGGTCATCGCAGCGATGTGGAAACCCGCCTGGCGGAGCTCTTCCCTTCACTGGAAGGAGTGCGCCATGCCCGTCGCCATTTGCGAACCTGGATGAAGCCACGCCGCCGCAGCGTTTCCATCTGGTTCCAACCGGCCAGCGCCAGCGTGATTCCGCAGCCGCTGGGCGTGGTCGGCGTGGTGGTGCCGTGGAATTATCCGCTGTTTCTGTCTTTTGGCCCTGTCGCCGCTGCGCTGGCGGCAGGCAACCGAGTCATGGTCAAGATGTCCGAATACACGCCGGCCACGGGCGAGCTGCTGCAAAAGCTGGCGCGGCAGTATTTCGGCGATGATCTGCTGACGGTGGTGAATGGCGACGCCGAGCTGGCCCAGGCCTTCACCCGGCTGCCGTTCGATCATCTGCTGTTCACCGGTTCCACCGCGGTAGGCCGCCATGTGATGCGCGCGGCGGCAGAAAACCTGACGCCGGTGACGCTGGAGCTTGGAGGCAAGTCTCCGGCGCTGGTGGCGCGCGGCGCCAATCTCAAACGCGCGGCGGAAGCCATCGTCGCCGGCAAGATGCTGAACGCCGGGCAGACCTGCGTGGCGCCGGATTATCTGCTGGTCAATGCCAAGGATTGCGAGGCGCTGCTCGAGGAGATCCGCGCCGCCGCCAAGCGCATGTATCCGACGCTGGCGGACAACCCGGATTACAGCGCCATCGTCAATCAACGGCATTACAGCCGGCTGCAATGCTGGTTGGATGCCGCCCGCCAGGCCGGGGCCCGCATCGAGAGCCTGAGCCCCGACGGCGAGGCGGCGGAGGGCAGCCGCAAGCTGCCGTTGACGCTGGTGCAAAACTGCCCGGATGACTGCGAGTTGATGCGCGAGGAGATTTTTGGCCCCATCCTGCCGGTGGTCAGCTACGACAAGTTCGACGAGGCGCTGGCCTATATCAACGCCCGGCCGCGGCCGCTGGCCTTGTATTTGTTCGACGATGACGCTTTGCGCGTCGAGCGGGTGCTGAAAGAAACGGTTTCAGGCGGCGTCAGCGTCAACGACACCCTGCTGCATGTGGTGCAGGAGAGCCTGCCGTTCGGCGGCGTTGGCCCTTCCGGCATGGGGCATTACCATGGGCGCGAGGGTTTTCTGACCTTTTCCAAGCTCAAGCCGGTATTCCGGCAGAGCCGTCTGGCCGGCACCTGGATGACCCGGCCGCCTTATGGCCGCCTGGTGGAGTGGATGTTGAAGTTGATGTTGCGGCGCTGACATGCCAAGCAGACGACAGTTTTTGCAGACGGGCGCGCTGGGCGCGGCGGCCTTGGCGCTGGCAGGCTATCTGGCGGCGCCGGCAGTCGAAGACTCGGCTCAAACGGAATGGGGCGCGCTGCGCTGGCTGCGGCCGGCGGATGCGCAGATCATCGCCGCGCTGGCGCCGGTGATGCTGGGGCTTCGTGACCTGCCGCTGGCCGCCGTTGTCGCGGGCGTGGACCAGGCGGTGGCCGGACTGCCGCCGGCCAGCCGCGACGAAGTGCGGCAGCTGTTTGATCTGTTGGGCAATCGTTGGGCAAGGCGTTGGCTGGCCGGCGTGCCCGCGCCGTGGGGGCAGGCTGCGCCGGATGCGCTGGCCAGCTTTCTGCAAAGCTGGCGCAACAGCCGCTTTCTGCTGCTGCGCAGCGCCTATCAAGGACTCCATCAATTGATCAATGCCGCCTGGTATGGAAACCCGGCAAGCTGGGCGGCCATAGGCTATCAGCAGCCTGCCATGGTGATGGAGCGTTTGCCGTGAGCGATAAAATAGTCGATCCCATACGGCAGGGCATCGCGGGAGGCTGGAAGGTCATCGATGGCGCGGCGCAGCGCCAGGATCTCAAGCTGGAAGCCGATGTGGTGATCATAGGGAGCGGTGCCGGCGGCGGCATCACGGCCGAGGTGCTGAGCCAGGCCGGGTTGGATGTGCTGATTCTGGAAGAAGGCGGCCTGTATAGTTCGTCCGATTTCCGCTTGAGCGAGGCGAAAGCCTATCCGCAGTTGTACCAGGAATCGGCCGCGCGCCAGACAGCGGACAAGGGCATATCGATTCTGCAGGGCCGCGCGGTTGGCGGCGGCACCACGGTCAACTGGACCAGTTCGTTCCGTACGCCGGGCGATACTCTGCGCTGGTGGCGGGATCAGCACGGCCTGACGGCTCTCAGCGAAGACGCCATGCGGCCGTGGTTCGACAAAGTCGAGCAGCGGCTGGGCATCGCGCCTTGGCAGGGTGAGCCGAACGCCAACAATCTGGTGCTGGAGCGCGGCTGTCTGGCGCTGGGGCTGCGCCACGCCCGGATCAGCCGCAATGTGCGCGGTTGCTGGAATTTGGGGTATTGCGGCATGGGTTGTCCGACCAATGCCAAGCAATCCATGCTGGTGACCTGTATTCCCGCCGCGCTGGACAAGGGCGCGCGGCTGTTGACGCGGGCTCGGGTAGACCGCTTGCAGCCTGACCAGGCGCAGCGCCGCATCGCCGAGGTGCAGGGCAGCCTGCTGTCGGCCGACGGGGTTACGCCCAGCGGGCGCACATTGTCGGTGCGCGCGCGCCATGTGGTGCTGGCGGCCGGCGCGATCGGCACGCCCGCCATCATGCTGCGCAGCGGACTGGCCGACCCGTCCGGCTTGACCGGAAAACGCACCTTTCTGCATCCGGTGGCGCTGTCTGCAGCGCTGATGCCGGAGCGGGTGGAGCCTTACAATGGCGCGCCGCAAACCGTCTATTCCGACCATTACATGCATACCCAGCCGCTGGATGGCCCGCTTGGCTTCAAGCTGGAGGTGCCGCCTATCCATCCTTTGCTCGCCAGCGTGACGTTTCCGGGCTTCGGCCCGGAGCAGGCCGGGCTGTGGCGCAAGTTTCCGCATCTGCATGCCACCTTGGCGCTGCTGCGTGATGGCTTCAATGAAGACAGCGTCGGCGGCGAAGTGAAGCTGCGCGGCGATGGCTCGCCGCTGCTTGATTATCCGCTGAATGACGTGTTGTGGGATGGCGTGCGGCGCAGTTGGCTGGCGATGGCGGAGATACAGTTCGCGGCCGGCGCGAAAATCGTGCTGCCCTTGCACGAGCAGTCCAATCCGGCAAGCCGTCTTGGCCAGGCCAAGGCGATGATAGAGGCACTGCCCTTGCAGGCGCTGCAGGCCAAGTTAGTCAGCGCCCATGTCATGGGCGGCATGGCGATGGGCGACGATCCGGCGCGCAGCGTGGTCGATGACCATGGACGCCACTGGTCATGGCGCAATCTGACGGTGGCGGATGGTTCGATATTTCCCACCAGCATAGGCGCCAATCCGCAGCTTTCCATCTATGCCTTTGCCTGGCGGGCGGCGATGGCCTTGTCTGCGCAGCTGGCTAGGCGAAGTTAGGGGCGGCTCGCCAGGCTTGATGAGGCGGGGCGCACTGGCTGCATCATCGATTCTGGAAAGCCGCATCCAAACGCGGCCGTGATGTTCATGCGGACTCTGGCTTGTCCTCGCCTATCGCCTGCCGCAGCAGGTGGATTGACGAAGCGGCCGCGCTGATCGCCACATCCAGGGCATCATCGTCCAAGGCGCGCGCCGCGTCTTGAAACCGGCGCTGATTGATCAGGCGCGCGATCTGGCCGGCTTCGCGATGGAGCATGGCATGGCGGCTGATGCAGGTCTGCAGGATGCCCAGGCCGCCATAGGCGCCTTTGGCATGACTGTGCAGCCATTGGCCCAGTTCGCAGCGGTCGTCACGGGAGACCGTATCAGCATCCAGGGTGTTCTGCCTGGACAGCGCTTCTTTCAGGCATTGTTTCAACTCGGCGTGGTTGGCTAGTTCTTGTTCCAAATCCATGGCTACCTCGGCAGGCCGGTGGCGACCGGGCGAGCCATCCTGCGCAACTCGCCGGGTTCGAGAGATCAGTATCCTAGGTATTTATAACTAGAAGATCGCCGATTGTCTGCGTTAGAACTTAGATTCTGGCATGACGAACCAAGCGCCAGCGTATGCGCTAGCGCCTGGCGCGGGTCAGTTCTTGGTGGTGTCGGCCGGCGCAGTTTCGGCTTCCGCGGCCGGCGCCACAGAAGCGGGAGGGATGAAGAAGCGCAGCGGCTGGCGCAGGAAGCTCTTGGCCAGCATGGGAATCAGCGGCAGCAGCAGCGAACCGGACAGCTTGCGCGAGCGCAACGCCACCCACAGCGCGAGGAAGAAGCTGACCGCCAGGTTGACCACGCCGATCAAGGCTACCCCGGCGACGCCCAGCAGCACGACGGTCAGCGGCACCTGGAAATCCAGCGCCACGGTGGCGAAGGCAAGGTTCGCCGACGAGAAGGTGATGTGGCGGATATCCAGCGGCAGGCCCAGGATGGTGCCTATGGTGCCGGTCAGACCCAGGAACATGCCGAAGTAGAAGTTGCCGGCCAGCGCGCCCAGATTATGCTCGATGTAATGCCCAAGCCGCCAGGCGCGGTTCTCTCCCAGCACCTTGCGCAGCAGGCGGTGGCCGGCGATCCGCTCCGGAATGCGCCGGTAGATGGCCTTGTTGTCGTAGTAGCCGGCGATCAGGCCAGACAGGAACAGGAATATCCCGGCGATGGCGGCGTGCGGCAGTGCCAGGCTGTGGATGGGATCGATCTCGTGCAGCAGCTTTTGCGCCTTGGCAGCGTCGACCACCGGCGCGCCGAACAGCGCGTTCCAGCCCAGCGCGATCAGCGCCGCCGTCGGGATGGCCAGCATCACGTTGCCCATGATGGCGACGAACTGGGTGCGCACCACCTTGACGATCAGCTCCGCCAGTTGTTCCAGCTGCTTCTTGCGGCCGTGTTGTTCATGCAAGACCGCGGCCAACCGGGCCGCCGTCATGGCCGGCTGCTTGGTGGCGATGGTGAAGTGCAGGATCTGCACGATGATGAAGCCGATGGCGTAGTTCAGGCCAAAGCCTATGCCCTCCCACAGCAGCGGAAGGTGGCCGCGCGCCAGCATCAGCTTGATCAGGGCCATGAAGCCGACGATGAAGCCCGCGCCCATCGCCGCCTTGCCCATCTTGGACCAGTCGCGGCGGTCTTCTGCGATGTAATGCTCGCCGTGGCGGCCGGCGTGCTCGGTTACCTGCAGCGCCAGCAGTTCGGTATTGGATTTGAACAGGTCGCGCACGCTGTACTTGCGGTTTTCGGCGCGGGCGAAATCCACCAGCAGGCGGAACAGCTGCGGTCGCTGCGCCGGATCATGTTCCGGAGATAGCAGCTCCAGCAGCGCGCGCAGCCGCGCGATGCTTTGCGCCAGGCGCAGGCTGTGATAGGTCAGATTGACTGAGATGCCGTAGCGCGCGGCGTTTTTGCGTACCCGGCCCAGGATGGCCTCGCACTGCTCCAGCAGCACCAGCACCTGTTTTTCGTCTTCCGGCGGCGGCACGCCATCCACCAGCGCCTGCCGATAGCTGTCGACGTAACGCTGCACTTCGGCGTTCAGGTGCATGAAAGGCGAGGCGAAGCGTTCCACTTCCGGACACACCCGCACCAGTTCCGGCTCCAGGCCGATGGCGGTGATGCGCGCCGACAGCACCTGCACTGATTCCAGCAATTGCAGGCGCGTCTGGCGCTCGCTGTCCTGGCGCGGCGTTTCATGCCAGGCCATGGCGCGCCACAGGGCGTGCCAGGTGACGTCCGGCACCGCGCCCAGCCATTGGTAATCATCCTGTCGGTTGAACAGCAGGCCGAAGCGGTCGCGCAGGGAGTCGGGGTTGTAGGGCATGGGCAGCATGCGCTCGCCCAGGCGGTGCAGCAGGGTGGCGCCGAAGCCGTCATTGGCCAGAATGCCGGCCTCGGTGTACAGCGGAATCTGCCGGCTCTCCGCCAGCAGCGTGCTGAGCGACTGCCGCAATGCCTGGCGGTAGTCGGCGTGATGTTCCAGCAGGAAGGACAGCGCCTGCAGGCTGATGGTCGCCTGTTGAGGCGCTTGTCGCTTATCGGGTCGCAGCGCGGCGATCAGCCCCGCCAGGGCTTCGGTCTGGCCGGGTTCGCGGCACAGGCGGCGCAGGGCGGATTCCAGATCGGGAGCAATGTGTTCGGTCATGTTTTGGCAGAATGGGCGCGCGGGGCGCGCGTTTCGGGAATAGGAGCAGCCATCATTTTAGTTTATGTGGCACCGCTCCGGACAGAGGAACGCCGCAGCGGGAGCGGCGATTGACACCTTACTAACCAGTAAGTAGAGTGTTTCGATGCATAATGGTTCCGACAGCAAAACCGACACCCGCAAGCGCATTCTCGATCTGGCCGAGGAGTTGCTGCTGACGCGCGGCTTCAACGGTTTCAGTTACCAGCACATCAGCAGCGAGCTGGGTGTGCGCAATGCCGCCATCCATTACCATTTTCCCAAAAAAAACGATCTGGGGGTGGCGTTGATCCAGCGCTATCGCCGGCGTTTTCAACGCTTTATCGAGCAGCAGGCCGGCTGGGGCGCAGCCGAGCAGTTGGAAAGCTACTTCGGACTGTCGGACCAGTATTACCAGCAACGCAAGCAGATCTGCCCCAGCGGAATTTTCAGCACCGAATTCCAAACGCTGCCGGAAGACATGCGGCAGGAAGCCGCCGCCTTCATCGACGAGATGCGGCAGTGGGCGGTGGCCATCGTGCGCAAGGGCCGCGAAGTCGGCGCCATGCGCTATGCCGGCACCCCGGAAGCGGTAGGCATGCTGCTGTTCGCCGCGCTGCAGGGCGGCTTGCAGTTGGCGCGCATCGACGAGAACGCATTGCCGCTGTTGAAGGAGCAGGCAAGGGTGATGCTGGGCCTGAAACAAATATAACGACACGAGAACCATAATAGAGGGGGTAGCATGGAGTATCGCAAGAACAGCATGAGTCGTATCGCGGACAAAGTCGGCAAGTTGCCGGTAGGCTGGCGCCGGCCTGTGCTGTCGATGATGTTCGGCAAGATCGTCCCGTTCCTGGCCACCGCGGGCCTGCGCTTCGAGGAAGTCGGCCATGACCGGCTGACGGTATCGATCCGCAATCGCAAGAAAGTGCAGAACCATATCCGCGGCGTCCATGCGGCGGCGATGGCCTTGCTGGCGGAAACCTCCACCGGCTTTGTGGTGGGGATGAATATGCCCGACGACAAGCTGATGCTGCTCAAATCGATGAAGGTCAACTACATCAAGCGCTCGCAGGGCGATATGCGAGCCGTGGCGACGCTGACCCCGCAACAGATCCAGTCCATGTACGATCAGGACAAGGGCGAAGTGCTGGTTGCCGTGAACGTCACCGACGAATCGGGCGAGTCGCCCATCGTCTGCGAGATGCTGTGGGCCTGGATTCCCAAAAAACGTCCCGAGGTAAGCGCGGCATGATCTCTTTGCAAACGCTGACGGTTGAGCTTGACGACAAGGTGGCGCTGATCCGCTTCAATCGCGCCGACAAGGCCAATGCTTTGAATTGGCAGATGTGGCAGGACTTGCGCAGCGCCATGGACTGGGCCGATGGCGAGCCTTCGGTGCGGGTGGTGGTGTTGGCTGGCAACGGCAAGCACTTTTGCTCCGGCATCGATCTGACCATGATGGTGGGGCTGCAGTCGCAGATCGACGACAAATGCGAGGCGCGCAAGCGCGACAAGCTGCGCCGCCTCATTCTGGACCTGCAGGACTGCGTGAGCAGCCTGGAGCGTTGCCGCAAGCCGGTGATCGCCGCGATCCACGGCGCCTGTCTGGGCGGCGGGCTGGACATCGCGCTGGCCGCGGATTTCCGCCTGGCGGCCAAGGATGCGGTATTCGGCGTGCGCGAAGTGGATATCGGCATGGTGGCGGATGTCGGTTCTTTGCAGCGGCTGCCTCGGGTCGTCGGGGAAGGCGTGGCGCGCGAGATGGCGCTGACCGGACGCGATGTGGTGGCGGACGAGGCGCTGGATGTCGGCTTGGTCAACCGGGTGCTGGCGGACGAAGAGGCCCTGCTGGCCGCCGCCATGCAAAGCGCCTGGCTGATTGCCGGCAAGTCCCCGCTGGCGGTGCGCGGCACCAAGGAAGTGATGAACTACAGCCGCGATCGCAGCGTGGCCGATGGGCTGCAGTTTGTCGCGGGATGGAACGCGGCGATGCTGATCTCGGAAGACATTCAGAAAGCCGCGATGGCGGCGATGATGAAGCAGCAGGTCAGCTTCCGCGATTGATGGGCGGGCATGGCCGCCGCTGGATCCGGCGGAATAAAAAAAAGAGGCGCCGGTGGCGCCTCTTTCTGTTTCCATCTCTGCGCTTACTTGGCTTCGCCGCCGACGGTGGACACCACTTCCCACTTGCCGTTCTTCACCTGGTACACGGTGACGGCGCCGTTCTTGATGTCGCCCTTGTCGTCAAAGGCGATGTGGCCGGTCACGCCCTGATAGTCGGTCTTGCCCACTTCCGGCAGATAGACTTTCGGGTCGGAGGACTTGGCGCGCTTCATCGCGTCAACCAGCACCATCACGGCGTCGTATTCAAACGGCGCGTAGATCTGCACGTCGGTGTTGAATTCCTTCTTGAACTTGTCGTCGAAGGCCTTGAAGCCCGGCATCTTGTCGCGCGAAATGCCGCAGCTGGAGGCGTATTGGCCATCGGAAGCGTCGCCGGCCAGCTTGATGAACTCCGGAGTCTGCCAGCCGTCGCCGCCCATCAGCTTGGCCTTGATGCCTAGGCGCTGCATCTGCTTGGCCAGCGGGCCGGCCTGCGCGTCCATGCCGCCGTAGAACACCAGGTCAGGCTTGGTGGACTTGATCGAGGTCAGGATGGCGTTGAAGTCGGTGGCGGTGTTGTTGGTGAACTCGCGCTTGACCACTTCCGCGCCATTGGCTTTGACCGAACCCTCGAACTGGTCGGCCAGGCCTTGGCCGTAGGCGGTGCGATCGTCAATGATGGCGATCTTCTTGGCCTTCAGCTCCTTGGTGGCGAACTCGCCCAGCGCCTTGCCTTGCTGCACGTCGTTGGCGATCACGCGGAAGGTGGTCTTGAAGCCCTGCTTGGTGTAGTCCGGGTTGGTGGCGGACGGGGAGATTTGCGGAATGCCGGCATCGGAGTAGATCTTGGAGGCCGGGATGGTGGTGCCGGAGTTCAAGTGGCCAACGACGCCCACTACGCCGGCGTCAACCAGGCGCTGCGCGACTTGCGTGCCGATTTTCGGGTCGCCCTGGTCGTCTTCCGACACCAGTTCGAACTTGACCTTCTTGCCGCCGATCTCGACGCCTTGGGCGTTCAGGTCTTCAATGGCCAGCTTGGCGCCGTATTCGTTGTCCTTGCCCAGGTGGGAGATCGGACCCGACATCGGCGAAACCTGGCCGATCTTGACGGTGGAGCTGTCGCCGCCGGAAGCGGCTTGGGCAGGAGCGGAGGCGGCCTGTCCCGAGGCCGGCTGTTCCTGTTTGCTGCAGGCAACCATGGCGAGCGCGGCGGTGGCGATCAGGCTGAGGCGAGCATATTTATTCATAGAGATTTCCCCTGAATCTTTCTGTGTAGACTTTGATGATCTCTTTCGGTAAACCAACTACACCTTTTTGCGGTGGTCAGTTGCAACTGATTATGGTGACCAGTTTATCGGGGTGTCAATGTGGAATGCCGCAGACCTAGTGAATATAGGATTATTATTTACATTTTGCGCAAAACAAATTGAAAACGGGCATGTCGCGAAAATCGCAATATGCCCGATGACGGTTTTTTGTCTTTGATTTGTAAGGATTTGTCAGAATGAGGGGCGCGGTCGTCTTGCGCTTGATGTCAGTGGGTTGCCCCCATGTCATGGGCGCGGGCGGCGCGGGTACGGCCATCTTCTGCCGGCTTTTCCAGCCAACCCGGCAGATTGTTTTTTACAATTGTCGCCAAGCCGGTGATCCATTGCGGGTCTTCGTTCAGGCAGGGGATGTAGCGGAATTCGCCACCGCCGTTGCTGAGAAAGGTTTCCTTGCCTTCCATGGCGATTTCTTCCAGCGTTTCCAGACAATCGCCGACAAAGCCCGGGCAAATGACATCCACTTTGCCGGTTTTCTCCTTGCCTAGCTGGGCCAGCACTTCGCTGGTATACGGTTTGAGCCATTCGGTGCGGCCGAAGCGGCTCTGGAAAGTGATGACGTATTGATCCGGCCGCAGTTGCAGGGCCTCAGCCAGCAGGCGGCCGGTTTTCTGGCATTCGCAGTGATACGGATCGCCCTTGTCGCGTGTGAAGCGCGGCACGCCGTGGAAGCTCATCACCAGCTTGTCCGGCTGTTGGCCGTATTGCCAGTGCTTGCGCACCTGCGCAGCCAAGGCGGCGATATAGCCCGGATCGTCGTGAAAATGCCGCACGGTGCGGACTTCCGGCATATTGCGCAGCCGCGTCAAGACGCGGAAGGCTTCATCCAACGCGGTGGCGCTGGACGAGGCGGCATATTGCGGATACAGCGGCAGCAGGAGCAGCTTTTCCACGCCTTGCTCGCGCATTTTGCCGATGACGCTTTCGATGGACGGATTGCCATAGCGCATCGCGTAATCCACCACCAAGTCGCGCAACCCCATTTCGCCCAGCTGGCCTTTGAGCAATTTGGCCATATTGCGGGTGTGCAGCAGCAGCGGCGAGCCGTCCTTGGTCCAGATGCTGGCGTACTTCTTGGCCGATTGCTTGGGACGGGTGTTGAGGATGATGCCGTTGAGGATCAGCCACCATGGCAGGCGCGGAATCTCGATCACGCGCGGATCGGACAGGAATTGCTTCAGATACGGGCGCAGCGCCTGCGGGGTAGGCGCGTCTGGCGTCCCCAGGTTCATCAGCAGCACGCCGATTTTGGGCGTGTAATCGTGGCGGAATGCGGGTTCGGGCAGATAGCGGGGCATGGCCATCCTTATTGATATCGAAGAAAGGGCGCGCGGCGCCCCGAGGGCTTAATCGTCTTGCCGGGCCGGCGCCAGCACGGTGCGGTTGCCATTGCTTTCCATCGGCGAAACCAGGCCGGCGCTTTCCATCTGCTCGATCAGCCGCGCCGCGCGGTTATAGCCTATGCGCAGATGGCGCTGCACCGAGGAGATCGATGCTTTGCGCGTTTTGACCACGATGGCGACGGCTTCGTCGTACAGCGGGTCGGACTCGGCATCGCTTTCGCCGTCGATGCCGGCGCCGGCGGCGCTGTCGTCTCCGTCAGCCTGGCCGGTGAGGATGCCTTCGATGTAGTCCGGTTCGCCGGTTGTCTTCAGGAACTCCACTACGTGGTGGACTTCCTCGTCGGATACGAAGGCGCCATGCACGCGGTTGGGGTAGCCGGTGCCCGGCGGCAGGAACAACATATCGCCCTGTCCCAGCAAGGCTTCCGCGCCCATCTGGTCCAGAATGGTGCGGCTGTCTATCTTGCTGGATACCTGGAAGGCGATCCGCGTCGGAATATTGGCCTTGATCAGGCCGGTGATGACGTCGACCGATGGCCGCTGGGTGGCCAGAATCAGGTGGATGCCGGCGGCGCGGGCTTTCTGCGCCAGGCGGGCGATCAGCTCCTCGATCTTTTTGCCCGCCACCATCATCAGGTCGGCCAGTTCGTCAATCACCACCACCACCAGCGGCAGGGTGTCCAGCGGCTCGGGCGTTTCCGGCGTCAGGCTGAACGGATTGGGAATCTTCTCGCCGCTCTTTTCGGCATCTTTGATCTTTTGGTTGAAGCCCGCCAGATTGCGCACGCCCAGCTTGGACATCAGCTTGTAGCGGCGCTCCATCTCGCCGACGCACCAGTTCAGCGCGTTGGCTGCCTGCTTCATATCGGTCACCACCGGCGCCAGCAGGTGCGGGATGCCTTCGTAGACAGATAGCTCCAGCATTTTCGGGTCTACCATGATCAGCCGCACTTCCTTGGGCGTGGCCTTGTACAGCAGCGACAGAATCATCGCGTTGATCGCCACCGATTTGCCGGAGCCGGTGGTGCCGGCCACCAGCACGTGCGGCATTTTGGCCAGGTCGGCCGATACCGGCTGACCGGCGATGTCCTTGCCGAAGGCGATGGTGAGCTTGGACGCCATGTTCTGGTAGCTGTCCGAGCCTATGATCTCGGTCAGGCGGACGATCTGGCGTTTGGGGTTAGGCAGCTCCAGACCCATATAGGTCTTGCCCGGTATGGTTTCCACTACCCGGATGGAGACCAGCGACAGCGCGCGCGCCAAATCCTTCATCAAATTGACGATCTGCGCGCCCTTGACGCCGACGGCGGGTTCGATCTCGTAGCGGGTGATCACCGGGCCGGGATAGGCGGCGATCACCTTCACCTCCACGCCAAAGTCCGCCAGCTTGCGCTCGATCAGCCGCGATGTGTACTCCACGGTCTCCTGCGATACCGGCTCCTGCTGCTCCTTGGGCGCGTCGAGCAGGCTCAGGCCGGGCAGGGCGGCGTCCTTGGGGTCGGCGAACAGCGATTGTTGCACCGGCTTCTGCGCCTTGGCCGATACCGGCACGTCTAGCACCGGCGGTTCGATGCGAACCGGCGCGGCTTCTTCAATCTTCTTCTTGGCGACGGAAACCTTCTCTTCGCGCTTCTGCGCGGTTTCCTTGCCGATTTCCCTGTCTTTTTTCGCTTGCCAGCTCTGCCAAAGATTAATGACTCCGTCTTCGATCGCGCCGCCTATTTTTTCCATCAGGTCCAGCCAGGACAGGCCGGTGAACAGGGAAAAGCCGATGGCGGACAGCACGCCCAGCAACAGATAGGCGCCGGACAGCCCCAGGCCATGGGCAAAGTGCTTGCCCAGGTAGTGGCCCAGCATGCCGCCCGCGTCCAGCGGCAGCGTCACCATTTTGCCATCCAGCACAATGGCCTCGAAGCTGGCGCTGGAAAGCAGCAACAGGAAGAAGCCGCCGACGGCGGCGGCGGTGATGGGATTGAACTTGAAGCCCAGGCTTTCGATTCGGCGGTAACCCCAGCCTATGGCTACCAGGCAGAACACCACCAGCCACCAAGCGGAGAAGCCGAAGACATACAGCAGCATGTCGGACAGCCAAGCGCCGAACGAACCGCCGTAATTGCGCACGGTGGGGTCGGATGAGCTGTGCGACCAGGACGGGTCAAGCGGCGAATAGCTGGCCAGCACCAGCACCAGATAGACAGCCGCCACCGCCATCAGCAGCCACCATGCTTCGCGGAGCAGGGAGACCAGCTGCGGCGGCAGCGGTGTTTGATTATTCTTGACTACGGCCTTGCGCTTGAAAAATCGCATTTTTTTCATATTTGGCTATGACAGCTGCTGATTATAGCCTGATGTGCCGTTTTCAGCTCACCGCGGATGCAACACGCCAAGAATGCGCGGGCCTTGCGCGCCGGTCACCGCCGGCAGATTGCCCGGCTGGCGGTGGACGAAGCGCCAGCCCAGCCAGGCGAAGGCGATGGCTTCGATCAATTGCGCCGGCATGCCCAGCGTCTCGATGGGCAAGACGCGCTGGCCATCCAGCAGGCGCGCGATCTGATTCAGCAGCGCGCCGTTGCGCGCGCCGCCGCCGCAGACGTAGACCGCCTGATTGCCGGGGCAGTGCGCCAGGATGGCGTCGGCGATGCTGCGCGCGCTGAAGGCGAGCAGCGTGGCCTGCACGTCTTGCGGCGACGGCATGGATTGCTGCGCCGCCAGCTTGGCTTCCAGCCAGGCGTCGTCGAACAGGTCTCGGCCGGTGCTTTTGGGCGGAGGCTGTTGCAGATACGGCTCGGCCAGCATGGCCGCCAGCAAGGGAGGGTGAATATTGCCGCCGGCGGCCCAGCGGCCATCGTCGTCAAACGGCTGCCCGGTATGGCGCAGACACCAGGCATCCATCAGCATATTGCCGGGGCCACAATCGAAGCCGATGGCGGGCTGGCCGTGGTGCAGCCGGGCGAGGTTGCTGATGCCGCCGATATTCAGGATCACCCGTTTTTCATCGGGCGACGCGAACACGCTCTGCTGGAAGGCCGGCACCAGCGGCGCGCCGTGGCCGCCGGCCGCCACATCGCGGCTGCGGAAGTCCGCTATCACGTCGATGCCGGAGAGCTCCGCCAGCCGCGACATATTGCCCAGCTGTATCGTGTAGCCGTCTTGCGGCGCATGGCGTATGGTCTGGCCGTGGCAGGCGATGGCGCGGATGGCGTCGGCTTGCAGGCCGGATTTGGCCAGCAATTCGCCAACGGTCTGGGCGTAGATTTCGGCCAGGCGCGCGGCCAGCGTTTCGCTGCGGTGCAGTTCATCGTGGCCGCGCGGCTGCAGCGCCAGGACGTCGGCCTTGATCTCGGCCGGATAGGGCAGGGCGTGGTCGGCCAGCAGCTCGGGGCGGCCGGCCTCGTCAAAGCGCACCAGCACGGCGTCCACGCCGTCCAGGCTGGTGCCGGACATCATTCCGATATATAGGTCGTTCATCAATCGATCATGGCAACGTTGGCCGGGATGCTCTGCAGCAGATTCAGCTTGGCGCTCAGCGCGACGCGTTTGGCGCCGAACTGGGCGAGCTGGGTCTGGCTTAGCCCCGGCGTGGGCAGGGCGTTGGTGGCCGGATCCACCGGCTGATCATTGATTCTAACCTCAAAATGCAGATGCGCGCCGGTGGAGCGCCCCGTGCTGCCGACATAGCCGATGATGTCGCCAGCCTTGACTTTGACGCCCGGCTTGATGCCCTTGCCGAAAGCGCTCATGTGGGCGTACAGCGTGGTCAGCCTGCCGTTGTGGCGTATCATCGCCACATTGCCGTAGCCGCTTTCGCGTTGCGCCTTCACCAGCTCGCCGTCGGCTGGCGCCACGATGGGGGTGCCGGCGCTGGCGGCGTAGTCGATGCCGGAGTGCATGCGCAGCGTGCGCAAGATGGGATGCTTGCGCAGGCCGAAGCCAGAGCTGATGCGGGCGCCGGCCACAGGCTGCCGGCTGAAGCCCTTTTTCACCGGCTTGCCGGCGGCGTCGTAGAAGGCGCCGCTTTCGCTGTCATGGGCAAAGTAAAAGGCCTGGTACAGTTGCCCCGCGCGTTGAATGGAAACCGCCAGCAGGTTGCCGCTGGCGATGGGGGTGCCGGCGTACACCATGGTCTCGTATACCAGATTGATGCTGTCGCCCGCTTTCAGGCTGGACAGCTCGAACTGGTCGGAGAACACTTCGGCCAGTTGATTGCGGATGTCGGCCGGCACGCGGGCGGCGGCCAATTCGCTGGCCGCGTTGCGTTTGATGGTGAGGGAGCGCACGGTTTCCATGCTGTCCGCCGCCACCGGATCGGCGCTGGCCTGCCATTTGCCGTCGCGTTGCTCCAGCGCCACCAGGTTTTGCTCGCCGTTGTCGTCATCCTGCAGGAAGCGCAGGCCGAACAACTCTCCGGCATCGTTGGTCTGCACTGACAGCGTCGCGCCGACTTTCAGCTTCAGCAGATTCTTGGCTTGGGCGTTGTCGCCGTAGAGCAGGGCGCGCACCTCGTTGGCGCGTATGCCCACGCGGTTCAGCACGCGGGCGATGGTGTCGCCGCGCTTGACGGACTCGTCGCGCCAGTAGCGCGTTTGGCTGTCGACAAAACGAAACTCCGGCAGCGCCAGCCGCTCCACCACCTGTTGCTGTAGGATCGGCGGCGGGAGGGTTTCCTGAGCGCCGTTGGCCACGGCGAAGGCGGTGGCGGTGCCCAGAAGCGGCAGGCAAGCGGCCGCGCCCAGCCAGCTCAGGTGGTGGTTGATCAAGCGGTCGGCGCACTTTTGCGGGATGTGTAGCAGTTTGCGATAATCCATCACTTTTCCAGGCGGGCGGCGGCCCGCCTTGATGCAAGATATTGACGAGGTTGGGCACCGCGGCGGCGAATGCCAAAGCGTGTTTGGCGAGCGGCCGGGGCGATAGTTCCAGCTAGATGCGACAGTTTGCCTGATATCATGGTCCCCGCCTAATTCCTATCGGCCAAAATGGCCTTTGCTTTCAATCATTTGGCAAGAAGATGAAACTGACTCTGTTATTGCCCGGCCTGTGTTGGCTGGATGCGCACGACGGCGCGGAAGTCAGCAAGGGGCTGAGCCTGCCTGCGCTGCAGCGGCTGCTGGGCCAAGGTGTCCTGCAGCGCCGCGGGCAGGGTTTTTCGGCCAGCATCGCCGGCCTATGGGGCGCGCCGCCGGCCGGTCTGGCCCGGCTCGCCGCGCGCCAGGCCGGCCTGGACGCGGGGGCTGGCGAGTGGCTGCTGGCCGATCCGGTGCATCTGCGCATAGACCGCGACCGCGCGCTGCTGGCCGATGTCGGCGTGATGCAGGTGGCGCGCGACGAGGCCGTCAAGCTGACCGACGCGCTGAACAGGCACTTTGGCGAGGATGGCCTGACTTTCCATCCGCTGCAGCCCGGACGCTGGCTGCTGCACGCGGCCAAGCCGCTGGCCGCCAGCTTCACGCCCTTGTGGGACGTGGTGGGAGAGGACATCAACCATCATCTGCCGCAGGGTGAAGCCGGCCTGGCCTGGAGCCGCATGTTGAACGAGCTGCAGATGCTGCTGTACACCCAGCCAGTCAACGACGAGCGCGAAATGCGCGGCGAACTCGCCATCAACAGCGTGTGGCTGTGGGGCGAGGGCCAGCCGGCAGCGTGGCGCGCGCCGGCGCCGCGCCTGTTGGCGGACGACGAGGTTTTGCACTGGCTGGCCGCTGAATCCGGCATGCAGGCGGACAGCGCGCCGTTCGCCTTCGATGGTTTGGAGGGCGAGGCGGACGCGCTGCTGGTGCTGGACGCCTTGCAGGCGGCGGCGCAATATCGCGACGCCTGGGGCTGGCGCGAGGCGCTGGAGCGCCTGGAGCGCGACTGGTTTGCCCCGCTGTTACAGGCTTTGCGTCGCAGAAAGCTGGCGCAACTGACGATTATCGCCACCGGTCCGGCCGGTTTTGAGCTGAGCATCGCGCCGGCGGATCTGTGGAAATTCTGGAAACGAGCGCGGCCGCTGGCGGCGCTGTATTGAGAGACCATGTCGCAAATCGTTACCCGAGAAGTCCCCGCCGAGCTGCAGCAGAAATTGCTGGGGCAAGGCCTGACGCCGCTGCAGGCGCGGCTGTACGCCGCCCGCGGCATTGTCGACAGCACGGAACTGGATTATGGCCTGAAAGGCCTGCTGCCTTATCAAACGCTCAAAAACGTCGAGACTATGGCGCGCCGCCTGGCCGATGCCATCGCCGCCGGCCAAAGGCTGCTGGTGGTGGCCGACTATGACGCCGACGGCGCCACCGCCTGCGCGGTGGCGGTGAAGGGCCTGTCCGCCCTGGGCGCGACCATAAGCTACATTGTCCCCAACCGTTTCGAGTACGGCTACGGCCTGACGCCGGAAATCGTCGAGCTGGCGGCGCAGAAACGGCCAGACATCATCGTCACCGTGGACAACGGCATCGCCAGCGTGGCCGGCGTCGAGGCCGCCAAGGCGCGCGGCATCGACGTGCTGGTGACCGACCACCATCTGCCGGGCGACACCTTGCCGGATGCCTTGATCGTCAACCCCAATCAGCCGGGTTGCGAGTTCCCATCGAAAAACCTGGCCGGCGTCGGTGTGATGTTCTACGTGCTGATGGCCTTACGGGTGGAGATGCGGCGGCGCGGGGTGTTCGACGAAAAGACCCAGCCCAATCTAGGCGAACTGCTGGACCTGGTGGCGCTGGGTACGGTGGCCGATGTGGTGCGGCTGGACCGCAACAACCGCACCTTGGTGGAAAACGGCCTCAAGCGCATGCGCGCCGGCCGGATGGCGCCCGGCATCGCCGCCTTGTTCCGCGTGGCCGGCCGCGCCCACTTCAAGGCCAATACCTTCGACCTGGGCTTCACGCTGGGGCCGCGGCTCAATGCCGCCGGCCGGCTGGACGATATGAGTCTGGGCATCGCCTGCCTGCTGTCCAGCAACGAAGAGCAAGCGATGCGGCTGGCGCAGGAGCTGGACAAGCTGAACCGCGAGCGGCGCGGCATCGAGGCCGGCATGCAGGACGAGGCGCTGGCCGCGCTGTCCGGCATCGACGCCGGCAACCGCTACACGCTGAGCCTGTATCGCGACGACTGGCACCAGGGCGTAGTGGGGATTGTGGCTTCCCGCTTGAAGGAGCGCTTCCATCGGCCATCCATCGTCTTCGCGCCCGGCGACGAAGGCGAGATCAAGGGTTCCGGCCGCTCGATTCCCGGTTTTCACCTGCGCGACGCGCTCGATCTGGTGTACAAGCGCCATCCGGGGCTGATCCTGAAGTTTGGCGGCCATGCGATGGCGGCCGGCCTGAGCCTGGATGAAAGCCGCTTCGGCGAATTTCAGCAGGCTTTCGAGGCGGTGGCGCGCGAGTTGATGGATGAGAAGCAGCTTACCCGCACCATTGAAACCGACGGCAGCCTGCCTGCGCGCGAATTGAGTCTGAATCTGGCAGAGACCTTGGCGGCCGAAGTGTGGGGGCAGGGCTTCCCCGTGCCTTACTTTCACGATCAGTTCATGGTGGTGAACCAGAAGCTGGTGGGCGACAAGCACTTGAAGCTGCGCCTGGCCCGCGAGGGCTGCGAATTTGACGCGATGCTGTTCAATCACGCCGATTGGCTGCCCGACCGCATCCAGGCGGTGTACCAGCTGATCGCCAACGAATGGCAGGGGCGCAAGGAGCTGCAGGTCTATCTGCAACACTGGGCGGCGGCGTGACGTAGGGCGGAAGCCCGGCAAAGCCGGGCGTTCCGCCTGTTTATGGCAAGCGATACATGGCGGATCGCCCTGTGGGCATCCGCCCTACGCCTGGCATCGATGGGGGAGATGGAATGGAAATGTTGATCATCGGCCTGCTGGTCGGTTTGATGGGCGGCGGCGCGGCCTGGTTTGCCGCGCGCAGCAGGGCGGCCAGGGAGCTGGCGCAAATCAGCCAGCAGGCCGCTCAGTTAGACGCGCAATGCCAGGGATTGCGCATGCAGCTGGACGAGGCGAGGGCGCGCGAGCAGGAGGCCGTCCGCGCGCAGCAAGCGCAAGCGCAGCAACTGGCCGACAGCCAGACTCAGCTTGGCGCCTATATTGCCCGCGCCCAGCGTGTGCCGGAACTGGAGAAGCAGTTGCAGGAGCGCGAGCAGGCGCTGGCCTCGGCTCAGCGCGAGTTGCGCGAGCTGGCGTCGCAACTCGCGGCGCGTGAGGAGCAGGGGCGGGTGCTGGAAGCGCTGGAGGCGCGCAGTCTGCAGCAGGGGCAGGACATCGTGCGCCTGACCGCGCGCGAGCAGGAACTGGTCACCACGCTGCAGCAGGAGCGCCAGCAGAGCCAGGAAAAGCTGGCTTTGCTGATGGAGGCGCGGCAGACCCTGTCCGACCAGTTCAAGGCCCTGGCCGGCGACATCCTGGAGGAGAAATCCAAGCGCTTCACCGAGCAGAATCAGCAAAACCTTGGCGCGCTGCTGACGCCGCTGCACGAGCGCATCCAGAACTTCGGCAAGCTGGTGCAGGACACCTATGACAAGGACAGCAAGGAGCGGCTGACGCTGGAAACCGAGCTGAAACGCTTGCAGGAGCTGAATACGCGCCTGGGCGACGATGCGGTGGCGTTGACCAACGCGCTGACCGGCGCCAGCAGCAAGGCCCAGGGCACCTGGGGCGAAATGGTGCTGGAGAAGGTGCTGGAGACCTCTGGCCTGACCAAGGATCGCGAGTATCGGGTTCAGGTGTCGGACACGCTGGAAACCGAGGACGGCAACAAGCGTTACCAGCCGGACGTGGTGATAGACCTGCCGGAAGGCAAGCAACTGGTGGTGGACTCCAAGGTGTCCTTGAACGCCTATGTCCGCTACACCGCCGCCGACAACGACGCCGCGCGCGAGGCGGAGCTGAAAGGCCATATCGCCGCCATCCGCGCCCATATCCGCGCGTTGTCGGAAAAGCGCTACCAGGACTTGTACAAGCTGAACACGCTGGACTTCGTGTTCATGTTCATACCCGTTGAGCCGGCTTATCTGCTGGCGGTGCAGCACGATATGAGCCTGTTCAACGAGGCCTTCGAGCGCCGCATCATGATCGTCGGCCCCAGCACGCTGCTGGCCACGCTGCGCACGGTCGCCAGCATCTGGCGCTATGAGTACCAGAACCAGAACGCGCAGGAGATCGCGCGCCAGGGCGGGGCGATGTACGACAAATTCGTCGGCTTCGTCGGCAATATGGAAAAGCTGGGCAAGCAGCTGGATGCCGGTCGCGACACCTTTGCCGATGCGATGAAACAGCTGTCCAGCGGCCGCGGCAACTTGATGACCAGCGCGGAAAAATTGCGCAAGCTGGGCATACGCAACAACAAGCAGCTGACCGCCCCGCTGCAGCTGGAGGACGATGGCGACGAGTAAGTTGTATTGCCCATGTCATGCTTGCGGAAGTTCGCTAAGATGAGTGCTTTTGAGCGAACAGGCGATGGCGCATGAGCAAGATACGGGTGGGTTTGATTTTCGGCGGGCAGTCGTCCGAGCATGAGGTGTCGCTGCAGTCGGCCAGAAACATTCTGGATGCGCTGGATAAAGACAAGTTTGAAGCATCGCTGATCGGCATCGACAAACACGGGCAATGGCATGTCAGCCAGCCGGCCAATTTCCTGCTGAATGCTGACGACCCGGCGCGGATCGCGCTGCGCCAGTCCGGTGATGGCGTGGCCCTGGTGCCGGGACAGAGCGAGCAGCAACTGGTGGCTGCCGCCGACGCGCATCCGCTGGCGCAGATCGACGTGGCGTTTCCCATTGTTCACGGCACCTTGGGCGAAGACGGTTCGCTGCAAGGCTTGTTGACCATGGCCAATATCCCCTTCGTCGGCGCGGATGTGCTCGGTTCGGCCATCTGCATGGACAAGGACGTGGCCAAGCGGCTGCTGCGGGATGCAGGCCTCAAGGTGGCGCCGTTCGTCACGCTGACGCGAACCCGCGCGGCCCAGGCGGATTTCGCCGCCATCGTCGCTCAACTGGGGCTGCCGCTGTTCGTCAAGCCTGCCAATCAGGGCTCGTCCGTCGGCGTGAGCAAGGTGCGCAACGAGGACGAGTTTCATGCGGCGCTGGCGCACGCGCTGCGCTTTGATCACAAGGTGCTGGTGGAGCAGGCCGTGACGGGCCGCGAGATTGAGTGCGCGGTATTGGGCAATGCCCATCCGCAGGCCAGCGGCTGCGGCGAGATCGCGCTGAACGATGAGTTCTATGCCTACGACACCAAGTATCTGAACGAAGACGGCGCCCGAGTGGTGGTGCCGGCCGATATCCCGGATCAAGCCTGCCAGCGTATCCGCCGCATTGCCGTTGAGGCCTTCCAGGCGCTGGAGTGCAGCGGCATGGCACGCGTCGATGTGTTCCTGACGCCGGATGGCGAGGTGGTGATCAACGAGTTGAACACCTTGCCCGGCTTCACCAATATCAGCATGTACCCTAAGCTATGGCAGGCCGCCGGCTTGTCTTACCGCGATCTGATCAGCGCCCTGATCGAGCTGGCCTTGGAAAAAGGCAGGCAGGACGCGGCATTGTGCCGCAGCGCGGAGCTGCCGATGTGAGCGCTTGTTTTTAGATTTTCAGACAATCTTATCTATATTTGTTTACACGAGGGGTGGTGCTGGGTAGAATCTCGCCGCTTCAATTGGCGAGTTGTATGCGCCGCCCGCGGGCGGCGCTTTGCATATGCCATCTGTCCCGTTCGCCGCGCTCCAGGGAGCTTAACGGCGCGACGCGTGCCTCGTTGAAGCGCCGGTTCGACCCGGTCGGCCGGCAGTCCATCTCAAAACTACTACTAGAAAAGTTGATGAAAATGACATTTGCGATCAAGACCGCAGCTTGCGCCGTAGCCGCAGCTCTGGTGGCCGGCCCGGCGCTGGCCAAGGACTTCTCCGTTGCCGTGGTCTACGACCAGGCCGGCAAGTTCGACAAGAGCTTCAACGAAGCCGCCTACACCGGCGCGGAACGCTTCAAGAAAGAGTTCAAGATTGATTACCGCGAAGGTCAGCCCACCAACGACGCGCAGAAGGACCAAGTGCTGCGCAATATGGCGCGCAAAGGCGCCGATCTGGTAGTGGCCGTCGGCTTCGCTTACACCCAGTCCATCGAGACCGTGGCCAAGGAATTCCCCAACACCAAGTTCACACTGGTGGATGCCGTGGCCAAGGGTCCCAATGTGCAGAGCATCGCCTTCAAGGAGCAGGAAGGCTCCTTCCTGGTCGGCATGGCCGCCGCGCTGAAGTCCAAAACCGGCAAGGTAGGCTACCTGGGCGGCATGGATGTGCCGCTGATCCGCGCCTTTGGCTGCGGTTACGCGCAGGGCGCCCGCTATGTGAATCCGAAGGCCGTCGTCCTGCAGAACATGCTGGGCACCACCCATACTGCTTTCAACGATCCGTCCCGCGGCAACGAACTGGCCAAGAGCCAGTTTGATCGCGGCGCCGACGTGATTTTCGCCGCCGCCGCGCTGTCCAATGTGGGCGTGATCCAGGCCGCCAAGGGCGCCGGCAAGTTCTACATCGGCGTGGACAGCAATCAGAACTACATGCAACCGGGCACGGTGCTGACCTCCATGGTCAAACGCGTCGACAACGCCGTGTATGAAACCATGCGCGACGCCAAGAACGGCACCTGGAAGCCCAGCGTCAAGCTGATGGGCCTGAAGGAAAACGGCGTGGATTGGGCTTTGGACAAGTACAACCGCGCGCTGATCACGCCGGAAATGGAAAAGAAGATCGTTGCCGCACGCCAGGACATCGTCGCCGGCAAGATCAAGGTGGTGGACTACCGCGCCAACAACAGCTGCCCGGTCAACTGATAATCGGTAGCCGCGTCAGACAAATAGCCTCGAAATAGCCTCGAGAGAGGCAATGCCGTTCACTGAAGCAAGTGAGCGGCATTTTTTTTGACGCGTCGCGTTAGCCGTGAGGACCATTTCCATGGTGTTTCTGCCCGTCAGGCGGGCCAAGGGGATTTGCCGGGTGCAAGCGGCTTTATTTTAAATGCATTTTGTTGTCGGGGTGGGTGGTCGTTTGTCGTTTTCACTGCGCACGGTCTGCAACAGGAGTGATATGATTTTACCCATGAAAACGTCATCTCATTCTTCCTGCCCCTTTCATGCTGGCGGTCAGCCGCCTGTTCCTACTCAGCATCCGATTGGCCGCTGGCCGCCCGGACCGAAGTCTGGCTTGACCGGCTGGGGGGTGCTTGGGCAGATGTCGCGCGATTTGATGGGCACGCTCGCGGGGTGGCAGCGCGAGTTTGGCGACTTGGTGCATGTGCGGACCTGGCCCGAGCATCAAATCATTGTGGCCGATCCGCAATTGGCGCGGGAGCTGCTGGTCAATCAGGCCGATGCGCTGCAGCGCTGGGAGCGCGCCTTGAGCGTGTACCGGCGCGTGCATGGCCATAGCGTGCTGATTGCGGAAGGCCAGGCCTGGCGCGATAAGCGGCAGGCTCTGCAACCGGATTTCACGCGCAAATCCGTTCAGGCTTTTTCTCCGTCGATCGTCGAGGCGGCGCGCCTCGCTTTCGAGCAATGGCCGGCGGGCGACAAGGCCTGGCCCATCGAGAGCGAACTGACTTCGCTGACGATGGAGGTGATTCTCCGCATGATGTTCTCCAGCGGCATGGGCGATGAGGCCCAGCAGGCGGAGGAGGCGGTGCATACCTTGATGGTGGCTTCCACCGCCGAATTATGGCGGCCGGCCAGCTTGCCGGATTGGGTGCCGTGGCAGCATAAAAGACGACGCGCGCGCCTGCTGCTGAATGGATTGATCGAACGGCACTTGCAGGCCCGGCTGGCTATGCCGCAGGATGCCTGGCCGGATGATTTGCTGGGCCGGCTGCTGCGCCTGCATCGAGAGCATCCGCAAGACTGGCCTTTGCAAGCGGTGCGGGACGAGTGCAAGACGGCTTTTCTGGCTGGGCATGAAACCGTTGCCGCCTCCCTGGTCTGGTGGTCATGGAACATGGCTGCCCACCCGGAGATTCAGGACCGGGCACGCGCCGAGGCGCAGGCGGCCTGGCCTGGCGCGGAAGGCGACGCGGTGGAGATGTCCGCTCTGCAATACGTGAGCCAGACGCTTCTGGAGTCCATGCGCTTGCATCCGGCGGTGCCGTTGCTGATGAGCCGGCGCGCAGTCAAGCCGGTAACGCTGGGGGCGTGGACTTTCCCGGCCAGAACGGTCTTTATGGTGCCCATGCAATTGATGCAGCATGACGCACGCTGGTTTCCGGAGCCGCTGGCCTATCGCCCGGAGCGATTCGATCCGGATGCGGCCAAGCCGCCGCTGGGGGCTTACCTCCCCTTTGGCGGCGGGCCGCGCGTGTGTCTTGGCCAGCATCTGGCTTTGGCAGAGATGACGCTGGTGGCGGCGCAGCTATTGCGTCGTTACCGACTGTCCATACCCGATGGCGCGTTGCCGCCTAAGCCGGTGTTCCATGTGTCGCAACGGCCTGATCAGCCATTGAGGCTGCATATCGAGCGGGCGTGAGGAATTCGATGCTTGCGCGGCGGCGGGTAGGCATTCACCGTTGCTGGCCATGGCGGATGGTGTCATTGCCGCTGATGGCATGTAATGATTGAATTGACTTGAGCATTTCCATTTTTGAAAATGCCAAGCCAAATCCAATTGGCATTTCTGGCTGGCGCGTCAGGCGGGTGATCGGCAATATGTGCAGCGGCAAAACCGTTTCTGTATTGCCGTTGCTATCTTGAAGATTATTTTTCTTATATCGCGGTGATGAAGGACTCGCCTTGATAGCTTGCTGTGGCGATGCCATAGGCCGAGCGGAAAGTCACCAGAAAGCGGCGGCCAATTTGCTTGATGGACAGTACTTCAAAAAGGACGGTGGCATTGTCCAGGTGTTGGGTGATTTTGTCGCCCTGTTTTAGTTCTTGGATTTTCATTTTATATTTCCTGCGGGCCATATTGATGGCCCTTGATAATGATCCTCGCGAAAAGCATGGTGAGAAATGCCATGGCTATGGCTTATGGAATCGGATTCCATATGGGATCGAGTAATGGTCCCTTGCTGCTTCAATCCATCTTTGGATAATCGATGTATTGCCGCTGCGGCATCTTGTTTTTATAACGGCAGACGAGAGCGACATTGGGTTGCAGCAAGTGCTGAGCCAGCTGCTGCGTGAAAGACAAGATGTGGCGGTGAGGCTATTCAAAATCTCAGCGCCATTATTGTTTTGATAGAATTTCAAACGAAATTCACAGGCAGGAACAAGGCGGGTACTTGGTCCGATGATCAACTCCATTACAGAGAATGTCAGCGGACGGATTTGTGAAGCTTGTCTTGTTTAGATAGGCACACAATTTTCCAATTATAAAGGAAAAATCTCACTTGTCAATATGGTGCTGCCAGAAGCGGTGATCCGGCAGGGCTTCAGGCGGATTTGTCACGCGCCTTTAACGGCAATTCTTCGTTGCTTCGCACTGGCAGTGCGTGCCATGCCAGTGCGGTGTGCCTCGCTTCGTTGCGAGATCCGCGCTGGCGCGACCGCTCAGCAAACATCAGCCGCCGCCAGCGGCAGACAGAACACGATGAAACGCCCGGCCGCGCCATGGCCGGAAACGCCTTGGCAACCCACTTGATTGAAGCGGCCGCGCGTTTCGCCATCCACGACTTCCGGGGTGCCCATGTCCACATGGCGGGACAGGTGGGTCAGATACGGCGTGATCTTGCCGACGATGGTATTGGCGATTTCCGCGCCCACGCTATCGGCGAGTCCGGCGATCTCCTCATCCGCGCAGTCCGGCTCAAAGCGCCGCGTCATTTCCAGCAGCAGCGGACGGTCAACTGAAATGCCCATGGCGATGTCGACGCCGCTGCGCAATGGCACCATGGCGGTGAATTCCAGCAGGTCCGCGGCAGCCAGTTGACGACTGCCGCCATCCAGCGCCACGGCCATTCCCAAATGGCCGCGGCAAAAATCCGCGGTAAGCTGCGCAAGCGGTTGCAGCAGCTCGCCGCCGGCGCCAGCCGACCGCGGGGGATGCCGCGGCTGCAGCGCAGCTTCATAGGGCAGGATGAAGCTCATGCGGGTGCCTTGGCCTATGGAGGATTCAATGCGTAGTTCGCCGCCCAGGCGCAGCAGCTCCTGGTGAGCGGCGGACAGGCCCACGCCGCGGCCGGATACGGCGTTGGCAGCGGAGGCGGTGGACAATCCATCCGCAAGCACCAGCCTCAGCGCTTCCTGATCGTTCATATCGCTAGCGTCGGCGATGCTGATCAGGCCCTTGTCGATGGCGGCGGCGCGCACCGCGGCCGGGTCCATGCCTTGCCCGTCATCCGTAATGGCGATCGTCAGCGTCTCGGCCGATGCCGAGATATGGCAGTGTATGGCGGCAAGTTCGCTTTTATCGGCCAGCAGGCGGGCATCGGCGTCTTCTATGCCGTGGTCAACCGCATTGCGGAACACATGGATCAGCGTTTTGCAGAATGCGCCGTAGCGCAGCGGGTCCACCAGGGGATCGTCGCCCTCGCACGTCAGCGGGGCCAATGGCTTGCCTTGCCGCAAGGCGAGTTGCTCTGCCGCCTTGAAATGCGGCGCGATCATCCGGCTGATAGGCACGAAGCGCAATTGCCGGACCAGCGCGGCCAGGCGGGAGTCTGGCCCGCAGGTCTGGCGCACCTCGGCTTCCAGGCCATCCAGAACCGGAGCGGGCACCTGGATCAGACGCTCTGCATCAAGATAATCGGGGCCGAGTTTTTCGCGCAGCACGGCCAAGTCCGCCTCCAGCGCCGCGCCCAGGTCGGTCTGGCCTAGGGCGAGTTTGATGTCGTTGACGTCCGCCTCCCGCTCCCGCAACGGATTCAGGCGGGACTCCAGCTCATGCAGGGCGCGCGGCAGAGTGGGCAGGCAGGCTTGAGCGAACAGGCCTTTGAAGGTATGGACGCGGCGAAACAGCTCGGCGAGCAAGGCCTTGGCATCGGGTTGGAAGTTCAGCAGATTGGGCAGCGCGCAGCGTCGGAAGTCATCGTAGTCGCGCAGCATTTCCAGCAGGTCATCGCGATTTTCCAGCGCGTTGACGATGAAGGCCAGCCGCAATTGCTCGCTGGCCAGGCGGGCTTGCAGCTTTTTCTGGGCGCTGACGTCAGTGAGGATCAGCATCATCTGATCGCCGCTCAGCAAACGGTATTCCGCTCGGAGAAATTGCTCGCCCAACTGATATTCCGCAGGCAATAGATTGAGATAGGCGTCGCGGCGCAAGTCGTTGTCAGCGCTGTCTAGGGCCAGGCGCAAGGTCTTGGCGACGAATTCGCGCTGCCCGGCGTCGTCAGGCGCCAGCAGCTCGGGCAGCGGCAAACCCTGGATTTCGCGGCCGAAGATGCGGGTGCATTCGCGGCTGTAGCCCGGGTGGATGCGCAGATCTGCGTCGAAGGACAGGAAGCCCTGCCCGGAGTTGTCCAGCAATCGGGCGACTTCTTCGCTCTTTTGCAACAAATCGCTCGTGCGTTGCCGCACGCGAGACTCCAACGCCTCTACCTGGCCGGCCAGCGCTTGGCGACTGGATTCCAGACTCAGCGCCAATTGGCCGATCTCGTCCTCGCTGGCGCAGGCAATCGGGTCGGTCAGATTGCCTTGTTTCAGCGCCAGCGCGGCGCGGGCCAGATCGAGTATCGGTTTGGTTAGCCGCTCCGAATAGAGTATGGCGCCTAGCGTGCCGATGGCTAGAGCAAGCAGGCCAAACAGGCCGGAATACAGAATCAGCTGGGCGATGGGTTCCCGAATGTCATTGCTGGAGGCGACGCCGATCAGGGTCAGCGGCCCGGCTTGTAGCGGGTGGTGGCGGATGACCAGCGAGCCGAATTGCTCGGGCAGATCGGCGGCGCGCCGCAGCTGTGACGTGACGGCATGGAAATCGGCAAGCGATTCCGCATTGCCATCGATGCGGGAGGGGACCGCGATGCCGCCATCCGGCAGCGAGGCGGCGATGGCGACGAAGCCATGGCCGCCGATATGCATTCTTTCGAACAATGCCCGCTGCACTTGGTCCAGGTCCAGCACCAGCGCGATGAATGCGCCCTGCAAGGCTGTGCCTTCCTTGAGCAGCGGGCGCTTGAGCACCAGGGCGTAGCGGTCCGATCCGCCATCCAGCCGCTTCAGGTTCAGGACGGAGACCCCGCCATCCGGCAGGCCGCGCAGCCAGCTTGCGACGGCGCGGGCGCCGGGCGTGGACTGGAGAGTGCCGCTGTCGTCATAGACCAGCTGATTGTTTCGCAGCAGCAGGATGTGCGCGATCCAAGGCTCGTGTGCCCGCGCACCCGCGAAATAGTTGCGCAGACTGGGCGCAAACACCGCCGCGAGGGCGGGATCGTTGAACATGGCTTCGGACAGCGGATTGGCGGCCCACAGGTTCAGATTCGATTCGCGCACGGCGAGGAAGTTGGACATCAAGGCGGCGCTCTGTTCCAAGCCTTGCGCCAGTTGGCGTTCCGACGCTTGGCGCAGCATGCTGGCCGCGGCCATGGCGATGACCAGCGTCAGCGCCCAAACCACCCCTACCACGATGAGGCAGGTCATCGCGATCAGTCTGGCGCGGATGGAGTGGCGTAGCCGGGCGCGTAGCGCATGGATCAGGAAGGGCATGGTTTATTCGGTAGAATTCACCAGGATGATCAGTTTGTTCAGGCTCAGGCCATAGTAGCGAGTCCATATCCGATTCAGGTCGGAGTGTTCGGATTTTCGCTGTTGCGCGAAAAAATCCGCCACGGCTGCCTGCAGATCCTTGTCCTCCTTGCGCATGCCCCAGCCTATCTCGTCCTTGCCGCCCACCGGGAACGCCACATAGGCGTGTTTGAACTGATGGCGGGTGCTCCAGATGGCGATATCGGAATCCAGCAGCGTGAAATCCACTTGGCCATCGTCTACCGCGCGCAGGCTGTCCTCCACGCTCATCAATTGCAGGCGCACCGGATTGGCGCGGTAACGCGATACGTTCTGCTCCAGCAGCCAGGTGTAATAAGTGCTGTTCTTCAGGACTGCGGCGCGCCTGCCGGCCAATTGATCCGCGGACAGCAGCTTGCCTTGCTGCGAAGCGTGCGCCACCACCATCAGCCGGCTGGAGAACAAGGTGACAAAGTCCATTTTCTTCAGGCGCCATGCATTCTTGGTCAATCGGTTGGGGAAGACGTCGCAGCTGCCATCGGCCAGCAGCTTGGGGGTGTAGCTGGCTTCCCGGTCGGTTTGATCATGCTGGTTGAAGAACTGCTCATCCCATTCCACACGCAGCGTTCTCAGCCGGATGGCTTTGCCCAGATAACGGGAGAAGGTTTGCACTTCATCGTATACCGGCCCGGAGAAATGGCAGTTTTCGCGGCAGGCCGGCGGTGCGGCGGTGGCGGCTGCGGGGTGGAAGGCCACGATGCAGGCGCGCAGCTCATGCGTCCTGACAATTTCCGCCAGCGAGCGAGCTGGCGCGGGCGCCGACAAGCACAGCATGGCCAAGCATGCCGATGCTGGCGACAACCGGCTCAGGAAGGGGAGGCGTGCCATGGCGGTATTCTCGTCTCGCCCGCGCTCAGTGCACCGCCGCCACCAGCGCGATGAAGTCGGTCAGCGAGTGGCCGTGGTAACGCAGCCATATCCGATTCAGCTCCGAATCGGGGCGCTGGCGCTGTTCGTCGAAGAATTTGGCCGCTGCGGTTTGCAAGTCCTTGTCGTCTTTGCGGAAGGCCCAGCCTATCTCGTCCTTGGGGCCCACCGGAAACGCCACGTAGGTATTCTGCAACTGATGATGGGTATGCCAGATCGCCACATCGGCATCCATCAATATGAAATCGACCTTGCCAGCATTGACCGCCTGCAGCGCTTCTTCGGAGGTCATCAATTCTATTTTGATCGGGTTGGCTGAGAATGTGCTTCGGTTCTGCTCCTGCAGCCAGGTGTGGTAGGACGTGTCCTTGGTTGTGGCGGCGCGCAGGCCAGCCAGTTGCGCGCTGCCATGCAGCCGTTCGCGCAGGCTGGCATTGGCGACCACCATCATGCGGCTGGGAAACATGGTGACGAAATCGAGCTTTTTCAGCCGCCAGGCTGTCTTGGTGAGGTGGTTGGGATAGAGGTCGCAAGCGCCCGAGGCCATCAGTTGCGGGGTATAGCTGGCTTCCAGCTCGGTCTTGCCGGTCTTGTCAAAGAACTGTTCATCCCATCCCACGCGCAACGCCTTGATCCGCATGTCCTTGCCCAGGTAGTGCGTGAAAGCCAGCGCCTCTTCATAGACAGGGCCGGAAAAAACGCACTGTTCGCGGCAATCCTTGGGCGTGGCCTGCGCCACCGCGGGGTGAAGCGGCGCAATGCAGACTCTGAGCTGATGGGTTTTGAGGATGTCCGCCAGGGGGCGCGCCTGCGCGGGCAGGGCCAGCAGGCAAGCGGCCAGCAGCGCAGAGGCGCGACGCAGAGCGGGGGTAAGCAAGTCAACAGGCGGTTTCATGGGGCCATCCTCTAAGGGGCGCGGCGTCGTGCTCAATCGTCCCGGAATACCTTGTTCAGCACATCCTCCACCTTGTCCTTCTCGATAGGCTTGCAGATGAAGTACTTGGCGCCGGCGGCGATGGCATCCACCACCGTGCTTTCCTGGCCATGGGCGGTAATGATGATGACCGGTTTGTCTGGTTGCTCCAGCAGGATATGGCGGGTGGCTTCCAGCCCGCCCATTTCCGGCATCTGGATGTCCATGGTGATGGCATCCGGCCGCAGCGATCTGGCTTTGTCTATCGCTTCCAGCCCGTTGGCGGCGGAGCCGACCACCTGATGGCCGAGGGATTCCAGAATCAGGCTCAGTCGTTTGACCACGGCGGGGGAGTCGTCGACGATCAGGAAGCTTTTCTTGCGCATGCCTCGTTTTCCAAAGATAGGGCCTGGCTAGGCCAGGGCCTCGACGCGATTTCGCCCATTGGCCTTCGCCAGATACAGCGCCTTGTCCGCGCGCGCCACCAGGTCCTTGATGTTTTCGTCCGGCCGGATCTGCGCGATGCCGAAACTGGCCGTCTTGTGGCCTACCGCGGGGAAGACGTAGGCGGAAATGGTCGCGCGCAGTTTCTCCGCCAATTGCGAGGCATTGTCCAGCCCGGTTTCCGGCAGGATGGCCAGGAACTCCTCGCCGCCCCAGCGGCCCAGCGTGTCGGTAGCGCGGATATTGGACTGCAGCAGGCGGGCGAGATCGATCAGCACCGCGTCGCCGGCCGGATGGCCATAGGTGTCGTTGACCTGCTTGAACTGGTCGCAGTCGGCCAGCAGTACCGAAAACGGCTTGCCATAGCGGCGAAAGCGCTGGAATTCGCTGGTGATCACCTGATCCAGCTGGTAGCGGTTGTACAGGCTGGTGAGCCGGTCCGTGCGGGCCGAGATTTCCAGTTCGCGATTTTTGAAGGCCAGCGTGGCATGAGCCTCGGTCAGATCTTTCTGCAGCCGCTTCAACGCGTTGATTTCGCTGAGCACGAACACGATCTTGGGCGACCCGTCTATCCAGGCGATCTGGCGCTGCTGGACGTGATACCAGTTTTCGGATTCATCGTCGTAGTACTCGGATTGCAGAGGCGGCGGCGCAGCTTCGGCGCCGTGCTGCTGGTTGTAGCTGATGAAATGGTGCGCCCCGCCGGCGCCGGAGAATTGCTCGGCGAAGCGGCGGCCCACGCAGTCTGCCCCCAGTGTGTCCCGCATGTATTGATTGGCGTAGACGATGGTGCCGTCGCCTTGATCCACCACGAAGATCAGGTTGGCAAGGTCATAGACGACGGTCAGCAGAAAACGGTCGAAGTCCTGCATGGCGAATTCCGAGTGACTCCATGGTGCCCTATAACATGGCTTCACTATAGGCAACGGATCAAAAGTATGGCTGGGAAGCGCATCCTCCGCTTGGCACGTAGCGCGCGAGGATGGACATGGGCAGTAGAGGCGGGTGATGAATGAGATATGCTCATGAATAAATGCTAAATGATATTTTGTTGCATTAAAGTAACAACTCAAGAAGTTGGGTGGCGGGATTCGGACAGTTTTCCCCACAAATTGTGCTTTTGCTTCTAGTATTAGACTTTGTTAATAATTGTTGCAAAAGTAAATTTGTATGAATAAGAAGACAGCACCCTTCCTGATAACGGCGCTCACCCTGGCATTGACGGCTTGCGGCGGAGGAGGGGGTGGCGGCTCCGACTCCCGCCAAGACGGCGGGTCTGGCGCGGCTGTTTCTCAGCAGGGCATGCCGCCGCTTGCCGCCGCAGAGGCGGCATCGGGGGAAATCGTTTGCATGGGCAATCGCTGCCAGTTGCCCAAAGAAGCGATCGCTGCGCCGGGAGGCTCCATCTACCGATTTCACAACGCCTCGAACGATGAGCAGGAGCTGGTGGTGTCGGGCCTTGCGTCTGAAATGTGGCAGGCGGCTTTTGCATAGGTAAGTGGCGCGGGCGTGCCGACAGCGTGGGAGAGGCAAATCGTGACAGCTTCATGACATTTGTTTAGTATTTGCCCACACCTGTCCCAATGCAAAGCTGTCATGTCCGAAGCAAAAAGCCTTACCTTGCCGGAGGCGGTGCCTGCTTCCAAAGAGGGTTCGCCCCGCCGCTCCTTGTGGGCCGCCTGCGGCGCGCATGCCGTCCACGATGGTCTGACCGACCTGATCTATGTGCTGCTGCCGATCTGGCAGGCGCAGTTCGCCATCAGCTACGCCATGGTGGGACTGCTGCGTGGCAGCTATTCCGGCATGATGGCAGGGTTCCAGCTCTTGGCAAGCCGGCTGGCGCGGCGTTGGGGACGCAAGCGGCTGCTGGTCGGCGGCACGGCCTTGGCCGGTGTCGCTTATCTGCTTGCCGGGCAGGCCGGTGGCCTGGCGATGTTGTTGCCCGCGTTGATGCTGGGCGGACTAGGCGCCAGCGCGCAGCATCCGTTGGCGTCGTCGCTGGTGGCCGACAGCCATGAGGCCGGAGGCGGCGTCAGGCAAGCGCTGGCGCAGTACAACTTCGCCGGCGATATCGGCAAGACGCTGATCCCGGCGCTGGTTGGGCTGCTGCTGACAGTGGCGAGCTGGCGTCTGAGCGTGACGCTGGCCGGCCTGTTGGGCTTGGCCGCGGCGGTCGCGCTATGGTGCTTGGTGCCGGCCACGCCGGGCGTCGCCGCCGGCAAGGAAAAACCGGGCAAGGCTGCTGGCCCGGGATCGGCCGGCGGGTTGCGCGCGCTGCTGGCCACCGGCGCCATTGATAGCGCGGTGCGCATGGGCTTCCTGACTTTCTTGCCCTTTGTGCTGAAAAGCAAAGGCGCCGGCAGCGCCGGCATTGGCCTCGCCTTGTCGTTGCTGTTCGTCGGCGGGGCGTTCGGCAAACTGTTTTGCGGCTATCTGGGCGCGCGCATCGGCATGATGAAAACCGTGTGGCTGACCGAGTCCATGACCTCGCTGCTGATCATAGCCGCTCTGGCCTTGCCGCTGGCGGGCGTGATGGCGATGTTGCCGTTGCTGGGCCTGGCGCTGAATGGCACTTCGTCGGTGTTGTATGGCACGGTGGCGGAACTGGCCGGCGCCGGCCGGCGCGAGCACGCCTTCGCCTTGTTCTACACCGGCACCATAGGCGGCGGGGCGCTGTCGCCGGTGCTGTTTGGCCGCCTGGGCGACATGACGGGTGTGCCTTCGGCGTTGCTGGCCTTGGCGGCTATCCTGCTGCTGACCCTGCCGCTGTCCTGGCGAGTGCAGCGAGGATTGGAAGCGCGCTAGGGGCGGTGGATTCGAAACAGGCGAAAACGCAAAACGCCGCCAACCGTAATGGTCGGCGGCGTTTTGCCTGTTTGGCAAGGCGTCAGGCGTCCAGCCCGTCGCGCACCATTTGCGCGGCGCGCAGCACGGCGCGCGCCTTGTTCTGCGTTTCCTGCCATTCCGATTGCGGCACCGAGTCGGCGACGATGCCTGCGCCGGACTGGACGTATAGCATGCCGTTCTTCAGCACCGCGGTGCGGATGGCGATGGCCAGGTCCATATCGCCGTTGAAGCCCAGGTAGCCCACGGCGCCGCCATAGATGCCGCGCTTGGTCGGCTCGAACTCGTCGATGATCTGCATCGCCCGCACCTTGGGCGCGCCGGACAGCGTGCCGGCCGGGAAGGTGGCCTTGATCACGTCGATATTGCTGATCTGTCTATCCACCGTGCCTTCCACATTGGACACGATGTGCATGACGTGGGAGTAGCGCTCGATGGCCATATTGTCGGTGATCTTCACCGTGCCGATGTCCGCCACGCGGCCGATGTCGTTGCGGCCCAGGTCCATCAGCATCACGTGTTCGGCGATTTCCTTCGGGTCCGCCAGCAGCTCGGCGGCCAGTGCTTCGTCCTGCTCGCGAGTCTGGCCGCGCGGGCGGGTGCCGGCGATGGGGCGCACCGTCACGGTTTCGCCGTCGCGGCGTACCAGGATTTCCGGCGACGCGCCCACCACGTGGAAATCGTCAAAGTGGTAGAAGAACATATACGGCGACGGGTTCAGATTGCGCAACGCCCGATACAGCGCGATGGGCGAGCCGCCGAACCGCTGCTGCATGCGCTGGGCCAGCACCACTTGCATGATGTCGCCGTCGTGGATGTAGCGCTGACAGGCGGTGACGGCCTCCTTGAAGGCGTCTTCGCCGTATTCGGACACCGCTTCGACGTTTCCGTCCAGAGGCAGCGACAGCGGAATGGCCAGCGGCTCGCGCAGCATGGCGCGCAGCTGAGCCAGCCGCGCTTGCGCTTTTTGCAAAGCGTTGGGGACTTCCGGGTCGGCGTACACCACCAGGTAGAGCTTGCCGGACAGATTGTCCACCACGGCGATTTCCTCGGACAGCATCAGCAGGATGTCCGGCGTGCCTACCGGGTCCGGCTTCTGGGTGTCCGCCAGCCGTTTCTCCACGTAGCGTATGGTGTCGTACCCGAAATAACCAACCAAGCCGCCGGAGTAGCGCGGCAGGCCGGGCAGCTCCGGGATGCGGAAACGGTTCTGGAATTGTTCGATGAAGGCCAGCGGGTCGCCATCGTGGCGCTCGATCACCTTGTCGCCGCACTCTACCTGCACCCGGCGGCCATTGACGCGCAAGCGGGTGTCGGCCGGCAGGCCGACGATGGAGTAGCGGCCGTGGCGCTCGCCGCCCACCACCGACTCCATCAGGTAGCTGTAGGGGCGGTTGGCCAGCTTCAGATAGATGGACAGCGGGCTGTCCAAGTCGGCCAGCAGTTCCTGGACCACGGGGATGCGGTTGTAGCCGGCGGCGGCCAGGCGATCAAAGTCTTGCGCGTGCATGGGATTCTTCCTTGAGAGTGTCAGTTGGGGCGCGGGCGTGCGAAGCGTAGTGCGGGCGACGCCATCGCCAGCTGGCGGGGCAGGGAAGAAAAGCCATGGATGCGTGCATTCCTTTTAGCGTTGAAGCGGATCAGTCATTCTTCATCAAATCGTACAGCTCGGCAACACTGTCCACCGCCAGGTCCGCGCCCAGCGTGGAGGCGTCGGCATAACCGTAGCGGACAGCGATGGCGGTGCTGCCTGCCGCGCGCGCGGCCGCCACGTCGTTGGCGGAGTCGCCCACCATGGCCAGGTCCTGCGGCGGGATGCCCAGCACCTGGCAGGCGTGCAGCAGCGGCAGGGCGGACGGTTTTTTCTCCGGCAGCGTGTCGCCGCCCAGGATCAGGCTGAAGTGGTCGCGCAGGCCCAGTTCTTCCACCAGCGGCACGGCCAGTCGTTCCGATTTATTGGTGATCAGCACCAGCGGCAACTGGCGCGCGCGCAACAGGGCGAGGCCGTCGCGCACGCCGGGGTAGACGGTGGTGTGGTCGGTCAGGTGCTCGCGGTAGTGCTGGATGAAGTAGCGGTAGCCGCGCTCCCATGCCGGGCCGTCCGCCTCGGCGTGGCGCTCGTCGGTGATGGCGCGGTGCACCAGGCTGGCGATGCCGTCGCCGACATGGCTCTGAATGCGCTCGGCGGCGAGCGGCGGCAGGCCCAGGTGTTCGCGCATGGCGTTGGCGGCATTGGCCAGATCAGGGATGGAGTCGACCAGGGTGCCGTCCAGATCAAAGGCGACGGCTTGGATATGCTTGAGATTCATGTTCTTGCTTCGTTGGCCGCGGCCTGGCGGCCACGGCGGAGTGGTGATGGATAAGGCACTTACAGCTCGCGGATATCGACGACTTGCAGCTGGCCGAAGGCCGGGGAGACCAGATAGTCGACGATTTGGCGGGCGGCGGCGGCCGGCGAGGCCAGCGCGCCTTCGGCCTTGTAAGCGTCGAAACGGCCCTTCTGCGGGAATTGGGCTTCATCGCTGCCGCGGATATTGCCCTGCATGTCGGTGTCCACCACGCCCGGATACAGCGCGACGATTTGCGCCGGATTCGCCTTGTCCTGCTGTTCCAGCGCCACGCAGCGGCTGAAATGGTCCAGCCCGGCCTTGGTGGCGCAGTACACGCTCCAGCCCGGGTATGCCTTGGCGGCGGCGCCGGACGAGATATTCATGATGCGGCGGCGCGCCGGCAGATGGTCCGTCGCCGACAGCAGCGCATTGGTGGCCAGCATCGGCGCGGTGACGTTGATGGCAATCGCTTGCACCAGCTGATCGGTCGGATAGTGGCCGGCCTGGGCGATAGGGGTCACCACGCCGGCGTTGTTGATCAGCGTGATCGTCGCGCATTCCGGCAACGGCAGCTGCTGCAGCGCGGTATGCACCGCAGCGTTGACTTGCGCGGCATCGGACAGATCGGCGTTGACCGCCAGCAGGCGCTCCGGATGGCGGGCGGCCAGACCTTCCAGCGCCGGGCCGGCATTGCGGGCGATGCCGACCACGAAGTAGCCGTCGTTCAGCAGCGCCTCGCAGATGGCGAACCCCAGGCCGCGCGAGGCGCCGGTGACGATGAATGCATGCATAAATAGATTCCCCTGAAGTGTCGGAAATAAAGCCGCCGCGTGTTTATGCTTCTACACGGGCCAGCTCGGCGCGCATGGCGGCGATGACGGCCTGGTAGTCAGGTTGGCCGTAGATGGCGGAGCCGGCCACGAAGGTGTCGGCGCCGGCTGCCGCCACCTGGGCGATGTTGTCCACCTTGACGCCGCCGTCCACTTCCAGCCAGATCTCGCCGCCATGCTTGGCGGTGTAGGCGTCGATGCGCTGGCGCGCCAGTTTGATCTTCTCCAGCGCGTGCGGAATGAACGATTGTCCGCCAAAACCCGGGTTGACCGACATGATCAGAATCATGTCCAGCTTGTCCATCACGTGGTCCAGATAGGAAAGCGGCGTGGCCGGGTTGAACACCAGGCCGGCCTTGCAGCCGGCATCCTTGATCAGGCCCAGCGTGCGGTCGATGTGTTCCGAGCCTTCCGGGTGGAAGGTGATGATGTCGGCGCCGGCCTTGGCGAAGGCGGCAGCCAGCGCATCCACCGGTTTCACCATCAGGTGCACGTCGATGGGAGCGCTGCTGTGCGGGCGGATGGCCTCGCAGAACATCGGGCCCATGGTCAGATTGGGGACGTAGTGGTTGTCCATCACGTCGAAGTGGATGATGTCGGCGCCGGCGGCGATGACATCGCTGACTTCCTGGCCCAGACGGGCAAAATCGGCGGACAGAATGCTGGGGGCGATACGGAAAGTGCGCATGGCGAGGCTCTGGAACGAAAAACAAGGAATGCCGGGCATTCTACCGCGCCAAAAGCGCTTTGGCCGGATAAAATGAAGGACATATTGATCCGGAGGAGCCGAAATGGCCGAGAAAGTCTATCAAGTTGAAGTGGAGGCGGAGCCCCAATACATCGCCGAACAGTCCAATATGGCCAACGACATCTATGTCTTCGGCTATCGCGTCCGCATAGTCAATACCGGCAGCGAGCCCGCCCAGCTGGTAAGCCGCCACTGGATCATCACCGACGCCAACCAGCAGGTGCAGGAAGTGCGCGGCATGGGCGTGGTGGGCGAGCAGCCGCACCTGGAGCCGGGCCAGGCTTTCGAGTACACCAGCGCCACCCATCTGAAGACGCCTTACGGCAGCATGAAGGGCAGCTACCAGATGGTGGCGGACGACGGCCAGCGCTTCGAGGCCGACATTCCCGAGATGACGCTGGTGGCGCCGCGCGTGCTGCACTAATCGCGTTTACAGGACGGGTCCTCGTCCTTGCGCGGCCAGGTCCACCAGACAATGAAGGAGGCGAGCGCCCCGGCGCCCAGTGCTTCCAGCAATAGAATCCACATGATGTCTGCCCCTTTGCGAGTGTAGCCTTTTCACTCTGGGCCAGACCCCAGCCACAGGCAAGCTTTTATGCGCATTACCCATACCGGCCCGGCGCCGACAGACCGCAACGACTGGCAGACCCTTAAAACGCTGTTTCCCTATTTATGGGCCTTCAAGTGGCGGGTGACGCTGGCGCTGGCTTGCATGGTGCTGGCCAAAGTGGCGGCGGTGACGGTGCCGCTGTACCTGAAGGACATCGTCGACCAGTTGTCCGTGCCGGCCACGCTGTTGGCCATCCCGGTGCTGGCCTTGACCGGCTACGGCGTGGCGCGGCTGCTGTCAGGGGTGCTGGGCGAGTTCCGCGACGCCATTTTCGCCCGGGTGATCCAGGGCGCGGTGCGCAGCGTGGCGCGCAATGTGTTCCGCCATCTATTCAGACTGTCGCTGCGCTTTCATCTGGAGCGCCACACCGGCGGCATGAGCCGCGACATCGAGCGCGGCACCAAGGGCATCGGCTTTTTACTGAACTTCACGGTGTTCAACATTCTGCCTACGCTGCTGGAAATCGCCATGGTTACCGGCATCCTGCTGCACCGCTATTCCTGGACTTTCGCGGTGGTGACGCTGGGCACCATCGCCATCTACATCGCCTTCACGCTGCTGGTCACGGAATGGCGCACCGTCTACCGCCGCACCATGAACGACCTGGACTCCAAGGCCAATTCCAAGGCGATAGATGCCTTGCTGAACTACGAAACGGTGAAGTACTTCAATAACGAGGAGTACGAGTCCAAGCGCTACGACCGCAATCTGGAAGCCTGGGAGTCGTCGGCGATCAAGAATCAGGTGTCGCTGTCGCTGCTGAACGCCGGCCAGGCCGCCATCATCGCCGTCGGCGTCACCCTGGTGATGGTGCTGGCGGCGCGCGACGTGGTGGCGCACAAAATGACGGTGGGCGATGTGGTGCTGGTGGCGACCTTCATCACTCAGCTGTATGCGCCGTTGAATTTCCTGGGCTTCGTCTACCGGGAGATCAAGCATTCGCTGGCCGATATCGAACGCATGTTCAAGCTCTTGGGCGTGAATCTGGAAGTGGCCGATGCGCCGGATGCGCAAGCCTTGGACACCCGCAGCGCGACGGTGCGCTTCGAGCGCGTGGGTTTCGCCTATGAGTCCAAACGGCAGATACTGCACGACGTGGACTTCACCATCCCGGCCGGCCAGACGCTGGCGGTGGTCGGCGCCAGCGGCGCCGGCAAATCGACGCTGTCGCGGCTGATGTTCCGCTTCTATGACGTCACGGCCGGCGCGGTGAAGATCAACGGCCATGACATCCGCCAACTGACGCAGGATTCGCTGCGCGCGCACATCGGCATCGTGCCGCAGGACACCGTGCTGTTCAATGACAGCGTCTACTACAACATTGCCTATGGCAAACCCGGCGCGACGCGGGAGGAAATCATCGAGGCGGCCCGGTCGGCGCATATCCACGATTTTGTCAGCAGTCTGCCGGACGGCTACGACACCCTGGTGGGCGAGCGCGGGCTGAAGCTGTCGGGCGGCGAGAAGCAGCGCGTAGCCATTGCGCGCACCATCCTGAAAAACCCGCCCATCCTGATCTTCGACGAGGCCACCAGCGCGCTGGATTCGCGCACGGAAAAAGCCATCCAGAACGAACTGGCCGCCATTTCGGCCAACCGCACCACGCTGATCATCGCGCACCGGCTATCCACCATCGTCAACGCCGACCGCATCCTGGTGCTGGATGCCGGCCGAGTGGTAGAGCAGGGCAACCATCGCGAGCTGCTGGAAAAAGGAGGGCGCTATGCCGAGATGTGGCGCTTGCAGCAGGAGCGGGAAGCCGTGGCGGAGTAGCGGGGCGCTGCAGCCGGCTCAGGCTTTGGCGCGCCGGGCTGGCCGCTGGCAGACGTCAACGTCCCTAGTTAATTTGAACTATGAAGGTCTTATCATGAAGTAGCAGGGTCTCGCGGGCAAAAAGTGCTTACACTAGCCGCAGGAGAGCCTGAAATCATGAATTCTGTCCCTTCATCCCATACCCTGGTGGATGCCTATGGTCGCCGAATCGATTATTTGCGTTTGTCGGTGACCGATCGTTGCGACATGCGTTGCAGCTATTGCATGCCCAAAGGCTTTCAAGGTTATACGGAGCCGGAGGATTGGTTGAGTTTTGCCGAGATCAACCGGGTGGTGCGGATTTTTGCAGGTTTGGGCGTCGGGCGTTTCCGTTTGACCGGCGGTGAGCCTTTGCTGCGTCGCAACCTGGTTGAACTGGTAGGGCAACTGGCCCGCCTTCCGGGGGTGGATGAGTTGTCGCTGTCCACCAATGGCAGCCGCCTGCTCAAACATGCGGCTGCGCTGAAACAAGCAGGACTGGCCAGAATCAATGTCAGCCTGGATTCGCTGGATAAGAACTGCCTGCAGCAGGTGACGGGGCGGGATAGCCTGGATGCGGTCATGGCCGGAGTGATGGCGGGCAAGGCTGCCGGGCTGACCCCAATCAAGCTTAACATGGTGTTGATGCGTGGCATCAATGATCATGAAGTTGAGCGCATGGCGGCTTTCTGTTTTGAACACGGTTTTATTCTTCGCCTGATCGAGGCCATGCCAATGGGAGAAACCGGCCGCAATGCAGCTTATATGCGGGTGGCGGACATTCTCCCCGCGCTTGCGGCGCATTTTGGGCTGGAGCCGGTTGCGCTGACGCTGGGCGGCGGCCCGGCAAGCTATTGGCAAACCGCGGATGGCCGCAACCAGCTGGGGGTCATCACGCCGGTCAGCCAGCACTTTTGCGCCACTTGCAACCGTGTGCGCTTGACGGTGGATGGCGTGCTGCATCTTTGCTTGGGCCAGGAAGACAGGCTGGAGCTGCGCCCGTTGCTGCGCGGCGGCGCTGACGACGACTGTCTGCGCATGGAGATCGTCAAAGCCATCCATCGCAAGCCGGAAAAGCACCACTTCAATGAAGCGCCTGCGAAAATGGTCCGTTTCATGTCTCAAACGGGCGGATAGGCGACATGCCCATGTCTGAAGGCTCGTCCGCCCCCATCCGCTTGAGCACCCGCGTTGTCGGCTTCTTGTTATTGAGTCTGCTGATCGGACTGGGAGCCATAGGCACAACCCTTTACCTGTCCTGGCAGCTGGAGGGCGGCGCGGCTGCCATCAATGCCGCCGGCAGTTTGCGCAAGCAGACTTATCGCTTGTCGCTTTCGCTGTACGAATATGCCGGCCAGCCTGATCAGGCCCGGCGCCAGCGAATCGCCGATGATCTGGCGGTGTTTGACCGCACGCTGAATCTGCTCCGCCATGGAGACCCCGCCCGCCCCTTGTATCTGCCGCAAGACGAGGCGGTTTATCAAGCGTTTGCCCGTGTTCGCGCCCATTATGCGAACAATATTCTTCCGCCCGCGCGGGCGGTGCAGGCCGGCGCGCCGGTGCCGGATGCGGCGGCGCTGCGGCGTAATGCGGACGATTTTGTCGATCAATTGGATGGCTTGGTCGGCCTGGTCGAGCACTATAACGAACGACGCACCATGTTGCTGCAGGCCTCGCAGGTGATACTGATCATCATGGCCATCGTCGGATGCACGACGCAGATTTATCTGATGTTCTTGCTGATTTTCCGTCCTCTGGAGTTGCTCGGTGAGGGCATGCAACGGATGGCGGCGCGGGATCTGAGCGTGCGCTTGCCGGTTGAAACCCGCGACGAATTCGGCGCGCTGGCGGCGGGGTTCAATGATATGGCGGACCAGTTGTCTGAGGTGTATGACACGCTTGAAATGCGGGTCAATGACAAGACCGCCATGCTTAACGAGCAGAATCGCGAACTGTCGCTGCTATATGGCACGACCGCCTTGTTGAATGAAAATTTCGAGGGGCAGGAGTTGTGCCAGGGTTTTGTTGAATATCTGCGCGCTTGGTTCGGCGCCGCCGCCTGCAGTGTCCGGGTGGCGGATCCATCGGCCAGCCAGGCGCATTTGCTGGCATCTGACCAGTTGCCCAGCCTGTTGGCGGAAGCGGCCGAGTGCCGGCAGATTGACGACTGCCTGTGCGGGCAGGTGTTGCGCCAGAATCACGCCGTGATTCAGGACTTCCGCGCCGGCGTGCCCGAGGGCTTCCCGGCAACCTGCACCCGCCTCGGCTTCGCGCAGGTTTCGGCTTTCCCGGTGCGGACGCGCCAGCGTCAGACGGGCTTCTTTACTCTCTATTTCCATGAGCCGCATGACTTCAGCCCGCGCGACATGCAATTGCTGGATAGTTTGGGCAATCATCTAGGCAACGCGCTGGAAAATCTGCGCTTGTCTGCCAGCGAACGGGAGCTGGCGGTAACCCAGGAGCGGAACTTGCTGGCGCAAGGCTTGCATGACAGCATCGCCCAGGGTTTGTCGTTCCTGAATCTGCAGGTGCAAATGCTGGATGCCGCGTTGCAGCGAGCGGATGTGGATGAGGCGCGGAGCATTGTGCCGCTGCTGCATACCGGGGTGCAGGAGAGTTATGAAGATGTGCGCGATCTGCTGCAAAACTTCCGCGCCCGGCTGGGGGAGGATGACTTGCGCGCCGCGCTGGAGGCGACAGTGAGCAAATTCCGTCGCCAAACCGGCTTGCCGGTTACGTTCAGCGCCAGTGGGCATGGCGTGCCGCTGCCAACCGATTTACAGATACAGGTGCTGTTCATTTTGCAAGAAGCCTTATCCAACGTGCGCAAGCATGCGCTTGGCGCCGATCATGTCTGGGTTGACTATGTCGAGGGGCCCGACCTGAAATTGACCATCCGTGACAACGGCGCGGGATTTGCCGATGCGAGGATGGCGGATCAGGGCGAGCGCCATGTCGGTCTGCGCATCATGCACGAGCGGGCGGACCGTCTTGGCGCCTCGCTGAATATTCAATCCGTTGACGGTGTGACCGTCAGCCTGGTTTTGTCGGCTCAGCAGCGCGGCAAGCATTCAAAGGAAGTTTCATGACTGAGCCGATACGCATTTTGCTGATCGATGACCATACGCTTTTTCGCAGCGGCATCACGCTGTTGTTGTCCAAGCAGCCGGACATGCATGTCGTGGGCGAGGCCGCGGATGGCGTCGAGGGCGTGAAGCAAGCGCATGCGCTGAAGCCTGACGTGGTATTGCTTGACCTGAACATGCCAGGCCTCTCCGGACTGGAGGCATTGCAGTTGATTTTGCAGGATGCGCCGGACCTGGCCGTCTTGATGCTAACCGTGTCAGAGGATGCGGAGGATTTGGGCGCCGCCTTGCGCGCCGGGGCGCGCGGCTATTTGCTGAAGAACATCGATGCTGATTTCTTGACCAGCGCGATCCGTCGGGCGCATGACGGCGAAGCGGTGATCGCCGAGGGCATGACGGCCAAGCTGGTGCAGCAGTTTCGCGCGGCGGGCCAGCCGAGCAGCGGCGCTGGCGACAAGGCGAAGTTGACGCCGCGTGAATGTGAAATTCTGGGTTGCCTCGCCCGCGGGGACAGCAACAAGGTGATCGCGCGCAAGCTTGATGTGGCGGAAAGCACGGTCAAAATCCATGTGCAGAACATTCTTAAGAAGCTCGGTTTGTCCAGCCGGGTGCAGGCGGCGGTTTATGCCGTCGAGCATGGTTTGGGCTGAGTATCTGTCCATGCCCATTTCTCGAATCGGCCATCCCCCATCTGGCGGATGGCCGAGATTTATCTTAACCAAGCGGACTAGCCCGGCTGCCGGCCGGGACTCGGCCATGCGGCGAATGGCGGCCATGGCTGCTCATCCCTAAGCTTTCCGGTGATAACCCCTCAAGCCGTTTCAGGGCGGAGGGGCGCAAACCTGGAGAGCCAATATGTCTCATGACGCCTCAGTCCTGAAGTGCTGGGAGCCGGAAAACCCCACTTTCTGGCAACGTACCGGCCGCAGCATCGCCTTGCGCAATCTGTGGATTTCCATCCCTTGTCTGATGCTGGGCTTCATTGTCTCGGTTCTATGGTCGATGGTGACCCTCAACCTGCCGAATGCCGGATTTACTTTCAGCAAGGAGCAACTGTTTCTGCTGACGGCCTTGCCTCAGCTGTCCGGCGCCACCTTGCGCATCTTTTACGCCTTCTTGCCAGGTCTGCTTGGCGGCCGCCGTTGGACAGCCATTTCCACCGGCTTGTTGCTGATTCCCGCGCTGTGGCTTGGTTTCGCCGTTCAGGATCCTTCGACATCCTACCCGGTGATGCTATCCATTGCCTTGCTGTGCGGGCTGGGCAGCGGCAATTTTGCCAGTTCGATGGCCAATATCGCGCACTTCTTTCCGGCGAAGGAAAAAGGCAAGGCCAATGGCCTGAATGCGGGTTTCGGCAACCTGGGCGTCTCCCTGGCGCAATTGCTGATTCCGTTGGCCATCACGCTGCCGTTGTTTGGCGGATTCGGCGGCGAGGCTCAGCATTATCTCAAGGACGGCGTTGAGAAGAGTTTGTGGCTGCAAAATGCGGGATTCATGTGGGTGCCGTTGATCGTCGCCGCCACGTTTGCCGCCTGGTTCGGCATGAACGATATGGAAGACGCCAAATCGACGTTCAGCGAACAGGCCATCATCTTCAAGCGCCATCACAATTGGCTGATGTGTTATCTGTATCTCGGCACCTTTGGCAGTTTCATTGGATTCGCGGGCGCCTTTGCCCTGTTGACCAAAACCCTGTTCCCGCTGGTGCCGGTGACGAAAATCGCTTTTATCGGCCCGCTGCTGGGCGCATTGATCCGCCCGGTTGGCGGCATGATTTCCGACCGTCTCGGCGGCGCGCGGGTCACGCTGTTGGTGTTCTGCTGCATGGTGCTGGGCATTTTGGGTGTGTTGAGCGCCTTGCCTGTCGCGGGAGGGGCCGGCAACTGGCCGCTGTTCTTCGGCAGTTTCATGGCCTTGTTTCTGTTTTCCGGCATCGGCAACGGCTCGACCTACAAGATGATTCCTTCTCTGTTCATCGGCTTTTGCCTGAAGCAGGCCCATGAAAAGGACGAGGCTGCCATGCAGCAAGCCAGGCAGGACGGCGTGCGCGAGTCCGCGGCCGCGGCGGGTTTCATCAGCGCGATCGGCGCCTATGGCGGCTATTTCATTCCGCAGATTTTTGGTCTGTCGGTCAAAATGAGCGGAGGGGCGGAGTATGCGCTGTATTGCTTCATGCTGTTCTATGTGAGCTGCATCGCGCTGACCTGGGTGTTCTTTGCGCGCAAGCATGCTCCGATGCCGTGTTGAGTCCGCTGTTGCCGTCCCGAGATAACCCGCCGCAAGGCGGGTTATTTCATTGCGGCTTTGCGTGCCTTGCCGGCAGCGGCGCGCTGGGGCTGCCTACCTGTACGAAAGGACTATGCCGACTAGTCCTTTAATCAGGACTGTATTGCTGCCTTTGGTGAATGGGGAAGTGGCGCATGGGGGCGTAGGCTGATAGCGGTAAACCAATGCCGCTGTGGAGACGCCATGAGTCACTTTCTTGATCGCTTGAAGTTCCTGTCGCGAACCAGCGAAACCTTTGCCGATGGCCACGGAGAAGTGGTCCGTGAAGACCGCCAGTGGGAGGATGCTTACCGTCAGCGCTGGCAGCAGGATAAGGTGGTGCGCTCCACCCATGGGGTCAATTGCACCGGATCGTGCAGTTGGCGCGTTTTTGTCAAGAACGGCTTGATCACCTGGGAGTTGCAGCAGACCGACTATCCGCGCACTCGGCCGGATCTGCCCAATCACGAACCGCGCGGCTGTCCGCGCGGCGCTTCGTATTCCTGGTATGTCTATTCCGCGCAGCGCGTGAAGTATCCGATGATTCGCGCTGAATTGATGGCTTTGTGGCGCGAAGCGCGGCAGACGCTGGCGCCGGTGGAAGCCTGGGCGGCGATTACCGCGGACCCGGCCAAGGCGGCGCGCTACAAACAGGCTCGGGGTCTGGGCGGTTTTGTGCGGGCTGACTGGGATACCGCCACCGAAATCATCGCCGCCGCCAACGCCCACACCATTCAGGCTTACGGTCCGGACCGCATTATCGGCTTCTCGCCCATCCCTGCGATGTCCATGGTGTCTTATGCGGCCGGCAGCCGCTACCTCAGCCTCATCGGCGGGGTGTGCATGTCGTTCTATGACTGGTATTGCGACTTGCCGCCAGCCTCTCCGCAAGTGT
>NZ_PPTF01000061.1 GCF_002902845.1 Chromobacterium sinusclupearum
CTCCCGTAGGAGTCTGGGCCGTGTCTCAGTCCCAGTGTGGCGGATCATCCTCTCAGACCCGCTACTGATCGTCGCCTTGGTGAGCTCTTACCTCACCAACTAGCTAATCAGACATCGGCTGCTCGTATAACGCGAGGCCTTTCGGTCCCCCGCTTTCCCCCTCAGGGCGTATGCGGTATTAATCCGGCTTTCGCCGAGCTATCCCCCATTACACGGTACATTCCGATGCAT
>NZ_PPTF01000062.1 GCF_002902845.1 Chromobacterium sinusclupearum
GGCGGCACGCTGGTGGACCTGGCGCATGGCGCCGGCCAGGACAGCACCATCACCGGCAAGGGAGCGCAATTCGTCGCGGGCAAAGACCTCACCCTGCAGGCCGAGGGCGACATCAACTTGCTGGCAGCCAAGAGCACCAGCAGCGAGCACACCACCAGCAGTTCCAGCAGCGGCGCGGTGGGTGTCGGGATTAGTTTTGACAAAGACGCGCCCAAGTTTGGCATCATGGCCAACGCCAGCATGAGCCGCGGCCATGTGGACGGCAACGGCAGCCAGTACCAGTTGAGCGAACTGAACGCCGGCGGCAAACTCAATTTGGTGTCCGGCGGCAACGTCACGCTGCAAGGCATTGCCAAGGGCCAGCAAGTGGTGGGCGACATCGCCGGAGACCTGAAGCTGGACAGCTTGCAGGATACCAGCACCTACCACAGCCAAAATCAGACGGTTAGCGGTAATGTCACGATAGGTATCGGCGCGGGTTCGGGCGGCAGTGCCAGCTTGAGTCAACAGAAGATGGACGCCGACTACGCCAGCGTGCAGCGCCAGTCCGGCATTCAGGCTGGCGATGGCGGCTTCCAAGTCAAGGTCGGCGGCACCTCCACCTTGAACGGCGCGGAAATCGCCAGCAGCGACAAAGCAGTAGCCGACGGCAAGAACAGCCTGCAAACCGGCGCCTTGGTGCTGAAGGACATCGACAACCACGCCGACTTCACCGCCAGCAGCGTCAGCGTCACCGCTGGCACTAGTGGCGTATCCGGCATGGCGATGGCCGCGTCGGATCACGACAAGAGCGTGACCCGCGCCGGCGTCAGCGGCGGCAGCCTCACCATCACCAATAACGCGCTGCAGGAAGCGCAAACCGGCCAAACTGCGTCCCAAGCCGCAGCCGGCGCCAATCGCAATGTCAGCAGCGACAAGGACGGCAGCGGCAAGCTGGCCAATAACTTTAACGCCAGCGAAGTGCAAGGCCTGTTCGACGCGGCCAGCGCCTTGAGTCAGCAGGTCGGCACCTTCATGGCCAACAAGGCGGCAGAGGCCAAGGCGGCCAAAGAGGAAGCGGACAAGGCGCAGAAAGACCCGAACAAGAGCGAGGCGGAAAAAGCGCAATTGCAGACGGCAGCGGCGGACGCGGCCAAGTGGGCGCCGGGTGGCGCTTATAGCCAGATACTTACCGCTGTCACGGCCGGCATCGGCGGCAACGTGGCCAACGGCCTGGCCGGCATGGCGCAGAACGCCGGCATCGCTTACCTGCAGGGACTGGGCGCGCAGGAAGTGAAAAAGCTGGCGGATCAGTTGGAGAAAGACCAGAACCCCAAGGTAGAAAGCGAAACCGTCCGCGCGGTGTTGCACGCTGCATTGGCTTGCGCCGGCGCGAGTGCCAGCGGCCAGAGCTGCGGCGCGGGGGCGGCGGGTGGCGCGGCTAGCGTGGCGTTGAACAACGCGCTGGACGCCATCCAGCACACCAATGCCGACAAGATGACGGCTGAAGAGAAGTTGCAGCGGGAGAATCTGGTCAGCGGCTTGTTGGCGGGTGTTGCGGCCGGTACGGGCGGCGC
>NZ_PPTF01000063.1 GCF_002902845.1 Chromobacterium sinusclupearum
GGCTTTGCGCATTGTGCGCGCAGAATGCGCGAAACCCGCCCCGACAGACACTGCCGGGGCTTTGGCGTTTAGGGGGCTAGTCGTCCTCGTTCTGCCATTCGATACGCGCGCCCAGGCTGACCAGATTTTCGACGAAGCGCGGATGCGCACGGCGGATGGGCGTGGCGTTGAGGATGCGCGAACTGCCCGGAATGCTGGACGCGATCATCAACAGCGCGATGGCGACGCGGATGATGTAGGGGCTATCCACTTCGGCCGGCGTCAGCGGCTTGCCGCCGAAGATCACTACGCGGTGCGGGTCCGACTGGAAGGCGTGGGCGCCGAACTTGCCCAGCTCCGAGGTCCAGCCCAGCGCGCCGTCATATACCTTGTTCCAGAACAGCATATTGCCTTCGGCCTTCACGCCCAGCGCGATGAAGATAGGCAACAAGTCCACCGGCAGATAGGGCCAGGGCGCGGCTTCGATCTTGGGCAGGATGTTCGGGGTGAATGGCTCGACGACTTTCAGCTTGTCGAAACGGGCGCGTGACCAGCCGTCGGCATGCTCGATATGGATGCCGAACTTGGCGAAGGTGCGGTCGATCAGCGGGAAGAATTCCGGCGCCCCATTCTTGACCTGAATATCGCCGCCGGTGATGGCGGACAGCGCCAGGAAAGTCACGACTTCATGGAAGTCTTCGACAAAGCTGAAATCCACGCCGCTTAATTGCTCCACGCCGTGGATGGTCAGGCGCGAGGTGCCTATGCCTTCTATGCGCGCGCCCATTGCCGTCATGAAGCGGCAGAACTCTTGCACATGAGGCTCGGATGCGGCATTGGTCAAGGTGGCGCTGCCGTTAGCCAAGGTAGCGCACATCACGAAGTTTTCCGTGGTGGTGACCGAAGCATAGTCCGGCCAGTGATCGAAGGCCTTGAGTCCTGATGCGGCATTGACGCGGATGCGGCCAGGCAGGCGGCTGACTGTCGCGCCAAAACCGCTGAAGACGTCGATATGCGGGTCGATCTCGCGCACGCCCAAGGTGCAGCCCTGCACGTCGTTTTCTATCCTGGCCTCGCCAAAGCGGGCCAGCAGCGGCGGCACCAGCATGATGGATGAGCGCATCTCTTCCGGCAGATGGTCGTGCTCTGCGTCAAAGCGCGCGCCGGCGTGGCAAAGCGTCAAGGTGCCGCTGGCCAGCTCGCCGTCGATGCGGCTGCCCAGCGAGCGGAAGAGCGCCAGGATCTTGCGCACGTCGGTGATGTCCGGCACGCCGCGCAGCGTGATCGGCTCCGTGGTCAGCAGCGTGGCGCACAGAATCGGCAGGACGGCGTTCTTGTTGGACGACGGGGTGATGCGGCCGCGCAATGGCGCGCCGCCATGGACGAGAAGGTGAGGCATGAGCGTATTGTGGTTTCGGTCAAAACGCCATTCTATGCCTGCCCGCATGACGAGTGGCCGGCCTTGTGTGTCGCTTGTGTGCCAGTCTGCGGCGGAATGAGAAAAGGCCATCGCGAGGATGGCCTTGGAAATGGCGCAAGTGCCGGCAGCTTAGCGATCCAGCCCGCCCAGCAGCACGTACTTGATTTCCAGATAGTCCTCGATGCCGTACTTGGAGCCTTCGCGGCCCAGGCCGGATTGCTTGACGCCGCCGAATGGCGCCGCTTCATTGGACAGCAGGCCGCTGTTGACCGCCACCATGCCGTATTCCAGGCCTTCGGACACGCGGAAGATGCGGCCGATGTTGCGGGCGTAGAAGTAGCTGGCCAGGCCGAACTCGGTGTCGTTGGCCAGGCGGATGGCTTCTTCTTCGGTCTTGAAGCGGAACAGCGGCGCCAGCGGGCCGAAGGTTTCCTCGCGCGCCACTTTCATATGGCTGCTGACGTTGCCGATCAGCGTCGGCTCGAAGAAGGTGTGGCCCAGCGCATGACGCTTGCCGCCGGCGATCAGCGTGCCGCCTTTGGACAGCGCGTCGGCGATGTGTTCTTCCACCTTGGCTACCGCGTTGTGGTCGATCAGTGGCCCCTGGGTGACGCCGGCTTCCAGGCCGTTGCCGACCTTCAGCGTGGCGACGGCGGCGGCGAATTTCTCGGCGAAGGCATCGTAGACGCCGTCCTGCACGTAGATGCGGTTGGCGCAGACGCAGGTCTGGCCGGCGTTGCGGTACTTGGAAATCAGCGCGCCTTCCACCGCGGCGTCCAGATCGGCGTCGTCGAACACGATGAAGGGGGCGTTGCCGCCCAGCTCCATCGATACCTTCTTCACCGTGCCGGCGCATTGGGCGATCAGTTTGCGGCCCACTTCGGTGGAGCCGGTGAAGGAGAATTTCTTCACCGTGTCGCTGCCGGTCAGTACCGCGCCGATTTCGCTGGAGCCGCCAGTGATGACGGAAAACACGCCGGGCGGGATGCCGGCGCGCTCGGCCAGCTCGGCCAGGGCCAGCGCCGACAGCGGCGTCTGGCTGGCCGGGCGGACCACCATGGTGCAGCCGGCGGCCAGGGCCGGGGCGGCTTTGCGGGTGATCATGGCGCTGGGGAAGTTCCACGGCGTGATGGCGGCGGTGACGCCGATCGGCTCCTTGGTCACCAGCACGCGGCGGTCAAGGGCAGGCCCCGGCACGATGTCGCCGTAGATGCGCTTAGCCTCCTCGGCGTACCACTCGATATAGCTGGCGCCGTAGGCGATCTCGCCCTTGGCCTCGGCCAGCGGCTTGCCCTGCTCGGAGGTCAGGATAATGGCCAGGTCCTGCTGGTGCGCCATGATCAGGTCGAACCAGCGGCGCAGGATGGCGGCGCGCTCCTTGGCGCTCTTGGCTTTCCAGGCCGGGAAGGCGCGCGCGGCGGCGGCCACTGCGCGCTCGGCTTCGGCCGCGCCCATCTTGGGCACCTTGGCGATCTGTTCGCCGGTGGCGGGGTTATGCACAGCGATGTGCTGGCCGCCATCGGCATCCAGCCATTTGCCGCCCAAATAGCATTGCTGGCGCAGCAGCGTCGGGTCTTGCAGATTCAACATAGCGTTGTCCTTGTGCGGATGCGGGGGCTGTGGCCCGCTGGCCCTCCCGCGTCCTGGGGGAGGGCCGCATCGCGAATCGGTTGGGGTCAGGCTTTCAGCGCCGCTTCCAGTTTGCCCAGCGCCTCGGCGAAGACTTCGTCTTCGATCGTCAGCGGGAACAGGAAGCGCACCACATTGGCGTAGATGCCGCAGGTCAGCAGAATCAGGCCATTGGCCAGCGCGTGCTGTTGCACCTTCTTGGCGAAGTCGGCATCCGGGGTGTGGCTGCCGGGCTGATTGAATTCCACGGCAACCATCGCGCCCAGGCCGCGCACTTCGGCGATGTGCGGCACGGCGGACTTCAGGCTGTTCAGCTTTTCCTTCAGCGCATCGCCCAGGCGCTGGGCGCGCTCGGTCAGCTTTTCGCTTTCGATCACGTCCAGCACCGCCAGGGCGGCGGCTACCGCCAGCGGGTTGCCGGCATAGGTGCCGCCCAGGCCGCCGGGGGCTGGCGCGTCCATGATGTCGGCGCGGCCGGTGACGGCCGACAGCGGGAAGCCGCCTGCCAGCGATTTGGCCATGGTGATCAGGTCCGGCACCACGCCGAAGTGTTCGCTGGCCAACAGCTTGCCGGTGCGGGCGAAGCCGGATTGCACTTCGTCGGCGATCAAGAGGATGCCATGGCGGTCGCACAGCTCGCGCAGCGCCTTGACCCATTCGGCCGGGGCGGCGTAGAAGCCGCCTTCGCCCTGGACCGGTTCATAGATGATGGCGGCGACGCGGGCAGGATCGATATCGTATTTGAACAGCTTGTCGATGGCGGTCAGCGAATCCTGCACCGAGACGCCGTGCAGCGCATTCGGATACGGCGCGTGGTAGACATCGCTGGGGAAGGGGCCGAAGCCCAGCTTGTACGGCGCCACCTTGCCGGTCAGCGCCATGCCCATCAGCGTGCGGCCATGGAAGGCGCCGCCAAAGGCGAGGATGCCGGGGCGGCCGGTGTAGGCGCGGGCGATCTTCACCGCGTTTTCCACGGCTTCCGCGCCGGTGGTGAACAAGGCGGTTTTTTTGGCGTAGCTGCCAGGCGTCAGCGCGTTCAGTTTTTCCGCCAGGCTGATGTAGGACTCGTATGGCACCACCTGGTAGCAGGTATGGCTGAAGCGCGACAGCTGCTCCGCCACGGCGGCTTCCACTTTGGGATGCAGGTGGCCGGTATTCAGCACGCCGATGCCGCCGGCGAAATCGATGTAGCGTCGGCCTTCGCTATCCCAGATTTCCGCGTTCTTGGCCCGTTCCGCGATGAAACTGCACATCACACCCACGCCGCGCGGGGTGGCGTCGGCCTTGCGTTGCATCAGTTGCTGCTGGCTCATGGAAGTCTCCTCGGGGCCGGGCGATCGTGGCGCCGCCGCGGCGGGTCGATATAGCGCTGGCGGAAGCCGGCGCGGCAACGAGTCATTCTATGAGTGTGTTTAGCAAAAAGCTACGCGGAGTGTAAAAAATTAAACGCCTGTGGCGCGGACGGCACAGGCGTTGGCAAAGCCATGGCGTGATCAGCGGACGATCAGCCGGTTGACGTCGGCCAGCACTTGCGGCTCCAGTTGGCCGGCCGCCTGGGCCAGGGCCAGGCGCGCGGTCAGGTAGCTGTATTTGGCGTTGGCCAGGCTGGTCAGCGCAGTGTAGTAGGACTGTTCGGCCTGCAGCAGGTCGATGTTGGTGCGGATGCCCACTTCCTTGCCCATGCGGGTGGACTCTACCTTGCTCTTGGCCGAAATCAGCAGCTGCTGCTGAGCCCGCACCAGCGCCGCGCCGTTGGTCACGCCGAGGAAGGCTTTGCGCACGTCTTCCTTCACCTGGCGGCGGGTCGATTCCAGCTGGTCACGGGCGGCGTCCTCCAGAGCCAATGCCTCGCGCACCTGGGAGTTGATGCCGCCGCCGGCAAACAAAGGCACATTGACGGTGACGCCGATATTGCTGCCGCGGGTATGCGGATAGTTGCCGTACTGGTTGCTGATCTGGTCGCTGTAGCCGGCATTGAGGGTGACGGTGGGCAGGTGGTTGCCCTTTTTTTCGATCGCGCTTTGGTGAGCCAGGTCCAGGTTCTGTTGCGCGGTCTTGATCTTCAGGCTGTTCTGCAAGGCCATGTCGATCCAGGCTTCCAGGCCGGCCGGCTTGGGCGGGTCCAGCGGCAGCTGATCGCGCACGGTCTGGATGCCGGCCGGGTCCAGGCCGGTCAGCCGTTTCAGATTGTTCTGCGCCAGTTCCAGATTGTTGGCGTCGCTGATTTCCTGCGCCACGGCGCCATCGTAGCCGGCTTGCGCTTCATTGGTGTCGGTGATGGTGGCGGTGCCGACTTCGAACGCGGTCTTGGCCTGCTGCAGCAGGTTCAGATAGGTTTTCTTGCTGGCGCGGGTGGCGGCCAGCGTGTCCTGGGCGCGCAGCACGTCGAAGTAGGCTTGGGCGATGTCCAGAATCAGCTGCTGCTCGGCGGCGTCGAAGGTGGTGTCGGCCAGTTCGGTGCTGAGTTTGCCCTTCTTGTAGCCGGTGTACTTGCCGACATCGAACAAGGGCTGTTGCAGGTTCAAGCCGTAGCCATGGTTTTCATAGCCGCTGTTGCTGACCACATTGCCGTAGGCATCGACAATATTCGAAGGCTGCATCGGGTTGTTGTAGCTGTAGGTGCCGGTGGCGCTGACCTGCGGCAGCAACTGGCTGCGTCCCTGCACCAGCTTTTCCTGCCCGGCGTCGCGCTGGGCGCGCGAGACGGCGAAATCGGCGTTGTAGTCGCGGGCGGCTTGCCAGGCGCCGACCAGATCAAAGGCCTGGCTGGGGAGGGAGGCGCCCAGCAGCAGCAGGGCGGCGGGCAGGGTCAAGTTGTTCTTCTTCATCAGATTGCTCATTTTTTTGTTCGTTATTCCGACTGCGCGGCGGCAGGTCGTTCTTCATCTCGCGACACGCGGAACCATTGAGCGTACAGGGCCGGCAGGAACAGCAGCGTCAACACGGTGGCGACCAGCAGGCCTCCCATTATGGCGACCGCCATGGGGCCCCAGAAGGTGCTGCGAGTCAGTGGGACCATGGCCAGGATGGCGGCCAATGCTGTCAGCATTATGGGCCTAAAACGACGCACGGTGGAACCGATGATGGCCTCGAAGCGGCCTATGCCGTCACGGATGTCATGTTCGATCTGATCCACCAGGATCACCGAATTGCGCATGATCATGCCGGAAAGGGCGATCACGCCCAGCATGGCCACAAAGCCGAAAGGCGCGTGGAACAAGATCAGCGTGACCGTGACGCCTATCATGCCCAACGGCGCGGTCAGCACCACCATCAGCGTGCGCTGGAAACTGTGCAGCTGCAGCATCAGGAGTGTCAGAACTACAACAATCATCAGCGGCGCGACGGCAGCGATGGCGCGTTGGGATTTGCCGCTCGATTCCAGCACCCCGCCGGTTTCGATGTGGTAGCCCAGCGGCAGCGTGCGTTCCAGGGCCAGTATCTGCGGCTGCAGCTGAGTGGATACATCCGCGCCCTGCACGCCGTCCACCACATCGGCGTTGACGGTGATGGCCGGCAGCCGGTTGCGGCGCCAGATGATGCCTTCCTCCGGCTCATAGTGGATATGGCCGATCTGCGACACCGGCACGAAGCGGCCGCTGCCGGTCTGGATCATCAAATTGCCCAGCGCGGCGACATCTTTCTGCTCGCCCGGATTCAGCCGCGCCACGATGGCGATGCTCTGATTGCCTTCGCGATAGGCGCTGACGGCGGAGCCGGAGATCAGCATCTGCAGTTGCTGCGACAGCTGCTGCGAGCTGAGGCCGAGCGCGGCAGCCTTGTCCTGGTCGATGGCTATGCGCAGCGCCTTCACCTGTTCGCCCCAGTTCTGGTTGACGCGAAGCGCGGCCGGGTGCTTGCGCACCAGCGCTTCCACGCGGTCGGCGATCTGGCGTACTTGCTCATGGTCCGGGCCCATCACGCGGAATTGCACCGGGTAGCCCACCGGCGGGCCATTTTCCAGCCGGGTGACGCGGCCGCGCACCAAGGGGAAGTCGTTGTCGAAAATCTTCTCCAGGCGTTGTTTGACTGCCTCGCGCAGGTGCTCGTCGCGCGTCATCACCATCAGCTGGGCATAGTTGATGTGCTGTTGCTGCTGGTCCAGCGGCAGATAGAAGCGCGGGCTGCCGCTGCCGACATAGCTGGTGACGCTGACCACGTTGGGATCGGCCTTGGCCAGTTTCTCCATCTTTTCCACCTGCGCCAGTGTGGCCTGGTAGCTGGCGCCGCGCGGCAGCCACATGTCCACCATCAGCTCCGGGCGGTTCGATGAGGGGAAGAACTGCTGGGCGACAAACAGCTTGAATGCCAGCAGCGAGACGACAAAGGCGGCCAGGGTGGCGGCGATCACCGTCTTGCGGTGGTCCAGGCACCATTCCACCGTGCGGCGGAAGCGCTGGTAGAACGGCTTCTGGTAGACGTCATGCTCGCCGTCATGATGCGGCTTGGCCGGCAGCAGCACATAGCCCAGATATGGCGTGAACACCACGGCGACGATCCACGACAGCACCAGGGCGATGCCCACCACCGCGAACAGGCTGAACACGTATTCGCCGGCCATGGACTTGGCCAGCCCCACCGGCAGGAAGGTGGCGGCGGTGATCAGCGTGCCGGTCAGCATGGGGAAGGCGGTGCTGGTGTAGGCGAAGGTGGCGGCCTGGAACTTGCTCCAGCCTTGTTCCAGTTTCAGCGCCATCATCTCCACCGCGATGATGGCGTCGTCCACCAACAGGCCCAGCGCGATGATCAGCGAACCCAGCGAGATCCGCTGCAGGTCGATGTTGAAGAAGTACATGGCGAGGAAGGTCATCGCCAGCACCAGCGGGATGGACAGCGCCACCACCACGCCGGTGCGCAGGCCCAGGCTGAAGAAACTGACCGCCAGCACGATCACCACCGCCTCCACCAGCGAGCGCATGAATTCGCCGACGGCGTCGTGCACCACTTTGGGCTGGTCCGACACGGCGTGGATTTCCACGCCCAGCGGCAGCTTGCCCTTGATGTGGGCGATGGTCTGGTCCAGGTTGCCGCCCAGCTTCAGCACGTCGCCGCCGCTCTTCATGCTGATGGCCAGCGCCAGCACCGGCTTGCCGTTGAAGCGCACGCTGCTTGTCGGCGGGTCGATGTAGCCGCGCGAGACGGTGGCGATGTCGCCCAGGCGGAAGGTCTTGCCGCCGGCGCTGACCGGCGTGGCGGCGACGGCCGCCACCGAATCGAACTTGCCGGTGGGGCGCACCCAGATGCGGTCGCTGGCGGTTTCGTAGGTGCCGGCCGGCGTCATCGCGTTCTGTTCCTGCAAGGCCTGCCAGATGGTCCGGCTGTCCAGGCCCAGGCTGGCCAGCTTGGCGCTGGACAGATCGACATGGATTTGCTGGTCCTGCCGGCCCAGCACCTGCACCTTGGCCACGTCCGGCACGCGCAGCAGTTCCTGCTTGGCCGATTCGACATAGCGGCGCAGCTCCTCGTAGCTGAAGCCGTCGCCGCTGAAGGCGTAGATGTTGCCGAAGGTGTCGCCGAACTCGTCATTGAAGAACGGCCCCTGGGCGCCGGTGGGCAGTGTATAGGCGATGTCGCCCAGCTTCTTGCGCACCTGATACCACAGCTGCGGCACGTTCTTGGGCGGCACGTCCTCGCGCAGCGACACCACCAACAAGGTCTCGCCGGGCTTGGTGTAGCTTTGCACGTAGTCGATCTCGCCCATTTCCTGCAGTTTTTCCTCCAGCTTGTCGGTGACCTGCTGCTCCATCTCCTCCGTGCTGGCGCCGGGCCAGTTGGCCTGCACCAGCATGGCCTTGAAGGTGAATTCCGGGTCTTCCTTCTGGCCCAACTGGGTGTAGGCCCAGGCGCCGGCCAGCATTAGGATCACCATCAGGTAGCGGACCAGCGGCTGGTGGCGCAGCGCCCATTCGGACAGGTTGAGTTTTTTCATCGCCATGTCCTCATCGGTCCAGCAGCTTGATGCGCTGCTGCTCGTGCAGGAGATGCACGCCGGCGGTGACGACCTTGTCGCCGGCGCGCACGCCGGAGGCGATGACGGCGTTGTCGCTGTCGATGGCCGCAACCTTAACCGGCTTGCGGCTCACGCGCAGGGTCTTGTCGTCTATCGTCCACACGTAATGCTTGCCTTGCAGGTCCAGCAGCGCGCTTAGCGGCAGCCGCAGCTGATGGCTGGCCTGCGCCGGCAGGGCCACGTCGGCGGTCATGCCCAGCTGCAGGCCGCGGCTGTCGCCGGACAGGGCGATCCGCGCCGGATAGGTGCGGGTCACCGGGTCGGCGTCGGCCGCCAGTTCGCGCAGCTTGCCTTCCAGCGGCGCGCCGCCCTTCCACAGCGTCACGCGGAAGCTGCCGGCCTTGCGCACCGCTTCCAGCGCGTTTTCCGGTACCTGGATCGCCACTTCGCGCGAGCCGTCCTGCGACAGCTTGGCCACCGGCTGGCCGGCGGCCACCACCAGGCCCGGCTCGGCCTGCATCTGGCTGACGACGCCGTCGGCGTCGGCGGTCAGCGTGGCGTAGACGGTCTGGTTGCGGCTGGCCGACAGCGCGGCGCGCGCCTGATTGACCTTGGCCTGGGCGGCGTTGACGCCGTTGATCTGCGCGTCTACCTGGGCCTGGCTGATGAATTGCTTGGCCAGCAGTTCGCGATAGCGTTTCAGATTCAGCTGCTGCTGGGCGAGGTCGGATTCGGCCGCGGCCAGCTGCGCCTGCTTGGCCGCCAGGTCGAGCTGGTAGTCGTTGGGGTCCAGCCGCGCCAGCGGCTGGCCTTTTTTGACGCGCTCGCCGCTATTGACCAATTTGGCCACCACTTTGCCGGGCACGCGGAAGGCGAGCTGGGTTTCGTTGCGGGCGCGGATTTCGCCGGAATAGCTGCTGCCGCTCAAAGCGGCGGCGTCGCCGGCCACGATGTAACGCACCGGGCGGATGTCTTCCGGCGCGCTGGCTTTTTCCTGGCAGGCGCTGAGCACGAGCGCGCCCAGCAGCGCCAGGCTGACGGTGATGGTTTTCTTCATGATGGCAAGTCCTGGGAAACGGGGTATTGCAGGCCCTGCAAAGTGAGCCGCAGCGCGCTCTGCAGGAAGCCCAATGGATCGCGGGTGATGCTGTCGCAGCACCCCGGCACTTGGCCGAAGGAGTGGCTGAGAATCATCGTCATCAGCATCGGCGCCGTCAGCATGTCGATGACGTGTTCGAGATTCGCGGGCCGGAACTCGCCGCGATCCATGCCGCGCTGCACGATGTGGCCCAGCAGTTGGCGGGCCGGTTTGATGACTTCTTCGTAATAGAACTGGGCCAGCTCCGGGAAATTGGTGGCCTCCGCGGCCATCAGCTTGCATAGCCCGGCCGAGCGGGTGGCGCCGATATGGGTCCACCAGTCTTCCAGCGCCGCGTGCAGCAGCTGGCTGCCGCTGGCGTCCTGCAGTTGCTCCAGCTGCGCGCTCATCGCCTGCATCCGGGCGACGATGGTTTCACGCACCACCGCCTTGAAGATTTCTTCCTTGTTCTGGAAGTACAGATACGGCGTGCCCTTGGTCACCCCCGCGGCCTGGGCGATGTCTTCCATCTTGGTGGCGCGGTAGCCCTTGTCGACGAACAGCGTCAGCGCGGCATCGAGGATTTCGCTGGGACGCGCGTCCTTCTTGCGCTGCCAGCGGCTGTTGCCGGATTCTCCCATTGCCTTCTTTCTGAATTTTGGTTCAGTAATGGCGGCACTGTAGGCGCGAACCGGATCGTCTGTAAATTAATAAATTACAATTCAGCAAGTGGCGTGATTAAAATGCAACACCGTAATCCGAATCGACAGTCAGCCGTTAAGTGCTGGAGAAACACGCCCCGCTACAAGGAGAGAGAAAGTGGCAATCGACGCAGCCGATAAGGCGAACATCCTGGCCGAGGCCCTGCCGTACATCCGTCAGTTCACCGGCAAGACCATCGTGATCAAGTACGGCGGCAACGCCATGACGGACGACGCGTTGAAGGAAGGCTTCGCCAAGGACGTGGTGCTGCTGAAGCTGGTCGGTATGAACCCCGTGGTGGTGCATGGCGGCGGCCCGCAGATCAATGATCTGCTGGCGCGCGTCGGCAAGCAGGGCGAGTTCATCCAGGGCATGCGCGTGACCGACGCCGAAACCATGGAAGTGGTGGAAATGGTGCTGGGCGGGCTGGTCAACAAGGAAATCGTGTCGCTGATCAACAAGCATGGCGGCAAGGCCGTGGGCGTCACCGGCAAGGACGGCCATTTCATCCGCGCCCGCAAGCTGTTCCTGAAGGCCGAGGGCGAGGAGGCGATCGATATCGGCCAGGTGGGCGAGATCGAGTCCATCGATCCGTCGCTGGTGTCGCTGCTGGACAGCCAGGACTTCATCCCGGTGGTGGCGCCCATCGGCGTCGGCATGGACGGCGAAGCCTACAACATCAATGCCGACCTGGTGGCCGGCAAGCTGGCCGAAACCTTGAAAGCGGAAAAGCTGGTGCTGATGACCAACACGCCGGGCGTGCTGGACAAGAGCGGCCAGTTGCTGACCGGCCTGACCGCGCAGCGCATCGACGAGCTGTTTGCCGACGGCACCATCTCCGGCGGCATGCTGCCCAAGATCAGCTCGGCGCTGGACGCCGCCAAGAGCGGCGTCAACACCGTCCACATCATCGATGGCCGCGTCAAGCACGCCTTGCTGCTGGAAATCCTCACCGCCGCCGGCGTGGGCACGATGATCCGCGCCTGATGGCGTTTTGTAGCGGCGACCCACAGTGAGCTATATTGATGGCATGCCACGGCGCATGCCGTCATGCGGCGCGCCATGGCTCCACAGCGCACAAGGGGAGGCAGCATGCAAACCGTAAGACAACTGCTGGACAGCAAACCGAGTCGGTCGCTGGTGTACGTCAATCCGGACAGCACCGTGTTCCAGGCGCTGCAGGTGATGGCGGAAAGCGATATCGGCGCGGTGCTGGTGATGGAGTCCGGCGACATCGTCGGCATTTTTTCGGAGCGCGATTACGCTCGGCGCATCGTATTGCAAGGCCGCACCTCTGCCGGAACCAAGGTTCGCGACATCATGACCAGCCGCGTAGTCTACGTCACGCCGCAGCAAACGCTGGACCAGTGCATGGCGCTGATGACGGAGAAGCGCATCCGCCACCTGCCGGTGCTGGAGGATCAGACGGTGCTGGGCATCCTGTCCATCGGCGACTTGGTGCGGGCCACCATAGAAGAGCAGGAGCAGGTGATCAATCATCTGGTCCATTACATCCAGTCTGCCTGAATAATCGCTCACGCCATGCGACGGCCCGCCTGCTGCGGGCCGATGTTTTTCTACGCCTGAACCGGGGACAGACGCTGGCGCAACGCCAGCAGCGCCGGCGCTACCCGCTGGCGCATGGCGGCTTCGTCGAAGGCGAAGGCGGGGCCGCTGGCGTTCAGCGCCATGGCCGGTTGCCCCGGCAGCAGGGCCGGCAAATGCACCCCCACCGCCATCACGTCCGGCTCGTATTCTCCAAATGACGCCGAATAACCCAGGGCCTGGTAGTCGGCGCAGGCCTGACGCAGCCGTGTTTCCAGCAGCGGCCAGCCGGAGCCGTATCTTTCTGCCAGCAGCGGCAGCACCGCCTGCTGCTCCGGCTGGGGCAGGCCGGCGAAATACGCGCGGCCGATGGCGGTCGTGGCCAGCGGGACCCGCGAGCCGGCGCTGAGCTGCACCGACACCCGCGCCTGGCTGCGGCAGGTTTCCAGATACACCATGTCGCTGCCGTCGCGCAGCGCCAGGCTGATCGATACATTGTTGTGCAAGGCGAACTCGCGCATCAAAGGCGCGGCGGCCGAGCGCAGGTCGTAGCCGGCCAGCGCCGTCGTCCCCAGCGCCAGCAGCGCCAGCCCAAGCCGGTACGGTCCGCCATCGCCCTCCGGCTGCAGATAACCCAGCCGGGTCAGCGTGTAGCTCAGCCGCGATACCGTGGACTTGGGCAGGCCGGTGCGGCGGGCCAATTCCTGGTTGGACAGCGCGCCCTCTCCGGGGCGAAACGCCGCCAGCACTTCCAGTCCGCGCGCCAGGGCGGTGACGAATTGGCGGTCTGCTTGCTGTTGCATCCTGTTCCTCATCATGGCAACGGTTTTGCCACATGACGGATAAATCGCTTTACAAGCCCGTGGCAGAGTGTTTAGTCTATTTTGCATGGTGAAATCTAATTCCGCAATGCGGAACATGTGGGAGAGGTCAGATGGCAGCATCCACGCAGCGCGCAGCGTTCAGTTGGGAAGATCCCCTGCTGTTGCAGGAACAGTTGAGCGATGAGGAAAGACTGGTGCAGCAGAGCGCGCACGAGTATTGCCAGGAGCGGCTGCTGCCGCGCGTCTTGACGGCCAACCGCGAGGAGCGCTTCGACCGCGAAATCATCAACGAGATGGGCGAACTGGGCTTGCTGGGCTGCACCATCGAGGGCTATGGCTGCGCCGGCCTGTCGCATGTGGCCTACGGCCTGGTGGCGCGCGAAGTGGAGCGCGTCGATTCCGGCTACCGTTCGGCGATGAGCGTGCAGTCGTCCCTGGTGATGCATCCGATCTGGGCTTACGGTTCCGAGGCGCAAAAGGACAAATATCTGCCCAAGCTGGCCAGCGGCGAGTGGCTGGGGTGTTTCGGCCTGACCGAGCCCGACTCCGGCTCCGACCCGGCCAGCATGAAGACCCGCGCCCGCAAGGTGGACGGCGGCTATCTGCTGTCCGGCAGCAAAATGTGGATCACCAACAGTCCGGAAGCCGATGTGTTCGTGGTGTGGGCCAAGGATGACGAAGGCGAAATCCGCGGCTTCATCCTGGAGAAGGGCATGAAGGGCCTGTCCGCGCCCAAGATACACGGCAAGTTCTCGCTCAGGGCATCGATCACCGGCGAGATCGTGATGGACGACGTGCTGGTGTCGGAAGCGCAGCTGCTGCCCGGCGTCGCCGGGCTGAAGGGGCCGTTCGGCTGCCTGAACAAGGCGCGCTACGGCATCGCCTGGGGCGCGATGGGCGCCGCGGAGTTCTGCTGGCACGCCGCGCGCCAGTACACGCTGGACCGCCAGCAGTTTGGCCGGCCGTTGGCCGCCAATCAGCTGATCCAGCTGAAGCTGGCCAATATGCAGACCGAGATCGCGCTGGGCCTGCAGGCCGCGCTGCGCGTGGGGCGGCTGATGGACGAGGGCCGCGCCGCGCCGGAAATGATCTCGCTGATCAAGCGCAATAATTGCGGCAAGGCGCTCGATATCGCCCGCGTCGCCCGCGACATGCATGGCGGCAACGGCATCTGCGACGAATTCCATGTGATCCGCCATGTGATGAATCTGGAGGCGGTCAACACTTATGAGGGCACGCACGATGTGCATGCCCTGATTCTGGGCCGAGCCCAGACCGGTATTCAGGCATTTGCCTGATAAGCCGGCGCGGCCGGATGGCCGGCTGCGCCGTTGATTCCTGTCTGTCCTTTGTGGGCCCGGCTTGCCGGGCCGCTTTTTTTCTACTGGGCATTGCGCAATGGGTCAGAAACGCTGTCTGGAATAACTGCGCTTGCTACACTGAATTGCCCGAGCGACATAAATAGGTCGCAAGCGGGTGGCATCATCGAAATCCTGAAATGGGGAGGAAGTCGCGATGGCTGGAGCGTTGGCGGGTATCAAGGTGGTGGATCTGAGCCGGGTGCTGGCGGGGCCATGGGCCAGCCAACTGCTGGCGGACCTGGGCGCGGAAGTAATCAAGATCGAAAAGCCGGGTAGCGGCGATGACACGCGGCAATGGTCGCCGCCCAGTCTGCCGGACGGCCGAGCGGCCTATTATCTGTGCGCCAATCGCGGCAAGCGTTCGCTGACGGTGGACATCACGCAGTCGGATGGCCAGGAGATCATCCGCCGGCTGGCGGTAGACGCCGATGTGGTGCTGGAAAACTACAAAGTGGGTGGTTTGAAGAAGTACGGCCTGGACTACGACAGCTTGAAGGCGATCAATCCCAAGCTGGTGTATTGCTCGATCACCGGCTTCGGCCAAACCGGCCCTTATGCCAGTTATGCCGGCTACGACTACATCGTGCAGGGCATGTCCGGCCTGATGAGCATCACCGGCCCTGCCGATGGCGAGCCGCACAAGGTGGGCGTGGCGGTGTCCGATCTTTTCACTGGCCTGTATGCCGCCAACGCGGTGCAAGCCGCGCTGATCGCCCGCGAGCGCACCGGCGCGGGCCAGCATATCGACATGGCGCTGTTCGACTGCTCGCTGGCCATGCTGGCCAATGTGGCGTCCAACTGGCTGGTGGGGCGGACCGTGCCGCCGCGGCTGGGCAATGCTCACGCCAATATCGTGCCGTATCAGGTGTTCTCCGCGTCCGACGGCCATTTCATCTTGGCTTGCGGCAACGACAAACAGTTCGTCGATGTATGCCGCATCATCGGCCAGCCGCAGTGGGCGCGCGACGCGCGCTTCGTCACCAACCCGCAGCGCGTCGCCAACCGTTTGCATCTGGTGTCGCTGCTGGCGATGGCCTTCCGTCATCACGGGCGGGATTATTGGCTGGAGCGGCTGGACAAGGCCGGCGTGCCGTGCGGGCCGATCAACGATGTGGCCGAGGCCTTCGAAGATCCGCAGACGCAGGCGCGCGGCATGGAGCTGACGATGACCGACGCCGAGGGGCGGCAAGTTCCCATGGTAGGGTGTCCGATCAAACTATCGGGCACGCCGGTCGAGTACAATCTAGCCCCGCCCGATCTGGGCGAACATACTGAGCAGATCTTGCGCGCGTTGGGTTACGTGGATTCGGACATTGTCGCATTGCGCAACAATGGCACCGTTTAAACGCTTGTTTGATTTTGACGTCTTGCCGTCTTCATAGCATGATGTCAATCAAATCAATAAGTCCCAGCGGGCGCAAAGGAGAAACGGTGCAACGCGAATACATGGAATACGACGTAGTGATCGTCGGCGGCGGCCCAGCCGGGCTGTCCGCCGCGATCCGTCTGAAACAGCTGGCGGCCGAACAAGGCCGCGACATCAGCGTCTGTCTGCTGGAGAAAGGCTCCGAGATCGGCGCCCACATCCTGTCCGGCGCGGTGATCGAAACCGGCGCGCTGTCCGAGCTGCTGCCCAACTGGAAAGAACTGGACGCGCCGTTGAACACGCCGGCCCAAGCCGACCGCTTCCTCTATCTGACGGAAACCGAGTCCATCCAGTTGCCGACGCCGCCGCAGATGCACAACAAGGGCAACTATATCGTCAGCCTGGGCAACTTCTGTCGCTGGCTGGGCCAGCAGGCGGAGAACCTGGGGGTGGAAATCTACCCGGGCTTCGCCGCGGCCGAGGTGCTTTACCACGCGGACGGATCGGTCAAGGGCGTGGCCACCGGCGCCGTCGGCACCGGCAAGAATGGCGATCTGGACGGCGAGCCGGGCATGGAGCTGTGGGCCAAGCAGACCATCTTCGCCGAAGGCTGTAGGGGCTCGCTGACCAAGACGCTGCTGTCGCGCTTCCACCTGACCGATGGTTCCGATCCGCAAACTTTCGGCATCGGCATCAAGGAACTGTGGGAAGTGCTGCCGGAAAACCATCAGCCCGGCCATATCACCCACACCGTGGGCTGGCCGATGGATACCGCCACCTACGGCGGCTCCTTCCTGTACCACCTGGAAGACAATCTGGTGGCGGTCGGCTTCGTGGTGGGCCTGGATTACCAGAACCCGTATCTGTCGCCGTTCGAGGAATTCCAGCGCTTCAAGACCCATCCGGCGATCAAGCAAGTCTTCGAGGGCGGCCGCCGCGTGTCCTATGGCGCGCGCGCGCTGACCGAGGGCGGCTTGCAAAGCCTGCCCAAGCTGACCTTCCCGGGCGGCGTTTTGGTTGGCGATACCGCCGGCTTCCTCAACGTGCCCAAGATCAAGGGCACCCATACCGCGATGAAGTCGGCCATGCTGGCGGCGGAAGCCGTGTACGAGCTGCTGGGCGACGAGGCGGAGGCGCAAGGCGGCGAAGCCAAGGGCTATTCCGCCAAGTTCAAGCAAAGCTGGGTCTACGACGAGCTGTACAAGGTGCGCAACATCCGGCCGTCGTTCCGCTGGGGGCTGTGGCCGGCGATGATCTATTCGGCCATCGACACCTTCCTGTTCCGCGGCCGCGCGCCGTGGACGCTGCGGCACAAGCACGCCGACAACGAGGCGCTGCGGCCGGCTTATGAGTTCAACCGCATTCAGTATCCCAAGCCGGACGGCGTGCTGACTTTCGACCGCCTGTCGTCGGTGTTCATCGCCAACGTCAACCACAGCGAGGAGCAGCCGCCGCACCTGAAGCTGAAGGACGCGGCGGTGCCGATCGCCATCAATCTGGCCAAGTACGACGCGCCGGAGCAGCGCTACTGCCCGGCCGGCGTGTACGAGATCGTGGGCGCGGAGGAGGGCAAGCCGCGGCTGCAGATCAATGCGCAGAACTGCGTGCACTGCAAGACCTGCGACATCAAGGACCCGACCCAGAACATCAATTGGGTGACGCCGGAAGGCGGCGGCGGTCCGAACTACCCGAATATGTGATCGGGCGGTTTGTTGCCGCGCCAGGCCGGGCTTTCCGTTGGAAAACCCGGCCTTTTTGCATGGCTGCAGATCAAGTCTTGCGAAACAATGGCTTGACGGCGGCCGCCATCGTTGGCAGCATGGTCGAATGCTCGCCCAAAATGTATTTTTCGCCCACGCCTATTATTGGTACCGCCCCTCCCGGCGGCGCCAGGGATAGGCTCGGCAGTCATTTGGACTGAGCGCACTACCCGACCATGCCGCCGATCACCGGCGGCATTTGTGTTTGAAGCTCCAACGCAGCACATGGTCTCCGGTCAGGCGGATTTCACGCTCCAGGAGACAGAGCCATGAACGAAATCAGCGACGCCCTCATTCTCGCCACCCATGCCCAGCAGCCTCAAGCGCCGCTGACAGGGTATCCGGTTGCCCTGGCAACCGATGGCGAATGGCTGGCGTATCGTCCGGGCTCGCCTCAATTTCCGCCGCAAGCGGCGTGTCTGCTGGAGTCGCTGCTGCCGGAAATCCGCCAGTTGGCGCTGCATCTGGCGCTGCGCCGCGGCCTGCCGCCGGGCAAGACGCCATCGCGCATCGCCGAAGCGGCAGATTGGCTGGCGGCGCGGATGTTGTTGCTGGAATGGCGGCAACTGGCAGTGGGCCTGGACGAGCTGTCCTTGCTGGACGAGGCCAACCTCCGCGCGCGGCAGTTTGCCGAGGCCGCCGGTTGGGAATGGACGCCCACGCTGCCGTTGTTGCTGCCGGCTGGCCGGACCGAGGGCATGCTGCAGGGCTGGAGCGCCGCGCCGGCGTCGGCGCAGGGCGAACAGGCCGTGCCGGCCAGTCTGGCGTTTCGCCGCACCGTGGCGGCGCGCTTTGCCGCCTTGTTTGCCCGTTAACCACCAAGGAGATGCGATGGAGCTGGAACTGCTCGACGAGAACGAACGCAGGCTGAACAATCTGACGCTGACCGTCTACATTCTGCAGGCGGTGAGCCTGCTGGTGGGCGTGACCGGCATCGTCGCGGTCATCATCAACTACGTGAAGCGCGACGACGTGCGCGGCACGATGTATGAAAGCCATTTCGAGTGGCAGATCCGCACTTTCTGGCTGGCTCTGCTCGGCTATGTCATCGGCTTTGCCACGCTGTGGCTGCTGGTCGGCGGCGTGGTGTTATTCGCGGTATGGGTGTGGTACATCTACCGCGTGGTGAAGGGTTTTCTGTATTTCAACGACCGCAAGCCGCTGCCGCTGCAATGAAAAGGCGGGCGCCGTGGCGCCCGCAAACGGCTCTGCGCGAACCGGTAAAACGCGGCCGGCGAGTTTCCGGCCCGGATTGCTGTGACGCCATGCTAAACCGCTCAAGCCTGGGCCGCCGCGAAACCCGCCGCCGGCTTGTCCCACGTCAAGCCTAGCAGCAAGCCGCCGGCTTTGGCACAATGCGCAACCGCCATCTATACCTGCCATCATGCAAGCCGAAGATCTGCTGAACCTGACCACCCGCACCATGCCCTTCGGCAAGCACAAGGGCGCGCTGATTTGCGAGCTGCCGGGCAATTACCTGAACTGGTTCGCCCGCGAGGGCTTCCCGCCCGGCGAGATCGGCCGCCTGCTGCAACTGATGCATGAACTGGACCACAATGGTCTGACTTATCTGCTGGACCCGATTAGAAAGCGTTGAACAATGGCAATCCAATGGTTTCCCGGCCATATGAACAAGGCGCGCAAGGATGTCGCCGAGCGCCTCAAAGATATTGATGTCGTCATCGAGCTGCTGGACGCGCGTCTGCCGGCTTCCAGCGCCAACCCGATGCTGGCCCGCATGGCCAAGGGCAAGCCGCGGCTGATGATCCTGAACAAGCAGGATCTGGCCGATCCGGCCGTTACCGAACAATGGCTGGCCTGGTACCGCGCCAAGACGCAAACCGAGGCGCTGGGCATGGATGCCGGCGAACGCGCCCCGGCGCAGCGGCTGATCGCCGCCTGCCGCGCGCTGGCGCCTAACCGCAGCGGTTTGGAGAAGCCGCTGCGCGTGCTGATCTGCGGCATTCCCAACGTTGGCAAGTCCACGCTGATCAACAGCATGTCCAGCCGCAAGATCGCCAAGACCGGCAATATGCCGGGCGTCACCAAGAACGAGCAACGCATCATCCTGGAAGACGATTTCGAGCTGTACGACACCCCAGGCATGCTATGGCCGAAGATCGAGGTGGAAGAGGGCGGCTACAATCTGGCCGCCAGCGGCGCGGTCGGCCGCAACGCGATGGACGAGGAGGAGGTGGCCCTGGAGCTGCTGAAGTACCTGCTGGTCCATTACCGCGCCGATCTGGCCGCCCGCTACAAGCTGGATGAGGAAACGCTGGAAGGCATGCAGGACTGGCAGGCGCTGGAGCTGATCGGCAAGCGGCGCGGCGCGGTGCTGTCCGGCGGCCGCATCAATATGCAGAAAGCGGCCGAGATTGTGTTGACCGACTTCCGCGATGGCCAGACCGGCCGCATCACGCTGGAGCGCCCGGACGAGTGGGCGGTGTGGGAGAAGCGCGCCAAGGCGATCGCCGCCGAGCGAGCCATCCTGCGCGAAGAAAAGCTGAAGGAAAAGGAAGGCCGCAAGCAAGGCAGCCGCTGATTCGTCGGCATGATGGAAAGCAAACAGGCCCGGGAATCGGGCCTGTTGTCGTTTGGGCGGCGCGGTTTAGGCGATGGTATTGACGATGTTGCCGTTGGTGCTGTCCGCCACCGCTTCGCCGGCCAAGGCCGGATTGCTCTGCAGTATGGTGGCCCAGTTGGCGTTGAGGCTGGAGCCGGCGCTGCTGGAGGCGCCCAGTGTTTGCGACAGGATCTGCTGGTCGGTGCTTTGGGCGGCGGTTTCGCCGCTGCTGGGACTGAGCAGGCTGCCTTGCAGGGTGCCGGCGGTGGCGAAACCGTTGAGCAGGCCGGCGGCGTCATAGGTGCCGGCATCGCTGCTGTTGCCGCCGAGTAAAACAACGGCGCTGGATTCCTGCGCCAGTTGCGCCGCTTGGGCTGCCAGCGCAGTCGTCGCATTGCCGTTCTGTACAACGGGGGAAGGCACGGTGCCGCCATTCAACAAGGCGGCGCTGGCCAGCGAAATCTGCGCGGTCTGGCTGATGCTCATGGCGAAACTCCTGGGTAGAGCGATTCTACCTTGGCAGTATCGGCAGTTTGCCCGGCGGACTCAATAGCGCTTAATAGCTACTAACAAATCAATGGTTTAGGTTTTTCAGCTCCGGGCCAACAGAAAGGTGCCGGCGGCGGCGAACAGCAGCATCAGCAGCTGTCCGGCCCGCACGCTCCAGTGCGCGCCGGTTTCCAGGCAGGCCTGTTCCGGCTTGGCCGGATTGTAGCGAACGGGTATGGACGCGCTCGCCGGATAACGGCGCGCGAGGTCTTCCGCTAGCGTCTGGCTGCCGCCGAAGCCGATATCGGGGATGCGGATGGCGCTGGAGGAGTAGGTTTGGCCGTTGACTTGATAACGGTAGGAGACGACGGCGCGGTATTCGCGCTGATCGTGGTTGTCGGCGCCGCGGCGCACACGCCATTCCACCTCGCTGCGTTCGACTGTGCCCATTGTGGACGGCCAATCCTGCGCGGCATTGGCCAACTGCGCCTGGCGCCACAGCCAGCCAAAGCCGGCGACGCCGATGGCGATCAGCAGCAGCGCAGGAAACTTGGCCAGCATCAAACGGCGGTGCCGGGCTGCTCGAACCAGCCGGCCAGTATGGCTTGCGCCGCCACTTGGTCCAGCGCCGGTTTCTGCTTGCGGCCTTTCTTGACGCCGGCCTCTTCCAGCAGCTGCTCGGCGATGACCGAGGTGTAGCGCTCGTCCACCAGCCATACCGGCAGGCCGAAGCGTCCCTTCAGTCGGTTGGCGAAGCGGCGCGACAGCGCGGACATCTCATGCTCGACGCCATCCGGATGCATGGGCAGGCCCACCACCAGCTGTTTGGGCTGCCATTCCGCTATCAGTTTGGCGATGGCGGCGAAGCGTTCATCGGTGATGGGCGTGTCTATGGTAGCCAGCGGATGCGGGATGCCCAGCAGGGTGTCGCCGACGGCGACGCCGATGCGGCGCTCGCCAAAATCGAAAGCCAGCGCGCAACCTTCAGGCATGGCCGACATCCGAGGATAGCAGCGAGGGATCGAAGCCGAGCAGCGCCATGGCCGCATCGTAGCGGTCTTCGCATGGCAGGTCGAACACGATGGCCGGGTCTGCCGGCACCGTCAGCCAGCCGTTGTCGGCAATTTCCTGCTCCAGTTGGCCGGCCGACCAGCCAGCATAGCCGAGCGAGATCAGCAGCCTCTCCGGCTTCTTGCCCTGAGACACCGCCGTCAGCACATCCTTGGACGTGGTCAGCGCCACGTCGTCGGTCACCATCAGGCTGGATTGCCAGTTGCCGGCCGGTTGATGCAGCACGAAGCCGCGGTCCGGCTGCACCGGACCGCCGAAGTACACCACGCCGGTGCGGGTGTCTTCGTCATCCAGCGGCAGATCGATCTGATCGAACAACTGAGCCATGGCGATGCCGGATGGCTTGTTGATGATCAGCCCCATGGCGCCGTGCTCGCCGTGCTCGCACAGATAGACCAGAGACTTGGCGAACAGAGGATCCGCCATGCCGGGCATGGCGATCAGGAAGTGATTGGACAGCGATAAGGATTCCATACGGGCATTATGGCACAAGTGTCCTTGCCGCTGGCTAGCCCGTTTCACGACAATTTTCGGCCAAAATAGTCCGTCGACCCGCAGTCTGTCGCAGCCTGATAAAATGAACAGTTTGCTCCCTTTCGCTGCGAGGACGTTTTGCGCCTGACCCATATCAAGCTCGCCGGTTTCAAGTCATTCGTCGACCCCACCAGCATCGCGGTGCCGGGCCAACTGGTGGCGGTCATCGGCCCCAACGGCTGCGGCAAGTCGAACGTGATCGACGCCGTGCGCTGGGTGCTGGGCGAATCGTCCGCCAAACAGCTGCGCGGCGAATCCATGCAGGACGTGATCTTCAACGGTTCGTCCAGCCGCAAGCCGGTGTCGCGCGCTTCGGTCGAGCTGGTGTTCGACAACGCCGACGGCCAGCTTACCGGCCCCTGGGGCCAATACGCCGAAGTGGCCATCAAGCGGGTGCTGACCCGCCAGGGCGAATCCAGCTACTACATCAATAGCCAGCAGGTGCGGCGGCGCGACATCACCGATCTGTTCCTCGGCACCGGGGTGGGCGCGCGCGGCTACGCCGTGATCGAGCAGGGCATGATTTCGCGCATCATCGAGGCGCGGCCGGAAGAGCTGCGCGCCTATCTGGAAGAGGCGGCCGGCGTGTCCAAGTACAAGGAGCGCCGCCGCGAAACGGAAAACCGCCTGTCCGATACCCGCGTCAACCTGGAGCGCATCGCCGACCTGCAGCAGGAGCTGGAGCGTCAGGTGGAGCGGCTGTCCGAGCAGGCTGAAGTGGCCGCGCAATATCACGACATGCGCGGCGCGCTGACCCACAAGCAGAACCTGCTGGCCTTGGCGCGGCGCGAGGAGGCGGCGCGCAACGAGGCGCATGCCCGCGGCGAGCTGGCGCGCATCGAAACCGAAGAAGCCGCGCTGGAAGCGGCGGTCACCCACCTGGAAACCGAGCAGGAAACGGTGCGCGAACAGCACTTCGCCGCCAGCGACGCCGTGCATGAGGCGCAGCAGCGGCTGTTCGAGGCCAATGCCCAGCTGGCGCGTCTGGAAGAGGCGCAGCGCCACCGCGAGCAGAGCCGGCAACGGCTGGAGCGCGATCTGGCCGCCGCGCGCAGCGAGCGCCAGCAACTGGCGGACAACCGGCAGCAGGTAGAGGCTGAGCTGGACGACTGGCTGCCGCGCCTGGAAGAGGCGCAACTGCGGCAGGAAGAAGCGCAGATGGCGCTGGAGGACGGCGCAGACGAACTGCCGACCGCCGAGGCGGCTTTCCGCCAACTGGACCAGCAACAATCGCAACTGACCGCGCAGCAGGCCAATCTGACGCGCGAGCGCGATTTGTCGCGGCAGCAAATCGAACACTGGCAGCGCGGCCAGCAGCAGCTGGATGGCCGCGACGCCGCGCTGACGCGCGAACTGTCCGACCTGAATCTGCCGGAGCACGGCACGCTGGAGGCGGCGAAGCAGGAGGTAGACAAGGCCAAGGCCGCGCTGGACGCGGTGCGCGCCAGGCTGGTGGCGGACGAGGCCAAGCAGGCGGATTTGGCCGCCGAGCGCGAAAAGCTGGACCAGCAGTTGTCCGCCAAGCGCACCGAATTGGCGCGCGCCGAGGCCGAGGCCGCCGCGTTGGCGGCGCTGCTGCAGCGCGAAGCGGCCGACGAGCAATTGGCCGGCTGGCTGGACAAGCATGGCCTGGCCGACGCGCCGCAGCTATGGCAATCGCTGCAGGTGGACGCGCGCTGGCAACAAGCGCTGGAAGCGGTGCTGGGCGAGCGCCTGTCCGCCCGCGCCGCCGCCTTGCCTGGCACGCCGCCGCCCGCCGCGCTGGCGCTGGTGGACGGCAAGCGCGCCGCTTCGGCCGGACTGCCTGCGCGCGCCTGGCCATCGCTGCTGGCAGAAGCGAAGGCGCAAGCGCCTTTCGATGCGGCCTTGGGCGACTGGCTGGCCGGCGTCTATCTGGCCGAGACGCTGGACGCCGCTTTGGCTCGCCGCGGCGAGCTGGCGGCCGGCGAATGCTGGCTGACGCCGGAAGGCCATCGCGTCGATGCCGTCAGCGTGCGTTTCCACGCGGAAGCCAGCGGCGACGGCTTGATGGCGCGCAAGCAGCAATTGGATCAGGCGGCCGCCCGCGCCGACGCCTTGCGGCCGGAAATCGACGCTTTGCAGAAGAAGCGCGACAGCCTCTTGAGCATGGGCAATATGCTGGCGGAGGCCGTGCGCGGCCAGAAGAGTTCGCTGACTCGGCTGGAGGCCGAGCTGAACGCCGCCACGCTGGAGCATGTCAAGCTGGACCAGGCGGCGCGCCAGGGCGCGGCGCGTCTCTCAGCCATCGAGGCCGAACGCGGCCGCATCGCCGAGGAGCGTCAGCTGGCGGCGGAGGGCATCGCCGAGGCCGAGCTGATGGGCGAGGAGGCGGCGCTGACGCTGGAGGAGCTGGCGCTGCAGCTGGAGGACGTTCGGCTGGCGCGGCTGAACGCGGAAACCCGGCTGGAGCTGGCGCGCAACAAGGCCCGCGACGCCGAGCGCGTGCTGCACGAGATCAAGCTGGCCTTGCATAGCGCCGAGCAGAGAGTGGCCGAGTTGTCGCGCCGCGGCCGCGAACTCGCCGACCGCGACGAGCAATTGCAGGAGCGGCTGGAGGCGCTGGCCGGCGAATCGGAAACGGTAGACGAGGCGGTGCCGGAAGAGGCGCTGCAACTGGCGCTGGCCGAGCGCGAAACGCGCGAGGGCGAACTGTCCGCCGCGCGCGACAGGCTGAACCAGCTGACCGAGCGGATGCGCGAGATCGGCCAGCGCCAGCACGAGGCCAACGCCGCCTTGCCGGCGCTGCGCGAGGCGCGCTCGGATTGGCTGCTCAAGCATCAGGAAGCCCGCTTGGCGATGGAGCGTTTCGCCGAGGAGCTGGCTCAGGCCGAGGCCGACGAAACCGCGCTGCTGGCCGACCTCAACGAAGGCGTCAAGCCAAACGCCTTGGCCGCCGAGATCGCCCGCCTGGCGCGCGCGTTGGAGGGGCTGGGCGCGGTCAACCTGGCGGCGCTGCAGGAACTGGACGAGGCGAAGAAGCGCGGCGAATACCTGCAGAACCAGTCCGACGACCTGAATCAGGCCATGGCAACGCTGGTCGAGGCCATCAGCAAGATAGACGGCGAAACCCGCGACATGCTGCAGGCCACTTATGACGCGGTGAACGCCAAGATGCGCGAGTTTTTCCCCACGCTGTTCGGCGGCGGCCGCGCCGAGCTGGTATTGACCGGCGAAGACTTGCTGGACGCCGGCGTGCAGATCATCGCCCAGCCGCCGGGCAAGAAGAACAGCACGATTCATCTTCTGTCCGGCGGCGAGAAGGCGCTGACCGCGATGAGCCTGGTGTTCTCGCTGTTCAGCCTGAACCCGGCGCCGTTCTGCCTCTTGGACGAGGTGGACGCGCCGCTGGACGACGCCAATACCAGCCGCTTCTGCGACCTGGTCAAACAGATGTCCGAGCGCACCCAGTTCCTCTATATTTCACACAACCGGCTGACCATGGAGATGGCCGAGCAGCTGGTGGGCGTGACGATGCAGGAGCAGGGCGTCAGCCGCATCGTGGCGGTGGATATCGTCGAGGCGCTGAAGATGCGCGAGACAGCCTGATAGCCGGCTTGACGCGGCGCAAGGTTCGGCCCGGCGGCCGGATGGCATACTGCGCCGCCGGCTGTTGGGACGAGTGGTAACTGTCCGGCTGCGTTGTGTCGCCATCGTGGAATCCGTTCATGACCGTAAGCATCAAACGTTGGGAGCCGGAAAATGTCATTTTCTGGCTGAGCCGCGGCCGCGGCATTGCTCGGCGCAATCTGTGGCTGTCGATTTTCTCGCTGCACCTGAACTTCAACATCTGGATGATGTGGAGCATGGTGGTGGTCAACCTGCCGGCGGTGGGTTTCCTGATTTCCGGCCAGCAGCAATTTCTGCTGGTGTCGATTCCGCCGCTGGTGGGTGCGTTGATGCGCCTGATCTATTCCTGGGCCTGGAGCTGGGTGGGCGGCGGGCTATGGCTGGGGCTGTCCACGCTGTTCCTGTTGCTGCCCGCCTGGGGCGTCGGCCGGGTGGTGCAGGATATCGCCTCGCCGTTCTGGCAGTTGCTGCTGGTGGCGGCCTTGTGCGGCATAGGCGGCGGTGCCAGCGC
>NZ_PPTF01000064.1:0-26478 GCF_002902845.1 Chromobacterium sinusclupearum
TTCGCCATCGCCGTCGCACCATTCGGCCAGCAGTTCTTCCGTCAGCGGCACGCTGTGGCCCAGGCGCAGAATCTGCGACAGCAGGCGGCGGGCGAGGGTCTTCTCCTGGCTGGCCACCGCGAAGTACGCGCCGGCGGGGGTGGCCATCGGGTAGAGCCTGTCTTTCAGTTTCAAAGTGCCGTCCATCTCATGCCTCCAGGCCCGGGTCCAGCGAATACAACAGCGCCAGCACCAGCTGCTTGACGTCCTCGCGGCGGCGGCAATCCACCTCGAACACTGGGGGCCGCATGCCGAAGCGGGCCAGCAGCAGCGCGTAGGATTCGACGTCCGGCTCGCGCTTGAGGTCGGTCTTGCTGATGCCTATCACCAGCGGCGCCTGGCGCAATAGCGGCTGGAACGCTTTCAGGAAAAACTGCAAGTCCTTGACCGGATTGGGGCGGGTGTTGTCCAGCAGCAGCACCAGGCCGATGCCGCCGCGGCTGACGATCTCCCACATGAAGTCGAAGCGTTCCTGGCCGGGCGTGCCGTACAGGTGCACCTTGCAGTCCTGGTCCAGCTGCAACAGGCCGTAATCCAGGGCGACGGTGGTTTCCCCTTTGCGTTGCAGCGTCATGTCGGAAGCCGCCGCGTCGGTGCGCACCGGTTCGATGTCGCTGATCGCGGCGATGGCGGTGGTTTTGCCGGCGCCTACCGGTCCGGCGAAGATGATCTTGTTGTCTGGGCTTGGCATGGCGTGAGAGTCCTGATGGCTTACAGGCCGGTAATCTTGCGCAGCAGCCGGGACAGCAGGCCGCGGCGCGAGGCGTCGGGCGCGGCTTCCGGCTGGGGAGGCTGGCCGCGCACGGGCGGGGAGGCGATGACGCCCAGCTTCCCTTCTTGTGGGATGTCCAGCGCGCCTATGCAGTGCGCCGCCGCGAGGAAGGCGAACAAGTCGGCCGGGGCGATGCGCAGCAAGCGCGCGATGACCCGCAGGTTGACCGTGCTCCGGCACAGCAGCGCGCTGACGCGCAGCGCGTCTGGAATCGGCGCCAGGCGGGTCAGATTGGGCCAGTGGCGCAGGCGCAGCGGGGTGTCAGCCTGGATCTGGCGGATCAGGCGGCCGCGCGCGCTCCAGATCGCCAGTTGCCACAATAGCGGCTTCAACGGGCAAACCGGGGCCTCGGCGGGCAGCGGGGGGCGGGGCAGCGGCGTCGGCTGGATGGCTGCGGCGTCGATCTGGCAAATCTCGCGCAGCCGCGCTGCGCCGCATAGTGGCCGCGCTTCGTTGCGGCTGCCCAGGATGGCGACGATGGGTTCGCCGTCGGCCAGGATCAGCGCGTCCTGGCGCTGGCGTTGCAGCAGGCAGGCTTGGCCCAGCAGTCCGCTAGCGGGGTCAAAGCGTTCGATAACCGCTGGCCGCGCGGGCCGGGCGCTTGGCTTGGGCGGCGGCGCGGTGGGCGGCGACCAGGCCGTATCCGCAACGGGTTTTTCCTGTAGCTCGCGCAGCAGCGGAAAAAGCTGTTCGACGCGCAAGGGTTTTTTCAGGATGGCGGCCGGGGCGCGCTCCGGCGGGGCGGCGGAAACGATGGCGGCGGGCAGTCGGGGGTGCGCCTGGCGGAAGCGCTGCCACAGCGGCCAGCCTTCGCCGTCGATATCCACCAGGGCAAGGTCGGGCTGGGCATCGGCGGCGTCGACGGCCAGCCGGTAACCGAGCGCCGCGTGCATGCGGAAAGCCAGCCGCAGCAACGCCAGCTTGCGCTCGTCCATGCCGGCTGTCAGCACGGTCACCGGCGCGGAAACGGGACGGAGCAGGCGGCAGGCGTCAAGCGGCAAGTCCACGATGCCGCCGCTCCTGCATGGCCTGGACGAAGGCGCTCAAGGTCAAAGTGATTTCGCCGGGCGGTTGCCGGCCATCGTCCTTCAGCCGGCGCAGCAGCCAGGTGAAGCGCGGCAGATCGTCCAGCCGTTCGTACAGCTGCAGCAGCGGCGGGTATAGCGCTGCGTCGTCGGGGCGGCACAGGATGGCCTGCTCCAGCACGCGTGTCGCTTGATCCACTTGGCCGTAGTCGAGATAGCGCTCGGCCTCGCGCAGCGGGTCAGGGTTGTCGTCGCCGCCTGGTCCGGCGCGCCGCTCCACCAGCTGCAGGCACGGTTTGGACGTGGGCGCCCTCAACGGGCTATAACCCGCCTGGCGGCCGATTCTTTCCAGCTCGGGGCGGTCGGGGTCGGTCGCCAGTTGTTTCAGCATCGGATGGCTGCCGATGATCAAGCCGGCATGCACCAACTGCTGCTTCAGACGGGCGCCGTAAGGCCCCAGCGCCAAGTGGAATTGCCACAACGTCCGGCAATAGCCGTCCAGGTCGCGTTGCCGGTAGTGAACATACAAGGCGTCCAGCCGGTGCGACAGCGAGCCGGGCCGCAGCCGCAGAATGGTTTCCAGCACCGGCAGGGCGTGGCGGAAATCCTGGCTTGACAGCAGGATGCGCGCCTGGCGTTCGGCCGGCAGCAGGCTGGAGACGATGTCGCGCTCCATGGCGTCTAGCGACGCCAGCGGCCGGCATCCGTCCACCAGCGGCACCGGCGTCAGCGGCGCGCCCTGGCCGGTTGGGGCCGCTTCAGGTTCTGGTTCGGGCACGGCCAGGGCTTGCAGCGTGATTTCCTCGATGCCGTCGCCCAGCGCCGCGGCGATGTCCGCCATGCCGAGGCCGAGGCGCTGCTCTGCCAGCAGCCTCAGCTCAAGATTGTTGAAGTCGCGGCGCAGCCCTTGCAGCACGGCATCCTCCAGTTGCGCCCGGTCCAGCAAGGCCTGGTCGTGCATGCTGCGCAGCGTTTCGGCGTAGTCGTGGATGTGGTCCAGCTGCAGGTACAGTTCGGCCAGGCGCTGCAAGTGTCGCCTGGAATGCCCTGCATAGTGTTCGACATAGCCGCGCAAAGCCTGGGCGGCGTTTTCCAGCTGGCCGAACTGAATGAAGACTTCCACCTCGGTCAGCGCATCGACGGCGCCCACTTCGTAGTCCGGCGCATTTTCCGTCTGGGCTAGGGGAGTCTGTTCGGGCATGCCGGCGTAGGGCGGGGCGGCATGCGTCGTCTGCATGGCGGCGTTTGCCGGCGAGATGCGGCGCAGACGGGGCAGCGACATCAACATGATGGCGATCGCGCCGGCCAGCGCCGCCAGTGCCAGCCAGCCGCTCCGGGCATGGGCGAACACCAGGTCGGTCCAGTACGCGGCGCTCATGGCAGCGGCTCATGTTTTTGCCGCAGCGCGTAGTCGTCGCTGCTGAGCAGGTCGGTGCCGCATTCCAGCCGCTCGAACCAGTCGAGGAAGCGCTTGACCATGTTCTTGCCTTGGTACGAGCCGCCGTGCTGCGGCACCAGCCATTCGATGTCGAGCTGGCGCACCATTTCCACCCACAGCCGGCAAGCCTTGTTATTGCTCATGTAGCGGCGGTGGAAGCCCTCCATATGGCTCTCGCGCAGGTGGCGCTCGAAGTCCTGCACCGGCAAGCCGGCTTCGCGGCCGTCCATCAGCGAGGCGCCGATATCGCCGGAAAACAGGATTTTGCTGAGCGGGTCGTAAATCTGGAAAAAGCCCACGGTGTGCAGGTAGTGCGCCGGCACGATGCGCAGTTCGCAGCCGCCCAGCTTCAGCAGCATGCCTTGCGGCGGAATGGCGATCAGCCGCCCTTCGGTGACGCCGCGCACGCAGAAGTGCGGCAGGAAGCGCACCCACTCTTCGGCGATGATGATCTTGGCGTCGGTGATCAGCAGCCAGCCGTTGGCGGAGGCGACAATGTCCGGATCCTGGTGCGAAGCGAAGATGTAGCGGGTATGGGACGGCAGGAAGTATTCGGCCATCTCCGCCAGCAGATGCTTGTAGGTGAGATTGCCGCCGGGGTCGAGCAGGATGCCTTCGCCCTGGTCGATGATGGCGAACTGATTGGCCTGGATGCCGTCGCCCTGCACCAGTTCGGTGAAGGCGACGCACTTGTGATTGCCGTCGTCGTAAAGCACCTGCGCCATGATGACCTCTGCCTGCGTAACGGGTTCCTCGCCTGGGGCGAGCGTGACGTTGGGATATTAGGCGGTCTTGGTGGGGGCGGGCTTGATTGAAATCAATATGTCATAAACGGCGTAGGGCGAAAAAAAAGAGCCCCATGTGGGGCTCTGAATTGCACCTTCGCTCAGGTGATCGAAACGCGAGCCGCAATGCGGCTGGCCATTCGATCGCGTCCGGCTCGCTGGCTCCTTGGAGTTGGCGAACTGACGAGGCCATTATGCTGACGAGCGGGGTGGGGGAGTAGCATGATTGTTGATGGCTTATGTGACGGCATGTAATGAAAAAGGCATTTTCTTAACACTTTAGAAAACAATTTGTCTGGATTGTTCCAGTGCGGCGCCTGCCATCATTTTACGTTTATGATGTCGCTTTGCATGACAAGCAGGAGAGGCCGCTTTGACTACGCAGTTTCCGGTGATAGACCGCCGCGTCATCAGCATGCGCTGGGGAGACATGGATGCGGTGGGGCATTTGAACAATACCTATTATTTCCGCTATCTGGAGCAGGTGCGCATCGAGTGGCTGCAATCGCTCGGTTACGGCATCGAGCCGGATGCGATCGGCCCGGTGCTGGCCAGCACCAGCTGCACTTTTCGCAAGCAGCTGACCTATCCCGCCACGCTGGACATCACCATCGAGCTGGAAAAACTGGGGCGCAGCAGCTTGAAGCTGCGCCACCACTTCTACCGGCAGGATGATCCCGGCACGGTATACGCCAGTGCCGAGGTCATGCTGGTGTGGGTAGACTACAAGGCCGAAAAATCCGTGCCGATTCCGGACCCGATCCGCGAGGCCATCCTGCAGGCCGCGCCGCAAGCCTGAACTCAGCTTTCATCCAGCGCCAGCTTGCGGCGGATCAAGTCGCGCAACAGGAAGCGGCTGGGGTGCACGGCCTGCATCAGGTCCGCCGGCAGCGGCGCCGGTTCGTCTTCCAACAGCGCGGCCAGGATTTCGCCGGATAGCGGCGCAGTGATCATGCCGCGCGAGCCATGGGCGGCGTTGACATACAGTCCGGCGGTCCACGGGCAGTCCGTTTCCGGCTGCAGCGTGGCGTCGTGCGCCAGTTCGCGGTAAGCGCGCACAAAATCGCGCCGGGTGACGACGGGGCCGATCAGCGGCAAGTAGTCCGGGCTGGTGCAGCGGAAGGCGGCGCGGCCGGCGATGGCTTGAGGCGACTGGCCCAGCGCGGCATGCAAAGCCGGCGCCAGTTCGGCCAGCATCGCCAGGTTCTCCGCGTGCTCCTCTTCGCGCACGGTCAGGTTGTCCGTGTCGAACTTGAAAGTGGCGCCCAGGCAGTGGCGGCCCTGGCGCGCCGGCGAGATGTAGCCTTCGCCACACAGCACGGTGCGCAGGGCGGCGCTGTCCTCGGTGGCGGCCACCTCGCTGACCTGGCCGCGTATCTTCTTTAAGGGCAGGTGGCTGGTGGGATCGAACTGGGCGGTTTCCGCCGAGGCGGCCAGCACCACGACAGAGGCCGCGGCCAGCGGGCCTTCGGCGTCGCTGACGGTCCAGCAACCCTCTGCGGGATTGTGGCTCAGCTCCAGCGCGCTGCGGCCGATGCGGTGCGTGATATTGGGATGCGTTGCCAACTGGCGCACTAGCGCCGGCGGATGCACCCAGCCGCCCTGCGGGAAGAACAATCCGCCGCTGGGCAAGGGCATGCCCGCCAGTTCGCCTGCCTCGGCCTGGTCCAGCTTGCGCATGATCTCAAGCGGCAGGCCCAGCGCGGTCAGCGCCTGCTGTTTTTCCGATTCTTTGGCATCGTAAGCCAACTGCAGCACGCCGCAGGCCGCCCAGTCTTTGCCATCCTTGGGCAGCTGCGTGGCCAGGGTGCGCAGGCTGTAGGCGTAGCCGGACAGCACCAGTTGCGTCAGCGGCGTCATGTGCGGCGACAGTTTGGTGTACAGCACGCCTTGCGGATTGCCGGAGGCGGCGCCGGCCAGTCGCGGCAGCCGTTCGATCACGGTGACCTGCCAGCCGCGCACGGCCAGGCTGTGCGCGGTGGCCGCGCCGGCGATGCCGCCGCCGATGACAATGGCGCTGCGCTCGCGCCGGCGTTGCGGCGGCCGCGCATACCAAGGGGGCTGCCAGCCCGCGGTCGGCGGCTGGGCGATCCAGCCATGGCTGATGTGGCGTTTGCGGCCGTGGCCGGGGGCTTTTTTCACCTCGAAGCCGGCTTCTGCCAAGCCGCGACGCACTACGCCGGCGCTGGTGAAGGTGGCGAAGCTGGCACCAGGCGCGGACAGCCGCGCCATCTGCCGGAACAGCTCCGGCTGCCACATGTCCGGGTTCTTGGCGGGGGCGAAACCGTCCAGAAACCAGGCGTCGATGCGGGCGTCCAGCCGAGGCAGCGCGTCCAGCACGTCGCCCACCATCAGCGTCAGCGTGACGCGGCCACCGGCTAGCAGGAAGCGGTGCCAGCCCGGCGCCAGCGTGTCGTACTGCGCCAGCAGTTGCGCGGACCAGGGGGCCAGCTCGGGCCATAGCGCCAGCGCCTGGGACAGATCCCGCGGCGTCAGCGGATACTTCTCCGCGCTGACGAAATGCAGCCTGGCATCGGCCGGCGCCAAGGCCTCGAATTGCTGCCAAGCGCAAAGAAAATTCAAACCCGTGCCGAATCCGGTTTCGGCGATGACGAAGCGCCCATGCGGCGGCAGCGCGGCGAAGCGTTCTTCCAGCTGGTTGTGCTTCAAAAAGACATGGCGGGTTTCCTCGAGTCCGGAATCGCGCGAGAAATACACGTCGCCGAAGGCGATGGAAAACGGTTGTCCGTCATGCCAGTCCAGTTGGGCAGGCGCGGTCGCGCCATGGTGAGGTGAGCTTGTCATCTGCTGCGATGCCGCCTGGCGGAGGCGGGCGAAGGTTGATCCGGGACCGGATTGTCGCATGGCTCATACACCGGGGCCAGTCTTGAAGACGCTAGTTGCGCACGACAGGCCTGTCGCGTCATCAATATGTCATGATGCGATGTCGTGGATCGCCGCGCGGCCGATTTTGTCTCATCCGCGGCATTCAAGATGTGAACGCATGTAATAAGATGAACAAACGACGAGCCGCGACAGCGGCGCGTCCATACAACGATTTGCCAGCTCCGGCGAGCGACCGGCGCGGCCCACGCATGACCCGCGGCCGGAACGGCGGCTGGCGGATCGGGGGAGTAGTGATGAAGCGAGCGATGAGCATTGGCGGCCGTCTGGTGTTGACCCAGACGCTGCTGATGGTGGTGGTGGCCTGCGCCATCATGTACCCCTTGTATCTGTTCAGTCAGAAGATGCTGCTGGAGCGCACCCAGAAAGTGCAGAGCCAGCTGCTGGAACAGTCTTTGAACATGGTGGATGGTTTCAATGAATCCCTGAAGATATCCACGCGCCAATTCGAGAAGGTGTTCCTGGCGGAATTTCCCAGCGGCTTCAGCCTGAAGCCGGCGCAGAGGGTGACGGTGGCCGGCGTGGCGACGCCGACCTTGCAGATGGGCAATACGGTGATCAATGGCAATAACCAGATGGTCGATCACTTCTCCACCGTCAGCGGCAATGTCGCGTCCATCTTCGTGCGCGACGGCGACGACTTTGTGCGCATCGCCACCACCTTGTTGATGGAGAACGGCAACCGCGCCATGGGCAGCAAGCTGGATCCGGCCAGCGCGGCCTATGCAAAGCTGAAGTCCGGCGACGGCTATATTGGCCTGGCCAGTCTATACGGCAAGGATTACGTCACCAGCTACAGCCCAATCAAGGACAGCGAGGGCAAGGTGATCGGCGCCACTTTCGTCGGCGTCGGCGCGACGGAGGGCATCGCCAGCCTCTTGGTGCGGCTGGGCAAGGTCAAACTCGAAGAAAGCGGCCACATCGATGTGATCGACATCAATCCCGCCTCCCCCAACTACGGCCGCTATCTGCTGCATCCCAAGCTGAACGGACGCGCCATAGACAAATCCGTGGATGCGAATGGGCAACCGTATCTGCGCGATATCCTGAAGGCGGGCAGCGGAAATTTCTCGGTGCGTCTGCCGACGGAAACCGGCAGCGCTGCCCATATGCTGTCTTACGCCACCTTTGGCCCATGGAACTGGCTGCTGGTCAGCGACGAGAGCGAGTCCGAGCTGCAGCGCGAAAACCGCATGTTGACGGTCTGGCTGGCGGCGGGCTGCGGCATTTTGCTGTTGGTGCTCGCTCTGGGGTCGTGGTTGGTGACGCGGGTGCTGGTGACGCGGCCGGTGCGCCGGCTGGTGACCGAAGTGGCCGCCATTCAGGACAACCACGATCTGCAGTACCGCCTGCCGATGGAGCGGCGCGACGAGGTCGGCGAGGTGGCCGACGCGTTGAACGGCCTGCTCGATAGTTTTCAGCAGGCCTTGAACCGCACCGGCCAGCACGCCGAGAACCTGGACCATGCGGCGCGCGACTTGTCGCAGAAGGCCAGCGCGGCGGCGGCCTCGTCCGGCGAGCAACGCAGCAGCGCCCAGCAGATGGCGCAGCATGCCGACCTGCTGATCGCCGGCGTGCAGCAGATAGAAGAAGTGGCGGCGCAGGCCAGCGAGGTGGCGCAAGCGTCCAGCGAAGCGGCGCAAAACGGCAGCGCCAGCCTGGTGGCGGCGGTGGACGAGGTCAATCGCATCTCCGCTACGCTGGACAATGCCGCCGACAGCCTGCAGGCCCTGGAAAACAATGCCCGCCAGATCAGCGACATCGTCAATGTGATTCACGACATCGCCGACCAGACCAATCTGCTGGCCTTGAATGCGGCCATCGAAGCGGCGCGCGCCGGCGAGATGGGGCGCGGCTTTGCCGTGGTGGCGGACGAGGTGAGGAAGCTGGCGGAACGCACCAGCCAGTCCACCCGCCAGATCAGCGAGATGATCAGCGCCATGCAGCAGGCCACGATGCAGGCGGTGCAAGCGATGCGGCAGTCGGTCAGCTGCGCGTCGGAAGGCGCGTCCATCACCGCCAGTGCGCGCCAGGCCATGGCCTCCATCGTCGCCGACGCCGAGCGCTCGATGGCCGTGGTCGCCGCCATCAATCAGGAACTGGCCACCCAGCGGCAGACCGTGGCGAGCATTGCCGAACAGATCGCCCAAGTGGCTCAACTGGCTGAAGCCAATAACGAGGCGGCAGAGCGTTCCGCCGATACGGCGGGGGAAATGACGCAGCTGGCCGATTCGCTGAAGCGGGAGGTGAGGGTGTTCCGCACTTGATGACGCAATGCGGCAAAGTGTGATGGCGCGCTCTTGAAATGGTTATCCTCGCCCCCCAAATGAAGAACATCGACAAGTTTCAGGGAGGCGCGGACCATGCGATTCGACAAGCTGACTACCAAATTCCAGCAGGTGCTGGGGGATGCCCAGAGCCTGGCCGTGGCAAACGACAACCCCTATATCGAGCCGCAGCATCTGCTGCGGGCGATGCTGGATGACGGCGAAGGCGGCGTCGGCGGCCTGCTGGCTCGCGCCGGCGTCAACGTGCCGGGGCTGAAAGCCGCGCTGAAGCTGGCCGTGGAGCGTCTGCCGCGGGTGCAGGGGCATGGCGGCGAGGTCACGGTGTCGCGCGACCTTTCCAATCTGCTGAATGTCACCGACAAGATCGCGATGAAGCTGGGCGATGAATTCATCGCCAGCGAGTTGTTCCTGTCCGCGTTGTCCCAGGACAAGGGCGAGACCGGCCGTTTGCTGAAAGAGCACGGCGGCAGCCACGCTTCCATCCAGGCCGCCATCGACGCGGTGCGCGGCGGCGAAAACGTGCAGAGCGCCGACGCCGAAGGCCAGCGCGAAGCCTTGAAGAAATACACGATGGACCTGACCGAGCGCGCGCGCCAAGGCAAGCTCGATCCGGTGATCGGCCGAGATGATGAAATCCGTCGCGCCATCCAGGTGCTGCAACGCCGCACCAAGAACAATCCGGTGCTGATCGGCGAGCCGGGCGTGGGCAAGACTGCCATCGTAGAGGGCCTGGCGCAGCGCATCGTCAACGGCGAAGTGCCGGAAAGCCTGAAGAACAAGCGCCTGTTGGTGCTGGACCTGGCAGCCTTGATCGCCGGCGCCAAGTTCCGCGGCGAATTCGAAGAACGGCTGAAGGCGGTGCTGAACGATCTGGCCAAAGACGACGGCCAGACCCTGATCTTCATCGACGAAATCCATACCCTGGTGGGCGCGGGCAAGGCCGAAGGCGCGATGGACGCCGGCAATATGCTCAAGCCGGCGCTGGCGCGCGGCGAGCTGCACTGCATCGGCGCCACCACGCTGGACGAATACCGCAAGTACATTGAGAAGGACGCGGCGCTGGAACGTCGTTTCCAAAAGGTGCTGGTGGGCGAGCCGTCGGTGGAGGACACCATCGCCATCCTGCGCGGCTTGCAGGAAAAATATGAAATCCACCACGGCGTGGACATCACCGACCCGGCCATCGTCGCCGCGGCGGAATTGAGCCAGCGCTACATCACCGACCGCTTCCTGCCGGACAAGGCCATCGATCTGATCGACGAGGCCGCGTCCAAGATCAAGATGGAGCTGGATTCCAAGCCGGAGGCGATGGACAAGCTTGATCGCAGGCTGATCCAGCTGAAAATCGAGCGCGAGGCGGTGAAGCGCGAGAGCGACGAAGCGTCGCAAAAGCGCTTGAAGCTGATCGAAGACGAGATTGCCGATCTGTCGCGCGAGTATGCGGACCTGGAAGAGATTTGGAAGGCTGAGAAAGCCGCCCAGCAAGGCACGCAGAGCATCAAGGAGGAAATCGACCGCCTGAAGGTGGAGATGGAAGACCTCAAGCGCAAGGGCGATTGGCAGAAGCTGGCCGAGTTGCAATACGGCAAGCTGCCGCAACTGGAAGCGCTCCTCAAGGACGCGGAAGCGGCCGGCGACGCGGGCGAGAGCAAGCCCAACCGCTTGCTGCGTACCCAGGTGGGCGCGGAAGAGATTGCCGAGGTGATCAGCCGCGCCACCGGCATTCCGGTGTCCAAGATGCTGACCGGCGAGCGCGAGAAGCTGCTGCGCATGGAAGACGTGCTGCACCAGCGCGTGGTGGGGCAGGACGAAGCGGTGACCGCGGTGGCCGACGCCATCCGCCGCTCGCGTTCCGGCCTGGCCGACCCGAACAAACCGTATGGTTCGTTCCTGTTTCTAGGGCCGACCGGCGTCGGCAAGACCGAGCTGTGCAAGACGCTGGCAGGCTTCCTGTTCGACAGCGAGGAGCATCTGATTCGCATCGACATGTCCGAGTACATGGAGAAACACTCCGTGGCTCGCCTGATCGGCGCGCCGCCGGGCTACGTCGGTTACGAGGAAGGCGGTTACCTAACCGAGCAGGTGCGCCGCAAGCCATACAGCGTGATCCTGCTGGACGAGGTGGAAAAAGCCCATCCGGACGTGTTCAATGTGTTGCTGCAGGTGCTGGACGACGGCCGGCTGACCGATGGCCAGGGACGCACCGTGGACTTCAAGAACACGGTGATCGTGATGACGTCCAATATCGGCAGCCAGCAAATACAGGCCATGGCCACCGACGATTATCAAGTGATCAAGCTGGCGGTGATGGCGGAAGTGAAGACGCACTTCCGGCCGGAATTCATCAACCGCATCGACGAGGTGGTGGTGTTCCACGGCCTGGACGAGAAGCATATCCAGTCCATCGCCCGCATCCAGCTGAAGAGTCTAGAGGCGCGCTTGGCCAAGCTCGACTTGAATTTGCAGATCAGCGATGAAGCCTTGGCGCTGTTGTCTGAGGCCGGCTTCGACCCGGTTTACGGCGCGCGTCCGTTGAAGCGCGCCATCCAGTCGGAGCTGGAAAACCCGCTGGCCAAGGCCATTCTGGCGGGCAAGTATCCGCCTAAGTCCACGGTGCTGGTGGGCGCGCGCAACGAACAGCTGGTGTTCGATTGAGCCTGATGGCGTGGATTGAGTGAGAAAACCGCCTGCGATGTATGTCGCAGGCGGTTTTGTTTTATCGGCAGCTCAGTCCAGCGTGGCCGGTTCCACCACGATGCCGGCGCGCAGGCCCGGTTTGACTTTCGGGTTGGGGAACAGGATGCGCTCCGCGCCGCCGGCCGCCACGTAGCGCGTGTCGCCATCGTCGGCAATCAGCATGCCGTCCGGCAGTTCGGTGAAGTTTTCCACGCTATCGGCCAGATGCAGGCAGAAAGACTCGCTGTGCTTGACCAGATCGTACTTGGCGCGGAATAGCGGCAGGCTTGGCGCGTCCAGCGGCGCGATGGCGGCGTCGGGCGTGGATAGCAGTTTGCGCAAGGCTTGGTCTATGCCGGCAAAGCGCGCCAGATCGTTTTGGCCGAACGGTCTGGCCTTGCCCAGTTCCAGCGTGAAGGCGTCCGCCGCGCAGTGGCGGCTGGTGAAGTAGCTGAAGGTATTGGCCGGCTGGCTATGCAGCAGCACCGCCTCGATGCCGCATTGCTGCAGCCAGGCAAGTTGTTCGCGGCTGTGGCTGCGCTCGTGCAGATAGGGATAGATGGCGAACTTCTCGAACACTGAGCCGCGGATGGCGGTGTGCAGGTCATAGTGCAGCCTGCGCTTGCGCGCTGCATGGAAGAAGCCGGCGGCCAGAGTCTCCAGTTGCGCTGCGCGTTGTGACTCGGCTAGTTCTGGTTGCGCGCGATGCGCGCCGTTGAACAGGCGGTTCATGTCGTACTGGCTGTAGCGCGCGCCGTCGCGGATCGCCTGCGGATTGGCGAATATCACCAGCAGCCTGCAATTCAGGGCAAGCCGTCCGGCGGCCAGATCGTAGAGTATGCCGTCCACCACTTCGATCGGCGCCGTTTCGTTGCCGTGCACGCCGCAGGATAGCAACACCGAATCGGCATCGTCCGGCGCGCCGTCTAGCTGCACGCAGCCGGGGGCGAGCCAGCGCGCGCAAAGGCCATTGGGCAAGTTCCAGCTGGGGTGGGTGGGATTGGCGGCGAGGGCGTGCTGCAAGAAGCGGCTCATGGTGCGTGTGCTGTGCGGAGGGTAGATGGTCATTCGATTGTAAGCGCGATGCCATTGGCGCGTCATGCTGCAGGCCGGCGCGAGGGGCGGCAAGGTGTTGCGAATTTGACGAAAAACTTTGTTTGAAGCGGAAAATGTTTACGGTGAAACTATCTGCTGAAAAATGCCGAATGTCATGGCTGGGCGGGGGCTGAGCCTGCAATCCTTTGTTTTGTCAGCATGGATTTTTTCCCGGGCAAACCCTAATTGCCACAGGGTTGCGCGCCGAGCGCGGGCCGCTGTGCCGCCGCGAGATTTTTTTTACTTGTCAATCAGCCTGATGTTGCTACAATCCGCGCTCGTTTGCGCTGTGCAACAACTACAATTCACTCTGTTTCGCTCCGACATCCCAGGCCCACATAAAAGCTGTAGAGCCCGAAAGCCGTGCACTAAGGAGCGGGGTTATCCATCATAAGTTCTGAGAGGAAAACTCATGGCTTGGTCTGTGGCTGATAGCCGGAGCCTGTATGGCATCCGGCATTGGGGGGCTGGTTATTTCGATGTCGGGGACAACGGCAATATCGTCGTGAGTCCCAATGCGCGCCAGCATAAGGAAATTGATCTGTACCGGCTGGTGCATGATCTGGGTGCCAAGGGCCTGGACCTGCCGCTGCTGGTCCGCTTCCCGGACATCCTGCAGGATCGCGTCGCCCGCCTGTGCGGCGCTTTCGACAAGGCGATTTCGGAGCAGGGCTATGGCAACCGCTATACCGCCATCTATCCGATCAAGGTGAACCAGCAGGAGGCGGTGGTCAAGAGCATCATCGCCACGCCCGACGTCTCCATCGGCCTGGAAGCCGGCTCCAAGCCGGAACTGATGGCCGTGCTGGCGCTGGCGCCCAAGGGCTGCACCATCGTCTGCAATGGCTACAAAGACCGCGAGTTCATCCGTCTGGCGCTGATCGGCGAACGCCTGGGCCATCAGGTTTTCATCGTTATCGAAAAAGAATCGGAAGTCGATCTGGTGATCGAGGAGTCGCGCAAGCTGGGCATCAAGCCCAATATCGGCCTGCGCGTGCGTCTGTCGTCCCTGGCGTCCAGCAAGTGGTCCGACACCGGCGGCGAAAAGGGCAAGTTCGGCCTGTCGGCCGGCCAACTGATTTCCGCCACCGACAAGCTGGCCGCTGCCGATCTGTCTGAGTGCGTGCGGCTGATGCATTTCCACATGGGTTCGCAGATCGCCAATATCGGCGATTACCGCATCGGCTTCCGCGAAGCCATCCGCTACTTCGCCGAATTGCGCGCCCTGGGCATGCCGGTGGATCATGTCGATGTCGGCGGCGGCCTCGGCGTCGATTACGACGGCACCCACTCGCGCAACGACAGCTCGATCAACTACGACATGGACGAATACGCCCGCGTGATCGTCTCCATGCTGGCCGAGTTCTGCGACGAGAACGGCATCCCGCATCCGCGCATCCTGTCCGAGTCCGGCCGCGCCATGACCGCGCACCATGCCGTGCTGCTGATGAACGTGACCGACGTCGAGCGCCTGCCGGATGCCGTGGACCCGATCGACAACATCGATGAGCTGTCCCGCCCGCTGCGCAAGCTGGTCGGCTTGGCCAGCCTCAATGACGAAGAGCTGGTCACCGAAATCTACTACCGCGCCAGCCACTATGTATCGGAAGTGGGCGAAATGTATGCCGAAGGCCGTTTGTCGCTGAAGGAAAAGGCGCTGGCCGAGGATGTGCACGCCGCGTTGTGCCGCCGTCTGCACAATCAGCTGCAGGCCAGCCAGCGTTCGCAGCGCCAAGTGTATGACGAGCTGACGGATCGCCTGGCCGACAAATACTTCTGCAACTTCTCGGTGTTTCAGAGCCTGCCGGATACCTGGGCCATCGACCAGGTGCTGCCCATCATGCCGCTGCATCGCCTGGCCGAGCAGCCAACCCGCCGCGCGGTGCTGCAGGACCTGACCTGCGACTCCGACGGCAAGCTGAAGCAGTATGTCGACCAGCAGAGCATCGAGTCCAGCATGTCGGTGCATGAGGTGAAGCAGGGCGATGAATACCTGATCGCGGTGTTCTTGGTGGGCGCCTATCAGGAAATCCTGGGCGACATGCACAATCTGTTCGGCGATACCGACTCGGTGAACGTATACGTCCGCGCGGGCGGCGAGCTGGAGATTTCCGGCATCGAAGAGCATGACACCATCGAGGACATGCTGCGCTACGTGCACCTGTCGCCGGAAGATCTGCTGAACCGTTACGAGGCCAAAACGCGCGAGTGCGATCTGAGCGCTGAAGAGCGCAGCCAGTTCTTCGCCGAGTTCTGCCGCGGTTTGAAGCAGTCGTCCTACTTGTCTGTTTGATCTGAAAATCAGGGTTAAAAAGAAAGCCGGGCATTAGCCCGGCTTTTTTCATGTCTGGCTTGGACGCCGCGGATAAGGTCAATCGGCGTCGTTTGGGCGCGCCTATTTCTCTTCGGCAGGAACGAAGTACAGGCTCGGCCCCTCAATGCCGGGCAGCTCCAGCAGGCGGTCGTAGCGCAGGCCAAGCTTCTCCAGCACGCGGATCGATCCCTGATTGTGCGGCGCGGTAATGCCGACGACAACGCCGATGTTCAGGACGTCGCGCGCGTGGTCCAGGCAGGCCGCGCCGGCCTCGCAGGCATAGCCTCGGCCCCAGTGGCGTTCGAGGAAGGCGTAGCCGATGTCCGGGTGCGGCAGGCAATCGCGTTTGACCAGGCCGCAGATGCCGACCGGCGTGGCGTCGTCCGACAACTCCACCAGCAGCAGGCCATGGCCATGCTGTTGATAGCTGGCTTGCGGGCCTTTCGCAATGTATTGGCGAGCGCCGTCCAGATCGCGCACATCCTTGTCGCCGATGTTGGCGATAAAGGCGGGTTCGTTCAGTAGCTCCAGGATGAACGGGGCGTCCTGTTCCTGAAGCGGACGCAGGCGGAGGCGGGGCGTTTCGATATCAAGTGCGTGCACGGGGTATTCTTGCGTATAGGTTCGGGTTCAGTGTGCCAGCATGTCGACACGGATGCCAGTGCGAAAAAACGGCCATGGCGGAGTGCCATGGCCGCATTTTCTCAGGCGGTGCGGATCAGCATTCCACGATGTTGACCGGCACCTCGATCACATTGATCGCCAGGCCGCCGCGGGCGGTTTCCTTGTACTTGGTGCTCATGTCCATGCCGGTGTCGCGCATGGTCTTGATCACGCGGTCCAGCGACACGAAATGCTGGCCGTCGCCGCGCAGCGCCATGCGCACCGCGTTGATCGCCTTGACCGAGGCCATGGCGTTGCGCTCGATGCACGGCACTTGCACCAGGCCGCCGACCGGATCGCAGGTCAGGCCCAGGTTGTGTTCCATGCCGATCTCGGCCGCGTTTTCCACCTGCTCGGGCGTGCCGCCCATCACTTCGCACAAGGCGCCGGCCGCCATGGAGCAGGCGGAGCCCACCTCGCCCTGACAGCCTACCTCGGCGCCGGAGATCGACGCGTTCAGCTTGAACAGGATGCCGATGGCGCCGGCTGTCAGCAGGAAGCGGACGATGCCGTCATCGTTGGCGCCCGGCACGAAGCGGGCGTAGTAGTGCATCACGGCCGGGATGATGCCGGCCGCGCCGTTGGTGGGCGCGGTGACCACGCGGCCGCCGGCGGCGTTTTCTTCATTGACCGCCAGCGCGTACAGATTGACCCAGTCCATCACCGTCAGCGGGTCGCGCATGGCGGCTTCCGGTGTGGCGAGCAGCTTGCGGTGCATATCGGCGGCGCGGCGTTTTACCTTCATGCCGCCCGGCAGAATGCCGTCGCGGTCGCAGCCGCGCTTGACGCAGGCCTGCATCACGTTCCAGATGTTCAACAGCCCGGCGCGCACTTCTTCTTCGCTGCGCCAGGCCAGTTCGTTTTCCAGCATGATCTGGCTGATGCTCTTGCCGTGGCGCTGGCACAGCGCCAACAGCTCGGCCGCGCTCTTGAACGGGTGCTTCAATTCGGTGACGCCCGGCGGGACGAAGCCGGCGTCGATGGCCGCCTCATCGACCACGAAACCGCCGCCGACGGAGTAGTAGGCGCGCTTGGACAGGCTTTGGCCATCGGCGGCGAAGGCTTCGAAGATCATGCCGTTGGGGTGGTAGGGCAGGGTCTTCTTCTTATGCAGCACCAGATGCTCGCCTTCGATGAAATCGATCTCACGCTTGCCCAGCAACTTCAGTTTGCGCTGCTCGCGGATGGCGGCCAGCATGCCGTCCACCGCATCGGTATCGACCAGATCCGGCTGCTCGCCTTGCAGGCCCAGCAACACCGCCACATCCGTGCCGTGGCCTTTGCCGGTGGCGCCTAGCGAGCCGAACATCTCGGCGTTGACGCGGAAGGTAGCGTCCAGCAAGCCGTCCTTCTCCAGGCGGCTGATGAATTGGCGGGCTGCGCGCATCGGTCCCACGGTATGGGAGCTGGACGGGCCGATGCCGATCTTGAACAGGTCGAAAACACTGATTGCCATGGTAATGCTTCTCTAAGGGAAAGTCCCGGATCGGGTCCGGGTTGTTGTCGGGCGCCGCGGGGCGTCGCTTAATATGTATTGTAATGGTTGCTGAGACGGGCGCAGTAGGCAATGGGTCCAGCTTTATCGTCGGCAGATTAACCTAGAGCGCCATCCAGTACCACCCTGCCAAGAATATGGTCTTATTTGGAATATGTCTTTGTTTTTTTAGGCGCTTGGCGCAGCGCTTTGCTGATGGCCGGCGCACATCGGCATGGGTGCCAAGTCTGGCTTTGAAATAACCAAAGTTTGCGCCTTCCGCCACGCATCGGGTTATGGCTTAAGCCAGTGCGTGCGGAAAAACTTTGTACAGGTTCTTGGTAAGCGGGGGCAAGGATGTTGGTCCGCTTGCGGCTTGGCGGCGAGCAGGATTGCTGTTTCATTTGCTATGGTTAAACGACTATCGTTCAGGCATTCAATGCGCATTGGGTTGGCGCGTATTGGCCTGTTCTTTTCGAAACCTGAAGAGGGGCGGCGATGAAATCCTACGCAGCAGAGTTTCTGGGTACTTTCTGGCTGGTGCTGGGCGGCTGCGGCAGCGCGGTGCTGGCGGCGGCGTTTCCCAATGTGGGCATTGGCTTTGCGGGCGTGGCGCTGGCTTTTGGCCTGACTGTGGTGACCATGGCTTACGCTATCGGCCATATTTCCGGCTGCCATTTGAATCCGGCGGTGTCCATCGGGCTGTGGGCGGGCGGTCGTTTTCCCGCCAGGCAGCTCGGGCCGTACATCATGGCGCAGGTGCTGGGCGCGATTGCTGCGGCGGCGGTGCTGTACGTGATCGCCAGCGGGGCGGCCGGTTTCGATGTGGCCAAGGGTTTTGCGTCCAATGGCTATGGAGAGCACTCGCCGGGCGGCTATTCGCTGCTGGCGGCCTTGGTGTGCGAAGTGGTGATGACCATGTTTTTCCTCTTGGTCATCATGGGCGCCACCGACAAGCGCGCGCCAGCGGGTTTCGCGCCGCTGGCGATAGGCCTGGCGCTTACGCTGATCCATCTGATCAGCATTCCGGTCACCAATACTTCGGTCAATCCAGCGCGCAGCACAGGCGTGGCCTTGTTCGTCGGCGATTGGGCGGTGCGGCAGCTGTGGCTGTTCTGGCTGGCGCCTATCATAGGCGCGGCGCTGGGGGCGCGCGTGTATCGTTGGATTGCCGGCGAATCGGAGTAAGTTGTTCATCCACCAGGAAGGGCGGCAAGCGTCGCCCTTCGCCGATGTGGAACGATTACCGGATCCTGACAGCGCCATCTGCTGCCTAGCCGCCGCCGCGGCTCAGGATTGCCGCGTCAATCGATGGCCCGAGGCTGTAGTCGCCTATCTGCCAGACCCGGTCATGGCAAGCGTCCACCTCCGGTTGGTGAGAAACGCTGATGATCGTGCAATGAGGCAGCTCTGTGCGCAGCAACGCGTAGCAATGCTGCTGGTCGGGTAGATCCAGTGCCGAGGTGGCCTCGTCCAGCAGCAACCACTGCGGCCGGTGCAATAAGGCTCTGGCCAGGGCCAGGCGCTGCTGTTCGCCGGCGGATAGCCGGGTCGACCAATTGCAGTTTTCGTCCAGCTGCGGCGTCAAATGCGCCAGCCGGCACTGCGAGAGCACGAATGTCTGCTGCACCGTGGAAAAGGCATCGCTTGCCGCGGGGTAGCTGATGGCCTCCCGCAAGGTGCCAATTGGCAGATACGGCCGCTGCGGCAAGAACATCACTTTATTCACCGGCAGGGTGATACGGCCCTTTCCCCATGGCCAGATGCCGGCCAGCGTTTTTAGCAAAGTGCTTTTGCCGCTGCCGGATGCGCCCTTGAGCGCAATGCGCTCCCCAGCGGACGCCTGTAGATTGATGCCCTTCAGCAAGACCTGCCCATCCGGTAGCGACACGTCCAGGGCGCTGAGTCGAATTTCATCTCCAGGGTGCCGCGAGATTTGGCTATGCGCCAGCTCCTGCCGCGCTTGCTGTGCGGCGCGCTGAAAAGAGGACAAGCGTTCGATATTGGCTTTCCACGATGCCAGGATCTCATAGGCGTTCACCATCCAGCTCAAGGCGCCCTGCACCTGGGCGAATGCCGAAATGGCCTGCATCAGGCCGCCCAGCGCGAACTTGCCGACAAAATAGCCTGGCGCGCATACCAGCATCGGAAAAATCACGGCCAATTGCGCGTAGCCGGCGCGCGCCCCGTTCAAGCGCCATTCCGCGCCTATCAGCAGGCGCCAGTTGGCGCAGATGGCTTGAAAGCGACGGTTGAGCGCGCTGCGCTCGACATCCTCGCCGCCGCTCAGCGCCACCGCCTGGGCATGCTCGCGCAGCCGTACCGAGGCATAGCGAAAATCCGCTTCGCGCCGCTCGCCTTCCATATTGAGGCGCGACAGTCGGCGGCCAAGCGCATGCATCAGCCCGCTTCCCAGCAGCGCATAGGCCAGCGCAACCCAGACCAGATAGCCGGGAAGGCTGACGTTCCAGCCAATCCGCGCCAGACTCAGCGGGCCGGACAGCTGCCAGAGTAGGCCGACGAAGCAGGCCAGGGTGGCCAGATTGCGGATCAATTCAAAACCGAGATTCAAGGATGTCGCGGTCAGCGCCTTCAGGTCCTCGGCTATGCGCTGATCGGGGTTGTCCGTGCCATAGGCTTTCAACTCCAGCAGGCAATATGCCCGGCCCTCCAGCCATTGCCCAAGATAAAAATCGGTCAACCACCGCCGCCAGCGCAGATTCAGCATGGCTGTCAGGTAAGACATCAGCACCGCGCAGCCAATGAAGCCGAAGGCCAGCGCGGCGAATACTTGCAGCAGCTGGAGGAAGCGCTCCCAGTCGTGTTGTTGCAAGGCATTGAAGAAGTCGCCATTCCACTGATTGAGCAAGACATTGCAGTAGACCATGGCGATGTTCAAAACCGTGATCGCCAGCAGCAGCGCCCATGCCATCCATCTGTCTTCCGAACGCCAATATGGCGCCGCCAAGGTCAGGAACTTGGCGATCAGTCCCTTGCTGGCTGTGCCTCGCGCTGGTTGTTCATTCATGCCAAACCTCAATTCTTGCCGTCCGAGCCATCCCTGTGCCCAGACATCCTCTACAAACCGCGAGATGGGTTGTCCACTCGCACGCAGCGAGGACTGTATTGGAAATAAAAATTACTGTAAAACAATAATTTTTACTTGTTATACGTTCATTTTTTGTTTGATACAAAGAAGGTCGCCGCCATGACAAGCCTGGCTTGGCTTTCGGCGTTTTGTGGCGGGGAAGGACGGCGGGGGCGGGGTGTGACGGAAGCGCCACAGTGGAAAAGTTAAACTTGCGCAGCAATAAATTATCGTTTAACAATAAAAATAGATGACCGGGTGACACAATAAACGCCCTTGGGCGACGTTCCATCGGCACCGCTTCGCAACAACACTAAGGACAAGCGATGAATTCTTCGCGATTAAGCCGCTACTGCGCCGTCATGGCCTGCGTCACCTTTCTTGGCATTTGCGCCATGCTGCTGTTTCATCTCTTGCTGTGGCTGTTTCCCAAAGCCATCCTGGATGCCGGCTTGAGCATCACCATCGATACCAGCCAGAGTTTTTATGGACTGCACAACTTCAACCTGCTGGACGTGCCGCTTTGGCAGCGGATAGGCGGCGCAGTCATATCCTGCGTTCCCTTGCTGGTGCTGGCCCAGGGCTTGAATGCGCTGCGGCGCTTGTTCCGCTTGTACGCCCAGGGCGAGTACTTCTCTGAGCGCTCCGCGTCCTTGCTGGCTAAGGTCGGCTCCAGGGTTGCGCTGTGGGTGTTGGCCGAGATTCTGGTCCAGCCGTTGATGGGGCTGTGGCTGACCATGATGCAGCCTGCCGGGCATCGCCAGATTACTTTCGGCATGGATAGCGGCAACTTGGAGAGTTTGTTTATCGCCGCGGTGGTCATGGTGATTGCGCGCATTCAGCAGGAAGGCGTGGCTTTGGCGCGCGAGAACAAGCAATTCATCTGAAGAAAGCATCCTGTGCCCATAAAAATCAACCTGGACGTGCTACTTGTTCAGCGCAAAGTCAAATCCAAGGATCTTGCCCACGCCATCGGCATCACGGAACAGAATCTGTCATTGCTGAAGCAGGGAAAGATCAAAGGCTTCCGTTTTTCAACGCTGGAGGCGATCTGCAGGCACCTGAACTGCCAGCCTGGAGATTTGTTGCAATACATTCCACCGGCCCCGGGCGAAGAAGGCGCTTCCGATGAGGAGGCTGGGTTTTAGGCTTGGAATGACCAGCTTTGTTGTATGGCTTGGGCTTGCGCAAAGATGATCCCGCCGCTTCTGCTTGGAAAAGATGCAAACAGGATTTAGCAAAAAAGCACGAGTCAAGTCTCCTGGAGTTCCACCGCAGGATAGCTCTGAGGAATGCGCGCCTATCTTGAGTGAGGGCTTGGGCTGCGCAGCCAAACAGGCGTTGCGGCTGCCATCGTTTTCAGATGCTACTCATGATCATGCACTGCCGGCCAGCTATCGTCGTATACCAGATCAGCCAGGCTTTGGCGATGTGCCCAGTTTTCCTGCTCCAGCATGGGTTTTTCATAGAATGCTTCTACGTGCCCTAGGCATAGTATCGCCACCGGCCGCGCGCCGGCCGGCATGGCCAGCAGGGCGACGAGCTTGTCCGGGTCGAAGATGGACACCCAGCCAAGGCCCAGGCCCTCGGCGCGCGCGGCCAGCCACATGTTCTGAATGGCGCAGGCCACCGAGGCCAAGTCCATCTCCGGCAGCGTGCGGCGGCCGAACACGTGGCGCTCGCGGCCGTCCATCAAGGCAGCCACCAGCACTTCGCCACAATCCAGCACGCCCTCCACCTTCAGCTTCATGAATGCGTCTTCGCGCTCGCCCAGCGCGCGGGCGGTCTGCACGCGCTCTTCCTCCACCAGCGCGTGCAGTTGTTGGCGCAGCTCGGAGTTGCGGATGCGGATGAAGCGCCAGGGCTGCATGAAGCCGACGCTGGGTGCTAAGTGGGCGGCTTCCAGCAGCCGTTGCAGGATTTCGGGATCGACCGGATCTGGCTTGAAGTGGCGCATGTCGCGGCGTTCGCGGATGGCGCGGTAGACGGCGTCAATGTCGGCTTGCGGATATCGGTTCATGGCAGGAACAGGCTCGCGGTAGCTAAGGGGTTGGAGGGGAAGTAGGCGTGGAAATAGCTGGCCAGCAGGCTGCCTTGTTGGTATAGCGCTTCTCCCGCGCCTGCGCCGCTGGCCCTGTGGGCATGGCAAGTAGGGGCGAGCGGCGTTTCCAGCCGGGTGTAGTGGAAGGTATGGCCGCGCAGCGCGCCGCCGGGAAAGTCCATTTGCTGCAGGCCCAACCCGCACAGCCGCTCTTGCAGCGTGGCGTGGCCGGGCAGCAGCCCCAGCATCGCCACGCTGCCGCCCTCGAGGTTGGTCAGCTTGTCCAGCAGGTAGAGCATGCCGCCGCACTCGGCGTACAGCGGTTTGCCGGCCTCAATGTGCGCATGCAGCGCCGCTTTCAGCGCCGCGTTGGCAGACAGCGTGCCCAGATGCAGCTCCGGGTAGCCGCCGGGCAGGTAGATGGCGTCGCAGTCCGGCAGCGCGGCGTCGGCCAGCGGCGAGAAGAAGGCCAATTCCGCGCTTAGTTGGACCAGCGTTTCGAGGTTTGCCGGATAGACGAAGGCGAAGGCGGCGTCGCGGGCGATGGCGATGCGCTTGCCGGCTAGCAGCGGCGGCATCTCGGCTAGTTCTATGGCCGGAAACGCGATCGGCGGCGGCAGCTCGGCCAGCGCGGTGGCCGCGATCTGCGCCGCGGCGCGGTCGAGGCGGGCGTCCAGATCGGCGATTTCCTGCGCCTGCACCAGGCCCAGATGGCGCTCCGGCAGCCGAACCGCCTCGTCGCGGCGCAGTGCGGCCAACAGCGGCAGCTGGGCGGGCAACTGCTGGGCCAGCATCTCGGCATGGCGCTCGCTAGCGACGTGATTGGCGACCAAACCGTGCAAGACCAGGCCGGGACGGAAGCTGGCCAAGCCGTGGGCGACGGCGGCGAAGGTCTGCGCCATGCCGGCGGCGTCTATCACCGCGACCAGCGGCACGCCCAGCAACTCGGCCAGGTCGGCGCTGCTGGGGGTGCCGTCGAACAGGCCCATGCTGCCCTCGATCAGGATCAGGTCCGCTTCCGCCGCGGCCTGATGCAGCCGGGCGCGGCAGTCGTCCTCGCCGTTCATCCACAGGTCCAGGCCGTAGACGGTGTGGCCGCTGGCCTGCTCCAGGATGTAGGGGTCGAGAAAGTCCGGGCCGGTCTTGAACACCCGCACCCCGCGGCCCTGCTTGCGGTGGTGGCGGGCCAGCGCCGCCGTCAGCGTGGTCTTGCCCTGGTGCGAGGCGGGCGCGGTGAGAAACAGCGCCGGGCAGTGGCGGGTTTCCATCTCAGAATTCCACGCCCTGTTGCGCCTTGATGCCCTGTTCGCGGTAGGGGTGTTTGACCAGCCGCATTTCGGTCACCAGGTCCGCCGCTTCGATCAGCGCTTCCGGAGCGTGGCGGCCGGTGACCACCACGTGCTGCATCGCCGGCCGCGCGGCGAAGGCAGCCAGCACCTCGTCCAGCTGCAGGTATTCGTACTTCAGCACCACGTTCAATTCGTCCAGAATCACCATGTCGTAGTCCTCGCTTGCCAGCATGGCCTGCGCCTGTTCCCAGCCCTTGCGCGCGGTGGCGATGTCGGCCTCGCGGTCCTGGGTGTTCCAGGTATAGCCTTCTCCCATGGTGTGGAAGTCGCAGTTGTCGAAGCCGCCCAGCAGATCGCGCTCGGCGGTGTGCAGCGCGCCTTTGATGAACTGCACCACGCCCAGGCGCATGCCGTGGCCGACGGCGCGCAGGCCCATGCCGAAGGCGGCGCTGCTCTTGCCCTTGCCGGTGCCGGTGTTGACGATGAGCAGGCCCTTCTCGCCGGTGGCGGCGGCCTTTTTCTTCTCGAAGCCCGCCTTGCGCTTCTCGGTCATGCGCTGGTGGGAGGCCGGGTCGGTTTTCATTGTGTCGTCCTTGCGTGTGGGGCGCGCGCCGTCAGCGGCGCAGCAGCCAGATGAAGAAGGCGCCGCCGACGGCGGCGGTGCCGACGCCGACCGGGATGTCTTCCGGCGCGATCAGCGTGCGCGCGGCGGCGTCCACCCAGATCAGAAACAGCGCGCCCAACAGCGCGCAGGCCGGCAGCAGGCGGCGGTGGTCGGCCCCGACGCAGCGGCGGGCGATGTGAGGGATCATCAAGCCGACGAAGCCTATCGCCCCGCTGACCGCGACCATGGCGCCGGTCAGCAGCGACGAGGCGGCGAACACCGCCAGCCGCAGCCGGGTCACGCGGATGCCCAGGGTGACCGCGGTCTGCTCGCCGGCCATCAGCGCGTTCAGCGGCCGCGCCACCGCCAGCAGCGCGACGAGGCCCAGGCACAGCGCGGCCAGCGGCGCCGGCAGCAGCTCCCAGCGCGCCTGGCCCAGGCCGCCCAGCATCCAGAACAGCACCGCTGAGGCCGAACGATGATCGCCTAGATACAGCATCAGATTGGCCAGCGCCATCAGCAGGAAGGACACGGCCACGCCGGCCAGCAGCAGACGTTCGGCCTGCAGCCGGCGCTGGCGCACGGCGATGCCGGCGACCAGCAGGGTGGCCAGCAAGGCGCCGGCGAAGGCGGCCAGCGGCAGCGTGGCGCCGCCCAGCGCATTGCCGCTGAACAGCAGCACCGTCACCGCGCCCAGCGTGGCGCCGGAGCTGACGCCCAGCAGGTGCGGGTCGGCCAGCTGGTTGCGGGTGGTGGCCTGCAGCGCCGCGCCCACCAGCGCCAGGCCGGCGCCGACCATGCCGCCCAGCAGCACGCGCGGCAGCCTAAGCTGCCAGATGATCAGGTCCTGGCCCGGCTGCCAGGCCGGCGCCACCGGCAGGCCCAACTGGTGCAGCAGCACATTGGAGCTGACGGCGAACGCCACCGGCGCGGCACCCAGGCCGGAAGCCAGCGGCAGCGACAGCGCCAGCAGGGCTAGCAAGGCGCCCAGCAGCGGCCAGGCCGGCGGACGATTGACGGCGGCGCGGATCACTTGGCGAAGGCCTCCGGGTGCAGGCCGCGCGCCAGCGTCGCCACCGCGTCGGCATTGGCGATGCCGGGCGTCGCGCTGTCATAGGGCAGCACGATGAAGCGCTTGTCGCGCACCGCCGCCATCTTGTTCAGCGCCGGGTGTTTCTGCAGGAAGGCGATCTTCTGCTGCGCGGTGACCTTGCCGTAATCGACGATGACAATGGCCTGAGGATTGCGCGCCACCACGGTTTCCCAATCCACGCGCGTCCAGCTGGCGTTGACGTCGCTGAGGATGTTGCGGCCGCCGGCGGCCTGGATCAGCGCATCGGGCATCGCCAGCCGGCCGGCGCTGAAGGGGCGATCCTCGCCGCTGTCGTAGACGAAGACCGGGGGCGTGGCCTTGCGCTTGGCGACGCGGGCGGCCACGCCGTCCACCTTGGCGCGCATGTCGGCCACCACTTTTTGCGCGCGCGGCTCCACGTCGAAGATGCGGCCTAGGGTGTTGATGTCGCGGTAGACATCGTCAAGGCTCGCCGCCGGGCGCTTCATCACGTGGGCGCAGGATTCGCTGAGCTCGTAGACATGGATGCCCAAGGGCGCCAGCGAGGCCGGCGTCACCGGACCGCCGACGCGCAGGCCGTAATTCCAGCCGGCGAAGAAGAAGTCGGCGCGGCTGGCCAGCAGCGCTTCCGATGACGGATAGTCGCCGGCCAGCTCAGGCAGCGTGCCCAGCGCCTGCTTCAGCGGCGCGTTCAGCTTGTTCCAGGCGCTGATGCCGGTGTAGCCGGCCATGCGGCTTTGCAGGCCCAGCGCCACCATCATCTCGGTGAGGTTGATGTCGTGGCTGACCGCGCGCTGCGGCGCGCGCTGGAAGGTGACCTTGCGGTTGCAGCTGTCCACCGTGAGCGGGTAGCGGGTGGCGTGGACTTGGGCGGACAGCAGCGCGGCCAGGCCGCAGGCGATGAGCAAAGG
>NZ_PPTF01000064.1:26504-61075 GCF_002902845.1 Chromobacterium sinusclupearum
TTGGCGACGACGCGGCCGGCCTTCAGCGCGTACAGCCTGTGGCAGAAGGCGGCGGCCAGGTTCAGATCGTGCAGGGTGGCGACGGCGGCGATGCCCAGCCGGCGCACCAGGCGCAGCAGCGACAGCTGGTGGCGCAGGTCGAGGTGGTTGGTCGGTTCGTCCAGGATCAGCAGCTCCGGCCGCTGCGCCAGCGCCCGCGCCAGCAGCGCGCGCTGCTTTTCGCCGCCGGACAGGGTGGCGAAAGGCTGGTGTTGCTGCGCCGCCAGGCCCACCTGGGCCAGCGCGTCGTCGACGATGGCGTGGTCGGCGGCGCTGCCGCCGCGCAGCAGCGACTGATGCGGAATGCGGCCCATATCGGCCACCTCGCGCACGGTCAGGCCGAAGTCTTCCGGAAATTCCTGCAGCACCACCGCGACGCGGCGGGCGAAGGAAGCGGCGGACTGGCCCCAGATATCGGCGCCGTCGAGTTTGGCTTCGCCGGCCAGCGGCTTGTTGAAGCGGAAGGCGCAGCGCAGCGTGCTGGTTTTGCCGCTGCCGTTGGGGCCGATGACGCCGACGAACTCGCCGGGCCGGACGGTCAGCGCGATGCCGCGCAGCAGCCTGGCCTCAGGCGCGGTCGCGGCGTCGGGCGACCAATCCAGGCCGCATAGTTCCAATGCGCTCACCGGCTAGCTCCAGTGCGCGCCGGTGATGTCGCGCAGCAAGGCCACCACGCGCGGGCGGCTGGGGTGGTAGCCGATGAACACCAACTGCGCCTGGCGCGGCGCGGCCAGCGCTTCGTCGCGGCTCAGCTCGATGCGGCTGCGCACGCCCTGGGCCAGCAGCCGGCCGGGGCCTGCGGCGCAGGCGGCGAAGCCCTTGATCCTGAGCAGCGGCTCCTCGCGGGCGATGGCCTCCAGCGCCGCTGCCAGCTTATCTGCGTTTTGCGGCTCCTTGCTGCGGATCATGAACGATTGCCAACCCGGGTCCTGCTCGTGGAAATGCTTGTGGGTAGCCAGGCCGTGGCTGTGCGCGGCCTGGCCGCCGTGGCTGTGGCCGTCCAGCAAGGCCTGGTTGGCCAGCGGCCGCATCGCCAGCCCCGGCATGCTGGCCACCGGGCCGTAATGGCGGTGCGCGGCCGGCGAGGCCTCGTGCAGATGCAAGCCCAGCGTCAGCCGGGTGTCCAGCTTGGCTTCATAGGCCAGCTCGATGAAGCGGATCGACGGCGCCTGCTTGCGCACGCTTTCTTCCGCAGCCAGCAGTTGGTCGGCGGACAGCGCGTCTATCTTGTTCAGCACCACGATGTCGGCGTGGCCCAGCTGCTGGTCGAACAGCGCCGCCACCGCGTCGGCCTCGCCGCCGTCTCCGGCCGGGGCGAAGTGGCCGGCCAGCAGCAGCGGGGTGTCGACCACCGCCAGCGTGGCGTCCAGCACGAAATAAGGCGCCAGCGCCTCGCTTTGCAGCTGCGCCATCACCGCGCTGGGCAGGGCGAGGCCGGAGGTTTCGATCAGCACGTGGTCGATCTGCTGGCGGCGCTGCCACAGCGCCAGCATGGTGGGCAGGAAGTCGGCGTCGTCGTCGTAGGCCACCAGGCCGTTGGCGAGGTCGTGGATTTCCACGCCGCCGGCGTCGGCGTCGCGCAGCAGGCCGCCGTCTATCGACACCTCGCCGAACTCGTTGACCAGGATGGCCAGCCGGCGCTGCTTATTGTTTTCCAGCAGCTTGGACAGCAGCGTGGTCTTGCCGGCGCCGAGGAAGCCGGTCAGCACGGTGACGGGAAGGCGCGGCGCGCTCATGCTTGTTCTCCCTTGGGCAGGGCCGCCAGCAGCGAGGTGAAGTCGCCGAAGGCTTGCGGATAGTCCAGTTGCGGGCGGTCGATGACGATGAACGGGATGCCCAGCGCGGCGGCGGCCGCGGCCTTGGCGTCGAAGCCGCCTGCCTCGCCGCCGTCTTTGCTGATCACGCAGTCTATGCCCCAGTCGCGCCACAGCGCCTCGTTGGCGGCTTGCGAGAACGGGCCTTGCATCGCGCAGACGCGTGAGCGCGGAATGCCCAGGTCCAACGCCCGCTGCAAATGCTGCGGGTCAGGCGCCAGCCGCACGAACCATTGATGCTTCTGCTCCGCGTCGGCGGCGAGGAAGCGGTGCAGTTCCTTGCTGCCGGTGGCGAGGAAGATGCGGCTGCCCTTCGCCATCGCCAGCCTGGCGGCCGCGTCGCTGTCGGCGCAGCGGATGACGGGATGCGCGCTTGCGCTGGCCGGCCGTTCGTAGCGCAGATAGGGCAGGGCGAGCTCCTCGGCCAGCGCCATCAACTGCTGCGACATCTCGCTGGCGTAGGGGTGGGTGGCGTCGACGATGGCCGAAGCCTGGCTGCCGGACAGCAGCTCGCGGCGGCGCTCCACGCCCAGCCGGCCGCTGACGGTGGCGACGCCGGGCACGGCCTGCTGCGCCTGCTCGTTGCCGTAGTCGCTGGCGCTGCTGACCACCACCGCGCGGCCGGTTTCGGCGATGGCGCGGGACAGCGCGTTGCCGTCGCTGGTGCCGGAAAACACCCAGGCCGCGCCGGCGGGCTGCACGTCAGCTTTCACCGTGTCGCTGGTGCCCGCCCAGTTGAAGTAGCCGCGCGGGGTGAACATCCACTCGCGTTTGCGGCGGGTGAAGCGGTTGCCGATGACGATGCTGGTCAGCATGTCGAAGCGGCGGGTGCGTAGTTCGGCCAGGGTGACGATCTCCACAGCCTGGTCCTCGCGGTAGGCGTTGCGGACGATGCCGCACAGCGTCTCCGGCTTTTTGTGCTCCAGCATGATGTCCAGGATGCGGTACACGCCTTCCTGGCGCTGGCGGCTTTGCACGTTGTAGAACACCACCGCCAGGTCGGCCTGGGCGATGTGGCGGGCGCGGGTTTCGATCCACTCCCACGGGCACAGCAGGTCTGACAGGCTCAGCGTGGCGAAATCGTGCGACAGCGGCGCGCCGAGCAGCGACGCGCAGGAGTTGGCCGAGGTGATGCCGGGGATCAGTTGCACGTCGAACACATCGTCCTCGCGCATGTCCTCGTAAGCCAATGTGGCCATCGCGTAGACGCCGATGTCGCCGCTGGACAGCAGGGCCACGGTCTTGCCGGCGCGGGCTTCTTCCAGCGCCAGCTGCGCGCGTTCGCGCTCCTGGGTCAGCGGCAGGGTGCGGATGTCCTTGCCGGCGATCCACGGCTGCACCCAGGTCAGGTAGAGGTCGTAGGAGACGATCACGTCGCTCGCGGCCAGCGCCTGGCGGGCGAGGTCGGGGATCAGTTCGGCGCGGCCGGGGCCGACCGAGACGAGGTAGAGTTTGCCGGTCATTCTGTCAGTTATCCATTTGTTGCGTAGGGCGGAAGCCTCGGCGGGGTCGGGGCTTCCGCCGATTTTTGTCATCGTCAGAGGGAAGGGGCTTGCTTCAGTTTCACTTACTTATGTGTATTGGAATGAAGACGCATGGCTGTTCGAGATCTTATTTAGCAATAAAACGTATACGAGCATGATTCTCATGCTCTTGGTGTGGTATTGTAAGCTTCGTATAATAATCTGAGAGCGGATCATGGTTTTTTCTGGAGACTACATAATCTCATTTTCAATTTTTATTTCAGCATGCTTGGTTAGTAACTTTGCTAGTGCTGTTGAGTCATGTCCATTTCCAGTTGGGCTACAAGCATCGGTAGGTGTTGCAAGTGAAGCTATATATTCTAAAAATAAAGGAATTAAAAAAGAAGATCTTTTGGCAAAAGTGCCAATGGCAACATCGGATAATGTTTGGTTGCGTGCACTCATGCAAGAAGTCATAAATGAAGTTTATGATTATCCAGCTGTTTCGGAAGTGGTTTACTCCACGTATAGGGGAGAGCTTTGTTTTCAGAAAATTAAAAATCCCCAGAAGCTAGTTGAATCAAACTACACGCAGGCTTACCCCTTGCTTGTTTCTTGTGAGGCAATAAAAGATGAGCATGGGCAGAGAAAGTGTGCAATGCAAGTTGTGAGTAAAACAGTAAGGCTGTCTGATTAATCGCAGATAATTGCTGATATGGTTTTATATGCGTTATCCGCGGGAAAGGCGGAACAATTCCTTGGAGCTTCCGTCCTACCACGGCCCATCCTCCACTATCGCCACCGTCACCCCATCCAATGCCATCTTGGGTATGATCAGCCTCCCCCGCGGGCTGGCGATCAGCGCGCAGGGCTCGCACACGCCGTCCACGCCGACGTTCCGGCGCACCCAGTCCGACGGCGTGCCGGTCCAGCCGCGGGCGGCGACGTCTTCGCGGGCGATGACGCGCAGCGGCAGCGCGTGACGGGCGCAGAATGCCAACAGGCCTTCTTCGTCGGCCTTCAGGTCTATGGTCGCCGCTTCGCGCACCTCGGACAGCGGTCGGCCGGCCAAGGCCTGCAATACCGCTTGTTCGATGGCTTCGGCGCTTTTGCCGCGGCGGCAGCCGATTCCCAGCGTCAGCGGCTTGATCGCTTCTGTCGCGGTGGTGACGGCCGGCACCGCGCCGGTCAGCCGCGCGGTTTCATAAGCGAGGTCATTGGCGCCGCCTTCGTGGCCGGACAACAGCGGGATGGCGAAGCGGGCGGCTTCGTCCATCACCACCACCGCCGGGTCGCTGTATTTGCTTTGCGGCAGGCCGTCCAGGTAGCGCACGGCGATGCCGCTGGCCATCACCAGCACCCAGTGGCTGTGCGCGTGGAAGGCGGCGCGGAATTGCTCGCGGCCGCTGGCGCCGGACTGCAGCCATGGCTGGTACAGCCGGGCGTCCAGCGCCGCCGCTAGCTTCCGGCCCAAGGGCAGCGCCTCGGCGCGCACCAGCCACACGGCGCGGCTCATGCCTGGTTTTCTTTCTGGCGGCTGGCCCGCTTGGTCTTGCGCTCGTCGCCGTCGCGGAAGATGTGGGTGAAGCCGGCCGCGTACAGGCTGGATTCGACGCCGCCTTCGCGCGACAGCGCCTCGCCCACCAACAGCAGCGTGGTCAGCAGCCAGTCTTTCTGCTTCACCTCGGACAGCATCTTGCCCAGCGTGGAGCGGTGGACGGATTGGTCCGGCCAGCTGGCGCGGCGCACCAGCGCCACCGGGGTGCTGGGCGGGTAGTGCAGCGACAGGTCGACGACGGTCTGTTTCAGCCGCTGGCCGGATAGGAAGATGCACATCGTCGCGCGGTGGGATGCAAAGCTGGCGATGGATTCCGTCTCCGGCACCGCGCTGGCGCGGCCGCTGGTGCGGGTGAGGATGATGGATTGCGACACCTCGGGCCGGGTCAGTTCGCTGCCCAATGCGGCGGCGGCGGCGGTGAACGAGGACACGCCGGGGACGACCTCATATTTGATGCCCAGCGCTTCCAGCCGGCGCATCTGTTCGTTGGTGGCACCGTAGATGGCCGGGTCGCCGGAGTGCAGCCGCGCCACGTCTTTGTCCTCGGCCTGGGCGCGGCGGTACAGCGCTTCCTGCTGGTCCAGGTTCAGCTCGGCGGTGTCGTGGATTTCGGCGTCCGGGCGGCAGTGGCTGAGCATTTCGGCCGGCACCAGCGAGCCGGCGTACAGCACCATGGGGGCGGCGCCCAACAGGCGGCTGCCGCGCAAGGTGATCAGGTCGGCGGCGCCGGGGCCGGCGCCGATGAAATACACTTTCATGAATGGCGTCTTTCTCTGGCTGTCTTGCGGACCAGCATGGTGGCGAGGTAGCCGCTGGCGTCGGCCGTCAATTGCGAGGCGTCGGCGCACAGCACTTCCCCGGGCAGGCCGATGCGGCGGGCGAAGGCGCACAGCTGGGCGATGCCCATCTCGTTCAGCAGCGCCAGCACGTCGGGCAGCCGCTTGCCTATCTTCATCAGCACCACGATGTCGTTGGCTTCGATGTCGGCGCGCAGCGTTCCCATATCGTCGGGACAGGGCAGGATCAGCATGCGTTCCTTGCCTTCGCCCAGCGGCCAGGACAGCGCCGACGCGGTGGCGGCGAAGCTGGTGACGCCGGGGAAGGTCTGCGTCTCCAGCTGCGGCAACATTTCGCGCAGCGCCGCCAGCAGGTAGCCATAAGTGGAATACGTCATCGAATCGCCTATGGTCAGGTAGGCGACGTTCCGGCCGGTTTTCAGTTCGGCGGCCAGTCGCTCGGCCAGCGCGCCGTAATGGCGCGACAGCGCGCCGCGGTCCGGATTCATTTCGAACTCGATTTCGCAAAAGCGGCTTTCGTCCAGCGCCAGTCCGGCCAGGCATTGCCGGGCGACGGAGGTGTCGCTGGAGGTGGCGCGCGGCAGGTAGACGATGTCAGCCTCGCGCAGCGCGGCCAGCGCCGCCACCGGAATCAAGCCGGCCGGTCCCGGCCCCACGCCTATGCCTATGAGCTTGCCCAGCTTCATGCGGCTTCTCCCAGCGGCGTGCCGTCCATGCTGAACAGCCGTACCGCCACCTGCCGCACGCTGGGCACCTTGGCCGCCATCCGCGCCGCGGTGCGGCGTTCTATCTCCATCCAGTAGCCGCGCGCGTCCGGCTGGCTGCTCATGATCTGCACTACGTTCTCCACGGTATTCGCTTGTTTGATTTGCGCCACCAGTTCGGGCGCATGGCCCAGGTCGGCGGCGACGCCGGCGACGGCGTCCATCGCCATGCCGCTCTTGCCGGAGTGGGTGTCCCACACGCCGTCCAGCAGCTTGGCGATCTTGCCGGGGTGGCCCAGCACCCACAGCGTGTTGAGGATGCGGCCCTGTTCGATCAGCACCGACTCGGCGAAGTCCAGCGAGTCGCCGACGAAGTTGGCGATCTGCACCACCTGCTTTTTTTCCAGCCCCAGCGTGTCGGCGGCGTAGCCGCGGCCTATCTTGCCGGGGGTGAAGGCGATGGCAGTCGGCAGCTCGCCCAGCGCCACCCGCACATAGACCTCGATCGATGCGATCCACGCCGCCTGCGACATCGGCTCGACGATGCCGCTGGTGCCCAGGATCGAGATGCCGCCGACGATGCCCAGCATCGGGTTGAAGGTGCGCTTGGCGATCTTGTCGCCGTCGACGCAGCCTATCGCCAGGTCGATGCCGGGGTCGGGCCGGCCGGCCAACACTTCGTCCACCGCCATCCGCATCATTTGCCGCGGCACCGGGTTGATCGCCGGCTCGCCGGGCGGGATGCGCAGGCCGGGCTGGGTGACCATGCCGACGCCGGGCGCGGCCAGGAAGCGCAGCGCGCCGGTGTGGTTCAACTTCACCTCGGCGAAGATCGTCGCGCCGTCGGTGTTGTCGGGGTCGTCGCCGGCGTACTTCAGCACTTCGGCGCGTACGGTGTTTTCGTCCAGCCAGGCCACGCGTTCTACCGGCACCTCCAGGTAAAAGTCCGGGTCCGGCAGGCTGATGAAGACCTCGTCGGCGTCCACGCCGTCCAGCAACAGCATCAGCGCCGCCTTGACGGCGGCGGTGGCGCAGCTGCCGGTGGTGCGGCCGCGGCGCATGCCGTTGGGCGCGGGGGCGGCGAGGTCGTAGGGCTGACGCACCGGGCTCATTCTTCCCGTTGCTGTTGCTGATGGACGTGTTCGATCGCGTCTATCATCAGCGCGTTGACCACGGTGGCCGCCCACGGCGAGCCGCCGCGGGTGCCGCGGTTGGTGATGCGCGGCACTTGCAGCAGCGCGCGCAGCTCTTCCTTGCATTCGCGGGTGCCGACGAAGCCCACCGGCAGGCCGACGACCAACTGCGGCCGCCAGCCGTGCTCGCGCACCAGCCGCACCACTTCGCGGATCGCGGTCGGCGCGTCGCCTATCGCCACCACGCAGTCGTTGCCGAATTTCTGCCACGCCCGGCGGATGCCGGCGGCGGAGCGGGTGAGGCCGCTGGCTTCGGCCAAGAGCCGGGTTTCCTCGTCGTGCACGCCGCACCAGGTTTCCACTTCCAGCTGGCGCAGCACCTCGCGCTTGAGGCCGGTTTCCACCATGGTGACGTCGGTGACCACGCGGCGGCAGCGCAGCAGCGCGCGCATGCCGGTTTCGCAGGCGCCGGCCGAGAAAAACAGATCGTCCACGCTGTTGAAATCGCCGGTGGTGTGCACCAGCCGCATCAGCGCGGTGCGCTGTTCGGTTGGGAAGGCCGACCAGTCGCGGCCTTCGGCTATGATGCGCATGCTTTCGGCTTCGATAGGATGCGGGGTGTAGCGTTTCCAGGCCGGCGGCTGATTGGCGGCAGGCTCGCGCTCCAGCAGGCCGCGCACCTTGCCGTGGTGGCCGCGCTGCGGCTCGCCCACCTGCTGCTCGAAGCCGACGATCTGCACCCGGTACTTGCATAGCGCGCAGTTCATCGCCGCGCGGCCTTCCACGCCTTCCTGCGCTCGTTCCAGGAACACCTCGGCCACTTGGGCATCCGGGCCCAGGTAGCCGGCGCTCAGCACCTCGATTTCCGGATGGCGCGCCGCCAGGTCCGCCGCCGCGCCGTAGATGCGCTTGACCAGCACGCCGTCGAACAGGAAGTAGGGCAGCACCACGATGCGGCGGTAGCCCAGCATGGCGGCGGCGCGCAGGCCATCGGCCACCAGCGGTTTGGCGGTGCCGGAATAGCAGACGAAGGAGGCGGCGAAGCCCAGGCCTTCTTCCAGTATCCGCGCGAGCTTGGAGATTTCGGAATTGGCGTCCGGGTCCGAGGTGCCGCGGCCGACGACGACCAGACAGGCGTCATTGCGCGAGATGGTCTGCGGCGACGCGGCCTCGGCCTCGACGATGCGCTGGCGGCACAGCGCCAGCAGCCGCGGATGGAGGTCCAGCGCCGCGCCGAAGTGAAAAGCGATGCCGGGATGCGCCTGCTGCAGCGCCAATAGCTCGCTGGGCATGTCGTTCTTGGCATGGGTGGCGGCCAAGAGCACGCCGGGCACCATCACCACCGTCTTGGCGCCAGCGGCGATCACCTGGTCAACTGCCTCGTCTATGGTCGGGTGGGCGAACTCCAGAAAACCGTGGGCGACGGGGCGCACGCCGGCGCGCGCCTTCAGCGCGTCCACCAGCTGCATGAACTCGTTGACCCCGTCCGGGTCGCGGCTGCCGTGGCCGGCCAATACGATGGCGTAGTCTTGCGCGCTCATTTGTGGGGCGGCTCGATCTGGCTGTCCATCGGCGCGAGCGTGCGGATCAGCATGATGCTCATGTCGGAGAAGCGCTGCGCTGCGCACTCGGCCAGCGTGCCGCGCCATTCCGCCTCGTTACGGGTCAGGTTTTCCCATACTTCCACCGGCTGGCCGGCTGGGATGTCGTTTTCCAGCAGGTAGGTGGCGATGTGCCAGGGCATGAAGGAGCGCGCCTCGTCCCAGGGGCAAGGGATCACGATGGCGTTGCGGCCGTCTTGAAGCACGTGAACCAGGTGGCGCTTGAACGGGGTCAGGTCGCCGCGGCGGTGGAAGGTGATGAAGCTGGTTTCGTCGAAGCACACCTTGCCGCGCGAGGCCAGGATCTGCGCCGACGAGATGCCGGGTATCGTTTCCACCGGGTGGCCGCAGGCGCGCTCCACCCGCTCCAGGTACTGGAAGCCGCTGAAGTGGATGTCGCCCATGAACACCACCACGCACTTTTTGCCGGCATGGTGGCGCTCGGCGACGATGTCCAGCTGGGCCACCTGGTCGCGGTAGCCCATCTGGATCACTTCGGCGCTGTCCGGGATCAGCGGGCGGACCACGTCCACCACCGCGTTGAAGCCAGCCACCACGTCGGCCTCGCGTATCAGTTGGGCCGAGCGCTGCGGCAGGTAGCCGATGTCGCCGGGGCCGGCGCCTATGCAGATGATCATGCGTATTCCTTGCTTGTTTCATTGGCGGCGGACGGACTACAGGACGCCAGCGCCACCGTCGGTCCGATGACGATCAGCGCCGGGCTGTGGATGCCGGCCGCGTGCATGTCTTGTTCCAGCGTGTCCAGCGTGCTCAGCACTTGGCGCTGCTGCGGCAGCGTGCCGTTTTCAATCGCCGCCGCCGGGGTGTCGGGTTTCAGGCCGTGGCGCAGCAGTTCGGCGCGGATCCAGGGCAGCCGTTTGACGCCCATATAGATCACCAGCGTCATGCCGCTTTGCGCCAGCGCCTGCCAGTTGGGCTCGTCGCCGTCCTGGTGCGGGTGGCCGGAGACGAAACAAACGCCGTGGACGAAATGGCGATGGGTCAGCGGGATGCCCAGCGTGGCTGGCACCGCCAGGCCGGCGCTGAGGCCGTTGACGATTTCCACCTCGACGCCAGCCGCTTGCAGCGTCAGCATTTCCTCGCCGCCGCGGCCGAAGACGAAGGGGTCGCCGCCCTTGAGGCGCGCCACCGTCTTGCCGGCGCGGGCCTCGTCTATCATCCGCTGCTCGATGGCCGCCTGCGGTGTCGACGGGCAGCCGCCGCGCTTGCCTACCGGCACGATTTTGGCGTCCGGCCGCAACATCGTTCGGATGTCCGGATGGACCAGATCGTCGACTAGCGCCACATCGGCCAGTTGCAGGCAGCGCGCGGCCTTCAGCGTCAGCATGTCCAGGTCGCCGGGGCCGGCGCCTATCAGGTAAACCTTGCCCGTCATCTCAGCGGCCCAGTCTTTGTTGAATCGTCAATGTCAGCTGCTCGCCGGTGAGGGCGTCGCAAGCCAGGTATTCCGCGCCCAGCGCCTCGGCCAGCTCGCGGGCGCGGCCCAGGCGGACGAAGTCCTGCTCGGTGTCCAGCACCAGCGCCGGCACGCCGGCCAGCTGGCCGGCCAGGTCCAGCGCCTGCCGCCACGGGTCGCCGTCGCCATCCAGCGCCACATTGGCGCGGCCGTCGCTCAGGATCACCAGCAGTGGGGCCGGGCCGCCTAACTGGCGGGACAGCGTGTCGGCGGCCAGCGCCAGCGCGTGCGCCAGCGGCGTGCGGCCGCCGGTGGGCAGCTCGCGCAATGCCAGCTCGGCCTGTTCGACGCGGTTGCACGGCGGCAGCAGCAGTTCGGCCTGCTGGCCGCGGAAGGCGATCAGCGCCACTTGGTCGCGGCGGCGGTAGGCGTCTTCCAGCAGGCTCAGCACCGTGCCCTTGACCTGCTCCATCCGCTGGCGGGCGGCCATCGATCCGGACGCGTCGACGACCAGCAGGATCAGGTTGCCCTGCTTGGCGACGCGGACCTTGTCGTGCAGGTCGGCGCGGGTGACGGCGAAGTGATCCGGATCGCGCAAGATCGCGTGGCGCAGCGTGGCGTCCACCGCCAGCTGGGCCGGCTGCGGATTGGCCTCTGCGCGCACGTAATGGCCGCGCTGGCGGCTGGCGCCGTCGCTGCGGCGGCCGGCCGCATCGCCGGACGAGGGCGCCTGGACGCGGATGCGGGCGATGTCGCCGGCCGGCGCGGCGGCGAAGATTTGTTCCGAACCATGGCTGGCAGGATTCGGCTCCTGCTCGCCGTCGGCGTCCGGCGGCGGCTGGGTGTGATTCTGTTCCTGCGGAGAAGGAGGCGGCGGAGGGGGCGGGTTGGACGCCTGCCGCGTCATCTGCTCCAGCTTGTCCTGGTCCAGCCCGCTTTGCTCGAACGGTTTGCGGCGGCGGCGGTGCGGCAGCACCAGCCGGGCGGCGTCGCGGATGTCTTCGGCGCTGGCGTCGGCGCGGCCGTCCAGCGCGGCCAGCGCACGGGCGGCCTTGTTCAGCACGATGTCGGCGCGCAGGCTGCTGACGTCGAATTCGCAGCAGAGCTCGCTGACGAAGTGGAACAGGCTATCGCTGAGCCGGGTTTGCGGCAGCAGCGCGCGCGCGGCGGCGATGTTGGCGCGCAGCGCTTCGCTGTCGGTTTGCCATTGGGCGGCGAAGCCGGCTGGGTCGGCCTCGAAGGCCAGGCGGCGGCGCACCACCTCGGCGCGCAGGGCGGGCTCGCGCGGCGCGGCCACGTCCACCATCAGGCCGAAGCGGTCCAGCAACTGCGGCCGCAGATCGCCTTCCTCCTGGTTCATCGTGCCCAGCAACGTCACCCGCGCCGGGTGGCTGACCGCCAGGCCCTCGCGCTCGACGGTGTTGACGCCCATCGCGGCGGCGTCCAGCAGCACGTCCACCAGGTGGTCGGCCAGCAGATTCACTTCGTCGATGTAGAGCATGCCGCGGTGGGCCGCCGCCAACAGGCCGGGCTTGAACGCCTGCTTGCCGCCCTGCAGCGCCTTTTCGAAGTCCAGGCTGCCCAGCACGCGGTCCTCGGTGGCGCCCAGCGGCAGGTTGATGAAGGGCACCGGGCCGTCATGCAGCGCGCGCGCGTCGCCGGAGCACACCGGGCACAGCGGCAGCGGATGGTCGGGCTCGCAGTTGTAGCCGCAACCGGTCGCCCGGCGTATCGCCGGCAGCACGGCGGCCAGGCCGCGCGCGGCGGTGCTCTTGGCGCTGCCCTTGTCGCCGCGCACCAGCACGCCGCCGACGGTGGGGTCCACCGCGCAGATCAGCAGCGCCTGCTTCAGTTGCTCTTGGCCGACGATGGCGGCGAAGGGGTAGATCGGACTCATGCTTTGTTCTCTCCGCGCGCTTCCAGCAGCGCTTCGCTATCCAGATGCAGCTGTTGCAGGGCGGCCAGCGTGTCCGGGTCCGGCTCCGCCCACAGTTGGCGCTGCGCGGCTTCCAGCAGGCGGTCGGTGATGGCGTTCAGCGCCCACGGGTTGCTGTCGGCGAAGAACTGCTGCATCGCCGGGTCCAGCGCGTAGCTTTGCGCCAGTTGTTCATAGACCCAGTCGTCCACCACCTGGGCGGTGGCGTCGTAGCCGAACAGGTAATCGACGGTGGCGGTCAGCTCCAGCGCGCCCTTGTAGCCGTGCTTCTGGATGCCAGCGATCCACTTCGGGTTGGCCACCCGCGAGCGGAACACCCGCAGCACTTCCTCTTTCAGACCGCGCACGGCAGGCAGCTCCGGATTGTGGCTGTCGCCGAAGAAGGCGCGCGGCTGGTGGCCGCTGAGGCTGCGTATCGTCGCGATCATCCCGCCGTGGTATTGCAGGTAGTCGTCGCTGTCGAAGATGTCGTGTTCGCGGTTGTCCTGGTTGTGCAGGGCGACTTCCACGCCCGCCAGCCGATGGCGCAGCGCGTCGCGGGCGTCGGCGCCGTTGGCCTCGCGGCCGTAGGCGTAGCCGCCCCAGTTGACGTAGGCGGTGGCGAAATCGGCGTCGTTCTGCCAGTTCTGCTCGTTGATCAGCGGCAGGATGCCGGCGCCGTAGCTGCCCGGTTTGGCGCCGAACACGCGGTACAGCGATTGCGCGTCGGAGTCGGGCAGCTTGCCTAAGAGTTCGTTCTTCAGGTCGGCCAGGTAGTGCTTGCGCAGGAAGTTCTGCTCCGCCGGCTCGTCCAGCCGCGCCACGGTGTGCACCGCCTCGTCTACCAGCGCAATCAGGTGCGGGAAGGCGTCGCGGAAGAAGCCGCTGATGCGCACGGTGACGTCGATGCGCGGCCGGTCCAGCTCGGCCAAGGGGATCACTTCCAGGCCCTGCACGCGGCGGCTTTCCTGCTGCCAGCGCGGCTTGACGCCGAGCAGCGACAGGATTTCGGCGATGTCGTCGCCGTGGGTGCGCATCGCGCTGGTGCCCCACACGCTGATGGCCACCGATTCCGGATATTGGCCGGTTTCCTTCAGATGGCGGGCCAGCATCTCGCGCGCCAGGCCGTCGCCTATGCGCCAAGCGGCTTGCGACGGCAGGCTGCGCGGGTCCACCGAGTAGAAATTGCGGCCGGTGGGCAGGATGTGGGCCATGCCGCGCGTCGGCGCGCCGCTGGGGCCGGCCGGCACATAGCCGCCTTCCAGGCCGCGCAACAGGTTGTCTATCTCTTCGGCGGTGCGGGCGAGCTTGAGACACAGCTGGTCGCAGATGAAGTTCAGCACCCGTTCCAGATCGGCGTTCGGCTCGACGCCGGGCAGGATGTTTTCGACAGCGGCCGGGATGGCTGCGGCGTGGTAGCCGCGCGCGGCCAGCTCGGCGATCAGCGCGCGCGATAGTTTCATTACCGCGTCGTGCGCGTCGGCGCGGGTGACCAGCGGCTGGCCGGCCAATGCCTGCAAGGCGGCTGGCGTCTCGGAAAGGCGCTTGCCCTGGTCTTGCTGCCATAGGACCCAATCGCCCCCGCAGGCCGCCGCGACGCTGGCCGGCAGGCCGGGTATGGCCAGATTGGGCAGCCGGGTCAGCGCCAGCAGCATGTCGACCAGCGCCTCGCCCTGCGGCGCGTTGCCCAGCACGTGCAGGCCGTCGCGGATCTGCGCCGCGCCCAGCTCGCACAGATAGCCGTCTATGTCTTCGATCAGGTGGGCGACGTCGACGCCGTCCATCTTGGCCAGGCTCAGCGGCACGCCGTCTTCGTTCAGCGTGTCGTCCCAGTCGTGGTCATGGTCGTGGTGGTCGTGGCCGTGATGATCGTGATGGTGGTCATGGTGATGGCCGTGGTCGCCATGATGGTGATGATGGCGACCATGGTCGTGGCCGTGCGCGGCCTTGGCCGGGCGGTATTTCGCCGCAGCGGCCGTCGCCGGCTTCATCGCGGCCGCCGGCTTGGCTGCCTGCGGCCGGTACTTGCCGTGGACGGCGGCGGGCGCGCGCTGATGGCCGCCATGCGGATGATCGTGGCCATGGTCGTGATCGTGATGATGCTCGTGCTCATGCCCGTGATCGTGGTCATGGTCGTGCTTCAGCATCGCCGCCAGGTCGGTGTCGAGCTTGGCTTCCTTGATCAGGTCCCAGATCTGCTGCTGCAGCAGCGGCAGTTTGTTTGGGTCCAGCAGCTCCACCTGGTAGTACTCGTCCACCAGCTGGGTCAGCTGCGCCAGCGGGCCGTAGCTGTCGGCGGTGGTCATCGTCGGCGTCAGGTGGTCGATGATCACCGCGTGGCCGCGGCGCTTGGCTTGCGAGCCTTCGCCCGGATCGTTGACGATGAAGGGGTAGAACAGAGGCATGTCGCCCAGCAGCGCGTCCGGGAAGCAGTTCTGCGACAGGCCCACGCCCTTGCCCGGCAGCCATTCCAGCGTGCCGTGCTTGCCGACGTGGACGATGGCGTCGGCTCGCCAGTCGTCGCGCAGCCAGCGGTACAGCGCGTAGTAGTGGTGGGTGGGCGGCAGGTCCGGGGTGTGGTAGATGGCGTCCGGGTCCATGCCGTAGCCGCGCGGCGGCTGCAGCGCGACGAAGACATTGCCGTAATCCAGGCCGGAAAATACCAGTTCGTCGCCGTCGACGTAGGCGCCGCCCGGCGGCTGGCCCCAGCGTTGCAGCATCTTGTCGCGCAGCGCGTCGGGCAGCTCGTCGAACCAGGCCTGGTAGCGCTTGGCCGGCACGCGGGCGGCGGCGTTCCGCATCTGCTCGGCGCTCAGATAGTCCTGGTCGTAAGCGCCGCGGTCTATCAGCTCGTGCATCAGCGCGTCGCTGTCTGGCGGCAGCTCCGCCATTTGGTAGCCGCGCGTCTGCATGCCGCGCAGCATCGCATAGAGAGATGCCGGCGAGTCCAGCCCCACCGCGTTGCCTATCTGTGAGGCCTTGCTGTTGGAGTTGGTGAAGATGAAGGCGATGCGCTTGTCGGCATTGGGCACATGGCGCAGCCGCGCCAGCCGGGCGGCGATGCCGGCCAGGCGGCGGGCGCGGTCAGGCAAGGGCGCGTATTGCTCGGCCTGGCCGGCTTCCGCCGGCTGCTTGAAGCTCAGCGGCACGCCGATGATGCGGCCGTCGAATTCCGGCAGCGCCACATTCATCGCGGTGTCCAGCGGGTTGAAGCCGCGGTCGGACGCTTCCCACTGTTCGCGGGTCATGCTGCTGGTGATCGCCTGCAGCACCGGCAGGTCCAGCTGGTCCGACGCCTCCACCGCCCAGCCAGGTTGGGTGGGGCCGTCGTTGTTGATGTCGCCCATCGCGAACGAGGTTGTATTGATCAGCAAGGACACCTGGGCGCGCGGGTCGGCCAATAGCGCCAGCGCCGCCGGCAACCCGTCTTGAGCGATGGTCCGCAAGGACGAGGTGAACACCGGCAGCGCGTTGACGCCGCGTTCGGCCAGGCAATCCACCAGCAGGTCGATGAAGCGGGTGTTGCCGGACAACCAATGGGCGCGGTAGAAGCACAGGCCCACGGTCGGCCAGTCCGGGTTGCGGATGCCAAGCCAGTCGTCGAGCGAGCAGGGCGCAGCCAGCTCCGGGTGGTAGACGCCGTGCTCTGGCAGCGGCTGCGGGCTCAGGTAGCCGAAGCCGGTCAGCAGCAGCCGGTCGGCCAGGCAGCGCATCATCTCGCCCAAGTTGGCGCTGCCGCCTGCCTGCAGATAGGCGTGGACATCCTGCTGCAGCGATACCGGCGCGCTGCATAGCGCTTGCAATTCCGGGTCCGGCTCGCCGGTGCCGCTGACCACGATGACCGCAGCCTGCAGCCGGCGGGCGTGGGCCAGTAGCCGCTCCAGGCCGGGTATCGCGTCGGCGCGGCCCAGCACGCGCAGCACGATAGCGCGGGCGCTGGCAAGCTGGCCGTCCAGCAGCGCCTGCATCGCCGCCTCGTCGGCCAGGCTTTGCAGCGCGATGCCGGCGACCGCGGGGAAATCCTCAGGCCAGCGCGCGCGCGACAGCGCGGCGAGGTCGGTGCCGGCATGACTTAACAAGGCAATTTTGGCGCTCATGCCTGGGTCTCCGGGGCGATGTCGCCGATGCCGGTTTTATGGAAGATTAATTCTTCGACAGGCGAGCCATCGCGCAGATGCTGGCAGACGATGCGCTCGACGTCGGCTTCGCTGACTTTGCGATACCAGACGCCGTCCGGGTACACCACCATCACCGGACCCTCCTTGCACACGGCGAAGCAGTGGCTGCGGGTGCGTTTGGCGCGCAGGCCTTCGCAGGCGTCTATCGTGCGGCCCAGGTGCAGAAACATCGCTTCCGAGCCCTCGCCGTCAGGGGTGCAGCGTGAGCCGGTGCACATCAGCACGTGTTTGTCGTGCGTTCTCATTGCGCCTCCGGGACCAGTTGGTCGAAGCGCTTCCACTTGTAGATGGCGGCGGAAGCGAGCCAGGTGAACAGGAACACGCCGACCACGAAATAGCCGAAATGGGCCAGATTGTCGTTGAGCGCGGCGATCCAGTCCCAGAAAGCGCCGGTCAGCTGCAGCTTGTCTACCAGCAGGCCCAGGCCTTCCAGCCCGCCTATGCCGACGGCGACCACGACCGAGACGAAGGTAATGGTCAGGTTGTACCAGAGCTTGCGCACCGGATTGATGAAGGCCCAGCCGTACACTTCCACCATCATCATGCTGTCCAGCGTGTCCACCAGCGCCATGCCGGCAGCGAACAGCACCGGGAATACCATGATGTGCCACAGCGCCACGCCGTGGGCGCTTTGCGAGGTGGCGATGGCGAACAGGCCGATTTCGGTGGCGGTGTCGAAGCCGAGGCCGAATAAAAAGCCGATGGGCAGCATGTGCCAGCTCTTGCTCACCATCTTGAACAGCGGGCGCAGCAGGCGCGCGATCAGGCCGCGGTTGTTCAACAGCAGATTCAATTGTTCATCGCAGATGGCTTCGCCGGCGCGGGCGCGGCGGAAGGCCCCCCACACCGCGCGCAGGGACGACAGGTTGATCAGGGCCAGGGTCAGCAGGAAGAAGGCCGACACGCTGGTGCCGATGACGCCGCCTATCTCCTTGAAGCCGGTGACGCGGCTTTGCAGCGCGCTGGCGGCGAACACGATCAGCGCGACGGCGATGACGACCACCGCCGAGTGGCCGATGGAAAAGAACAGCCCCACCGCCGAAGGGTGGCGGCCTTCCTGCATCAGCTTGCGTACGGTGTTGTCGATAGCGGCGATATGGTCGGCGTCCACCGCATGGCGCAGGCCGAACAGATAAGCGAGCAGGGCGGTGGCGAGCTGGGCGGGATGATCGGAGAAGGCGGTGAGCGCCCAGGCCCAGGCCAGCAGGTTGGCAAGGATCAGCCCGGCGAGAATGGGAGCGTGGCGCGCCAGACGGCGGCCCGCGGACAGCGTGGTGGATGGATGCATGGTGCCCTCGTAGACGATACTCGTCGCGCAAGCGAGGGCACATCATTCCGTCTGCTATCTATGACCGGAGCTTGTGCGTATCCCCCGGTACACCCCGCCCGGTTTTGCTTGCGTCGACACGTTCGACGGCCGGTCTCCTGGCTTGCGCGTCGCGGCCCGGTCGCCGCCTTCCCGGCCGGTTAAGGCCAGTGGCGTCAGGCGTGGGCTCTGCGCTTACAGTTGCGGGGGCAGCCGCGGTATCGCACCGCGTTCCCGTTTCACCCTCAAGGGGCACCGTCATAGTTGGACTGGATGATACGTGACAAAAACAAAGCTGTGAACATCGAGATTATGGATTACTGTAAGCCCCAATCCGCCAGCGCCTGTTCCAATCGTATCCAGTCCGAGTCGTCCTTGGGCAAACCGAAGCGCAGGCTGGCAGGAGACTCGAAATAACGGGTGAGAATGCCGCGGCCAGCTAGGTAGCGGTGAATCGACAGGCCGCTGTCACCTGGCACCCACTGGAAAAGCTCGCACCCGCCGGCTGGGGCCAAGCCATGCCTCTCAAGGCAGCGCTTAAGCCGGGCGCAGTCACGCTGTAACTTGCCGCGCATGGCGTGTTGCCATTCCGCGTCTCGCAGCGCCAGCTTAACGGCCTCCCGCGTGGGGCCCGCCATATTCCATGGTCCCAACTCCTCCGCCAGCGCGCGCAGCAGTTCTTGCCAGGCAAACACGAATCCGGCGCGCGCGCCTGCGAGCCCAAAAAACTTGCCAACCGATCGCAGCACAATCAGTCCTGGCTTGCCGATGTGGGGCAGCATGCTGTATTCGGGCGAAGTGTCGATAAACGCTTCATCCACGACTAGCCAGCCCCCTCTGGCGGCTAAGCATTGCCGCCAGTTTTCCAGTAGTAAGGGATCAAATCGGTCGCCGGTGGGATTGTTGGGATTGCAGAGTTGCACCACGTCCAATTGCTCGACCCCGGCAGCCAGCGCATCTGGCGCGAATCGCTCCACGTTGTGGCCACGCTTCTGCCAGTGATAAGGATGTTCGGCGTAGCACAGAGCAAGCATGCCGACTCGGCAGGGCGCGCGTAGCCGCGGCAGCAGCTGGATAGCGGGTTGAGAGCCTGCTACTGCCAGCAATTGCCCGCATCCATAATATTCCGCCGCCGCCGCCTCCAACCCGTCATGGTTTTGCGGCAGGCGCAGCCAACTGTCTGGCGACAGCGGCGGCACTGGCCAGCCATTGGGGTTTACGCCGGTGGAAAGGTCCAACCAGTCTCCAGGCGGAATGCCGTATTCCGCGGCCGCGCGCAGCAGGCCGCCTCCGTGTTCAAGCATGGGTCGCTCCGATCAAGATGGCGGTCGTCAGCGACAGCGCTGCCCATAGCCACATGCCCCGCTGGACCAGCCGTACGGCGCGGCCGATGTCCGCCTGGGTCGGAGCGGGGCCGCAGCCCAATGGCGGGCGCTCCTTCCATTGGCCGTGATAGCGCGCGCCGCCGCCCAGGCTGACGCCCAGCGCGCCGGCGCCGGCGGCCATCACCGGGCCGGCGTTGGGGCTGTACCAGGTCGGCGCCTGGGTACGCCAGCAGCGCCAGCCGTCGGCGGCGTTGCCTAGCAGCAGATAGGTGAGGGCGGTCAATCGCGCCGGGACATAGTTCAATACGTCGTCGAAACGCGCGGCCGCCCAGCCGAAATGCAGATAGCGTTCATTCTTGTAGCCCCACATCGCGTCCAGCGTGTTGGACAGCCGGTACAGCACCGCGCCGGGGGCGCCCAGAACCAGGAACCAGAACAGCGCGGCGAAGATGGCGTCGCTACCATTTTCCAGCACCGACTCAATCGTCGCGCGCGCCACACCGGCTTCGTCCAGTTCGCTGGTGTCGCGGCTGACTATCCAGCCCACCCGTTCGCGGGCGAGCTGCAGGTCGCCATCAGCCAGCGCCTGTTGCACTCTCTTGGCGTGTTGTCCCAGGCTCTGCGCGCCGACGGCTAGGTACAGCAGGATAATCGGTGCGACGATACTCAGCAGTGCTTGTTCAGCCAGCGCCCAAGCCAGCAGGGTCAATGGCAGAATCAGCAGAGCGATGGCTACGGCGCCGCGCAGCCGCATGCGCCAGATCGGCTCGGCATCAGACTGTGCGGGGTAGGCCAGCCGCTCCATGGCTTTGACCAGCCGGCCAAAGCCGACCAGAGGATGCCAACGCGGCGGCTCGCCCAACAGGCGATCCAGCAGCAGCGCCAATGGCAGAAACAATGCGGAATTCAACTCGCAGCCCTATATAATGGCCGGCCGCCGTCTGCAATATCCAACATGCAAACATTGGGCGCTTTGGGCGGCCGGAATGAATCAAGCCGACATTCTAAGCCTTGTCGGCCATCCATGCGCAGGGAGATCGCCATGACCGCCAAAACCATCATGATCCAGGGGGCTACCTCCGATGCCGGCAAGAGCGCTTTGGCCACCGGCCTGTGCCGGCTGCTGGCCCGGCGCGGCTTTAGGGTGGCGCCGTTCAAGCCGCAAAACATGGCGCTCAACAGCGCCGTAACGGCGGACGGCGGCGAGATTGGCCGCTCACAGGCGGTGCAGGCCCAGGCCTGCGGCGTGGAGCCGCATACCGACATGAATCCTGTGTTGCTGAAGCCCAATAGCCATACCGGTTCCCAGGTCATCATTCAGGGGCGCGCCATCGGCAATATGGAGGCGCGCGGCTACCATGGTTACAAGCCGGTGGCGATGCGGGCGGTGCTGGAGTCGCATGCGCGGTTGGCCGCGCAGTACCAGTACATCGTCGCAGAGGGCGCTGGCAGCCCGGCCGAGATCAATCTGCGCGACGGCGACATCGCCAATATGGGTTTCGCCGAGGCGGTTGACTGCCCGGTGATTTTGGTGGCCGATATCGAGCGCGGCGGCGTGTTCGCCCATCTGGCCGGCACGCTGGCGTTGCTGTCCGAATCCGAGCGCGCGCGTGTCGTCGGGCTGGTGATCAACCGCTTCCGCGGCGATCCATCCTTGCTCAAAACCGGCGTCGACTGGCTGGAGAATCACACCGGCAAGCCGGTGCTGGGCGTGCTGCCGTATCTGTACGACCTGCATCTGGAGGCCGAGGACAGCATGGGGCTGGACAAGCCTGGCGGCGCATCGGGTGGCGGCGACAAGCTGCGCGTGATCGCGCCAGCGATGCCGCGCATCAGCAACCACACCGATTTCGACCCGCTGCGCCTGCACCCGCAGGTGGAGTTCGCTCTGGTGCGCGCCGGCCAGCCCATCCCGCCGGCTGACTTGATCATCTTGCCCGGCAGCAAGAGCGTGCGGGCGGACCTGGCCTGGCTTCGCGCGCAGGGCTGGGAGGAGGCGCTGCGCCGCCACCTGCGCTACGGCGGCAAAGTGCTGGGCATTTGCGGCGGCCTGCAGATGCTGGGCAAGAAGCTGCATGATCCGGATGGGCTGGAAGGCGTGCCGGGCAGCGGCGACGGCCTGGGCTGGCTGGACTTGGAAACCACGCTGGAGCCAGAGAAACGGCTGACGCGAATGCGCGGCCGGCTGACATTGGACGACGCCGAGGCGGTCGGCTACGAAATCCACATGGGGGTAAGCCGGGGGCCGGCCTTGGCCAGGCCCGCGGTGCGCTTTGACGATGGCTCTGCTGACGGCGCGCGCTCGGAAGACGACCAGATATTCGCCACCTATCTGCACGGCATGTTCGACGAGTCCGCCGCCTGCCAGGCTATCCTGCGCTGGGCGGGGCAGTCGGAGCCGGAGGCGCTGGACTACCCGGCGCTGCGCGAGGCCAATATCGACAAGCTGGCGGATATGTTGGAGAAGCATTTGGACCTGGGGCCTGTCATGCATGGAGGGTCTTAAATTTATGCCGGTGAGCTGCATCGTCGCGAAGTGGGAAAAGTTTCCAATATCCATCGCGCCGTAAACAACATAAAAAAGCGCCTCCCAGCCTCTGGATTTACCTGCATTTTTTTGGCAAGCATTCTATGCTGGGAAAGCATCCGAATGTTTCGTGTCGACGCGCGGCGACTTGGGGTGGCAAGGGTCTGCGCATGAGGGAGTGATACCATGAAACTGGACGATTTCAACGTGGTGGCCGATCTGATCGGCATGAAGAAGCGCTCGCGCGAGGCGGTGTGGCTGATGGAAGTGGAAGGCATGACCGGCTATTACGCCGCCCAGCAAATGGACATCAGCGAGTCCACGGTCTCCCGCGCGCATTCTCGTTTCCGTCGCGCCATCAAGCAGCTCAACACTTTGGCAGGGCATCTGCCCCTGCGCTGAATTTCCGTTCATTGCAGCCCATTGGCCCGAGGCGTGGTCTGCGCTTCGGGCCTTTTGTCGTTTAGAGCTTTCCAAGTGGCGATTGCAGCTGGATTGTGCGACGCAGAGCTTGGCATACTGATTGCACCCCATTCTTAAGCGAGGCGGCAATGGCGAAGCGGCATGGCATTGATCTTGGCAAGATGCGTGAGCTCCATCAGCGGGAGCGGGCGGACTTCCTGGCCCGAAGGCCGCGGGCGACGGCTTTGGCTGGGCAATCAGCCAGGCATTTGCTGTTTGGCGTGCCGCTGCACTGGATGGACGATTGGCCCACGCCCAGCCCTTTGTTTGTGGCTGAGGCGCAGGGCGCCCAATTGACGGATGTCGATGGCCATCGCTATGTCGATTTCTGTCTGGGCGACACCGGCGCGATGTTTGGCCACTCGCCGGCGCCGGTGGCGGCCGCGATCGCCTGCGAGTCGGCGCGCGGGCTTACCGCGATGTTGCCGGGCGAAGATGCCTTGTGGGTGGCCGGCGAGTTGGCGCAACGCTTCGGGCTGCCGGTGTGGCAGTTTGCGCTGTCCGCCAGCGATGCCAACCGTTTTGCCATCCGCTGGGCGCGCGCGGCAACCGGCAGGGATCAGATACTGGTATTCAATGGCTGTTACCACGGCACGGTGGACGATGTGTTCGTGGACCTGGAGGATGGCCAGGCGAAGCCGCGCGCCAGCCTGCTGGGCCAAGTGTATCCGCTGACCGAGCACACCCGGGTGGTGGAGTTCAATGACCTGGCCGTGCTGGAGCGGGCCTTGTCTGATGGCCGTGTCGCCTGCGTTTTGGCTGAGCCGGCGATGACCAATATCGGCATGGTATTGCCGGATCCGGACTACTGGCAGCAGGCGCAGGCCATCATGCGCCGTCACGGCAGCCTGCTGCTGTTGGACGAGACCCATACCATCAGCTGCGGACCCGGCGGTTTTACGGCTCTGCATGGCCTGCGGCCGGACCTGTTGGTGCTGGGCAAACCCTTGGCTGGCGGACTGCCTGCGGCGGCTTACGGCTTCAGCGCGGAGTTGGGGGAGCGGGCGCAGCAGGCCAAGCGGGACGCGCCGGCAGGCCATTCCGGCATTGGCACCACGCTTAGCGCCAATCGCCTGGCCTGCGCCGCGATGCGCGCCACTCTGGCCGAAGTGATGACCGACGATGCTTACCAGATCATGTTTGAGCGGGCGGAGCAGCTGGAGCGGGGGCTGCGCGAGCTGTTTGTCCGTTTCGATCTACCATGGTGCGTGACGCGGCTGGGCGCGCGCTGCGAGTTTCAGTTTGCCCACCGGCCCCCGCGCAACGGCAGCGAGGCCGCGGCAGGACAGGATACCGAGCTGGAACAGTGCATTCATCTGTATCTGTTGAACCGGGGACTGCTGATCACGCCGTTCCACAATATGCTGCTGCTCAGCCCGCATACCACGGCAGAAGACGTGGAGCGCTTGCTTGCGATGTTTGATGAGTGGCTTCGAGCCGTGCGCATGGCCTGATTTGTAGCAGGAGGGGCGGCTTCTGTTAATTTGCGTGTCATCGACATCGGAGGCTGAGAGGCCGATGGTATAACCACGCTATGAGGGGAGGTCGTCCCTGCTCGCGATAAAGTGAATGCCATGCGTTTCGCCATCACGCTTTCGGATCGCTTCAAGCCAGTGCTGGATGTTTTCATGCAGGCAGGTTGGCAGCCTATGAAGATTTTCTGCACGCCGGTTGACCATAGAGTGCACCACCACAAGGCATCGGTGACGTTTGCCGAGCAGCGCAAGCTGCCGCTGCAATTGTCGCCGATGACGGCGCGCGATTTGGAAGAGCTGGCCGAGATGGGTTGCGAGGCGCTGCTGGTCGGCAGCTACAACTGGCGTATTCCGGATTGGACGCCGTATTTGAAATACGCCGTCAATTTCCACCCATCGCCGCTGCCTTTGGGGCGCGGGCCGTACCCGCAGGTGCGGGCCTTGCTGGAGGGGCATAAGGAGTGGGGGCTGACCTGCCACAAGGTGGGGCCGGAGTTCGACACCGGCGACATCCTGGCGCAGGAGCGTTTTCCCCTGGGCGAAACCGACAGCCATCAGGTGCTGGACATCAAGTTGCAACTGGCCTTGCACCGGCTGTGCCACAAGGTGGCAAACCAGTTTGAGCGCTTGTGGGGCGAGGCCTCGCCTCAGGGCGATGGCGGCAGCTACTGGCCATTGTGGACTGATCAGGACAGGATGCTGGATTTCCAGCGCCCGACGGCGGCGCTGCTGCGGCAGATCCGCGCCTTTGGCGACTTCGAGTGCGCGGCGACTATCAACAACGTCACCATTTTCATTCACCGCGCCGAAGGTTGGGAGGAGACTCACCATTTCGCGCCGGGCAGTCTGATCTACTCCCAGGCGGAGCAGCTGCTGGTCGCCACGGCCGACGGCATGCTGCTGATCAGCGAGTGGAGTCTGTATGGACCGGATGCGGTGACAGGCAGAGGTCGGCGCTGATTTTACACATTTGGAATTTTTGTTGCGGCATTGCCGCGCGCTTGTCCTTTCTTGACATGCCGATTTGACCATTGCCGCCAGAGTGTTAAAAAATGTGAAACGCGACAGGGAATTGTCGCGTAATCAGTGAAATCGACTGAGGTCGGTTGCCAATCGCCGTTCGGACCCGCTCCGGCGGCGATTTGTTTTGGGAAGGCGCCGCGGGGCGCGCGGCGGGTTGGTGCTGGGGATATGTTCAGGATTGTGGTGGGCGTGGCGTGCATGCTGATGCTGGCTGGCGAGAGCCAGGGCGGCGTGGCGCGCTGGTATGCGGAGAGTTCGGCGCCGGTTCGTCAGGCATGCGCGTCTGTCGCATCATGCCGTGAGGCGCATGCATTGCCAGGCGCGGCAAGGCGGGAGGCTTCCGCGATAGTGGAAGATAATATGACGCAGTTGGCGGCGGCCAATGAGGTGATGTCGCGCAGCGAGAATATGCGGGATGCCAAGCGTTGGTTTGCGCTGGATCTATTGCTGCTGGGCGTGGGGGTGTTGTGTCTGCTGGGGTATTGCCGGCGCCTGCTGGGGCCGGAAGAAGACGAGATGTGTTGAGCCCCTAGACATCAAAACGGCGCCATCGTAAAGGATGGCGCCGTTTTCGTTTGCAGGCTTACAGTACTTCGCCGGCGTAGTCCGCCAGCCTGGAGCGCTCGCCGCGTTGCAGCGTGATGTGGGCGGAGTGGTCCCAGCCCTTGAAGCGGTCCACCACATAGGTCAGGCCGGAGCTGCCTTCGGTCAAATACGGCGTATCGATCTGGCTGACGTTGCCCAGGCATACCACCTTGGTGCCCGGTCCGGCGCGGGTGATCAGCGTCTTCATCTGCTTGGGCGTCAGGTTCTGCGCTTCGTCGATGATCAGGTACTTGTTGAGGAAGGTGCGGCCGCGCATGAAGTTGAGGCTCTTCACCTTGATGCGGCTGCGGATCAGGTCGCGGGTGGCGGCGCGGCCCCAGTCGCCGCCATCGTCGTCGCTCTTGTTGAGCACGTCCAGGTTGTCTTCCAGCGCGCCCATCCACGGCGCCATTTTTTCTTCCTCGGTGCCCGGCAGGAAGCCGATGTCCTCGCCCACCGGCACGGTGACGCGGGTCATGATGATTTCGCTGTAGATCTTCTGCTCCAGCGTCATCGCCAAACCCGCTGCCAGCGTCAGCAGCGTCTTGCCGGTGCCGGCCTGGCCCAGCAGCGAGACGAAGTCCACATTGGGGTCCATCAGCATGTTCAGCGCGAAATTCTGTTCGCGGTTGCGCGCGGTGATGCCCCATACGTTGTTCTTGTTGTGGCTGTAGTCCTTCAGCGTCTCCAGCACCGCGCTCTTGCCTTCCAGCTTGATCACGCGAGCCTGGAACGGGCGGTCGCCCTCCTGCCAGATCAGCTGGTTGACGTACAGGCTGACGACATCGGGGCCGGTCAGCTGGTAGTAGCTGCGGCCGTGCTCCTGCCACGATTTGATGTCCTTGCTGTTGCGTTCCCAGAAGGCCTGGTCGATTTCGCGCGTGCCGGTGTACAGCACGTCGGTGTCTTCCAGCACCTTGTCGTTGAAGTAGTCTTCCGCCTCCAGGCCCAGGGCGCGGGCCTTGATGCGCATATTGATGTCTTTGGACACCAGAATGACGGAACGGTCCTCATAATGGTCTTTCAAGGCCATCACGATGCCGAGGATCTGATTGTCGGCTTTGCCGACCGGCAGCGAGGAGGGGAGCGAGCCGTTGATGGCCTGGGTCTGCAGAATCAGGCGGCCGCTGGCGGCGTCGCGGCTGGCGTGCTTCAGCGGGATGCCGTCGCCGATGTTCAGTTCATTGCCGCTGAGGATGTCGTCAAGAAAGCGGCTGGCCTGGCGGGCGTTGCGCGCCACTTCGGACATGCCCTTCTTGTGGGTGTCCAGCTCTTCCAGGGTGATGATGGGGATGAACACATCGTGTTCTTCGAAGCGGTACAGACAGGTGGGGTCGTGCAACAGTACGTTGGTGTCCAGAACAAACAGCTTGCACGCGCTGGTCTTTTTGCGGCCGGCCATGATGTGGTCCCCTTGTTCGTGTTGTAGCCCGGCCGGCTGGCCGGGCGGGCACTGCCTTACAGCGTTTTGACGAACGCCAGTACCTCCTCGGCGTGTCCGGGCACTTTCACGCCGCGCCATTCGCGCGCCACATTGCCATGGGCGTCTATTACGAAGGTGCTGCGCTCGATGCCTCTTACCTGTTTGCCGTACATGTTTTTCATCTTGATGACGCCAAACATATTGCAGACAGTTTCTTCCGAATCCGACAACAGTTCAAACGGCAATTCCAGCTTGGCCTTGAAATTTTGATGGGACTTCAGGCTGTCGCGCGAGATGCCGACGATGTCTGCGCCCAAGGCGGCAAATTGCGGGTGCAGATCGCGGAAGGCCATGCTCTCGTTGGTGCAGCCAGGCGTATTGTCTTTGGGGTAGAAGTAGATCACCAGCGGCTTGCGGCTGGCGGAAAGCGTAAAGTCGGCGCCGGCGGTGCCGGGCAGGGTGAAGTCGGGGCAGGGTGTGCCTGTCATGCATTACTCCTGGGTAGGGTGCAGGGGGCCGCCTTGATTTGAGCTTAGCGGATTCCCCTTGCGGTTGTCACGTATCCTGAGAGCCTGTTCTCGCGCTTTTTGCGCGTCGGCGATCCGGCGGAAATGCACCGTCGGCGGATGCTGATTGCGATCAAGGGCTTAGTCATCGGTATCGTCTGAAGCCGGGCGGCGCAGCAGCACCAGCAGCGAGCCGCTGTGGCCGCCGGATTCGGCTTCGCAAAAAGCCAGCACGTCCGGGTGGTGCTGCAGCCAGCTGCGCACCAGCTTCTTCAGCACCGGTTCGCCTTGCGGCGAGCCGAAGCCCTTGCCGTGTATCACCTTGACGCACTGGCCGCGCGAGCGGGCGCGATGGATGAACAAGGCCAACGCGTCTTGCGCCTGATGCCGGGTGTAGCCGTGCAAGTCCAGTTGGGCGCAGACAGGCCAGTTGCCTTGGCGCAGCCGCTTCAATGTGGCTGAAGGCATGCCGGGGCGGGCGAATTGATGCAGCAGTTCCGGCGGCTCGAACCAGCCTATCGGATGCTGCGGGATTTCCTGGCCGTTGAATGCATGCACGGCTGGACCCTGGCTGGGTTTGCGCGGGCGGGGCTTGGGCTTGGGACGCTGAGGATGGTGGCGGCCGTCAGGCTTGAGCGGCTTGACGTCGCCGAATAGCTGGCGAAAGTCCGGCTCCTCGGGCGCAGCGGGCTGCGGCGGCGTGGCCGCCCGTGGCGGGGCGGCCTGCCGCAGCGACTGGCGAAGTCCCTTCAAAGAGTCCTTGAAGGTCTTCATGATGCGGGACTCCGGCGCTTACTTCAGGCTGTCGAGATAGCGCTCGGCGTCCAGAGCGGCCTGGCAACCGGAAGCGGCGCTGGTGACGGCCTGACGGTAGATGTGGTCCTGCACGTCGCCGGCGGCGAATACGCCCGGCACGCTGGTGGCGGTGGCGTTGCCGTCGCGGCCGCTCTTGGTGATCAGGTAACCGGTGCTGTCCATTTCCAGCTGGCCCTTGAAGATTTCGGTATTCGGCTGGTGGCCGATGGCGACGAACAGGCCCATTACCTTGATCTCTTCGCTGCTGCCGTCCTTCATGGACTTCAGACGCAGGCCGGTCACGCCGGAGTCGTCGCCCAGCACTTCATCCAGCGTGGCGTCCAGCTTCAGGCTGATCTTGCCTTCCTTGACGCGGTCCATCAGCTTGTCGATCAGGATTTTCTCGGCGCGGAAGGTGTCGCGGCGGTGGATCAGGGTGACGTGCTTGGCGATATTGGCCAGGTACAGCGCCTCTTCCACGGCGGTATTGCCGCCGCCGATCACGGCCACGTCCTGGTTGCGATAGAAGAAGCCATCGCAGGTGGCGCATGCGGACACGCCCTTGCCCTTGAAGGCCTCCTCAGACGGCAGGCCCAAATACTTGGCGGAAGCGCCGGTGGCGATGATCAGCGCGTCGCAGGTGTATTCGCCTGCGTCGCCCACCAGGCGGATAGGCTTTTCATGCAGATGGGTGGTATGGATGTGGTCGAACAGGATTTCGGTGCCGAAGCGCTCGGCATGCTGCTGGAAGCGCTGCATCAGCTCCGGACCCATCACGCCTGCGGCGTCGGCCGGCCAGTTGTCCACGTCGGTGGTGGTCATCAGTTGGCCGCCTTGGGCCATGCCGGTGACCAAAACCGGCTTCAGGTTGGCGCGCGCGGCGTAGACGGCGGCGGTATAGCCGGCCGGGCCGGAGCCAAGAATCAGCAGGGGGCTGTGACGGGTTGCGCTCATGTGTGTTTTCCTGTCATCAAAAGGGTGGAGACTGGCGCCCATTCTAGCAGTTTTGTTGTGACAGCAGACCTGCGGTCAGCTAAACTGCCCTCGAACGACGCTATTTGAGTCAGGAGGTTGGGGTATGGATCCATTAAGTCAAGTCAGTGCGCAAAATGTCAGCACCAATGCGCAGGCCCTGGTGCTGAAGAAGGCGATGCAGGCGCAATCCCAAGCGGCCATGACGCTATTGCAAGGCGCGGAAGAATCGTCGCAGCAAATCCAGGCTTCCAATCCGGCGCATCTGGGACAGAACCTCGACGTGCGGGCCTGATCCGCGGCCGGCTTGCGGCACTGCCTGCTGAACAAGGCGACCTACGGGTCGCCTTTTGTTTTATCTATGATCTGTGCCGCGCGGTCATATTCAAATTCAGCAATAAAATCCTGCAACTCCCGCCCCAATTATCAATCTTGGCCTCGGCCTGAATAATCGACTCCTGACGCTGCCGGCATGTCGCCGGCGCGATGAAAACCAGGAGTCGTCATGAGTCGTCTTTCCTATTTGATTTGCTCTAGCTTGCTCGCGCTGTCTTCCGCGACAGCCTTGGCCGCCGACGCGCTGCCGCAGCCTGCCCGAGTGTTTTCCGAGCGCAATAATGGCGCGGCGGCGGCGGTGAAACTCGCCGCCATGCGCTACGCCGCATTCTGGAATACCGGCGATCCGCGTTACGCAGAGCTGGCGCTGGACCCAGCGTTCATGGATCGCACCTTGCCGGAAGGCCGTCCGCAGGGCATGGCGGGGCCGTTGCAGGCCTCGCGGACATTTCGCGCCGCGGTGCCGGATTTGAAGGTGGAAGTCACCGACATGGTGCTGGCGGATGATCGCGTGGCCTTGCGCCTGCACTTCACCGGCCACTTCAGCGGCCGTTTCGGCGACAGGCAGGGCGATGGCCAGGCGATCGATTTTCAGGCATTTGATTTATACCGGGTGAAGAATGGCCGCATCGCCGAGAACTGGCATCTGGAAGACAATCTGACGCTGCTGAAGCAACTGGGGGTGGTAAAGCCATGAATCCATCCACCGACTTGTTGAGACAGCGCGATGTCGTGGTGCTGGGCGGCACTTCCGGCATCGGCCAGGCGGTAGCGCAAGCCGCAGCCGCAGCAGGCGCGCGGGTTTTTGTATTGGGCCGCAAGCCGGCGCAGCCAGGCCCCTGGCAGTATCTGCCGGCGGACGTTACCGATGCGGCGACGCTGCGCGCGGCCTTGGCCGAGATTGGCCATATTGACCATTTGGTGCTGACTGCCGGCGCGCGGATAGGCTCGCCGCGGCTGGAGCAGGCGACGCTGGAGGATTTTCGCCGCACTTTCGATGTGAAGCTGTTCGGCAATCTGCTGGCGGTGCAGCAGGCCTTGCCCTACCTCGCGGCGGACGCTTCGGTAACGTTCACTTCCGGATTGTTATCCCGCAAATACGGCGCCGGCGGCTTGTTGAAGAGCACCGTCAACGCCGCGCTGGAAGCGGCGGCGAAGAATCTTGCCAAGGAGCTGGCGCCGCGCCGCGTCAATGTGGTCAGCCCGGGCGTGGTGGATACCGAATTGTGGGGAGAGGCTGGGGCGGATAGCCGCATCGCGGCGATGGCGCGCATAGGCGCGAGCCTGCCGCTGGGCCGCGTCGGCAAGCCGCAGGAGCTGGCTCAGGCCTATCTGTTTGCCATGGGCAACGCCTTCCTCACCGGCGCGGTGCTGGATGTGGATGGTGGCGGCTTGTTGTAGCAAGGCTTCCCGTCGCCAGGACTCAAAGCCCGGCGACGGGGCGCGCGCTATTGCTGAGGCTTTTTCTTGGCGTGGGTGTGGCGGGCCGATGCCTTTGCCGCTGGTTTGGTTTGTTTCTTGGCGGCCGCCTTCGTTTTTGCCGGCTTGGCTTTGGATTTGACCGCCGTCGCATGGGATTTGGCAGGCTGGGCGCGCGTTGCCGCTGGTGCCCGCGCCGCTACCGGTTGGAAGCCGCTCAGCTCGGCCACCAGCTTGTTCACGCCGCTGCTCATGTTCTGATAGTGGGTGCCGCCGGTGCGGGTGAGGCTCACCCATACGCCGACCTCATTTTTCGGCGCGATCGCGACGTAGCCGATGAAGCCGCCGCCGCCGGCGGTTTTCTGGATGATTTCCGGCGAGTTCGGCGTCGGCAGCATGCGTATCCAACCCAGACCCAACTCATCCGCCTTGCCGGCGACGTCCATGCCGCGCAGCGCGCGCAGGTCGTCGCGCTTGAAGTACATATGGAAGATCTGCTCGCGCAATTGGCGACGGGATTCGTTTTGCGGGTGCACCAGGTCCTGCAGCCAGCGCTGCATATCGCGCGGGGTGGAGTAGATGCCGCCGCTGCCGCTGGCGGCGCGGGTATCCACGCAGGGGCTGGCGCCGTAGCCTTCTATCAGCCGGGCGCACTGCGCGGCTGTGGGCGTCAGCGTGGTGTCGCGCATGCTGAGCGGCGCGGTGATCTTTTCACTCAGCAGCGCGGCATAGGGGCGGCCGGTGGCGGCGGCCAGCGCGTCGGCCAGGAAGTCGAAAGCCAGGTTGGAATACTGGGCGCGCATGCCGGGCGCGAAGCGCGACTTGGTCGAAGACAGCCATTGCCAGCGTTGCTGCTGGTCCGGCCAGACGAAAACCGGCGTGTTCTGCGGCTTTTCGCCCGGCATTTCGCGCGGGAAGCCGCTGGTGTGGCTGGCCAGATTCAGCAGGGTGATGGGTTGAGTGGTGGGCGGGAATGCCACGCCGGCCGGCGCGTATTTTTGCAGCGGATCGTCCAGTTTTACCCGTTTTTCTTGCGCCAGCGAGGCCAGCACCTCCCCGGTCATGGTCTTGCTGATGCTGGCGATGCGCAGCAAGGAGTTTTCATCCGGGCGCTGGCCGCTGCCGGGGCGGGTTTGACCGTAAAAGCGCTGTGTGGTCTGCTGTTTGTTGACCACTACCATGACCATGCCGACGGCGCGGCTGTTTCTGAAGATTTGCTCGCCGTAACGATCTATCGGGTCGGCGCTCGTATCTTTTTGAGCTGCGGCAGAGGCGAAAGGAGCGAACAGGGCCAAGCTCAGGCCGAGCAGTTTCAAAGGCTTCATCGAGTTTCCGAAATGGCTGACGGTATAGTCCGGATCGCGCGGAGCAGGGCGCAAGCCGGCTGGAATAGGTTTGTCATTATCGATAACGGGCAAGGTGGCCGGATGGTGGACGCGATTTGGTCTTCCGTGCAAAAGTTGGGCCGCCCTGCGGCGCGGCGGCGTCGCTAGCGAAAAAACAGGCAGGCAGTGTAGCGCAGACCGCCGCCGCGCGCAGGGCTTATTGCATATTTTCCCGAGGGTTCGATATTACACGGCCGGTTTGCCGGCCGGGGCGTTCAGGCTGGTGACAATTCCGCCAGCAGAAAGTCGATCAGCCTCCGTACCCTGGCCGGCTGCAGCCGGTGTCCCGGGTAGAGCAGGTGCAAGGGGGCGGGCTCGGTGAAGAAGTCGTCCAGCACTGTCAGGAGCCTGCCGGCTCGCAGGTCGGCGGCGATGTCCAGTTGCGACTTGTAGGCGAAGCCGTGCCCTTGCAGCGCCCAGCGGCGTATTACTTCGCCATCGTTGCTTTGACGAGTCCGTTGCAGGCGCAGCGAGCGGATTTCGCCGCCGTCGCGATAGCGCCATTCGTTCATCGGGCCATGGCCGGTGGTGAGCGTCAAGGTGGGCAATCTGGTCAAATCCTGTGGGTGGGACGGAACGCCCAAGGTTTGCAGCAGCGCCGGCGCGGCGCAGACTACGCGGCGGCTGGCGGCCAGTTGCCGGGCCACCAGGCTGCTGTCCGCCGGCATGCCGTAGCGGATGGCCAGATCGATGTCGTCGCCTATCAGGTCTGCCGGCGTATCGCTCAGCGATAGCGAAAAGTGAACTTCCGGGTGGGTGGCGCTGAAACGGTCCAGGCAATCCAGCAGCAGGTTGCGTCCCAGGTCAGAAGGGGCGGATAGTCGAATCGCGCCGCTCAGTTGGCTGTGTTCCCGCTGCAGCTGATTCTCGCCTTCCTCCAGCAGGTCCAGCGCCTGTCGGCAATAGGCGAGATAAGTCTCGCCCGCCTCGGTCAGTCGGAGCCGGCGTGTGGTGCGCTCGAACAGCCTGACGCCCAATGCTTCCTCCATGCGCTGGATGCAGGCGCTGGCGGCGGCGGGAGACAGGCCGTGCTTGCGCCCGGCGGCGGAGAAACTGCCCAGCAGCGAGGCGTCCTGAAACAGGCGCAGGTCATTGAGGCGGTCGAACGGCATGTGGGCTCCGGGAAACAAAACAGGCCATGCGCAGGGCATGGCCTGTGTGCCGAGCGGGCGGTTTACAGCGCTTCGGTATTGGCCAGCAGCCAGTCGCGGGCGGCGCCGTCCACCAGCGGCAGCAACCGCGCGCGGACTTCAGCGTGGTAGCCGTTCAGCCAGTCGATTTCCGGCCGAGTCAGCAAAGAGTGGTCGATGCAGCGGCGGTCTATCGGGCACAGCGTCAGCGTTTCGAACTTCAGGAAGTCGCCAAACTGGTTCTTGTCCGACGCCACGTTCAGCACCAGGTTCTCGATGCGCACGCCCCATTGGCCGGAGCGGTACACGCCGGGTTCGATGGAGGTGATCATGCCTTCCTGCATCGCCATATGCGGCTCCGGCACCGCGCGCGAAATGCTCTGCGGGCCTTCGTGCACATTGAGGAAGTAGCCGACGCCGTGGCCGGTGCCGTGGCCGAAATCGATGTCGTGCTGCCACAGCGGCGCGCGCGCCAGCGCATCCAGCATGGGCGACAGCGTGCCGCGGGGAAAGTGGGCCATGGACAGCGCCATGGTGCCTTTCAATACCAGGGTGAAGTCGCGCTTCTGCGCGGCGGACGGGGCGCCCACAGCCACCACGCGGGTGATGTCGGTGGTGCCGCCCAGGTATTGGCCGCCGGAGTCGATCAGCAGCAGGCCGTCGCCCTGGATTTCGCTGTGCGCTTCCGGGGTGGCGTGGTAGTGCGGCAGCGCGCCGTTGGCGTTGAAGCCGGCGATGGTGCCGAAGCTGGGCGAAACAAAGCCAGGGCGGCGCGCGCGGGCGGCGGTGATCTGTTCGTCTATGGTCAGCTCGGTGATGCGGGCGCGGTTGACGTTGGCCTCGAACCAGGCGAAGAACTCGGCCAGCGCGGCGCCGTCCTGCTCCATCGCGCGGCGCACATGTTCGGTCTCGGCCGCGCTCTTGCGCGACTTCATCAGCGTGCTGGGGTTGATCGCTTCGATCACCTTGACGCCATCGGCCACCGCCTGGCGCAGGCCCAGCGTGACGCGGCGCGGATCGATCAGCAGCGCGCCGCCGGGCAGCGCGGACAGCGCCGGCTTGGCTTCGGCGTAATCGGCCACGCGGACGCCGTCTGCCGCCAGCTGGGCGGCGAGGGCGTCGTCTATCTTGCCTGGCGCGACGAACAAGGTGGCGCTGTCGGCCTCGATCAAGGCGTGGGCGATGAACACCGGGTTGTAGTTGACGTCGGCGCCGCGCAGATTGAACAGCCAGGCGATGTCGTCCAGCGTGGAAATGAAGTGGCGCTCGGCGCCGGCCTCGCG
>NZ_PPTF01000065.1:0-26394 GCF_002902845.1 Chromobacterium sinusclupearum
GGCTAAAAAGAGTGTTGCACTTCCGCAACTATATGCCAGCAGCAACGGCTTAACATGACAAACGCAACCAACCAGCGCCCCGCCCGTCGGGGCGCAATCTTTTGCGGGAGTCAGAAATTGAAACGCGTATTCAGCCCACGAACAGATTTCGTATGCGATCAAATGGAACTCGGCGTGCTGATGTTCACAAACGACGATGCGGCTACAGCGAAACGATTGGGCGTTACCGTAACGGAATGGCAGAAATGGAAATATGGCGACAAGCCCGTACCGCGCTGGCTATGGCTACTGCTACGGCTAGAGAAAGAAGCCGAACGACGCGGGCCATGGCGAGGCTTCCGCGCCGACGGCGACCGCATCATATCGCCATGGGGTGACAGCATGCGCTTTGACGAATGGATGCAGCTTCAGGAATACCGCCGCGCGTCCCGCCTGGCTACCGAACAAGCTGAACTGATAGAACGACTCATGGCTGAACGCGATTTCTACAAGGAAAACTGCACACGTCAGGCCCGATTCGGACTGATGCTGAACAGGCTGTTCAGGTAGACCATGACAAAGACGTAGCGATATGATTGACACCCTCGAAGAAAGCACCGGAGCAAAGCCAATGACAGGCTTCCTTATATTCCTAACCATCATGATCGGGGCAGCTGCCGCACTCAAAAAGAACAAGCCAAAGACCACTAAAAAGCCTCCGAAAACAGAACTGCAGATCAATCCAATACCACCGCAACCACAGCCACAACGCCCGCAAGTCCAGCGTATCAACGCGCACGAAGTCGAAAAAGTCATTGAGAGCGAGCCGGAAAAAAAGATCGACTTCGGAAATGCACGATTCGTATTAAAGAGAAAAACAATTCTCACCGAGCGGGAAATCGAGTGTTACCAGCGCCTAGTCAAAAGTCTGTCACCCAATTTCCTTGTCTTCCCGCAGGTCGCCTTTAGCCAAATCCTTGACGCAAAAGGCGGAAGTCACAAGCAAAACATGTGGCTGCACAGAACCATGAGCCAAAAGGTGGCGGATTTTCTGATCTGCAAAACAGACTTGACCATGGTTGCCATCATCGAATTAGACGACAGCTCACACGCAGGAAAGGAAGACAAAGACCGGCAGCGCGACAGCGTGGTACGACAAATCGGCCTACTTCCATTGAGACTACCGAGAACGCCGAAGCAGGAGCTACTAGACCGCTATGCAGAAATCTTGCAAAAGCTGCACAGCCCAACAAACCGCGAAAGCGTTACAAGCTAAATACAAACCAGCCCTCGCCGGGCAGGCGTCCCCGGGTGATGTTTGCAACATCACCCAGGGAGCGCTAAAGGGTATCAGATCGCAGGGCGTCAAGGACCGGCCGCCGCTTTGCGGTCTCCCGAGCCGATCCTTGACACCCCACCACAATCCAGCGCGCCCGATGGCGCGAACAAGCCAATAATAAAAAGTGACTATCCGGATGTGACTCGCCGGCGCCGGGTCACGCCTGGTCAGTCACTGTGACAGAATGATCGACGACGGCGGCAGCTCAGTCACTGTGACCATCCAGGCGTGACGAGTACCAGGTGTGTCACGCCGGCACAGTCACACGACGACGACTGACCCTCTTTCGACAGGCAACAGTTGCAAGGCGGGCCCTTCCCTCGACTTCACGGCCACAGCCGCACTCGCAAACGCGGACATCCTCGGGAGAGCGCAGATTGAGAATGCCACGGGCCAACATTCTGGCCATATCCACCGGCACACCATTACCGACTGCGCGGTAACGCGCAGAGAGGGTGAACGATGGCAGATCTATTCCTTCAGGAAGTCCCTGCAACTGGCAAAAACGCAACCAGTCGCGCCGGCCAAGCTGCGCGCCTTCACTGGCGACACAACACGGCTCAACATCCTGAATGGGAGGCTGTCGGTCGACGGTGAGAATAAGGCCATCCCGATGACCGAACTGGAAGTGACGAAGACGATTCTGATGCAAACCACACTCAGAAGCGTTGATATCGATGCGTTGATGGCTGTATCCGTCAATGATCATGTCGGGAACACCGGACACATTCTCCATCAACCACCAAACCGGATCAGCTTCAATGACACAACGACGATACTCGGCCAACATTTCCAATCCGTAGCCAGTCGGCTCACCGCGCTGGGCCCTGCTGAAATCAGGACACGGAGGACCGCCGATAATGCCATCAAAACGCCCCCGGGCAGGATGGAATGTGCGAATGTCGCCACCATAGATGATGTCAGGACCGCGCACCACACAGAAACCCTCAGCCTCAAAACCGCGCCCGAACAAATCGATTCCCGGAAATACGCTCAGAACAAGCTGTGACATGTTGTGTTTACCTCGAGCCTGGCGGATCACAGTTAATTGTGACCGACCAGGCGTGACCTGTCCAGGACGAATCACCGCAGCTCAGTCACTAAAATCCACTCTTGATCGACAATTCACGCTTCGGGTAGCGCGTATGATCTTCAAGAGCGTAAACATGCGATGTCGCCGGCTGCGACGCATCCATGCGAACCGGAGGCGGCACAGACTGGCCCGTCCCTGATTTGTTGTCCTGGGCTTTGCCCCATTGATCTATCGGCCACGCGGTGACAACGTGAGGACCGCCCGTGCCATCAAGGCGGGTGAGTACGACATAATCGCCGCGCAGCTCATAGCGATAGCCAAAATAGACCAGACCAGACAAGCGGAACTGCTCGCGGACGTGGTAGGCCTCATCCATGACCTCTACCAGACCGTCAGTTTGTTTGGCGTTGCGCACCAGAACAGCAAGCCGCGGACGGTATTTGGTCAACATGCTAGTAACGTAGTCCGCCGGCTGCTGACTGGTATTCTCGTTAACGCCCTGCCCTTGCACCGGCTTGACCTGCTGCGCGCCGGTAGCGCTAGTGACAGCAGCCGTAGCCGAGACCGCAGCGCCCTGCCCTTGCGTCTGAGTTTGCGCTTGCGCATTACCTGCCAGCGGCGTTGCACCATGAAAGAAGCCCCACAGAAAATAGACGGCCGCGCCCGCCAGCAACACAAACACCGGGATGACGGTAGTGAAAAGCTTGGACCTAAAAATACTGGCGCGTTCGTCCTTGAGATTGCCCTTGTTATTAACGCCATCGACATGGCTTTTGTAAATCCCGTAATATTTCTGATCGTATCGTTCGACACCGCTTTGCACTTTGGCGAACTTGTCAGGGCCGGAACGCTCATTCATCACCCACTGGTAACGACCCTCAGCACCAAGAGCAGACAACTTTTTAAAATAAATCAGACGCTGAACGCGATCACGCCAAAATGCATGGATGTTCTTAAATGCTTGACCACACAGCACGACGTCAATACCGCGCTGCCCGTGCTGAGTGATAAATTCGACTTGAGCGGGACTCAATTTAAACTTCGGCGGATGAAAATCCTGCACTTCATCGAAAATGACAAGGCAGTCATTAACCGCGAATTCGTGGATATCGCCGGACTTGTCCCACGGCACTTGAATCAACATCTTTTCAACCGCTTCCAATTCCATTTCAAGAATTTCAGCGACCTTTTCATGATTCAAGCCTTTTATATTCGTGACCACGACACGGCCATTCTTGATAGCTGGAAGCGCCTGCTTAACCATGGCCTCCCAGCTCTTACCCGCACGCGGCAGACCCTCGTGGAAAACGATCATTTTAATTGTCCTCTACGAATACGCATGAACTTGCGGTTAATTCTGAAAGCAACTCGATACACGCGTTGACGCAGGTATTTGTTATAAACGTATTCAGTAATCGACTTGCCAAAAACAAACGCCATACCAAACGCCATTCCAAAGGTAATTGCCATGGAAATCGTGTAAAACATTGTCGCCCTAACAATTAAATCTATGTCAGCTGTCGAGATTGTATAAGTCATTTGAGTGCCACCCATACAAAAAAGGCCATAAACAATAACACCATAAATAATTCAATAATTTCTGTTGTTATCATGTCATCACCATTGGAATAGCGTTACAAACTTGCGAATTACGCGAAACACGTAAGCCGCGCCGATAATAGACATCCCTGTTGCAAAGCCTGTCACGCCGAGAAAATAAAGAATGTCCCCACCCAAGCCGTCCAAAAACGATTGCAAACCACCCGCCAGCGCTTGCGGAAATGGGATCAGCGATATGATAAACGTGACCAGATTCAAAAGCTCACCGAATATTTTCACCGCGACATCGTAAAGCATATCCGGGATGGCTTTTAAAATTGCCATCATCAAATTGATGCAGTTCTGAAAAAAGGCTGTCATGACTACCCCTTATTCAATGGCGCGACGGAAAGCGAAGAACGCACACATGACGCACCAAACGCCATATATGACGTGGAACATATTCTGCGCTGGCTGAGAACAAAACTGATCTATCGTTGCAGGCGGCAATGAACCCGCGCCGTCAATCTGAATTGCCGGAATGGTATAGGTCGGGCACGCACCCGCGCCAATACTGACCTTGAAAAATCCCGCCGTGGCATTCACAAATGGCGTCGCCGTGACTGCCTGCTGAAATGACTGGAACTTGCTTTGAAACGTGTCCTTGTTTGGCGTATAGACTTGCGGCATTTGTATAACCGTCGTGAAATTCGCAAAAAAATCTTTCATCGACGCAGCAACATCTTTCAGCGTGCCATCTTGCGCCACACCGCAGGTATTCACGTCCTTACACGTGATGCTTACTGCACCGCCATGACCAGTGTCAGAACCGGTACCAGTTCCCGTGCCGGGATTAGTACCCGTACCCGGCTTAGTACCAGTGCCAGCACCCGGAACGCCAAGAGAAACGCCATTAGTCGTATTGCCCTTTTCCACGCCCTGCCCTGTCACCACGCCACCCACTATATTCGTGACATTAGTTTGATCGTTAGCAGCATCATATTGTTTGACCTGAATACCACCAGCAATAGGAAATGATACGGCGGCAGGTTTATCAGGGTTATTTTTCGCAGCATCTTTTGACATATACATTTTTATATTGTCATTCGACACTACAGAAAATGTTCCATTTTTCATGGCTATGCCACCATCAGCTGCAACAGGACCACAAGCAGGATTTCGAGAATCAATAGATGGGTTATCACCAGTTGCATCGATTTGACAAGGATTGCCGGGAGGCATAGGAACCTGAGAAGGGTCAGATAAATTACACGTATCACCCGAGCAGGTATAACCGGCTTGCGTATTAGGAAAATTCACAGGCGCATTGCCATCAACAGACGAACCATTAGACAACACGCACGACGCACCACCATTAGCATATGAAACATATTTCACATCAGGAAAACGCCAAGCCCAGTTACTTTGGCAATATGCGTCCCCACTACTCTGTTTTCCAGCAGGGCTATTAGGGCTAGGAACAGTTGCAGGCGGCGTAGGCCTGCCAGATGAGTCACGCCCCCAATTAGCACCAGAACCAGTTGAGGGCGGGAGTGGAATGCAAGCAGGGTTTACGGCAATCTGACAATCCGATGCATCGCCCGCCGAATTTGACCAGAGCGCCACGCCTAATATCGGATTGCCCGCCACAACATCCGTCAGCACTTTGGCAACGCCGCCCGCACCAATCCCCATCAGCGCAGCCGGAGCAATCGGATTAGCATACGCACGTATCGGGATAATGATCTGCGCAAACATAAACGTGACCAGCAACGAAAATCGGAGCAGTTTTTGCATGTCACCCCCTAAACCCCTTGATTATCGACCACGCGCACAGCGCGCCCAGTGCTAACGCCAGAAATTGCCAGACCATATCTCACCCCGGAATAAAAAATGGGGAGGCCGCAGCCTCCCCTTGCACGGCTGCGATGCGCTTACTTCAGCATGGACATCACGGTACGGAAACCCCACTTGGCCACACGCGGCAGCATCAGCACGGCGGCAATGGCGGCGATACCCGTCACAACAGTGCCAGCATTCACGGAACTTGTGATGGACGAGTAGTCCACGCCACCGCCATCAGCAAAGGCCGGAACGGCCAAAATGGCGGCAGGAACAGCAGCGGCATATTTCTTAGCGATGTTGATGAATTTCATGGTCGATCCTCTTCTATAAATCGAATGAATTGCCCGAATGCGTCCGAAACAACGAAGCACATCAGGACCAGGACAAACGACGCGCCAAACGCTTGGCCTAGCGTCGCCGTATCGGTTTTCCAGATATTCTCGGCAGTCTGGAGGCTGGCATAGTCAGACGGCTGTAAAACAATCAGCGCCTGACACTGCTCAGGTGGCGTCTGCAATAGATGCACCTGACCGGAATCTGTAATTTCCATGCATTGGGCCATTTCAGTCCCTCAATACGACGGCAATGTGTCGTAGAAATGTGCGACATGAAACTGAGCGCCCAAATGGAATTTGGCTGTTTCAATAGCCGATTCAGCTGAATCGAACCGGCCAGCGTCGGACAGGAATTTCGTATACCCGACATCCCCGTCAGGCGACGGATACAGAAACAATCCCGTATCGGTATCCTGAACGACCCAAACCGGCCCGATAGCCATTTACGCCCCCTTGACCGGAGCCGCAGCAGCTTGCGCGGGTTGAGCGGTTACAGGGCGCAGAGAATGGATAACCGTCTTGGAGACCTTACCATTCGTGACCATTTCCATTTCGCATTCGGCCATGAACGGAAATTTCAGGTTGGAAATCTGGCTGAAATTCTCAGACGTGCCCCATTCAAATTCGGAGGCAGCAAAGCCGATGGCATTGCCGGTTTTGTCGTTGAGCTTAACCTCAGCGAACAGCTTGGTATTGTCGTAACGCGTGCCGTCCACAACATCATTGAAACGCTTGGCACCCATGATTTTCATAACATTGGTAAATTGCATTTTTCAGTCTCCAAACGGCGTTTAAACCCTTAAATCCCCGACACGCCCAAATCGAAGAGGGTTGTTTTGTTTGCGCGGCAGAATGCCTTCCAGCCTTCTTTTGTCGTCGGCAGTTCGACTTCCGGCTCCACATGCTTAGGGCGCACAAATTCGTCAAAGTCGTAATCGACATGAGCGTAATCGTGGACAAAGGAGCGATTGCCGAGATCTGCGGAAATATTGGCGAGCTTCAAGCGCTGGGGAAAACCTACGCCCGGGCGGGCCAAGGTTTCGACAATGGTCGATTCGGACCATTTAGCAACATCGCGCATGTAGTTGACGAGGCGGCCAACTTGCAGGGCGGCATAATGCAAATAGTGATCTAGCGCGTGTTCCGCTTCTTTGATGATGGTGGTAATCCGCTCAGGCGCTTTCTTACCCCGGAACCGCTCAAACGCGGGATATGCACCGGCGAGATAGGCGCCAGCATTAAGCAAAATGTCCAAAGGAATGATGCGGTCAATGTTCTTGAACTCGACTTCGACGCGAAACCATTCGCTCGTTTTACAGCCCTGTTCCCTGCCCTTCTCATAGCCACGGCAGAATTTGCCATTGCTACGCTTGCCGATATACAGCGTGCGGCCCGAGCCGTCCGGGTTATCCCAATCGGAGCGCTTTTCCACGAACGGGTTGCGGCCACCGCAATTGAACAAACCGGCTTGGACATCGGAATACATCAGATCGACGTTATATTCCCCGGCAAAGTCGTCATAGGCGACGTCAACGCGGGTCAGACGCGGATTGACGGCATCGCGGTCAAGAAAGTCGTACAGGCGTTTTTCCCAGCCAGACCGAGCAGCCATGCAGCCAACGGCAGTCAGCTGGATACACATCGTGTTTCGCTGACCACCAAACGATAGATTGCCGTAGCAAACATCCTCTTGGCCCAACACCCATGTATCGCGGTAAAAGTTCATGCCCTTCGGACGCTTGGAGCAAACGCCGAAGCCAAAAATCTGCTCTAATTTCCACGACATCGTGGCGATGAAATCGTCATCGGATACCATTCTGTGACCGGCTATGACATGGCAGGTGTCTTCATGGACGGAGAACGTCAGCTGGTCAACGTGGGCAAGATCATCGCCCCAGCCTTGAGCGCGAACGGTAACGATTTTTACCTGCCCATCGTCAAGAACCAGCTCAACGGGGCACAGGTAATCCGGTGGAGTTTCAAAAGCGGTCGCGCCGGTACGTTGGCACTTTCCCCCCGTGTTACTAGTGGGGGGAAGCACCCCCGAAGTGGTGGCCGCTGGCGCGTCCACAACTTCGGTGGCGCTTCTGCCAGCACTCGGCAGCGGCAGGTCCGCCACAGTAGGCAGCGTCAGCCAGTAACGAATATCCCGGATTGCGCGGACAGATTGAGCCGGCTGAGCGGGCTTGGAAGGGTCAAAGACGGCCCGATAACGCGGCTCGCCGCCGGTCTCTTTCCGCAGGTTTACAGCTTCCATCGGGCGTCTTTTAGACATTGTTGCAAGTCCTAGAATCGTTAACATTCTGCGAGACCGGAACTAATCGCGGTCGCTATAATCAATCAAGACTTTGAACTAACTAAAAGCCTTGAACTAACGATCCAAAGACTAGCTCAAGGGCATGAATGACTCAAGGGATTTAGCTATGAAAAAATCGGTGGAATACCTGCGGGAAGCCAAAGAAGCACTTGGCTGCGAATCGGACTACCAACTTGCAAAGGCGCTGAAGACAAGCACAGTCAACATCTCAAACTACATGAATGGGATCAGCAAAATGGACGACTACCATTGCATCAAAGTCGCCCAGGTGCTGGGCATCGATCCCATGGAAATCATTGCTGCTGCTCAAGAAGAGCGGGAAAAGTCGGAAGAGAAAAAGGAGTTCTGGCGGGATTTTCGGAAGGCGCGAGGCAACATCCTCGGGGCAGCAATCGCGCTGGCGCTGGGCCTGACGACGGCCCTATCCCCGAGCCATACTGAGGCAAAGTCCTATGGCCCTCTATATTATGTCAAATACAGTATGTCGTATTAGGAATGCAATGCAGATCGCTATGACATCAACTACGTCGCTGAAATACGACACTTAGGCCGCATTCAGCGCATCCCATTGTACAACCGCAGCCTCATGAAACGCAGCAAACCTATTTCTACATTTCCATGCAACCCGGACGAACTCTACCGGGCTGTTTGTTTTGGTGACATCAATGAAGTGGCCGATGAGCTAGCCGTTACAACGGAACAAATCCACCGGTGGCGAACCGGGCAAGAACCTGTTCCCAAGGCTGTTTCCCTATGGCTCAAGCATCGCAACTGCACCACGCTAGGCGCTCAGTTTGGTCCGTTCAAAGGGTTTCGCCTATGCGATCGCGGCGACGCCCTGGTATGTCCAGCCAGCGGCATGAGGATCAACTTCTCTGAAATCCCGCTGCTGGATGAGTATCGGCGCGCTAATAAATTAGCCGAGAGACAGGCTGAACTGATCGAAAAGCTAATGACGGATAGGAATTTCTACAGGGACAATTGCCACCTGTAAGCCCGCTACGGACTGATGTTCAACATATTCAGGTGACAATATGAACAAATGGATAGCTATCGCAAGCGCCCTAGCATCAATAAGCGCACACGGAGCCGTGATCGAATGCAAGATCGACAACACGGAATCAACGATATTCACCAGCGCACAATTCTGCCCGGCTGGCACCACATACAAACGCATGATGCTGAACGTTGACGACCCCAGCATCGCTGCCATCAAGGCGCAAAGCGAAAATCGCCAACCTATGCAAGCGGCGGCGCCACGCTACACATGCGATCAGCTACGCGCTCAGCGTGACTACCTATACCAAGTGTTAGATCCTCACAGCATTTATCATGACAGAGAACCGCAGCCGCTAACCAAACTGCACAACGTCAAGGCCCAGATGAACGAGCAGAACTGCAAGATGATGTAATGCCACACTGGCAGTCGGCCACACAGCCCAAACTCGCAACGCGTCTAAGCCAAGATTGGCACGCGCTACTTCCAGAACGCCCCTGCCTGACGCAGCCTCCGCAAAGCCTTCTGTACCTCGGAGGCCGCCGGCGGATCCTGTTGCATCAGCACGTTGCACAGCTGATTTGCTTCGCCGCGCAAGGCTGGCGCATCCTGGGCGCATTGCTCAAGCAGGCTCTGCGCCGCCGCCCTGTCGTTGATGGTTCCCAGCAGTTGCTGCACCTCCTGCAAGGGTTTCAAGTATTGCTTGACCGACTTGCGCCGGTACAAGGCAGAGAAGAATTCGACCGAATAGCGCAGCTTCTTCGCCCGCTTGCGCAAATCGTGACGTTGCTCCGCATCCAGCGTGTGCCAGCGTCGGGCTAGACGGCGCACCGTTTTCCAACTGCGCCGCAGAGACTTCCTAGCAAAACCAGGTTGTTTCTCTTGCTCATCAGTCCCCGGAGGCTGATTCAACAAACCAAGCAGCGCGCCGCACCAGGCCATATGATCGGGCGAGGACAAACTGGCGCGCACGGCGGAACGGGCCTGCTCTCGACGCTGCCGCAATGCCCGGCGCAGGGCGCTCAGTCTCAGGCAGCGGGCGCTGGCCTGCTCCGCCTCAGGCAGTATCTGCAGCAGCAATACGTCCAAGTCTCGAAGCCGCCCCAGCGCGGCGGCCAGCCGTTGCGCCTGGGCCATCACCGGCTCCCAGTCGGCGCCGCTCGTCAGCGGCGCGAAGGCCTTGCCGGCCGCGCGCAGCCGGCGCAAGGCGACTCTTGCCTGATGCACGTATTCCGGATCGTCGCAGGACAGGATGCCTGGCACATTGGACGACAGATGGCGCAGACTCTCCAGCATGACGCTGCGCAGCGCCTGCCTGGGCGTCATGCTGGCGCGCAGCGCGGGTTGGCGGGCTGTCGATGGCGTGGGCATCTGGGCCTCCTTTTCATGTGTGACGGCCGCAGGAGATATTCCAAGACTAGAGAATGCCTTATGCCATGAGCCTGGCGGCGCAAACCGGCAGGCTCATGGGGGCAGCCATCATCGCGCAGCGGCCGCTCTAGTCGTCAGCGGACCCCAACAGCTTGCGCGCCAGTTCCGAGCGACTTAGCCCCGGAAGATGCTTTTGCAGCAGCACGTCCAGTTCCTGCTCAAACAATTGCCACTGGGACAGCTCGGCCAGCGCAGAATCATCATTGTGCGAGCGGATCATGCCGGCGGCTACCGTGCCGTTGTTCAAGCGGTCGATCACGATCAGGCTGCCGCTGCCGCGGCATTCGCGGTAGGAATCGAATACGGCGGAGCTGTTCAGCGCGATGCGGCACAGGCCAATCTCGTTCAAGGCCAGCGTATCGGCCGGATTGTTCTGCAGAGTATTGACGTCGGTGCGATGCAGGACGGACTCGATGCGGCCCGTGACGTATTTTCCTGCCAGCTTGAAACCATACTCCTTGCCCGGCCGCAGCGGCGCTTCGCTCATTGCCACCAGATGAGCGTCGAAACTGCGCGATACATGGGGCATTTGTTCGTCGGCCCGTACCAGCATGTCGCCGCGCGAGACGTCGATTTCATCCTCCAGCGTCAGCGTCACCGCCTGGCCGGCCGAGGCGCGCGCCAACTTGCCATCATAGGTGACGATATCCTTGACCCGGCTTTGCTTGCCGGATGGCAGCGCCACGATCAGGTCGCCAGGATGGATGGCGCCACTGGCAATGGTGCCGCAGAAACCGCGAAAATCCAGATTGGGCCGGTTGACATACTGCACCGGCAGGCGAAACGCATCCAGGCCGGCGTCATGGTTGATCTGGATGTTTTCCAATAGATGCATCAGCGTGGCGCCTTGGTACCACGGCGCGGCCTCGGTGCGGCTGACCACGTTGTCGCCGCGCAAAGCGGAGATCGGCACGAAATGGATGTCGGGAATATCCAGATGCTCGGCAAAGGTCAGGTATTCGTCGCGGATGCGGTTGAATACTTCCTCGCTGTAGTCCACCAGGTCCATCTTGTTGACGGCGACGATGACATGGCGGATGCCCAGCAGGCTGACGATATAGCTGTGGCGGCGGGTTTGCGTCTGCACGCCGCGCCGCGCGTCGATCAGGATGATGGCCAGATTGCTGGTGGACGCGCCGGTGGCCATATTGCGGGTGTACTGCTCGTGCCCGGGGCAATCGGCAATGATGAACTTACGCTTGTCGGTGCTGAAATAACGATAGGCGACATCGATGGTGATGCCCTGCTCCCGCTCCGCCTGCAAGCCGTCTACCAGCAGCGCCAGATCGATTTCCTGATCGGTGGTGTTGTACTTTTTCGAGTCGCGCTCGATCGCCGCCAGCTGGTCTTCGAAAATCAGCTTGGAGTCGTGCAGCAGGCGGCCGATCAGCGTGGACTTGCCGTCATCCACGCTGCCGCAGGTGATGAAGCGCAGCAAGTCCTTGTTCTCATGCTGCTTCAGGTATTCCAGGATATCCCCGGCGATCAGTTCGGATTGGTGAGACATCAGAAATACCCTTCCATTTTCTTCTTTTCCATCGAGCCCGCGCTGTCGTGGTCGATCAACCTGCCCTGCCGCTCCGAGGTCTTGGTCAGCAGCATTTCCTGAATGATTTCCGGCAGCGTGGCGGCGTCAGACTCCACGGCGCCGGTCAGCGGATAACAGCCCAGCGTGCGGAAGCGCACTTTGCGCGTTTCGATGCGGGCTTTCTCCTCCGGCGTCAGGTACTGCAGGATGCGCTCATCGTCGATCATGATCAGCATGCCGTCGCGCTCCACCACCGGGCGTTCGGCGGCAAAATACAGCGGCACGATCTCGATGTTTTCCAGATAAATGTATTGCCAGATGTCCAGCTCGGTCCAGTTGGACAACGGGAATACGCGTATGCTCTCGCCCTTGTCTATTTTGCCGTTGTAGAGGTTCCACAGCTCCGGCCGCTGGTTTTTCGGGTCCCAACGGTGGTTCTTGTCGCGGAAGGAATAGACGCGCTCCTTGGCGCGGCTCTTTTCCTCGTCGCGGCGCGCGCCGCCGAATGCGGCATCAAACTTGTATTTGTTCAAGGCCTGCTTCAGTCCCTCGGTCTTCATCACATCGGTATGCTTGGCGCTGCCGGCGGTGAACGGGTTGATGCCGGCGTCGACGCCATCCTGATTGATATGGACCATCAAGTCCCAGCCGTTCTCCTTGGCTTGCTTGTCGCGCAGCGCGATCATGTCGCGGAACTTCCAGGTGGTATCGACATGCATCAGCGGAAACGGCGGCGTACCGGGATAGAACGCCTTCTTCGCCAGGTGCAGCATCACCGCGGAGTCTTTGCCGATGGAGTAGAGCATCACCGGGTTTTCGAACTCCGCCGCCACCTCGCGGATGATGTGGATGGACTCCGCCTCCAATTGTTGCAGGTGAGTCAGTCTTGCTTGATCGATATCCATGCTTGCAGCCCGTTCTATGGTTGCAGCCAATCTACCGGAAAGGTTCCAGCGCGTTCAAAACCAATTGGATATATCAATATAAACTTAGTAAATCTTAAAAATTGAAATGTGGGAATAAGGGAATCTACGGTGCAGCCCGTATCCATAACCGTTAACATTTGCGTTAAGCCAAAAATTTAAAGTTGCTCTGAATGCGGACGATAATGGCTTGAAGAGATTGTGTGTCATCCTCCGCATGAGCGGACAAGAACAACGCCGTTCGTGATGACAACTTGGCGAGATTAGCCACCCCAATTCGCAATATTTCCGCCGGATGGCAGCGCCGGCGAGAAACGGGAGAAGTCTTCATGTCATCCTCATCCATCAGCGCCAGCGCCGGTCCGCTGGACGTCCAAAGCATTGTCAGCCAGCTGGTTCAAGCCGACTCTCAGCCTTTGACCCAAAGCCAGCAAAGGCAATCGACCTACCAGTCCGAGATCAGCACGCTGGGCCAGGTCAGTTCCGCGCTGTCCGCCTTGCAAACCGCCGCGTCTACGCTGGCTTCCGGAACCTTCCTGCAGCAGTTCAGCGCCACTTCGTCGGACTCCACGGTGGCTGCCGCCTCCAGCACATCCGGCGGCACCGCCGGCACCTATGTGCTGAATGTGACGCAAATGGCGCAAGCGCGGCAGCTGGTTTTTGACAAAAACCCGGATGGCAGCGCCATCACCGACCAAAACGCCGCGATCGCTGGCGCGCCGTCTTCGCTGACCTTCAATGTCGGCGGCACCAGCAGCACGGTGAGTCTGAGCAGCGGCGGCAGCGCGGTCTCGCTGTCGTCCATCGCCAGCAGCATCAACGGCGCCGGCATCGGCGTGTCCGCCTCCATCGTGCAATACAACAATAATTATTCGCTGGTGCTGAACTCCACGCAGGCCGGCACCAGCAACGCTTTCTCCATCACGGCAGGCGGGAGCGACAGCAACAGCACATCAGGCAACACCCTGGCCGGCCTGCAGCAAAGCGCCACCGCAGCCGGCGAGTCTGCCAATGCCGCCAACGCCTTGATGACAGTCAATGGCGTCAATGTTTCCTCGGGCAGCAACACCGTGAGCAATGTGATCAACGGCGTCAATCTCACGCTGGAAAAAGTGGGGCAAACCACGATCAACATGAGCCAGAACACGGCAAACATCACGTCAACGCTGCAAAGTTTCGTCAGCGCATACAATCAAGTGGTGGGGGCGATCAACTCCGCTACCACCAGTTCAAAAACCGTAGGCAGCACGCCGCAAAATACCGACATCAGCAGCGATCTGACCAATTTGCAACAGCAATTGACCGATATCCTGGGCACGCCAGTAAAAGGAGTAGATCCAATCAGCTCCTATGCCTATTTGGCGCAAGTGGGCATCACCCAGAATGTCGACGGCACGCTGGCCTTGAACTCCACAACATTCAATGCCGCGCTGACCGCCAACCCCTCTGCCGTAAACAACCTGTTCGGCAATGCGCAAAACACCGGGGTCGGCAATGTATTCAACAGCACAATCAACAACTTGCTGGGTCCGACTGGCACGATCACCATCAGCCAGAACAATCTGAATAGCCAGGTGACGACTGAGCAGCAATTGCAGCAACGCTTGCAGGACCAACTTAATTCCGAACAAAGCAGCTTGTTGACCGAGTACTCCAACCTCAACAGCGAGTTGGCATCGATGGAGCAGTCTTCCACCAGCATGGCCAATCTGATTGCCTGATTGCGCAACCTAAACATTCGCCCCACAGGCGAAACCAAAAAAGGCGCCGCGAGGCGCCTTTTCTTTATCCAACTGAACATTATCGCTCAAGCGCTCGCGCGCGACAGCGTGTCCAGCCAGCGTGTCGGCAGCAGGCGTTTCAGATACCAGAACAATTTAGTGGGAAACGTCACCCGGTAGCGCGCACGCGGCCGCTTGCTGGTCACAGCCAGCCAAACCGCCTCGGCCACGGCGCTGGCCGGCAAGGTGAACGGCGCGGCATGGCCCTCTTTCTTCAAGCGCTCCAGTTGCTTGCGGTAGTTGTCGCGGTGCACGCTGCCATCGATATCGACATGCTTGAGGAATTTTTCCAAGGCATTGGGCCGGAAGCGGCTCTCGATCGGCCCCGGCTCCACCAGCGCAACATGGATGTCCGTGCCATGCAGCTCTTGCCGCAGGGTGTCGCACAGCCCTTCCATCGCATACTTGCTGGCATTGTAAGCGCCGCGCCAGCGCATGGCGGCAAAGCCCAGTATCGAGCTGTTGAACACGATGCGGCCATGGCCTTGCGCGCGCATCGCCTTTAGCACCGCGTTAGTCAGCTCCCATGGCCCGAACAGATTGGTTTCAAACTGCTCTCGCATCGCCAGCCGCGTAATGTCTTCCGCCGCGCCTGGCTGGCCGAAACCGGCGTTATTGAACAAGGCGTCTAACCGTCCCCCGCTTCTGGCCAGCACCTCGTCCAAAGCGGTCTGGATCGATGTCGTGTCGTCCACGTCCAACTGCAAGCAGTCGAACCCCTCCGCCCGCAGCCTTTCCACATCCTCTGGTTTGCGGCAGCTGGCAAACACGCGCCAGCCCTTGTCGCGAAACCATTTGGCCGTGTGATAGCCAATGCCGCTGGAGCAGCCGGTAATCAGAATGGAACGCGCCTGGGCCGTCATGACAAACCTCTTTCGGTGGATAAGCCCCCAACCCTACACGAATCGCCGCCGCGCCGGAATCCGCCGTATTGCCCGCAAGCGGCGACGACACTGTCGTTTTGAGGTGGAATTGGACTAGAATGTCGGCCTGACACGTACGAGGAAGACCGCCATGGCAAAAGCCGCCAAAGCCCCGGCTAGTTTCGAGAGCGCGCTGGCCCAGCTGGAGGACATCATCCAGGCGATGGATAGCGGCGACATGCCGCTGGAGACCGCCCTCGCCTCCTACAAGCAAGGCACCGAATTGATCAAGTTCTGCCAGGGTAAGCTGGCCGACGCGGAACAGCAGTTGAAAATACTGGAAAACAACGAACTGAAGACGCTGGACCTGCCCAATGGCCAATGAAACCTTCATCGGCTGGATGACCTTCATCCAGCAATACATGGAAAGCGCGCTGGAACGCTTGCTCCCTTCCGCCGACTGCGCACCGCATAAATTGCATGAAGCCATGCGCTACGCCACGCTGGAAGGCGGCAAGCGCGTGCGGCCGCTGCTGGTCTTCGCCGCCGGCGAACTGGTGGGCGCGGAGCAGGACAACCTTGCGCGCATCGGCGCGGCGCTGGAAATGATCCACGCCTATTCGCTGGTGCATGACGACATGCCGTGCATGGACGACGATGTGCTGCGCCGCGGCAAGCCGACCTGCCACATAGCCTACGACGAGGCCACCGCGCTGCTGGTGGGCGACGCGCTGCAAACCCGCGCCTTCGAGCTGATTGCCCAAGCCATGCCAGGCATCGCTGCGGCCAGCCAGATGGAAATGGTGCGCGCGCTGGCGCACGCGTCCGGCCATGCCGGCATGGCCGGCGGCCAGGCGATTGACCTGGCCAGCGTCGGCCAGCCGCTGACGCTGCCGGAGCTGGAATTCATGCACATGCTGAAAACCGGCGCGCTGATCCGTGCGGCGGTGATGATGGGCGCCATGGCCGGCCGCGAGCTGAACGCGCAGGAAAAAGAAGCGCTGGACGCCTTCGCCAAGCGCATCGGACTGGCCTTCCAAGTGGTGGACGACATCCTGGACTGCGAGGCCGATACCGCCACCTTGGGCAAGACCGCCGGCAAGGATGCCGCCCACGACAAACCCACTTACGTCAGCCTGCTGGGCCTCGCCGAGGCCAAGCGGATGGCGAAGGATTTGCATGACCAGGCGTTCGCCGCGCTGGAGGGCTTTGGCCCGCAGGCCGATCGCCTGAAACAACTGGCCGACTACATCGTCGCCCGCTCGTTTTGAACCGCTCGTAGAGAAACCATCAGGGCGGACCACCGCCCGGCGAGCCCATCCGCAGAATCACAACAATGTATCCTCTGCTTGAAAACATAAACAGCCCTGCCGACCTGCGGCTGTTGCCGCGCACGCAGTTGCCGCAGCTGGCGCGCGAACTGCGCGAATTTCTGGTGGAGTCGGTCAGCAAGACCGGCGGCCACTTCGCGTCCAATCTGGGCAGCATCGAGCTGACCATCGCGCTGCATTACGTGTTCGACACGCCGCATGACCGCCTGGTGTGGGACGTCGGCCACCAGACCTATCCGCACAAGATCCTGACCGGCCGCCGCGAGCGCATGGACACCATGCGCCAGTTCGGCGGGCTGGCCGGATTCCCCAAGCGCGAGGAGTCCGAGTACGACACCTTCGGCGTCGGCCACTCGTCCACTTCCATCGGCGCGGCCCTGGGCATGGCGGTGGCGGCCAAAACCCTGGGCATCGAACGCAAGAGCGTGGCCATCATCGGCGACGGGGCCATGACGGCCGGCCAGGCCTTCGAGGCGCTGAACAACGCCGGCGCGATGGATACCGATTTGCTGGTGATCCTCAACGACAACGATATGTCCATCTCGCCCAATGTCGGCGCGTTGAACAACTATCTGGCCAAACTGATGTCCGGCCGCTTCTACGCGGCCATGCGCCAAGGCTCCAGCAAGGTGCTGGGCATCGCCCCGCCCTTGAAGGAAATCGCCAGCAAGATGGAGGAGCACGTCAAAGGCTTCTTCACCCCGGGCACATTGTTCGAGGAATTCGGCTTCAATTACATCGGCCCCATAGACGGCCACGATCTGGATGCTTTGGTCGATACGCTGAAGAACATCCGCAGCCTGAAAGGGCCGCAGTTCCTGCACATCGTCACCAAGAAGGGCCAGGGCTATAAGCTGGCCGAGAACGATCCGGTCAAATACCACGGCGTGACCAAGTTCGACCCGGCCAACGGCCTGTCCGGCGGCAAAGGCGGTTCGGGCAAGCCGCAATACACCCAGGTGTTCGGCGACTGGCTGTGCGACATGGCGAAGCAGGATCCGCGTTTGGTGGGCATCACGCCGGCCATGCGCGAAGGCTCCGGCATGGTGCGCTTCGAAAAAGAGCATCCGGACCGCTACTACGACGTGGCCATTGCCGAACAGCACGCGGTCACCTTTGCCGGCGGCATGGCCTGCGACGGCCTGAAGCCGGTGGTGGCGATCTACTCCACCTTCCTGCAACGCGGCTACGATCAGCTGATCCACGACGTGGCCTTGCAGAACCTGCCGGTGATGTTCGCGCTGGACCGCGCCGGCCTGGTGGGGGCGGACGGCCCGACCCATGCCGGCGCCTTCGACCTCAGCTACCTGCGTTGCATCCCCAATATGCTGGTGGCCGCGCCGTCGGATGAGAACGAATGCCGCCAGCTGCTGTACACCGCCTTCCAGCACAATGGCCCCAGCGCCGTGCGCTATCCGCGCGGCACCGGCCCCGGCGCGGAGATTCAGCAACAGATGACCGCCCTGCCCATCGGCAAAGGCGTGCTGCGCCGCCAGGGCCAGAAGATCGCCATCCTGGCCTTTGGCAGTATGGTGCATCCGGCGCTGGCCGCCGCCGAACAGCTGAACGCATCGGTTGCCGACATGCGCTTCGTCAAGCCGCTGGATGCCGAGCTGGTGCGCCAGCTGGCCGAGAGCCATGAGCTGATCGTCACCGTGGAGGAAAACGTGGTGATGGGCGGCGCCGGCTCGGCCTGTATCGAGACGCTGCAAGCGCTGCAGCTGACCGTGCCGGTACTGCAGCTGGGGCTGCCGGACGACTACGTGGAACACGGCGACCCGGCGCTGCTGTTGAAGAACTGCGGCCTGGACGCGGCCGGCATCGAAGCCAGCATTCGCCAACGGCTGGCCGACTGAGCATGCAGGCCTCGCTGCCGCTTCCCACGCTGGAAACGCGGCTGCAGCTGCATGCCAGCACCGCGTTGTCGCTGATCAGCGCGGTGCTGCTGACCTGGCTGTGGCATGGGGCGAATCTGCATGCACTGCTGCCGCGCCAGGGCGAACAGTGGCTGGCCTGGACCCTGTTCTTTCTGCCTATCTACCGCACCATACGCCATATCCTGCGCCGGCCGCGCCAGCGCCAGCTGGGCGATCTGATCGGCCTGTACATCGGCCTGGTGCTGCAGTTCGCTGTAGTCTACTACTTGTTCGCGCTCTTGCTGGTCAACGGCCATGCCTTTCACGGCATGACCGCGCTGTATGACGGCCATGGCGGTTTTCTGCCCGACTTTTACAGCCATGCGGCGCTGCTGTTCCTGGATTGCTTCCACCTGTCCATCGCCACCGCCGCTACCGTGGGTTATGGCGACATGTATCCCACCTACTGGCCGATCCGGCTGCTGGCGGATTTGCAGATCATTTTTACCAGCGCGCTGGTCATCATTGGCTTCGGCCGGCACTTTTCCGGCCATGGCGCGAAGAGCCAGTCGAGCTGAGTCGATCGCGCAATAAAAAAGCCGGACATCTGTCCGGCTTTTTTTATTCAAGCGCGTCGCAATCACCGCTTGGGGATGGCTTTCAGCACCGCCTGCAGCAACTGCCAGGCTTTGTCGACCGATTCCACTTCCACACGCTCGCCAGGGGCGTGCGCGCCGCGGATGTTCGGACCGAAGGACACCATGTCCAGGTTCGGGTACTTGGAACCCAGGATGCCGCATTCCAGACCCGCGTGGATCACCTGCACTTCGGCTTCGCCGCCGAATTCCTGACGGTACACATCCTTGAACAGGGCCAGCAGTTTGGATTGCGGATTCGGCGCCCAGCCCGGATAGCCGCCTTCCATTTCCACCTTGAACGCGGCCAGCTTGAACAGGCTTTCCACTTCGCGCGCCAGCATCCAGGTGCCGGAATCAAGCAGCGAACGCACCATCAGGTTGGCGAAGACCTTGCCGTCGGCCACAGTGACCACGCCCAGGTTGTTGGACGTTTCCACCACGCCTTCCACGCGCTGGCTCATGCGCTTCACGCCATGCGGCGCGGCATGCAGCGCGGACAGGATGGCGGTTTGGTCGGCGCGGGCCAGCACATCGGCTGCGGCGGCGGCTTCAGACAGCACCACCACGCCCTCGTCCACGCCGGCCAGTTCGAAGCGCATCAGCGCCTGGAAGGCATCCAGCTTGGCCGCCACCTTGGCCGCGTCGGCGGCCGGATAGGCCACCACGGCAAAGGCTTCGCGCGACAGCGCGTTGCGGGCGGTGCCGCCCTTCAGCGAGGCCAGGCGAAGGTCGGTTTCCGCTTCCAGTTCGCGGATCAGGCGGATCAACAACTTGTTGGCGTTGCCGCGGCCCAGGTGGATGTCGGCACCGGAGTGGCCGCCTTTCAATCCCTTGATGGTCAGGCTGGCAGTCTGGAAGCCGGCCGGAACCGCTTCCGCCGCATATTCGCGGGTGACGTTCACGTCCACGCCGCCGGCGCAGCCCATGTAGAACTCGCCCCACTCTTCGGTATCGATATTGATCAGGTACTGGCCTTGCAGCAGGCCGGTTTCCAGGCCCAGCGCGCCGCCCATGCCGGCCTCTTCGTCCAGCGTCAGCAGCACTTCCACCGGGCCGTGGGCGACGTCGTCGCCGGACAGCACCGCCATGCCCAGCGCCACGCCGATGCCGTTGTCTGCGCCCAGCGTGGTGTTCTCGGCGACCAGCCAGCCATCCTTCAGCACCGGGCGGATGGGGTCTTTGAAGAAGTCGTGCTCGGTGCCGCTATTGGCCTGGCACACCATGTCCAGATGGCCTTGCAGCACCACGCCGGCGCGGTCTTCATAGCCGAGGGTGGCCGGCTTGCGGATGATCAGATTGCCCACCTGGTCCACAATGGTTTCCAGGCCGCGCAGCTCCGCCCAGCCTTTCATGTAGTCGCGCACCTGCTCTTCGTGCTTGGACGGGCGCGGAATGTCGCACAGGGTTTGGAAGTGCTCCCAGACGGCTTTGGGTTCGAGTTGGGCGATATCGGTCACAGCGTATTCCTTGATTCGGTGTCGCGACGCGGCCGATTTCAAGCACTGCCACGCCGCCATATACTACATTCGCCATTGCGGCGAAGGCCGGAAAAATAGTGTTTCACTTTAACACGATGCCGCGGCAACGTCATGCCCATTGCCATGATCGTCGCCGCGGCTGGCGTGCGGTTTTACAGGCTGAAACGCAAGGATTTGACCAAGGCGCCTGGCAGCAGCTTGCTCTGCGTGGCGCGTCCGCCGTAGCTGCCGGCATCCACCAGCAGTTCGCGCTCGGCCGTCAGCGCCTCCAGTTGCTCGCCCAGCAGGCTGAACAGGCTGTCGTCGAAGCGCATCACGCCCAGGGGCGCGACGATCTTGCCGTCTTCCACCCAGAAGCAGGCAAAGCGGGTCATGCCGGTGATGCGGCAGGCTGAGCGGTCGGAAAAGTTCAGATACCACAGATTGGACAGGTAGACGCCGGTGCCCAGCGCCTGCAGCGCCTGATCGCGCGGCAGATCGCCGGCTTGCAGCTGCATGGCCTCGGCAAACTCCATGCTGCCCGTATTGGGCTGCAGGCCATACTCGCGCGCGCTGCGCGGGTCGATCAGGCTGTTGCGGTGCTCGCCGCCGGCGATCAATTCCACGCGCTCCGGCCGGATGAATCCTTCGCGCTGGAACAAGGGCGACAAACCCTCGCCGCCCGCCTCCGCCAGATGCACCAGCGGCGACAGCTTGACCTCGCCCTCCGCCAGTTTCAGCAACGGACTGCGCTTGCTGCGGACTTCCTTTTCCGACACCCCGCCCCAGTTCAGCATGTTCAGCAGCGCGCCCAGCGCGCTGGGCGTGAAGTAAGCGCGATACTCGCCCGGCTCCAGCGTCTTCACCGGCAGCTTCAGCCACTCCAGCTGTCCGGCCGCCTCGTCAATGGCGCGGCCCAGCGCCGCGGCGTCCCACGCCGTGCCGGCCTGGCTGCGCTTGACCGCCTTGTCGCCATGCGAATACAGGCTCCAGTCAAAGTTCCAGCTCTCGCCTTGCTGCCAGTTGAACTGGCCCAGATGGTTGGCAAAGCCGAAACTCATCTGGCCGCTGGCCAGGATGCCCACCAGATCGTGGCCTTCTGCGGCGGCCAGAATATCGGCGACCATGCTTTCCGCCGGCGGCAACGTGTGCTGGCCTATGCGCTCGCTGCTTTGCGGCTGTTCGTTCAGCAGCAGGAAAGGGTCCTCCTGCACTTGCTCCAAGGCCGCGCGCAATTCCGGCAATGCGGCTTCTAGCAGCGCCAGATCGTCCGCGCCGCCGCTTAAGGACAATTGTTGCGTGGCCTGGCGCTGGCCGCGGATCAGCCGCATGTCCAGATACGCCTGCTCCACCGCTCCGGCTTGCCTGACCTTGCCATGATTGAAACGGACGAAATCGGTCTGTTCCGCCTCCAGCCACAAGGTATAGCCTTCCCCCTCACGCAGCAGGCTGCTCAGCGCCGCCGCCAATGCTTGCAAATGCGCGCGCATCATGCCGCTCCTCCAAATACGTCCACGTCGCCGAATACGCAGGCCGGCGAGGCATGGCCCACTCGCACCACCTGGTTAGGCTCCCCCTTGCCGCAATACGGCGTGCCCATCACATTGAAGGTGGAGGCATCGCCGACCCCCTTCAGCGAGCGCCAGAAATTGGCGGAAATGCCGCGATAGTTGGGATTGCGCACCACGCCTTTCAGCTCGCCGTTCTCGATCAATTGTCCCCACTCGCAGCCGAACTGGAACTTGTTGCGCGAGTCGTCGATGGACCAGCTGACATTGGTCTGCATCAGCACGCCGCGCTCGATGCCGGCCACCAGTTGCGCAAGGCTTTGGTCGCCCGGCTCCACGTTCAGATTGGCCATGCGGTCTATCGGCGCCCGGTTCCAGTTGCAGGCGCGGCTATTGGCCACGCCATCCAGCGCAAAGCCGTTGAGGCGAGCGCGCGCGGCGGAAATGTCGCCGCCCAGCGGTCGCTCCAGAATGCCGTTGCGGATCAGCCAGACCTTCTCTGCCGCCTTGCCGTCATCGTCCCAGCCATAGCTGGCCAGTTCGTTTTTCAGCAAGGGATCAAACGTGACATTCAGCAATTCGGAGCCATAGCGGTAATGGCCGAACATGTCCGGCGTGACAAAACTGGTGCCGGCATAGTTGCGCTCATCGCCCAGGATGCGGTCCAGCTCCAGCGGATGGCCGATGCTCTCGTGGATTTGCAGCATCATCTGTTCCGGCATCAGCAGCAGATCCATCTTGCCGCTGGGGCAGTTCGGCGCGTACAGCAGTTGCAGCGCCGCGTCTGCCACGCGGCGGCCCGCGCCGCGCAGGCCGGCCTCGGCGATCAGGTCCACGCCGCCTTGACGGCCCAGGCCGCCGTACTGGCCGCCCAGGCTGCGGGTTTGCACCCGGCCCTCGGCAAACGCGGTCACCACTAGGGACGGCGTCAACGCGCGCAGGCGCTGCTCGGCTTCGCCGCCGTCGGAAGTCAGGTACAACTGATGGATGTCTTGCCGGAACAGGCTGGCCGACCAGTCCACCACGCGGCTGTCGTTGCCCTTTGCGGCGGCCGATTCGCTCAGCAGCAGGTCCAGCAGCGAAGCGCGCGGCCACACGGACGCGGCGTCGCTGCCCGCGCCCTGATAACGGCCTTGCGGTTTGGGCAGTTGAATCTGCCGGTAATCGAACACCCCTTGGCCGGCGGTGGCGCGCGCCCAGCCGCGGGCGTGCTCGAAGGCGGCGCGCAGGCCCGCCTCGCTCAAATCGGCGGTGGCGGCGTAGCCATAGCCGCCGCCATCGCACACGGCGATCATCGCGCCGCGATCATGGCGGCGGGTCAGCGGCTGCTGCCGCCCCTGGCGAACGGACAAGCGCTCATTGTCTTCCTCCACATAGCGCAAGGAACAGAAATCCGCTTGGGGCTGCAGCGCCTGGAAGCGCCGACGGATGGTTTCAAGCATGGATAGCTCCAGACAAGGAAATGCCAAAGGCATTCATACTAATCAGTCACACCTTGCCCTGTCCATCGAATGTTGCAGGCTTTACAAACCCAATTCGCTCAGCCCGGGATGGCCGTCCGGGCGGCGGCCCATCGGCCAGAAGAACTTTCGCTCGTCCTCGCGAATTGGCAGGTCGTTGATGCTGGCGTGGCGATGCGTCATCAGGCCATCCGCCGCGAACGCCCAATTCTCGTTGCCATAGCTGCGGTACCACTGCCCGGCATCGTCATGCCATTCATAGGCAAAGCGGACGGCGATGCGATGGCCATCATGGGCCCATAACTCCTTGATCAAGCGATAGTCCAATTCCCGCCGCCATTTGCGCTCCAGCAGCGCCTGAGCTTGCGCGCGGCCCTGCGGAAAATCGACGCGGTTGCGCCAGCGGGTATCGGGACTGTAGGCCTGCACGATGCGCGCTGGGTCGCGGCTGTTCCAGGCATCCTCGGCCAGCCTGATTTTTTCGATGGCGGTTTCACGGCTGAATGGCGGCAATGGCGGGCGGATTTCCAAAATATTTCTCCCTTGGCTGCGTTTTAACAAAGTAGACAAGTCTGTCTGCCTCGCATCAGCCTATACCCAAGTAGACAAATCTGTCTACAATCATTGCCATGCATACTCCAGCCTCCAGCCTCATCGCCGAATTGCCGCCGCGCGAGCGCATTCTTGCCACCGCCCACCGCCTGTTTTACCTGGAAGGCATCCGCGCAAGCGGCATAGACCGCATCATCGCGGAGTCCGGCGTCAGCAAAGTCACCTTCTACCGCCACTTTCCCAGCAAGAACGAGTTGATCCTGGCTTATCTGCAGCAGCGTCACCAGCTATGGATGCAGTGGTTTCAGGATGCCCTGCATCGCCATGCCGAAGCCGGCCCGGCGGCGCTGGCGGAGGCCTTGGCCGAATGGTTCGCCAGCGCGGATTTCCGTGGCTGCGCCTTCATCAACGGATTGGGCGAAATCCCCGCCGATCCTGCCGTGGCCGATGCGGTCCGGCGCCATAAAACGGAGATGCGCCAGGCGATAGCCTCGCTGCTGCCGGAGGACGCCCAGCAGGCGCGGCAAGCCGGCATGCTGGCGCTTGCGGCAGATGGCGCGATTGTCCGCGCGCAGATCGAGGGCTCGCCAGACGCGGCGATAGCGGCGCTCCGCCAGATGATCCCATTGCTGACGGCAAGATGACGGCAGCCGGGCAGACATGCTAGCTTCGAGCGACACAGAATCAGGAGGGTCATCATGGAACATGCCCTGTATCGCCTGCTGGATGAGCAGCGAATCCGCTACCAGCGTTTCGAGCATCCGCCGGTCTATACCTGCGAAGAAGCGGCGCGGCTGATCCCTGAACTGCCCGGCGCGGAATGCAAGAATCTTTTCCTTTGCGACGCCAAGGGGCGCAGTCACTTTCTGGTGGCCGTGCCCGCCGAAGCCGGCGTCGACATCAAGACGCTGGGCGATATGCTGGGCGTCAAAGGCCTGCGTTTTGCCTCGCCGGAGCGGCTGAAGAAATACCTGGGCTTGGAGCCGGGATCGGTCACTTTGCTGGCCGCCGTCAACGACGGCAATCAACACGTCACTATCGTGGTGGACGAGGCTCTGTGGGCGGCGGACGCCATCCTGTGCCACCCGCTGGTCAATACCGCCACCTTGAGCGTGCCGGTGGCCGATCTGGCGCGCCTCTTGGCTCACTGCGGCCACGCGCCGCGCATCCTGGCCGTGCCGCGCAGAAGCTAGCGCGCGGCATCTGACGCCACCGGCGCGCTCTTACTTTCGCCTTGACGCCTCCCTCCCCTGATCCATTGGGGGAGCCATCCTTTGCCATCCCCGTTTCAAGCCGCTTGCCTTCCACGCTCACCCCGCCATCGCCGATATCGCGACGAGGGGCGGCCTGGCCATGCGCAAGAGTTCCTTGACAAGCACTCTTACGATATATATCTTAAGACTCATATCTTAAGATATAAAAGAGGATGCCATGAGAGCAAAACACCTTTTCCATCTGTGCGCGCATGCCTTTGGCCGTGGCCATGGCGGACGCGGCCACCGCGGCGGCGACGGCGAAATGACGCGCGGCCGCAAGTTCGGCGCGGACGATCTGCAGCTCTTGCTGCTGGCGCTGATCAATGAGCAACCGGCTCACGGTTATGAGTTGATCAAAGAGCTGGCCAGCCGCTCCAACGGCTATTACAGCCCCAGCCCGGGCATGGTTTACCCGGCGCTGACCTA
>NZ_PPTF01000065.1:26418-50085 GCF_002902845.1 Chromobacterium sinusclupearum
CCAGAATCGGCTGGCGGAGCAAAAAGAGCATGTGGAACTGATGCTGGCCAAGCTGCGCCATATCGGCCGCAAAATGGAGCTGGCGCGCCGCGCCTATGCCGGCGAGGAAATAGGCGAAGACGGCGCTGCCGGCTGGACCAAGGAAATGATAGAAGCGCGCCGCGCCCTGAAACATGCGCTGCTGCTGCGCGATTATGCCGACGCCGAAGAGCAGCGCCGCATCGCCGCCATTCTGCAACGCGCCACCGCCGAAATCACCGGCCAGACCAAATCCTAAGGAGCGCCGCATGACTCAAGACCTGACGATACAAAAACTACGCCACGCCACCCGCTTCCGCCTGCTGCAAGTCAGCCGGGTAACGCGGCTGACGCCAGCCATGCTGCGGATCACGCTGAGCGGCGACGATCTGGAAGGCTTTGTCTCCGCCTCCTTCGACGACCATATCAAACTGTTCTTCCCCGCCCCCGGCGAAGCCAAACCGGCTACGCCCAGCATGGGCGAGGGCGGCATGAGCTTCCCCGCGGATAGACCCAAGCCGGTCATGCGCGACTACACGCCGCGCCGTTACGATGCGGCCAAGGGCGAACTGGATATCGATTTTGTGGTGCACGCCGGCGGCGTCGCCGCGCAGTGGGCCGTGAACGCCAAGCCTGGCGACTATCTGGGCATAGGCGGCCCGCGCGGCTCCCGCGTGGTGCCGACCGGCTTTGACTGGCACTGGCTGATAGGCGACGAATCGGCGCTGCCGGCGATCGCCCGGAGGCTGGAAACATTGCCGGCCGGCGCCCGCGGGCAAGCGTGGATATTGGTGGACGACGAGGATGGCCGACTGCCGCTTGCCGCGCCGGCCGGCGTCGAAATCGTTTGGCGCTACCGCAAGCGCGGGCAGGACCTGCTGCAAGCCATTGAGCAAACCGCCCTGCCCGCCGGCGAAGGCTATGTCTGGGCTGCGGGGGAAAGCGGCGAAATGCGCCCGCTGCACAAGCACCTGCTGGCGCAAGGGCTGGATAAGGAGCGGATGCGCGTGGCTGGCTACTGGAAGCGCGGCGACGCTGGAGCGCATGAGAGCATTTCGGACTAGAGATTTTCCCGCTTGGCCCATGGGCCGGCTTTAGGCCGGTTAAGCGGCTGCAGGCCCTATGGCGTCAGGGCGGTCCGGAAAAAAGCGACCAACGAAGCATTCAAATCATGATGAAAGGCCGTTCGGTCAAAACCTGGCGCGTCTTGGCAGATTTCCGGTTCCTCCTTGACCAGCGCCTCCGCGCATGGCGCAAGGAAGGCAAAGTGGCCCGCGTTTTGTACTACTTTGTAATCGCGCAAGGTTGGCAGCAGTTTATGCAGCTTGGCCTCCGTGTCCGGTTCTACTCCATCACCGCCCTTCTCCGAAATCCACAGGAACACGGGAATTTTGATGCCTGCAAGATTGGCGGCATTCGGAAAAGCATTCAGCGGATCAAGCGCTGCGGCAGCCTTGACCCTATCGTCGCGCACCCATTGGCGGGTACCCCTGGCCTCTTGCTCAAGCTGTCGGCACAGCGGACGATCGATCTTGCAGCGCACTTCCGAGCCGGCAAAATCTGGCTCGCCGCCCGCAATGACCAAGGACGTAAAGCCTCCGCGCGAGAAACCCATGACGCCGATCCTGGAGGAATCGATTTGCGAGGCTTCGGTCGCTTCACCCAGCATATAGTCAATCACCCTTTTGATCTCGATTGGCCGTCTTTCAAAAGCCAACATGTCCCAAGGGTACTTCATACTCATCCCGCTATCCCCGGTGTGATTGAGGGACACCACTAGGAACCCGTTATCAGCCAAAGCTTCCGCGCTGTCATGATGGCCGTACATGCTGCCGGTAAAACCGTGAGAAATCACGATCAGGGGCAGCTTATCGACATCCAAAGGACAATTGCGACTGGCGCTCACCATGAAGGCTGCGACCTGGCTGCTCTCCGGTTGCTTTGAACACGGAGACCAAATCGCGGCTTTCAATGCCGGAATCGTTTTGGTAGCTGGAATATCAACCAGCCGCAAGCCCGCAGCCAGCGTAAAGGAAGCGCAGCAGGCGAAAAGCATGCCTATCGCAACATGCATGATTTTAGTCAAACGCATAGTCTGTCTCCACAAGCAGAAATCCGCATCCTACCCGAAATGCGTTTGACATTACGAACTCATTCCACCTCGCGCAGCAATTGCGTCAACAGCGGCGACAGATAGCGCCGCTGCACGGTAATGGCATAAAACGTTTCTTCTACCTCAGGCACCAGGCAATACTGCTGCAGCAAACCTTTCTCCAGTTCGTCGCGCACCACGATGGCGGGCAGCAGCGCCACGCCGCCCGCGTCGCGCGCCAGCAGACGCAGCATGGCCATGTCGTCCACTTCCGCCCGGATTTGCGGCTTCCAACCCATTTCCTCGCACAGCAGGTCGAAGCGCAGACGGATCTCGCTCTTGCGGCTGGGCACCAGCAAGGGCAGGCGCGTCAGATCGCGCTCGATATGGAAATCCTGTCCCGCGTCCAGCGGCGGCCCCACCAGCACCACCGGCTGGCGCGCCAGGGTGCGGCAGCGCCAGGCCTGTTTGTCATCGGCCAGCACCGGCCGATTCGACAGCACCACGTCGAGCTCATGCGCCTTCAGCCTGGCTAGCAGCTCCTCCAGGCTGCCCGCTTCCAACATCAGCCGCACCTGCTGCTGGCGCAGCACCGGCTGCAAAAACCAATCCTGGAAATTGCGCGACAAGGTCGCCACGCTGCCGATGCGCAGCGTGCCACCGCGGCCTTCGCTGGATGCCGCGCTGGCCAGTAGCTCGTTGCCCAGGGCGAAAATCTCCTCGGCGTAACGCATCACCACCGCGCCCAGTTCGGTCAATTGCAGCTTGCGGCCCTCGCGCAGGAACAACGGTTGGCCCAGCTGTTCTTCCAGCTGACGGATTTGCGCGGACAACGCCGATTGCGAAACATGCAAGCGCTCGGCAGCCCGGGTGAGGTGCCCCTCGCTGGCAACCGACCAGAAATAATACAGATGGTGATAGTTGAGTCGGCTCATTGTTCTTTATTAAAGAATGAAAACTAATATTTAATCTATTTTACTGAACATATCGATTAGGGCAAAGTGCCGGCATGCTTTAGACGGAGCCTCTCTATGCCCTTTTCCCTCTCCGACGCCCTGCCCGTCGCCATCGTGCTGGCCTGGTTGTTGCCAGCCTGCTGGCCAGGCCCTGCCCTGCGCACGCATTGGCGGGCGGCTGAAGCGGCCGCCCTCTTCGGCGGCTTGTTGCTGTTGCCCTTAGCTTGGTTTACTCCATCTGCGCCCTGGTTCGCCGCTGCCTGGCTGATGCAGGCGCTGGTTCAGCTATTGGGCTGGATGGTGCTGCGCTATTCACGCCGCTACATGCAAGGCGAGCCCGGCCAGCACCGTTTCCTGCGCGCGCTGGGATGCCTGCTGGCTTCCGTCACGCTGGTCGTGCAAGGCACCCATCTTTTGCTGATGCTGGCGGCGTGGATAGTGTGCAGCCTGGCGCTGCAAACGCTGCTGACTTTCTACCCCGGCCGGCCTGCCGCCCAACTGGCGGCGCGGCGAGAGCGGCGCACCAGCCGGCTGGCGGAGCTGCTGCTGATCGCCGGCGGGCTCGCCTGGTCCTGCGCCGGCCGCAGCCTGGACCTGACGGCAGCCGCAACGGCGCCGGTCTCCATCGAAAACCACGGCTATGCCATGCTGGCTGCGGTGTTGCTTGTGGCTGCGGTGGGCATCAAGACCGCTCAGTTGCCCTTCCATGGCTGGCTGACCCAGGTAATGGAAGCGCCCACACCGATTTCCGCCCTCTTGCATGCCGGCGTGGTGAATCTGGGCGGCATCGTGCTGATCAAGGCTGCGCCTTTGCTGCAAACCGCGCCTGCCGCCAATGCGCTGCTGATGCTGTGGGGCGGTCTGAGCGCGACAGTGTGCTGCCTGGTGATGCTGACCCGCATCAGCGTCAAGCTGCGGCTGGCCTGGTCCACCTGCGCCCAGATGGGTTTCATGTTGCTGGAAATCGGCATGGGCCTGTATTCGCTGGCGCTGCTGCACTTGCTGGCCCACTCGCTGTATAAGGCGCATGCCTTTCTCAGCGCGGGCAATGCCGTACGTGACAGCGCCGCGCGGCGTCTGGCCGGCGGCGACGAAGCCGACAGCCTGCCCGCGCACCTTGCGCGCGGCGCGCTGGCCGTGCTGGCGCTGGCCGTTTCGCAATGGCTGTGGCAACGCTGGCTGCCGGCTGCCGCCCTGCCGCCTCTATTCTGGCTATGCATGGGGCTGGGCATGGGCGTGTTGCTGCGCGGCCCGTCAGGCCTGTTGGCGACGCTGGCGCTGTGCCAATCCTATCTGCTGCTGCATGCGCTGGCGACCCAGGCGCTGCCGTGGCATGGCCAGCCGCCCGCAGCGTGGAGCCAATGGCTGCTCGGCGCGATTTTCGCCGCGGCCTTTCTGCTGCAGGGAGTGTTGCTGCGCCACCCGCAAGGCTGGCTGGCGCGCCGGCTCTATCCGCATGCCTTCGCCGGTTTTCATCTGGATGAATGGTGGTGCATGCTCGCCTGGCACCAGCCCCGGATCCAGACTCCGATCCCATCCTGGCAACTGTCGCTGAAAGGAGGCCGTCATGACTAAGCTCGCCGCACCATGGCAGCAGGCCGTGGAACAGGCCTTATCCGCCATTGCCCCGTCCTGGCCCTTGGACAGCCTGGTGGCCAGCTCGCCTTACTGGGGCTTGCGGGATCGCTCCTTCAAGCAGGCGGCCGATACCCTGCTTCACGTGGCCAACAGCCCGCTGCACCTGCCGCAAAGCGAATACCTGGCCGCCTGGCGCAGCGGCGAAATCACGCGCGATGCCTTGCAGGCCGCGCTGAACGAGACCGGCTGGACCGATTCGCTGGAAGCCTGGCTGGAACGGGCGCGCCAGTCTTTCGCGCCCCCTGCCGCGCCTGTCCTTCTTACCGAACTCTGCGCCGTCCCTGCCGGCCCGATGAGCGCCCAGCGCTGGACCGATGTCGTCATTCAGCAGATCAGCCAGTATTGCGCCGCCTGGTTCGATCGCGACCAGGCCAACTGGCACTTGTCGCATGAGCAAGGGTTTTACGCCGCCTGGCGGGAGCAGATGCGCCATCCCTACGGTTTGACCGCATCGCCGCAGATGCGTGAGCGTTTGCGACAGCTCGCGATGCGTCTGCCTGCCGATGCCGAGTCCATGCTGGCGTCCGGCATCGCCCAGTTGCAGCCGGACGCCGACTGGGCTGCGCCATGGCTGCAAGCGCTGTTGATGCGCAACAATGGCTGGGCCGGCTGGTGCGCCTACCTCGCCTGGCAAGCCCATCTGACGGGCGAAAGCGATAGGCACTTGCAAGAACTATTGGCCATCCAGCTGGCCTGGGAGTGCCTGCTGGATGATGGCCGGCGCGACGCGGACAGCGCTTGGGCGTCTTGGCGCCATGCGTGGCAACATCATGGCGACTGCCGTGCCAACCCGTTTGCCGCAGTCTGGCAGCGCGCGCATGAGCTGTCCCTGCACTTGCCGCTGACGCAGGCGCTGTGCCGCCCCTCGCCGGCGCAAACCGGCACGCGCCCGGCGATGCAAGCCGTGTTCTGCATCGATGTGCGCTCGGAGCCTTTGCGCCGCGCGCTGGAAGAAACCATTCCCGAATGCCATACCCATGGCTTCGCCGGCTTTTTCGGCCTGCCGCTGGCCTACCGGCCGCCGGGCAGCGAATCCGCCCAGCCGCGCCTCCCGGTCCTGCTTGGCCCTGCCTGGGAAGCCACCTCGTCTGCCTGCCAACCGCGTCCGGCGGGACGCCGCGGCTGGCAGGCCTTACAGCGCTCGCCCGCGGCTGGTTTTGCCCTGGTGGAAAGCATGGGCTTGGGCAAAATCGCCAGCTTGGCCAGCCGCAGCTTGCCGCGCGCGCGCCAGGCCCAATTGCCGGATCTGGACCCATGGCTGAACCGGCACAGCGCCGCCCCCGTGCCGCAAGCCTCGCTGCCGCTGGAGCAGAAGGCCAAGCTGGCGGCGGGCTTGCTGCCGGCGATGGGTCTGAATGGTGAACTTGCGCCCTGGGTGTTGCTGACTGGCCACGCCAGCCATGCCAGCAATAATCCGCAAGCCGCCGCGCTGCAATGCGGCGCTTGCGGCGGCCATGGCGGCCACCAGCATGTCCGCCTGCTGGCCAGCTGGTTGAATGATCCGGCGCTGCGCGCGCTGCTGGCCGAGCAAGGCCAGCCCATCCCGGCGGACACCGTTTTCCTGCCGGCGCTGCACCTGACGCACAGCGATGAAATCCTGCTGCTGGACACCGATGCGCAGGCGGCCGATGTCCGCGCCCGCCTGCCAGGGCTTGAGGCGCAATTGCGGGAAGCTTCCGCACTGGCCAGGCGGCGGCGCGCGCCGGCGGTCAATCTCGACGCCTGCCTCAGCGATCAGGCCCTGCTGGAAAAAATGCGGCAAAAAGGCGATGACTGGGCGGAAACGCGCCCGGAATGGGCGCTGGCGGACAATGCGCTGTTCATCGCCGCGCCGCGCGGCAAGACCAGAGACCTGGACCTGCAAGGCCGCGCCTTCCTGCATGATTACGACTGGCGGCAGGACGCGGACGGAAAAGGGCTGGAAACCATTCTGGCCGCGCCCATGGTGGTGGCCCACTGGATCAATATGCAGTATTTCGCCTCCACCGTGGATCCGCGCCGTTTCGGCAGCGGCAACAAGCTGCTGCACAATGTGGTGGGCGGCCGCATCGGCGTGTTCGAAGGCAATAGCGGCGACTTGCGCATCGGCCTGTCCTGGCAATCCGTGCACGATGGCCAGCGCCTGCGCCACGCGCCGCTGCGGCTGGCCGCCTGCATCGACGCCCCGCCGGACAAGCTGGCCGCCGCCCTGTCCCGCCAGCCGCTGCCAAAGCAGTTGATCGAAAACGGCTGGCTGCATCTGTACTGCGTGCACGGCGACACGCCGCTGCGCTGGCATGCCGATGGAGGCTGGCGACATGATGCTTGATCGCAAGCCCGCGCTGTTGACCCGCCATGGCAAGCAGGCAGCGCTGGCGCCCGCGCTGGCGGACATAGGCTGGCGATTATCGCTGGTCGATAGCTTCGATACCGACAGCCTGGGCACGTTCACCGGCGAGACGCCGCGCGCCGGCAGCCAGCGCGACGCGGCCCTGGCCAAAGCCAAGCTGGCCTGTGAACTCAGCGGGCTGCGGCATGGCATCGGCAGCGAAGGCAGCTTCGGCGGCGATCCCTGGCTGGGCAGCTGCGCCTGGGCGACGGAGCTGCTGGTTTATTGGGATGCGGCGCGCGAATACGCCGTGGAAACGTGGATCAGCGGGCCGGAAACCCATTACCGCCACTGGATGCTGCATGACCTGGACAGCCTGCCCGAGCTGCTGCGCCAGGCCGATTTCCCCGCGCACGGCCTGATCGTCGGCCGGCCCGGCGAGCCGGCGTTTCATAAATCGCTGCCCGATGAACGCGCGCTGCGCATGCACCTCGAGGCGCATCTGGCTGCCGGTCCGCTGCGTCTGGAAACCGATATGCGCGCCCACCGCAACCCGACGCGGATGGCCATGATCGCCCGCTGCGCGGAGAAGCTGGCCGCTCGGCTGGCCAGTCTGTGCCCGGATTGCGGCATGCCGGGCTTCGGCGAAATCGCCCCGCTCGCCGGCGCGCCATGCCTGGACTGCGGCGCGCCTACCCGGCAGCCTGGCGTTCGCCGCTGGCAATGCCCCTGCTGCCTGGCCATGCGCCAGGAAACGTTGAGCGCGCCTGTCTCGCCGCAATATTGCGACATTTGTAATCCATAACGCGATAGAGAAATATGAAGTCCCTGCACCCTACACCCGAAGACCTGGATCTGGCCGCCTCGCTATTGCGCCAGGGGCAACTGGTTGCCTTGCCTACGGAAACCGTTTACGGCCTGGCCGGCGACGCCACCAATCCCGAGGCCGTCGCGGCGATTTTCCGCGCCAAGAACCGGCCGGCCGACCATCCGCTGATCGTCCACCTGCCCGGCGTGGATCACTTGATGAACTGGGCTGCCCGCGTGCCCGATCATGCCTGGCCGGTGATCGAGCGCTTCTGGCCCGGCCCCTTGACCCTGGTGTTGCCGGCCAGAAGCGACGTGCCCGCCATCATCAATGCCGGCCAGGATACCGTCGCCCTGCGCTGGTCCAGCCACCCCTTGCTGCAGCAGGTGCTGGACCGGCTGCAAAAACCGGTTGCCGCGCCTTCTGCCAATCCATTCTGCCGCATCAGTCCCACCACGGCGGAGCATGTGCGGTCGCATCTGGAAGGACAGATAGCCGCCGTGCTGGACGGCGGGCCCTGCGCGGTAGGCATTGAATCGACCATTCTCGATCTCAGCAGCCCGCGTCCCGCCATTTTGCGGCCCGGCGCCATTACAGCCGACATGCTGGCGCCCTATCTTGATCTGGCGGAAAAGGCCGCGCCCGACGCGCCGCGCGTGCCGGGCAACCTGGCCTTGCACTACTCGCCGCGCCAGCCCTGCTACCGGATCGAGCCGGCAGAGGCCCAGCGCGTGCTGGCCGCCGCGCAGTGGCGCGACAGCGCCGTGTTGGCGATGGATGCGCCCGGCATCACCGCTGGCTGGTTTCGGCAAATGCCATCCACCCCGGACGCCTATGCCCAGGCGCTGTACGCCGCCCTGCACGAGGCGGATGGCAGCGGCTGCCCATCCGTGCTGGTGATCCTGCCCCCTGACGAGCCAGCCTGGCGCGCAGTGCGCGACCGCCTGCTGCGCGCCGCCCGGCCACTAGGGGCTGTTGACGTTTTGTGAGTGGATCGCGTTTGAGCTACGCCAAACCCGTAGGGTCGGGCGCCTTTCGCGCCGACTCTTCGTTGTTCCGCGCTGGCAGAGAATGACTATGCGGCGCGCAAAACGCCTCGATTCGTCGCAAAACACATCCCGGCGCGACCGCTCTCCAAACGTCAACAGCCCCTAGGCTGAGCCCAAAAAAAACGGAAGCCCAAGGGCTTCCGTTTTGCATGCGAGGCGGGATCAACCCACCCAGCGCCGAGCGCTGGCGAACATGCGGTACCAGCCGCCGTTTTCGCCCCAATCCGCCGGATGCCAGCTGTTCTGCACGGTGCGGAACACCCGCTCCGGGTGCGGCATCATGATGGTGAAGCGGCCGTCCGGCGTGGTGACGCCGGTGACGCCCAGCGGCGAGCCGTTCGGGTTCAGCGGATAGGTTTCGGTGGCGCGGCCATCGAAGTCGATGTAACGCAGCGCCGTCAACGCCTTGTCCTGCGCGCCCGGCGCGAACACCGCGCGGCCCTCGCCATGGCTGACCACCACCGGCAGGCGGCTGCCGGCCATGTCGGACAGGAAGATCGACGGCGAGGCAACCACCTCCACCATGCTGAAACGCGCTTCGAACTGCTCCGACGCGTTGCGGCGGAACTTAGGCCAGTTCTCCGCGCCCGGAATGATGGCCGACAGGTTGGACATCATCTGGCAGCCGTTGCACACGCCCAGCGCGAAGGTATCGCCGCGGCCGAAGAAGGCCTCGAACTCGTCGCGCGCGCGCGGGTTGAGCAGGATGCTCTTGGCCCAGCCCTCGCCGGCGCCCAGCACATCGCCATAACTGAAGCCGCCGCAGGCGGCCAGGCCCTTGAAGTCGGCCAGCGCCACGCGCCCGGCGATGATGTCGCTCATATGCACGTCCACCGCGTCGAAGCCGGCGCGGTCGAAGGCGGCGGCCATTTCCAGCTGGCCGTTGACGCCCTGCTCGCGCAGGATGGCCATGCGGGGACGCTTGCCCGTGGAAATGTACGGCGCGGCCGGATTGCCGTGCACGTCGAACGACAGCTGCGCGAACAGTCCGCGCGACTTGGCGTGGCTGCGCAGCAATTGCTCGCTGTCGGCGCAGGCCGGATTGTCGCGCAGACGCTGCATGCGGGCGCTGGTTTCGGACCAGGCGCAGAACAGCTCGCTGCGGCTCTCGCTGAACAGATCCTTGCCCTTGTGGCGGATCACCAGACGGTCGTAGCTGTTGGTGCGGCCGATGACGAACAGCTCGCGGCCGATGCCGGCCTTCATGAAGCGGGAAATCACTTCCGAGGTGTCGGACTTCTTCACCTGCAGCACCGCGCCCAGCTCTTCGCAGAACAGCACGCGCATGATGCGGCCATGGGTGGCGGCTTCCTGCGCCGGCGGCACGTAGTCGTCTATCATGCGCTGGGTGTTCTGGCGCTCGATCACCAGCTCTTGCAGGTCGACGCTGATGCCGATATGGCTGGCGAACATCATTTCCGCCAGGGTGGCGAACAGGCCGCCGTCGGAACGATCATGGTAGGCCAGCAACATGTCGTCGCGCAGCAGCGACTGCACCGTATTGAAGAAGGCGGACAACTGCAGCGGGTTCTCCACGTCCGGAGAACGGCCGCGCATATCCTTCCATACCTGCCCCATGATGGAGCCGCCCAGGCGGCCGCGGCCATAGCCCAGATCGATCAGAATCAGGTCGCTGTCCTTGACGTCCTTCAGCTCCGGCGTGACCGTCTTGCGCACATCCTCAACCGGGGAGAAGGCGGAAATCACCAGCGACAAGGGCGCGGTAACGGACTTCTGTTCGCCGCCCTCTTGCCACACCGTCTTCATCGACAGCGAGTCCTTGCCCACCGGGATGCTGACGCCCAGACTCTGGCTCAGCTCGGACACCGCCTCCACCGTGCGGTACAGATTGGCGTCTTCGCCCGGGTGCCCAGCCGGCGCCATCCAGTTGGCGGACAGCTTGACGTTGCCCAGGTGGCCGACAAAGGCGGCGGCGATATTGGTCAGCGCCTCGCCGATGGCCATGCGGCCGGAAGCCGGCGCATTCAGCAGCGCGGCCGGCGTGCGTTCGCCCATCGCCATCGCCTCGCCGCGATAGGTGTTGAAGCCCATGGTGGTCACGGCCACGTCCGCTACCGGCACCTGCCAGCAGCCCACCATCTGGTCGCGCGCGGTCATGCCGCCTACGGTGCGGTCGCCGATGGTGATCAAAAAGGACTTGTCGGCCACGGTAGGGTGGCGCAGCACGCGGTAGGCGGTTTCGCGCAACGGGTACTGCGAGGCGTCCAGCACCTCGAATGCCGACTCCACGGTCTTGGCATCGCGCGTCATGCGCGGCGGCTTGCCCAGCAGCACGTCCAGCGGCATATCCACCGGATTGTTGCCGAAGTAATCGTCGCGCACCTGCAGGTGGCCGTCGTCGGTCGCCACGCCCATGACCGCGAACGGGCAGCGCTCGCGCTCGCAGATGGCGGTGAAACGATCCAAATCCTCCGGCAGCACGGCCATCACGTAGCGCTCTTGCGCCTCGTTGGACCAGATCTGCATCGGCGTCATGCCCTTCTCTTCCAGATGCACCTTGCGCAGGTGGAAGATCGCGCCGCGGCCGGCGTCGTTCACCAGTTCCGGGAAGGCGTTGGATAGGCCGCCCGCGCCCACGTCATGGATGGAGACGATGGGGTTGGCTTCGCCCAGCTGCCAGCAGCGGTCGATCACCTCCTGACAGCGGCGTTCGATTTCCGGATTGCCGCGCTGCACGGAGTCGAAGTCCAGATTCTCGCTGTTGGCGCCGGTGTCCATCGACGAAGCCGCGCCGCCGCCCAGGCCGATCAGCAAGCCCGGGCCGCCCAGTTGGATCAGCAAGGCGCCTTCCGGAATCTCATTCTTGTGGATCTGCTGCTGCTGGATGTTGCCCAGGCCGCCGGCCAGCATGATGGGCTTGTGATAGCCGCGCATCTCGCCGGCAAACTCATGCTCGAAGGTGCGGAAGTAGCCGGCCAGATTGGGACGGCCAAACTCGTTGTTGAACGCCGCGCCGCCGATAGGGCCTTCCAGCATGATCTGCAGCGCCGAGGCGATGCGGCCCGGCTTGCCGTATTCCGGCTGCTCGTCGCGGTACAGCTCCCACGGCTGCTTGAAGCCAGGGATATTCAGGTTGGACACGGTAAAACCGGTCAGGCCTGCCTTGGGGCGGGAGCCGCGCCCGGTGGCGCCTTCGTCGCGGATTTCCCCGCCATTGCCGGTGGACGCGCCAGGGAAAGGCGAAATGGCTGTCGGATGGTTGTGCGTTTCCACCTTCATCAGAATATCGGTGGGTTCGCTGTTGTAGGCGTACTGATTGCTGCCCGGCTGCGGGTAAAAGCGCTCGATGAAAGCGCCCTCGATCACCGAGGCGTTGTCCTTGTAGGCCACCAGCGTGCCTTGCGGATGGGCGTCATGGGTGTCGCGGATCATGCGGAACAGCGATTTGCCTTGTTCCACGCCGTCGATGATGAACTGCGCGTTGAAAATCTTGTGGCGGCAGTGCTCGGAGTTGGCCTGGGCAAACATCATCAGCTCGACGTCGCTGGGATTGCGCTTCAGCTTGATGAAATTCTCAACCAGATATTCCACCTCATCGTCGGACAGCGCCAAACCCAATGTGGCGTTGGCTTGCTCCAAGGCGGCGCGGCCGCCGTTCAGCACGTCAACCGTGGTCATCGGTTGCGGGTCGATATGGACGAACAGCTTTTCCACCTCGTCAAACGAGGATAGAACGGTCTCCGTCATCCTATCGTGCAAGAGGCTCGCCAGGATGTGGCGAGCCTCTTTACTTGAAGATTTATCGGCGGACTGGATTCGGAATGCAGTGCCGCGTTCTATCCGTCGGATGTTAGGCAATCCGCAGTGCCGGGCTATGTCGGTCGCCTTGGACGCCCATGGAGACAGCGTCCCCAGGCGCGGCGTGACCAGGAACAGCTCGCCACTCGGCTCCTCGCTCAGCGGCGGTTCGCCGTAGCTGAGCAGCTGGCCCAGCACGCCGACTTCCTCCAGCGTCAATTCGCTGTCGCTTTCCGCGAAATGCCAATACTCGGCTGTCAGGACGAGATCCTTAAAACCGGCATCGGCCGCTGCCGCCTGCAGTTTTTCAAGACGAAACGGTGACAGAGCGATGCCACCGCGCAGCTTGGTAATGTAAGACATTAGACACCCGCGACAAGTACCAGGAAAGGGCGTCATAATACAGCAAAACATCGCCGCATTTAAGGCGGAACCGGACTTTCCGGGGCCGCATCGGATTTTTTTTTGATTTACCCGAACATCATCCGCTTTATCAGGAGCATTGCCCAATGAAAAAGGTCGAAGCCGTCATCAAACCGTTCAAGCTGGACGAAGTGCGCGAGGCGCTGTCGGAGATCGGCGTCAACGGCCTCACCGTGTCTGAAGTCAAGGGATTCGGCCGCCAGAAAGGCCACACCGAGCTGTATCGCGGCGCCGAATACGTGGTGGATTTCCTGCCCAAGGTGAAAATCGAGGTGGTGCTGCCGGATGATCTGGTGGACCGCGCCATCGACACCATCGTGGCCGCCGCCCGCACCGGCAAGATCGGCGACGGCAAGATCTTCGTCACCCCGGTGGAACAGGTGGTGCGCATCCGCACCGGCGAAACCAACGAACAGGCGATCTGATCCGCGCCCATAAAAAAAGCCCTCCGAAACCGGAGGGCTTTTTGCTGCCCGTCAAGCGGGCAAGGACGGAGATCAATCGCGGTTGCCGCCGAAGGCCAGCAGCAATTGCAGCAGGCTGGTGAACAAGTTGTAGATGCTGATGTAGATCGACAGCGCGGCGGAGATGTAGCTGTTTTCGCCGCCATCGACCACGGTCTTGACCTGCCACAGGATCATCAGCGAGCTGAACAGCGCGAAGGCCGCGGAGATCATCAGCTGGAAGGCCGGCATGCGCAGGAACAAGTTAGCCACCACGGCCACCATCAGCACGATGGCGCCGACCATCAGGAAGTTGCCCAGGCCGGACAGATCGCGCTTGGTGGTGGAGGCGATGCCTGCCATCACGAAGAACACGACGGAAGTGGCCGCGCCCGCGGTCATGATCAGCTGGCCGCCGTTGGAAAACTTCAGCGCGAACTGCAGCAAAGGCCCCAGCAGCACGCCCATCATAAAGGTGAAGCCCAGCATCAGGAACACGCCCAGAGAGCTGTAGCGGTTCTTTTCGATGGCGAACACCAGACCGTAGAACACGGCCATGATCAGCAGCATGCCCATGATGGGGCTGCCCGCCAGGAATGCGAAACTCATATGGGTGCCGACGATGGCGCCCATCACGGTTGGGATCATCGACAGGCCCAGCAGGCCGTAGGTATTGCGCAGCACTTTGTTGCGCACATCGGCCATAGGGGTCGACTGGTAGGCCGTCTGGAAGTCGGGGTGCATGTGAAGCTCTCCTGAGTTGGTTGTTCTGGAAATATTTTGGAATTGTAAGCAACAGACCATGCCGAAGGGAATAAGTTTCCGACTGTCGGCAAGACTTGTCATGTCGGATTCCTTGCGTTATTATTCCGTCCTCTTCTGGGAGCAGATGCGGGCGAACCCCGCAATTGCAAGCCCACACCACAATGCGAGAGTGGCGGAATTGGTAGACGCACTGGATTTAGGTTCCAGCGCCGCAAGGCGTGAGAGTTCGAGTCTCTCCTTTCGCACCACCCCGGTTTTTCAAGCCTAGCCTCAAAACCCCAAAAGCCCCCCCCAAAGTACCGCAAATAAAGGCTTCCCCGCCTTTTCGCATTCCACGTCTTCACACCAAATTACCGCCGTTTTTCTATATCGTTTGTCCCAGGAATTGTCCCAGGCATGGCAACGATAGAACCGTGCGGCGACAAGCCGCGAGCCAAAGCACGCCAAGTTGACATTTGCCAATCCGACACTTTCCAAGCGTCGCGACGATCCATAACTTAACTCCCCGCCCTACCCCCTGATCATTTTCGCATCTCAATGGCCGCGTTCAGCCATTTCCCACCAGCAGTACGCAGATTCAGGCAGTGGCGCGAAGGGCAAGGGATGGTGTTGTCTACATCTGCTGACGCGCACGACCCTTAGGAAAAAATTTTAGCCGCGCGCGGAATAATCCGCCCGCGCGCTGCGTATACCGTTCGAGTCAGACGAAAACCTCAGCCTGATTCATTCCTTAAACTACAGGAGTTCAGTATGCGTCACTCGCGTATCGCTGCGGCAATGCTTTTATCCGTTCTGGCAGCCCAGGCGGCAGCCGGATCGCCTCCGCCATCAATACAGAACGGGCTGCTGGCCGACTCTGCCGGCAAAACCTTGTATGTCTTCGATAAAGACCAGGCCGGAGCTGGCCGCAGTGTGTGCAATGATGCGTGCGCCGACTTGTGGCCGCCACTGCTTGCCGGCAAAGAAGACCAGCCGAAAGGAGAGTTAGGCCTTGCCATTCGCGATGACGGCACCCCGCAATGGACTTGGCGCGGCAAGCCCTTGTACCGCTATGCCCACGACAGCGCGCCTGGAGAGCAAAAGGGAGAGAACTTCAAACAACTGTGGCACACGATCAAGCCTTGATGCCGATTCACGCCCCAATCAAGAAGGGAAATCATGAAACAGCACATTCTACGGGTCTCCGCCCTATTGCTCCTCACGGGTCAATCATGGGCCTCCGCCATCCCTTTCGATGGCGACATCCGGAACAATACGCTGGCAGTCAGTCCAGACGAGCGCTTGGCGATAGTGGGCAATAGCCAGACCGACCACCTGAAAGTGTATGACCTGAAGCGCGGCGTTCTCCAAACATCTCTGCCCGGCTTCGTCACGCCGCGCAACATCGTGTTTTCGCCGGATGGGCAGCATTTTTATGTGACCGACAGCAGCAAAGGCGTGCTAGAGCGATGGAATGCCCAGTCCTTTCGCCTTGAAGATAGCCTGGCACTCGGCCCAGGCGCCTTTGGAAGCGCGATAGATAAGCAAGGCACTCGTCTGTATGTTAACAACCAGGCCAGCAATACCGTCAGCGTGGTCGACCTAGCCAACTGGAGAGTGCTGAAGGTCATCACCGGCTTCTCCGGTCCGCGCCAGGGCGTAAAATTATCACCTGACAATTCAGTCCTGTACGTGACCAACTTCCGCAGCGACAAGCTGAGCGTGGTGGATACAGCCAGTTTGACCCTGCGCGGCGAGATCAGCGGCTTCAACAAAATTCGCGCCATCTCGCTGTCCGCAGATGGGAAAACACTGTATGCGGCGAATAGCGGCAACGACACGCTGGCCAAGGTCGACACCCCATCCGGGCGCATTGTGTCCACAGTGAGCGTCGGACGTGAGCCTTATGGCGCGGCCTTGCGTCCAGATGGCAAAGCGCTGTACGCGGGAAATCTGAAGAGCAATTCGCTGACCGAGGTTTCGCTACCGGCGTTCAAGGCAACGGCGCAGATAGAAAGCTTGCGCGGGCCACGTCAGGCCATCAGCTTTAGCCAAGACAGCCGCACAGCCTGGGCGCTGAATGAAGACCTGAGCGTAGTCGAACTCGATTTGGCGTCGCGCAGAATTGAACGGGAGCTGAAACCATAGTTCAGTCAACCCAAGAGCGGCACTTTCACCAGTTGCTGTTGGACAACTTGGCTCGGCTGCGCCGCTATGCGCGCGTGCTGAGCCGGGACGCGCCAAACGCAGACGATTTAGTACAGGACACGCTGGAACTGGCCTGGCGCCACTGGCAGCAATGGCGACCGGATTCCGACATCCGCGCCTGGCTGTTCAGCATCATGCACAACCGCCATATTGACTGGGCGAGACAGTCCAACCGGCATGTCGGGCTGTCTGATGAGGAATGGGCCAGAATGGCTGTGCCTCCCATGCAGGAGCAGTCATTGCAAATGCGGGACCTTTCCCAAGCATTGAGCCTGTTACCGGATGAGCAGCGGGAGATTCTGTTGCTGGTCGTGGTGGAGGAAATGCGCTACCAGGACGCCGCCAAGATGCTGGGCCTCCCTATCGGCACCGTGATGTCGCGTTTGCACCGCGGCCGAGAGCGCTTGCGCCAGCTAATGGATGAGCATGGAGAAGAGACGTGATTGAGCCAGACGAGCATGTATTGCAGGCATATCTTGATGGCGAGTTGACTGCAGACCAGGCCGCAGCCGTCGCTGCCTGGCTTGAGACCCACCCGCAAGCGGCCCAAAAGTTGTCGCAATGGCGGAGCCAGGACCAAGCGCTGCGCCAGCTGTGGGCTCTGCGGCAGAAAGAGCCGGTCCCGACGAATCTGCTAGCTGCCGTTAGAACAGCCAAGCGGCGCGGCCTTCCGACCTGGCTGCAACAAAGCATGGCTGCAGGCTTGGTGTTCGCGCTGGGGCTTGGAGGCGGCTGGTATGGGCAACAGGCATATCAGGGCGCGCATCCGATGGCGGCCGTGGATAGCCTGCCCCGACAGGCTGCGATGGCACATGTCGTCTACAGTCCGGATATCCAGCGCCCGGTCGAGATCGCCGCGGAGCAGGAAGGCCAGATGGTGGCATGGCTGTCGCGCCGCATGCAAAGCCGGATCGAACCGCCACGCTTGGCCCAGGCCGGCTATGAGCTGATAGGCGGCCGTCTTTTGCCTGGCAACCAGGGACCGGTTGCTCAGTTCATGTATCACGATGCCTCCGGCCAGCGCATGACCTTGTATGTGGCGCGCGAGTCGGCACCGCGAACCGACAACGGCTTCCACTTTGCCAGCCAAGGGCCGGTCAATGTCTATTACTGGTGGAGCAAGGGCTGGGGCTACGCCTTATCCGCCGGCATGCCGCGCGAACGGCTGCTGAGCCTGGCCGAACAAGCCCAAAGACAGATCACACCGGATTGATCATGAACACACGGCTGTGATCACCTTTTCCCACGCTTAAACGCCACGCCCGCCGCGTGGCGTTTCCGTTTCCGCCATCCGCGCTGGCGAACGAACGCCTGACCACTCTCGAGAGCGACGGCGGCATGAATAGCCGCCATCCAGCCTGGCCGGCCCACGCGGATTTCGCCTGCGCAGATGGAGGCGACCTTTTCTTTTGCCTTATACTCTGGCCGCATTGGGGCCGCGCGCCCCGGAACTCGTCTCCGGCTCGACCGTCCGACCTTCATGACCCACACTATCAATCCGTCTCGCCGTCTGCTGCTGCAAAGTCTCGCCATGGGCGCAGGCGCCGCTATTTTGCAAGGATGTCAAACCGTGCCCGCTCCGCAATCCATACCGTCCGCCTCGCATCGCCTGTACCTGACCGCCTGCTCCGGCATCATCCCGGCCAAGCAAATCCAGCTGGCGCTGCCCCGGCTGGCCCGCGCCGGTTTCACCCTGGAAAACACGGCGGCGCTGGAGCGCAAGTATTTGCGATTCGCCGGGACCGACGCCGAGCGCGCAGCCGACCTGAATGCCTTGCTGACCCAATCGCAGCTGCCGTCGCTGGTTGTAGCCGGACGCGGCGGCTACGGCGCGATGCGGCTGCTGCCGCAGATCGATTTCGCTCGGCTCGGCGCGCGGTTGCGCGAGTCAGGCATGCCGCTGATAGGCTATAGCGACTTTTGCGCCATCCAGTTGGCGCTACTGGCCAAAAGCGGCATGGGCAGCTTCGCCGGCCCGATGCTGGGCGATTTCGGCAATGCGCACCCCAGCAGCTACGCCATCAACGAATTCTTCTCCACCCTCACCACGCCGCAGCGCAGCCTGCACGTTGCCGGCCCCTGCGGGCGCGCCAGCGGCGAAGGCATTTTCTGGGGCGGCAATCTGAGCGTGCTGTCCAGCTTGGTCGGCACGCCTTACCTGCCGGACATCAAGGGCGGCTTGTTGTTCCTGGAGGATGTGGGCGAACAACCGTACCGCGTGGAGCGCATGCTGCAGCAGCTCCATCTGGCCGGGGTGCTGAGCCGCCAACAGGCGATCTTCCTTGGCGATTTCTCGATGCAGAAACATGTTGATGTCTATGACCCGCGCTACGATTTCGATGCCGTAGTGGCGGAATTGCGCCGCATAAGCGGGGTGCCGGTATTCACAGGCCTGCCATTCGGCCACATCGCCAATAAAACCACCATGCCGCTGGGCTTCCCCACCCGCTTCCGGGCCGATGGCGATAGCCTGACCCTGCAATTCCTGAACTATCCCACAATCTCGCCGCTTGGCCTGCAGCCGGAGGCGCTGCTGGACACGCAGCCCGCCTGAAGCCTGGCAAGCCAAATGCTTGACGAAGCGGCGAGCATCATGCAGTTTGACTCGTCGTTCCGTGCCGAATATATGGAGAATGCATGATCCGTTGTCAGAAAAACCTGCTGGGATTGACTCTTGCCGTCTTGTTGAGTCCCTTGCCAGCCGCGGCAGACGGCTATCAAACGCCGCCGCCTGAGCTGGCGGCGCTGGTCGATGCGCCGCGCACCCCGCAGCAATCGCTCAGCCCGCAACAAAACATCGTGCTGCAGATCAGCCGCCCCGGCTTGCCCAGCATAGCCGACGTCGCCCAGCCGGAACTCAGGCTGGCGGGGCTGCGCCTCAATCCCAAAATGCGCGCCTACAGCCAATTCAACTTCGGCAACGGGCTGTCCTTGCTGGACATCGCCAGCGGCAAGTCCCGGCAAGTCAGCGGCCTGCCCGCGCGGCCGCGCATCGCCGACCATCACTGGGCCCCCGATGGCAAGCATGTGGCGCTCAGCCTGTGGGGCGACAAGGGAGTGGAATTGTGGTTGCTGGACGTGGCCACCGCCCGCGCCCACCGCCTTGGCGACTTCCATTTGAACGCCAGCACCGGCAGCGGCTTGGCCTGGATGGGCGACAAGCTCCTGGTGAAGATGTTGCCCGCGCGCCAGGGGCCTGCGCCAGCCGCGTCAGGCAGCCCAAGCGGGCCGAACATCCAGGAAAGCCAAGGCGGCAAGCTGTCGCAGACCCGTACCTATCCCGATCTGCTGAAAACGCCTTACGACGCCGACCTGCTGGATTATCAACTCAACAGCCAGCTCGCGCTGGCCGAGCTGAACGGCAAAATCCACCCCATCGGCTCGCCGGACCGCTTTCTGTCCGTGCAGCCATCGCCGAATGGCCAATACCTGCTGGCCACCAAGCTGCAGCGCCCCTACTCCACCCTGGTGCCGCTGATTCGCTTTCCGCAGCGCATCGAAGTGCTGGATTTGAATGGCCGCAGCGTGCATGTGGTCACCCAACGGCCGCTGCTGGAACGCATGCCTTCCGGCAATGACGCAGTGGAAACCGGCCCGCGCGACGTGGGCTGGCGGGAAGATGCGCCTGCCACGTTGTTCTGGGCCGAAGCACAGGACGGCGGCGACCCGGGCGTGGCCGCCAAGACGCGAGACGCCTTGTTCCTGCAGGCCGCGCCATTCCAGAAGCCGCCATTCAAGCTACAGGAGCTGGCTAGCCGGTTTGCCGGCATCCAGTGGGGACGCGACGACTTGGCCCTGGTCAGCGAATACTGGTGGAAAACGCGTGAAATCAAGGTCTGGCGCGTCCATCCGGGCGAAGCCAACGGCGCGGCGGAGCTGCTAAACCAACGCAGTTCGGAAGATCGTTATGCCGACCCAGGCATGCCAACCATGGTGGTCAGCCGCAATGGGCGATCGTTGTTGCAAACCAGTCCGGACGGCAACAGCCTCTATCTATTGGGTGAAGGCGCCAGCCCCGAGGGCGACCGCCCTTTCATCGACAAGCTGGACCTGACCACCAAGCAGACCACTCGGCTGTGGCGATCCCAGGCGCCCTGGTATGAGCAGCCCCTGGCCGTTCTGGACAAGGCCCAGCGCGTATTATTGAGCCGCGAGCAGACGGAAACGCCGCCCAATTTATACTTGAAGACGCTTGGCGAGCAGGATGGCTTGCGCCAGCTGACCTTCTTCCAGCACCCCACCCCGCAGTTGAAAGGCGTGCAGAAACAGCAATTGCGTTACAAGCGCGCCGATGGCGTCGATCTGACCGCCACGCTGTACCTGCCGCCCGGCTATGAGGCAAAACGCGATGGTCCGCTGCCGATGCTGATGTGGGCCTACCCGGCCGAGTTCAAAAGCGCGGATGCCGCCGGGCAAGTCACCGATTCGCCATATCGCTTCAACCGCGTCGGCTACTGGGGGCCGGAAGCCATGCTGGCGCGAGGCTATGCCGTATTGGATGATCCGAGCATGCCCATCATCGGCGCAGGCAAGCAGGAACCCAACGACAGCTATTTGCCGCAGTTGAAGATGGACGCGCAAGCGGCAGTGGACGAGGTAGTGCGGCTGGGCGTGGCGGACCGCGACCGCATCGCCATCGGCGGCCACTCCTATGGCGCCTTCATGACAGCCAACCTGCTGGCGCATACCCGGCTGTTCCGCGCCGGCATCGCCCGTTCCGGCGCTTACAACCGCACCCTGACGCCATTCGGCTTCCAGTCGGAGGAACGCAATTTCTGGCAGGCCAAGGACGTCTACCAGACGATGTCGCCATTCAATTACGCCGATCAGATCAAGGATGCGCTGCTGCTGATCCATGGCGAGGCCGACAACAATCCCGGCACGTTCCCCATCCAAAGCGAGCGCTTATACCAGGCACTGCAAGGCCTGGGCGGCACCGTGCGGCTGGCGATGCTGCCGGCGGAAAGCCACGGCTACCGCGCGCGTGAATCCATCCTGCACATGCTCTGGGAGGAAGACCGCTGGCTGGACCAATACGTCAAGCATGCCAAACCGCGCGAGACGCCATAGTTCGGTCAGATAACCGACTGCCGCAAGCAAGGCCCTGCCCGTCAGGGCCTTTTTCATTTCTCAAGCCGGCATGCCGCTCGCAAGCGCTCTTTTGAATGCGGAGATTGCTATACACACACATTTCCCTTGCATTCCAATTTTGTGTGTACAAAATAAATCATGACAGGCAGCAAGCTCTATCCATTAGGTCAGCAAGGCGGTAAATTCCATGCGCGACGACAAAGCCCACCGTATCCACATCGAGCAGCCCGGCCGCCCCAGGCTGTATCAGTTCGATGACCTGCCCGGCTATGAAATGGTAGGGGTCATCACCCAGGCCGGGCGCAGCGGCGCGCTGGTAAAGAAAATCCGCAGCGGCGTGTACTACATGGCCAATTCCGGCATGCTGCGGCCGCTGGACCAGCGGCAAGTGAAAATGGCGCTGGGCCTGTCATCCGGCGCCGGCGCGCCGGTCAAAATGCAAGGCGGCGCTCGCCACAATGTCTATCTGGACGCGGAGAGCATAGACATCGCCCTGGCGCTGGGCGACGGCAATATCAGCAGAGGCATCCGCCACGCGCTGAAAATCAGCGTCGCGGCAGACTGCTCCGAATCCTGAAATTTAAGATGCGCGCTTGAGGCGCCATAAGAAAAAGGCAGGCCAGATGGCCTGCCTTTCGCATCGACATAAGCAAACGGATCAGCCGTACTGCCGCGCGAAATCCTGCATGAAATTGACCAAGGACTTCACGCCCTCAATCGGCATCGCGTTATAGATGGACGCGCGCATGCCGCCCACCGCGCGATGGCCTTTCAGCTGCGCCAAGCCATTCTTGCGCGCTTCCAGCAGGAAGATTTCGTCCAGCGCCTCCTCCTTCAGCTTGAACACCACGTTCATCTTGGAGCGGAAGGGCTGTTCGATGTGGGTGGAGTAGAAACCGCCGCTGCTGTCGATGACGTGGTACAGCAGTCCGGCTTTTTCCTCGTTGCGGGTGGCGATGCCCTTGACGCCGCCCTGCTCCTTCAGCCACTTGAACACCAGGCCGGCGATGTAGATCGGGTAAGTGCCCGGCGTGTTGTACATCGAGTCCGCGTCGGCGTGGACCTGATAATTCAGCATGGTCGGAATGTCGGCGCGCGCCTTGCCCAACAGGTCTTCGCGAATCACCAGCACAGTCAGGCCAGACGGGCCGATGTTCTTTTGCGCGCCGGCATAGATCATGCCGAAACGGCTGACGTCGATCTCGCGCGACAGAAAATCCGACGACATGTCGCAAACCAGCGGCACGCCATGCTGCTCGGACGGGATGTAGGGAAATTGCAGGCCGCCTATGGTTTCGTTCGAGGTGTAGTGCAGATAGGCGGCGTTTGGGTCGCGCTGCCAGCTGGATTCTTCCGGGATGTAGGAGAAATTGCGGTCTTCGCTGCTGGCAGCGACATTGACCTTGGCGTAGCGCTTCGTTTCCTTGATCGCCAGCTTGGACCAATGGCCGGTGTTGACGATGTCCACGCTGTCTTTATCGCCCAGCAGGTTCAAGGGAACCATGGCGAACTGCAGCGAAGCGCCGCCTTGCAGGAACAGCACCTTGTAGCCGGCCGGGATGTGCATCAGTTCGCGCAGATCATGCTCGGCATCATGGATGATTTCCATGAATTCCTTGCCGCGATGGCTCATCTCCATCACGCTCATGCCGGAGCCGTGCCAGTCCAGCAGTTCGCTCTGCGCTTCGGCCAGCACGGCGTGCGGCAGCACGGCGGGACCTGCGGAAAAGTTGTACACCTTGGCCATGGTCTTTCCTCTGTTGTCTTTGTCCGATTTATTGTTTAAATGGCGGCGTCAGCCGCGCATCGCAATAGCACCGCATGAAAAAACCGGCGTCATCCCCAGGGGAAGCGCCGGTTTGCTTTTCATTTCGCATGCCGAGCCTGCTCAATTGCTCAACAGGAAGTGGGCGCGCGCCACCGCTACCGGCTTGGAGCGGTCTTCCTGCCAGGCTTCGATCAGCACGTGCGCCACCCGCTTGCCCTGCTTGGTGATTTCACACTGCGCAAACAGCGTTTGCGGACGGCCTGGACGCAGGTAGTCCAGCGAAAAATCGACGATCTTCGGCGCTTCCAGCGATTCGCGATTCCACATCAGATGTATCATCGCCGCGCTCTCCATGAAACCGC
>NZ_PPTF01000007.1 GCF_002902845.1 Chromobacterium sinusclupearum
TACGCCTACCAGAACGGCGTGGTCTATCTGCCGCTGAGCGGCAGCGCCGCCACGCTCGCCGCCACCGTCACCGACGGCGTCGGCAATGTCTCGTTGAACGCCTCCGCCAGTTACGCGCCGCCGGCGGCCCCGACTGTCACGCTGACCGAGCACACAGCCCAGGGCGATCAGATCGGCGTCAGTGACCTGGCCGGCGGCAAGGTGCAGGCTACCGTCGCGCTCGATCCCGTCAGCCTGGCCCATAACGGTTTCGCCACGCTGACCATCCACGATGGCAGCGCCAGCAGCTCCGTCACCATCAACAGCGCCGGCGTGGTCAGCAGTTCGTCCAGCGCCGTCAGCGCCAGCTATGCCGACGGCACGGTGACGCTGGCCATCGTCCCGCCGGCCAATGGCCAGGCGGTCAGCATCAGCGCCACTCAGACCGACAGCCTCGGCCATGCCTCCAGCAGCGGCAGCGCCAGCGGCACGCTGAACCTGACCGCGCCCGCCGCGCCCACCGTCACCGTGGCCGAACACCTCGACCCGAACGGTTTGATCGGCCCGACCGACCTGGCCCATGGCCAGGTGCAGGCCACCGTCGCGCTGGACTCGAACAGCCTCAGCAGCGGCGGCAGCGCCCAGGTTTCGATCAGCGATGGCGGCGCGAGCAGCAGCCTCACCGTCCACAGCGACGGCTCGGTCACCAGCAGCAACCCGGCCGTCAGCGCCAGCTACGCGGGCGGCGTGCTGAGCCTCGGCATCCCGGAGCCAGCCAACGGCCAATCGGTCAGCGTATCCGCCACCCAAACCAACGCCTTGGGCAATGTCTCCGCCGCCGGCTCGGACAGCGGCACGCTGGATGTGGTGCCGCCGGACACCCCGGCTATCAGCTTCCAGCCCAATGGCCTGACCGCTCTGCTGTACGGCCTCAACGACAGCCATATCTCCAGCCCCGTCAGCGGCCAGACCGCACTGTCCACCGTGCTGGCCGACCTGACCAACCACAGCCCCACCGCCAGCTTCATCGCCACCGCCTTGAACTTTGGCGATCAGAACGGCGTCTGGCATGGCAACACCGACTTCGGCAACAACCTCGGCAATTCGCTGGCCAACCTCAATGCCTTCCTCGGCGGCAATGCCTCCAATCTGCAGTTGGCCAGCAGTTACGGCGTCACCACGCAATCGATCCTGACCTTGAACGGCGCCTTCAGCGCCGCCGCCGGCAATTACACCCTCAACGTCAACGCCGACGACGGTTTCCAGATCATCGTCGATGGCCAGGTGGTCAGCCAGTTCGCCGGCAATGAGGCGCAGACCGAGCACGATGTCGCGCTGACGCTCGGCGCCACCGCCGGCAATCTGCACGCCATCCAGATCGTGTTTTGGGATCAGGGCGGCAACGCCGTGCTGCAGGTCGGCCTGACGCCGGCGGGCGCCCCGGCCGGCACCGCGCCGACGCCGCTGACGCTGTCGTCCAGCACCTTGGTCGGCAGCGTGGCGCTGGACAGCAATGACCAGCAGGCGCTGAGCAACCACGGCAGCCTGACGGTGACGGAAGGCGCCAGCCAGTTGCAGCTGGCGCTGAACGCCAACGGCCAGCTGGTCGATGGCAGCGGCACGGTTTACGCCTACCAGAACGGCGTGGTCTATCTGCCGCT